>NZ_BAAAGF010000016.1:0-518 GCF_039524015.1 Gaetbulibacter jejuensis | reverse complement strand
CGACTTTTTAGTATATTTTGCAATTGTGCAAATTGTAATTCACTTTCTAAAATTTGTAATGCTATTTGTTCATTAAATTTATTAGCTTTCAATTCTTCTTTAATCTTTTTCTGATCAAAAATTCCTAACCTAACGATTTGTTGTAATTGTCTTAATAGAAGTTGATTAGTATAAATTAACTGAGATTGTGTGATCATAGTATCGAAAACTGTTCTTACTTCTTCTGGATATCCTAGATCTTTAAATAATTTAGCAATTGTATCATCTAAATATTTAAAATCAAGGTACGGTCTTCCAAAATTTGATAAAGCTCTAGATAATAATGATCTTAAAAATTGTCTAACAATTCTCTGAACTGCATATTCATATTCTAATGTGAAAGTTTTTAGAAATAATTCTTTACCAGTTAAATTAACATTTTGAATTATTTCTTCATAAGCTTTTTAAGTCGGAGGCCAAGCGGTCTTAGGAAGACAACCGCAATCCGCAACTCCTTGGCTCACAGAACGACATGGCTA
>NZ_BAAAGF010000015.1:0-521 GCF_039524015.1 Gaetbulibacter jejuensis | reverse complement strand
TTCTGTGAGCCAAGGAGTTGCGGATTGCCGTTGTCTTCCTAAGACCGCTTGGCCTCCGACTTGCCTTCAATTTCCATAATTGAAAATGCAATAAAGTACAATTATCTAGATCAAAAATTAATAGAATATAGCTTTATCCCATCTGAATTATTGAATTTGTATGTAAACTATTATCAACATTTACTAGTAGCACAAGAAGTACAATCTTTCAAATCTGAATACATAACTGCATTAATTTATAATTATCAGAATTTACAATTTGAAAGTTTGTTAAAACAATATGGAATTAATGAAGCATTATTAAATGTAATAAAATTATTTGCACAAGTAAGAAAAATTGTGACAGGCTTACAAGAACTATATCTAACGCCGACAAAAGCACTTTCAATTAGCGAATATGTATCAAATCCACAACAATTACTACAGAAAGTATTTACAGAATTCCAGATTCCGCAAGAGTTACAAAATACATATTTTGAATATAAGTCGGAGGCCAAGCGGTCTTAGGAAGACAAGATGCT
>NZ_BAAAGF010000014.1:0-622 GCF_039524015.1 Gaetbulibacter jejuensis | reverse complement strand
AAACGGTTACCAACTTGGTAGACAATGGCGATGGTACAGTTACGTACACAAACGAGGATGGTACAGCGCAAACAATAGACGTAGCATCAATAATTGATGCCCAAGAAACATTAACTACATTAGTAGATAATGGCGACGGTACTATTACGTATACTGATGAAGACGGAGTAGCCAATACAATTAACATGGCCGCAGCCGTAGCCGCGGTAGAGACCTTAACAAGTTTAATAGACAACGGCGACGGAACCATTACCTATAATGACGAAGACGGTAATGCTAACAACATCAACTTAGCAACAGCCGTAGCCGCAGTAGAGACCTTAACAAGCTTGGTAGACAACGGCGACGGAACAATTACCTATAATGATGAAGATGGTAATGCTAATAACATCAACCTAGCAACAGCTGTAGCAGCGGTAGAGACCTTAACAAGTTTAGTGGATAATGGCGACGGTACGATTACGTATACCGATGAAGATGGTGTAGCTAATAATATAGATCTAGCAACAGCCGTAGCAGCCGTAGAGACCTTAACTACATTAGTAGATAACGGCGATGGTACTATCACGTATACCGATGAAGACGGTGTAGCAACAGTAATCAACATGGCTACTATAATAGG
>NZ_BAAAGF010000013.1:0-662 GCF_039524015.1 Gaetbulibacter jejuensis | reverse complement strand
AATCCGCAACTCCTTGGCTCACAGAACGACATGGCTACGATCCGACTTCAAATGGTTAACAACCAATTATGGAGCAACATCAATGCTCTTCATGAACTGAAGAAGAAAGGGAAGAAAGTGGGGAAACTGAGGTACAAGAAGATCTTGAAGATCATCAATTATAATCAATCTGGTTTCAAGGTTGAGGGAGACAAGCTGATCCTCTCAAAGATAGGAGAGATAAAAGTACTCTTTCACAGACCGTTGGAAGGCGAGATAAAAGGAGTTATAATAAAGAAGAGTTCAACTGGTTGGTATGCTATCTTTCAAGTCGAGGTGGAAAAGAAGCCTCTTGAAAAGGCTGGGAAAGTGGTTGGAATAGACCTAGGAGTGGATAAACTAGTAACTACTTCTGATGGTGTAGTAATAGAGAACCCCAAGGTTTTTGATAAGGTCGAGAGGAGGATAAAGATCTTACAAAAATCATTATCTAGAAAGAAGAAGGGATCTAGAAACTACGAGAAGGTTAGGAAAAAACTAGCTAAGCTTCACGAGCATGTGAAGAACTTGATGAGTGATTATATTCACAAGGTGACTTCGTGGTTAGTAGAAGAGTATGATGAGATATACGTGGAAGATCTTGATGTAAAGGATATAGTTGAGGATAGTGAAAGTAAAGTTTT
>NZ_BAAAGF010000012.1:0-687 GCF_039524015.1 Gaetbulibacter jejuensis | reverse complement strand
CATTTATTGCTCCAATTACAATTGGAAAATTCTTACCAGTTATTGTAGATAAATTAGCTGAAATTTTACCAGAAATAGAAATAGATTTAGCTCCAGTTGGATTAGGCGGAAAAATTCCAATTAAATTTGGAGAAATTATAAAAGCTTTTGCAGAAACTTCAGTAGATTTTTTAAATGAAATAAGAACTGAACTTGCTATAACTTTAAAAGAATTTATAAAAGAACCATTTATTTCAGATTTTAAAATTACAGCGAGAGAAATATTTAATGAAATTGGTTTGGGCGATTTGCCATTTGCAGATCCGCCATTTGTACAAATTGGAAGATGGGTAGCTGTAAGGTCTTTTGAAGAAATTAAAGATCACTTAAAAGAAACAATATTGCTAACTGGTTATCCAGCTTGGTTTACTAATGCTTATCTAGAACCTCCAGTTAATGATTTCGCTCCTAAAAATCCATTATTTAGACCTGTAGGAATTCGCGATCTAATCTTAGGGACACAATATGGAATTTTAAACATTTCAGATCTTGAAAAATATGCATATAACAATTTATTAACTCCAAAAACTGCAAAATTAATGTATCAAAACCAAACTGCTAGACTTTTACAAAGAACTGAAGAGCAAGGGATTCGACAATTTATTATTACTCCTCAAAAAGCTTATGAAGAAATAAATCAAAATGTTA
>NZ_BAAAGF010000011.1:0-891 GCF_039524015.1 Gaetbulibacter jejuensis | reverse complement strand
TAGATCTAGCAACAGCCGTAGCAGCCGTAGAGACCTTAACTACATTAGTAGATAACGGCGATGGTACTATCACGTATACCGATGAAGACGGTGTAGCAACAGTAATCAACATGGCTACTATAATAGGAAACAATGAAACGGTTACCAACTTGGTAGACAATGGCGATGGTACAGTTACGTACACAAACGAGGATGGTACAGCGCAAACAATAGACGTAGCATCAATAATTGATGCCCAAGAAACATTAACTACATTAGTAGACAATGGGGATGGAACCATTACCTATACAGATGAGGATGGTGCGGCAAGCATTATTAACCTAGCCACAGCCGTAGCCGCGGTAGAGACCTTAACAAGTTTAATAGACAACGGCGACGGAACCATTACCTATAATGACGAAGACGGTAATGCTAATAACATCAACCTAGCTACAGCTGTAGCCGCAGTAGAGACCTTAACAAGTTTAGTAGACAATGGCGACGGAACCATTACCTATACAGATGAAGATGGTAATGCTAACAACATCAACCTAGCAACAGCCGTAGCAGCCGTAGAGACCTTAACAAGTTTAGTGGATAATGGCGACGGTACGATTACGTATACCGATGAAGACGGTGTAGCTAATAATATAGATTTAGCAGCAGCGGTAGCAGCCAACGAGACCTTGACTACTTTGATAGACAATGGCGATGGTACTATCACGTATACCGATGAAGACGGTGTAGCAACAGTAATCAACATGGCTACTATAATAGGAAACAATGAAACGGTTACCAACTTGGTAGACAATGGCGATGGTACAGTTACGTACACAAACGAGGATGGTACAGCGCAAACAATAGACATAGCATCAATAATTGATGCCCAAGAAACATTAACTACATTAGTAG
>NZ_BAAAGF010000010.1:0-1009 GCF_039524015.1 Gaetbulibacter jejuensis | reverse complement strand
TTTGGAAATACAATTCAACAAATTTCTACAGGTGGGCCATTAGGAAATCAAATAAATGCAATATATTTATCTGGATATTCAAATAATGTTGGATTTGTTTATATTGGAAAAAGTGTACCAAATCAACCAGTAATTGCAGAATCTTCAACAATAGACCTAGGAAATCAAGCTGGAGGATTAGGAGCTAATAACGGTATGGCGGGAATTGCAGATAATACAAATACATCTTCTATAAATGCAATTGGAGTAACTATGGGATATAGTAACACATATTTTTCTCAATCATATTATATAAATGGCAGAGTAACTAATGATTTAAATCAACAAGGTAGTGCAGTTTCACAGTGGGTTTATGCATGGGTTTATTATTACGGATCTTCAGCTAGTTCATGGTATGGATGTATAGCTCCACAATTCTATAGTTCTGCCGGCGGATATTGTGGAACAGTTAATAATAACCCACTTTCTAGTTCTACACAATTATATTTAAGTGCTATTGGTTCTGTTAGCTCAGGCTTTTGGTGGCAAACAGCTTGGAATTTCATGAGAATGAGGACTTATCCGCCTAACGGCGTAATGCCGTCTAACACAAATCCTCAATTAACTGCAATTTATAGTTAGTGATCTAGAATGTCTTCTAATCTAGTTACTACTAGTTCATCAACTCAATCATTAACTCAATCATCAAATCAATATTCATATCCAATATCAACTTGTTATCCAATTACTTCATTTAGTAAATTACTGAATAAAATAGCGAAACAATCTTTAATTTCTTCACAACTTTGGAATGAAATAGTTCAAGATCTTTATACTGCATACTCAGTTTACAAATATATCAATACTTCATTTCAATATCTATTACAATATCAATTTTCATATGGAAATATATATACTCTTTATGATTTATTTAAAGATATGTATTTTTATATTTCAAATTTAAAGCCATATCCATTTATTCCATTAATTCAAGCTAGACCTGGACTGCCTTTAACTATAGAATATATGA
>NZ_BAAAGF010000009.1:0-1218 GCF_039524015.1 Gaetbulibacter jejuensis | reverse complement strand
AAAAAAGAAAATTATAGCTTAATCTCTCTCCACATTTGTAACTCCATTACGTAATATTTCTCATCTTTCTTATAGTAGACCAATAACATTTTAACGTACCTTTTTCCTTCTTCCCAATATTCGTAAATGTCAGTTATTACACCGTAATCTTCTGTACCAGTTACCAAGGTACCTTGACCGATTAACTGTTTAAATTCTTCTGGACTAACTTCAACATCTTCCCTAAATCTCAGCTGTAACTCGTCTACTGTACTGTCTTCAAATACTTGATTTACGATTTGATTTAAGACTTCATACTTCACTTTTTACTCACCACTTACATATATGTATCTTCTGCTATATAAATCTTTCTCTATCTTTTTACTTCTCTATCTCTTTATTTTTTCACCTCCTTGATTTTTCAACCTTTACAATTACTATCACAAAACTGAAAAAAACTAAGCATAATCTTAGCTAATTAGGAGAAAAATAAAAATTCTAAAAAGGAGAATTAGAACTTACAAATAAAAAAACAAAACTTAACTTACCAACAGTCTTCTAAATATTTCCTGACCTTTTTCTCACTGATTCCTAGTCCGTATGCAATCTCCTTAACTGTAAACCCTCTTTTGACTAACTCATGAACTATGCTAACTAGGTCATCCTCACTTTCAATATAGTACGTTTCTCCTTCAATTATTACTTCTTTTTTCATTTCTCTTTCACTGATATCATATATGTAAAAACTCATATATAAATCTTTCTCTAAACTTTTACGTTTGTATCTCTCGACTTTCAATAAGAGGCCTCCAATTTTTTCCAACACTGCATTCATAAATTGAAGGTTCCAATTTTTCTATCTCCAATTTTTTAAAAAAGGCCACTTTTTATTCCTAGCATGAAACAAATTGATTACGAGCGGTGAAAAAGTCTAAAAGAATCTATTTTGAACTGAAGAATAATTATATAATTAATAACTACTATCTAGCTAATTAGCTAATATATATAATATACTAATTAACTAATTAGCATAATATACAAATATATAAATATTAAGATATTACGATTGTAATAATATTAATATATATAAAAAAATAATAAAAAAAAGAAGGATAGTCCTCACTAACATAATTAAATGCCTTCTGCTAGTATTTAAACTTTTCTCTCTAAACTTCCAATTTCCTCCATTGCAAAAGCAAGTCGGATCGTAGCCATGTCGTTCTGTGTGCCAAGGAGTTG
>NZ_BAAAGF010000008.1:0-5128 GCF_039524015.1 Gaetbulibacter jejuensis | reverse complement strand
AGACCTAGAAGTTTGCGATGATGACAGCAATGATGGATTTGAGGATTTTGATTTAACGGTTCAAGATTTAGGTATTTTAGGCGCACAACCTTCTACAGATTTTGTAGTGACGTATTACACAAGTTTTGCTGATGCCGATTCAGGGGCTAATGCATTAGTGAGTCCTTACACCAATACCGTTAACCCACAACCTATCTATGTACGAGTAGAGAGTGCAGGCGATTCCAGTTGCTACATAGCCTCACCACTTCCGGTGTTCAATTTAGTAGTTAACTATAGAGCCATAGCAACAGAGCCATCAGATATGGTAGTTTGCGATGACGCTTCCAATGATGGCGTAGCTCAGTTTGATTTAACCACACAAGACGCTACTATATTAGGTGGTCAAGACCCATTGGTTTATACAGTAACCTATTACGAGACCCAAGCAGATGCAGAAGCACCAATGAATGCTATAGCAAACCCAGCAACCTATACCAATACAGGTAACCCACAGACGATACATGTAAGAGTAGAAGATGCTACCACACCAGACTGTTATGGATACACAAGCTTTGAGCTTATCGTTAACCCATTACCAGAAGTATTGGTGCCAACACCATTAGAAGTTTGTGATGACGATGCCGATGGTTTTGCAGCATTTACACTAACAGATAAGAATGCAGAGATACTTAACGGACAAACAGGTGTTAACGTCACTTACTATGAAACCCAAGCCGATGCAGACAATGCTACCAATGAGATTTTCTCACCATACACTAACATTGTCATCAACACGCAAACGGTATACGTACGTTTAGAAGATGCAACAACAGGATGCTATAATACTACGACATTAGAGCTAGTGGTTAACCCACTACCAGTAGCAGTAGCACCAACACCATTGGAAGTCTGCGATGATGATAACGATGGTTTTGCAAGCTTTACCTTAACATTAAAAGACGCAGAAGTATTAGGTGGTCAAACTGGAATGACAGTGACTTATCATGAGACCCAGTCTGATGCAGACAATGGTGTCAATGCTCTATCAAGTCCATACAACAATATTGTACCAAACACCCAAACCGTTTATGTGCGTTTGGAAGATGACGCTTCAGGCTGCCATGACACAGTAGAGCTTACCCTATTGGTAAACCCATTACCAACCATAGGTACGATAACACCATACGAGTTGTGTGACTATAACAACCCAGGCGACGAGCAAGAAACATTTGACCTTACGACCAAAGATGCAGAAATCATCAATGGACAGGTTAATGTAGCGGTAAGCTATTACGAAACACAGGCAGATGCCGAAGCAGGAATCAATGCGATAACCGTACCATATATTAATCAAACCAATCCACAAACCCTATATGTGGCACTTACCAATACAATTACAAACTGTGCTTCAGTAAGTAGTTTTGAGTTGGTGGTCAACCCACTTCCAGCATTAGTAGTTCCTACACCATTGGAAGTTTGTGATGATAATGTACCAGACGGCATAACAGACATTGATCTTACTCTAAAGAATATAGAGATCAGTGGTAACAACCCGAACTACTCGGTAACGTATTACCCAACACAGTTAGATGCAGACAATGCTACTAACCCATTACCAATACCATACACAGGGTTTGATGGAGAAGTAGTGTATGTACGTGTTCAGGATATCAACACAGGATGTTATGCTACTACAACCTTAACGTTGGTAGTGGAACAAGCACCAGTAGCTAATGTGCCAACACCATTGGAGTACTGTGATCCTGATAGTGATGGTTTTGGAGTGTTCACCCTTACCGATGCAGATAATGAAATAACAGGAGGCGTTCCAGGACTTACAGTAACTTACCATGAGACTATGGCAGATGCCAATAATAATGTAAACCCATTAGCAAGTCCATACAATAACATTGTGGTAAACACGCAAACTGTTTACGCTAGAGTAGAAAGCGCTACCATAGCTACCGATTGTGCTACGATAGTAGATTTAGTATTGATAGTAAATCCAACCCCACAACTGGGAGCAGGACCAACACCATTACAAGTATGTGATGATGCCTCAGCCGATGGATTTGCACAGTTTGACCTTACTACTAAGGATGCAGAAGTACTTCAAAACCTAGCAGACCCAACACAGTATACAGTCACTTATCATGAAACAGAAGCTAATGCTGAAGCAGGAACAAACCCAATACTGAACCCAGCAGCCTATACAAACACAACAGCCTTCAACCAGACCCTATGGGTACGAGTAGAAGACAATAACAACGGATGTTATAAGCTTACAACATTAGAGCTTATCGTTAATGCATTACCAGTATTGGTACAACCATCACCATTGGAGTTATGTGATTATAACAACCCAGGCGATGAGCAAGAAGCCTTTACATTAGAAGATGCAGCCGATGAGATCTTGAATGGTCAAACAGGAATCAGCCTAACGTATTATGAGACCCAAGCCGATGCCGATTCAGGGAACAACCCAATCACAAGTCCATATACCAATACTGTAAACCCACAGACTATTTATGTAAGAGCAACCAATGATGTTACAGGCTGTGTGAGTACAATTACTTTAGATTTACGAGTAAACCCAATACCATCACCAGCAGTACCAACAGACTTAGAAGAATGTGATGTAGACAATGATGGCTTTGCAAGTTTTGATTTAGACAGTAGTACAGTAGAGATCATCAATGGTGAATTGGATATTACTGTGAGCTACCATGAGACTATGGCAGATGCTGAAAACGCACAAAACCCATTAGTAAGTCCTTACAGTAATATCGTACCAGATACACAAACCGTTTATGCAAGAGCAGAGAACACAATAACAGGATGCTTTACTATAGTACCATTGGTATTAAATGTATTACCATCACCAGTAGTTCCAACAAACATAGACGATTATGTTATCTGTGATACCAATACCGATGAGATTGCGCAGTTTGATTTAACCACCAAAGCAGCAGAGATATTAGGTACCCAAGACCCAGCAGATTTTGTACTGACCTACCATTTAACACAGGCAGATGCAGACTCAGGAAACAACCCAATAGCTAACACGACTAACTATAGTAACCAAATCAACCCACAGACCATTTACATACGCTTAGTAAGTGTAGCCAATGGCTGTGTAACTACAGGAGAGTTTGAAATACGTGTGGAGCTTCCACCAACAGCAATACAACCAACACCATTAGAGTTGTGTGATGATGAAGTGGCTGATGAGATTACAGTATTTGATCTTACCGTAAAGGACAGTGAAATTACAGGAGGAGAAGCAAGCTGGAGTGTGAGCTATTATGAAACCAATGTCGATGCACAGTCAGGAACCAACGCAGTAGACGCTACAGCCTATACCAATACATCGGTTAATGGCGCACCAGCTAACCCACAAACACTATATGTAGTTGTTACCGATACCGATACAGGCTGTGTGGATTACACAACGTTAACCATTAGAGTATTACCAAACCCAACTCCAAGTACAGATCCAGATAACCTAGAGTTATGTGATGACATCAATACAGGAGATGGACAAGAGGTATTTGATCTTACCGAAAACGAAGTATACATCATCAATGGAGAAGCAGGAGTAACAGCAAGCTACCATGAAACAGAAGAAGATGCAGAAGCAGGAGCCAATGCTATAGCAGACCCAACAATGTACACTAACATCCCAACCGATTACACAGCACAAACCATCTATGTGCGTGTGACTAATGATGTAACAGGATGTTATACTATAGTAACCTTTACGATAACCGTAAACCCATTACCAGATGTAGTAGCAGTAACGGACTTTATCATATGTGAAGACAATACCGATGGCTTTGCGCAGTTTGATTTAACCAGTAAAGATGCAGAAGTACTTAATGGTCAAGATCCAACCCTATTTACAGTAAGCTATCATGCTACACAAGCAGATGCTGATGATCTAATGAACGGATTGGTAAGTCCATATACCAATGTGATCAATCCACAACCAATCTATGTAGCTATTACCAATACAGTAACAGGATGTTCGATAAGCACACAAAGCTTTAACATAGAAGTTCAGGAAGCAGCAGAAGCCAATAGTGATATGGAGCCAATTCTATATGAGCTATGTGATGACAATATGGAGATAGATGGAGACCCAACTAACGACAGTGTACAGTTTGATCTATCAACATTAGATGAAGACGTACTAGATGGTCAAGACCCATTAAATTATACAGTAACGTACTATGCGAGTTTTGATGATGCAGACGCAGGAGTAAACCCATTACCTACACTTTATGAGAACATCACTAACCCACAGGTTATTTATGTAAGAGTAGATAATGATACCACACCAGACTCTATCTGTTATGATGTGACAGATCTGACCCTTCAGGTGAATCCGTTACCAGTATTTGATTTAGAAGACAGTTATATACTATGTGTGGATACTAATGGGACAGAAGTATTAGATCCTTTAGTATTAGATACAGGACTGACCACACCAGATTACAGTTTTACATGGTATCTTAACGGAACAGAAATCGCAGGCGCTACAGAAGGTAGTTATATGCCAATAGAAGGCGGAACTTATAGTGTAACTGTTGTGGACGAAGCAACATCAACAGAGACCAACTGTGAGAATACCGATGAGACTTTAGTTATAGAAAGTGCACCTCCAACCTTGGTAGCCGAAGTGACTACACAAGCTTTTTCAGAAAATCACGTTATAGAAGCAGAAGCAACAGGACCAGGAGAGTATGAATACAGTTTAGATAACGGTCCATGGCAAGACAGTGGTTTGTTTGAAGACGTTACCTCAGGAGAACATGTAGTAGTGGCAAGAGACAAGAATGGATGTGGACTGACAGCGTTGGAGATAACAGTGTTGGATTATCCAAAGTACTTTACACCAAATGGAGATGGATATCATGATACATGGAACATTATAGGATTTGCAGGTAGAGCTGACGTAAAAATTTATATCTTTGACAGGTTTGGAAAACTGTTGAAGCAAATATCTCCTTCGGGACAAGGATGGGATGGAACCTACAATGGAAACCCAATGCCATCAAGTGATTACTGGTTTGTAGTAGAGTACGACGAACCAATTGGTGGGCAGAGAAAAGAGTTTAAAGCTCACTTTACTTTGAAACGATAA
>NZ_BAAAGF010000007.1:0-2500 GCF_039524015.1 Gaetbulibacter jejuensis | reverse complement strand
GCCCCATTCGGATATCTGCGGATCAATTTGTATGTGCCAATCCCCGCAGCTTTTCGCAGCTTATCACGTCCTTCATCGCCTCTGAGAGCCTAGGCATTCCCCATACGCTCTTATTTAGCTTATTGTACTTTTTGTCTTTTTAATGAGTTACAATTATTGCTCGTTACAATAATTTAATTTTATTAAATATTTCTATCTAATTTTCATGTATCTTTTTCAATATGTCAATGAACTTTTTAGCTTTCGCTATTGTGGAGAATATCGGAGTCGAACCGATGACCTCCTGCGTGCAAGGCAGGCGCTCTAGCCAGCTGAGCTAATCCCCCATATACTAGTCGTTAGTACATAGTAGTTAGTAGTTAGACTATAACCACTACTCAACTTCCAGAATTTCCTATTAATTTAGTAGTCTCAGGCAGACTCGAACTGCCGACCTCTACATTATCAGTGTAGCGCTCTAACCAGCTGAGCTATGAGACTCTACTATAATAGATCATTTAAATTAACAGCAAAAGAACAGACTATTCCTTTTTTGAACTTCCTTATTAGTCGTCTTTCTCTAGAAAGGAGGTGTTCCAGCCGCACCTTCCGGTACGGCTACCTTGTTACGACTTAGCCCTAGTTACTAATTTTACCCTAGGCCGCTCCTTGCGGTGACGGACTTCAGGCACTCCCAGCTTCCATGGCTTGACGGGCGGTGTGTACAAGGCCCGGGAACGTATTCACCGGATCATGGCTGATATCCGATTACTAGCGATTCCAGCTTCACGGAGTCGAGTTGCAGACTCCGATCCGAACTGTGATAGGTTTTTAGGATTCGCTCCTGCTCACGCAGTGGCTGCCCTCTGTACCTACCATTGTAGCACGTGTGTAGCCCAGGACGTAAGGGCCGTGATGATTTGACGTCATCCCCACCTTCCTCACGGTTTGCACCGGCAGTCTTGCTAGAGTTCCCGACATTACTCGCTGGCAACTAACAACAGGGGTTGCGCTCGTTATAGGACTTAACCTGACACCTCACGGCACGAGCTGACGACAACCATGCAGCACCTTGTAAGTAGTCCGAAGAAAGATCTATCTCTAAATCATGCAACTTACATTTAAGCCCTGGTAAGGTTCCTCGCGTATCATCGAATTAAACCACATGCTCCACCGCTTGTGCGGGCCCCCGTCAATTCCTTTGAGTTTCATTCTTGCGAACGTACTCCCCAGGTGGGTCACTTATCACTTTCGCTTAGCCACTCAGACCGAAATCCGAACAGCTAGTGACCATCGTTTACGGCGTGGACTACCAGGGTATCTAATCCTGTTCGCTCCCCACGCTTTCGTCCATCAGTGTCAGTACATTATTAGTGATCTGCCTTCGCAATTGGTATTCTATGTAATATCTATGCATTTCACCGCTACACTACATATTCTAACCACTTCATAATGACTCAAGATAACCAGTATCAAAGGCAATTCTACAGTTGAGCTGCAGGATTTCACCTCTGACTTAATTATCCACCTACGGACCCTTTAAACCCAATGATTCCGGATAACGCTTGGATCCTCCGTATTACCGCGGCTGCTGGCACGGAGTTAGCCGATCCTTATTCTTACGGTACCGTCAAGCTCCCTCACGAGGGAGTGTTTCTTCCCGTATAAAAGCAGTTTACAACCCATAGGGCAGTCTTCCTGCACGCGGCATGGCTGGATCAGGCTTGCGCCCATTGTCCAATATTCCTCACTGCTGCCTCCCGTAGGAGTCTGGTCCGTGTCTCAGTACCAGTGTGGGGGATCCCCCTCTCAGGGCCCCTACCTATCGTTGCCATGGTGTGCCGTTACCACACCATCTAGCTAATAGGACGCATGCTCATCTTTTACCGATAAATCTTTAATCAAATGCCGATGCCGACTCTTGATACTATGGGATATTAATCCAAATTTCTCTGGGCTATCCCCCTGTAAAAGGTAGATTGCATACGCGTTACGCACCCGTGCGCCACTCGTCATCAGAAAAGCAAGCTTTTCTATGTTACCGTTCGACTTGCATGTGTTAGGCCTGCCGCTAGCGTTCATCCTGAGCCAGGATCAAACTCTTCATCGTTAAATCTTAAATATTATTTAACAACTAATATGGAATTTTATTCAGTACTCAAAATGGTCTATTCTTTTGTTTAATTAACATCGTTTCCAATGCTAATTTTACGCTGTCAATTCAATATGTTAATGAACTTTTATCTTCTCTTCTAAACCGTCTTATCGGTTAAGCGGGTGCAAATATAAAACCCTTTTTTTTATCCCACAATCTTTTTTGATTTTTTTTTGAAAATTTTTTCGAAACATTTCAAAACCCTTTTCTTAATCAGTATTTCTTGTGAACTTTTTGCCTCAACGTTCCCGTTTTTAGCGGCTGCAAATATACAACCTATTTTTTCTTTATCGCAAACTTTTTTTTACTTTTTTTTAATGTTTTTCTTGAAAAATTTCGCCCAACCTATAAACCAATACTTTACAT
>NZ_BAAAGF010000006.1:0-84231 GCF_039524015.1 Gaetbulibacter jejuensis | reverse complement strand
TCAACGTTCCCGTTTTTAGCGGCTGCAAATATACAACCTATTTTTTCTTTATCGCAAACTTTTTTTTACTTTTTTTTAATGTTTTTCTTGAAAAATTTCGCCCAACCTATAAACCAATACTTTACATGTAATATTCTTATCATTTATACTTCCTGAAAAAACTACATTAAACTAAAATGCACACTTTAAACACATATATACATAAACTTAAAACACACAAAATAACTCTACACTATTAATCTCTATTAACTATATGTATAGTTCACCTCTACATATAGGCACTATAGATTAGCCTGCCTTTAAACGCTAATCATACATATATGTCCTTAATGAATAAAGATGTAAAAATTTATACATTATATATTATTGTATGAATGTAATTAACCTATTATCTTTGCATTCTTATTTTCATACATATATATAATATAATGGTAAACATCACATTGCCTGATGGCAGTATAAAATCGTTTGAGGGAGCTACTACTCCAATAGAAGTCGCTAAAAGTATTAGTGAAGGGTTAGCTAGAAATGTTATTTCTGCAAAGTTTAATGATACTACGGTAGAAACAACAACACCTATAACGACAGATGGATCATTGGTTTTATACACTTGGAATGACGATGACGGTAAAAAAGCTTTCTGGCATTCTTCGGCTCATATATTAGCACAAGCAATTGAAGAGTTGTATCCTAGTGCAAAGTTATGGGTTGGTCCTGCTATTGAGAATGGTTTTTATTATGATATAGATTTAGGAGATGATGTGATTTCTGACAAAGACTTTAAGCGTATAGAGGACAAGATGTTGGAGATTGCAAGAGGTAAGCATGATTTTAAAATGCGTTCAGTATCAAAAGACGAAGCATTATCTTATTATAAAGGTAAAAATGACTATAAAGTTGATTTGATAGAAAATCTTGAAGATGGTACTATCACATTTTGTGATCATGACTCATTTACTGACTTATGCCGAGGAGGGCATATACCAAACACTGGAATTGTTAAAGCTGTTAAAATATTGAGTGTAGCTGGAGCCTATTGGAAAGGTGATGAAAACAATAAACAGTTAACACGTGTTTATGGTATTTCATTTCCGAAGCAAAAAGAGTTAACTGAATATTTGCAACTACTAGAAGAAGCTAAAAAACGTGACCATAGAAAACTCGGTAAAGAACTTGAATTGTTTACTTTCTCACAAAAGGTAGGTCAAGGTCTTCCGCTTTGGTTACCTAAAGGAGCTGCTTTACGTGAGCGCTTAGAAAACTTCTTAAAAGTTGCTCAGAAAAAAGCAGGATACGAAATGGTTGTAACACCTCACATTGGCCAAAAGGAGCTATACGTTACTTCTGGTCACTATGCTAAATACGGAGAAGATAGTTTTCAGCCAATTCATACGCCAAAAGAAGGTGAAGAATTTTTACTAAAACCCATGAACTGTCCACATCATTGCGAAATTTACAATCACTCTCAATGGTCTTATAAAGATTTACCAAAGCGTTATGCTGAATTTGGTACTGTATATAGATATGAGCAAAGTGGTGAGTTACATGGATTAACTCGTGTAAGAGGTTTTACTCAAGATGATGCTCATATTTTTTGTACTCCAGAGCAATTAGACAAAGAGTTTAAAGACGTTATCGACTTAGTGCTTTACGTTTTTGGTTCATTAGGTTTTGAAAACTTTACCGCTCAAGTATCTGTAAGGGATCCTGAAAATCCCGACAAATACATTGGTGATGTAGCTAACTGGGAAAAAGCTGAACAAGCAATTATTAACGCAGCAAATGACAAAGGTCTAAATTATGTAATTGAAACTGGTGAAGCTGCCTTTTATGGTCCTAAACTTGACTTTATGGTTAAAGATGCATTGGGCAGACAATGGCAATTAGGAACTATACAAGTAGATTATAATTTACCTGAGCGTTTTGATTTAACATATAGAGGAAGTGATAACGAACTTCACAGACCTGTTATGATACATCGTGCACCTTTTGGTAGTATGGAAAGATTCATAGCTATTTTGCTAGAACATACAGGAGGAAATTTCCCACTTTGGTTAATGCCAGAACAAGTAATTGTCTTATCAATTAGTGAGAAATATGAAAAATACGCCAAAAAAGTTTTAAATTTGTTAGAAAATAACGAAATTCGCGCCCTAATTGACAATAGGAATGAGACTATGGGTAAAAAAATTCGGGAAGCCGAAATGAAAAAAATCCCATTCATGATTATTGTTGGTGAGAATGAAGAATTAGAAAACAAAGTTTCTGTGCGTCAACATGGTGGAGAAGATCTTGGCATGATTACTGTACAAGAATTTTCGAATATTGTTGACCAAGAGATAAAAAAATCTTTGAAACAGTTTTAAAAAAATTAAGTTTAATTAAAATTATATAGCCATAGCAATACGTAGAAACAGAAACAACTCTAGAAGAGTTGAAAAAGAAGATCAACACAGAATTAATTCAAAAATTAGAGCCGAAAAAGTACGAGTAGTCGGTGATAATGTTGAAGTAGGAATTTATACAACTAAGCAAGCACTTGCCATTGCTGATGAGCAAGGTTTGGATCTTGTTGAGATTTCTCCAAAAGCTGATCCTCCAGTATGTAAGGTTATGGATTATAAGAAGTTTCTTTATGAACAAAAGAAACGAGATAAAGCCTTAAAAGCAAAAGCTTCTAAAGTTGTAGTTAAAGAAATTCGTTTTGGTCCTCAAACTGATGACCATGATTATAACTTCAAAAAGAAGCATGCCGAAAAGTTTTTAAAAGATGGAGCAAAATTGAAAGCTTTTGTATTTTTCAAAGGACGTTCTATCGTATTTAAAGAGCAAGGACATATTTTACTACTTAGGTTAGCTCAAGACCTTGAAGAATTTGGAAAAGTAGAGCAAATGCCAAAATTAGAAGGTAAAAGAATGACCATGTTTATTGCTCCAAAAAAATAAAATAAGTACTGAGAAACTCTCAGCTAAAAATAATAAGCGAAACGTAAATTAAAACTAGGAGAAAATGCCTAAAATGAAAACTAAATCAAGTGCTAAGAAACGTTTTAAACTAACTGGCACTGGTAAGATCAAAAGAAAGCACGCTTTTAAAAGTCACATCTTGACTAAAAAATCTAAAAAGCGTAAGCTTGCTTTGACTCATGATACATTAGTACATAAGTCAGACGAAGACAACATTAAAACAATGTTACGTTTAAAGTAATAACGTTTTAATCGGTTAAAATAATTTATAAACCCTGGAGTTAGGCAAAACAATTTAGCAAGTACCAATTATAGGTCGCCTACTACAAAAAACAAATTTAAGAAATGCCAAGATCAGTAAATTCAGTAGCTAAAAGAGCCAGAAGAAAAAAGGTTCTTAAGCAAGCAAAAGGTTACTTTGGAAGACGTAAAAACGTTTGGACAGTAGCTAAAAACGCGGTTGACAAAGCGATGCAATACTCGTACAGAGACCGTAGAAACAAAAAAAGAACGTTTCGTGCGTTATGGATTCAACGTATTAACGCTGGAGCTAGACAACACGGAATGTCATATTCAAAGTTTATGGGTAAATTAAAAGCTAACAATATCGAATTGAACCGTAAAGTTCTTGCAGATTTAGCTATGAACAATCCAGAAGCTTTTGAAGCAATAGTAAACAAAGTAAAGTAAGGCGTTCGCCTAAATAATAACAACAATTCGCTTATAAAAATCCGATTCATAATGAATCGGATTTTTTGTTTTTAACATAGTTATACTTTTATCACTCAAGTGAAAACCGATAATAAATCTTATCTTACACCTTTATTATAATTTACAATTAAGATGAATAAAATTAATCTAATCTCCTCCCTCATTTTATTAATAACGCTTAACGTTTTTGGTCAAGAAACAAAAAAAGACAGTGTTTGGAATGTTTCAAATCCTCAAGGAAATTGGGATTTTAAAGACATAAAACTATCTACCAACGAAGGTACATGGATGAATATTGATGTTAGTCCTGATGGAAAACTTATTGTTTTTGATATGTTAGGCGACATCTACAAAATGGATATCAATGGTGGAAAAGCAACAGTTTTAAGAGAAGGTTTAGCTTTTGAGATACAGCCTAGATTTAGTCCTGATGGGAAATCAATTTCATTTACTAGTGATGCTGGTGGTGGTGACAATATTTGGGTTATGGATTTGGATGGCAATAATGCTAAACAAGTCACTAATGAAAATTTCAGACTTCTTAATAATGCAATTTGGACACCTGATAGCAATTATCTTATTGCCAGAAAACACTTTACTTCTACACGATCTGCAGGTGCTGGTGAGTTATGGATGTATCATAAAACTGGTGGTAAAGGTTTACAATTAACAACGAGAAAAAATGACCAACAAGATGTGAATGAACCTAGCATTTCAAGTGATGGCAAGTATTTATATTATAGTGAAGACGTATATCCAGGAGGTTTTTTTCAATACAACAAAGACCCAAATAGTCAAATTTATGTCATAAACAGATATAATATGAAAACGGGCGAAATTGATAGAATAACTGGAGGTCCTGGAGGCGCAGCGCGTCCGCAGGTGTCAAGAGATGGAAAAAAACTCGCTTTTATAAAACGTGTACGTGAAAAATCGGTACTATTTATACATGATTTAGAAACCAATGAAGAATGGCCTCTTTATGACAAGCTAAACAAAGACCAACAAGAAGCTTGGGCTATTTTTGGTGTATACCCAAATTTTAACTGGATGCCAAACAACCAAGACATTGTGTTTTGGTCTGGTGGAAAAATAAACCGAATAAATATCAATTCCTTGGAAGTTACTAATATTCCTTTTCAGGTTGATGCTACACTAAAAATCGCTAAAGCTGTTGAGTTTGATACTCCTGTGTCTCCTGATACTTTTAAAGCCAAAGTAATACGACATGCCGTAACATCTCCTGATGGAAAACATTTAGTGTTTAACGCATTAGGTTATTTATGGTCTCAAAAATTACCTAACGGAACTCCAAAACGTTTAACTAAAGGAACTGATTTTGAGTTTGAACCTAGCTTTTCTCCTAACGGAAAAGACATCGTTTATGTAACATGGAATGATGAAAACCTTGGTTCAATATATAAAGTGTCCGCTTCGGGAGGAACTCCTACAAAGCTTACAAATGAAAAAGGAATTTACAGAAACCCTTCTTATTCACATAATGGACAAAATATTGTTTACCGAAAAGAAGGTGGAAATAATGAACAAGGAAGAACTTTTGATAAAAATCCTGGTCTTTATGTAATGAACACTAATGGTTCAAATATAAAATTTGTTACAAAAGAAGGCGATTTTCCTAGTTTTAATGCTGATGATTCACGAATTATTTACCAAAAAGGAGGACAATATTTTGGTGACTTAACCAAAGAACTCAAGAGTGTTAATCTTGATGGTTTTGACGAGAAAATTCTTGTAAAATCAAAACATGGTAATAGATTAGTACCAAGTCCAGATAACAAATGGATAGCATTTGTGCATCTTCATAAAGTATATGTTGCTCCAATGCCGCAATCTGGTCATACACTTGATATGACTGATAAAACAAAATTTGTTCCTGTAACACAACTTTCAAAAGATGCTGGTATAAACCTTCATTGGTCTTCTGATAGTAAGCAATTGTATTGGACACTTGGTAATATGTATTATTCAACTGGAGTTTCAGAAGATGTTGAACTTGTTGAGAACGGAACTAAAATTAATATCGAAGTAAAAACCGATAAACCTAATGGAACTATTGCTTTTAAAGGTGCTCGAATAATCACAATGGAAGGTGATGAAGTTATTGAAAACGGTACTATTGTTATTACTGAAAATAAAATAGTAGCTATTGGTAAAAGTGATGCTGTTACCATTCCTTCTAACGCAAAAGTATATGATGTTACAGGAAAAACTATAATGCCTGGAATGGTTGATGCTCACGCGCATATTGGCGGTTTCCGTTACGGACTTACAACTCAAAAGCACTGGCAATTTTATGCAAATCTAGCATTTGGAGTTACAACAGCTCATGATCCTTCAGCAAACTCTGAAACAGTTTTTGCTTTATCAGAGTTACAAAAAAACGGAACATTAGTTGGTCCTCGCCTCTACTCTACAGGTTTTATTCTATATGGAGCTGATGGTGATTTTAAAGCCGTAATTAATAATCTTGAAGATGCACGTTCGTCAGTAAGACGTACTAAAGCTTTTGGTGCTTTATCGGTTAAGAGTTATAATCAACCAAGAAGAGACCAACGTCAACAAGTATTACAAGCAGCTAGAGAAGAAGGTATTTTTGTGGTTCCTGAAGGTGGTTCAAACTTTTATCATAACATGACAATGGTTATGGATGGTCACACAGGTGTTGAACATAATATTCCTGTTGCTCCTGTTTATAAAGACGTTTTAAAACTTTGGGGAAGTAGTAATGTAGGTTACACACCTACTCTTATTGTTAATTATGGCGGAATGAGTGGTGAATACTTTTGGTACCAAAACACAAATGTTTGGGAAAATGAAAAACTCTTAAAATATACACCTAGAGGTATTATAGATTCTAGGTCTAGACATCGTACTATGGTTCCTCATAGTGAATATGAAAACGGTCATATTTTAGTTTCTAAAACTTGCAAAGCACTAAGTGATGCAGGAGTTAAAGTAAATCTTGGTGCACATGGTCAGCTACAAGGTCTTGGTGCTCATTGGGAATTATGGATGCTTCAACAAGGTGGTATGACAAATCACGAAGCCTTAAAAGCTGCAACAATTAATGGCGCAAATTATATTGGTGCTGGTAACGATATTGGCTCATTAAAAGTTGGAAAACTTGCTGATTTAATTGTAATGGAAAAAAACCCATTAGAAGACATTAAAAACTCTGAAAGTATTATATATACTATGGTTAATGGTCGTTTATACGATACTGAAACTATGAATGAAATTGGTAACTCACCAAAAGAAAGAACTCAATTTTACTGGGAAAACAATAAGTATAACCAAGCATTTCCTTGGCATGAAGCTAGCCAAAGTTTTACTAAAGAATCTTGTGGTTGTCATATAGGTTCTTCGCACTAAAACAATTAGTTAACCTTAATTTTAAACAGAGTTTAAAGCCTATTAGTATTTTTGAAAAAAATGCGATATGAATCTATCTCAAGTTAAACTTGTAGTCACTGATATGGATGGTACACTTCTTAATTCTAAAGGAGAAGTTAGTGATAATTTCTACTCTATTTTTAAGGAACTAAAACACCATAACATTCATTTTATAGCTGCTAGCGGAAGACAATACCATAGTATAATTGATAAGCTTCATGACATTAAAGATGAAATTACTGTAATTGCTGAAAATGGTGGTATTGCTAAACAAGGTAAAACTCAGCTTTTATCAAACTACTTTCCTATTGAGGTTATTCATCAACTTATTGTTTTATTGAGAACTATTGATGATGCTCATATTGTACTTTGTGGTGAAAACTATGCGTATGTTGAGTCTAAAGATGATGATTTTATTTTCATGTTTAGCGAATATTATACGCAGTTTAAATTAGTTGAAGACCTTACTGAAGTGCTAGACGACAATTTTTTAAAAATTGCTGTTTACAGTTTTGGCGGATCTGAAGAGTTTGTGTATCCACATGTAAAAACCTATGAAAATGATTTACAGGTAAAAATTTCTGGTAATAACTGGTTAGATTTATCTCACATCAATACAAACAAAGGTTATGCTTTACAGCAAATACAAACCACTTTAGGTATTTCCAAAGCAGAAACTATGGTGTTTGGCGACTACAATAATGATTTGGAAATGCTACAATTAGCAGATTATAGCTATGCTATGAAAAATGCGCATCCTAACGTAAAAAAAGTCGCTAAGTTTGAAACCAAAAGCAATGATGAAGGTGGTGTTGAATTTATTTTAAAACAGTTGATAAACGACAAAGAATTAGTTGCCAAAAGCAGTAAGCACTAAACGTCTTCCGTTTGCAAAATTTCGATGTTCGCATAAGTAAATTCCTTGCCACGTTCCAAGATTTAAATTCCCATTTGTAATAGGAATTTGAACAGAACTCCCCATTAATGAAGCCTTAATATGCGCTGGCATATCATCAGAACCTTCATAATTGTGTTTGTAATAAGGTTGATTTTCTGGAACCATAACATTTATATGACTTTCAAAGTCAGCCCTAACCGTAGCATCAGCATTTTCATTAATGGTTAAACTTGCCGAAGTATGCTTAATAAACACATTTAATAATCCTATATTGATTGTAGCAATTTCAGGGAAATTCTTTATGATTTCAGAAGTAATTAAATGAAAACCTCTCTCTTTTGTAGTGAGAACAATTTCCTTTTGAAACGTTTTCATAACTATTAGGTCTTCTGTTTTTTCTTTTTAGCTGCAGGAAACAATACATTATTAAGTATTAATCTATAACCTGGTGATGTTGGATGCAAATCCAATTCGGTTTTTGGGTCTCCTACTCTATGCGTATAATCTTCTGGGTCGTGTCCACCATAAAATGTAAAAAAGCCTTTTCCTTTAATACCATGAATATATTTAGCTTCTCCATTGGTTTTGTTTTCACCCATAATAAGCACATTACTTTTTATTTCATCTCTAGTAAATGCAGTGGTTTGTCCCATAAAGCCTTTTACCAATGCAGTATGATTTTGACAAAGCATTGTAGGAACAGGATCCCACTTAGCCGAAAATTCCATAAGTGTAAAGTAATCTGTAGTTTTAGGAATACGTCTTTTTTGAGTCATATCTATTGAAGAAAACTCATACACATTAGGATTTCTTTCCAATAAATAATCTTTGAACGCAAACGTTTTACTGTAATCTATTTTATTTTGATAACCAGGATCACTACCATCTCCATCAAACATGGGTTCACAAATATCTACACCTTCTGCACTTAAAGCAATATCAAAACTATCGGTTGCGCTACACATTGCAAACATAAATCCACCTCCTACTACGTAGTCTTTAATTTTTTTGGCAACTGCTAATTTTTCCTGAGATACTTTAGAGTAACCTAATCTTGCTGCCAATGCTTCTGCTTCTTTCTTTTCTTCAATATACCAAGCTGCAGACTTAAAGCTTCGGTAGAACTTACCATATTGTCCTGTAAAATCTTCATGATGTAAATGCAACCAATCGTATAACAATAAGGCATCATTGAGCACTTCTTCATCATAAATGGTATCGTAAGGAATTTCGGCATAGGTAAGTACCATGGTTACAGCATCATCCCAAGGTTGTAAACCATAAGGTGTATAGACAGCTATTTTTGGTGCTTTTTCCAACACTACAGCTTCCATATTTTGTGAAGGACTACTAATAAGTTCTAGTATTTCTTCTGCTTTTGAATTAGAAATCACTTCAAAACTTACACCACGTATTTGACATTCTCGCTGAATTTCTTCAGTATCAGGAACCAAAAACGATCCTCCTCTATAATTCAATAACCATTTTACCTTTAGTTGTTTTTCTAAAGTCCAGTAGGTAACTCCATACGCTTTTAGGTGGTTTTTCTGTCCTTCAGCATCCATAGGAATTAAAACATAAGACGCAAAAGCTCCTGTAGTAACACAAAGGAAAAATAATAAGGCAAGTATCTTCTTCATAGACGAAATATACTCAAAAAATATTCCGTTATAAAAGGGTTTAAGGAAATATTAGCTAAAATAACATAAGAACAGTCTCAACTAACTACCAGATAATATGTTTGCTATTTTCTTGGTATTAGGAAATTGCTCCAATATAATTTTTATGAAAACCGTAATTGGAATAGCCATAATAAGACCTGGAATTCCCCAAATATAACCCCAAAGCATAAGCATTACTAAAACAGTAATGATATTTATTGAGAAGGATTTTCCCATAAAAATAGGCTCTAAAATAGCTCCAAAAAGCACTTGAACTCCAGTAATGGATACAATAAAGAAGAATAATGTACTTGTTGGGTCTAACTCTACAAAAGCAAAAATTGATAGTAGTATTACCGAAATAAACGAGCCTACCATTTGTACAAAATTGATTACAAACGCAAATAATCCCCAAAAAATTGGAAAACTCACATCAAAAAACAAACACGCTAACCCTGTACCAATACCTGTGAGTAAGCTTACAAAAAACTTTACTTTGATAAAAGTGATAAGGTCTTTTTCTATTTTCATAAACGCTTTTACAGAGGCATGTTTTTGCTTTAAAATAGTGTTGTTTAAAACTTTATGAACATTTATCGATTCTGCCAACCATAGCACAACAAAAAAGGCTGTCATTAAAATCATGGTTAAAAACTTCCTTAAAAAATCGAAAGTTGTACCAATATTATCCTTTTCAAAAAAACCAGAAATCATGTTTTTATCATTCTGAAAAACAATACCAAAAGTTTCTTCTAAATATAGTTTTGCATCAGCAAGTTTAACTTCTGCTTTATCAAAAAACTCAGTATTAGAAGCCATGATTTGTTTACTTGATAACTTTATGAGTTCTGCTCCTACTTTTAAGCCTATAAAAATTAAAAGAATAACAACAACTATACTTATCCATTTTGGCACCTTACGTTTACCCAACCAACGCATTAATGGTAAAAACAATAATGCAATAAACATTGAAAAGATTAAGGGAATAAAGATGAATGATAAAATCTTTAAAAGGTAAAATACCAAAGGGATTACTATAATAAGCAATAATAAATTTGTAGTACGTCTTTGATCTAGCATGGAGCGTTTTTTCTTTTTCAACCGAACAACAAATTTAGCTTAAAATGTTGTTATAAAGGGTAATAAAATACGTTAGAAAATGTTAAATATTAAAACGGAACATCGTTATCATCATCTTCTGGAGCACCAAATGCATCAGAAGCTGACGGGAAGTTGTCTGGCTTAAAAGTGTTATCGTTGGCAGCATTCATTTTACTATGGAATTCATTACCAAAAGGCGTGTCAAAATCATCAAGATTATCAAACTTACCAAGATGTCCAATGAACTTCAATCTGATGTTTTCTAAACCACCATTTCTATGCTTTGCAACAATAAACTCACCTTGTCCTTCGGTTGGAGAACGGTCTTCATCGTCCCATTCGTCAATTTTGTAGTATTCAGGACGGTAAATAAACGATACAATATCTGCATCCTGCTCAATAGCTCCAGATTCACGTAAGTCAGATAGTAAAGGACGTTTACTACCACCACGAGTTTCAACAGCACGTGATAACTGAGAAAGTGCAATAACAGGAACATTAAGTTCTTTTGCCAATGCTTTTAAGTTTCTAGAAATTGTTGAAATTTCCTGCTCTCTGTTTCCTCCTTTTTGACTTCCTCCTGCTGTCATTAACTGAAGGTAGTCAATCATAATCATTTTGATACCATATTGTGATGCCAAACGACGTGCTTTTGCTCTTAAATCGAATATAGAAAGTGATGGTGTATCATCAATATACAAAGGTGCTTTTTCTAATGTTTTTACTTTAACATTAAGTTGCTCCCACTCGTGTTTTTCTAGCTTTCCTGTTCTTAATTTTTCTGAAGACAGTCCTGTTTCACTAGAAATCAAACGCGTAATCAACTGTACCGATGACATCTCTAAAGAGAAAAAAGCTACAGGTTGGTTAAAATCAACAGCAATATTTCTAGCCATGGTAAGCGTTAAAGCTGTTTTACCCATACCAGGACGTGCAGCAACAATGATTAAATCACTAGGTTGCCAACCAGACGTTAATTTATCTAGTTTATCAAATCCTGTAGGAATACCACTTAACCCTTTCTTGTTAGAAATCTCCTCAATCTTTTTCTTTGCCTGTATTACTAAGCTTTGAGCTGTTTCGGTAGATTTTTTAACGTTACCTTGAGTAACTTCGTAAAGTTTTGATTCGGCATTGTCCAAAAGATCAAAAACGTCTTTGGTTTCATCGTAAGCTTCTTCAATAATTTCACTTGAAATTTTAATTAAACTTCTTTGAATATATTTTTGAAGAATAATACGTGCATGAAACTCAATATGCGCCGAAGATGACACTCTTTGTGTTAATGAAATGAGGTAAAAATCACCTCCAACCAAATCTAGCTTCGCATCCTTTTTAAGTTGACTAGAAACGGTTAATAAGTCAACAGGTTCACTATTTTCAAATAATTTGAAAATAGCTTCAAAGATGTATTTATGAGCATCTTTATAAAAGGCTTCAGGACTTAAGATATCAATTACCTCATCAACCCCTTTTTTATCAATCATCATTGCCCCAAGCACAACCTCTTCTAAATCAATAGCTTGAGGAGGTATTTTTCCTTTCTCTAAACTAATGATAGTGCTTTTATCTACTTTATAACCTTTTATTGGGTCTGGTTGTTTCATAAGATGCGAATGTAACTAAAATGTTAAGAAAGAACAGAATTTTAATACTTTCAATCTTAACAGTTCTTCAACAATTTAACTGTTAATAACTTATATATATTGTTAATAGCGACAAAAAAAACCGAAGTTCAGCACTTCAGTTTTTTTGAATACTATATTTTATTAGGATTAGCCTTTGTAAACTCCCATTTGCATATATTTTTCCATGCGTTGGTCTACTAACTCTTTTGGTGATAAGTTTTTTAATTCTTCGTAATTTTTTACGATAGCATCACTAACTGATTTAAAAGTGGTTTCTCTATCAGTATGTGCTCCACCAAGAGGTTCTTTTATGATTTGGTCTACAAGCTTAAGCTTTTTCATATCTGGTGCAGTAAGTTTTAAAGCTTCAGCAGCTTGCTCCTTGTATTCCCAACTACGCCATAAAATAGATGAGCAAGATTCAGGTGAAATTACAGAATACCATGTGTTCTCTAACATCAATACTTTATCTCCAACACCAATTCCTAAAGCACCGCCAGATGCTCCCTCTCCTATTATTATGGTAATAATTGGCACTTTAAGACGTGCCATTTCTAAAATGTTTCTTGCAATAGCTTCTCCTTGTCCGCGTTCTTCAGCTTCTAATCCTGGATATGCTCCTGGAGTATCTACTAAGGTTACAACAGGAATACCAAATTTTTCGGCAGACTTCATTAAACGCAATGCTTTTCTGTAGCCTTCTGGATTAGCCATACCAAAGTTTCTGTATTGTCTAGTTTTGGTATTATAACCTTTTTGTTGACCAATAAACATATAGGTTTGGTCTCCAATTTTACCCAATCCACCAATCATAGCTTTGTCGTCTTTTACATTTCTATCACCATGAAGTTCAAGAAATGAATCACCACAAAGTGCTTTAATATGATCTAGAGTATAAGGTCTGTTTGGATGACGTGATAACTGTACACGTTGCCATGCAGTAAGATTTTTGTATATATCTTTTTTGGTCTCTTTTAGCTTTTTTTCAATTTTCTTACAAGTCTCAGTAACATCTACATCGCTCTCTTCTCCTATTATCTGGCATTTTTGCAACTGATCTTCAAGCTCTTTAATTGGAAGTTCAAATTCTAAATATTCCATTGAAAGTTACGTTTAATTTTAGTTAGCATACAAATATAAAAACTTTAATCGTCTTAGCTTGTTAAGCTGCTTTTCTTTTTAACTATTTTTCTATTTTTAAGTAAAGCATCCCATAAAACAGTAATAAAAATAAGTGCTGCACCATAATAGAATTGTTGGCTCATAATCTCGGTTTCAGGAAACAAAATGATTGCTAGTGTAATACCATAAATTGGTTCTAAATTGTACGAAAGTATTACTGTATAAGGACTTATATGTTTCATTACTTCTACTGAGCCAATAAATGCATAGGCTGTACAAACTGATCCTAAAATTATGAGGTATATCCAATCAGAATTGGATAGCGTGAAAAACTGTGTGTTAAATGCATTATCAGAACGTATAATAAATAGCGACAGTAAAACAATACCGCTTATAAATTCATAAAATGAAATAACCGAAGCGTTGTGCCTTTCAATAAACTTGCCATTAATAACTGCAAAGGTTGTAGAAAAAAGTGCTGAAAGTATGCCTAGAATTATTCCGTTAAGGTATTGAATTTCACTCTGGGTTATTAAAAATACACCAACTACAACAACGATTCCGAAGAATATTTCGTAACCAATTATTTTACGTCTATAAATTAAAGGTTCTATAAAAGAAGCAAAAAAAGCTCCTGTAGAAAACATAGCGAGCGCTATTGATACATTAGCTTGATTAATGGATTCAAAAAAAGTAATCCAATGTAAAGCGATGATAATACCAGCACCAAAAAAACCAAGTATCGTTTTTGGTGGAAGGTTTAAAGGAATTCTTGCTAGCTTTATGTAAGCATACATTAATACTGCAGCAATTACCATTCTGTACCATACAAGTTCAGTTGAGCCAATGGTTATTAACTCTCCTAAAATAGCAGTAAATCCAGCAATGAAAACTAAAAAATGTAAGTGTAAATAATTTTTAAGCTTAACGTTTGGCATTATATAGAAGGTATATGGCTATTATACCAAAGATAACATTTGGAAACCAAACTGCAACCAAGGGAGGAAAATCTGATTGCTCTGCCATTACACCAAACACTTTATCGAAAAACACATAAACCATTGCGATAGTAATACCAAAAGCAAGATTAACTCCCATACCTCCTCTTCGTTTAATTGAAGATACAGCAACAGCAATAATAGTAAGTATATATACCGAAACTGGTAAACTCCATTTTTTATACTTTACGACTTCATATCTCCCAATGTTTGATGAGCCTCTCTTTTTCTCCTTTTCAATGAAACGGTTAAGCTCTCCATATTGAAAAGTTTCTGCAATATACTCAACAGGTGTAAGGTCTTCGAGATCAAATGAAAAGAGCGTATCAAAACGTCTCGTAGTTTCGATAATCTCAGAGTTTTCGTTGAAAATTCGCTTTGTGTAGTTAATTAATCGATATGTAGTATCTCTATCAATATAAGTAATATTATCGGCAGAAATTTTGTACTCCAACTTATTACCATCAAAATGCTCTAAAGTAAATTTAAATCCTCTTTTTGCATTAGGGTCAAATCGGCTTACGTAAATAAAGTCGTTATCGTTTATCTGCCTATAAATATCTTGAGTTTCAAACGCTTTTCTATTTCCTTTTAAATATTGATACTTAAACTGATTAAAACCTTTACTTGCCATAGGTGCTAAATACAAACCAAGTAATAATGCAAAACCAGCTACTATTGTAGACCCTATCATATAAGGTTTTAAAAACCTTGAAAAAGAAACTCCAGAACTTAATATGGCAGTAATCTCAGTATTGTTGGCCAATTTTGAGGTAAACCAAATTACTGACAAGAATAAAAACAAAGGAAATAATAAGTTAGCAAAATAGATTGTAAAATCTAGATAGTACTTCGCTACAGCAGGAAAAGGCACTTCTTTTTCAAGAATTTTACCAATCTTTTCAGCAAGATTTACAGTTATCCCAATAGGAATAAACAACAGCAACATCATTAAAAATGTAAACAGGTAACGCTTTAATATGTACCAATCTAATATCTTTAACATTACAATCGTTTATCCATTTGTTTTACCATTTTATCTTTCCAGCTTCTAAAATCTCCTGCTAATATATGTTTTCTAGCTTCTCTAACCAACCATAAATAAAAACCAAGATTATGTATAGTTGCTATTTGCTTACCAAGTAATTCATTTACAGTAAATAAATGACGCAAATAGGCTTTACTATATTCGGTATCTACAAAGGTTATTCCCATTTCATCAATTGGAGAAAAATCGTCTTCCCATTTTTTATTTTTGATGTTTATTGTACCATGAGCTGTAAATAACATTCCATTTCTAGCATTTCTTGTAGGCATTACACAGTCAAACATATCTACACCTAACGCTATATTTTCTAAAATATTGATTGGAGTACCAACTCCCATTAAGTAACGAGGTTTGTCTTCAGGCAAAATTCCGCATACAACATCAGTCATAGCATACATTTCTTCGGCAGGTTCTCCTACCGAAAGTCCACCAATAGCGTTTCCTAAAGCTCCAGAGTTAGCAATATATTCAGCAGACTGAATACGTAAATCTTTGTATGTGCTTCCTTGAACAATTGGAAAAAACGTTTGTGAGTACCCATATTTAAATGGTGTTTTTTCTAAATGCGCAATACATCTGTCTAACCAACGATGCGTCATGTGCATAGAGCGTTTTGCGTAATTATAATCGCAAGGATAAGGTGTACACTCATCAAAAGCCATTATAATATCAGCACCAATACTACGCTGAATTTCCATAACATTTTCAGGCGTAAATGTATGGTAGCTACCATCAATATGTGATTTAAACTTAACACCTTCTTCCTTAATTTTTCTATTTGCAGAAAGCGAGTACACTTGGTAACCACCAGAATCGGTTAGTATATTTCTATCCCAATTCATAAACTTATGAAGTCCGCCTGCCTTTTCTAAAATATCAGTTTGAGGTCTTAAATAAAGATGATAGGTATTTCCTAATATAATATCAGGATTTATATCGTTTTTAAGCTCTCGTTGATGCACTCCTTTTACCGAAGCCACAGTACCAACTGGCATAAAAATAGGTGTTTCAATAACACCATGATCTGTAGTAATTTTTCCTGCTCTAGCCTTACTTTGACTATCTTTTCCCTTTAATTCAAATATCATATGCTTTACTCAATGAGTTGGCAAAGATAAATAACTAAATGTGATGTGCTTCTTAATAAATTCAAAATTGTTAGCAAAAGCATCATTTTGGTTAATAAATGCTCATAAAGTCTTTTTATTAATCTGTATAAAACTTTACTTTTGCATCAAGAAAAAACTTAGATTAAAAACATGTCAAACACACAACAACTAGAAGATTTAGTAACACAGGTTCGTAGAGACATTTTACGGATGGTACATAAAGTAAACTCAGGGCATCCAGGTGGTTCTTTGGGCTGTACAGAATTTTTTGTAGCGCTTTATAATGAAATAATGGAAACCAATAATACCTTTGATATGGATGGTATTGGAGAAGATATTTTCTTCCTATCAAACGGTCATATTTCGCCTGTTTATTACAGCGTATTAGCAAGAGCTGGTTACTTTCCTGTAGATGAGCTAAATACTTTTAGAATAATCAACTCTAGATTACAAGGACACCCAACTACTCACGAAGGTTTACCAGGTGTTCGTATTGCATCAGGTTCTTTAGGACAAGGAATGAGCGTTGCTCTTGGTGCTGCACAAGCAAAAAAATTAAATAATGACAACCATTTAGTATACAGTTTACATGGTGATGGCGAGTTACAAGAAGGTCAAAACTGGGAAGCTATAATGTATGCATCAGGAAACAAAGTTGACAATATTATTGCTACTATTGACTTAAACGGTCAGCAAATTGACGGTTCTACAGATGACGTTTTACCTATGGGAAATGTCAAAGAAAAATTTGAAGCTTTTGGATGGACTGTTTTAGAAATTGAAGAAGGAAATAATATTGAAGCTATATTAAAAGGTATGGCTGAAGCAAAATCTAAAACTGGGCAAGGGAAACCAGTATGCGTTTTACTAAAAACTGTAATGGGTAATGGTGTTGATTTTATGATGCACACTCATGCGTGGCATGGTAAAGCACCAAACGATGAGCAGTTAGCTATTGGACTAGCACAAAACCCAGAAACTTTAGGAGATTATTAAGCAGCAACAACTAAGACAATGAAAACATATACATACACAGAAAAAAAAGATACTAGAAGTGGTTTTGGAGCAGGACTTGCAGAGTTAGGTAGAACAAATCCAAACGTTGTTGCACTTTGTGCAGATTTAATTGGTTCATTAAAAATGGATCAATTTATTAAGGAAAATCCTGAGCGTTTTTTCCAAGTAGGAATTGCTGAAGCTAACATGATGGGTATTGCAGCAGGATTAACTATTGGTGGGAAAATTCCTTTTACTGGTACTTTTGCTAATTTCTCAACAGGAAGAGTTTACGATCAAATTCGTCAATCTATAGCTTATTCTGGTAAAAATGTAAAAATATGCGCATCGCATGCAGGTTTAACTTTAGGTGAAGATGGAGCAACACATCAAATACTAGAAGACATTGGATTAATGAAAATGCTTCCAGGAATGACAGTTATAAATCCATGTGACTATAACCAAACCAAAGCTGCTACTATAGCTATTGCAGAACATGATGGACCTGTTTACCTTCGTTTTGGTAGACCTTCAGTTCCTGTGTTTATGCCTGAAGACCAAAAATTTGAAATAGGGAAAGCTATTCATCTTACTGAAGGAAGCGATGTAACTATTGTTGCTACAGGACATTTAGTTTGGGAAGCATTAGAAGCTTCAAAAGCGCTTTTTGAAAAAGGTATCAAGGCTGAAGTTATTAATATTCATACCATAAAACCTCTTGACGAAAAAGCAATATTAGATTCAGTAGCAAAAACTAAATGCATTGTAACTGCTGAAGAACACAACTATTTAGGTGGTTTAGGAGAGAGTGTAGCTAGAGTTTTAGCTGAAAACGAACCTACGCCTCAAGAGTTTATTGCTACTCAAGATACTTTTGGTGAATCTGGTACACCAGCACAACTAATGGACAAATATGGACTTAACAGTTCTGCTATTATAAATGCTGTTGAAAAAGTAATGAAAAGAAAATAATATTCGTTTGGCAACGTTTTTGATACTATAATCCAAATCTAAAAAACGAATATTATGAAAAAATTAGTTATTACTACAATTCTGTTATTTGCAATTAATTTATCTTTTGCTCAAGACGGAAACAGCTTTGGTCTTAAAGGTGGACTAAACTATAATGCCAATGGAGATTATTTTGAATCTATTGGTGATAATGCACAACACCCAGACCGAAACATAGGTTATCATATTGGTGTTTTTGGTAAAATTGGAAACAAGTTTTACTTCAGACCTGAGCTGATGTACACTAGTACTAAAAGTGATTACGATAGCGATGATTTCACTATGCAGAAAATTGACGCTCCTCTATTATTTGGTGTTAAAGTTTTAGGACCTGTAAGTGTTTTTGGTGGACCATCATTACAATATATCTTGGATACTGAGTTTGATGGCATAAGCATTAGCGAAGTTGAGGATGACTTTTCAGTTGGATTAAACTTTGGTATTGGACTAAGCTTTCAATCGTTTGGAATTGACCTAAGATACGAAAGAGGTTTTAGTGATAACGAAGCTACATTTATTGGAAACAATTTAGGAGAAGGTGTTGTAAGTAGAATTGATACCAGACCTGATCAACTTATCTTAAGTTTATCACTAATTCTATAAAAAAGAAATAAATAGATTATAAAAAAAGCCGCTTTAAAAGCGGCTTTTTTTTGTTAGTCTTCATCTTGATTGGATTCTGTTGAATCCGCATCTAAATAATTTGGAATTCCATCTCCATCAGTATCATCATTAGTTGGGTCTCCATCATTATCAATATCCTCATATATCGTTAACACACCATCTCCATCGTCATCAATATCTAAATAGTTAGGAATATCATCTTCATCAGTATCTTCATCAAAAATATCTTCGTCGTTATCTAAGTCCTCTAAATAAGTTGGTACTCCATCTTCATCATGGTCATTAATTTCAGTTTGGTATAACGCAAACTTAAATATTAAATTAGAGTAAGAATTCACACCAAATGGTGGTGAAGAAAAATAGGCTAATCCTGAAGGTAAAAACATAACTCCCAAACCGTAGTCTGAATACGTTACAGTTCCATCTCCATTTATAACAAACGAACTAGCTGTATTAAATTGTGGCATCACTCTTCTCCATCCAGGAATTAAGTTAACTAAATCTAATTGAGTAGGGTTTACAGTACTATCAAAAACATCTCCATCTTGCATATTACCAGAATAGTTTACCCTTACATCATCACAAAAATTTGGAGCATCTCCTCCTCCTTGGTTTAATCTAAGTATATAATATTCATACTCTACATCAGCAAAGGTAGTGGTATGAACCTCAATTACTCCAGGGTCACTTAACATAGTATTATTTTCTGGATCAGGCATTTCTAAATAATTTCCATTTTCGTCCATAGGTAATTCAGAAATTTCTATATCAGAAATTGAATAATCTCCAGGAGTCTCAAACATTGAAGAATTATAGTAATGAGTTTCAAAATACCCTAGCAAGGAATCTCTATCGGCAACTTGTTGTTCTGTTCTATCTCGTTCAACAAATGTAGAACCATTATCATCATCTTTTTTACACGATGTAAAACCTAAAACCAGAACTAGAAGTAAAGCACAGTAATTTTTAATTTTCATAAATAGTAAATTTTTCTTTCATCAATTCAAAAACAAGACCTCTTGCCTGAATTTATATTGCTCATTTTTATTAGCGCAAGATACAATATTATAATATTTTTGTACAACAACATTAACGTAGTTTTTATATTTTTAATATGCGGATAGACAAATTCTTGTGGAGTGTTAGATATTACAAAACCCGAAGCATTGCAACACAAGCATGTAAAAAAGGTCATATTAAAGTAAATGATCAAGTAGTAAAACCCAGTAGAGAAGTTTATATAGGTGATAAAATTGAATTGCGAAAAAATCAAATCAACTATCAGTTAACAGTTAACGATATACCTCCTAACAGAGTTGGAGCTAAGTTAGTTGACATTTATAGAACTGATACAACACCCAAAGAAGCCTTTGAAGCTCAAGAACTACTTAAATACTCTAAGGATTATTACCGTAAAAAAGGCACAGGAAGACCTACTAAAAAAGATAGACGCGATATTGATGATTTTTATGACGAAAATGAATAGTATTGAAAATTCTCCTTTATCTTTGAAAAAACACTATTACAAATGACAGCCACTAAAAATACAATACTAACACATCAAGAAATTTTACATAAAATAAGACGTATTGCTTATCAAATTTACGAAAGCAATGTAAATGAATCTGAAATTATTTTGGCTGGTATTGATACTAATGGATATTTATTAGCAAAGAAGCTCAAGACGAATCTTGATAAAATTTCTGATATAAAATCTACTTTATGTAAGGTTGTTGTCGATAAAAAAAATCCGTTATCAGAAATAAAAACATCTCTTTCAGAAGAGGAATACACCAATAAATCTATCATTCTCATTGATGATGTTTTAAACTCTGGAAGCACACTTATTTATGGTGTTAAACATTTTTTAAACGTGCCATTAAAGCAGTTTAAAACGGCAGTTCTTGTTAACCGAAACCATAAGAAATTTCCTGTAAAAGCTGATTTTAAAGGTATTTCTTTATCTACTTCTCTAAAAGAGCATGTTGAAGTTGTTCTTAATGGAAAAAACTTTGAAGCGTATTTAAAATAGCTCTAGTATAATTTTTTCAGTTATTTCTTCTATTGATTTATTATCAGTAAGGATTGTAGCGTCAGATTGATTGTAATAATTAGTTCGCTCAAATAAATGCTTACCTATAAACTCTACCATCTCTTCTTTTGAATCAATATGAGCAATTAAAGGTCGTTTTCCCTTTTCATTAAATAATCGCTCAGTTAAAATAGGTATAGACGCCTTTAAATAAATACTTTTTGAGTGTTTAGAAGCTTTTATAAGTTCCATGTTATTTCCATAACACGGAGTTCCTCCTCCTAGAGAAATAATAGTATTAGTTGTGTCTTCTATTAACTCCTTTAAATATATGTTTTCAATTTTTCTAAAATAAATTTCTCCTTTAGATTGAAAAATTTCAGAAATAGTCTTTTTTTCCTTGGATTGAATATAATCATCAAAATCTATAAAATTATAGTCTAAAACTTGTGCAAGTTTGCTTCCAATAGTAGACTTTCCAGAGCCCATATATCCAATTAAAAAAAAATTCATTTTTACGTTATAAATTGATTATTAAATCCATAAGATTATGAAATGCAAAAAAACGAAAATTTATCTAAAAAAGGGTTTGGAAAATAAATTAATCGTTTTATATTTGCACCCTCGTTAAGAGAAACACGGCAGACTTGGTAGCTCAGTTGGTAGAGCATCTCCCTTTTAAGGAGAGGGTCCTGGGTTCGAGCCCCAGCCAAGTCACTAAAAAAAAGTTAAGCGAAATGCTTAACTTTTTTTATTTTTGAACACTTCATTTTTGCGCACGTGGCGGAATTGGTAGACGCGTTAGGTTGAGGGCCTAATGACCGTTTTTGGTCGTGGAAGTTCGAGTCTTCTCGTGCGCACTTTTTAAATTACTTCTTTTTTATTAATTTTGTTTAGTTTTTTTAAGCAAAAGATGAACAACATTAAAAACGAATTCAGTATCAAAGACCTTGAACACCTTTCGGGTATCAAGGCACACACAATACGTATTTGGGAAAAACGCTACAACCTATTAGCTCCCAACCGTACTGAAACTAATATTAGAACTTACAGTATTGAAAGCCTACAAAAGCTTTTAAACATTACTGCTCTTTATAATAATGGTTTAAAGATTTCAAAAATTGCAAAACTAACTCCTGAAGAAATTATTGAAAAAGCAAAGGAACTTGCAATCTCTTCTAATGAAAACCATCTTTTAAATACTTTTAAGATAGCTGCACTAAACTTTGACAAAGCTCTTTTCATTAATACATTTAAGAATTTAGAAGAAGAAAAAACGTTTTCAGAAATTTTCTATGAAGTATTTATTCCTTTATTAGAAGAAATTGGTTTTCTATGGCAAACCAATACAATAACTCCTGCACAAGAACATTTTATTTCTGAACTGATAAAGCAAAAAATATTAGTTAATACTGAGCAATTTCAAACTGCTGAAATAAAAAAACATGACAGAGTTTATGCTTTATTTCTTCCTGAAAATGAAATTCATGAACTCGGTTTGCAGTTTGTGAATTTTGAACTAACAAAATTAGGTTATCAAACTATCTATTTAGGTGCAAGTGTACCAAGCAAAAGTCTTGAAGATTTACTGACTCATTATGATTATGTAGATTTTATAACCTATTTCACAATAAGACCAGACGCAGATAGTATTGACAACTATCTCAGTTCTTTTTACGATACATTATTAAAAAAAGAAAACAAATTGCATATCTTAGGGAGATTAGCTTTAGAAATAGACGAATCATCAATTAATAAAAAGATTAAACGCTACACTTCCATTAAAAATTTAGTAGACTCAATATAAATATTTTTATTTTGTTTAATCTTTTTTTATATTTGTTAAACATTTATGAAAAAAGTTGCAATTATAGGTTCTGGGTTTTCGTCTTTGGCTGCGTCATGTTACTTAGCCAAGTATGGTTATGACGTAACCATCTACGAAAAAAATAAGACCATAGGTGGTCGAGCTAGACAATATATAAAAGATGGTTTTACATTTGATATTGGTCCAACATGGTATTGGATGCCAGATGTGTTTGAACGCTTTTTTAGCGATTTCAATAAGCATCCTAAAGACTATTATCAATTAGAAAAGCTCAATCCTGCATATAGTGTTTATTTTGGGAAAAATGATTTTATCACCATTGAAGATACTTTAGATAAAATCTGTATTGCATTTGAAAAAGAAGAACCAGGAAGCTCTAAAAAACTTAAAAAGTTCATTCAACAAGCCGAAGACAACTACAATATTGCCATCAAGGATTTGGTATATAACCCTGGAGTTTCTCCTCTAGAGCTTGTGAATTTACAAACAGCTAAAAAATTAAATCAGTTTTTTGGTACTATTAAAAAAGATGTTAGAAAAGCATTTAACAATAAACGCTTAGTACAAATTCTAGAGTTTCCTGTTTTATTTTTAGGCGCTAAACCAAGCGACACACCTTCGTTTTATAGTTTTATGAATTATGCCGATTTTGGATTAGGCACCTTTCACCCAAAAGGAGGTATGTACCAAGTAATATTAGCGCTTGAAAAACTAGCAAAAGAACTTGGTGTTACCATTAAAACTGAAAACCCAATTCAAAAGATTTTCGTAGATAATGGTAAAGCCAATACCATTATTACCAACAGCAGCAAAATAATTAATTGTGATATTGTTTTAAGTGGTGCAGATTATCATCATACCGAAACTTTACTAGAAGAGTCCTACAGGCAATATAGCGAAGCATATTGGACCAAAAAAACTTTTGCTCCTTCTTCACTCCTATTTTATGTTGGGTTTAATAAAAAACTAAAAAATGTAAATCATCATACTTTGTTTTTTGATGTGGACTTTGACACACATGCCGAAGCTATTTATGATAACCCTAAATGGCCAGAAAAACCTTTATTCTATGCTAGTTTTCCTTCAATAACTGATAATTCTACTGCTCCTAATGATAAAGAAGCTGGAATTTTTTTAATACCTTTAGCTCCAGGGCTTGAGGATACTGAAGCGTTACGAAGTAGTTATTTTGATAAAATTATCAATCGATTTGAAGCATTAACTTCTCAATCGGTTAAAGAAGATATTCTTTTTAAAGAATCGTTTTGTGTGAATGATTTTATATCAGAATATAACTCCTATAAAGGAAATGCCTATGGAATGGCCAATACGCTATTACAAACTGCATTTTTACGACCTAAATTAAAAAGTAAAAAGGTTAACAACCTTTATTTTACTGGACAACTTACCGTTCCTGGACCTGGTGTTCCACCATCATTAATATCTGGGAAATTGGCTGCAGAACTAATAAACAAACATCATTCTCTTTAATTATGAAAGCTCTATTTGACACTGTTTCTCATGAGTGCAGTAAAATCACCACTAAAACGTACAGCACTTCTTTTTCATTAGCAACAAAAATGCTTGCTAAATCCATTCGTCAAGACATTTACAATATTTATGGTTTTGTAAGGTTTGCTGATGAGATTGTAGATTCTTTTCACGACTACAATAAAGAGTTTTTGTTTCATTGGTTTGAAAAAGACTTAGAACTAGCAATACACAATAAAATTAGCTTGAACCCTATTTTAAATGCGTTTCAAGAAACGTATCATAAATACAATATCGATAAAGCTCTTGTCACTGCTTTTATGAAAAGCATGAAAATGGATTTACATAAAACAGATTATTTAACACAAGACGAGTTTAAAGAATACATCTATGGTTCTGCTGATGTTGTTGGGTTAATGTGCTTAAAGGTATTTGTTAAAGGTGATGAAGAGAAATACCAAAAACTTAAAGATAGCGCTATGAGTTTGGGTTCTGCTTTTCAAAAAGTAAATTTCTTAAGAGATTTAAAGGCCGATTTTGAAGATTTAAACAGAAGTTATTTTCCTAATGCTGATTTATCTAAACTTGACGAGCAATCAAAACAAGATATAATTAATGATATTGAAGAAGATTTTAGCAAAGGTTTGGAAGGTATAAAACAGTTACCAATTGAGGCTAAATTTGGTGTATTCATGGCTTACAGATATTACAGCCAATTATTAAAAAAGCTCAAGAAAACGCCTGCACTTAAAATAAAGTCTACACGTATTAGGGTTTCAAATTCTAAAAAAATTGAACTCTTAACTAGGAGTTATGTTAAATATCAATTGAATTTATTGTAACTTTAAAAACGATGCAAACACTTTACTGGATATTAGTTTTCTTAGGCACATTTTGCTTTATGGAATTTATGGCGTGGTTTACCCATAAATACATCATGCATGGATTTTTATGGCATTTGCACAAAGACCATCACAGAAAAGATCATGACAGTTGGTTTGAACGTAATGATGCTTTCTTTTTGTTTTATGCAGCTGTAAGCATTGTTTGCTTTTATTTATGGAGCTATGAAAACGTTTGGTTTTGCTTACCTATTGGCTTAGGTATTTTTGCTTATGGAGCTACCTATTTTATTGTTCACGATATTTTTATTCATCAGCGATTTAAGCTTTTTAGAAATGCTAACAATTGGTACGCTAGAGGTATTCGTCGTGCACATAAAATGCATCATAAACACTTAGGAAAAAGTGATGGAGAATGCTTTGGAATGCTGTTTGTTCCTTTTAAGTATTTCAAAAAGTAATTTATGAACTACTTATACCTACTTCTTAATATTGGTTCGTTATCTGTTCCTTTTTTATTTAGTTTTCACCCAAAATTAAAGTTTTACAAATACTGGAAATCATTAGCTATTTCAATAGTTATAACTATGCTGTTTTACATTCCTTGGGATGTATTATTTACACAAAATGGTTTTTGGGGTTTTAACGACACCTATTTTTTAGGACAAAAATTTCTTGGTTTGCCTATTGAAGAATGGCTGTTTTTTATTTGTATTCCGTATGCATGTGTGTTTACTCACCATTCACTTTTATATTACTTTCCAGATAAAAAACTATCTGAAGGTTTTACTAAAAAACTTAGTTACTGTTTAATTATACTCTTTTTATTTTTGAGCATATTCTTTTACAGCAAATGGTACACTCTTGTTAATTTTAGTTATGCTGTTATACTTCTATTGTTAGTTATGAAGTATAATTTACAATTACTTAGAACCTACTATTTAACCTTTATAGTGATGCTTATTCCTTTTTTTATTGTGAATGGAATTTTAACAGGAAGTTGTATTGAAAACGAAGTGGTTTGGTATAATGATGCTGAAAATTTGGGCATAAGACTTTTTACAATACCAATTGAAGACAGTATTTATGCTTTTACCTTAATTTTAACCAACTTAGTGTTAACTGAGTTTTTCCAGTCAAAATTACTTAATAAGCAATTCGTCTAACTGTTCACGAACCTTATCACTGTTCCAATTAGCAGCTCCATTTTTATCAACCACAAGATATCCTTCTCTATCTATAATAAATGTTCTAGGAATACTTCTTGAACTAAGATCTTCAGGATACTTGGTCAAAGGATTAAAAATTTGAATATTATACCCTTTTTTATCTAAGAATGCGTTAATGACTTCAGGAGATTCATCTGAAACTAATAAAAACACAACGTTTTCGTTATAATCATTATACAAATCTTGAATAGACTGAAATTCTGCAATACAAGGAGGACACCAAGTTGCCCAAAGATTTACAAACACCACTTTACCTTTAGCGTCCTTAAAATTAAACTCGTTGCCATTTAAATCTCTTAAATTCCAACTAGAATACTCTATTTTTTTTCGGTCTTCTTTATCAATAACCGAAGGACTAAACTTTGAAATCACAGACTGAATTGCTACTTGAATAGGTTGTCTTGTTTGAGGAATAAGCATTAAAACTATTATTACTAAAAAAACAATGTTGCTTATTTTAAGTTTTCTAAATGTCATTTGCTGTTGTATATTTTTTCAAAGGTAAAATAGAATATCCAAACACAAGAAAAGCATAGCCTCATAATTGAAACCATGCTTCAAATCTATAAATTAATTAAACTCTAAACTATAAATTATCTTGTAACAGAACCTGATAAACTAGCAACAGGTCCATCTCCTAAATTAATTACTGTATGTGTCATTGCATCATTTGGAACCATGTGAGCTAATGGTTTTAGCGTAAATGGCATTGGGCTATTATCTGGAAAAGGTTCAACCGAAACAACTACTGTTGTTCCTCTTAAATCTGTTGGAAAAGTTAATCCAGTAGGTGCATTTTGTAAATAATCTTCTCCTGGGTAACTTGGTCCATCTCCCGAATCTCCTTTAAAAGGTGATGTTGTTGCGTTATCATCAAAATCATCAACCAATGTAAAAGTACCTGTACTTACAGGAGTTCCATCTATTACTGCCCAACCTTCATATTTCCAACCATCTTGTAATGTTGGTAAGTTTAAACCTGTCATAGGACTTCCACTTGAATTGTCTAAAAACCACACACCACTAGCTTCATTAGTATCATCCATATCTGTTGGTGTTGCTAAAATATAAGTACCAGAAGCTGAGCTAAAGTCACCAACTATACTATTACTATCCACCATTGCCAAATCTCCAGTAAAAGCACCAGCTAAAATTTTTGTTGCTGCTGGAGCAGGATCAGGATCAACAGCTGGTTCAATAGACAATACAAACATTGTTGCTTCATTTAATTGCATTGTGTTAACTGAAAAGGTTTGTGGAAAAGTAACACTAGAAAAAGTTCCTGTTGATACTGGTTGACCATCAACAATAATCCAGCCCTCATAGACATAATCGTCACCTAAAGCTTCCAATCCGTTAAGGTTTAACGTTAAATTCGAATTTGGACTTGTAGTATTATCGTCATCATCACTACACGACACCACTAACACTGAAAGCAGCACTACTGCTAAAAACATTCTTTTAATCATTGCATAAATTTTTAAGGTTATATGCCAAAATTAAAAGAGCTACAAATTATAAAATGTTAGCTAGCTAACATTAGGCAATTTTTTTCAATAATCTTATCTCTTTTCTATTGAAATCAATTAAATGTTCTTCCTTCAATTCGTTTAAAAGCACATTTAGTGTTGGTCTAGAAGTTCCTATAAGTGACGCCATATCTTTTTGGGTGTATGGATGTTTTATCACTCTATTTCCTGTGTCTTTACAGTCATAACCATACTCATCACACAATTCCTCTAAAAACTCCATAAGTCTAGTTTTTGAGTCTTTAAACAATAACAACTGTAAACGTCTTTCTAGTTTTTTAAATCTAAACCCAATAAGCTTATACACTCTAAAACTAAAGGTTTCATTATCGCGCATTAAAGTATGCATCGTATCGACACCTATTGGACAAATAGAAGTTTCATTGTCTATAGACTGAGCAAACTCATCTCGCATACGTTCTCCCAAAATGGCTTTTTCTCCAAAGAGTTCTCCTTTAGTTAAAATAGCTTTTACTACTTCGTCTCCTGATTCGCTGTAATAACCAATCTTTACTTTACCTTTTTCTATAAGAAATACCTTGTTAGAATTATCAGCTTCAAAATAGATATAATCTTGCTTTTTATAAGAAGTAAACTCGTGAGATTTTCTATATGCTTTAAACTTATGAGGACACAGTATTTTAAACAAGTTAACATCCTCGAAAAACCAAACTGATTTCATAATATACTTGAATTGTGTTAGTTATCAAATTCAGTCGAAAGCACTTGCTTTATCCTTACATACAAAACAAAAAAAACTCCTGAAGAACCTTCAGGAGTTTTAGTATTCATTTCATTAATGTTTATGCGTTTTCTGCAGCAATTAGGTTTAATGCAGATCCAGCTTTATACCATGCAATTTGTGCCTCGTTATAGGTGTGATTCACTTTTATAGTGTCTTTACTACCATCTGCATGAACAACTTCAATAGTTAATTGCTTGTCAGGAGCAAACTCGTTTAAATCTAAGAAGTTAAACGTATCATCTTCCTGAATTAAATCGTAATCAGCTTCATTCGCAAAAGTTAATCCTAACATACCTTGCTTTTTCAAGTTGGTTTCATGAATACGCGCAAAAGATTTCACAATTACAGCAGCAACACCAAGATGTCTTGGTTCCATTGCAGCATGCTCACGAGAAGAACCTTCTCCATAGTTATGATCTCCAACTACAATCGTTTTAATGCCTTTAGCTTTATATTCTCGTTGTGTATCAGGAACACCAGCATAATCTCCAGTAATTTGACTTTTAACCATGTTTGTTTTCATATTGAATGCATTTACAGCACCAATTAAACAGTTGTTAGAGATATTATCTAGGTGTCCACGAAAACGCAACCAAGGTCCTGCCATAGAAATATGATCTGTTGTACATTTTCCATGTGCTTTGATTAATAACTTTGCACCTTTAATTTCATCTCCAATTGGCTTGAATGGTGTTAAAAGCTCTAAACGTTCAGAAGTTGGAGATACAATTACCTCTACTCCACTTCCGTCTGCTAATGGCTCTACGTATCCATTTTCTTTTACCTCAAAACCTTTAGGTGGTAATTCCCATCCTGTTGGTTCATCTAACATCACTTCTTCCCCATCTTCATTGATTAATTTATCAGTCAATGGATTAAAATCTAAACGTCCTGCAATAGCAATGGCAGCAGTCATTTCAGGCGATGCTACAAATGCATGTGTATTTGGGTTACCATCAGCACGCTTAGCAAAATTACGGTTAAACGAATGCACAATACTGTTTTTAGGCGCATTCTTAGGGTCTTCATAACGAGCCCACTGACCAATGCATGGTCCACATGCGTTAGTAAAAATAGTAGCATCTAGTTTTTCAAAAATCTCTAAGATACCATCGCGTTCAGTTGTATATCGTACTTGCTCAGAACCTGGATTAATCCCAAATTCAGCTTTTGTTTTTAATTTTTTATCTAAAGCCTGTTGTGCAATAGAGGATGCTCTTGATAAATCTTCATAAGACGAGTTAGTACAAGAACCAATTAATCCCCATTCTACCTTCATAGGCCAATTGTTTGCCTTAGCTTTTTCGGTCATTGTTCCTACTTCTGTAGCTAAATCTGGAGTAAAAGGCCCATTTAAGTGTGGTAACAACTCTGATAAATTAATTTCAATAACTTGATCGAAATATTGCTCAGGGTTAGCATACACTTCAGGATCTGCTGTTAAATGTGCTTTTACTTTATTAGCTTCGTCAGCTACATCTTCTCTATCAGTAGCACGCAAGTAACGCTCCATAGACTCATCATAACCAAACGTAGAGGTTGTTGCACCTATTTCGGCTCCCATATTACAGATAGTTCCTTTTCCTGTACAAGACATAGAAGTCGCACCAGGACCAAAATATTCTACAATAGCTCCAGTACCACCTTTTACAGTAAGTATTTCAGCTACTTTTAAAATCACATCTTTTGGTGCTGTCCATCCAGATAATTTACCTGTTAATTTAACACCAATCAACTTTGGAAATTTCAATTCCCAAGCCATACCTGCCATTACATCTACAGCATCAGCACCTCCAACTCCAATAGCAACCATACCTAATCCTCCTGCATTTACAGTATGCGAATCAGTACCAATCATCATTCCTCCCGGAAATGCATAATTTTCTAAAACTACTTGATGGATAATTCCAGCTCCAGGTTTCCAAAAGCCAATTCCATACTTATTTGATACAGAGGCTAAAAAGTCAAATACTTCACTACTCGTTTCATTTGCTCGTTTTAAATCGGCAGCTGCTCCTTGCTTTGCTTGAATTAAGTGATCGCAATGTACAGTTGTAGGTACAGCAACTTTGTCTTTACCAGCTTGCATAAACTGTAATAAAGCCATTTGCGCTGTTGCATCTTGACAAGCAATACGGTCTGGAGCAAAATCTACATAATCTTTACCTCTTACAAAGGCTTTTTCTGGACTACCATCCCAAAGGTGAGAATATAAAATCTTTTCAGATAGTGTTAATGGTTTACCTACAACTTCACGTGCTTTATCTACACGTTCGGCCATATTAGTATAAACCTTTTTAATCATGTCAATATCAAATGCCATATAAATCTTCTTTTATAGTGTTTACGTATTAAAATTATTAAAAAAAAGTGACACGCCTTTTTATTTAAGTAAGATATCACTTTAATTTAGATTTGTTATAAGTTACATTGCCTTTAAAGCATAATATTGCAACCATAACGTAGTAGCGATAATTTAATAAAATTCAACTCAAACTATCATAAAAAAAGGTTAATAAAAAAGCCCGAATTTTTAAATTCGGGCTTTTGAATATAAGTTGTTATGACTGTTACGCCATTACTAATTGTTTTTGAGATGGCTTAAACTTGGTTAATACTATTCCATCTACAGCAGCTTCGTATTCTTGCATAGTTGGTGTACGACCTAGAATAGTTGATAATACTACAACTGGTGTTGATGATAATAATGATTCACCTTTTTTACCATCAGCATCCTTTACAACACGACCTTGGAATAAACGTGTTGATGTTGCCATTACTGTATCTCCAGGCTCAGCTTTTTCTTGGTTACCCATACAAAGGTTACAACCAGGACGTTCTAAATACAACATGTTTTCGTATTTAGTACGTGCAGCTGCTTTTGGTGCATCATCGTTAAACTCGAATCCTGAGTACTTTTGTAATACTTCCCAATCTCCTTCAGCTTTTAATTCATCAACAATATTGTATGTTGGTGGCGCTACAACTAATGGTGCTTTAAATTCTACTTTACCATGTTGAGCTTCGATATTTTTTAGCATTTGCGCTAAAATTTTCATATCACCTTTATGTACCATACAAGATCCAACGAAACCTAAATCTACTTTTTTAGTTCCGCCATAGTATGATAATGGACGAATAGTATCGTGTGTATAACGTCTTGAAGGATCTTCGTTGTTTACATCTGGATCTGCAATCATTGGTTCTGCAATTTCATCTAAATCGATAACCACTTCTGCATAATATTTAGCATCTGCATCTGGCTTTAATGCTGGCTTAGAACCAGATTTAAGCTCTTCTATTCTGTTGTTTGCTTTATCTACTAAACCTTGTAACATTTGCTTTTCGTTATCCATACCTTTTTTAATCATGATTTGGATACGATCTCTAGCAATTTCTAAAGATTCGATTAAGGTTTCTTCTTCAGAAATACAGATAGACGCTTTCGCTTTCATCTCTGCAGTCCAATCTGTAAATGTAAAGGCTTGATCTGATGTTAACGTACCAATGTGTACTTCGATAACACGACCTTGGAATACGTTTTCGCCATCAAATTGCTTTAACATTTGTTGTTGCGTTGCATGTACCACATCACGGAAATCCATGAAGCTTCTCATGTTACCTTTAAACGTTACTTTTACAGACTCTGGAATTGGCATTGTTGCTTCACCAGTTGCTAAAGCTAATGCTACAGTACCAGAATCGGCACCAAAAGCAACACCTTTAGACATACGTGTGTGCGAATCTCCACCAATGATAATATCCCAATCGTCTACCGTAATATCGTTTAATACTTTATGAATTACGTCTGTCATTGCGTGATAATGACCTTTTGGATCACGACCAGTAATTAAACCGAAATCGTTCATAAATTTCATTAAACGCGGAATGTTAGCTTTTGATTTGTCATCCCAAACTGAAGCTGTATGACAACCTGATTGGTAACCAGCATCTACGATTGGTGAAATTACGGTTGCTGCCATCATTTCTAATTCTTGAGACGTCATTAAACCTGTAGTATCTTGAGAACCTACAATGTTTACTTCTACACGAACGTTAGATCCAGCGTGTAATGTTTTTCCTGGAGTTGTACCAACAGCGTTTTTATTGAAGATTTTTTCTACTGCTGTTAACCCTTGGTTTTCTACAGTAATTTCTTTAGATGCTGCGTACACTTGAGGAATTTCGATACCTAAAACTTTACAAGCAAAAGTTTGTAATTTTTTACCAAAAACCACAGCATAAGATCCACCAGCTTTGATAAACTCCATTTTTTGTGGTGTTAATGCTGTAGAAATATCTTTAAGCTCTTGGTCTCCGTTATATAATTTTTTCTCTTTTGTATTAATTGTTAAAACCGTACCAGTTTTTACAGAATATACCTCTTTTAAAATTGGCTCACCATCTGCGTCTACAACTGTGTTACCGTTTTCGTCTTTTTGTTTTACCCAGTTTTTAAGGTCAATTCCAATTCCTCCAGTTACACCAACTGTAGTTAAGAAAATTGGTGCAATACCATTTGTTCCAGCGATTACAGGTGCAATATTGATAAACGGTACATAAGGTGATGATGGAATACCTGTCCATAATGCCACGTTATTTACACCAGACATACGAGACGATCCTACACCCATTGTTCCTTTTTCTGCAATAAGCATAATACGTTTATCTGGATGCTGCTCTTTTAAAGCTAAAACTTCTTGTTGCATGTCTTTGTTATGCTCAAAGATAGATTGCCCATGTAACTCACGATCTGATCTTGAGTGCGCATCTGCACCAGGTGATAATAAATCTGTTGAAATATCACCAACACCAGCAACATAAGTTACTACTTGAATTTCTTCTTGAACTTCTGGAAGTTTTGTAAAAAATTCTGCTTGTGCATAACTCTCAATTATCTCTTTTGCTATCGCGCTACCAGATTTCATTGCTTGTTCTAATCGCTCAGTATCTGCTTCGTATAAAAACACTTGTGTTTTTAATACTTTAGCTGCAGCTTCAACAATTGCTTTATCTTCACCTAAAGCTAAATCCAAAAGTACTTCTACAGATGGTCCACCTTTCATGTGAGATAATTGCTCGAAAGCAAATTCTGAAGTAATTTCTTCTACTTTAGTTTCACCTAAAATAATTTCTTTTAAAAAGTCTGCTTTTACACGTGCAGTACTTGTAGTACCTGGTAAAACGTTATATATAAAAAAGTTTAAAGAATCTTTTCTATGCTCGTTATTTTCATCTTTTATTTGTGCTATAATTTCGCTTAATAATTCTGCGCCATCAATAGGCTTTGGATGTAATCCTTGAAGTTTACGAGCTTCAATTTCTTTAAGGTAGTCGTTGTATGTTTGCATATATGTTTATATATATTTTATTATTGTAAAAAACGTAATGCACATAAGCATTACTTTATTTAAAACAGACAGCAAAATTACGAATTTTAATATGCATTTTAAAATATGCAACGAAATTGCATTTTCTTTGAAAATAAACCACGAAACAATAACAAAACAACGTTTAAGGTAAAAAATTAGCTTTTAAATTATTAGTTGAACAAAAATTTAACAATTCACCTTATTTAGAACGAGTCTTTATTGTAGTTTTTTCTATCGAACAACCTAATCACCTACATGTTTATCTCTATAAAATAATATTGGTCGTTCAAAAAACGCATAGATCATTTGCGACATACTTAAAGTTAATACCAAGAACAAAAGCAACAGTAAACCTTTTTCAAAAAAAGCTAATTGCTCTATTTTAAAATTCCTTTGAATACTTAGCAGAATCAAAGAATAATTCACTAAATAAATAGCATACGATCGTGTACTTAAAAAGTAAAAGACCTTGCCAAAAAACTTATGTTGTTTTAATTGAATACAATACGGAAACAACAAAGCACAACTTAGCACTACTATAGGCAAATAAAAAAACACATAAAATCCTAAATGCGTTTGAGGCAGCAAACTATAATGGTAAATCAAGAGATGGGTTCCTCCAAAAACAGTACATGCGATACTAATACAAATTTTTCGGTTTTGTTTAAAAAACGTAGCATAAGTATTCATTATATAGACTAATAAAAACCCAAAATAGATAGCATCCATTCTATATAACACTACTTTTCTAAACCCTGAGCTCCAATCTTTATAACTAGTAACATGAGTATTGAAATAGTAACTTATTTTGAAAGCGAAAAGTGCAACTATCATAATGAGCGTCACCTTTAAAAACAACTTTTTATGCTGCTTTTTAAACATAAAAAAAGACAGATACAGCAAAAAAGGAAGTAGTAAATAAGCATACTCTTCAATGGATAAACTCCAAGCTTCTGTAAAAAAATCAGGATGTGGATTTATAAAGTTTTGTAAAAACGGAATGTAAAGCCATAAACTTTTAGGTAGTGCATCACCAAGAATTAGCAGTAAAACGACATTAAGCACTAATACCAAAAAGTAATTAGGCAATGTCCTAAGCCAACGTCTTTTCCAGAAGGTTATTAAATCAGAAAATGAAGTCTTACCAGACTCAATATTTTTTAGCAGCAGTCCTCCAATTAAATAACCACTGAGTACAAAGAATAAATCTACTCCTACAGCTCCTAAAGTTCTTGTAAAAAGTATAATTGGGTTATTGGTTTCTGTATAAAATAAAAATGTACAATGCGATATTACTACCAAACTGATAGCAATAGACCTAATAACATCTAAACCATAAACTCTTTTGGAACGCATTAAAGCCGCTTATTCTTTTTAAAAATAAGCAATTTACTGGATAATTGAAGTGAATTAAATTAGAACAAGCTTTTTATAATTTGCTCATCGGTAACACCTTCTGCTTCGGCTTTGTAGTTTTTAATAATTCTATGTCTAAGGATACCTGTAGCAACAGCTTGAACATTTTCAATATCTGGGGAGAATTTTCCGTGTATTGCAGAATGTGTTTTTGCAGCAAGAATTAAGTTTTGAGACGCTCTTGGTCCTGCTCCCCAATCTACAAACTCCTTAACCAAATCAGAAGCTGTAGATGCATTTGGTCTCGTTTTTCCAACCATACCAACAGCATATTCTATCACGTTATCAGCAACAGGAATACGACGTATTAAATTTTGAAAATCTATAATTTCTTGTGCAGTAAATAAAGCGTTTACTGTTTTAGCAACATCAGTTGTAGTGGCTTTTACAACTTCAACTTCTTCAGCAAAAGATGGATATTCTAGATTAATTGCAAACATAAAACGGTCTAATTGCGCTTCTGGTAAAGGATAAGTTCCTTCTTGCTCAATTGGGTTTTGTGTTGCTAATACAAAGTATGGTAAATTTAGTTTGTAATGATGACCTGCAACCGTTACTGCACGCTCTTGCATTGCTTCTAATAAAGCAGCTTGCGTTTTTGGAGGTGTACGGTTAATCTCATCAGCAAGAATAATGTTAGCGAAAATAGGTCCTTTTATGAATTTAAACTGACGGTTTTCATCAAGAATTTCGCTTCCAAGAATATCACTTGGCATTAAATCTGGTGTAAACTGTATACGTTTGAAATCTAATCCTAAAGCTTGAGCAATGGTATTTACCATTAAGGTTTTAGCTAAACCAGGAACTCCAATCAATAAAGAGTGTCCTCCTGAAAATATTGAAATCAAGATTTGGTTTACTACTTCATCTTGACCAATAATTACTTTGGCTATTTCACTTTTTAGGGCTTGATATTTTTTTACAAACTGTTCTACAGCTGCTACGTCAGACATATTATTCTTCTTTTTTTAACCAATTGCTGCTAAATTCACAATCTCTATATTCACCATTAACTTTTATATAAGTATCCAATATTTTTTCATCTAGCCACTTGTCAATTGCTTTGTACTGCTTGTCTTGTTCAGCTAAACTTTTAATTTTTAAATAATCTTTAGCAAAATCGGCTTTATGCTCATCAATTCTATCAGTAACCGTCAAGATTTTAAACTTAATACGGTTTACTCTATCTTCATCTTGATACACTAAACTTATTTCGTTGTCTTTTAAGTTTTGAATTTGAGTATATAATTCAGGATCCATTTTAGTTAACTCAAAATTGAAATCTTGAGTTTTTGGATTAATTAATTGCCCACCATCTTGTCTGGTTTCTTTTTCATCACTCATTTCTCTTGCTGCATCAGCAAAAGTGATTTCGCCATCAACTATACGTTGTCTAATTAATTCTATTTTATCTTTAGCTTCTTGAATTGCTTCTTGTGTAATTTCAGGACGTAAAAGAATGTGTCTTACATCGTAAATTTGACCTCTAATTTTTTCAAGGTAAATGATATGGTATCCAAAATCGGTTTCAAAAGGCTCAGAAATTTCACCTTCCTGTAAAGAGAAAGCAACATCTCTAAACTCTTTTACCATTTGAGGTCTTTTCTTATTTAAAGAGTATTTTCCACCATCTTTACGAGAGGCAACATCATCAGAATAAAATACAGCTTTTGTTGTGAAACTCGCTCCATTTTCGATAACATCAGCTTTAAATTCTCTTAATCTGTCAATTACCTTTTGTTTTTCCTCTTCAGATACTTTAGGGATTACTACTATTTGAGCCACTTTTAATTCAGTACCAAAAATTGGTCGTTCCTCTTCAGGGATTTCGTTGAAATACTCACGTACTTCTTCTGGAGTTACTTCAATATCCTCAACAATTTTACGCTGCATTTCCATTGCAAGCTTTCCGTTTTTGTTGATTTCAAAAATTTCTTCTCTTAGGCTTTCTTCAGAGTCTTTATTATAGAATTTTAAGATCTCTTCCATTGAACCAATTTGCTCCATTAAATAGCTCATTTGCTGGTCGATGTTAGAACGGATTTCCAACTCATTTACCACAATACTATCTTGAATAGCATGATGTGCATACAGTTTATCTTCTAACAGCTTACCAAACAACTGACAGCGTGAAGGCATTTCGCTAGCTGAAACTCCTCTTTGTTGTAACTGAATGATTTCCTTGTCTAAATCGGAGTCTAATACCACATAGTCTCCAACTACTGCTGCTACACCATCTATTTTTTTACGTTGGTTAGCAGTATTAACAGTATCTACAGACTTTACCGCTTCTTTTTCTTCGATAATTTCTTGAGCATTGGCAAATGTAAATCCAAGCAGTGTTGTTACTGTAAACAGAAACTTTGTATTAGTTAAAAATTTCAAATTGATTGTTTTTAATTGCATCTTTGGTAATATCTTTTTCAAGTTGCTTTATAAGCTCTAACTTCCTTTTATTTATTATTATTTGATTAATGGTAGGTTTTACATACTCTAATGGAGCATAATCATTTTGCAGTAATACATCATTAATTTGCATCAAATATAGGTGTAATGAATCTTTGAGTTGTAAAAAATTAGATTTTTTTAACAGTTCTTTTTTATTCTCTGCATTTAAAACTGGTACCTTCTCAATAACTTGTGAGGTTTTTACCCAAACAGAGTCGTTTAACGAGTAGGATTTAAACTGAACCGAAATAGAATCTAAATATCTTTTATCATTAGTATCAAAACGTTTAAAACGTTTTTCTATATCGTCAAGATTAATTGCATTTTGAGGAATATTGATATATCTAAACTTTACAAGTTCTTCGTTAAGCTTAAATGTTTCTTTGTTTTTTGAATATACTGTATCAGCTTCAGACTGACTTACCGTTGTATCAATATTTTTCTTTACTAAAGCATCTAAATAGGCTTTTGTAAACAAGTCCTTTTTATATTGACTTACTAATTTATTGAAATTATTTTGTGTGGTTTCAGGCAAGTTACGTTCAGCACCTTCAACCAACAATAATTGGGTTGCCCAACGTGTAATGTAGTTGTTAACTAATAGCGTGCTATCTTCTACCGAAGTTCCTTCAGCTACTAAATCTTTTATATCTTCTTCGTAAAGATAGGTTTCGTTAACACGAGCAATAGGAGTTCTATCTTCTGTCTTTTTAAAAAAATCACAGGACAAAACACACACAAAAGTTATTATAATAACGCTAAAACGTTTAATCAAAATTAGTTTAAAATTTGAGATTTTACCTTTTCTAAAACAGCATTATCAACTTCTACTTTATAGGTTTCATTTAGGCTTTGTAACCAGTTTTGTTCAATGTAGTTTTGATAATCGCTTATAACCATACCTTTTGCCTCTTCAAAAGTTTTTGTACTCTTAGGAAGTACTTTATCTACTTTTATAACATGGTAAGCTCCATTGTAATTGTAAATTTTTGAAAGTCCTTCTTTGTATTCAAAATCTTTTGGTAAAGATTGGTGTTGTGTGTCCATAATACCTCTTGTAAAAATCACTTTTTGTTCTTTATCAGTATTAAGTTGAGTATTTATCTCATCCACAGTTTTACCAGCTTTAAAAAGGTCTATCACTTTAGAAACATCTTTCTTTTTTGCAGCAGTTGCAACTACTCCATCAATTCTATTTTCCCAAACGTAGTTTGAAGAATTTTTATTGTAATAAGCCTCAAGACCAACAGTATCTTTTACTGCTGCATTCCACACTTGTTTTTCCATAAGGTCAAACAATAACAATCCATCTCTGTATTCGTTTAAAATAAATGCAAAATTTTCATCTTCAAACTCAAGATTATCTTCTCTGTATTTAATAAGGTTAGCATCTAAAAAAGCGTTGTATTCTTTAGAAATAACATCTTTTGGCGAAACGTTTTTACCTAAATACCCTCTTTGTACACTTTTAAGATGGTTAGCAAAATCGCCATAACTAAACTCAGTATTTCCAATAACTAAAAAGTTTTTCTTAGCATCAAAACCTGAGGGAACATTCCAAGCGCCTTTGAAAAAATCATCAACAATTAAGGTTTCAAAATAAGTTAAGGCTTTTTCGTTTTCAGTAATCTTGTAGCTGGATTTCAATTTTTCGGTTAATGCTGTATTTATTAATGCTGAACGAGAATCGCGCTTAACCCTTTGTTCTAATTCAGGTTTCATAACATCAAAAGCATCTAACGGTTTTTTATCCACTAGCTTAACTATGTGCCAACCGTATTCTGATTGAAAAGGCTCAGAAATATCACCAGCATTTTTAAGAGCAAATGCACCATCTTCAAAAGCTGTTGAGCTTAATTGACCGCTTTTAAATGGTGATAATAATCCTCCTTTTCCTGATGAACTTTTATCGTCCGAAAATTGTTTAGCCAACATTTCAAAACTCTCTCCTTGTTCAATCTTTTTATACAGTTCGTTGATACGTACTTCTGGTTTTAAAGTAGAATCCATTTGCTTGTTTGACACCATTATATGCTTAACTGTAACCTCTCCTCTTGATGGTCTCTTGTCTTCTACCTTTAAAATATGATATCCAAAACTACTTCTAAATGGCATCGATACCTCTCCAACATTTGTATTGTAAGCTACATTTTCAAAATCGTAAACCATTTTAAATGCCGAAAAATAGCCTAAATGCTCAGCGTAAGTTTCGTAACCCTTATAATTTAACGCTCGTGAGTTTTGCTGCTTGTAGTTTGCATTTAAATCGTTAAAAACCGTTTCAAAACCTTCTTTTTGTGCACGTTTTCTAAGCTCTAACAAGTCATTGTAAACAGCAGTAGTATCAGTATTTGAAGTATCAAATCTGAATAAAATATGAGATACTTTTACATCGTAAGCCAAACGATCATAAGCCTCTTTAACCAAAGCATCAGTTACTTTGTTATCGGTTAAATAGTTTTTGGTAAGCTGTTTTTTATAGTTTAAAAATTCTCTTTTATAATTAGCATTCTCATCTAATCCTAATCGTTTTGCTTCTTTTATCTTAAGCTTATAATTGATAAACAATTTTAAATACTCATCTACATCTTTTTGAGATTCGTCTTTTACCAATTCAAGATTTTTATTGTAAACTCTAATAAACTCTGATGCTTTTACAGGATCTCCATCAACTGTAAACAATACATCTTGCTTATTTGTTTGGGCAACACTAAATGCTGTGAAACAAAAAAAAGCAGAAAGTACAAATAACTTTAAATTCATAAATTTAGTAGTCTATTATGTGATTTGAGCAAAAATAAAACAATTAGAATATTAAACAACATGCTTTTACATCACTTTTACATTTTACTTAAAAAAACTAACTATATTTAGTCCGTATAAATTATACTACCATGAAGTATACTACCGAAATCATTATTGAAAGTCCTATTGATACGGTTATCAGAAAACTAGACAATCCTGAAAACCTTAAACATTGGCAACGTGGTTTGGTATCTGCCGAACATATTTCGGGTACTCCTGGAGAATTTGGTGCAAAAATGAAGCTGAAATACAAAATGGGTAAACGAGATATGGAGCTTATTGAAACCATTACTTATAGAAACCTACCTCATGAATTTCATGCAACTTATGCTACCAATAGCATGAATAACATACAGGAAAATTACTTTAAAGAAAATAGCGAAGGCCATACTATTTGGACATCTAAAAGTGAGTTTATCCCATTAAACTTCTTTATGAAAATTATGACTAAGCTTATGCCTAAAGCGTTTAAAAAACAATCGTTACTTTACATGCAAGATTTTAAAAATTTTGTTGAAAACGGAACATCTGTTGCCAATGCGTAAACTAAAACTCATTTGGGATTTTAGAGGTCCAGCTGCACTGCAAACCGCTAAACACCATGAAATTCACTTAAAAGAATATATTAACATTCAAAAACTTAACGTTACAATAACAGGTTTTGAAGCCATTAACGATATGCATGCAATTGCATTTTTAGTTATAGACGAAAACAACATGAAACCTGTAAGAGATGCACTAAAACCTCACAGAGGTCAAGTGTACAATAATTAATATTTACCCATGAAAAAAACCTTTTTACTATTATCTACAGCATTTGCTTTATTTACAAATTGCAAAAATGAAAAAGCGCCAGAACAAGCGCAAGAACCTACTAAGACTTATGTTGAAGAATCACACTCTTTTGCTCAACCAAACAAAGCTGTTATAACACATTTAAATTTAGACATTGAAGTAGACTTTAATACTGAAAAAGTTTCAGGAACCGCTACTTATGATATAAAAAACAATAACTCTAACACCATTGTATTAGACACTAAATACCTTGAAGTACAATCGGTTTTAGCAAATGGACAACCAACCGAGTTTTCATTAGGTGAATTTAATGAGCAACTTGGTAAACCTCTTACTATCACAATCAAAGAAGACACTAAAACCATTAGTGTTAATTACAATACTACCAACAAAACAGAAGCGTTACAATGGCTTAGTCCTCAACAAACAGCTGACAAAAATCATCCGTTTTTATTCACTCAAGGTCAAGCCATATTAACACGTACTTGGATACCAATTCAAGACAGTCCTCAAGTTAGAATTACTTATGATGCTACAGTAAAAGTGCCTGTTGAGTTAATGGCAGTAATGAGTGCCGAAAACCCAAAAGAAAAGACCAAAGATGGCGTTTATCATTTTAAAATGAAACAAGCCATATCACCTTACCTTATTGCTTTAGCTGTGGGTGATATTGAATACAAACCTGTTAGCGACAGAACAGGAGTTTATGCAGAAAAATCTATGATTGAAGCTGCTCACTATGAGTTTTCTGATATGGAAAACATGGTTGCAGCTGCTGAAAATTTATATGGAACATATGATTGGGATCAGTTTGATGTTATTGTCCTACCTCCTAGTTTTCCTTTTGGTGGTATGGAAAACCCAAGACTTACTTTTGCTACACCTACAGTAATTGCAGGAGATAAAAGTTTAACCTCTTTAATCGCTCATGAATTAGCTCACTCTTGGTCTGGTAATTTAGTAACCAATGCTACATGGAACGACTTTTGGCTAAACGAAGGTTTTACGGTTTATTTTGAAATAAGAATCATGGAAGCTCTTTATGGTAATGACAGAGCAAATATGATTGCACTTATAGGAAGACAAGATCTTACCGAAGAAATTGAAGCTTTAAAAGATACTCCTGAAGCCACAAAACTAAAACTCGATTTAAAAGGACAAAATCCTGATGATGGCATGAACAGTATCGCTTACGATAAAGGTTATTTGTTTTTAAGAACACTAGAAGAAACTGTAGGAAGAGAAAAATTTGATGCGTTCATTAAAGACTATTTTAATACACATGCTTTTTCTACACTTACAACCGAAGATTTTGTAGAGTATCTTAATACTAACTTGTTACAAAAAAACAATATCACTTTTAATGTTGAAGAATGGATTTATCAACCAGGTGTTCCTGACAATCAATCTAAAATTGTATCAGATAAATTTAATAACGTTGAAGCAACACTTCAAAAATATTTAGATCAAAATTCAGTTGAAGATTCAGTTACAAAGGAATGGACTACACAAGAATGGGTTCACTTTGTGAGAAATTTACCTGAAGACATCACCACAGACCAATTAGCAATGCTTGATAATGCTTTTGATTTTTCAAACGCAAGCAATTCGCACATAGCTATGGTATGGTTTGAGCAAGCCATAAAACACAATTACCACAACAATAATGTAGACAAAAACATTGACAGCTTTTTAACTCGTGTAGGAAGACGTTGGTATGTTGAAACACTATTTAGAGCGTTTAAGAATGCCAACAGAGTTGATGAAGCTCTTGTTATTTACAAAAAAGCAAGACCTAATTACCACTCGGTTACTGCTGGTACAATTGATAAGCTACTAGGTTATAGTCCTGAATAAAAAAAGTATAGAATGAAAAAAATTGTTTTACTCATTTTAGTTTGCATTGCTACAATTGCTTGCTCTTCGTCCAAAAGTGCAATAAAGAAAACTTCTAAAAATCAAGCTCAAATTTTAGTTAACGAATATATGTTTTTGGTGACTGAAATTTCAACCGATGACAGTTATGGATATTCTCCTAAAAATGCTGTTGAAGTTGGAGGAGTGAGTGAAAATGAAGGTCCAATGAACGAACGCAGATACCTTAATGCCTTAACAGGACCAAATGGCGAAACCGTTTCTTATTACAGGGCAGGAAGCTGCTGTCCTGTAAAAAGTGAAAACGGAATAATGGGTCATGCTATGTTAGACAATTATAGAGTGACTTGGGAAGGTTCAAAGGATACTGTTTCAATATATATAAACATGTATGATTCCTCAAAGCTAAAAGCGCCTAAAGGGTTTGGATTAAGAAAATAGTTTTTGCTGTTAGTCTTCCGCTAACAACTCATTTACAAAACTTTCAAACTCGGTTTTAAACTCAATATATTTTTCACCTGTAGCAGGACCATTAAACCCTGTATGAATTTTTCTTACTGCTCCTTTTTTATCTATAAAAATGGATGTTGGATAAGACAATACATGGTTTAACATTGGTAGTTTCTGTTGTGCCTTGGTTTTATTAGAGGTTCCGTATTGTGCTAATAGTACAGGATATTCAATCCCAACATCGTTTTGTAATCGTTTTATACTATTAAAGGCTTTTTCTTCGGTTTTAGCATACTCAAAAGCAAGTGCAACAAAAGCAATATCTTTATCTTGATTGTTCTTATAATATTCAGAATAAAATTTACTTTCATCCAAACAGTTTGGACACCAGCTACCCATAATTTGCACCACAACCACTTTATCTTTAAACTGCTCGTCAGCTAAAGACACCATTGCACCAGATGCATCAGGAAAAGAAAACTCCAACGCATCATAACCTTCTTTTAAATAGGTTAAATCGTTAGCGTCAGGTAATTCAAAAGTGTCATTTCGTTTTGCTATAAAAGGCTCTTTCCAATGTGCTCCAGAGTAAAACATACCTTCCATAATACTATCAGCAACTGTAGCAGTAAATAAAAACGCGTGTGCTCCATCAAAGGTAGACAAGCTTAATTTATCAGCATTGATAACACCTTCAAGATATCTGTAATCGCCAGTTGTGGTTCTAAAAGTTCCTGTTACCTTATTTCCATCTTGCTTAAAAATACCTTTAGCTATGTATTTATCTTCTACAGAATTTGGGCTAAAAAGCGTTTCCCAATTCCCTTCAACTGTATATTTAGAGACTCTTTCGCTTGTAGCAAATCGCTCAGAGTTGCCAAACTCCGCTTCAAAATCAACAACTCGATCCAAGTCCTCTTTTACATAAAATCCTTTAAGCATATCGCCTTCTATCTTTACTTTTAAAAAAGCGTCAAAAACTGGCATTTGAATAATTACCGAGTCGTTAGCATAAGTAATCTCATTTACCAAAATAACTTCTTCAGCATTAAATATTTTAATGGACTTAGGTGCTGTTACTTCAAAGTTAAACGGTAGGTTTAATGTGTCATTAACTTTAAGCGTTGCTCTATAGTTTCCTGTTTTTAACTTTTCAGGATTTTCTTTACACGACACTATAAGTAAAATGAGTAGCAAAGTGAGGTATTTTTGCATAAATAAAAATGGATTAATTATATACTCTCCAAAGAAAAACAAGGTGCAACACAAAAACAAACATCGAGCATTAAAAAATTCAATGGTAGACTAAAATCTTTTATATGGGAGCAATTATTACCCAAAAAGTAAGTGACTAACTACAAATTTCTTGCTCTAAATAATAAAAACAGAAATTAGTTAGCAATATTTGAATCATTGCTGCAATGTTTTATCTTTGTCGATTCTATTTTAAAACATCACATGAAGATTTCATATAATTGGTTAAAGCAATTTATAAAAACAGATTGGAGTCCTGAAAAAACTGGAGAACTCCTAACTGATTTAGGCTTGGAAGTTGAAGGTATTGAGTCGTTTCAATCTATTAAAGGCGGACTTGAAGGTATAGTTGTTGGAGAGGTTCTTACCTGTGTACAACACCCAAATGCTGACAGACTAAAAGTTACTACTGTAAATATTGGTGAAGAAACGCCTTTACAAATTGTTTGTGGAGCACCTAATGTTGCTGCTGGTCAAAAAGTACCTGTCGCTACTATAGGAACTACACTTTACACAAGCGAAGGTGAAGCTTGGAAAATCAAAAAAGGAAAAATTAGAGGTGAAGAAAGCCACGGAATGATTTGCGCTGAGGATGAACTTGGTCTAGGATCGTCTCATGAAGGTATTTTAGTTCTAGATGAGAAAATAAAGGTAGGCGCATTAGCTTCTGAAATTTTCAAAGTAGAAAACGACCATGTTTTTGAAATTGGGTTAACTCCCAACAGAGCTGATGCAATGAGTCATTTTGGTACAGCAAGAGACCTTAAAGCAGGCTTACTTCAAAAGGACATTAACCTTGAGTTGATAACACCTTCAGTAAGTGCATTTCATGTAGATAGCAGAACTTTAAAAGTTGATGTAGAAGTTAATGATAAAGAACTAGCTCCTCGTTATTGCGGAGTTACAATTTCTGGAATAAAAGTTGAAGCATCTCCAGCTTGGTTACAAAACCGATTAAAAGCCATTGGTTTAGCGCCAAAAAACAATGTTGTAGATATCACCAACTATGTACTTCATGAACTTGGTCAACCCTTACATGCTTTTGATGCTAATAAGATTACAGGAAATAAAGTTATTGTAAAAACACTACCTAAAGGCACAAAGTTTACAACTTTAGATGAAGTAGAACGCGAGTTACATGAAGAAGATTTAATGATTTGTGATGCCGAAAAACCTATGTGTATTGCTGGTGTTTTTGGTGGTATTGAATCTGGAGTAACCGAAAGTACAACTAGTATCTTTTTAGAAAGTGCTTATTTCAATCCTGTAAGTGTGCGAAAAACAGCTAAAAGACACGGTTTAAATACTGATGCTTCTTTTAGGTTTGAACGTGGTATTGACCCTAATATTACTGAATATGCACTAAAACGTGCTGCATTATTAATTCAGGATATTGCTGGTGGTGAAATAACGAGTGACGTTATTGACATGTATCCAAATAAAATTGAAGATTTTCAGGTACGTTTAAGTTTTGAAAACGCCAAAAAACTTATTGGAGAGGAAATCCCTAAAGAAGTTATCAAAAGAATACTTACGTCCTTAGACATTAAAGTAAATAACGTTACTGAAGCTGGTTTAGGACTAACAGTTCCTGCCTATAGAAATGACGTACAACGTGAAGCCGACGTTATTGAAGAAATCTTGAGAGTTTATGGTTACAACAACATTAAAACTACCGAAAAATTAAATGCTTCGATTTCGAACTCATCGCGTTTTGAAGATTATAAATTGCAAAATATTGTAGGTAATCAATTGTCTGCTCAAGGATTTTATGAGATTATGGCAAATTCACTTACAAATCCAAAATACATTGCTTTAACGCAAAACTTAAACGACGAGCATAATGTAGAAATGCTTAATCCGTTGAGTAACGATTTAAGCGTTATGCGTCAAAGCTTACTATTTTCTGGTTTAGAAGCTGTAAGTCATAACATCAACAGAAAAAGAGACAACCTTAAATTATATGAGTTTGGTAAAACTTATCACAACTACAATGGTAATCGTGAAGAGCACAAACACTTATCTCTTTTTGTTAGCGGAAACAGAAATACTGAACGTTGGAACGCTCCAACACAACAAAGTGATTTCTTTTACCTTAAAGGAACTATTACTGCTGTTTTAGAACGTCTTGGTATAACTTCGTTAAAAGTTTCTCCTATTAAAAATGATGTTTTTAGTGAAGGTATTTCTTTATCTAAAGGAAAAGTCAAATTAGTAGAATTTGGATTAATCGGTAAAAAAGTATTGAAACATTTTGGAATAGCCCAAAGCGTACTTTTTGCTGATTTTAATTGGGATAACATTATAGAAACTGTTAAACAGAATAACATTACTTTTAAAGACATTCCTAAATACCCTGAAGTAAGACGTGATTTTGCGCTCTTACTTGATGACAATGTTACTTTTGAGCAAATAGATACCATTGCTATGCAAACTGAAAAACAGCTTCTTAAAGATGTTGATTTGTTTGATGTATATCAAGGTAAAAACCTTCCAAAAGGTAAAAAGAGTTATGCTGTGAGTTTTACATTACAAGACGAGCACAAAACACTTACAGATAAGCAAATAGACAAAATCATGAACAAGTTGCAATCTAATTTTGAAAAGCAACTTGGAGCTGAATTAAGATAAAAAAATACCATCACGCTTAATTGTAATAAAGAGAGTGCTTCTTAGATTTAAAGTAATAACAGTTCTAGCTATAATGCTGTTTACCTACAACAACTCTGTAGCGCAACAGCTTGTTATTGATGTACAAGAGCAAGATTCTACTTCAATATGGCAATTAGCTAAGCATGATTTTAAATACACTTTAAAAGGTGTAGGACATTCTTTTACTAGACCGCTACATTGGAAATCTAAAGATTTTGAAAAGCTTGGTTTATTTGTTGCAGGTACTGCAGCACTTAGTTTAGCGGATGAGCCTATTCGCGACTTTGCTTTAAACAATAAAGACGACTTCCCTACACCATTAAGAGACTTTGGTTGGTATTTTGGTAGTCCACAAAACTACTTTATGGCAAATGCAGGTTTATATGCGTTTGGGATATTTACTAAAAATGAAAAAGTCCGTAAAACTAGTGTTTTAATTATTTCATCATCTATAACTACAGGTTTAATACAAACTGTTAGTAAAGCTGCAATTGGTAGAGCTCGTCCTGGTTCTGGTTATGACAACTACACTTTTAAACCTTTCTCTGGAGAAGCTGCTTTTAGATCCTTTCCTTCGGGACATACTATTCTTTCTGTAACTATGGCACATTCTATAGCCAAACAATTTAAAAACCCTTGGGTTAAAGCAGGTATTTATACCGTTGGAGCAATTCCTCCAATATCAAGAATTATTGATGATGCACATTGGGTTACCGACATTGCTTTTAGTGCAATTGTTAGTATAGTTGTTGTAGATAGTATTGATAAGTTTTTAAACGATGAAAATGCTTACAACACTCCTAAAAGAGAAAAACAAATCAGCTGGAATATTAAATTCAGTTCCAACCAAATAGGTTTAGTAGGTACGTTTTAATTTAAACTTCTATTTTAAAAATATTATACTTTTTTTAATGATTAAGCCTCAAATAATCATTAATTTTAGCATAAATAAAAAATCACAATATTATGGCAATCGTAACTTTAAAAGGAAATACAATACATACTTCAGGAACTTTACCATCTGTTGGTTCTAAAGCTCCAGATTTCACCCTTACCACAAACGATTTAGGCAGTAAATCGTTAAATGATTTTAAAGGCAGCAATGTAATTTTAAACATCTTCCCAAGTGTTGATACTGGTACTTGTGCTCAATCTGTAAGAACTTTTAACAAAGAAGCAAGTAGCTTAAACAACACTAAAGTATTGTGCATCTCTAAAGATTTACCTTTTGCACAATCACGTTTTTGTGGTGCTGAAGGACTAGATAATGTGATTAGTTTATCTGATTACAAAGATGGTAGTTTTGGAAAAGCTTATGGTTTAGATTTTACTGATGGTCCACTAGAAGCTTTACACTCTAGATGCATTGTAGTAATCAATGCTGATGGTGTTGTTACACATACTGAGCAAGTTGCTGAAATTGTAGACGAACCTAACTACAAAGCTGCATTAGACGCTTTATCTTAATTTACAAATGCCCAAAAAGGAGTCTTTTTTACAAAACAGATTAAAAAGCGTAGGTTTTGCCTATAAAGGTGCTGCTTACTTAATCAAAACCGAAGCAAGTATAAAAATTCAGATAGTAGTAGCTATTCTAGTTACTGCTGCTGGATTTTATTTTAATATTTCTACTACCGAATGGTTATTTCAAATAGCGTTTATTGGTTTAGTAATAAGTATTGAAGGTGTTAATACTGCTGTTGAATATATTGCAGATTTTATTCATCCTGAACATCACAAGTCAATTGGCAGAATAAAAGACATAGCTGCTGGTGCAGTTTTTATCGCATCGGTTACAGCTATTATAGGCGCTTTGGTGATTTATATCCCAAAGTTGTTTTAATACTAATTCCGTTAGGATAAACGTTAGTAATTTGTATTTTTGTTTTAATCTAACAATGCGTTGATGGCGAAGAAGAAAACCAAAACTAAAAGCAGTAAAACTTCTAAATTTAAAAAGCCGAATTTAACATTAACAAGCCAACAAAAATTAATTTTTGGTAGTTTGTTGATGATATTTGGTATCATACTCTTTATAGCTTTCTTGTCGTTTTTATTTAGTGGAAAAGCAGATCAAAGCATCGTTAGTCAATTTCCTTCTCGCGAGCAAGAAGCCGAAAACTGGATGAATGTTATTGGTGCTTGGTTAAGCGAATTGTTTATCACTAAAGGATTTGGTATTGCATCGTTTATCTTTTCAGGTTTACTATTCCTTTCAGGTGTTTACGTTACACTAGATATTAATAAAACTAAGCTAAGAAAACACTGGATATGGGGAACACTAATTGTTATTTGGTTATCCATATTTTTTGGTTTTTTTACGCACAAATACAACATACTTGGAGGAACCATAGGTTTTGAAATGAACTCTTATTTCCAAGATTACATTGGTAAAATTGGTACAGCACTACTCCTACTTTTTGGATTGATTTCCTATTTAGCTATCCGATTTAAATTTACAGGTCAAACCTTTGTAAATCTTTTTAAACGTGCCAAAAAAGACCTTAAAAATGAGTTCAACACTACCACTGATAATGATACTTCAATTGCTGTAGATAATGACCTAACTGCCGAAGCTGAAGATATCAAATCTGCTTTTGAGCTTAATGTTGAAGATACTGTAGAGCCTACTATTGAAAACCATTCAAAACCAGAACCTAAAAAAGAGCCTATAAAAGTTGAAGTTACTGAAGAGGTTAAAGAAGACGTAGAAATAGAGATTGAACAATTTGAAGAAGAAATTTCTGAAGCTGATAACTTATCAAATAAGCTCGTTGAAGATTTCGGACAGTTTGACCCAACACTAGAACTCAGTAAGTTTGAATTTCCGCCTTTAGATTTGTTAAAAAAATACGATTCTGAAGGTATCACCATAAACCAAGAAGAGCTAGAAGAAAACAAAAACCGAATTGTAGAAACCCTGAATAACTACAAAATTGGAATTTCTAACATTAAAGCTACTATTGGACCAACAGTAACACTTTATGAAATTGTCCCTGAAGCTGGAGTAAGAATTTCAAGAATTAAAAACCTTGAAGACGATATTGCATTATCGCTTTCAGCATTAGGAATTCGTATTATTGCTCCTATTCCAGGAAAAGGAACCATAGGTATTGAGGTGCCAAACAAAAACTCAACTATTGTTTCTATGCGTTCGGTAATTGCTTCGCAAAAATTTCAAAAATCTGACATGCAATTGCCTATTGCTTTTGGTAAAACCATTAGCAATGAAACCATGGTTGTAGACTTAGCAAAAATGCCTCATTTACTTATGGCAGGTGCTACAGGACAAGGAAAATCGGTAGGTTTAAATGCAGTTTTAACTTCGCTATTGTATAAGAAACATCCTGCTGAAGTTAAGTTTGTGTTGGTTGACCCTAAAAAAGTAGAACTTACTTTATTCAATAAAATTGAACGTCATTATTTGGCAAAACTACCTGATAGTGAGGAAGCCATAATTACCGATAACACTAAAGTGATTAACACGTTAAACTCTTTGTGTATTGAAATGGATAATCGTTACGAAATGCTTAAAAACGCAATGTGTCGTAACATTAAAGAATACAACGAAAAGTTTAAAGCTAGAAAATTAAATCCTAACGAAGGCCATCAATACTTACCATATATTGTCTTGGTTGTTGATGAGTTTGCCGATTTAATTATGACTGCAGGAAAAGAAGTTGAAACTCCAATTGCGCGTTTAGCGCAATTAGCTCGTGCTATTGGTATTCACCTAATTATTGCTACACAACGTCCATCGGTTAACGTTATTACTGGTATTATTAAAGCAAACTTCCCTGCTCGTATCGCTTTTAGAGTAACTTCAAAAATAGACTCACGTACTATTTTAGATGGAGCTGGAGCAGACCAACTTATTGGTCGTGGAGATATGCTTTACACTCAAGGAAACGACATTATAAGAATACAATGTGCTTTTGTCGACACACCAGAAGTAGAAAAAATCACTGAATTTATTGGTGCACAAAAAGCATATCCAGATGCTTACCTTTTACCAGAGTATGTTGGTGAAGAAAGTGGCACAAGTATTGATATAGATATAGAAGACAGAGATAAGCTGTTTAGAGAAGCTGCCGAAATAATTGTAACTGCACAACAAGGTTCAGCATCATTGTTGCAACGTAAATTAAAATTAGGTTACAACAGAGCTGGAAGGTTAATTGACCAACTTGAAGCTGCTGGTATTGTTGGTGGTTTTGAAGGCAGTAAAGCACGTCAGGTTTTAGTACCAGATTTAGCAGCATTAGACCAACTATTAGAAAACGAAAGCCTTTAGGCACAAAAAACATAATGATGAAAAAAATTATAATAGCATTAGTCCTTTTAATCAGTTTTAGCACAGTAGCACAAAATTCAGCTAAAAACTTACTTAATGAAGTTAGCGCAAAGATTAAAAGCTATGAAAACATTAGTATTGACTTTAAATATGCATTAAAAAACACAAGTGAAAACATTGACCAAGAAACTCGTGGTGATGTTGTAATGCAAGGTGAAAAATACAGACTTAACATTTTAGGAGCTACTAGAATTTTTGATGGTAAAACCCTTTACACGATAAGTCCTGATGATGAAGAAGTAACTATTTCTTCAGATAATTCTGAAGATGAAAGCACAATCACACCTAGTAAAATGTTATCTTTTTACGAAGATGGTTACACTTACACAATGGATATTGTTCAAAATGTAAATGGTAGAAAAATTCAATATGTAAAACTAAGTCCAATTGATACTAATTCTGAAATTAAGCAAGTTTTATTAGGTATTGATGCACAAACCAAGCATATTTACAACCTTATTGAAGTTGGTAAAAATGGAACAAAAACAACTTTAACTGTTAATTCTTTTAAAACTAATGAGCCGATTTCAAAATCCTTATTTACTTTTGATGAGAATAAGTATAAAGATTACTACATCAATAAATTGGATTAGGCTTTAATTAATGAAAATACTTGATAGGTACATACTTAAAACGTACTTAAAAACATTTATGAGCGTGTTTGTGATACTCATGCTCATTTTTGTTTTACAATCTATTTGGTTGTATATAAGTGAACTTGCAGGAAAAGATTTAGCGGTTTCTGTAATACTTAAGTTTCTTGTATATGTAACTCCTACCCTTATTCCTCTAATTTTACCGCTTACTATTCTTTTAGCCTCAATAATGGTGTTTGGTAGCTTTGCCGAAAACTATGAATTTGCCGCGATGAAATCTACAGGTATTTCATTGCAAAGAGCAATGAGAGGTTTAAGTGTTTTTATACTCATACTTGCTGTAGTTACATTTTTCTTTGCTAACAACGTTATCCCTTGGGCTAACTATAACTTTTATAACTTAAGAAAAAACATTGCCAAAACACTACCTGCTATGGCTATTGCCGAAGGGCAGTTTAACGAAGTTGGTAACTACAATATTAAAGTAGAAGAAAAAAGCGGTGAAAAAGGCCAGTACTTAAAAAATGTTTACATACATAAAAAAAACACGAAAAGAGTTGGGAACTATACTGTAATTTCTTCTGAAACTGGAGAACTGATAAGTAGTGAAAACTCTAATATTTTACAATTAGTACTTTACAATGGTAATTACTATGACGAAGTTATTAGTAACGACCCAAAACAAAATGTAAAAAAACCACATGTAAAAAGTTACTTTGAAAAGTACGTTATAAATGTTGATTTAGAAGGACTAAACGATGTAGATTACGAGGAAAAGAGTTACGAAAGCAGGTTTAACATGCTTGATGTAAGCGACCTAAACTACACTATAGATAGTCTTTACAATGAAAAATCAAATGACTTTAAAGATTTTTCTAAAACACTTTATGAAAGAACATCTATTGCCAATTTAAAAGACGACATTGAAACCAAAAAAGATTCTAATTACACAGGTGAAGTCCTAGAGTTATTTGATACAAAAACCAAAGTTCAACTTCTTAATTTGGCTACAAATACAGTTAATAGTACTAATCAAATTATAGAATCTAAATCATTTGCAGCTACTAGTAAAACCAAGTGGCTAAACAAGCACATCATTTCATTACACGAAAAATACGCACTAGGATTTGCTTGTATAATTCTATTCTTTGTTGGCGCTCCTCTTGGTGCACTAATAAGAAAAGGAGGTATTGGTTTACCTTTGGTTATTGCAATATTATTGTTTTTGACCTACCATTTTATAGGAATTTTTTCTAAAAACAGTTCTCAGGATGGGTCTTTCAATCCTGTTTTTGCAACATGGCTTTCAACATTAATCATGTTACCTTTAAGTATTTATTTAACACGTCGTGCCACAAAAGATAGAGGTTTATTTGAGTTTGATTCCATATTAGATCCGCTTAAAAAACTATTCAGAATAAAACCCAAAGATGAAAATGATCCACTTCTACTAAGTTATAAGAAGCTTGAAACTTACGATGAAGATAAGCTAGTAGATGTTATTAAAAACTTTGAATCGTACGATTACGACGAAACCGTAAAACCTAGAGCCTATGCGCAACTTAAAAAACTAGGTTTAAACACAAGCGAAATAGTTGAAAAAGGCATTAACATTGATACGAATTTTATAGCCTCTGAAAAAGTTGCAAAAGACTTTAACGACTACTCGTTAACCACATTTGTGTCTTATGCTATTGCTGCTGTTTTTATAGTACTTCATTTTGTATTTAAAAACAATAAGCTTCCTGAATTAGCAGTTACTATACTTAACTTAGGTTTAATTGCACTATTATTCTTTGCGATTTACTTTGTAGTATCTTCAATCAAGATTTCTAAGTTTTTCAGCACACTCAAAGAGAGTGATAAAAAAATCAATTACTTTTTGCTGCTTATTGGTCTGCCTTTTTATGCTTTAACCTATTTCTTGTTAAAAAACAGAGTAAAAGAAGAGTTATCAAAAAGTAGCATAAAAAATATAAAATAAGCCATATCTTTGCAGCATAAATATATGCTCGTTATGCTTAAAACCGCAAAACAATCCGTGAAAATTGAATTGAATACTATAGAAGAAGCCATTAATGATATTCGTGATGGTAAAGTAGTAATTGTTGTTGATGATGAAAACAGAGAAAACGAAGGCGACTTTATAGCTGCTGCTGAAACGGTTACTCCAGAGATGATTAACTTTATGGCAACTAATGGTAGAGGCTTAATTTGTGCGCCTTTAACTGAAGATAGGTGTCAAGATTTAGACCTTAACATGATGGTACAAAACAACACTGTTTTGCACCACACTCAATTTACGGTTTCTGTAGATTTAATTGGTCATGGATGTACCACTGGAATTTCGGTACACGACAGAGCAAAAACCATTAAAGCATTGGTGGATGATGACACTAAACCTCATGACCTTGGAAGACCTGGTCATATTTTTCCTTTAAGAGCAAAAAATGGAGGTGTACTTCGTAGAACAGGTCATACTGAAGCTGCTGTAGATTTAGCACGTTTAGCAGGATTTAAACCAGCAGGAATTCTTGTTGAAATCTTAAATGAAGATGGCACAATGGCACGCTTACCTCAACTGGTTAAAGTGGCTGAAAAGTTTGACTTGAAAGTAATTTCTATTGAAGATTTAGTGGCTTACAGAATGGAGCACGATTCTTTAATTGATAAAAAAGAAGACTTTAACATTGAAACTCGTTTTGGAAGTTTCCGATTAAGAGCTTACCAACAAACAACCAATAATCAAATCCATATTGCACTTACCAAAGGGACTTGGACTAACGATGAAAGCATATTAACACGTGTTAATGCTACTTTAGTAAACAATGACATTTTAGGAACTTTAACCAACAATGCCGATGAGAAGTTGGATGATATGTTTAAAGTTATAAACGAAGAAGGTAAAGGTGCTATTATCTTTATCAACCAGCAATCACAATCTATGAATCTTTTAAAACGTCTTAGCGCTTTAAGAGATAGTCAGGTTAAAGGTGAAGTTGTAAAAGCTCCAAGAATTGAAATGGACAGTAAAGACTTTGGTATTGGTGCTCAAATACTTCATGACTTAAACATTCATAAACTACGTTTAATCTCTAATAGCCAACAAACCAAACGTGTTGGTATGATTGGTTATGGTTTAGAAATTGTTGAGTACGTTAAGTATTAATCTAACACTTCAAATTCTTTAAATAATCCTTTTGCTTTTGCATTTGGTACTTCAGCGATGAAAGCGTATTTACCTGGTTTTAAATTGGCGTAAAAATAGCCTGTGCTGCCTTGTACTGCATCATTAAAACCACCTAAAAACTCAACACCATTAGGAACAGGTGTAATAAACCCTTTTGGGTCATACCATACCATCCAAGACTCTAAAGTGTCTCTATTTGCATGAGATTCTAGTTTTACAAGATGCACATCAGTAGAGGCAAAGTTTTCATGTAGTTTTTGACTAAGAACATTCACCTGAAAAATATGTTTTCCTTTTGGAATATGTCTATTAAAATGAAATCCATCTTCTCTTATATCAATTGTGTCTGTTGCTTTAGGAGCTACATTTCCACTATCTGTTTCGCTTACGTATACTTGCTTTACCATTCCCATTGTTGAGTGAAATTTGCCATTAGGCATCTTTACGTAACATTCCATACTATAAAGACCAGGTTCCAAGTAAAGAGCAGTATAGGTTTTACTTTTGGGTGCAATCAATCCTGAACCACCTGTAGAAATACATTTGCTAAACCACTCTGGTAATTTGCTAAAAGCAGCAAAACCTTCTTCGGTTTTACCCTCGTTTATTAAATCCATACCTTCTTCAAAAACTGGATCGGATTCAGTTTTAAAATTTTCAGAAGTTATGCCTTCTGGCATTTTAACGAATCTAAAAAAGTGTGTTTCATTTGCTCTATTGTCATACTTAAAAGTATTCCAACCAGAAGTAATAGTATCTGCCATAACAAACTCCATACTTCTTGTTAAAATATCTATTGTATTGGTTGGTAGTTTTACAGTCTCTTCATGTTCTGCTACTTCAATAACAGATTCTGTTTTTTTGTCATTCTTACAATTAAAGATTGTAAAAACTAAAACAAATAAGATTAGTTGGTTTAACTTTTTCATAACTGAAATTATTAAATTATTGATATAAAGTTAGTTAATTATTATTTTTTTAGAGTTTGAACCTTTATCTGTTTCTACTTTTAATATGTAAATACCGCTTTTTAATGGTTCTACATTAACTGTATTACCAGTCATTTCTAAATACACTTCTTTACCTAAAGCATCAAATAAAGACACTTTGGTAATATGTGCATCTGTCGTTATATGTATGTCTTGTTGAGCTGGGTTTGGGTAAACAATTATCTTATTTTCTTCTACAATATTTGTAGTTAGTGTATTCCTGTCTAAAACCACTAATGTAGTAGTAACAGGTAATCTTCCGTTCTGGGAATCAAAGTCAAACGTTTTTGTGAATGATAAGGTTTGAGGGTTAAATTCAAATACAATACCATAATCGTGTATTCCTCCTTCTGAGGTAACTCCATAAAGCTTGTTATTTAATTTTGTTAAGCTACCAAGTGGTATAGCTCCTGTTGACACATCATTAAAATCAAAAACCTTAGAAAAGGTATTGGTTTGTATATCATATTTAAAGATTGTTCCGTCTCCATTTACACCTCCTTCTGAAGTCAATCCATAAAGTGTATTAGCATCAAACTGAAGTAAGTTTCCATAAGGTCTAAACCCATTAATGCCATTGTACTCAAATTCGTGCAACTTATTAAAACCAGTAGTAAAATCATATTCAAAAATAACACCTCCATCTTGCAAACCACCATTCAGTGTCATACCATAAAGTTTTCCATCTGTAGCTTCAATTAATCCACCATTTGGAAATGCCCCATTTTCTAGATTAAAATCGTGAATTTTAGTATAATTTTCTGTGTCTATATCATACTCATAAATAACACCTACAGGCACTAAAGTTTCCATGTAAACACCTTGTCCTCCTACTGATGTCATTCCATAAATTTTATTGTTAGAAGCCTGAACCAAATCACCTAATGGTGTTCCACCTAGCACCTGACCAAAATCATGCTTCTTAGCAAAAGTGTTTGTTGATAAATCAAACTCAAACAGCATACCTAGTTCATTACTTCCTCCTCTAAATGCTGTTCCATACAACTTACTATTAGATGCCTCTAGTAGACTTGCTCTTGGCAAAATTCCCATTTCAGAGCTATTATCTGGTTCATCAAAACTATGTAGCCTTGTATAAATATTACTTATTGGGTTATATTCGAAAATTGCGCCTGAGTCATTTATTCCCCCTCTTAATGTCAAGCCATAGAATTTTTGTCTGTTTTCAGAATATATTAAACTTCCATCAGGTCCTGCTCCATCTGTTGAGCTATTAAATTTTAAAATTGGGTTATAACTATTTGTAGATAAATCAAAACTATAAAACATACTATTGAAAGAGTCTACTACTCCATAACGCGTCTTATTAGCTACGCTATATAATTTACCGTCTGAAGCTTCAAAAAGACCAGCATATGGATAATACCCAGAATTTATATTAAAACCATATAGTAAACTAGATTGACCAGTAGATGGATTATACTCAAACAAGGATCCTATTCCACTAGCTCCACCATACTCTGTAACTCCATATAGCTTGTCATTAGATGCCAGAGTAAGCTTAGGTCCTGGCGAATAACCTAAATTGTTTGAAGATGCAAAACTTAACTGTGTAGTAAAGGTACTTGTTGATATATTATATTTGAAAAGAATACCGTAATCTTCTGTACCTCCTTCAGAAGTTGTACCAAATAGTTCTAAAGAATTGTTTGGACCTTCCACCAATGTTCCCAGCGGATAAGCTCCAGAAGTTCCAGCTAATCCAAAATTAAATAAGTTAGTCAATGTATTGGTAATAAAATCATATTCAAATAATACACCAGAATCATTTGTACCACCTTCACTGGTTAAGCCATACAGCTTTCCATTACTAGCTTCGAACAATGAACCATAAGGTCTTCTTCCAGGGTTTAGTGCATTATCATCAAAATCGATCTTTTTTGTGTAAGTATTAGTGTTGAGATCAAATTCGAAAATAACACCATCATCATAATCACCTCCAACAGAAGTCATTCCATATAGTTTTCCATTAGAAGCATATGTAAGTTCTCCTTCTGGTGCTCTACCATTTAAATCATTAAAATCATGAAGTTTTGTAAAGGTATCTTGCAAGTAATCATATTCAAAAATGACTCCATCACCATGGTCTCCTCCTTCTCTAGTCATTCCATAAAGTTTATTATTAACTTCAATAAGTGCTCCTTCAGGACGCTTTCCGTTTGTTGAATTGATCACCTCAAACTCATCAACACCAAACCTAAATTTAGTTTCAAACACTCCAGTTGCAGGATCATATTCATACAAAACTCCACCAATATTATCGCTATCATAGTAAACACCATATAAATAAAGTCCCGAATAAGGCGACAGTCCATAAAACTTTCCGTTAGAGGCTTCTATTACTCCACTATCTATATCATAGCCATCAGTTTTAAAAAAATCGTATTGAACTTCAAGATTTTCGGCATTTTCATCTGTCTTAAATATGGTTCCCATATCAGATTTTCCTCCTCGAAAAGTCATTCCCCATAATTCGTAATCTTCTTGAGAAAAAATTATACTTGGTAGCAGCATTATAATTGCTATCAATGTTTTTATATGTGTTTTTGCTTTCATGATTTTATATTGTATTAAATATTTAGCATTTAAAGAATGAGAAATCTTCTCCGTCAATTCCTCCCATAGCACCAATTAGGTTTTCTATGGTGCTGGCAGCTGTACCTACTCCATAAAAAGAATCATATAGTATTTCCTTATATAAATCGCAGGCTAAAGCTTGGAGTGCAATAGTTAAATCTTCATCCATTCCTGTTGTGTTCATCAATATTAAAGCTTGAGATGCTAGTGCATATAATTTGACTAGGGTTAAGCTATAAGCTGCTACAAGACCTAATGGTAAATTTCCAAGCCCAGTAACAGTAAGACCAAAATTCATGGCAGATAAGACTTCTTTATAACCTTCTATAACCTTATCTAGCTCCATCAATTGTTGGTAAGTGGTTCTTGAGCCTCCACCTGTTTGGTTTGGTAAAATGCCATAGAGTTCACCTTTAATTGGATCTATTTTCCAAAATGATTTTACTTGTAAGGATGTATCAAAAAGTTTTAAAATACCTCCTCCAAATATTTGTTTTCCATAATAATGATAATCGCTTCCAAGAGCTTGCGAACTGAAACGTTCATCTCGTCCCATTGCTTTATTTAGTAGTAAGGGTTTTTCTTTGAGTTGAGAATAGGCACTATCTTCAAACACGTAACCTTCTAAAATTGCTAATTGAGCTGTTTTCTTTAAGGTTTCCTCAAAATTTCCAGTTCCACTTCTACTTACAGTTTGATATTCTGAAGTTGGTAAAAAATCGAAAGAAGTCTTGGTTTCCTTATTATAAAATCCTGGAGAAAATTTAACAATACAAGATCTAAATCCGTTTGGATAGGTTATGGCTTGCTCTGTTACATTATTTTGAATAGGCTGCAACATACTTAATAATAGAGAAGGATAACTAAAACCACCTTTAGCTATTTCTTCAACCGCTGTTTTAATATTGCCTTCTTGATAAGCTTCAAACCAGTTTTGATTACTCATTAATGCTTGTAAATACTCCGTTAGCTGAATAGAAAGTGTTGGTGCTTCTCGTTCAAAAGCCATAACTGCACCTCCAAGAAGCATTTCGTGCACTTCATCTATCATTTTTCGGGTGAGTTGGGTTGGATTAGCATAAAAATCGTTATGAGGCTCATAACCTGCTAACACACGTTTAATAGGATTTTTTCCTAATCGTTTTATGGTGAGATAAAGTCCAACCATACGATTACCTAAAAGATGGTCACTAGGTTCTGGAAACTTATAGTTTAAATTGACTTTATGTGTTGTATCTTTTAGCTTAACTTCTACATTATGTGCGTCTTTTTCAGCAAAAGCAGAATATGTTATTACATAAGTAGGAAACTTTAAACCATCAATAATTTTAGTAATCTCAGTAATGGTAAGCTCTTGATCATCTGCAGCAATCTCAATAAAGTCCATATTTTCTCTCAAATGTTTATATACTGTACCTTGGGGTTTTACATTAAGAAAAATAGCAGGTGGACCAGCCTCATAAATTGGTGTATATGACGCATCAAATGCATCATTATTATCGCCATCAGTTGCATAAAGAATTACATCTACATCCAACTGTTTTGATTTGAGTAATGCTGTATAAATGTTTGAACCCGTTTGCTGAAGTATTACTTTTGCTTTTGGATAGGTTTTTTTGATTGCTGCTTCGGTATTCTGTAAAAACAGTTTTATATTATCACCTGCATATTCACCAGGCATACTTGCAGACGTATCATATAACAATAAAATTTTGGGTGAAAGCACATTTTGATTCATCCAACCTGAAACAGTTTGTCCATTATCAGTAATTTCAAAATTGCCTATTGATATACCTTCAATAATATTTCCTTGAGCATCTTTAGGGCTTAGCTCCAATCGTACTTTTGGAAATGCCTGTGGAAAAACTGTTCCTTCAAAAGAGTGTACTTTTTTTATAGCTGAAGGCTCTTCATTATTAGGCAAACTATCAGGATTATAATTTTCAAATATTTTTACAGCTTCTAAGGTTATTGGTTCTCCTAAAACTGTACGCTCCTCTAGATAAGTAGCATCCTTATTAATATCTTGAAGTGCAAAACAAGGAGTGAAAGAAGTAATTTCAGAAATAGATTTTACTGACTGTTCTTCAAAACTCATATTATTGAGAAACTGAACCTGCAACTGATTCCCTAATAATTCAGAAAGCTTCCAAGTTCCTGTTAACAGCTCAGTTTCACTCCAATGGTCTAAGGCGTTTCTACAAGACAGTGTAATAGTAACATCTTCATCTTTTGGGACTTTATATTCGCCTGCTTTATTAAAGGTCTTTTTTTTGTTAGTAGGATGTAAATTACCAAAAGGTACTTTTGGGTCAAACACATGCGCATATTTTTCAACTCCTTCTTCATAAAAAACAACCGAAGGCACATAGGCTTTATGAAACCTGAAATTAACCGTTCTATCTCTAATATATTTTTTATCAATATTGTTTAAAAGATTATTAGCTAGTGTTTCGGAACTTTCGACAATATCTAGTATTTGTTTGTGAGTTTCCTCTTTATTGGTTACTCCCATCATTTTTTGCCACTTGCGCATTTTTTTATTGGTAATTGGTGGCGCAAATTCTGGAGTTAATTTTTGATAAACTATTGCCTTTGCTTCATCTAAGGTTATTTCGGTTTCTTCTAAAACTACTTTAGCCTCATAACCAGCATCTACTAGCATGTCTTTTAAAATTTCAGCTTTTTCGCGAGGTGTTGCAAGTCCGCAGCGTAAAGCCATCTCTTTCCCATAAATAGTACCATTAGCAGAATGGTGAAGAAAATCGCTTTGCCAAGGAATAATTTGAAAACTATCTCTAACAAAGTTGGTCATTGCTTCTGGGTTTTTAGAAGTAACTAAAGCGTTTCGCCTACCAATAAAATGATCTGGACTTTGCTCTAAAATTTTAATCATGTCTTTCCACACGCCAAAAGGAGGTTTACCTAAATCATCTTTACTACAACTTTGCAAGAGCATTGGTGAAAGATAAAATCCCATACTACCAAGTACCAATTGTTTAAAAAATGTTCGCCTTGACGAATCGTCAATTTGATTTTGGTTACTATAAAATTGTTTTGATATTTGGTCCTTTTCCATGATTAGTCTAACTGATCAAAATTGAGTGTTTTTAAAATGCTCAAAAAACATCTTTATACTAAAATCTCCTATTACCTTAAAACTGACTGTAAAACGATTATTTAAAAAAACTGTAAACAGTATTTATTTTGCTCTATAACTAAATGTTACTTTACATCTGTCTTATTTTCTTGTTTAATGTCTTGTCCATATATTATAGAAACCGCACATGTATTAACAACAAATAAAGTTTTGATAGTTAAGGTTATACATTTCATAATGATATAGAAGATTAACCTTGAAGTATTTAAAAATAAAAGGGAAACAACAGTGTTGTATATTGTCATCTCCCTTCTCCTTCAATTAATAGCATTGTAAAACTATAATCAAAGCAAAAAAGGGAGTATCACTATTGTAACAAAGTATACAATAAATGTAACATTGAAGAAATTGCCTAACAAAATAGGGATTTAAAGAATTGACTGAATGGCTTTTACCATTTTAGAAGCACGCTCTTTAACCTCTTGTTCTGTCCAAGATAATTTTATTAAGCAAGAAATATTTCTACCGATAAAGTGATTAGATTTAGAAAAATCTTTAGTTTGAAGATACTTTAACCCATCCTTTACTTCTTTAGAAAGCGGATAAAGTGTTTTTAAATCTTTTAAATGTTCCCACTTTCTAATAAAATGCCAATTATTATCATAGTAATGAAAGCAGCCATCAATTCCAGTGTCTTTTAGAGCTTTTACTGCTTTTCTTGAGGTTTCTAAATCAGGTAAGAAAAAACTAAGAAACGAATAACTTTCTTCTCCTCCTTCTGGCACTGTTCTAAATGTAAGTTCAGGAATTACAGAAAGTGCTTCACGAATAATTGTATAATTTTTCTTTTGAATTGTTACAAATTCATCTAACCTACGCAGTTGAGCTAAACCAACAGCTGCATTAAGTTCAGATATTCTAAAATTATAGCCTAAAAACGGGTGAGTTTCTGCTCCTCTATCATTTCCTTTATGGTCATGACCATGGTCTGAAAAGTGATCAGAATTTGTATAATACTTTTCGTTGTTGGTTAATACAGCTCCTCCTTCACCACAAGTAATAATTTTTACATAATCTAACGATAAACAACCTAAATCACCAATGCTTCCTAAAGGTCTTTCTTTATAAGTGGCACCAGTAGCTTGCGAAGAATCTTCAATTAATATTAGATTATGTGTTTTACAAATGGATTGCAGCTCATCTAAATTTGCCATACTACCACACATATGCACAGGCATTATGGCTTTAGTTTTTGGGGTAATTGCTGCTTTTACAGCTTCAGGATCTAAAGTTAGAGTATCATCAATATCTACTAGAATTGGAATTGCGCCCAACATCATAATAGCCTCAAAACTAGCCACAAAAGTAAATGTTGGCATGACAACTTCATCTCCCGAACCTATTCCTGCTGAAGCTAATGCTATAGATACAGCAGCTGTTCCGCTAGATACTAATTGCGCGTGTTTAACTTGTAATGTACTTTGAAGTTCTTGTTCTAACGCTTTTGCTTTCCAGTGACCATTACGCATAGCATCAAAGCCATAGCGCATTAAAACACCACTCTCTAAAACGTCATTTACTTCTTTTCGTTCTGCATCTCCGAAAAGCTCAAATCCTGGCATGTATTAATTTTAAAGCGAATTTAAAAATGAAATATAACTGTTTAATGATTCTGTACTGAAATCAGTCGTTGGAGTACCAATTGCTTTCCCTGTAGAATCTAAAGTTACAAATGATGAAAATTGATTGATTTTATTATAATGAATAATTAATCGCTTAGGTATATTGTTTTCAGAAGAGTTATCAGCAATTAAAAGTATTGCTTTATCAGCGATAGCTTTAAACTCCTGAGATTTGAATAATTCAATATTCATTTTCTGACTTTCAGTTGAATTAGTATCAGTAAAGAATAACAAAATTGGTTTGTTTTGGTCTTTTGAAGCTTTAACAGCTGTGTTTAAATCTGTTAACCAATTAAACTGACTTTCTTGTGCGTAAAAGTTTAAACTAATTAGGCAAACGAATAATACGATAAGCTTTTTCATAAGTGAAGTATTAATTAATAAGATTAACAAATATAAATTATTCAGCGATTAAGGCAAAGCCTTTTTTAACGAATATTATTAATATTCAATAACAGCATTATTAACATTCTTTCTAACTTTCTTAAACGAAGCAAACATATCGTCTTCTGCTCTATAACCAACAGGTAGTAACAATACAGATTTTAAATTTTTATCTTTTAAGTTTAAAATTTCATCATAGCTATCAGCTTTAAAACCTTCCATAGGGCAAGCGTCTATCTTTTCAACAGCACAAACAGTCATTAAATTACCTAAAGCAATATAAGCTTGTTTAACTGACCATTGTTGTCTTTCATGTTCAGTCATTCGCTGCATCATGGTTTTTAAATCTGACCTAAAAGGTGCTAAAATGTGCTCTGGTGTGTTTCTTATATTACTAACATTATCAAAATGTTTATCAACATCTTCATCAGTAATATTATCTTGTATGCATATAACCAACAAATGTGAAGCTTCTTTTACTTGTAATTGATTGTATGAATGCTCTACTAAAGAATTTCTAACTTCTTTATCAGAAACAATAACCATACTTATAGTTTGTAAACCAAAAGATGTTGCTGTTAAATTAAATGCTTCTTTAATTATATTTAGCTTTTCGTTAGAAATAATTTTAGTTGCATCAAATTTTTTTGTTGCATATCGCCATTTAAGGCTATTTATTATATCCATTATTTATTTTTAAATTTTTGCGCAAAGTTAACACTTGCATAGGTTTAGAGGATATACATTCCATAAATTAATTCTATAGTATTATATTTAGTATAAAAAATTGTTGTTTTTATTTGAAAGAAATAAAAAAGGGTTCTATATTTGCATCCGCAATCGGAGAAATGGCAGAGTGGTCGAATGCGGCAGTCTTGAAAACTGTTGAGGGTCACACCTCCGGGGGTTCGAATCCCTCTTTCTCCGCTTAAAACCCTTGAAGACCACTGTTTTCAAGGGTTTTCTTTTTCAGATGACATTTTAGCTCTTATTTTAATGTTTGTGGAAAACCACTTTAATCTTTATATTTATTTTAAAATATTTAGAAAATGGATAAATTACTCGAACAATTAAAGGTAAGACTTGCTAAAGCTGAAAAGAAAGCAAAATTGGTAGAGAATAACTTACTCGAAGAAAAGCAAAAGGAACTTAAAGCAAAACAACAGTGTAATGAAACCTCTCTGAAGCTGGAGTTTTTAGTACTTAAAAGTAAAAAGTTGACAATGAGTTCTGAAGAATATATTTCTGGGCTAAAACATTTAAAGTTTAAATATGACTATTCATCCTTATTAAGCAAGCATTCAATAAGTGTGTAGCGTAACACTTAATAAAATATAAAATGCCCTAGTTTTTCTAGGGTATTTTATATAAGTTGTTGTGCATCTTTTAATCTACAGTTTCCTCTTCATTTACTTTATCTTTTTCATTACTCAATAAATACATTGCACCAAATCCAACAAGCATCCAAATTATTCCTGATGTACTTGAAGTATTATCTGAAGGTTTAGGTGTTGGCTCATTAATTATATTAATTCCTGGATCGCTTATAGTGTTTTGTGTTATCTGTAAGACCTCTATTTCCAAACTATTAGGTATGTTTAACTGCAACTGAATGTACTCGTTTGTATTTATTGTTTTAGATGTTAACCTTGACGATACAGAAATTGATTTTTCTTGGATGTAGCTGTTAAGTTCTGTTTCTAGTAAGTTTATCTGGAAAGTTAAAAACTGGTTTCTTACTTTTAAAGCATTCATCGTAAGCCCGCTTTCTCCGTTTATTAACACATATGATCTGTACCATTTAATCAGTCCTAAAAACTCATGCACAGAATTATAGTAATCAGTAAAATTACTTATTGTGGGGGTTTGACTGCTAAATTGTTTTAATCTTAAAAAATATTGCTTAAAAAATGGTAAAAATCTTTGCTCTACCCATAGGTCCAGCATATTTTCTTCATACTCATTTAAAGAAACTACTTGTTCAAAGTATCCAGATTCTCTAAACAAATTAGCTGAACCGTTATTGTTTCCAATACCAAAAGTAAAACCACCTCCATCAAATGCATCGTGTACAATTTCTAAAATAAAGAATGGATCACGGGAAACTTCTACAACAGCAGATACCACGTTATTTATTGTTTTTTTCAACCAGCTAAAAAAGCCTCTTAAAGCTGCTGGATTTTCAGTGTAAATTTGGGTTCTCATAACATGTTAAATTTAAATCAAATATAGCAAAAAATTATTATTAACATGTTTTTAATAGATATCATCTATCACAGTATCTTTTACATAATTCCAAATACAAGTAAGCGCTAAATACAAAACAATAAAAATCCGCTAGATTACGTAACAGTAGACCAAAAAAGGAATCTGTGTTATCTAACGGACAGAACAAATATATAAAAACAGGGTGAAAATAGGATAATAAGTTATTACACTCACGCAAAGTGGTTTTTGTCGTACTTCAACTTTTCACAACTAAAAATGGGGAAATAACATAATAAGCTCAGTTTCACTGGTACTGTAGAGCAATACAATTGTTTGGTTGTACTACCACGTTGTGCAACCACATAAAACCGAGATAGATATAAACTGAAAAAAATCCGTTAGATTACATGAAAGCAAAGCCAAAAAGCAGTCTCTCTTATCTAACGGACTTAACAAACCTACAAAAAACTAGACAAATAAAGCTTGTAAATTTGCATATCATTTCAAAGTAGTTTCATTAAACCAAACACGCGTTGTTGCACTACAACTTTACACACCGAAACACAACTTAATTACAAAAAACCCTTATTTTACTAGTATTAGAGCATTATATCATTGTGTGGTTGCACAACGTTGTTGCACTACTTCATTAATTAAGAAAAATCTTTTTCTTAAGCTCAATTTTATCAGCATCATAATGTTGTTTTAAATATTTCATCAAAAACGAAAAATACTCATCATATCTCTCCTTAGTTTTTGTTGTAGGGTTACAAGTCCAAACAACATCAAACGTTTCAATCTTAAAGTGATGATGCTCATGCACAGGAAAAAGAAACAGATCGTTACCTTCCCCAAAATCGATTTCTTGTATTTTCTTTACAGAAACAATAAATGTCAACTCTATTTACTTGTGATGTTGTACAACCACAAGATGCCATAATATGATTATCAATAGATAGGTTGGTTGAGTCTAACCCAGTAACCAACCTAGTAAACCTCTGATACATATTATTAGGTGGGTTGGTTGGTTGAATGTATATACATATAACTAACCAACCCACCATTGTTTATTCAATTTATAAGGACCCTGATTTTTCTCTTGAGTTATATATTTGAGTTCCTTATAATATCTTAAAAACTCTTTACACTTACTATCTCCATTCGGAAGACTGTAAGAACCAAGAAAAAATTTAATTTTTTCCTTTAAGGTGCTATATGTTATAGCATCTTCATTCTTGAATACATCTTGCAACAGATTCTTATGAACATCTGGATCCATATCAAAAGGATTAGTTGGTTTTGACTTTGAGTTTACACTTGGAATATAATCCACAAAAAAAGGCAAATCATTCTCATTAACACTAAAGCTCATTGGTGGTATTTCTACACCTCGACTATGTGAAGTCATAACTTTTGATACATTTCCATCTTTTTCAACAGAAAGAACCGTTTCTGCTTTTTGGTATACAAACGACCCTAAATGTCCCTTTGCGTTATTATCTCCTTTGTTTTGGTGTATAACTGTAATTATATGTATGTTTAATTCAAAAGTCCATTTCAAAAACTTATTAATTATTTCAGTTGCTTTTTCTTCGTTATTGTAACCTACAATTAAATCTGCAATACCATCAATTACTACCATTTTTAAATTTGGAGTGTTGTATATTGCCTCTTCAATTATTGCAATTCGCGTCTGTGGCAGATGTGGACGCAAGCAATAACACTTATAATTCTCAATCTCCTCTTTTCTTTCTAATAAGCGATGTATTCTCTTAGACACTTTCTGTGTATCATGCTTAGCTTGTTCTGTATCAAAGTGTAGTATGTTTGTACCTGAAACTTCAGATCTAATTCTTTGAAATATTTCTTCTTCCGAATCTAATGCAGCAGCAATAAAAATTGACAACAAGTAGGTTTTTCTGCTTTTTGACTTACCTGTTAAACAGGAAAAGTTCCCCAATGATCCAAACCTGACACCGTCAATACTTAATACTGTAGGAGGAACTTCAATTCTTTCAAACGGCTTAATAATAGATTCCAACAAGAGTTGTTTTGTAGTTTTTGCTGTCATAACTAATCCTTATACAATTTTATTAATGGGACTTCACCGATTCTATCTGAAAATTGAGCAGTTTTTAAAATCATTATAACCTGGTAGAGGTCCTTACGGTTTTGAGCCTGAACTTTAACAGCATCTAGAGCTATGTTTATTTTTCTTTGAATCACTTGATAATTTGTAAAATTCTCAAGCTTAATAGAAAATATATCTGGTAGAGTTCTAGTAGGAGGACGAAAAGCAACTGGAACCTTGATAATATCCAGGTTAAACTTAACTTGATTAGCATCAATATAATTTAATATTGGCTCTAGGATTTCAATACGAGGTTTTTTTTCTGTATCTTGCATCTCTAAGTGTTTTATAAACGTGAAACAATACATAAACCTTGCTGATGTTGGTGCTACAGCAAGGTTTAATCTTTTTTAATCTCTTCGGTATTTTAAGGATTTGACTTCTTGTAAAGTGGAATCTAAATCTTTTTTTATCACAAAAACTCTTCGCCCAATTTTGACAGCTGGTAAAATCCCTTTTTTGATATAATTTCTTATAGTTAGCTCAGCAAGTCCTAACTCTTCTGCAACTTCTTTGACAGAAAGTTTTTCGTCTTTATCGACTTTAATTAATATTGAAAGTTTTTCGTCAATTATATTTTCTATTCGTTCAAAAAATTCTTTTTTTGAAACTTTCTCTAATTGAATAACATGATCTGTCATAGCGATAATTTTTTAAATTTCTAATCGCTAAACTATGCCCTAATTTATTTAAAATGTAGTATTTATAAGACAGACACAAGGATGTCCGTGTGTCCTTTTAATAAAGAGCTCAAATTTGTATTTCTTTAAGAAAAGAGGAATAATGATATAGATGATTATTTTTTTTAGGCTCTCCAGATAGTTTATCTTTCCATTCACTTATCCTTCCTCTATTAAATTTTGGTTCGTTAAAAGTTTTGCTTAAAATTTCCGCAAGTCTTGCCCCATTGCCAAACTCATTTTTCTCTGGATTAAATTTTAATTCCAGAGGTAAGTAAGTATTAAATGTTTTTAATGCTAGAAATGTTATAATTCCATATTTAGTTATCTCCTTTTTATTGATAATAATTTCACAATTATCATTTACTATTTTAGCTTCTTTTAATCTAATAAAGATTTCTTTCCATGCATCTGCACCTATAATTTCTTTAATATGTAAAACTTCAGGTTTAGAAATACTCTCAAGCTCGGTAATTTTTTCTTTAATGTATGCTAATAGACTTTGTGTTACATAACATTCTTTCCATTTTGATAATATAGAATCCTTTTTCCTTAGTGAGCAAAAAGGAAGAATCATAAGATTTCCAAAAACTAAGTAATTGTATAGGGCATCTGGGTAGTCAAACAATTGTTCCTTAACATAATCATACCAACTATTTGAATAATTATAGATTGACTTACTAATATGTTTCTCAGTATAATATAAATAGTGTTCACTTTCTTTTGGATACAACTCCGTATGTTTATTCTTTAAAAATTCAACTTTGCTTAGATTATCATAATATGCATCTATCTCATAATCGATTAAGCTTTTTTGATTTAAAAAGCTATCAACATCTTCAGCTGTATATTTTAAAAGATTATATAGTTCATCAAAAAAATTATTAGACAAGCAATAGAACTTATTGTAAAAAAAATGGCTCTTTAGAAATTTATCATTTTTAAAATCTTCTTCCCAACTCGGATCTGCATCAGGATCAGTTTTGATTACATTAAAACTCAAAAGCTTATCAACCACATAGTCATTTAACATTAGTAAATTATCTGACTTTATATTTTGTTTAAAGAATTGAAATTTAGCTATTTGCTCTTTTCCACTAAAATCATAAAGCAAGCCAGCATATTTACGTTCTAAACCTTCAACTTTTTCAAATAATATTCCTTCAAACTTATTAGTCTCTTTCATAATCAAGCCTTTTTAAGTTTAGGTAACTCTACCGCTTTAAAAGTGTCTTCAACTGCTATACTGGTTGTATCATCATTAACACTGTAATAAGCCTCAAAGGTTTTCATATCTTTATGACCTGTAATCGCCATTATGGTTTTAGCAGGCACTTTGTTGTTACGCATTAGTGTTACAAAGGTCCTTCTCGCAGTGTGTGTAGATATACGTTCATAAAATGGTTTGTACATTGTCTTCTGCTCTTTATTCCTGGTCAGTGTAAACTCTACTTCACGTTCATATTTTTCCATTTCCTGAAGCACCTCCTTGATGTATTTATTCTGTTTCTGATTGGATATCAATGGTAGTTTGTTGTCGTACTTATTTAAAATGTATTTCGCGACCTTAGTTAGTGGAATTTTCCTTTCTTCTTTTAAGCTATCCTTTTCTTCTTTTATAATGATGTAATCTTTAAATATAGTTCGCTTATTAATTCTAAAGAGCTCATTGTAACGCAATCCTGTAAAGCATTGAAAAACGAATACATCCCTAACCTTTTCTAAACCTTTAGTACTACAGTTATGTTCTAAAATGTCTGTTAATTGATCAATAGTTAAAGCTTCTTGCCTTGTGATTACCTTTTTTGGTGATTTAAAACTTTTAAAATCGTCTTTATATGTAATTTTCTTATCGTAAGCCCAATAAAGAAACGTTTTAAGTAAACCTACATTTCTGGCCACAGTATTAGAGAAATGTTTTTCATCATTAAAACAAAAATCTAGGTATGTAGTATAAAAAGATTCAGTTATAGAGTTAAATGATAATTTATATTTTTTTTCCTCTTCAAATTTTTCTAGTTGAGTTTTGAGATACTCGTACCTTTTAGCTGTTGAAGGTTTCCACTCTTTAAGTTTCTTTTTTTCTAATATGAATTGGTCTAAAGAATTATAAAAACTATTAACATTTAAAGCATCTTTTTTGAATAACTTATTAAATTCATTCTTCAATTCATTTCTTGATAATGGTTGCTCTAATATTTTATATCGTTCAACTATTTTATTAAATTCTTCAGTGTATCTATTAAGCTGCATTAGAATGCTTGATGCATTATTCGCTGCGTTGCTTCCGGAACGATAAGGTAATTTTGTGGTTTTATTCCAATACTTTGGATGGATTACTTCTCCTGTTGAGTAAACAAATTTTTTGCCTTCTTTTTTAAAAAAACAAGAGAAAAAAATAAGTGTGTTTTCTTTAGACTTTGGCTTTTTGAGAAAAAAAGTGTGCTTCATAGACCCTTATTTAACAACTAGCTGACAGAATAGCTGACAGAATAGCTGACAGAATAGTTAACATTTTTGTTATGTCTTATTATAACTCAAATATATATATTTTTATATAAAGTCAGTTATAACAAGGTATTTAAAAGATTATGACAAATGTTAAACAATGTTAAAATATATATAGTTCGGTAACCTCTTTCTCCGCTTAAAACGCTTCATAATTTTATGAAGCGTTTTTTTATTGTTATAAATTAAAAATACATTTGGCACAATAAATGTTATTATCTTCGTTATAGAAATCAAACTAAAACCTATGCAAAGAATTATTTTAGTACTCGCTATTTTAATCTCATCACTCACCTATTCTCAAAACAATGCTGTTGGCGCTGGAGAAAAATTAACATTTACTGCTTCTTATAATATGTCAGGTTTAATGACTGACTTAGCCCAAGTAACTATGGAAACTAGTGAGGTAAAAACCTCTAAAGCTACATTACTAAGGCTAAAATGTACTGCTGCCACATATAGCAAATGGGATAATTTTTTTAAAATTAGAGACTTATACGAAAGCTACGTAAGCCCTAAAACACTTACGCCTTATCTTTACAAAAGAGATATAAACGAAGGTGGTTATTACAAGTTTATGCAGTACAAATACAGTCATAAAACTGGTACTGTTAAAAGTTTAAAAAGAAAAAAGAGAAAAGATGGAACTTTTTGGGATGAAAACAAGAATGTATCCATAGGAAGTGCCACGCGCGATTTAGTATCTACTCTATACAAATTGAGAACTTTAGATTTTTCTAGCTACTCAACAGGAACCTCTAAATCATTTACTGTTTTGTTTGACAACAAAGAAAACGTTGTTAATTTTAAATATTTAGGAACTGAAACTATTTCAACCAACATTGGTAAAAAAACATGCTATAAACTAGCTATTTCTATAAATAACAGTAATGTACTTAAAGGTTCTAATGACAACTTATTATGGTTAACTGCCGATGAAAATAAAATTCCTGTTTACGCTAAATTTAAAATTGCAGTAGGAAGTGGTGAGTTAAAAATAAAATCGGCTTCTGGCTTAAAAAATTAAACATCAATGAGAAAATTTTTAGTAATACTAGGATTTATTGCAGCTATTCTTGCTGTAGTTTTAGCTGTAACTCCATTATCAAACATTGCATTAATCCCTGCTATTGTAGCATTTATTTTAGGGCTTGCAATTTTTTACCTATCAAAAAAACAAAACCAATCTAAAAAAGTTGTTCAGTATATTTTTATATTTACAATTGTATCTATAGGAATTACCACTTACAAATCGGTATTTAACGAAGTTGAAGTTGGTGATACCGAAGAACTCCAAGAACGTGCAGATGAATCTGTTGAAGATTCTAAAGAAATCCTTGAAGATCTTGACATTGAAGAGATTGATGATATTGATATGGAAGAACTCGATGGTCTTGAAATAGATTAAAAATCCATCGCTTAAAAATCATTGGGAATACTTCGGTATTCCCTTTTTTTTTAGTTTATTTGACTGAAAATAAGAGGTTAATAGATGAAGGTATTTATTTTTGCTTCAGCACTATCTTTAGTAGGTTCTTGTGCAACAAAAAGATATAGCGAAAAAATTCAAGATATTAAAGACAATATTGTTTTTGAGAACTCACAACAAATCAAAGAAATTTCTAAAACCATTGACTCTAGCGAGTTAAAAAAACTGGTTTACGATTTGTCTTCTAGTGAATTTCAAGGAAGGAAAACAGGAGAGTTAGGTTACCACAAAGCTTCAAACTACATTAAAGATTATTATATCAATGAAGCTATAAGTTCCCCTTTAGGAGAAAACAACTATTACCAACAAATTCCAGAATCATTCTTTTCTGATGACATAAAAAGTTCTCAAAATGTAATTTCTTATATAAAAGGTACAGAATACCCTGACGAAGTTATCATTATCTCTGCGCATCTAGATCATGAAGGTGTAAAAGAAGATCAAATCTATTATGGTGCTGACGATAACGCTTCTGGTACAGCAGCATTAATGGAAATTGCCCAAGCTTTTAAAATAGCACAAAAAAAAGGATTTGGTCCAAAACGAAGTATTGCGTTTTTACACCTTACTGGTGAGGAAATTGGGTTAAAAGGCTCAACTTATTATACTGATCATCCTGTTTTTTCATTAAAAAATACAGTTGCCAATCTTAATATAGATATGATTGGTCGAGTAGATGAAAAACATATTGAAAACCCTGAGTATATATATGTAATTGGCGATGATAGATTAAGTACTGAGCTACATTACATCTCTGAAATTGCAAATGATACTTTCACAAATCTTGAACTCGATTATGAATTAAACAAAGAAAGCGATATCAACCGTTATTACTATAGGTCTGACCACTATAACTTTGCTTTAAAAGGTGTTCCTGTAATTTTTTATTTCAATGGAGAGCATGAAGATTATCATAAACCAACTGACACTCCAGACAAAATTAACTATCCGTTACTTCAAAAACGAACACAACTTATTTTTACTACAGCTTGGTATTTAGCCAATTCCAAAAACCGTATAGTTGCCGACAAAAAATAATGTTAAAAATTGTTGTTAAAATCTGTTAAAGATTTAAGCTTTAATCAAGGTTACCAATAACTTTTTGTATTATCGCTAAATTTTTAATTACATACATTCTCTCCAAACTAATTAACAGCTAATGAAAAAATTAATTTTAGGAGTTACTCTAAGCGCTTTAGCATTTAGTTGTAACTCAACAAAAAACTCAGTTGATTCCAAACCTAAAGCTCCAGCTGACCCAACCAAGTATGGTAACACGATTACCTCTGCAGAACTTAAAGAAATGCTCTACATTTATGCTTCTGATGAATTTGAAGGTAGAAATACAGGAGAACCAGGACAAAAAAAAGCAGTAGAATACTTAAAACAACAATACAAAAACTTAGAAATACCATCTCCTTTAAGTGATGATGATTACTTTCAAGAAGTGGCTCTTGAAGCCAGAAAAACTCCTGAAGTAAGTATTCAACTTAACAATAAAAACTTACTTAATCTTGAAGATTTCCTTTCTATAGGAAGCCCAACAACGCAATCATTTTCGGTAAATGACATTGTTTATGCAGGATATGGTATTGAAGCCGAAAATTATTCAGACTATAAAAATATTGATGTTAAAAATAAGGTAGTATTAATTAAAGCTGGTGAACCTAAAAACGAAGATGGAACTTATATTACCACAGGTAAAACTGAAAATACTACTTGGTCTGAAGGTCGAAGAGCTAGAAGTGCAAAAAAGAATGTTGCATCAGAAAAAGGTGCGAAAGCTATTATTATTTTAGACGACGTTACTTTTCCTAGATATGCAGCTTATTACAAACGAGTTTCTAATTCGCAAAGTAAAGGTAGAATCTCATTAATAAACAATGATTCTGATTTACCACAATTTATGGTTAACAGCACAATAGCTAAAGCCATTTATGAAAATATCCTTGAAGACGACCAAGCTAAGACTATTAATACTAGTTTGTCTATTGATATTAAAAGTGAAGTAACTCCAGTACATTCAGAAAACGTGGTTGCCTTTATTAAAGGAACTGAAAAACCTGATGAAATTGTTGTTATATCTGCTCACTTAGACCACGAGGGTATAAAGGATGGAAAAGTATACAATGGTGCTGACGATGATGGCTCTGGCACAGTTGCTATTTTAGAAATTGCTGAGGCATTTAAAACCGCTGTAAATGATGGCTATGGACCAAAACGTTCTATATTGTTTTTACACGTTACAGGTGAAGAAAAGGGACTTTTGGGTTCAAAATATTATACTGACAGTGATCCTATTTTTCCTTTAGAAAATACGGTTGCCAACTTAAATATTGACATGATTGGTCGAGTTGATGAAGCTCATAAGGACGACAGAAATTATGTTTATGTAATTGGGTCTGATATGTTAAGCTCTGAGCTAGATAGTGCTTTACAAAAGGCAAATAATAATTACACAAAGATAAATTTAGATTACAAATACAATAATGAAACTGATCCAAACCGTTTTTACTACAGGTCTGACCATTATAACTTTGCTAAAAACAATATTCCTGTTATTTTTTATTATAATGGAACTCATGAAGATTATCACAGACCAACAGACACACCAGATAAAATTGAATACGATTTATTAGAAAACAGAACTCGCCTAGTGTTTTATACTGCTTGGGAAGTTGCTAATAGAGAGCAAAGACTTATTGTTGATAAAGCCAAAAAAGATTAAAGCCTAAATGCATTATACAAAAGAAGCCTTTCAGAATACTGAAAGGCTTTTATTTTTGGGTGGAAGATCGGTCTCGAACCGACGACCTCCTGAACCACAATCAGGCGCTCTAACCAACTGAGCTACAACCACCATTTTAAATTGGATTGCAAATGTAATTCATTTACTATTTTCTACAAAGTGTTTTTTTAAATTATTTTAAATCAAATATGCTATTTACTGCTACATAGCGTTCTACAGTAAAGCCTTCAGCAAACTCTACTCCTATTAACCGTCCTAAATCCCTAGCTCTATATTTAACACTATCAGTAAAGTTTTTACTTGAAATTGGTGTGTTTGGTGCTGTATTACTAGGGTCATAAAACTGTGTTTTATAAGCTAATACAGATTTCATTTTAATATCAATTACATCAGAAACATCAACCACAAAATCAGGCTCTATAGTTTTCCATTGTATGTAATGGTATACATGTTTAGGTCTCCACTGCTCCTGTGGTTCCCCTTCTATTTCAGTTTCAATTTTTGTAAGTCCGCTTAAAAAACAGGCATCACTAACCAATTTACTACCCTTACCATGGTCTATATGTCTGTCATCAATAGCGTTACACAATACGACTTCTGGTTGATATTTACGAATCATTTTTATGACTTCCAATTGATGCTTTTTATCATTTATAAAAAAACCATCTGCAAATCCTAAGTTTTCTCTTACCGAAACTCCTAATATTTTAGCTGAGTTTTCAGCCTCTTCTTTTCGAGTTTCAACAGTACCTCGTGTTCCTAATTCACCTCTAGTTAAATCAATAATTCCTACTGTTTTACCATTGGCAATTTCTTTGGCTATTGTTGCGCCACAACCCAACTCTACATCATCAGGATGCGCTCCTATAGCAAGTATATCTAATTTCATTTCTTTTTTAACTTATTAGTTGGCTCTTTTTCACTGAATGAATAGCCTGTTCAATATCATTCATTAAATCTTTTCGAGATTCAATTCCTACAGAAAAACGTATCAAATTATCACTTATTCCTAAACTATCTCGTTGTTCTTGTGTTAATAATGCATGTGAGGTTTTATGTGGTGATAGCATTGTGCTTTCTACACCTGCTAAACTCATTGAAGGTTTAATCAATTTTAATGCTTTTTGAAATTGGCTAGCGTCTAATCCGTCAGCTAATTCAAAAGACAACATACCTCCAAAACCTTTCATTTGCGATTTAGCTAGTTCATATTGCGGATGGCTTTTTAAACCAGGGTAATACACTTTTTTAATGTCAATATGCGCATCTAAAAACTTAGCCATTTTTTTAGCATTTCGGTTTTGGGCTTTTACTCTAAGACCAAGCGTTTTGATACTACGCTCTAGCATCCAAACCGTAAAATCGCTTAAACTTCCTCCTAGATTTTTACCAACATTCCAAATGGTATCAATGTGCTCATTAGAACTTGCAATAGCTCCAGCTAAAATATCACTATGACCTCCTAAATATTTAGTAGCTGAATGCATTACAATATCAATTCCTAAATCAATAGGATTTTGATTTACAGGACTCGCAAAAGTATTGTCAATACAGGTTACAATACCTTTTGATTTTGCTAAATCTGCAACAGCTTTTATATCAGTAATTGTTAATAGAGGGTTTGAAGGCGTTTCAATAAGTATAAGTTTTGTGTTTGGTTTTATCGCATTTTCAAAGTCAGACACATTAAATCCATTTGTAAATGTGTACTCTATATTATGCTTTGGAAACTCCTCCCTAATAAAATTTGTTGTACCTCCATACAATGTGTTTTGAACTACCAAATGGTCTCCAGCTTTTAAAAAAGCAAAAAGTGTAGTACTAATAGCTGCCATACCAGAACCAAAAATCATAGCTGCTTCAGCATGTTCTAAAGCTGCTATTTTTTTGGATAAAAATTCTTGATTAGGCGTATTAAAATAACGAGGATAACGTTTTACATCCACATCTTCAAACTGATAAGATGTTGACATATAGATTGGAGATACAGCTCCTTTAAACTGTTCGTCTTTAATCTCACCTACATGTGTACAAATGGTATTTAATCCTAGCTTTTCTTCAGACATAATATAGCATTTAACAATGCTTAAAATTACAAAAAAAAGCTATCAATTTACTTTATACAAGATAATTCAAACCACAGAAAATGATCAGTTGTTTTTCACAATAGCTTTTACACTATTTGTTGTTTTATCTGAACTAACTTTTATAATATAACTTCCATCTGGAATGTTTGTCACAGGAATTCTTACTGCTCCATTTAACTCAAATGCTTGTATATTATCCCAATTCTGAATTTCTTGACCTATCATATTTATTAACTGCACATTTTTAATAGCAGATACATCAGGTGTTTTAATATAAATTTCTTGAGTATTGTTTAGGTAATTAATGATTGTTTTGGCAAAAACTTCATCATCAATTGATAGGCTACTTTCTGTTGTAAATGTGATATAAAAACGACCTAAGTAATCATTTGGATCTAGTAATATTTGGAAAGCTTCATTATTTATTTCAAAATAAGTACCCATTAAGGCATCATACACATATACATCAATATCTGTTTCAAAGTTTTCTAAAGCCTTTAACGATATTTCATAAGTACCAAAGGTATTTATAAACATTGCCAAAGGATATTGACTATTAATATCAAAATCTCCTACTCCTTGTGTTGTAAAATTCCTGTCTTCTATTCTCCAAAACAGGTCGTTTGAAAACTCCGCATCAGCATTTTCAGCATCATAAGCAACATCAATACCATCAGTAGCCATATTATTTGGCACAAATCCTAATAATAAAGGGCGAATATTACCATCAGTAGTTTTAAACTCAATTCTAACACGTTTAATGTCTTGATTTGGATCACTATCAACCTGATATGATGTACCAGCATTTGAATTGCTAGATCTTATAAACTGAGAGTTTGCAGACGTTTCTCTAACAAATACACGCTGGCTATTTTTAAATTGAATAGTTCCTCCTAAATGACTTGCTGTAACAAAAAACCCTTGAGAAACAGGAATATATCGTCCAGGTATCTTGGTTGGTGTTCCGCTACCACTCACTAAAGGAGGTGATACTGCAGGATTTCCTCCTGTAAGGTTATACGTTGCATAACCGCCTTCATAATCTTCTAAAATATGAGTGAAATTAGAAACATAATGTTCCCAGAAATACAATGTTCCATCTATACTTTGAGATGTTCCTGGATTTCCACCTGGAATATTATCAAAAATAAAGGCATTAGCATCAATTGCTGAAGGGTATGGATTTCCTATTAAGGCTTGGTTACCTATAGTAACTGGAGTAGTGATAGTGCCATTATTAGGTTTTCCAACAAAAACATAATTTTGAACATCATTTACTGGGTCTCCTGCTCCACTTCCTTTCATTGTAAATGCTAAACCTGTTGATAGGGCATCATTTTCAGACAAGTCTCTCCAAGCAGCATAAGTATCTTCAGGGTAATTTTCATAAGCATACAACCATCTACTACTTAAGGTAATAGGAGTTGTGCTTCCTATTGCGTCATTAGCTGTAGTCCATAACAAACTTAATGGTGTATTTGAATTAGTTCCATCTCTTAAAACACTATTAATTGCAAACGGATTATTATTAGATGTTGTACTTAATTCACTAACAGGAGAAGTCCAGTAGTTGTAATTATACAAATTAGTTGTTCCTTGTTGGTCACGTTCTAACTGACCAGAACTTGTAACATCCAATATACTACCTTCATCTTGAAGCAACTGAGACTCACCAAATAAATCTATATTTCCATCCAATTTAAGGTAGTGAGTTACTCTTAAAAACTGACCATCATTGTATTCATCTTGAGAGGTTCCTGGGTCAGTAATATTTAATGTTTTATTAGGTACTAAAGACAATAAACCTAACACTGTTATATCCTTGTTACCTGAATCAATATTATGAGAAGTTTCAACTATATTCCAATCGATTGGAGTAACTCCGTCAACACCAATGCTATTAGGCGCATCCCAAACATCAAATTCTGTCCATGTATTATCAGTAGACCATAATTGACCATCAACTCTAGATGTATAAGGTAAAGGAGCTGTGTTAGGCTGAGTTGTATCCATATTGATAAGTTGACCTCTAATACCTTTATAAGGAATTAAGAACCCACAATTAGAATCCATACGATAATACCCATCTAAATCAGTCCAATTTAAACCAGGAATATCTAGTGGTACTACAGCTCCAATAACAGCTGTATTATCTTCAATTTCCTGATTCATCATTTGACGAATTTGGTCAACGGTTAATGCAGAATTCCATATCCTTAATTCATCTATCCATCCATTAAAATAATTCACAGGTCTATTAGGAGCATTATTTGCTTGATCCATTGCTCCTACTAAACTTTTCATTGAATTACTTGAAGGAGAAGCACCAGAGACTCCTGTACTAACCTCAATTCCATCTATATACATTCTATATGTACCATTGTTGTTAGTTACTGCAATATGATACCACCTATCTGTTGATATTGGGTATGACGATTGAATAGTTCCTGAGGCGTTCCAGTTAAATTGAACAATAGAGTTGTTAAGTCTTAAATCATAACCTGTAGATAAATCATTTGCATCACGCTTAGAAAAAATGGCTTGAGTACCCACTACAGATTCTGGCTTAACCCAAACCTCAAGACTAAATTGATTTGATAGATTATAATTATTGTTAAATGTTACATGGTCGTCAATTCCATCAAAATCCACAGTAGGACAACTTTCAATAGTTACTAACATAACATCCGAACACCCAACAGAAGGTATTGTCCAAGTCAATTCATAAGTTCCAGGTTCAGCGAAAAATTTTGACCTTGGACTAGAAATATCTGAAAAAGAATAACTACTACCACACCCAGAAATAGAAACTGCAGACCAAACACCAGCAACACCAGTTCCTGGATACGTACCTGAAGTAAATATTGCAGGATTATTAACTCCATTAACAATATTATCAGCAGCAGTTATAGTATTATCATAAGCGTTTAAACTCACTTCCTCTCCACATTCGGCAACAATTTGCGTTATATCTTCGCCTGCATAAGCTAAACTTGCGTTAACAGAAATAAACTCAGTTCCCTCGTCTCCATCAGAACGACAACCATTAATCAAAGAGGTAACACCATAGGTTTGTACTCCTGGAGTAACAGGAGTAATTGTTGTTGTTGATCCTGTGGTAACAACAACTCCGCTTTCATCTGTCCATTCTATAACTTCATCAATAGGAGCTTGTGGAATAGTAATATTTTCTAATGCCCAAGCACTATTAGCTGTCCCATGATAGGTAAATTTAATTCGTAAACCAACAAGACCAATATAATCCTGAAGATCAATAGAAACATGATTATCGACATAAGTCTGAGGTCTTCCATTGCATCCATTAGGTCCACCTCCACCAAATCCAACATTTCCAAAAGTAGTACTGCTAGGACCAGTATAATTATAAGAAGGTCCTGGATCTAAAGTAATAGGATAAGTTGCACCATCGTTTAATGAAAGTTCTATTTTCACCCATGCTCCAGCCTCTAAAAAATACGCTTGATCAAACTCTAAAGTAGCAGTTGTTAATCCTAATGTATTAAATATTGGTGTTTCAAGAGTTGTTAATGGTGTTATTGTATGATTTGGACTATCATATGGAGGAATACCACTAGCTATTCCAAATTTATTTCCTTCTGGCGAATCATAACATTTATTGTTAAAATTTTTCGGACCATTAGTTCCTTTCCAATACGTATCATTTCCTGTATTCCCACTCGCATCCCAAGTAGCCATACCATCAACTAACCACCCTAAATTATTAAGGTTAGATGTATTGAATAATCCTCCTTCAGTTAAGTCAGGATTAATTCCAAACTCACTTTGAGCCACAACAGTTATATCACTTCCTAAACAAATTGTTAAATCACTATGGCTTACGATAGTTGGAGGAATATCTGGCGGAATGACTGCTAAGTAAACAATATTTGATCTCGCCTCACAACTACCAAAAGCAATTACAGCTCTCACTAAAGTAGTCTCGGTTATTGCAAGTGAAGTATATGTTGCATTAGTACTATCGTTTGAAGGAGAACTCCAGCTAAGTCCACCATCTGTTGAAACTTCATAACCAGAAATAGTCCCAGTGTAACCACTTAAATTCAACAAAGCATATTGAGGTTCATCAGGGCATGCCGTTACTTCTATGATATTAGAATCTGGATTCGTATTAATTGGATCACCACTACCATCAACCAAATGACCTATCAAAGTTCCACCTGTAATAGTTGGACTCGTAACTGTTACTGAAGCTGAACAAGTAGAACTGTTTCCATTACCATCGTCTACTGTTAATACTATTATGTTTGTTCCAATATCGGTACAATCAAAAGTACTTTGCGATAAAGATAAATTAACTACTCCGCAATTATCATTAGATCCATTATCAATTTGAGTACTAGTAATTGTAGCTAAACCTGTTGTATCATCTAATTGAACAGTAATATCTTGGCAGATAGCTGTTGGGTCTGTAACATCATCAACCACTACATTTTGTACAACATTAATAGAATTTCCATTTCCATCATCAAAATTCCATGTTATTGCAAATGATCCTTGAGTTGTATAGGTTAAAGGGTCAGATGTAGTTCCAGTAATTGTTCCCAAACAATTATCTGATACTGTAGGAACAGGGACTGTCACACTACACTCTGCAGAAATTACAGGTAGATTAGGAACTGTTGGTGCTGTGTTATCCTGAACAGTTACTGTTGCACTACAAGTCGATACGTTTCCGTTATTGTCTGTTACTGTTAACGTTACTGTGTTAGCACCTATATTAGAACAGTCAAAACTCGTTTGGTCTAATGACATACTTGCTATTCCACAGGCATCGTTTGATCCATTGTCTATATCTGAAGTCGTGATGCTTCCGTTTCCTGAGGCATCTAATACAACTGTTGCATTCTGACAAACTGCTGTTGGTGCTGTGTTATCCTGAACAGTTACTGTTGCACTACAAGTCGATACGTTTCCGTTATTGTCTGTTACTGTTAACGTTACCGTATTGGCTCCTACATTAGAACAGTCAAAACTCGTTTGGTCTAATGACATACTTGCTATTCCGCAGGCATCGTTTGATCCATTGTCAATATCTGAAGTCGTGATGCTTCCGTTTCCTGAAGCATCTAATACAACTGTTGCATTCTGACAAATTGCTATTGGTGCTACATTATCTTCTACTGTTACTGTTGCACTACAAGTCGATACGTTTCCGTTATTGTCTGTTACTGTTAACGTTACTGTGTTAGCACCTATATTAGTACAATCAAAACTCGTTTGGTCTAATGACAAGCTTGCTATTCCACAGGCATCGTTTGATCCATTGTCTATATCTGAAGTCGTGATGCTTCCGTTTCCTGAAGCATCTAGTTGTATTGTGGTGTCTTGACAAACTGCTGTTGGTGCTGTGTTGTCCTCTACTGTTACTGTTGCACTACAAGTCGATACGTTTC
>NZ_BAAAGF010000005.1:0-292443 GCF_039524015.1 Gaetbulibacter jejuensis | reverse complement strand
AGGATGGGATGGAACCTACAATGGAAACCCAATGCCATCAAGTGATTACTGGTTTGTAGTAGAGTACGACGAACCAATTGGTGGGCAGAGAAAAGAGTTTAAAGCTCACTTTACTTTGAAACGATAATTTATTGATATGAACTTAAAAAAGTATTGTTTAATAGCAATTTTAGCATTAGTTACAAAATTTGGAGTAGCCCAAGAAGGGCTTCCAGTTTACTCAGATTATTTAACGGATAATTATTATCTTATTCATCCTTCAATGGCTGGTGTTGCTAATTGTGCTAAAGTAAGATTAACAGCACGACAACAATGGTTTGGTCAAGATGATGCCCCAAGTTTACAAACATTAAGTATTAATAGTAGAATTGGAGACTCTCCATCTGCAATTGGAGGTATTGTTTATAATGATAAGAATGGTTATCATTCTCAAACTGGAGCCTATTTTACGTATGCTCACCACATTATGTTCTCTCGTAATGAGATAGACTTAAACATGCTGTCATTTGGTTTAAGTGCCGGATTAATTCAGTATAAATTAGACGAAACTGCTTTTTTAGATGAAGGTTTTGACCCAATTATAGCAGGTATCGAGCAAAGTGCTACGAACTTTAATGTTGATTTTGGGTTCTCATATCATTTATATGATTTTTATGCGCATGCAACTATAAAGAATTTACTTAAAAATGAGGGAATAAACTTTAATGAGCAAGGATTAAGTTATGATAACTTAAGAACGTACTTGTTTTCAGCTGGACATGTTTTTGGAAAATATGGTAGCGAATGGAGTTATGAACCTTCTATAATGTTTATGTATCGTGATGCAACTGAAGAGTCATCTATCGATATAAACGCTAAGGTTTATAAAGAAATGGACTTTGGTAAAGTTTGGGGTGGTTTATCTTACAGAAGAAGTTTAGATGGTGCAGAGTTTTTAGATGGTTCTGGAGTGAGCAGTCAAAAATTACAATACATTACACCATTTATAGGTGTTGATTATAACAACTTTGTATTTGCTTACACGTATTCTTACCAAGCAAATTCTGTAGTGTTTAACAATGGAGGTTTTCACCAAATTACTTTAGGGTATAACTTTGGTTGTAAACGAGAAAGATATGAATGTAATTGCCCTGCAATTAACTAAACATAAAAAAATACAAAAGTCTCGATTTTGTCGAGACTTTTTTATTTGTGTTAGTGATTGAGGTAGTTGTTGGAGCTCATCTTTGATAGCGACTACCGAAAGCACGTTGCATTGTAACCCTATAAGTTGCAATGCAAGCACCATAATTACCATTTATACTTTTTGGCTTTGGCTTGTGTTTTAATGGCTTTAATCATTGCACTTTCCAATCCGTTGTCATTTTCTTTTTGTTGTGATTGAATATACACTCTTCTTTTTTCGTTTAGGTCTTGTATATTTTTTTGAATGTCTTCACGCTCTTGTTTTTTCTTAGTAACATAAGCCTTAATTTCAGATTTGGTTTTGCCTTTTAACTCAGCAGGTAAATCGGATTCTTTTAAATCGTCGAAACTAAAGTTTTTGTCGCTTAGAGCATCAACTAAATCCCAAGTTGAATTTAGATACAAATGAGAGCTTTTGCTTACAGTTCTGCTTACAGCATTGGCACTACTGTAGCTTTCGGCATTAGTATCTTGTTCTCTTTGAAGTGCCATTTTTTCTTTACCGTAATTGCCATAAGCTACATAGGTGTTGTTAAGTTTTTGATTGAGTTTTAAAATATCGTCATCAAAAGGTGTGGCAACGTAGGTGGTTTTTATGTTGTGGTTTATTGCCATATAATCACCATGGGCTAAGTCTGCACCATCTTTCCAATATCCTGAAATACCTTGGTTATAATCTCCACAAAAAATAGTGTTTATAGTTACGTCTTTATCATGAGCTGATTTTGCTGCAGTTTTATAGTTAACTCTACCTTGAGTAAAAGGTTCGTTTCCTGCAATAAAAATAAGTTTTAGGTCATCTGCATTTGAGCCCCATTTTAACTGATTTAATGAAGTTTGAATAACGTGTCCGCAGTATTCATTTCCACCGTTGGTTGTTAGTGAGAATAGTTGTTTTGAGATTTCGTCTAAGTCGTTACTAAATGCTAAAACTTGTCTTATATAACCTTCATCTCCATTAAGTTTGTCGTTTCCATACTCGTAAAGTGCAATTTGTAAGTTTGGTTTGTTGTCATCACATTTTGCATAGGAAAGCTCATTAACAATTTCCCAAAGTTGTGCTTTAGCTTGATCAATCAACCCATCCATACTATTACTGGTGTCTAGTAGAAGTGCTACTTTTATAAATTGCTTACTTGGTTGATCGGTTACTTTATGTTCTGCAATTGCAAGATTGCTTTCTTTTTTAGTGTTGGCATTGCAGGAGGTAAATGCTACAATGCACAAGACTAATGCTACTGATTTTAAAATGGTTTTCATTTTTTATTCGTTTTATGATTAATGCTGTAAAGCTAGAATCAACTTTTTTACAGAAAAAACAACAATGAGTAAACACGTATTATAAATGAGTGAAGAGCTTTTAAAATTGAGTGAAACTGTCATTTAAGAAGCGGATTTATGAACAAGTGAACAGTTTTGATTTTAAATACTCAATTAAAGTATGTATGTTTATTCAATTGAATTTTTTGAATGAAAAAAATAGTAACATATTTAGTCATTATTCTATTTACTAGTTTTACCAGTTTAACGTTAGCTCAGGTTAGTGAAAATAAGGTTGATGAACCAACTTTTTTAATAAGAGGCGAGGTACGAGAAAAGGCTTCGTTTGAGCCTATTGCACGAGTTAATATTGAAGTTAATGGAGGCGCATATACCATGACTGATGTTGATGGTAAATTTAGAATACATGTTAAAAAAGGTGACGAACTTGTTGTAAGGCATAAAGATTTTGAAACAGTTTACCACACTATTACTTCTGATGATAGGATTATTATTGAAGTTGAGCAAGCAGTTTCTCCCTACCAAAAGAATTTAAATAAGCGAAAAAACAATTTAGTTACTTATAACGCAATGATTGATTCGGCTTCATATTATTTAAAGAAAGATGCCGAAAAGGGGATTCAATTTGTTACTGAAGCATTAGAAAATAGTAATTCAGTAAAACAAAACGCAGAGGCTTATGAACTTCTTGCTGATATTTATAAAGAATGGAAACAGTACGATCTTGCAACTACCAATTACCGAATAAGCCTTCAAAATTTTGAAACCAATGAGGCCAAATTAAAACTAGGTTTAGCCTATAGACTAAACAAGAACTATCAAGAAAGTCTAGAAACTTTTAATGCTATTAATAAAGCAGAATTATCCAATTATCAGTTGGTAACATTGTATGAAGGGTTTGGAGATACTTATCTAAATATCAAAAATTACAATGCTGCTATTGACAACTATAAAAACGGATTAAACGTCGCTCAAAAGCACTTAATCACTCCAAAGGTTACAGATTTAAACTCTAAAATTGCACAAGCCTATAACGCAAGTGGGCAAGTTGATAAAGCACAAGGGTTTTTCTCTAATTCACTTAATCTTGCTTCACAGGAGAATATAAAACGATCGGTTGAAGAAAAAGTGGTAGTGGCAGAGTTCAATAATCTTAATCAAAATTATACTGATGAAATTGAGCTTAGAAAACAAGCTTTAGAAGATATTGAAGACATTGCAAAAGATTCAATAATTGAAAATGAAAGTGCTATTACACCCCAAAAGCAAAACTATAAAATAGGAAATGCTTACTTTTTGAAAAAAGACTACGACAGTGCTATTACTTATTTTGAAAAGAGTATAAAAGAAGCCGATTCAAAAGAAGATTTAATTGTAAAAAAAGACGGATTAAGACGATTGTCTGATGTGTACGAAGACGCAGGCGATTATGACAAGGCAAAAGCTGCTTTTGAAGAATACACGCAAGCTGTAGACGAACTTTATATAAAAAAGGAACAGGAAATTTCCCAAATAGCACGTTTTAATAGAAACATTGCCGAAAAGCAAAACCGTATTAGTAGTTTGGAGAGTGATAGAGAACTTTCTGAAAGTAAATATCAGCTTACTATTGAGCGTAACAAGCGTCAACAACTTATAATTTACTCATTAATTGGTGGTTTGGTATTGCTGTTGGTAACGGCTTATTTTATGTTTAAGTACATCAAGCAACAACGATTAGCAAATAACTTACTTGCTTTAAAATCGTTGCGAAGTCAAATGAATCCGCATTTTATTTTTAATGCACTAAACTCGGTAAATAGTTTTATAGCTTCAAATGATGAACGTACTGCTAACAAGTATTTATCAGATTTTTCACATCTTATGAGAGCTGTTTTGGAGAATAGTGAAGAAGACTTTATTCCGTTAGAAAAAGAAATAGAATTGTTACAGCTATATACAAAGCTAGAGCATTTTAGATTTAAAGATAAGTTCGATTACAGTATCAATGTAGATGAAGCCATTAATGTTCACGATTATCAAATCCCTCCAATGTTATTGCAACCTTATATTGAAAATGCAGTATGGCATGGACTAAGGTATAAAACAGAAAAAGGACATTTAAGTATTACAATTTCACCTAAAAGCAATGACGAAATCACTATTACAATAGCCGATGATGGTATAGGACGTGAGCGTTCAAAAGCTTTAAAGACAGAGCATCAACAAAAACAAAACTCAAAAGGTATGGGTAATATTAAGAAGCGAGTTGCTATTTTAAATGCTATGTACAAAGATAAAGTTGATGTTTTTATTGACGATTTTCAAGATGCTGAAGATGCAGGAACAAAAGTAGTTGTAACTTTAAAAAAAGATTGAAACTAGAAGATTTACTTCTAATTTTAAACTTCCAACATATACAATATGAAACTAAAATCAATTATAGTAGAAGACGAAGAAACCAGTAGAGATATTTTAAAAAATTACTTAAAAAAGTATTGCCCAAATGTAGACGTATTGGGTGAAGCAGCAAATGTTGATGAAGCTTTGGTACTCATAAGAAATAATGACTTAGATTTAGTGTTTCTTGATGTTGAAATGCCTTATGGTAATGCTTTTGACTTATTAGATAAAGTTGGTGATATAGATTTTGAAACCGTTTTTGTAACAGCATACAACCATTATGCAATTGAAGCTTTAAATGCTCATGCTTCGTATTATTTAATGAAGCCTATTTCAATAGATGAACTTATAAAAGCGGTAGATTATGTTACTGAAATTAAAACCAAGGAAGAAGCACTACAAGACCAAGTTTTAGTTCCTAAAACAAATAGCGTCAATGGAAAAATAACCATTCCGCAACAAGATGGATTTGAAGTTTTGAATACAGCAGATATTTTATACTGTAAAGCTGATGATAACTATACCGAAATCTATTTGAATACTGATAAAAAGAAATTAGTGAGTAAAACTTTAAAGTATTTTGAAGATGCATTAAGTGATAGTAGTTTTGCTAGAGTGCATAAAAGCTATTTGGTAAATGTCAACGAGGTTACCAAATATGTAAAAGGAAAAGGAGGTAGCGTTATACTTAGTAACGGAAAGCAAATAATGGTTTCAGCATCTAAAAAGTCTGAATTGTTATCATATTTTAAATAAGAAGTTATGCCAATCATAAAACCAGTAAAAGGAAAACAACCTCAAATACCAAGCGATTGCTACATCGCAGAAAACGCGACTATTGTTGGAGAAGTTACTATGGGTAATCAATGTAGTGTGTGGTTTAATGCTGTTATACGTGGCGATGTTCATTTTATAAAAATGGGTAATAAAGTAAATGTGCAAGATGGAGCTGTAATACATGCAACCTACCAAAAGTCACCAACCACTATAGGAAATAATGTATCCATTGGTCATAATGCTATTGTTCATGGATGTACCATTCATGATAACGTACTTATTGGTATGGGAAGTATTGTTATGGACGACTGTGTTGTGGAAAGCAATAGTATTATTGCAGCAGGAGCAGTAGTAACTCAAAACACTAGAGTAGAAGCAGGAAGCATTTATGCAGGTGTACCAGCTAAAAAAGTTAAAGACATTAGTAAAGAATTAATTTCAGGAGAAATTGATAGAATAGCCAATAATTATGTAAAGTATTCTAGTTGGTTTAAAGAAGATTAAAAGTCTAATTGCTCAACAGTATAATCACCATTTAAAAGTGTTTTCATAACACTTGTATCTGCATTACTATAAAACTCATAGTTAGCCGAAATAGGGATTTTATTGAGTAACTGTTTGGTCTCTAAAATAAATTTTGTTTGTCGTGCAACAGCCTCACCAGAGTCTATAATTTTTACATGCTTAGGAAGTATCTCAAGCAGTAAAGGCATAAGATAAGGATAATGTGTACAACCTAAAACCAAGTAATCTATATTAGCTTCAATCATTGGCTGTAGGTAAGTTTTTAAAAGCGATTTCATAGCCTCTGATTGTATTTCACCTCGTTCAATAAGCTCTACAAGACCATTTCCTACTTGTTCAATAATGGTTATGCCGCTACTGTATAAGTTTGTGGTTTTATGAAATAACTCGCTTGAAAGTGTTCCTTTTGTAGCTAAAATACCTATAGCTTTTGTTTGTGTATTTAAAGATGCAGGTTTTATTGCAGGTTCAATACCAATAAAAGGTATTTGGTAGTTTTCTCTTAAAACTTTAATAGCATTTGTAGTAGCTGTATTGCAAGCTACTACAATTATTTTGCAGTTTTTTTTAAGTAAGTACTCAGTGTTTTTTATACTTAAATCTATAATTTCAGACTTGGTTTTTAAGCCATAAGGAGCGTTTTTACTATCAGCTAGATATACAGTGTTTTCATTAGGCAAGAGCAAATTTATCTCTTTCCATATAGAGGTGCCACCAACACCAGAATCAAATATACCTATAGGCTGTGTACTCATTATTACAAAAATAAAAAAGCCGCTTTTATAAAAGCGGCTTTCTTTGTGTTTTTATTAGTGATTATTAAAATCCTAACTCTTTCTTTACGTCAGGTAAAAGATTTTTTCCTTTAGATACTAATACGCCACCACCTTCACTAGCGTCTAGTACATAATCAAAACCTTGAGCAGCAGCAACTTTTTCAATAGCTTCTTTAGCTTTAGTGAAAATTGGCTTTAACAATGCAGCCTCTTTTTCAGCAAGATCTTTTTGAGCTTGCCCTTGGTACTGACGAATACCTTGCTCCATAGTTTGAACTTCTTCAGCTCTTTTCATGTTCTCTTCTTCAGTTTTAGTTTCAGCTTCAGCATTGTATTGCTTCATTTTGTTTTGAAGTTCTGTTGCCATTGTTTTTATCTCAGCCTCATAAGTTTTAGTAAGCTTTTCAATTTCAGCTTTAGCAGCTTTCATTTCTGGCATATCTTTAATTAACTCATTTGTGTTAATATGAGCAACTTTACTTTGCGCTACTGAAAAAGATGTAGCTCCTAAAAAAAGTATAGCTGCAAATAAAAGGGTCTTAAATTGTTTCATTTTTAAAGTATTACGTGTTATAATTATTGTTTGCTTTTAGTTATTATCATTGTCACTAGGTACAGAGTCTTTTTCTTTTTTCTGTTCCTCTCGTTCTTTTTTAGCTTTTTCTCTATCGGCTATTATTTTTTTTCTTCTTTCTTCTAATGCCTTTTTTCTAGCTTCTCTATCTGCTATTTTTTGTTGTCTTTTCTCTTCGGCAATTTCAGCAGCTGTTTTACCAGTTGTATCTCCATCAGTCTTTACACCTTCTTTTTTACTGTTTTTAATACTATCGTTTTTAGCTTTTGCTTTAGCGCGTTCTTCTAGCATTTTTTCTCTTTTAGCTTGTGCTGCAGCTTTTATTGAATCCCTTCTAGCCATTTGCTCTGCTCTTCGATCTTCAATTGCTTTTTCACGAGCAGCTTTTTTCTCTTCAAGTGCTTTTTCTCTTGCTTCTAGCTCTTCATTTATTTCAGGAACTACATCTTCATCTTCAGCAGCTCTTCGTTCAGCTTTGTTTTGAGCTTGAGTTCTTTTTGCAGAACGTGTAATACTTCTTATTACAAGTTCACTAATATCAAAACGTTCAGCAGAATAAAGCATAACTACATCAGCTGATTTGTCAAATACAAAATCATACTTTCTATTAGCAGCTATTTCTTGTACAGCTGCAAAAATTTGATCTTGAATAGGCTGAATTAACTGTCGCTTTTGAATCATTAAATCACCATTTGGACCAAAACGTTTTTGTTGGTAATCTAATATTTCATTTTCTTCAAAAGTAATATCTTCTAAACGTTCTTCATACAGTTCTTTTGTTAAAAGCACACGCTCATTATTAAGCTGAGTCTTTTTTTGCTCAATCACATTAAGACGTTGGTCAATTTCGGTTTTCCATTGTTGAACCTTTTTGTCTAGTTGTAACGTTGCATCTTGGTACTCAGGGACGTTTTGTAAAATGTATTCGGTGTCTATATAGCCAATTCTAACACCACGTTGCGCATTAGAATTAAGGCTTATAAGACCTATAATTGCCAGTAAAAAAAGAACTTTATTTTTCATCTGTTATATTTTTGATTTATTGAAAGCATCTATAAACTTAAAATGACAGATTTTATTTGTTATTCCGTCATTTAAACTAATATTATTCAAATTAACGAAATATATTCTTAAAAATTTTAACACTCTAGTTAAAACCTTCAAAAGGATATTAGAAAATATCGTGCCAAAGTTAAAATTGCTGTCCAATAATAAAGTGGGTTTCCCATCCATTTTTAGTAGTTTCTCCTGGAAGAGCATCAAACCCGTGTCCGAAATCAATACCTAATAATCCAAATGCTGGCATAAATATTCTTAGACCAAAACCTGCAGATCTGTTAATGTTAAAAGGGTTATAATCTCTAAAGTTATCAAAAGAAGCACCACCTTCAATAAATCCTAATCCATAAATTTTAGCCTGTGCACCCAATGTGATTGGATAACGTATTTCCATAGAAAACTTATTGTAGATAGTTCCTCCATCAGTAGATGATAATGATTGGTTAGGGTAACCTCTAAGCTGAACAACTTCTCTTCCGTCTAAAGAGTAGTTACCTAAACCGTCTCCTCCTAAGAAAAAGCGTTCAAATGGAATAACACCTCTATCATTATTATATGCTCCTAAGAAACCAAATTCTAAACCAGACTTTATTACTAGTTTATCAACGATTCTTGTATACCAATCTCCTTTAAACTTTACTTTATAAAACTCTAACCAATTATAACGCTGCTGGTCAATTTCACTAATTCTAACTGAATCATCTTCATCAGTTGGATCTAAGCCATCTCTTTCTTCTTTTAAGGCTTTATAGTCTACATTGTTAAACAAAGAATATGGTAAAGATAGTTTAGCAGAAACTGCAAAATTTGAACCTCCCATTGGATATATTGGGTCAGCAGTTGTGTTATTTCTGCTTAAACCAACAGTATAGGCTAAGTTGTTTGAATAACCGTCACCAAATGTAAATAATCCTGTGTTGTAATTTTTCAGGTTATAATGCTGAAAGCTGATTGCTTGAGATAAATGGAAATAATCATCAGGGAATGTTAAACGTTTTGACAGACCCACTGAAACTCCTGTAATGTTAAAACGTCTGTCTTTATCAGCATCTCTTGTCACTGCATTATATAAAAACTGTTTAGTATGAGATATTGAGGTTGATAGCTGTAAAGGACGTTTACCACCTAACCAAGGCTCAGAAAATGAAAAACTATAGGTTTGGAAAAATCTACTTGCTTGTAGTCTTAAAGCTAAACTTTGACCATCTCCCATTGGTACAGGTTTGTAGGCATCTTTTTTAAAGATGTCTTTCATTGAGAAATTATTGAAAGACAATCCTAAAGTACCAATGAAGCCTCCACCACCATAACCACCTTGTAGCTCTATTTGACTTGATCCTCTCTCTACAACTTCATATTCAATATCAACAGTGCCATCTACAGTATTAAAATTTTTCATGTTAGGAACTAGTTGTTGAGCATCAAAAAATCCTAATTGACCAAGCTCTCTAATAGTTCTAATTACATTTTGCTTGCTGTAAAGTTGACCTGGTTTAGTTCTAAGTTCACGATAAACTACATGGTCGTTTGTTTTGTCGTTTCCAGATACTGAAACGTTATTAAAATATGCTGGTTTACCTTCAGAGATTCTAATTTCCATATCAATAACGTTACCATCAGCACTTACTTCAACAGGGTTTATTGTTGAGAATAGGTAACCATTATTTTGATATAGGTTTGTTAAATCAATAGCATCAGGTTTAGTATCGTCAGCAATACGTTTTCTTAATTCAACACCATTGTATGTAGAACCTTCTTTTATCTTAAGCACACTTGCTAATTGCTGGTCAGTATATACACTGTTACCAACAAAGGTTATTTTACCAAATTTGTACTGTTCTCCTTCTTCTACATTTATATTTAGAGAGATGGTTTTGTCATCATTAATAATTATAGAGTCAGATAGTATACGAGCATCTCTATAACCGTTTTCTTTATACTTATCTATAATACTTACAAGGTCTTCTTTGTAATCTTCTTGAATGTATTTAGAACGTTTTAATATACGTATTGGGTTTTTTTGCTTAGTATTCTTCATGGCTTTTCTTAGCTTTTTATCAGCTATTTTTTCATTACCTATGAAGTTGATTTTTTTGATTTTTACCTTTTCACCTTTATCAATTTTTATTGACATGTCAACTCTACTTTTTTGAATAGAGTCAATTACTTCTTTAGTGTTTACAGTAACTTTTGTGTTTAAGAAACCGTTTTTCTTGTATTTATTGGTAAGGTAATTTCTTGTTGTAGTAATTAAGTTTTCAGTAACCTTAGCACCTTTGGTAAGCTTGTTTTCAGTAATAACAGCTTCTTTTTTAGATTTTTTAATACCATCAATAGTTACTTCGTTAAGCTCAGGTAAGTCTTCTAAGTTTATTTCTAAATAAGCAGTGTTTCCTTCTAGTCTTACAAGGTAAATATCAATACTGCTAAACAAATTAGAACCCCATAACCTTTTAATAGCGTTACTTATTTTTTCACCAGGAATTACAATTTCATCACCTTTATTTAATCTTGAAAATGAAATAATGGTTTGAGAACCAAAACTAGTATTACCAGTTACGGTAATATCTCCAATTATGTACTTTTGACCTGTGTTGTAAGTTGGCTCTTGCGCTATTGCTACACTTGAAAAAAGAAAGAAAAGTGCAATAAAAAATATATTAGTAAAGGTTTTCAAGGGTAGTTTTTTAGCTAATTTGTTCACTTGTTTTTCCAAATCGTCGTTCTCTATTTTGATAATTAATCAAAGCTTCGTAAAAATCTTGTTTTTTAAAATCAGGCCAAAGTATATCGGTAAAATACAATTCGGCATAAGCAATTTGCCAAAGAAGAAAATTACTGATTCTTTGCTCACCGCTGGTTCGAATCAATAAATCTACGTCAGGTAAATTTTGCGTGTAAAGATGCTTATTTATAATTGATTCGTCAATATTTTCAGAAGAAATTATATTATTTTTAACTTTATTTGCTAAATCTTTAATAACACTCGTTATTTCTTCTCTAGCGCCATAGCTAAGGGCTAGAGTTAATGTCATTCTAGAATTATTTTTGGTTTTTTCTATAACATCTAACAGTTCGTTATGTGCTTTTTTTGGCAAATCATTAAGATTTCCGATAGCGTTTAGCTTTATGTTGTTGTCTTGAAGTGTTTTGATTTCCTTTTTTAAGGATTTCACTAATAACTTCATTAAGGTTTGAACCTCAACTTTTGGTCTGTTCCAGTTTTCAGTAGAAAAAGCATATAGGGTTAAGCAGTTTATGCCTAACTCAGCACTGGCTTCAACAACTTCTCTTACTGATTTAGTACCGTTTTCATGACCAATTACTCTAAGCATTCCTTTTTGTTTTGCCCAACGACCATTACCGTCCATAATTATGGCAATGTGCTTAGGAAGCTTATCTGTAAGTATTTTTTCTTTTAAACTCATACTAAAAATCGCAGTAACAAGGTCTTCTACCAAAAGTATATGTTAACGTAAAACCAGTAAAAACATACCAGTCGTTACTATTGGTGTTTCCAAAAGATAGTGGGTGTTCGTTGTCAAAATCAGGAACACTTCCATCTAACTCATCTGAAAACGTATAGCGTGCACCAATTTCTGCACCTAAAATAAGGTGATCTGTTAAGGTTGTTTTTACGCCCAAAACCATAGGTATACCAAAAGCCCAACTGTAAGTGCCTTCTCCAACTATTTCTCCATTATTGTCAAAATAAAAGTTGCTATGTCTTCCAGATGTAATTCCTGTATATAAATATGGTGTGGTTTTATTATCGTATTCATGCAAATTAAAATCAAAAAACGTAAACTCCATTCCTGCTGAAATTTCAAATATATTATTATCAAAGGAATAATCGCGTTCTTGTCGTCTTGGGTCGTCAGATTTAGCATCGATACCTTCCAAACCAGCATAAATTACTGATACTCTCCATGAGTGTCTTGGGCTTCGGTTCCATTTTAAAATAGCTCCAAAAGCACTTTGGTTTGGTGAGATATAATTAGTTTTACCAACGTCTCCAATAAAATTACTTCCTCCTCCAAACACGCCAATTTCATAGATTTGAGATTGAGCCGTTTGCGAGAAAATAATACTAAATAAAATTATGGTTAAATACCTCATAAATTTTTAAAAGTTTGCAAATATAGTAAATTGATTAGCCTATAACAATTTGTATTACAGATAAACAGTAATTATGAGGTTTTATTGTTTAATTACGCTTGTCTTCTCCCCAAAGCATCTTTTTTCTGAGTGTATCAATAAAGCTTTCATCAAGCAGTTCAACCATTTTTATTTTAAAGTCGGCTTTTTTTATGGTAACAATTGTTGAATTGTGAAGTGTTGCAATTCTTGAATCTAACGAAATTAAATAGTGGTCTTCTCTTCCGTCAATTTTTAATTGTATGTCAGTGGTGTCAGGTATAACAAAAGGTCTTGCGTTTAAATTATGAGGCGCAATAGGTGTTATTACCAAATTGTTTGCTCCAGGTGTTATTACTGGTCCTCCACAACTTAGTGAATATCCAGTAGAGCCTGTAGGTGTTGAAATTATTAAACCATCAGCCCAATAAGATGTTAAGTACTCATCGTCTAAATGTGTTTCAACAGTAATCATAGAAGTTGTGTTTTTTCTACTTACTGCTATTTCATTTAATGCAAAATTAGTTTCCACTAAATCTTTGTTTTCTGGTAAAGTGGTAACGCTTAATAATGTTCTTTCAGAAATTTTATAGTTGCCATTTAATATTTCGTCAATAGCATGTTCAATTTCATTTGTTTGAATAGTAGCCAAAAAACCTAAGCGACCTGTATTAATACCTACTATTGGGATTGAAAGATCTCTTACATGGGTTATAGCACGTAAAATGGTTCCGTCACCACCAATACTTATTAAAAGATCGTAACTGTTATCTAAGGTTTTAAAAATCTTAAACGCTTTTATGTCTTTTTCGTTTTCTTCTTTTAGAATGTTGAAGAAATCTTTTTCAATATATACCTCAACTTCTTTTTTAGACAGAAAGCCAAACAAGGTTTCAATACTCGATTGTGTATTGTTATGATAATATTGACCGTAAACAGCTATTTTCATTGACTATATATTGAGGTATTTTTTTAAATATTCTGAACGCTCTTTAAGGTTTTCAATATAAGTGTCTTCTTCATGTCCAGAAACTATATTGTAGCTGTACCTTCTAAAGGTTTGCATCACATCATTTAAGCCAGCGTTTCCAATTTTTAGAGTAATTTGAGCCACATCACTTTCAATTTTAGAAATAAAAGCACCTAAAAGTTTAGCATCATTAGATTCAATAATTTGGCTTATTTCACTAAATGAATAATCGTTTATGCCTTTTTCAATAATTAAAATTCCACCTGGTTCAGCAAAAAAAGGAGTTTCGTTAAACAAGCCAATAATGTCATTTAGCTCGTAATATCCTAAATAGGTGTTCTGCTCATTAAGTACAGGCATAATATTACACGAATTTTGAGCAAAAGCCTCTAAAACGTCTAACCAAGTAGTAAAAGACCTAACAAAAAAACCTTCAATAGCATAGTTGAATTCTGATATTTCTTTGCTGTTGTCAAAACAATGTACATCAGTTTCAGAAACACAACCCAAATAAACACCATCATTTTCTACAGGAATATGAGAGTAGGTTAGTTCATTAAACAATAACTTAAAATCACTCACTTTGTCATGAATGTTTAAAGGTTTAATATCGTTTATGATGTATTGTTGTAATGGCATTTTTGCAAATTTTCTTATTGCAAATTAATTAAAAATAACTACAAAAAGCACTAAGTAGTTTGTATTTTTGCTAGTCCAAAAAATAAAGTCAATGACAAAGTTAAGTGTAAATATTAATAAGATTGCTACGTTACGAAACTCTAGAGGAGGCGATGTCCCTAATGTGGTTCAGTTTGCTAAAGACGTACAGCGTTTTGGCTCTCAAGGAGTAACAATTCATCCAAGACCAGATGAAAGACACATTCGTTATCAAGATGTTTATGATTTAAAACCAGTGGTGCATACTGAGTATAATATTGAAGGAAACCCAATCCAAAAATTTATAGATATCGTTTTAGAAGTAAAGCCTACACAAGTTACTTTGGTTCCTGATGCTGAAGATGCTATAACTTCAAATGCAGGTTGGGACACTATTAAGCACAAAGAGTTTTTAGTAGATGTTATCAAAGAATTTAAAAACAACGGAATACGAACATCAATTTTTGTAGATCCTGAGCTAAAGCAAATTGAAGGTGCTAAAGCTACAGGTACTGATAGAATTGAGTTATATACCGAAGCTTTTGCGCATCAATATAGTTTAGGTAACGAACAAGCAATACAGCCTTATACCGAATGTGCAGTTTTAGCAAATGAATTAAATTTAGGTATTAATGCAGGACACGATTTGTCATTAGAAAACATTAAGTTTTTTAAAGATAACATACCAAACCTGTTAGAGGTGTCTATTGGACATGCATTAATTGCTGAAAGTCTTTACTTAGGAATAGAAAACGTGGTGCAAATGTATTTGCAAAGACTTAAGTAATTATAACTTTTTTGTCGGTTTTAGCGTAGGCGAGACCTCTCATTATAAAAACGAAAATATGAAATTACACTCCAATATATTAGGTCAAGGAAAACCCTTTGTTATTCTTCATGGATTTTTAGGAATGAGTGACAACTGGAAAACGCTTGGTAAAAAATTTAGCGAAGAAGGATTTGAAGTTCACCTTGTAGACCAACGAAATCATGGTCATAGTTTTCATGATGACAATTTCGATTATGAAACCCTATCAGAAGATTTGCGTCATTATTTTGAAGCGTATGATCTTTCTGAAGCAATTGTGTTAGGGCATTCAATGGGAGGAAAAACAGCAATGCTATTTGCAACACAAAACCCAAATTTGGTTTCAAAATTAATAGTTGCAGACATTTCTCCTAGATTTTACCCAATACATCACGATGCTATTTTAGAAGGATTAAGCAGTTTAGATTTTTCTGAAATTAAAAGTAGAGGAGCAGCCGATAAACAGCTAGCAAACTATGTGTCTGATTTTGGAACACGTCAGTTTTTGCTTAAAAACTTATATTGGAAAGAAAAAGGTCAGTTAGCATTACGCATGAATCTTCAAGTGTTAAAAGAGAATGTTTCAGAAGTTGGCGAAGCATTACCGCTTCATGCAAAGTTTGAAAAAGAGACGCTTTTTTTAAGAGGAGACAAATCTGAATACATCGCTTTACAAGATGAAACTATCATAAAACAGCATTTTTCTAATGTAAACATTGTAACAATTGCTAATGCTGGACATTGGTTGCATGCCGAAAACCCAGATGATTTTTTTGATGTCGTTTTGAGTTTTGTAAAACTATAACCCTACATGGTTTTTAGCATAGGGTTATAGTTTAATCACTTTTTTATTTGAATACTGTTTTTGTTTTAGTGTAATAATCTTGAAACAAAAAGTTATCCTTTGCAAGGAATAAAATAAATGAGATAGGTATAAAAAGGACAGTTAGGAATTTGTAAAAACTTCTTTTTAAAGCTTCTTTTATTTCTAAGTTTGAATTTTGGTCATTTAACACCTTTATTCTCAAAATCATTTTCCCAAAAGTTAAACCATTGTTGAGAAAATCAAAAAGAATTAAATAAGTAAAGAAAACAAATACCAATAGACTAAAACTAAAGCTAAATACATTATTCAATATATTAACTTCGGTCAATTCATAAGACAGACTAAATATGTAACCATTAATTAAGTTAAAACCAAACTTAACTATTGCCATGTCAATTATAAATGCAAAAAGTCTTGAAATATATATGTTTTTAATATTCATTTTTATTCTAATTTAACAGCTTCATAAACTATATCTACAATATTACCTTCATCGTCAACCTGATATATTCCTTCTTTAATTTTAACAGAATACCCTTCAAATATAAAGCTTTCTGAGTTAACTATGTTAAATTCATCAGGAAAATCATTTGAGCGAAAAAGACCATCAGCTAAATTCCACACTTCGGTTGTAGCGCAAACACCTTGAACACAACAATGAGTTACAGTAAATTCAACCTCAATGCCAAAAAGTGTCGTAAATTTAACGTCATAATCTTTACATCCATTCCATGGATAGCCTCTTGATGTCTCATTTTCTTTGTTTGAGTCCATTAATTCATTTAAGTCTTTAACAAAAATAGCTTCTTGTTCAAGTGAAGCTTCGTCCTTTTGACAAGCATTAAAAGTTATCATTAATGCTAATAGATAAAATGTTTTTTTCATAAAATAAGTATTTAAGTTTCTATTCAATGCTAAATATAATAAAAAAATTAAAAGTTGAAATATATTATAACTTTTTTTTTGTTTTTTTAGTGAAGATTGTAGTGTGATTGACGATAAGGAAAAACAAAGACAAATTCTAAAAACTTTAGGCGATAATATAAAAGCAATAAGGTTAAGAAAGGGTCTTCGTCAAAATGAGGTAGCATATAGGTGTTATTTTGATAAAAGTAGTTATAATAACATTGAGAGAGGAGAAAGAAACATTACTATAATAACACTTCATAAGATTGCAAAAGCATTGGATGAGCCTTTACAAAATTTTTTTAAATGAAATCAGAGGAGATTTGAAGTTAAAATAATTATGTTTCGTAACTTTAGTAAAAACATATAATTATGAATCTCTTATTTAGATTATTATTAACTGCTGTGGCAGTTTTTGTCTTGGCGTACTTTTTACCAGGAGTAGATTTAACAGGAAACCAATTTGTAACAGCACTTATTGTGGCTGTTGTTTTGGCGGTTTTAAACCTTTTGGTAAAGCCAATTTTAGTTATTCTAACTTTACCAATAACAGTGGTGACCTTAGGCTTGTTTTTACTCATTATTAACGCGTTAATAGTGCTTTTAGCAGATAAACTCATTGATGGTTTCGCGGTAAATAGTATATGGACAGCCATTCTATTTAGTATACTTTTGTCGATACTTCAATCTATACTACATTCTATTTTAAAAGAGGATAAAAAATAGTCTGAATTTCAACATCTTAAAAACTTTGTTGGGTTGTAAAAAATATGTACTTTTGCAACCCAATTTTTATTTGATTCTATAATGAATATTACAAGAGAAAACATTGATGCATTAAATGCTGTTGTGAAAGTAGATATCGCTAAAGAAGATTACAGCGATAAGGTAGAAAAAATCCTTTCAGATTACCGTAAGTCGGCTAACATTCCTGGATTTAGAAAAGGACATGTGCCAATGACAATGGTGAAGAAGCAATACGGAAAAGCAGTTTTGGTAGATGAAGTTAACAAGCTTTTACAAGATGCTTTAAACAAGTATTTAACTGAAGAAAAACTAGACGTTTTAGGTAACCCATTACCAAAACCACAAGACGATTTGGATTGGGATGCTGATAATTTTTCTTTTGAGTTTGAATTAGGTTTAGCACCTGAGTTTGAAGTAAACTTAAAATCTAAAAAAGCAATTACACAATACAATATTGTTGCTAATGATAAAATGTTAGACGACCAAGTTGAGCATATCAGAAAGCAGTATGGTAAATTAGTATCTCAAGATACTGTTGCTAAAGATTCTGAAATTACAGGTGTATTTGTAAACGAAGAGAAAGAAATCAACAATACAGCAACTATTACTTTAGATAAGTTTAAAGGTAAAGCAACCGAAAAGAAATTTGTAGGTTCTAAAGTTGGTGATGTTATTACTTTAAAAACAAAAGGATTGTTTAATGACGACCACGATTTAATGCACTTCTTAAAAGTATCTCATGATGATGCTCACGGATTGGACATTGAGGTAACATTTACAATCAACGAAATTAATACTCGTGAGTTGGCTGATTTAGACCAAGAGTTATTTGATAAATTATTTGGTAAAGATGTAGTAACATCAGTAACTGAATTAAAAGAGAAAATAAAAGTAGATTCTGAAAAGCAATTTGCACAACAAGGTGATCAAAAATTACTTAACGATGTTACTGAGTATTTAGTTGAAAATACTAAGTTTGATTTACCAGCGTCTTTCTTGCAAAAATGGATGCAAACTGCAGGTGAAGAGCAAATGGATGCAGACCAAGCTAAAGAAGAGTATGAAAAGTCTGAAAAAAGCATGCGTTACCAATTAATAGAAGGTAAACTTATTGAAAAGCACAACCTTCAAGTAACGTTTGATGATCTTAAAGCACATGCAAGAGAAATGATTAAAGTGCAAATGGCGCAATTTGGTCAAATGGATCCATCAGATAAAGAACTAGATGATATTGCTGCTCGTATTTTATCAAATCAAGATGAGGTTAAACGCTTGTCTGAGCAGTTAATGAGTCAAAAACTGTTAAACCTTTACAAAGAAGAAGCAAATCTTAAAGTAAAAGAGATAACTTACGATGATTTTGTAAAAGAATTTTACAGTTAAGCATTACAGAATAAATGATTATATTTATAGCGTAAAACTGTGAGGTTTTACGCTTTTTTTTTACTAAATAATTTATTGAAAAAATATATGGATTTCGGAAAAGAATTTGAAAAATTCGCAATAAAAGACCAAGGTATTAGCAGCACATATTACAATAAGATAATTAGTAGTATGTATCCTACAAACTTAACGCCTAATATTATTGAAGAGCGTCAAATGAATATCGCAATTTTTGATGTGTTTTCTCGTTTAATGATGGATCGTATCATCTTTATGGGTACAGCTATCAACGATCAAGTAGCAAATATTATTCAAGCGCAATTATTGTTCTTAGAAAGTACAGATGCTTCTAAAGACATTCAAATATATATCAATTCACCAGGAGGAAGCGTATATGCAGGTTTAGGTATTTATGATACTATGCAGCTTATTAAACCAGATGTAGCTACAATATGTACAGGTATGGCAGCATCAATGGGAGCAGTATTATTGTGTGCTGGAGAAAAAGGTAAGCGTAGTGGGTTAACACACTCAAGAGTGATGATTCACCAACCATTAGGAGGTGCGCAAGGTCAAGCAAGTGATATTGAAATTACAGCGCGTGAGATTTTAACCTTAAAAGAAGAACTTTATAAAATTATTAGTAAGCATTCAGGTCAAGATTACGACAAAATTTACGAAGATAGTGATCGTGATTACTGGATGAAAGCTGATAAGGCTAAAGAGTATGGAATGATTGACGAAGTATTAGGTTCAACCAAATAATCATTTCATAATAGTTTAAGAAAATTAATAGCACATGGCAAAGGAAGAATTAGAATGTTCATTTTGTGGTAGGAAAAAGCCAGAAACCAATCTGTTAATAGCAGGATTGGATGCGCATATATGCGATAGGTGTATTGAGCAAGCTCATGGCATTGTACTAGAAGAATCTAAACAAAACAACAATGCTGAGTTATCATCTGAATTGATGTTGAAAAAACCTCAGCAAATCAAGTCGTTTTTAGATGAATACATCATTGGACAAGAATATACCAAAAAGGTAATGTCTGTTGCAGTATACAACCATTACAAGCGTTTATTGCAACCACCAAGTGACGATGATATTGAAATTCAAAAGTCAAATATCGTTATGGTTGGTCAAACAGGAACAGGAAAAACCTTAATGGCTAAAACAGTTGCAAAAATGCTTAATGTACCATTGGCAATTGTTGATGCTACAGTGTTAACCGAAGCAGGTTATGTTGGAGAAGATGTTGAAAGTATTTTAACACGATTATTGCAAGCTGCTGATTACAATCTTGAGAAAGCTGAAAAAGGTATTGTGTTTATTGATGAAATAGATAAGATTGCTCGTAAAAGCGATAACCCATCAATAACTAGAGATGTCTCAGGAGAAGGAGTGCAGCAAGCTTTATTAAAATTATTAGAAGGAACAGTTGTTAATGTGCCACCAAAAGGAGGTCGTAAGCATCCAGACCAAAAGTTTATTGAAGTAAATACAGAACACATATTATTTATAGCAGGAGGAGCTTTTGATGGTATTGAAAAGAAAATCTCAAAGCGTCTCAACTTAGCTGCTATTGGTTATAAGGCAGTACAAGAAGGTGTAACTTTAGATTCTGATAATTTATTGCAATACATTATTCCAAAAGATTTAAAAGACTTTGGCTTAATCCCTGAAATTATAGGTCGTCTTCCAGTGCTTACGTATATGGATCCTTTAGACGCTAAAACATTAAGAGCTATTTTAACTGAGCCTAAAAACGCTATTATTAAACAGTATAAAAAACTGTTTGAAATGGATGAAATTGAATTTACAATTACTGATGGTGCTTTAGACTATATAGTTGAAAAAGCTATTGAGTATAAATTAGGAGCTCGTGGTTTAAGATCGTTATGTGAAGAAATTTTAACCGATGCAATGTTTGAGTTGCCTAGTGGTACAGAAAAGAAACTTAACGTTACAAAAAGTTATGCCGAAGATAAGCTCACCAAAACAACATTAAAGAAACTAAAAGCAGTTTCCTAAAAAATAAAAAGCCACTCGAAAGAGTGGTTTTTTTATTCGGATTATTTGGTAATTAATAATTGCAATACAATTTTTTTATCTATTTTGATATAATTGATCTTGCTTTGTGTGCTATTAGTTAATCAAAATTTTAAAAAGGGGTTTTTGATTATCGAGGTGTAAATATAACAGCATTAATGTAAGATAAAAACTACTTTTAGTAGGTTTTGGATAAAGGTCTCTAAAAATTCGTTATGATGTTTTTAACATTGTCGTTTATCGGATTTATTCGCATCGACTTACCGTTCGTCTAAGAAGTGCCATTCAAAGAAAGTAATTCATCAATGTATTCTCTAGTGTTTGAAAGTCTAGGAACTTTGTGTTGGCCTCCTAACTTATTATGTTGTTTTAACCAATCGTAAAATAAACTTTGACGCGCTACATGTATTTGCGGTTTATTAAGCGTCATGTTGTTGTAACGTTTAGCTTCGTAGTCAGAGTTTAATGCTTTAAGTGCATTGTCAAAGAGTTCGTTAAAATAATCAATGTCTTTAGGAGGCGTTTTAAATTCAATTAGCCACTCATGAGCTCCTTTTTCTTTGCCTTTCATAAAAATAGGAGCAGCTGTATAATCAACAATTTCAGCTTTGGTTTTTCTACATACTTTTTTAAGTGCATCTTCTGCATTTTCAATAATTAATTCTTCACCAAAGACATTAATATGATGTTTTGTTCTTCCAGAAACCTTAACTCTGTATGGGTTTATAGATGTAAATTTAACCGTATCGCCAATTTTATAACGCCATAATCCTGCATTGGTAGTAATAATAACTGCGTAGTTTTTGTCTTTTTCAACTTCGCTTAGCGGAATTATTTTTTCTTGAGAAGTTCCGTAAGTATCCATTGGTATGAACTCATAAAAAATTCCGTAGTCCAACATTAATAGTAACTCGCTTGAATTATTTTGGTCCTGAATAGCAAAAAAGCCTTCAGAAGCATTGTAGATTTCGTAGTATTTAAAATTTTTATTTGGAAGTATGCTTTTATATTGATCTCTATATGGTACAAAACTCACGCCTCCATGAAAATAAACTTCTAGATTTGGCCAAATTTCAAAAATGTTCTTTTTTCCTGTGGTTTCTAAAATGTTGTTAAGTAGCACAAGCATCCACGAAGGTACACCAGCAAGACTTGTTACATTTTCATTTATGGTTTCGTCAACAATGGCTTGCATTTTTACTTCCCAATCACTCATTAAAGATACTTTGCTACTAGGTGTACTGCTAAATTCAGCCCAAAAAGGCATGTTGTCAATTAATATAGCAGAAAGGTCGCCAAAAACAGTTCCGTTTTCTTTATAAAGTTCTTTACTACCTCCAAGTCTTAGACTTTTCCCTGTAAAAAGTTGAGATTCTTCGTTATTGTTGAGGTACATGCAAAGTAAATCTTTACTCGCAGCATAGTGGCAATCTTCTAAAGATTCGTAACTAACAGGTATAAATTTACTTTTAGCATTGGTAGTTCCGCTAGATTTAGCAAACCACTTTATAGGACTAGGCCAAAAAATATTATGCTCACCATTTCTGGAACGTTCAATAACTTGATGATAATCCTCGTAGGTTGAAACCGGAATTCTTTCAGCAAAAGTGCTGTAATTTTTAATTGACTCAAAGTCGTATTTCTTCCCTATTTCGGTGTCTTTAGCCATAGTAACAAGTTCTAAAAGCAACTCGTTTTGGACTTCGTTAGGGTATTTTAAAAACAGTTCAATTTGATGAAATCGCTTTTTTAAAAACCATGAAGCAATGGAATTTACTAAAGGAATTGGCATATTTGCATTATATTTATTGAACTAAAAATAATACTTTTTTTTATGACCTACCAAGGTGTGTTAACAAAAATGGAAAGCGAATATGCTAATCCTATTCAATATTATTTGGTATTTGAATCTGACTTTTTGAATATGAACCAGTTGTTGGATAAAACTATTACCATTCAATTTATAAAATACCAATGTTTAAATTGTGGTTTAGATAAACCTATTTATAGACAAGGGTTTTGTAAAAGCTGCTTTTTTGATATTCCACAAGCGGCTGATTGGATTATGCGACCAGAATTAAGTACTGCACATTTAGATAAAGAAGATAGAGACTTGGAGTATGAGAAAAAAGTGCAATTGCAACCGCATATAGTGTATTTGGCAAATTCAAGTAATGTAAAGGTTGGAGTTACTAGAAAATCGCAAGTGCCAACACGATGGATTGATCAAGGCGCTCATGAAGCTATTGAAATCGTTGAAGTACCTAATCGTTATTTAGCAGGTATTACCGAAGTCGCTTTAAAGGACCATGTAAGTGATAAAACCAATTGGCGAACCATGTTAAAAAACGAAATAGTTGATGAAAACTTAGTAGAATGGCGTGAGCGATTAAAACAATACATTCCTGATGAAGCCAAAGATTATTTTATCGAAAGTAATACTGAAACCAATTTAGATTTTCCTGTAATTAAATACCCTGAAAAGCCAAAGAGCTTAAATCTTTTAAAAGCTAAAAGCTATACAGGAACTTTAAAGGGTATAAAAGGACAGTATCTTATTTTTGAAGACCAAACCGTTTTCAATATAAGAAGTAATGAAGGGTTATTTGTAGGTATTAGCGTTTAAGCTAGTATCTACTAATATTCTTCTTGATCTCTTAAATGCTGAATGTAAGAGGCTTTTTGAATTTCGCGTCTGCGTTTTACAGAAGGCTTTGTAAAGAATTGACCATCTCTTAGGTTTTGCATAATCTTTACATTTCTGTGTTTACGCTTGTAGCGTTTTAAAGCACGCTCTATACTTTCTCCTTCTTTTAGTACAATTTTTATCATTCTTTGTGTTTAAATGTGAACCTATAACTTAACTTTTTTATTGAGTTACGCAAGAAAATACTTGTTTCTTTCAATAAAAATTAAAAAACACCTTAAAAAACTACTGCTGTTTGGTACTGTCGGTTTTCTTTCGGTTTTTTATTAGTCCATTTAAAAGGCTCTTAACGCCTTCTTTAACAGGGTCTTTTGTAGTGGTAGTGTCTGTTTTAGTAGCTGTTGAGTCTTTTGTTGTTTCGTTAGTGGTATTTTTATCACCACCTAAAAGATTTCCAAGTAAGTCATTCACTTTATCTTTTCCAGAGTTAAGTAATTTTTGCTTTTCAATCTCAATAAGTTGTTTTGTAAGATTAGAAACACCACTTGTTAAATCGGTAGAAACTTTCGGACTCGTATAAGAACCAGTAATGTTTGCAGTAACAGGAATAGTGATTTTGTTAACGTCGTTGTCATTTATTTTTCCAATAAGTCTGTTTACATCACTTCCTAAATATTTTGCAGGTACATTAAACACTGCGTTATACGACATGGTTTTTTCAAAACTATGCGAACCAGAAACCTCAATACCTATATCTTGATAGGATAGTTTAAATGGTTTAACAGTGACATTACCATTTTCAAATTTTAACTGAGCTTTAATATCATTAAGGTTAAGTTTACTGAAGTCTACAAAATTTAGAGCGCCTTCTAGCTTACTTAACAATTCGCCTTCCTTTGGGTCTATTTTAGTGGTCAGCAATTCTGCAAAAGCATCACCTGAAATAGAACTTAATTTTGGCGAAAACTCGTTGTCAAGACTACCAGCTAAATTAATAGTAGTATTAAGTTTTCCTTGCAATGCTTTTGCAATTGGAGCTAAGCTTTGCAACAAGTGTAAATCTTTAAATGATTTTGAAATGTCAAAACTATCTGCACCTAAACTAAGATTAAAAGTTGGTATATCTGCTTTGGTAGAAACGTTTCCAGTTACTGCCAAAATACCATCAAAAATGGATGAGGTTAGGTTTTGCAGTTTTGCTTCTTGGTCTTTTATCACTAAAGCACCTTTTACATCTTTAAGGTTTAAGTTATCATAAACAACAGTTTTAGCATTAGCGTTTATGGTGCAATCTAAAAAGTCAGGTATTTTTAATGATTCAGAAGCTGGAGTAGTTTTATTGGTGTCTTCTGTTTCAGAACTAGCAACCATAAAATCACTAACTGCAAAATAGTTAGAATTTACATTAAAGTTTCCTTGTAGTTTTTTGTCGCTTAGTAAAAATCCAATAAGGTTTTTAATAGTTCCTGTAGCATTTAGGTCGCTTTCTCCAGTTTTTGCATTAAAATTGTTAAGGCTTACAGTTCCTGGGTTAAAAGTAACATCGGCTTTTGAAATATGAATTGGGTTTACAATATCTTCTGAAGAAAATATAAAATCAGAAACCGTTACCGAACCGTTGTTTTTTATGCGTTCGTACTGGTTTTTTTCAATCGCTTCCATATCAAAAGCAGTATTTAGGTTTCCTTTTAAAATACCACTTAACTCATTTTCTAACTCAATTGGGTATGCTTTAGTGATGTTGTTCAGGTTTAAGGTTCCATCAAGATTAGCATTTACCAACATGTTTTTTGTAATGTTTTTTATAGTTGCCGAAGATTTAAACACGTCTTGGTCTATTTTAAAATTCAAGGTGTTTATAGCTACAAAAGTATCATCAACATTTCCTGTTGTGTTTTTTATAGCTGTGTCAATGGTAATGTTTTCAACACGTTTTGGTAAATCAGGATACTTAAACGATGCGTTGTTAGATAAAATACTAATATCTAATGTTGGTATGGTGGTTTCTGAAACCAAACCTTTAATAACACCAGAAACTTTAAAATCTCCAGAGGTTTCTACATCATCAATGTTTTTGGAGTAGGTTTCAGGGATTACAGCTAAGAAATCCTTGAATGACGATTGCGGATTTTCAAAAGTAATATCAATTTCTTGACCTTCGTCTACCATTTGAACATACCCTTTAAACTCAAGTGGTAGCTGGTTAATGTAACCTTTGTTGTCCTTAAATGTGTACTTTTGGTTGTTGAGGTCTAAGCCAATTAAGGCATCTAACTTAATGTGGTTATTATTTAAGTATTTTGTGCTATCCATACTTAAACTCACATTAGCTTCGGTTTTAGTGTCTAATTCAGAAGTTTCAGCTGAAAATGTTCCTTTTCCGCTATGGTTAAGTTCAGTAACATAAATTTCGGTATTGGCACCTTCATCTAAATAAGTTAATGCACTACTGTTAATACTATAATCTTCAATGTCAAACGAAAAACTAGAGCTTTCAGTTGAAGAGTCAGTGTTATTTGTTGCGTCGTCTTTTTTTGCTAAATCGTAGTTTGTGTTTCCAAATTTATCGGTTTTTAGCGTCAATAAAGCTTCATCGACAGTTATAGAATTAACCACAATTGGGTCTTCATCGGCTTTTTTGAAAAGTTCTTTTACTGACATTGTAAACGAAATATTCTTTGCAGTAGCAAAGGTTTCGTCTTTAAACGGTTCAAAATTGGTAATCACCAAATCATCAACATTTACATGAGCTTGAGGAAAACTCCTTATCAAACTCAGGCTAACATCGCTAAACTCAACATGGGCATTTAAGTTTTGGTTGATAAAGTTTTTTACCATATCCTTTATTTGAGATTGAAACGCAAATGGAATGGCTAACAGGAGTAGAAATACTATAAGAATTACTATACCTAATATTTTTAATGCTTTTTTCATCAGATGATTTTTAGTGTTTGTTGTTGGTTATATGCAATGCCTCAATGTTATTATTGATAATTTGTAATCTTTAAAAACTGGACATGTCATAAGTTGGTTTGTGTAAGTATATACGTATAAAATAGCAGATTGGTTGATGCAAAGCAAATTTAACAATCTTTAAGTTAGACACGCGTAAACTTAATAAGTCAAAAGGTTAAATAAACTTTAACATTTTTAGAGCAGTTGAAGTTCTTCATTGGTTTTAAGCTTAAACCTTCTTTTAAACAAGTATACGCCAAGGTATAAAAATGGAGTGTCAAATAAAGCGACGAGTACTTTAAACAAAAAGCCAGCAACCAATAAGCCTTTGAAGTTTTCCCAAGGAATAATATCAAATGAACAAAGAAGCATTAATACTGTAAAGGTATCGACAAATTGAGAAAACCAAGTAGAAAAATTGTTTCTCAACCATAAGTGTCTGCCTTTAGTAAGGCGTTTCCAGAAATGATAAATTTGAATATCTATAAACTGAGCAAATAGATATGCCATCATACTAGCGCAGACAGCAATGGCAGAATTCCCGAATACTTTTGAGAATAATGCATCGTCAACATAAGACCAAGAAGTAGCAGGAACAGAGTTGGCAGCAAAAATTATTAATAACGAAAATACCGAAGCAAAAATACCAGTAACTACAACTTGGTTAGCTCTCTTTTTCCCATAGATTTCACTGATAAGGTCAGTAATTAAAAACGTAACAGGATAGGGTAAAATACCAACCGAAATTTCAAAAAGCTTTGTTCCAAAAACCGAAACATCTACAGGATACCAATAAAAAAACTTCTGAAAAATTAAATTAGAAACCACCAAGGAGGTTATAAACAAAGCAGCTAGGAGCAGGTAAATTCGTTGTGAAGCAAGTTTGTCTTTTAACGTCATTTTAAATTGTGAATAAATAGGTTTAGTAAATATAAACTATTAAAATTTCTTTTACTTATTTTGAAGCCTGTTATGAGCAATACCAACAAAGTTTACATCGCATTAGGGAGCAATAAAGGAGATAGATTAAAACATCTGCAAGATGCTGTAGATCTTATTTTTAAGCAAATAGGAAAGGTAAATATTATTTCGAAAGTATACAATACACCTGCTTTAGGCTTTGAAAGCGACGACTTTTTAAACACATGTTTGCTTATTGAAACGTCTCTTGAGGCTCAAGATGTGTTACAGCAATTGTTGCAAATTGAAACACAATTAGGACGTCAACGTACTGAAAATTCTGGATACGAAGCACGAACTATCGATTTGGATGTCTTGTTTTTTAATGACGAAATAATTGAAAGCAAAGACCTTGTTGTACCTCATAAAGAGTTGCATAAACGTAAGTTTGTGTTGCAGCCTTTATTTGATATTGCGCCAAAATATCAACATCCTGTTTATCAAAAAAGTATTACCGAATTACTGCAAGACTGTGACGATAAAAGCGCTATTGAAACCATTAATATTTGGTTGAAAAACCCAATAAAGCAATACAAGTTGTCAGGTTACAACTATATTGCTATTGAAGGAAATATTGGAGCAGGAAAAACCAGTTTGTCTACTCAAATTGCTCAAGATTTCAATGCTAAACTTATTTTAGAGCGTTTTGCTGATAATCCGTTTTTACCAAAGTTTTACGAAGATGCGCAACGCTATGCCTTTACTTTGGAAATGTCTTTTTTAGCAGATCGATACCAACAAATAAGTGACGATCTTTCTCAGCTAGATCTCTTTAAAGATTTTATAGTTAGCGATTATGATATTTATAAATCGTTGATTTTTTCAAAAATCACGTTGCCTGAAGACGAATTTAAACTCTACCGAAAGTTGTTTTACTTAATGTATAAGGACATTGCAAAACCTGAATTGTATGTGTATTTGTATCAAAACACAAAACGCTTACAAGAAAACATAAAAAAGAGAGGTAGAGATTATGAGCAGAATATAGATAACGACTATCTCGAAAAAATTAATGCTGGATATTTAGAGTTTTTAAAAAACCAAACTGAGCTCAACGTAAAGATTATTGATATTTCAGATAAGGATTTTGTGAGCAGTAGAGAAGATTATTTATGGGTTTTAGAGCAGATTTCTAATGGATTGTAAGGTTATAACAGCAAAAGATGTTTTGGTTATTGGTATGAAAGCTTCGGTAACATTTCAAAGTATGTCTATGGAAATGAGTAAGCTAGCTAGAACATTTATGCCTAGGAAGAATGAAGTTTTAAATAGGGTGGGAGAACATACGTTTTCGATACAGGATTATAAACAACAAGATTTTAAAGTAATAACACCTCAAGCTACTTTTGATAAATGGTTTGCAGTTGAAGTAGCTAATTTTAACAATGTACCAAATGGTATGGAAACGTTAGTTTTAAAAGGAGGTGATTACTTAGTAATTAACTACAAGGGAACATTGGCAAATTTCCCTAAAGTATGGCAGTTTGTATTAAACGATTGGTTGCCAAAACATAATTAAGAGTTGGACTACAGACCGCATTTTGAAAAATTGCCAGCAAGTTACAATCCTATGAATGTTGAAAATGAAGAAGAAGTATGGATTCCTATCAGGTTAAGGTAGTGTTTTGGATTTAGTAATGCTTAGAGCCTTTATTCGTAGTATTCTATTTCTCTGTAGAAAGTTTTAACAAGCTCTTTTTTTACATAAAGTTTTTTTACTATCCAATTATTGTGTTGGTCAAATGAGTATTTATATGAAGTTGTTTTAATAAAACTTCCATTTTTATCATACTCTTTTTCCTTTGTGATCAAATTTTTTCTATTCCACTTATACTTGTATTTGTTGTACTTGTATGAGCTATCAGACTTAGTCCAATCCATTTCTACACATTTTTCATTTTTATTGTATAAGCTTTTAACTTTGAGATTTGTTTGATAAAAATCGGAGTCTATATCTTTTTTCGAATAAAAATATAGGCTGCTTATCAGTTTATGATTTTTATTATAAGTGTAAGCTTCAAAAAATTCATTTTCTTTTTCATTTTCAATAAATCGAAAACTTTTTTTTTCTAGCTGATTATTTCGGTAATCATAATTGGTAAAATATTTTAAAGAATCTTCGACGACAAAATTATTTTCAAGTTTTATTCTTCCGTTATCGTCATATTGATAATCTGTAATTAGAGTTTTGTAAGGTTTGCCGTTAAAGTACGTGTTTCTAATATTTGATATTTTTTTTCCCTCCCTATTATATGTTGTTTGATTAATTTCTGATGTGAAAACATACTTTTTCCCATCGGAAGAAGTGTTTGTGTAAGTTTCAGTTTTAGTAATACTCTTGATTTTGATTTCAGAAGAATTGTTTTGAGAAAAACTAAAATTAATAAAAAGAGCGAGGTAAATAAAGAGAGATGTTCTTTTCATAGTAAATATTTTGTCAATTAAAAATTGAACTTAAAATCATATCAGATATTGTGTTTCGCAACTTTAATTTAGCTTCTTTAGCTTTGAAAACACATCCCAAACCACAACACCACAACTTACCGAAATGTTTAAAGAGTGTTTGGTGCCATATTGAGGAATTTCAATAACAACATCACTTTTGCTAACCACATTTTGAGCAACACCTTTTACTTCGTTGCCAAAAACCAAAGCGTAAGTAGTGTTAGCTTCAGGTTGAAAGGTGTTAAGCATAGTGGCATGTTCAGCTTGTTCAATAGCACAAACTTTTACACCTTCAGATTGCAGTTTTTCTATAAGTGAAAGCGTGTCTTTAACATGCTCCCATTGTACAGTGTCTGTACTCCCTAAAGCTGTTTTATGGATGTCTTTATGTGGTGGAGTTGCTGTAATACCACAGAGATATATTTTTTCAATTAAAAACGCGTCACTAGTTCTAAATACTGAGCCAATATTGTTTAAACTTCGTATGTTGTCTAACACAATAATGATAGGTGTTTTTTTACTGTCTTTAAATTCGTCTACACTTAGTCTGTCTAGTTCGCTATTTTTTAGTTTTCGCATCAAAAATTTATGTTTTGTTTCCGCGTAAGCAAAAAACCTTCTATTTAGTTGCACTTAGCCTTGTTAAAATCTCGCTATAATTGTAAATAACTTATAGTTACAAGGTTTTAAAAACCCTTAAAATATAAGTACATTAGCAATCCTTTAATTTTAGGTGTTTTCGATACAATTTTCAATGTTTTGAAAATCACTCAAACTGACATAAAATTAAAAGAACGTCAATTTGAGTGTTTTGAATGTAATTCAAAATGTATCGAGAATTATACGAACAAAAATAACATTTAAAAACCATTTTACCATTGGCAAAAAAAGCTAAAAAAGAAACGCCTTTGATGAAACAATACAACGCTATAAAGGCAAAATATCCTGATGCGTTGCTGTTGTTTAGAGTTGGTGATTTTTATGAAACTTTTGGAGAAGACGCTGTTAAGGCTGCAAAAATTCTAGACATTATCTTAACCAAACGAGGTGCAGGTAGTGAAAGCGAAATAGAATTAGCTGGTTTTCCGCATCACTCCATGAATACTTATTTGCCAAAACTGGTTAAGGCTGGAGAGCGTGTTGCTATTTGCGACCAGCTGGAAGACCCAAAACAAACCAAAACTATTGTAAAACGTGGTGTTACTGAGCTTGTAACTCCTGGAGTAGCTCTAAACGATGATATTTTACACTCCAAGACCAATAACTTTTTGGCTGCTGTATGTTTTGGTCGAAATAGTATTGGTGTGTCGTTTTTAGATGTGTCAACAGGTGAGTTTTTAATTTCTCAAGGCAATACAGAGTATGTAGATAAACTACTTCAAAATTTTAAACCTAGCGAAGTGTTGGTTGCTAAGCCAAAACGTCAAGAGTTTAAAACAGTTTTTGGTGATAATTTTCATACGTTTTATTTAGAAGATTGGGTCTTTCAAGACGATTATGCCAATGAAACACTGTTAAAGCATTTTGAAACCAAATCATTAAAAGGTTTTGGGGTACAAGATTTGTTTGAAGGTATTGTTGCTTCAGGAGCTGTGCTTCATTATTTAGGAGAAACTCAGCATCATAAATTACAGCATATAACATCCATTCAACGCATAACGCAAAACGAACATGTGTGGATGGATCGATTTACCATAAAAAACCTAGAACTTTATCAGTCAACCAATGCTCAGGCGGTAACTTTAGTAGATGTTATAGATAAAACCATCTCTCCAATGGGAGGACGTTTGTTAAAGCGTTGGTTAGCGTTGCCATTGGTGAATATTGATAAAATAAGGCAACGACATGAAGTAGTAAACTATTTTTTAAAAGAACTTGCTATACTTGCCAAAATACAGTCGTATGTAAAACAAATAGGCGATGTAGAGCGATTGATATCTAAAGTGGCAACCACTAAAATTTCACCTAGAGAAGTGGTGCAGCTTAAAAATGCACTTGAAGCCATTGTGCCTATAAAAGCAGTAACAATGCAAGCTGAAAATAAGGCATTGCAACATATAGGAAATCAATTGGAGGCCTGTGAAGAGCTGAGGCAACGTATAAAGTCAACGCTTAATGAAGATGCTCCTGTAAATATTTTAAAAGGAAATACGATTTCTTCAGATTTTTCTTCAGAATTAAAAGAACTTAGAGATTTATCTACGTCTGGGAAAGAATACCTAGATAACATGCTTGAGCGCGAAAGTGAACGCACAGGAATTACTTCTTTAAAAATAGCATCAAACAATGTATTTGGCTACTACATTGAGGTTAGAAATACGCATAAAGACAAAGTTCCTCAAGACTGGATACGTAAACAAACTCTAGTAAATGCAGAACGCTACATTACAGAAGAGCTTAAAGAGTATGAAGCCAAAATATTAGGTGCTGAAGAACGTATTTTAGCGATAGAGCAACAATTGTTTGCCGAATTAGTAAGTTGGATAGGATTGTTTATTCAACCGGTTCAAAAAAACGCAGCTTTAATCGCTCAATTAGATTGTTTGTCTGGTTTTGCACAGTTAGCATCAGAAAACAATTACGTTCAGCCTCAAATAGATGATACTTTTGCTTTAGATATAAAAAATGGTAGGCATCCTGTTATTGAAAAACAGTTGCCTCATGGAGAGCCTTATATTGCTAATGATGTGTTTTTAGATAGAGAAGCTCAACAAATCATTATGATTACAGGGCCAAACATGTCAGGTAAATCAGCCATATTAAGGCAAACAGCTTTAATTGTTTTACTTGCTCAAATAGGAAGTTTTGTGCCAGCTGAATCAGCAAACATAGGATTGGTTGATAAAATATTTACACGAGTAGGAGCAAGTGATAATATCTCTATGGGAGAATCTACTTTTATGGTAGAAATGAACGAGACGGCTTCTATCTTAAATAATATTTCTGAACGTAGTTTGGTATTATTAGATGAAATAGGTAGAGGAACCAGTACTTACGATGGTATTTCAATTGCATGGGCAATTAGTGAGTATTTACATGAGCATCCTAGTAAAGCAAAAACATTATTTGCAACCCACTATCACGAACTTAATGAAATGACCGAAACTTTTGAACGTATTAAGAATTTTAATGTTTCGGTAAAAGAGTTGAAAGATAATGTATTGTTTTTACGAAAACTGGTTGAAGGAGGTAGCGAACATAGTTTTGGAATACACGTTGCAAAAATGGCAGGAATGCCTCAGCAAGTTATTCACAGAGCAAATAAAATATTAAAACAACTAGAAAAATCGCATTCTAGTGAAGAGTTAACTGATAAGGTGAAATCGTTGGATAACGAAATGCAGTTAAGCTTTTTTAATTTAGATGACCCTCTTTTAGAGCAGATTAAAGAAGAAATTGTCAATACTGATATTGATACCTTAACACCTGTTGAGGCGCTTATGAAACTAAATGAGATAAAACGTATGTTGCTGAAAAAGAAGCGTGCATAAAAAAGTTTCTTTTTTTTTGCAAAAAGGCTTTGAGTTTCTGAGAAAAGTTTTAAATTTGCCCTCGCAATTATAACAAACGTTCTTTTAAATAATTGCTATATTGCGAAAGTAGCTCAGGGGTAGAGCATCACCTTGCCAAGGTGAGGGTCGCGGGTTCAAATCCCGTCTTTCGCTCTAAACCTTGAAAAAAATACCATGCTGAAGTGGTGGAATTGGTAGACACGTTGGACTTAAAATCCAATGACCATTAGGTCGTGCGGGTTCAAGTCCCGCCTTCAGTACTTCCAGGGACAAATCAGATTTTTTTGATTTGTCCCTTTTTTTATTCCTTTTCAAACCCTCATTAACACTGGCAATCTTAAGAAGGATCGGATTGATATCCTCGGTTCGAACTTTGTTGTCCTCAAATCGGAACTTTTCAGGGAAAATCGAACCTATGAGCTGTCGTTTTTGGTCTAAGTTACTAAGGGTGAATTGTTTGTTAAAGGATTCGAGTTTTTTAAGTCCGTTTTTATAGATATCCATTACTTCTTTGGATTTTTGAAAAGCCAGTTGAATATCTTTAAGCTCATTGAGTCTGGATTGGATACGATTTTTGACATTTTGATATTCAGTGGAGCTAAATTCTCCATCTAGGTATAAATCCTGTAAGCGAATCAATTTTTGTTCAAGAGACTCAACCTCTGTATAGTGTTTTGGGCTTAACCTTTCATTTTTCGTTTGCGCTTTAATACGCTGTTCGATCAGTTTTGTCAATAGTTTCTGTGCGTTTTTGTTCAGGGAAATACCACTTAAAAACGAATTGAACCACTTGTCAACATCTTCAGCTTTATAACGTGTGCCACAAGGTTTGTAACAATGGTAATAGGAATAGTATTTTGACCTTCCTTTTGAAGTGCTTGCTTTTAGTGGTTTCAAACAGTTTGGGCAGAGTACAAACCCTTTAAGGGGAAACTTGTCATTTAATTTTTTGTGCGAGACCCTATACTGCTTGGATTTGCCGTTAATGATATCCTGCACCTTATCAAACAAACGCTCAGATACTAAAGGTTCGTGGATGGCCTTGATCAGCTGTTCAGGTTCATCCTGAAAGGCTTTCAGTATGATATGTCCTTTGTAGATAGGATTTCTAACGATCCGTCCAAAAGCGGCCTTACTGGTTTTAAAACCACTTTTTTTGAGCCTGTCCAATACTTCCTGCTGGGAATATATTCCCTTGCCAAGGAGTTCAAAGGTTTGTTTTATGAATTTGGCCTCCTTATTAGGAACCAAAATAGGTTTGTTCAGTCCATCCCTTCCCATATCATAGCCCTTGGGTGGAGAGACAACATACCTACCTTCCTTAAACGCCCGCCTCATACCTGATATCACATTCAATGAACGTCTGTGGTTTTCTACCTCTGGAATGGATAGGTAGACCGCTAGCATCAGCCCCTGTTCAGGAACCGAAAGGTCCAAAGGCTGTTCTATAGCATTGACAATAACACCAAGATCGTAAAAGTCTTTAATCCTGTTGTAGGATTCTTTGGTGTTTCTGGAAAACCGATCCCACTTGGTAAATAATAGCAGGTCTACTTTTGATCTGTTTTTTTTAATAAACCCAAACAGTTTTTTAAACTCAGGTCGGTTGAAGGACTTAGCTGAATGGTCATCACGGAAAATCGCTATGACATTTATATCGTTGGAGCTACAGTAATTCAACAGTTTCTGTTCCTGGTCTCTTAGTGAAAACCCTTTGTCGGCTTGCTCATCTGTAGAGACTCTAGTGTATAGAATGGCGTTTTTCATTTGTGTTTGGAATTTTGTGTCAGGTTAAGGTATATGATATCGGAGTAGAGTTCTAAAATAGAAATGATTTCGTTGATTTCAGAATCAGAATACGGTTCTGTTTCATTATCGTTTAATAGTTGTTTTGCTTCTTCGAACAATTTTGATTTCTGGTCCATCTCTGTAAGTGATAAAACCAGGCTGTATTTTCAGGGACTGATTGTGTTCTACGTTTCGTTTCATAATTATTTCAAAGTATTAAGTGATTCTTCTTTTTTAATCAATGTAATCTTATAGTTGTCGTTTGATCGGATGTCAATAAGTAGCTTTGAACCCTTCTTTATTTTGTTTAGAAGGATATATTCAGCAAGTTTTTCCCTGCTCTTATGCTCTTCCGTTACTACAATGGTTTTAATGCTGTCTTCTTCAAAAGCAATCTCTACTACCTTCGGTTTTTTAAAGACCACAATATCCCGAATCTGCTTTTCAATTTCATTTAAATAGTTGAGGTCTTTTTTCTTTCTGTCGCTAAATTCAGTGTTGATGATTCTGGAGAGTATGGGTAAAAAAGGAATTGAAATTACGGTATGCTGCAGATAAAGACTATTTAGGTCCATTAAAAGATCATTTCCATTGTATCTAAACCCATGTTCACCAGTATCGGGAACATAAATAAAGGAGTAGGGTAGGTCCTTTCTTGTGAATGCGGATTTAATTAAATCGGTAAACGGATTGATGATGGTACGGTAGTAATATTCCATAAGCATCTCATCCTGTAAAATATGTTCCAATTGTTCAATGCTTTGCTTTGACAACTTAAGGGGATTCTTTTCAATATGTCTTTTAAAAACTTCATCTGCATATTTTTCCTCCCTTGATTTTTGCCAAATATCTTCAGCGATGTCCTGTACCCTTTTCTTGGATACATTCAATTTAAAAAGCTCTTGAATAAGACAAGCCCATACAGCTTGAGAAGCATTTAACCGCACCCATTTGCCTTTGTTTGTTTTTTTGTCTTTTTGATTGTTTGCTGCTGAAGAAGCAAAAGGAATAAGCCCTTTACTGATCCAATAGTTTATTTGTCTACTTGACACACCAATTTTACTTGGGTTAATCTCAATCTCACTATAGATTAAATTACCGATGTGTACAAGTTCCTGTTCTGTCATTTTTTATGTTTTGATATTTCAAATATACAAATTTGATACAAATGAATCTAAAAACATTTAGAAAAAACGACACAAATGAACTATATTTGATTATTATTACAAGCAATATTAATAAGTATACCTAAAGTTTACACTAGGTTTACTAGCTGTGTACAAGAGGTATACCTTAACAAAAAAACTCTTAAATTATGGAAAACATTGTAGGAGCAAGGGACAGAACCCTAAGTTTTAAGACCACGCAGGAAGATAAAATCAAGCTGCAGCAATTAGCAAACGAAAAAAATGTAACAAGATCTGAATTTGTAGCAAGCGTAGTGCATGCCTATATGCCTTATTACGATTTTATTGGAAAAGCATTTCCAAGAGAACAGGCGCTTCAAAAGGAGCTTGAAAAAGTAAACAGGGAGAACAGGAAACTGACCTTGGAACTGGAAAATGCAAATAACAGAATAGATATGGAACAACGAGCCAATCGAAAATTTGTAGGGGAACAGTTTAAATTGAACAAAACGATATTCGATTTAAGGGAAGAGCTTAAAACGGTTAACATGGAGATGTATAGATTGAATGAAACAATCAAATCAAATCAGCCTATTGAAAAGAAAAATGTTGATACAAAACTACTTATGGGATCTGTAGGCTCTATTGTACTTTCGGGATTGGCACTGATTGTTGCACCTGTACTCTTTAAAAAATGATGAAGAACAGGATACAGGAAATCAATTCTAAAGACATAAAAAGCACCTAGCTAAGATTGTAATACTTCTCTAAGTGCTTTATAGAATATTACCACTGATAGGTTACTTCTAAATCAATCAATATTTCATCGGATTGACTAACAACAGTAATTACATTAGGGAAGTTATTGTTTGATGTATAAGCAAAGAAACCATAACTAGTCATAAAGTCATCAGTATCGGAGGGATCATAATCCCAAATACTGATTAAATAGGGATCATCATAGTCTGTGATTTCAAGATTGGGGTTAAAACTGAATTCATAGAATGTTCCACTTCCAGATAATGCATTCTCATAAAAGCTAGGGCTATCAAAAATTAAGTTAAGATCAGAATTTTGTACAGTGATATAAACATCAGGCAAGGCATCTTCAGCATTGGGTATGCCAACATCCCAATTATCACCATTATCAGTGTTTGGAAATACCTTTACAATAGCTTTGTTAATGATTACTTTGCTGGGCGTTACTTGAGTAGAGCAATCGTTTCCTGAATAACCATCAGGACATTGGCATTCGCAATCCACAAAAGTACCACCATTAGTGCAGAAAATGGTTTGACAACCGTCTGAATCGGAACCGGAGGAACAACTTATACGGTTTAGGGAGAATAGTAATTATTATACCTATTTCATCAACAATTTTTTCTAGAGTATATGAGATCTAGTTCAAGTTAAAAATGCTATTGCAAATTTTGAATTTAACACATTTCCTTTTCCCAAATTAAATGTTTCGCTTAAATTTTGGTTGTTTGCTAAAGCCAATAAAGTCATATCCTTTTCAAGAATCTTGAGAAAAATTCTCGAATAGGTATTTGACTTTAACCCATATTGCATCATCAAAGTATCCCTTTGTATTTCTGGTATTTAGTTCGCATCATTCTTTTTATTTTAGAAGTGTTCATTAATACCGACTATTATAGTTTCAGTCCTAATTTGAGCATAAAGGCTAACAAGTATTTTACATAAGGCGTTATAACCACAGCTTTGGTGTTGTATGGTGTTAATTTGCTGCTGCTTTTATACTTACCCGCACATAACATGACTTGGGGTAGTTTTTGGTGTGAGGGTTGGAAACTGCTCTTTGCTTTTTTGTTGTACCTATTTTTACAAATAGTTCCTCTAAACAAAACAAGCAATGTGCTGTGTGCGGGTTAGCAGCCAAAAACTACATGAGCGTTGGGGAGCGGAACAAACCAAAAGACAGAGGATTGTTGCGATAGTAATAAACTGGGTTTTGGTTTGTGGGGAATTCTATTCTGTTTTAATAAGTCTTCTCCAAAGAAAAGGGAATGGTAAATCTCTATGGTGTAAACTAGATATTGATAAAATAAAATCGAAACCAGACTTAACAACAATAAAATCTTTTTCTGCTGAAAAGAGCTCTAACTCTTCTTGAATCTCTTTTTTATAGTCATCAATTGATTCGTAAAGCATTATGGAATGCTTCACCTTTCCCGATTTTAAACTGTAACCCTTATCTGAATAAATATCTTCAGTTTCTTTTTTTGGAAACCAAATTTGAAGATTAAGTTTATTATCAAATAACTCTAAAATATTATGTAAATCATTATAAGCTTCTTTAGAGTTTAGTATCACTGACCAATCTGCTAAAAATGCTAGCAGCATTGATGATTGTTCTCTTTGCTTTTTTGTGCCTAAATAATACTCAACCATGTTTTCATAATTAGTATTAAATAGAGGAAAAAAGTCTTTAAGAATTTTAGCGTCGTGAATGCCTACAATTATCATTCGTAACCATTTTTTACAATCTTCTTTGAAGCCAGATAAATAAAGAAATCTCATTGCTGGTTCAATATCTATTAAATGTTCATCATATAAAGGATAATGAGAAGGTGGATTAGCTTTTATAAAGGAAATAAGTGCTTGAGCTATAGTTATAACTGAATCTTCATATATTTTTGCTAAACTTTTGTCCTCAAGATTAAAATGGTATAGATAGTGTTTTATTTCTGTTAAACCAATACTTCCTAAAACACCTATTTCTTGCCACAGCGTTAGTCCATACTCAATTTGATTTTTTGAGTAACGTTGTATGCTATGTTCTACATAATAATGGTCATTTACTTTATTAAAGTAAGCTATTCCAATTTTCCGTCTTAATACATGAATATTATAAAACTCTATCTGAATATATTTCTTTTCAAAATGATTTTGGGTATTTAACCAATCAAATGATTTTAATATGGTTTTATCAGCTGCATATATAGCTGATTTAATGTAACCACTATCTTCAGCCCATTTAAATACAATATTTAAACAAATTTGTAATAACTTTAATCGTTTTAAAAGAGGTTTTTTTGTTTTAATTGGTTTGTCTAGTATTAGGTCTACTAGTTTGACAAAGTGGTTTAAATCATAGTCCTTAAGTTCTAAAAATGCTAATGTCTTTTTTAATAACAATCGCATTTCGGCATTAAAAAGTCTTTCTGACAACAAATTTTCAGAAACCATTTTAGAAATGTCATCAATACCCCAAAATAGGTACTCTAATTTTTTGGCCTTGTAAGTTTCAGTATATTGCCCCCAGCTTGTCTGCACAGTTTGTTCTAACTCACCATTTGTTGCTACTACTATTTTCTTGGGAAGTTTTTTTTGACTTCTCGTGAGTGATATATTAATATAAGTTTCTCTTATATCATTTAAAGATTGACGTACACTTGTAGGTCCAGTATCCCAAATTTGTCTGGTAATATTTCCTTGCTTTACTGTGATTAAAAATAATTTTTCCTTTCCATCTACATCTTTACCTATCGCAGCTATATCGACACCATATTGTCTCCCTTTTTGAGGTTTAGAAATGGGTGTTACCCCTTTACTAATTAAAACATCAATAAGTAAAGCATCAAGTTCACCATCTTCTTTAAGAAGTGCTATATACTCACTAGTTAGGAAGTTCATTTCTCTTCATATTTTGCCACATTATTCTTGATTTTATTTGACCTATTTCATCAATATATTGTAATCTTGCTACCTCAACACTACTTCTAAAGTTTTGCATTTCTCTCTCTTCAGTATACTGACCGTTGTATTTTGAAAAGAATGATTTGCCTGCCTTCAAACTAATCTTGGTTGCAAAATCTAAAAATGAGTTTCTCTTATTTTCTGTTGCATCCATAAGTTCTTGCATTTGCTTATTTTGCTGCTTTAAAAAATAAGTCATTCTCTTGTCGGAAGGCTCAAATTCATTTACCACTTCCAATTCGGTTACTTGTTTATAATATTGTTCCGACACTTCAATTATTTGATCTATTATTGAAGTTATTATTGGGTTAGCTATTTTTCTTTTTTCTTTTAAAATATCAGTAACAGAATAATAGTTAATTATTAAATATTTAGCGTAAAGTGTTGCTATATGATTTCTAATACGCTCATTATTAAAATGTACCTCTAAAATATTATAGAGCATTTCTGAAGCGTATTTACGGTCTAATATGTTCCCTACAATCATAAAGACAACATAAAGGGCATCCGTCTCGGTAAACTTTTCTAATTTATCTTTTGGAAGCCCAACAGCATTTATATGATTACTTAAATCGCTAATAACAAACTGTAAAGCATCTTTGTAAATACTTTTATCCGAATTTAACCATTCTAAAAAAAGACTTTCAATGGTATGAGGGTCTGATGCATACAATTCCTCAATTATCTCTTTTAAAACAGTTATTCCTTTAAGGTTCCGTTTATTATTTAAAATCCATAGATTAACAAATTCAGTAACTAACTCTGGCTGTTCTTTTATAGTATCTTTCAATCTAAAGTTGATTGTGTTGTAAATACCTATGTATTTTGAATCAGTATGTGTTAATAATTTTAAACAAGTTTTAAAATGTATTGGGTCTTCATCAAAATTAAATTCAGCATTGATTGATCTAGCTACCTCGCTTTGCACCTCTACTTTTTTGGTATTCAGTAACTGAACAACCATTTTTTTTGCATCATTTATACTGTTTAAATGTTTATTATAAAATCTAGTTATAATACCCAAATCCTCTATATTTCCTTTTTCAATGGTCTGAATAATATTCTGACTAACTTCATTTATGAATTTTAATTCTTCTTGCTTATTGCTAATAACCACTTGATATGCTGCATTAACTCCGCTATTTATTTTAGCTTCTTCCTCGCTTTTAATAAGTGTGAGGATTTTATCTTTATAGGTATATTTAGATTTACTCTGGGATAGCCCACCTAACAAAGAAGAAATGAAGTTTAGGTATTCATTATTATTTTTTTCTTCTATAAGCTCAATAATTTGAATAGCTTCTGATGGTTTTTCTACTGCAAGTTTTCTTAAACCCTGATATATTGCATATCCAGCCCCATCATTTTTAATCTTTTTGAAGATAATTGGTAGTGAATTGACAAAGTATTCTTTATCATTAATTTTTATATCCATACAAAATTCATGGAAGTCTTGCCAAAATTCAAAGTAATCCGGGTTCTCATTTAAGCGTTCTAAAAACGATTTATCACTTATACTCATATCGAACTCTTATTCTTCTTTAAACTTTAATAAACTTAAATTTATGATATTTACTTGTCGTGAAATAGCATCACGATTCTTTGTTTTCAGCTCATGATTAACTTCTGTCAATAACTCTTTGTCTGGAATGTTTAGTAAAAGTATTGGTTTTATCGGTTGATTTTTAAACTGTTCGAGTTCAATTAATCGGGTAATGTCTTTGACTAACTTTCCAAAATGCTTCCGTATTTTACTTTTTAATTTAGCCTTTGACGTATTGATTTTATACATTTTAGCTTCAACAATAAATATTGACTCTTCTGTTTTAAATAAGCAATCGATTTCTATGTTTTTTAAGAATGTTGGATTCAATTGATATTTAATTTTATGAGTATCTAATTTATTGCATAAGGCATTTAATAACAGACCGTCTTTTTCTCTAACTATGCTATAAATATCTTCATGTAATTCATAAGGAACAAAATAGGTTAGTTCTTTTGCACAAACTGGACACTTGAGGCTCTTTAATTTTTTGGGATTTAAACGTAACTGAAAAACGCCTCTATAAGTTAATGGATCGCAATGCGTACATTCCATAAAAGCATCATCAGCACTAGGTTCTAATATTTTGGCGTCATACAATTTGCCAAATAGCTCAACCCTTGAAGTAAAATTATCTTCGCTATTTAATGTATTTACAAGTATTTGATTTGTATTATATAAATTTTTATATGAGCTGTTTACATAGTATTCTTTGATAAATTTTATGCCTTCAAAAAACGTACTTATTGTTTTTTCATTGATTAACTCATTACCTTTTGAGGGAATTAACATTTTTTCAAAACTGGATTCTGCTTCCTTGAAACTATTTATATGCTTACCGATAAAGCCGTATTGTTGTAATAGTTTAATAATATTAGACTCACGCGAGTCTTCATTAATTAGAATTTTGACCACTTTCATAAAAAGCTTCCATCCTTTTTTTTCTACATCATTTGACAATTTATCTAAAGATTTTTTGAAACGACTATCAAAAAACTGCTCTAAAATTGGTTTGAAATATTCAATTTTTTCGCCTATTGAACTGTCTAAATCAATATTATATATTTCACTTCTTGACTTTACTGTTTCCATTACATCATCGTTACCTTCTTGGACATTAGAAATAATAATTCTATTCGTAGAAAAGGTAAATGTATTCTTACCTGTACCAAAAGTTTTTGTCTCCAGCAGTTCTTCTTTTGATAGTAGAAATAAATTTTGGCAAGATGGGTTATGCCAAAAATGATGATAAAATTTTTTCTTGATTTTAGACATTCTATTATGATGTAGGTTTAGTTTCTCGATGACTTGCCAAATATTTTGAATTTGGCCACCAAAGATTATTTTTAGGCAATCTTATTTTTTGATTATTAAAATTCCTAGTTGAATTTTTATCTAGATTTGTTATTTGCTTGAGTTTTGGATTAATAATTAAATTATAATCACTGTCTATTTTAATGTGTCCTTTGTCAAATAAACAATGATGATTTGCACATAAAAGCAAGCCATTACACACATCCATTTTTTGTCCAAGATTACATTTAGACCAAGGTATTATGTGTGCAGCTTGTAGAACGATGTCATAACTCAAACCACAAATTGCACATCTACTTTTATATGCCTTTAGTAGCGCCTTTCGGAATATGATTTGGGCCATTCCTCGTGCTTTTACTTTTTGATAGACCTCTTTAGATTTTTCTGGTTTCTCAAGAAGCGTAGTAATTAAATCCTCTTCGCTTTCTCCCTTCAATGCAAATCTAAAGGGATTTTGTAGTGATGACCAATTGTAATTATAGACTTCCTCTTTTCCCTGGTTAATATTGTCTCTATCCCAAGCTGTAAAACCTTTACCTGGCATTCCATTTTCATCACCTATAAGAATTGTAAGTGGTGGTAAGTTATTCTCCAAACAATAATCTTGAATAACCGCAAGTACAAACCTAACAACTCTATGGTGTATACCAATTTTATCACCGAGTTCCTTGTATCTAACAAAGTCTTTCTTTTCTGCAACTTTTATTAATACCTCCCATGCTTTTGCTGCTCGTTGATGTTGGTTTACTTTGCTCATTAAATTAATGATTAAATTCCATTGAGTAAAGTTTTGATTCTAATAAAGCTTTAGCAAAAGATGATTTTTCAACTGCCTTAATAACTGGTAGCTTTATAAATTCAATATCAGGATCAGTTAAACAAAAATCCTTATATAATTCTTTTTTTAGATTAATATCTAATCCTTTATATTTTGGTTTTGATATGAATTGCCAATAATGTTGATACCAAGATTGAGCTTTACCTTTTGAACGTTTTTTATAGCGGTCATCTATTTTAAAAATAACCTTCCAAGATTCTATTTCTTCATTTCTATTATCGTCTGTTGTGTATTCAAATGAGAAATCCAAGTCATCTTCTTTAACATTATCATTGTCATTATTCAATTGACATTCTACCTTAATACCGGTATGTGTTTCATCAAATGGGTAAAATATTTTTCGTTTACCATTGATTTTTAAAACATCTCTATTTCCTTTAACATTTGAGGAGTTACAATCTGTACAAATTGGCACCAAATTTCTAAAATTAACTGAAGAAAAAGGAAATTTATCTTTGGCTAAATAATGATCATAATCATCCTTTCTTTCTGTTTTAGATTTTGATGGCATTAAACCACATGTTGGACATTTAAATATTTTATTTGGAGATTTAAACTCTTCGAAGTGTTGTTGTAAACTACCATATTCATTCTTAACATTATCTCCACTTAATACTTGAACATATAGGTCATAAAACAATTTTTTGATTATGGCTTTTAATTTATCTGGAGTGTTATTTAGAAGCGTTGGGACTACCTCTCTGTTACATATTTTTTTAATATCATTACTCATTCTAATCTTTTCACAAAAATCAGTTCTATCTTTTTGCAACCAGGTTCTTAATTCATTATGAATTTTTTTTAATGGTTCTTCTAAAATATTCGGATGGTGTTTAACAATTTTATTATAAAAATCTTTATCAAAAAAAGAACTTGAATAAACTCCAGTTTCATTTTCAATCCTATCAAAAAATGCAATGACATTTTTGTGTAGCTTACTATGCGTTGTTTCAATAAACTTATAGGATTTAATCATTTTTCTTGTTTTTTATTTTTTCTTCTGCTAATATTAAATCCCTAAACAAAAATACCTTTTCTGGCGACTCTCCTAGCTTTCTCGCATCTTGTTTAGCTTTTTGAATATCTTCTAAAGATTCGAAATTTCTTCCTCTTATTTTATTTAATTCAGATAATGAATAATCGGGGATACTCTCTTTCTTATTAAATATTTCTTCAAGTACTATGTTAACAGATGTGCCAAAAGTGTTGAATTTCATATCCACTGCATTTAATGGTTTCTCTCCTTTTTCAAACACAATTACTTTGTCAGGAAAACAATCAGATATTATAAAAGGTGAATGAGATGTGATTAAAATATCCCTTAACAAGTTATTACTCTTACCTCTCTCTAAACTGTCTTTAAGAATACTAACAAATTTGGATCGCCAATCAGGATTGAAGTGTGTTTCGGGTTCATCTAAAAGTAAAAGAGCTGTCTTATCTTTAAGCATTAAACATATTCCAATAGTGTGTAAAAATTGATGTTCTCCATCAGATAAATTTTTTACCAGCATAGGTTTCTCAACATCCTTTTTCTTTATCAAAAAATTATTGAAATAAAAAGCCAATTCTTCTCCTTTTGGTCTTGGAAGCTTCTCTGAAACATACATACTGTCTGTCTCATAAATTTCATTTTTAATTTCATCTTCTACAAAATGTAGATTAAGCTCCGACAATGTTTGTAGCTCTTTAAAAAGGTGATAAGGGTTATCAAAATGTCTTTGAAAGGCTTTTGATGTTGAAGAGTTAACAAAATAATCTAAAATTAATTCATTTCCATTTTGATATGAACATGTTGAACAAGCAGTTAATTTATCTATTAAAGATGATTTCTTATCCTTTAGTTGAGATAATAAGAATTTTGGTTTTTTTCTAGAGCTTACAATTTTAGATTTAACCTCAAAATCTTTTATAACTATTCTGAAACTGTGAAGTTTTTCAATATTCAATTCCTTCTTAATAGAAAACAAAATATCATTATCATCATCTTGATTGTTCATTAAAAAATTAGCTAACAAAACTGCTTGACTCATACTATAATCTATATACACGAGGCTTGTTAATGGATTACCATCATAAACTTCATCATTCATTAATGACTGCATATAATTATCAAAATGTGCAAATTTAGTTTTATAAAAAGGTAAGCTCAATATTTCATTTTCACCAGAAGAGTAACCTATAATAATATCTGGCAAATATTGCTTTGCAACTGCATTCTTTTTGTTTATTCCCTCTCTTATTGGTATTGTACTTACTTTAATTATCTGTTTGTCTTCTTCAGATTTTCTATAAAACTCAACTGGTCTATTTTCAGGTTTAATTATTCGAATATTAATAGGTGAACTATTCGATTTTAAGAAAATTAAATATTCCAGATCGAAACCAAATGGAAAATCTTTTTTTTCAAATGAATCTTTAAATTTATCTGGAAGATATTTTGAAAATGAGCATTCCAAATAGAAGAAAATTAGAGATAATGCCTCAAGTACATTGGACTTACCACTACCATTCAAGCCCGCAAAGCAATATGGATGAAACTCATTAAGTTTACTAATCTCTAAATCGCGTTCATTTCTAAATATGAGCTCAAAATCTTTAGGAAGACTTCTAAATTTAGAGTATAATTTAAATCTAACTAACTTCATTATTATTTAATTTATAAAGCTTATTATATTCTAATTTGACATTGCTTTTATCTAAAACTTGAACAATCCCTTTTTTAAAATCCATATTTTCTAAATTTCTTTCTTCTGTCCGTTCAAGTACCTGAAACAATCTATCTTTTAAAATATCATATTGAGTTGTTGTTTCAATTTCATTTGCATTTTTTATTTCCTCCAGAAGCCTCTCTAACTCAAATTCATCATTTAATAAAATATCTATTTCATCTTCTTTTTTATCTATTTGATTAAACGTTTGGTATAGTAATGATTGAAATAGCTCTTGAAGGAGAGATAGAGACTTTCGATAATTGCTTAATTGATTTTGAAATAAATCAAATTTTTCAACAAACTTTAGCTGTTCTGATATTTTAGGGTATAGTACTTCTGTTTCTTTAATTTTGGTTAGATTAAGGTTTTTTTGTTTCGCGCCTTCTCTTCTATTTAAAAAAAAGTCTCTCCCAAAAATTATGTTGTAATAAATAAAAATTGGTACACAAACTTTTTCATTTAATTTAGCAAAAGCTACGGCCTGGTTACATGAACAATCAACTGTAGTAATGCTAGCTTTCAATGCAGCGGTATCATACATCCCTAACAACAGACTGCCTTTATCTATTTTTTGAGCGCTAGTTTTTTCAATAGCCTCATCCGTAATATGCTCTTTGCTATCATAGATATATGTATGATTTAACTCGCCTGAAGAAAACCAAGGTATATCACCTTTAAAATATTTTTCTTCAGATCGAGGAGGAGTTCCACCACTTTTCCATTCTCCAAAAAAGGATAAAGGTTTCTTTCCTATTCCTTTGTTATCTATAATTGGATCACCAAACATTTCAAGAAAAACTGATTTGAAATATTCTTCTAATAATTCTATAGTTTTTAATCTGTTATTAATTGAATTTTGAACTTGATTAAGTAAATCGGCTTTTTTTCTTTGTACCTCATAAGATGGTAGCGAAATAACTATCTTTTCTAGCGTTCGCTTGTTAAGTGATTTCCCTTTGGCAGCATCATGAGCTAGTTTGCTAACATCAGTACTTTTTAATAAATAGAATAGATAATCAATATTTACATTGACATTCTTTTTTGGTAAGAAAGCTGCTATTGCTTCATTAGTATAAATTGAGTTTTTAGTAATAGCTACCTTTCCAATACTCAATTTAAAGCTATAAAGTAATGTTCCTGGAGGAACTATTTTAATATTTGTGTCTGATATGGCAGCATTAGTTATACTTTCTTTTGATTTAGCTATGTATTTACCTTCTTCTAAATTATTCAAATCTTTTATAGATAACCACTGACTTCCATCACCCCAGTAATACTTATTTGACCTGCTAGGTGTTTTGCCAATTTGAATCTCAAAAATATCAGTGAGTTTATATTTTTTCATAATCCAAATTGTTTAGGCTTTTAATAATCTCGTCTTCCAAAACAACGAGTTCTTCAATAATATCCTTTGGCAAGCGGTACTCTTCAGCCTCGTATTCAAATTTTTTATATTTATTAAAATTAATTTCAAACTTATTACTCTCTATTTCATTAAATGGAATTGAAAAATGTTGTAATTTTCTATTGCTTTGATTCCTTTTGAATCTGTTTCTCCAATTATTAATGGTTTTAGGTAATGGGTTTTCTTTCAATTTTTTTCGATTAGTATCTAAAGAATACCCATCAGATTTCATTTCATAAAACCAAACATGAGTATCCTGAAACACATCGCTTCTTAATTTTCTTTTTTCAAAAATTAATATAGACGTTTTTACTCCTGTATATGGTTGAAAAACACCACCAGGCAGTGAAATTACACCCTGCAAATCACAATCTTGCATCAACATCTTTCTAGTTTTAACATGGTATGATGATGAATTAAACAAAAGTCCTTCAGGAACAATTACACATGCTCTACCTCCAACTTCTAACATATAAATCATTCTTTCTAAAAATAGAAGTTCTGATTGCACCGTTTTTTGTCTACCTTTCTTCTGTGTTTTCTTATTCTCTGTAATTGGATATATCCTATCTAAATTATCTGATACAGTTTCACTGTTAATTTTTCCAGTAAATGGCGGGTTTGCTAGTATATACTTGTACTTTTCTGACGAACTATCGTCATTATTTTTAGAACTCTTATCCGCTTCAGATGTCTTAAGAATTTTTACACTACCTTTAATTATAACCTCATTATGAATATTATCAATGTTTTGTTCTTGTTCAAATTTTTCATACCTAGTGGATAGAGTATCCAAATGTGTTATGTTAGGATGGGTAATACCATGCATCATCATATTCATCATTCCTATTCTTACCATTGTTTGGTCTACATCAAATCCGTAAAAAATGTTTTTCTTTAAATCATTTTTCTGGTTATTACTTAAGTTTGTACCATCAATTCCTTTTTCAAGACCATTTTCGTCTTTTACTTTTTTCTTTGAGTATTTCGTTATTATGTATTGATAAGCACCAACTAAAAATCCAGCTGAACCACAGGCTAAATCACAAATTTTACCGTCTGTATCTGGATCTAATATTTCTGCCATCATTTGAATGATGTGACGAGGCGTTCTAAATTGTCCATTTTTACCTGCTTCACTTGTATGCCTTAAAAGATACTCATAGACATCACCCTGTATATCCTGAAAATATTGGTTGTTATTTTTTTCTTGTTTTTCAATTTCTTTATAAATTGAATCAATAAATTCAATTGCATCCTTTAATAAAGAGGGTGTATTAATTAAAAACACCGAGTCTTTCATGGCTTTCGCAAAAGGTTCATCCTTTTCAGCCAATTCATGTTTGATATATTCAAACACTTTATCTTTAACTTGAGTGACAAGTTTCTCCCCCTCATATTCGTGATAAGTAGACCATTTGAATTCTTTTTTAGTTTTAGGATTAAAGACCTCTAATCTTTTCATAAAAAGCAGATACGAAATTTGTTCTATAGCTGTAATAGGGTTAGCAAGACCTCCAGCCCATAGTCTATCCCATAAATTCTGTACCTTATTTTTTATTTCGGTTGTTAACATTTTAATTAGTTTGTTAGTTTCGTAAATTCTTTTTTAATTTCATTTCTCACCTTTTCAGGGATCTCCAAATCTTTGGTAATAGCATCCCAACTATCTATTACAGTTTGCACTTCTTTGATAATTCCTTTAGGATTTTTAATTGCATAAGTCTCTGCAATTGTCATTATATCCTCTAAAGATATATCTGCTCTTTTATCGTTTATAGACAGCGCTCTAGAAATATTATTGTAATTGAAATTAATATTTAACGGATATGTTAAATCATAGGCTGGTGCCAAACCCCAAGCATTGGTTTCTTTATCGTATATAAAGCTGTGGTTCTTTAAGTGATCATCGATGTTCGCAAAAACCAGATTAAACACCATCCGCTTGAACAATTCTTGAATATCCTTGTAGGGTACTTTAATATCTAAAGCTAATTTGAATACGTTTTCATAACTAGCATTGTCTGGTTTTTTGAAATCCCATCCTGTTAAACCAGTCGCTGTTAGAACATGTTGTTTTTCACCATTTTGCCTATCGTAACGAAGGGTTGCAAAGTGTTTGTTTTCAATTAATTTTGAAGGCATCATTTGGATTCCTGCCTCTTGAGCCATTAGATAGTAGGCGTATTCCACCTTTTCTTTGTTATAGCCCCATTCTTCATTCATACTTAATTTGACCAAATAATGGCTATAGTCTTCACTATATTCAATATCTCCAGGAATAATTTTGCCTGTCTTTTTATGTTCAGAGATTAAAATTTTAGGACGTGCGCCTCCTGCAGAGGTACCTATTTTGAATATATTTAACAGTGCTGCATCGTTCAATTCTTCTGCTGCCGTTTCATTTTTTAAATCCAACACTTTATTCAATACTTCAACAATTTCATCAATATTAATTGTTGATGATTTTGGTATTTCAGCCGTTGGATGGTATTCTATAGCACCCATACCACGATTGGACACATAGGTTAATTGCTCAAGTGGGGTTATTTTTTTGAATTCTTTATTTTTGGTCTCAAACCATTCCTTAAAGATAATGTTACCAAACATATCAGGTAAAGAATCGGCAATCATTGGTGGTAAGCCCCTAAATGTTTCTCCTTCAAACTTTTTAAATACCTGTATTGGTTTTATTCGCTTAAATATATAGGGAAATATATTCGTGTATTGGTTCGATTCTAAAAAGTCTGGGTTGTATTGAAAATAGGACGCTCTTTTGTCTATATCATAGCCCAGTTTTCCTATCTCTTGACCAAATATTATGACTTCTATTATATTATTTTTAGACATACTAATACAATGAATTTAAATTATTAGTATCTTCTAAATCCTTTAATGATTTATAAAGGGGTTCTAACAGGTCAAAATGATTCGTAATTTTCAATACGGTATCTAATGTTGCATTATTACCGTTTTCAAAATTTTGAATAGTTGTTCTAGAAACATCCAATGCATCAGCTAAATCTTCACGTGATAATTCGTGAATTTTACGTTGTTGTTTGCAAATTTCTCCTAACTTTACTTTTACATCTTTTATTGTAACTATATCTAACATAAAAAACCATTAAAACAGTCAAATATAGTGTTTTTAGTTTAAAAAAACCAATATAATGGTTATTTAATTATTTGAAGTTACACTCTCATTTCAACACTTTCTTTTTCAAAAGCAATAAACTTTATAGGACATAAGCACTGCATTTTGTTTTAATGCTTTCAAGAGCTATAAGAACTTCTTTTAAATCAAGAGTTTCGTTTTGAAATGTCACTATTCTATCAACTTGATTATACGCCCTTTGATAATATTTTGGCGTTTCCCACTTTTGTGGTTTAAAAGGGTTGAAAGCTAGATCAATAAAACTAACACTTGATTTGCCTTGAAACAAACGTTCTATGCGTTCGTCATAATGTTCAAAATGATTTCGTATACCTCTATCAGCAATAACACTGTTTTCATCAACACCCAGCAGTTTTCTTAACTCTTCACCTCTTCCTTGGCTTTTTTTTAAACTGGGCCAAAGTATTTTAGAAACATTTGCAGTTGCCCCAAGAATAGATTGAATTGAACACCAAACTTCAATGTGGTCAAAATTCCCAGGATCGACAGGTAAACGGCTTGCCGCTTGTTGAGCAATTTTTACCTGAAAAACTATTTCGCTTAAATAAACTGAATAAGCAAACTCTTTCATAACGCTTTATAAAATGATTGATACCGTTAAAATTAATTAAATTAACTTCGTTTATCTACACTATCTTTATCAAAAGCAGTTAAATTGAATAGTTGGCGCATTCTGGAATAAACTCGGCTGCTCTATATAGCTTTTCGAGTTCTTTCGCTTTGGAGTTGACAGTAACACAGGTTCTTGTTTTTTGCTTTTATAACAAATATTATTAAAAGCAGTTAAAAAATATAATGAAAATTAAACAAGAAAAATCTGACATTTAATATCAGGAATATAATAGATAGAATAATTATAATAGATTTCTTTTCATGACGGGTTTCATCCATTTTCATAATAGTGAACATAGTTATAAAGAAGTTGGGAATCAGTAATGTGTAAAATACAGTATTAGAATCAGATAAGAGCTTTGAGATGGAAAACATAATACTTGAATATGCGATAAAAATAAAAGCAAATCCAAAAACAAAAAATATTATTTTTAAAAAATTTCTCATGATATAAATAAAAATATCCAATTTATGATTTTTTCTGAATCCAAACTTGGACGTATCTTGGTTTCAACAATAAAACCACGATGGTTCTAGAAAGTTGTTTATTTGGTTTTTCAAAGATTTAATCCCAACTCAATTTTTTTTAGTTTAATATTTTAGAGTGAGTATTTCTCCTTGATCTGTTAACGGATGCATGTTCTCAACCTCTTTCAATTGTGCTTTCGCACTTGGAATTTGCTCGGGGTACAAATGATAAATAAAATACATTTTTACATCAATTGAGATTCCCTGTTCTTTTGCGTTGTTTAAAATCCAATAAGGGACAAAAGCCCAATCAATATTTTTAACTTTCCCCATTGTTTCAGGATTAGTTGTGTCTCCAGATAAGTATATCCTTTTACCGTGCCAAGATATTAAAAATGAATAGTGTTTAAATGAAACTCCAAATACTTTGTGTTCAGTTTTAAATGCTTTAATCTCAAAATCATTTATTGTATTATTCAATTTTTCTAAATCTGAAATGTTAGAAACTCCAAATTGTTCTCCTCCTTTTTCTTTAATTATCTTTTTTAAGTTCTTTTTTGAGTAGTGGTCAGAGTGTTTATGAGTAAAAATAAATATAGAATTTTCTTTTACACTATCCAATTCAGATTCGTCGAACTCCATATAATTATGTGCTCCAGATTTATATGGGAAATCAGTATAGATATTAGTTAATCCATCAGTCATATACAATCCACAGTTACCAATGAATTCGATGTTAATTTCCTTTGATTGACTAAACCCAAAGAATGATATAAAAATTAAAGATATAGTTAGTAATTTGGTTTTTGTTTTTTGATAGTCGTACATAACAGATGTTTTAAATTTGATTTTCAAATAAAATAACAAACCGTATGCTATTCAAGTAAAAGTGACGAAATGAGCCTTATTTTGATTAATGAATAGGTTGTGCTTTTACTCAATGAATAATTTACTTTTTATTTTATTATAATATGTTTTTGAAAGTGGTATCATTTGCTCAACATTATTAAAAGATACTTTTGCATTTTGAGAATTACCTTTTATTTTTTTAATATTACCTATATTCAAAAGATAAGACCTATGACATTTTTCTAAATAGGGTAGTTGTTTGTGTGCGTTAGAAAGCGTCTGTCTGAACATTTTTGTAGATACTTTTGTGTCATTTTCTAAAAAACATATCTCAATATAGTTTTGAACTGCTTTAATGTAGAGTAATTTCTTTTTTTCAAGTTTTAGAAAATCTTTTTTGTTTTCTCCTGTTACGATAACTATACTTTTATCTATAGGCAAAATACGTTCCCCTAATTTGTTTCGTAAGTAAAATAATGGTGGTGTAAGAATGGGAATAAAAACAAAGACAATATTTTTGTAATACCACCAATGAGCTTCGATGGAATAATCTAAACCATTGATAACTTTAGTGTTATACAGAAATATAACACTTCCCGAAACAACAAAAAAAACTAATATAGAAACTATTTCATGATAGACTTTCCAAACTTTATTGAATCTACGATACCAGATGTTTTCAAAAACACTTTGAATTACATAAACTAAAGACAATAAAAAACCAAATCCAATGAGTAATAGTGTTCTAAAACTAGATTTATATTCATTCGTGTTAAAAGGTTCAAGAAAAATAATCACAAACGATAAAAAAACTCCAATGATTATACTAATAACAAGTTTAATCCTCAAGGATGACACAAAATGGACCTGATTATTAAAGAAATTCAAAATATTTTCTGAATGTGTTTTTATGAGTTAATGCTTTTGGTAATTTAAACGCTAAATTGTTGGAAACAAAACTATAAAAACTGGTTAACTTATATTATTTTGATTACTCAAAATCATTTAATAAGCCTATAATTTTTTTCAATAATGGATTGATACAATCAATTTGGATTATTTCTGCAACCTTTTTTTAAGTCATCTTGTCTTATAATTGTGAATTCACATCGAACAAAATTATAATCATATAAATCAAGAATAAGATGACTTTTAAAAACACACCAATTTATTTAACACTTACAATAGTCTGTTGTTTAACAACATTATTTGCCTGTGCGCAAAAGGAAACAATAACAACTGTAGATGATAAAACTATTAAAGCGGCCAAACTTACCTCTGAAATCAAGGAAATAATGGAATCCGAAAATATCCCTGCTATTTCCATAGCTGTAATCAATGATAACAAAGTTGTTTATCATGAAGCAATGGGAGTGAGTAATATGGAAACCAAAATAGCAGTAGATGACCATAGCATTTTTGAAGCAGCATCCTTATCAAAACCAATTTTTGCTTATTTTGTAATGAAAATGGTTGAGAAGGGGAAGTTGGATTTAGACAAACCACTTTATGAATATCTTCCACACCCAGGTATTGTTCCTGAATCTCAAGAAAAAGCAAAATTGATAACCGCTCGAATGGTTTTAGCGCATCAAACAGGTTTTCCAAACCATTCTAATGGCCAACCTATAAAATTGGCATTTAAGCCAGGAACAGATTTTATGTATTCTGGGGAAGCCTATCAATATTTGGCAGCCATTATTGGGATGCAAAACGGGGTTGGCTATAAAGCAGACTTAAATGAATTATTTCAAAACGAAGTGACGGTACCTTTAAAAATGCCACATTCAACTTTTGTTTGGGATGATTATGTAGCAAAACACAAGGTGTTTGGACATGATAAAGAAGGAAAGCCTATAGACGATAGTCCACGAGCTGGGTCGGGAGATGGAACTACTTTTTTCTCTTACGCAAGTCTTCATAGTGAAGCAAATGAGTATGCAAAATTTATTATTGCTATGTTAAAAAAAGAAGGACTTCAAGAAAAAACGTTTAATGAAATGCTAAAAGAGCATACGCATTTTAAGGATGATAATCCATTAAAACAAGAGGTAGGACAAACTGGCTGGGGATTAGGATTTACTCAAAAAATAACAGAGGGTTATACAATGCATATGCATACAGGTAATAACCACGACTTTCAGGCTTATGCAATGTTTATCCCTGAAAAGGATTATGGATTAGTGGTATATACTAATAGTGATAAGATGATCCCTTTCTTAACAAACTTATCGAAAGTTTTGGGACCACAGTTTTAAATTAATTTTAATAAAAAAATACAAAGACATGGAAAATTATCAAGAAGCACTTGGCGCATTATTCTTAATGTCAGGAGTAGTTATTGTAGTATTTATTATTGCAAAATATACATACTTGATCAAGAAGGCTATGATTGAAAAAGGCCTCGCTACACCTTCAAATTCTAAAAAAGCCCAATATATAGACATAGGTTGCATAGTAGGTGGCTTGGGAGTTGGACTAATGGTTTCTACCATTTTTACCACAATGGACCTTACAGAAGATTCAACCGATTTATTAGTTTGGGGTACAATTCTTATTTGTGGTGCCATAGGTTTAGTGGTTGCACATTTTTTAAGAAATAAGTTTGGCGACAAATAAAAACGACATAGACGCAGCACTTATTGAAAGCGTAAAGAAAGGCGACACACAAGCATTTAGACAATTGGTAAATAAATATAAGGATGTGTCCCTTTCTTTGGCTTGCTCAATTTTAAAAGATAAAGAAAAAGCTGAAGATGTACTTCAAAATGCTTTTCTAAAGGTTTTTCAAAAAGCAAATAGTTTTAAACATCAATCTGCCTTTTCAAGTTGGTTGTACCGTATTGTTGTGAACACAGCGTACAATGAATTAAAACGAAATAAAAGCTATTCGGATTTGGATGACTTAAACTCTACTGAATCATTAGCAAATGACAAAACAGCAATCCATTATCTTAAGGAAGAGGAACAAAAAAAATACGTGATTTTAGCTTTAGATAGATTAAAGGCAGATGAAGCACTAGTATTAAGGTTATTTTATCTTTGTGATATGAGCTTAAAGGAAGTTCAACAGATAACCAATTTTACTTCTTCAAAGATTAAAGTGGATTTACACCGTGGAAGAAAGAATATGGAAATCGTGCTAAAAGGCTTGCTGGGTAATCAATTAAAAGATTTGCTATAAATCGATTTTTAAATCGTCATCAATCAATAAACGGACAAAAAATAAAATAGGGTAATAAAAATGAAAGAAGACATCGCAAAAAAAATGATCCAAAAAAGTACAATCAATACATCAGAAGATTTTACAGAAAAATTAATGCTTAAATTAGAAGCTGAAAAAGCTACAGAACGCCTTCCAGATGTCCAATATATTCAAATGTTTCGCTTTGCTATGATAGGAACAATTGGAATCGGTATAATCTGTTTTTTATTGATATTTTTTGATTTTTCACCAAAACTAAACATGTTCAATGTTCAATTGAAAATAAGTAAAATGCCCTTATTGGTTGTAACTACTTTGTTTTTATTATTGGGAACAAACCATATTTTGAAAACACAACAATTAGCAAACTTTCAAGAAAAGAGCTAGATATCAAAAATCTTGAACAAAATCATATAGATTTTGAGAAGGATTTAACCCTAACTTATGTTTTAACCGGTTTCTACTAACTCTCAAACTTTCTTTTTTCATTAACAAAGCGTTAGCAATATCTGATGAAGTCATACCAAGTTTTATAAAAGCAAGATGTTTGATGTCTTTTTTAGATAATTGAGGGTGAGCTTTGGAAATGTTTTTATAAAAATCTGGATGTATCTGTTTAAAATGAATCAAGAAATCGTCCCAACTTTCATCAAGATTTAAAGTTTCTTGAATATGGGCTAAAACACTTCTCAATTCTTTTCTCAAATTAGGCTCTAATTCGAGTATTTTATGTTCTATCTTATCTACAATGGCTTTTTTCTTTTCAAACAATGCCGAAGATAATAGTAAGTTTTGCTGAATAATTTCTCTTTTTTGCCTTTCTATTTCTACCAGTTTACGTTCTTGAATATTTCGCGTACAGCTCAAAACCAAAACAACTTCACCCTTTTGATTATATAAAGGAATGGTATAACCTTCAAACCATTGATAACCTTCATGTTTTGTTTTAAAAAGAAGCTCAAGTTTTTCTGGTTTAGTAGAAAGCCCTTCTGTAGAGGCCGAAATATTCTTTTGAAGGATTACGAAGTGATCCGGATGGATAAAATCATAGGGCACTTTGCCTTCCAAATCTTCAGTAGTATAACCCATTATTTTTTCTGTAGAAGGACTAGCATATAAATATCTTCCATCAGCAGGGTGATGTAAACAGACAACATCAATAGTATGTTCAGCTATTAACTTTAACTTATCAATACGATGTTCTGTTAACAATTTGGATAAAGCAGAACTATCTAATTTTTTATTATTGTCAATTAACTTTAATAAAGCCTCGGTTTCTTGTCCCTGTGTTTTGTAATGCATTGGCTATTTGTGGAAATATGAGAGTAACTCTAATAAGTACTATCAAAATAAGAATCTTAAATGAAACTTATCTTTTTGGTCAAAGCAAAGTTAATCATAAGTTTTGGTATTGCTTAATGTATTTTTTACCCAATACTTTGTAAGTGATGCATTACGAGTAATAAGAATTTTATCACTTGCTAACGGTTTGTTAACGGTTTGAAAAAGAATCTTTGAAAAGGAAAAAATAGACATCTAATTTTACAATATGAAATATCAAAATTTGAATAATGCATTATAATATTATCCCACCACCTAACGAACTAAAAGATATAGTCAGTTACTTTTGGGTATGTACATTGGATTTAAGTAAACAGGCCAATCAAACTTATTGGGTGGTTGCAAACAGCCTAACAGAAATAACCTTTGCATTTCAAGATAACAAAAAACATTCAGAGTTATTATTCACTGCTGTGCAAGGTCAAACCAATGAGCCAAATCATTTTTCAGTTAAAGGATATTACCATCTTTTTGGAGTATCGTTAAATTCATTTGCACTGCCTCTGTTGTTTAATTTACCAGCATCCGAACTCAATAAAGAGTTTATATCACTAAATACATTGTTAGGTAAGGAAGGCGATATGCTTACTGAAAAGATAGCATTAGCGTCTAATACAAGAGAACGTATAAATATTCTATCTAACTATTTTATAAAACTTTTAAAGAACAAGAGAAATGATGATAAGATTATAACCGAAGCAATTAAGCTAATTAAAAAATGCGGGGGTAATAAAAAAATTAATGAGTTATCCAGTCAATTTTGTTTGTCAGAAAAACAATTTAAAAGGCGGTTTAAAGAGTTTTCTGGCTTTACCCCAAAACTGTATAATAGAATAGTACGTTTTGAATCAGTAATTAAAAGCAATACCAATTGGTCAACTTTGACAGAAGCTGCTCATTTAAATGGATATTTTGATCAGGCGCATCTTAATCACGACTTTAAGACTTTTACAGGTTTTAGTCCTAAAGATTTTTACAAGTTAAGTGAGCAATTTTAAAAATGTCCTTTTTTTACAAGTTTTAAGATAATCTGCTATTTATGTTTGCGGTAAAAAATTGTATAACATTTCGTTCTAAAATTAGCCATAAAGAACGAAATTTTAGGAATTTGATTTTCACAATAAGTAACTGTTTTAAGTAAAAAAAAAAAGGACGAAGTAAACAGTGTAATTAATATATGATTTCTCCCTTTAATTAGTAGCAGAAAAGGGCATTGCAAGATTTAATCCTTGGAAATGTCCTTTTACGATTTTAAAAATATTATTTAAGATTATTTTTTTAACTCTAAAACGAATTGATATGAAGAAAAAAATCAAATTATGTAAAATGATCATAGTAATTGTTTTATGTTTTGCAGGCTGTGAAAGTAATGACGATAATAATCTACGGCCAATCCAAAATCAATTTTTGGTGGATAAGGTATATGATTATAACAACAATTTACTGGCTGAATATTTTTACAATGAAAATAATCAATTGATTATGCGTAAAGATACTGACCCAGTTAATAATAAAAGTTCAGATTACGAATTTGAATATGAGAATAATCGAGTGTCTAGAATAATTTATACAGATTATTCTTTTCCACAGTTTAGTCATTCAACAAAAATTTATTATAACATGAAGGGTAAAATGATTAAGGCTGAAACCTTCAAAAATGGTAATCTAGTGGGTAGTAAGAATTATGTGTACTATCCAGATGGAAAAATGAAAGGTCTTATTGACGATAATGATTTGGAGTATGTAACACTCTTTTATAATAGTACAGAAAATGTGGAACAAGTTAAACTTTTAGGTTCTGGAAACAGTTTGCCAGAAGATGGAGGTCAAACTGAAGATAGGTACTTTGACTATGAATATGACAATGCATTAAAACCATACTTTGGAATTAATGATATGTTGCCATTTGAACCATTACCATATTTTGGTAATGAAGCAACTTTTGCAAAGAATATCTCCCAAAGCAATATGACCAAAAATGTCGAGAGTGGAACAAAATGGGTCTATCAATATAACGAGTTTAACCTTCCCGAAACAATTGAGGTTGTGTGGTATAATGTTGAAACCTATGAACCGATGCTTTGGCGAATAAGATATAGAGCAATAGAATAAGTATAATTTGAAATCCAATAGAAACAAAAAAAAATATGAATAACTTTTTAACTTTTTTAGCATTATTTGTTTTTATAACAATCAGTAACGCTCAAATAAAGCTTACAGGAAAAATAATAAATGCTAACACAAATGAAGCAATACCTTATGCAAATATTGGAATTTTTAATACTGAAGTAGGTACAATTTCTAACGAGGACGGTAGCTTTGAAATTCAAATTCCAGAAGAAAATTTAACATCATCAATAACCTTTTCATCACTCGGTTTTGTTTCTCAAACAATCAATGTTTCATCGTTTTCAGATAAATTGAGTACAGTAGTTCAACTTAATGAGGATATTACCAAACTAGATGCCGTAGAGTTGACTTTTAAAAAGAGTAAAAAACAATTTGAAGCTTATGGTAATAGTAAAAGTTTATTGTTATCCGGGCAACTACACTATGATAAGGATAAAGCTGGTAGCGCAATGGCTTTAATGATTGTTAAAGAGAATTCTGATTTAAAATTTATTACCAGTGCATCATTATATATAGCAAAGAATCTTTCACCAGAATTTAAAGTCAGATTTCGAGTAATGTCTGTAGATAGCCAAACTAATAAGCCAGGTAAAGATTTAATTAAAGAACAAATTATAAAAATATCTGATATAAAGAAAGGCTGGCTAGATTTTGAATTAAAGGAGCCACATAATATTACGGATAGCTCCTTTTTTCTTGTTTTTGAATGGATTTTAAACGCTGAAGACCGTGAGTATATTACTAGTAAATATGAAGAATACATGAAAGAGTATCCCAATCGCGTTTCTTATGACACAGTCGTAGTTAATAACGAAAAAATCTCAATTCCTCAAGTTAGCACTGTTGTAGCAGGTACAGTATTTGGAGTAACAAAATCTAAAAAGGATCGTGAAGATTTTGCTTGTTACTACCGTTCAAATAGTTTTGGGGAATGGAAAAGATCATCGGGAATACTATCGGCTAAAGTCACCTTGTCTAATTACCCTACAGAGGTTAATGAAAGTAGTAAGTCTCAAATCACTGATGGTAAAGATTTAACGAATCAAATTGAAAATTGGGCAATCGAGTTTAAAGAAAAATATAACCTAACAGGCTTGCAATTATCAATCTCTAAAAACAGTAATAACATTTTTTCAAACGGCTATGGCTATTCCGATGTTGAATTAAAGGAAGAAGTCAATAATCAAACTCAATTTCGAATAGCCAGCGTATCCAAAACAATGACAGCAGCAGCTATTATGCAGCTTTACTCCAAGGGGTTATTGGATTTAAACGCAAACATTCAAGAGTATGTTCCTGAATTTCCAATTAAAGAACATCCCATTACTGTCAAACAAGTAGCAAGCCATTTAGCAGGTATACGCGATTATTATGGAAAAAGTTTAGATGAGATATTTGTTCAGAAGCATTACAACAGTTTATCAGAAGCTCTTGAAATTTTTAAAAACGATCCATTGGTTGTAAAACCAGGATCTAAATTTTTATACTCTTCATTTAACTATACACTATTAGGTGCAGCTATTGAAAATATATCTAAAAAGAACTATTTAGATTATATGCATCATAATATATGGAAACCATTAAATATGCAAAATACTTTTGGCGAAGTTAAGGATAGTATAATGCCCAATAAGAGTAAATTCTATTATCCAGACGGTGAAGAAGCCATACCGTATGATTTAAGTTATTCTTACGCAACTGGAGGATTACTTTCAACAACGGATGATTTGGTAAAGTTTGGTGCATCAATAATCAATGACAATATTTTTGATGAAACAATTAAAAAAGAGATGTTCCATAATCAGTTAGATGGAAAAAATAAACCTGTTAACTATGGTTTGGGCTGGTATATCGGTCAAAACAAAGATGACGAGAAAGTATATTATCATTTAGGAGAGTTACCATCTTCAAGTTCTTTATTGTTGCTCTATCCTGAACGCAACCTAGCCATAGCTTTACTGACGAATTCTACTATTATATCAAAATCTGATTATGGCTTTATACCAGATATTCAGGAGTTAAGTAAGATTGTTTTTGATGAATAAAGTGCAATGAATAATTAAATGACTGAAGAGAATTTTAAAAATATAAAACCTACAACGGCTACAGAGCGTATTCCATCCTTGGATTTTTTAAGAGGAATTGCAATTCTAGGAATCTTATTTATAAATATAGAGTCCTTTGTTTATCCCAATCCATGGAGTTCTTGGCACTATGGTTATGAAAGTGCCATAGATCACCATTCACGCTTTTGGGTGTATTTTTTAACCCAAGGCAAATTTTACACCATGTTCGCTTTGCTTTTTGGTGTTGGCTTCGTGATTTTCATGGAGCGTATCCAACAAAAAGTTACTGGTTTAGTAGCTTTGGATATATATACTAGAAAGTTGTTATGGTTGTTTGTTATTGGGGTCATTCACGCCTATTTTATATGGGATGGTGATATACTGTATCATTATGCTATTTGTGGTTTGTTTTTGCTTCCATTTCGTTCTATGAAAAGTGAGAATTTAGTGTTAATTGTTTTGTTTTTAGCTTCCTTTTTATTCATAAAATCGTACGAGAGTGTTTCAAAAAGACAGGAATCACATTCAAATTATACCGAGGTACTAAATAAAGAAGAGGCTAAAAGAACAGATAAAGACAATAAGTTAATCACTTCCTGGGAAAACAGATATACTAAAAAGTCGCCTAATCTTTCAGAAGAAGTTGAGGTTCCAAAACCTACCTATTGGCAAGGAGTGATAAACTCTTATGAAAATCATAAGGTTCATAAAGGCGAGTTCTATTATCAATCTTTAATTCTATCAACTTTAATAGTGATGATTATTGGCATGATATTGTTTAGAGCAGGTATTTTTTCTGACTATAAATCATGGAAGTACTATTGGTATATATCGGTTTTAGTTTTAATAATTGGATTGGTAATAAACTATTTACGCTATTATCAATGGACATACGAAGACCATATTCCAAATATCAGCACATGTAATGCATTGCTTTTTACGTTTCCTAAAGAAATTTTGGGTGTTGGGTATATATTAGTATTAAATGGGATATATCAGAAGTATTTAAGGAATGTAAAGTTTAAGACGCTTTCTAAAATAGGTAGAACGGCTTTATCCAATTACATCTTTCAAAGCATCATTTTAGGAGTTTTATTTTATGGCTACGGTTTTGGAATGTACAATAGCTTTTCAAGATTTGAACTGTTAGGGTTTGTTATAGCAATTTGGGCTATTCAAATCATATGTACACATATATGGTTGAGAAATTTCAAACAAGGACCATTAGAATTTCTCTGGAGAAAATTAACCTATAATTCATTTAACAAAAGCTAATATATGTTTATTAATCACTCAATATGTCAATACATTTTTATTGTATTTCTACTTTGTTTTTCAAGTTGTAAAAACACTACAGAAAGTAAAATATTTGTAGATAAACAAAACAGTGAGAATCAAAGTATAAAACTATCAGATAGCTTAAAACCATACATAAAATACCATGAAGATTTTATGGCATTTACCAATGCCACGATAGTGGATGGAACAGGTAAAGCTATAAAACAAAATCAAACAGTAATCATTGAAAATGGAATTTTTAAAGAGGTGGGTGATAATGCTGATATAATAATTCCTCGTAATGCTAAAACTATTAACCTTAAAGGAAAAACCATTATTCCCGGTATAGTAGGCATGCATAACCATTTGCACATCCCAAGGTTTCCTGATGTAGGTGACGTAGCTGCTAAATTATATTTAGCTTCTGGGGTAACCACCATTCAAACTTGCGGTGCAGCTTCACCTTATAAAGAATTGGAATTATCAAAACGAATAGAAAAAGGGGAACAAATTGGACCAGACATTATTCCCAGTGCACCCTTCATCACAGGACAAGGTGGCAATCCCAATATGATTATTCCAAGAGACACAGAACATCTGAAAGACACGATGCAGTATTGGTTAGACCAAGGTGTAAAATGGTTTAAAGTCTATCGCAATACAAATCCTGATGATTTAAAAACAATTATTGAAATTGCCCATAAAAATGGTGCAAAGGTAAGAGGGCATTTATGTTCTGTAACCTTTGAAGAAGCCACCAAATTAGGAATTGACGCTATCGAACACGGCTTGAATAGTACAAGTGATTTTAGAAGCAATAAAGATTATGGACAATGTAATGGAGGACGTGAGTATATGGATGAACTTATTATTGATGATCCAGACGTAAAACGATTGCAACAGCTAATGATTGATAATAAGGTGCTTTTAACCTCAACTTTATCTATCTATGAGGCCAGCATACCTAACAGAGCCTATGCAGATAAAAGAACTATAAAAGCGATGTCACCTTTTTTACGTAATCAGTACAACGAGACACGAATAAGTTTTGACAGAAAAGTTAAAGATGTATTGAGAGAGAATCGATTGAAACTAATCATGCAATTTGAATATCAATATTATAAAATGGGAGGGTTATTATGCGCCGGTGTGGATGCAGGAAGACATGTACTTCCCGGATTTGGTGACCAACGAAATTACCAACTACTTATAGAGGCAGGATTTTCAACCGAAGAGACTATTCAGATTATGACAGGAAATGGGGCTAAAGCATTGGGACGTAACGATATTGGAACCATTCAAATAGATAAAAGAGCCAACTTTGTAATTCTAGATGGAAATTTAGATAAAGATGCTACTGTAATTAAAAATACGGAAACTGTTTTTAAAGAAGGTGTAGGGTATAATCCTAAAAAGATATTAGAAGGAATAACAGGCAAATTTGGTATAGAATGAAGAAGATGAAATCATACATATTAATGATGTGTTGTTATTTCCCAATAAGCTTAATTTTAAGTGGTGCTTATTGTCATAAGGAAAAATTAAAATATCTAGATCAAACACCACCTAGTTTAACTCCAGAGATTTTTGCGCCAGGGCATATTTCTATAAAGAATGAATCTGAATTCGGTTCGATTTTTAATAAGGAAGCTACCGAATTCTATTATGGAGCGAACATTAATGGAATGGCAGAAATACGCTATACCAAATTAGAAGGTAAAACCTGGAGCAAACCTAAAGTATTATTATCTCACGATAAGTACAGTTTAAACGACCCTTATCTATCACCCGATGAAAACAGACTCTACTTTATATCTAATAAAGCGTTAGAAAGTGACGATGCAAAAGAAGATTATGATATCTGGTATATTGAAAGAGAGGGTAACAAGTGGAATACAAAATTGATTAATGCAGGCTCGAATATCAACACCAACAAAAACGAATACTACATGTCGCTTACAAAGGATGGAAGTATGTACTTTTCATCCAATAAAGACGCAGTAGAAAATAGACAGCACGATTTTAATATCTATTCCTCTGAATTTAAACAAGGTACATTTCAAAAACCAAAACTACTTGGTAATTCAATAAACTCAACAGCTTACGAAGCAGATGTATTTGTGTCTCCGGATGAAGCATATCTCATTTTTTGTGGTATAAGAAAAGAAGGTTATGGACAAGGAGATTTATATGTCAGTTTTAAGGATGTTACAGGTAAGTGGTCAAAAGCCAAAAATATGGGAAAACTTATAAATACAGAAGGTCATGAGCTGTGTCCATTTGTAACCCAAGACGGTAAATATTTATTCTACACGAGTAATAAGGATATTTATTGGGTTGATGCTTCGATTATCAATTCTTTAAAAGAGTAATAAAACCATGAAAATACTGACCTATAAATTAATAGTCCTAGGTGCTATTTCTCTTGTAAATGTGATGGTTTTTTCACAGCAAAAAACCATATCCATCACTATTGATGATGTACCTAATACAACCAAATATAAAAAGGATAATTTCTCGCCATTACTGTTAAATGTACTAGATTCTTTAGAGGTGCCCTTTGCCATTTTCATTAACGAGGATAAAGTTTATAAAACAGAGTTTATAGATAAGAACAAAGAAGTATTGGAGCAATGGATTAAAGATGAGAAGGCCATAATCGGCAATCATACCTATAGCCACCCCAGATATTCAGATGTCAGCTTTGAGAGTTTTGTAAAAGATATTAAACAAGGTGAAGTATTAACCAAAAATTATTCTTTAAAGTATAATAAAGAAGTTAAATACTTTCGGTTTCCCTTTAACGATATGGGTAAAGACTCAACCCAGCATATACAAATTAGAGAATATCTTAAATCAAAAGATTACATAATAGCACCTTTTACCATTGAAAGCTCCGACTGGATGTTTGATACCGTGTATCAATACTATCTCAATAACGGTGATATTGAAAAGGCTAAAGCTATTGGTGAACAATATGTAGATAAGACCATGGAGCTCTTAAACTTTTATGAGAAGATGGCAACCTCAATCTATAAGCGTCCTATTAAGCATATTTATCTATGCCACGACAATGCTATTAATGCAGATTATGTATCTGAAATCATATCAAGATTAAAACAAGCTAAATACAAAATCGTCCCTTTTGAAAAATCGTTAACAGACCCTATCTACACACAAAAAGATACTTATTACAAAAAATGGGGTATTAGTTGGCTTTATCGATGGATGGGTACACAAGTAGAACGCGTAAAATGGATGAAACAAGAACCAAGTCTATCCGAGATTGAAAAGGTATATAACCAAATACAAAACATTAAAAAATAACCTATTTATTAAATAAACAACAAACATCATGAATCAAAAAATGAACAATCAAATCAAATCAATCTTTTTATTAATAGTAGTGTTTTTAGCAACATCTTGTTCTAATGACGACGACAATAACCCATGTGCAAACAGCACATTGGCAGTAACAGCTACCGCAGAAGAATTCACAATTATAGCTACAGCTACAGGAGGTGTAGCACCTTATGAGTACTCTATAGATGGTACAACATTTCAAACATCCGATACCTTTGAAGATGTTGAATCTGGTGATTATACAATAACAGTTAGAGATGCCAATAACTGTACATCCGCTACAAGTGTTTCAGAAGCGCATTTAAACTCACTATTAGATGAACGTAATGGGCAACGCTATAAAATTGTAAAAATTGGTGATCAAATATGGTTGGGTGAAAATTTCAATTTTGATACCAATACAGCAACATCAACTTCATCATGGTGCTATGATGAGGAGTCGGCTAACTGTGAGACTTATGGAAAGCTATACACTTGGGAGGCAGCTTCACAATTGCCACCAGAGGGTTGGGGATTGCCTACTCAAGAGCATTGGCAAACCTTGTTTAGTGAAGTCGAAAATAGCACTGCGGAACTTGTTAATGGAGAGTTTCAATCTTTACTTGGAGGCGCAAGAACAGTGGAGGGTAACTTTATATTCAAAGGGACATATGGATATTTTTGGACTTCAACCCCTGCTGCAGAAGGTTATCATTATTTCCGTTTTAATGAGACAGAAGGAAATGGAGGAGTTGTAGTTAGTGATGTTGGGGTAAGTGTAAGACTCATCAAATTGCAAACTCCTTAATAGTAAATCTTATTAATTGTGGCTTTAGTGAATCAAAAAACAACAGTTATCTTTTTGTTAGCCCTGTTTTCTATGTTAAAAATAGAAATGGGGCTGGCTCAAAGTATAAACACCCAAAAACTAGACAGCTATTTCAATACGCTTGAAGTAAATCAAAAATTCATGGGTAGTGTAGCAATTTTAAAAGACGGAAAAGTAATCTACAATAAACAAGTGGGTTATTCTGATATGGCATCGAAACAAAAACCTAATAAAGAAACGAAATACAGAATAGGGTCAGTTTCCAAACTGTTTACAGCAACATTGACTTTTAAAGCGATAAAAGAAGGAAAAATATCGCTTAATCAAACAATAGAAAAGTATTTTCCTGAAATAAAAAACGCAAGTAGTATCACTATTTCAAACCTTTTAAATCATAGAAGTGGTATCCGCAGTTTCACGGATAACAAAGAAGCATTTTTAAGTTATCACACCCGCCCAAAAACGGAAAAAGAGATGGTGGAAATCATTACTCAAGGCGGTAGCGATTTTAATCCTGATGAGAAAGCAGCATATAGCAATTCAAACTATGTATTACTATCGTACATCCTAGAAAAGTTTTATAAAAAACCGTATGCGAGGATTTTAGAAGATGAAATTGTCAGGCCTTTAAACTTAAATCATACATTTTTTGGAAGTAAAATAGATGTCACAAACAATGAATGCTATGCCTATCAATTTGAGAAGCAATGGAAAAAAACGGACGAAACCGATCCATCCATCGATATGGGTGCGGGAGGCATTGTGTCTACCCCCACAGATTTAATACATTTTACGGAAGCTCTGTTTAACAACAAAATACTTTCGTCCGAGAGTGTTTCAAAAATGCAAATCATTCAAGACAAATTTGGAATGGGGCTTTTCAAAATAGAATATTATAATGAATCCAGTTATGGTCATAATGGGGAAATAGATGGATTCACATCTGTATTAAGGTATTTTCCAGAAAAAAATATAGCATTTGCAATCACGTCCAATGGCTTGAATTACAGCTTAAATTCAATTTCTGTAACTATTGTCAATAGCCTTTTTAACAAACATTTTGAGATTCCCGATTTCAGGGTTTATGAACCAAAAGCCAAAGAATTGGAGCAATATCTAGGGGTCTATTCAAGCAACACCTTCCCGGTAAAATTAACAGTAACCAGATCTGGTAGTCAACTACACCTTCAAGCACCGGGCGATTCTGTAATGAATCTACAAGCTGTAGAAAAAGGTGAATTTATATACGAGCCTGCGGGTATTGCAATAGTGTTTGACGTCCAAAAAAATCAAATGCATATATCTCAAGGTGGCAAAACAAATGTATTGGATAAAGAGTAAGGATATGAAACTATTAAAAAACAGCGTAAAATTAGCCGGAATACTTATCATTTTAGGAATGGTAACAGGCATTTTAAGTATAGCTTCAGCTATCGATTCACCTAAATATCTCACAGAAGCTGCAACAAATACCATGCAGGTAACAATAGCCGCTTTTTTTCAATTCATATTGTCTTTAACCTATGTAGGCTTTGCTATTTTGTTATACCCAATACTGAAAAAATATAATCAAAGGTTAGTGTTGGGCTTTTTAAGTTTTAGAATCATTTCAGGAGTTGTCTTGATTATTGGTTCGGTTATACTATTATCAATTCTTGTAGTAAGTCAAGAATTTGTTAAGAGTTCTTCTGAAAATCAATGGTCATTTGAGGCATTCGGTAATGTACTTAAAATCACAAGAGATTACATTAACCACATTTTTATGGTGTTTACCATCAGTATAGCTAACCTACTGTTGTACATCTTATTTTTTAAAACCAAGTTAATACCTAAATGGTTATCTGTTTGGGGAATATTAGGAACCATATTGTCAATAGCAGCAAGCGTGCTACTACTGTTTAATATAGTTGATGTCATTTCGGTTGAGTATTTAGCATTAAATGCGCCAACAGGAGTTTTTGAGCTTGTGTTGGGCTTTTGGTTAGTTATAAAGGGTTTCAAGAAAGTAATACCTCAAAAAAAGCCAATTTAAATACTATCAAAAATTATGTAAAAAATATAATCCAAAAATTTTAATCAATCAAAAATCAAAAAAATGAATTTAAAAAAGTACTTTATTTTAAGCAATTTATTAGTAATTACTCATTTATCCTTATCACAAAACTTTTCTTGGGGAAGCAGTTTTGGAGGTAACGGAGAAGATGTGGTTAAAGCAATGCATGTGGATGATGCTGGTAATAGTTACATTACGGGCTATTTTTCAGACACCGCAAATTTTGACCCAAATGGGACATTAGAATTAACTTCTAACGGGTTTTATGATGCCTTTATTCAAAAAATAGATAGTAATGGTAATTTACTTTGGGCTAAAAGTGTAGGTGGTGATTATTTCGAGCATGGGAGTGCTATTACAAGTGATTCTTTTGGTAATGTATACATTACTGGAAATTATGAAACAGTTGTAAATTTTGACCCAGAGGGTGCAGGTTTCAACTTAACTTCGTCTGGCTTACAAGATATATTCATTCTTAAACTAGATATCAATGGAGAGTTTGTTTGGGCAAAAAGTATTGGAGGTACAGGTTTTGAAGAGGCCTTGTCTATTATTTACAAGCCTGGAGGCGAAATAATACTTTCTGGTTTTTTTTATGATCCTATTGATATTGATCCAGGAAGTAATAATGTTATGTTAACTAGCACGGGCGCTAGTGATACATTTTTACTTCGATTAGATACTAATGGTCATTACATTGCTTCACAGCAATATGGGGGCACAGATACAGATTTGGCTATTGATATGGCTGTTAATGCCTCTGGGGATTTGTTCATTACAGGCTATTTTTCAGGCACTTCCGATTTAAATCCAAACCCTATCCAAGAAGATTTTTTTACGGCTTCTTCAGATGGTTTTGCAGGTTATGTGTTGCACCTCAATAATGCCGGTGAATTTGTAAGTGCAGGAATTACTCATGGTGGTGATGTATTTAGTAATGGCATTACTGTTGATGATTTTGGTAACGCTTTTGTTACTGGATATTTTGGTTTTACTGTTAATTTCAATCATGATATTATAGGAGCCCCTATCAATTTAACTTCTAATAGTTTTTATAATGGTTTTGTTATGAAGATTAATCCATTTGGTGGGGTAGAATGGGCTAAACATTTAGAAGGTAATGATTCCGTTCTGGGTTATGATATTGAGGTAAATAGTAATGGTGACATCATAACAGCTGGTTACTACTCTAACACTATTGATTTAGATCCTTCCGCTAATGTTTTTTCATTAACTCAAGAATCGAGTAATGCTTCCGATGCTTATATCAGTATATTGGATTCAAACGGTAGTTTTTTGAATGGCTTTCAACTAGGTGGTATTAATTTTATTGATGCTAATAATTTAGGCGTTGATGCACAAGATAATATATATACTGCAGCACATTTTGAAAATACAGTAGATATTAATCCCGAAACGGCTAGTCAAACTATAGTAAGTGCTATTGAATATAGAGATAACTATATTATTAAATTAATCGATGGTAGTTTGTCAATTCCTGACAATGACCTCCTTTCTGTTAAGCTATATCCTAATCCTGCAGAAAACTTTGTTGTTTTAAAAGGAGAAGGATTGCAACAAGGTTTAGAGTATAAAATTTTTGATGTAAAAGGTAGCTTGATATCTTCTGGAAAAACTAAATCTAATAATTCAATTGATGTTACGAGTTTAAATTCTGGAATGTATCTATTAAAAGTTGCAGGCCTAACACCTATTAAATTAATTATTAAATGAGATATTTAATATGAAAGATGATGTAGTTAATCTTGAGTATCTATTTTCCAAAGTAATTCTGTTAGTGACTGCATTGTTTTATGTGAATCTAATAGTAGGGCAAAATCCTTCCGAAAAGTATAAAAATGCCTATAAAAAGTATGAGGATGCAAAATGCCCAGTATTACAAGATAGCATTAGGCATTTCGTTTATTTTTCAAGAGACAGAGAGTCCATAAGAAACCATTCCTTTCTAAAACATTCTGCATTCAAAGGAGCCCAAATTATGTATGCTTGGAAAGATTTAGAACCAAATAAAGGTTTCTACGATTTTGCCATGATACGGGAAGATATTGAATATTTGAAAAAGCATGATAAAAAGCTATTCATTCAGCTACAGGATATTACTTTCAATCCCAAATACATTGCAGCACCAACCTATTTGCTTTCCAGTGAATATGACCAAGGAGCAATAATGCAATATAATGATGCTGGAGAACCTGATGGTTGGGTAACCAAACGCTGGAATAAAAAAGTACGAGAGCGATTTGCGTTGCTTTTAAAGGCTTTGGGTAAAGAATTCGATGGTATTATAGAAGGCATCAACTTACAAGAAACAGCCATAGAAGTAAAACAAGAGGATGATTCCACCTTTTCGGAATCAAATTATGTCCAAGGAATAAAGGAAAATATGTTAGCATTAAAACAAGCATTTCCGATATCAACTACAATGATTTACGCCAACTTTATTCCAGGAGAATGGTTGCCATTTGATGATAAAGGCTATTTAAGAAGTATTTACAGTTATGGGGAAAGTATTGGTGTGGGTCTTGGTGGTCCTGATTTAATGGTAACCAGAAAAGCACAGTTAAATCATGCTTTAGCCCAAATGCATGAAGGAAGGTTTACAGTACCACTAGGCATAGCTATTCAAGATGGCAATTACATTGGTAAAACTGGAGCAGATATAGACTACAACGAAGAAGAAGATAAAGGTGAGCGTGCAAGAAAAAATATAGTTCCCATGCTTCACGCATTTGCTAAAGACTTTCTTAAAGTAAACTATATGTTTTGGGTAAATCAAGAACCCTATTTCAATGATGATGTATTACCATGTCTCACTTTTTAAGATATATCAACTTAACAAATATTAACATCTAACAATAAATTATAAAACAATTACAATTATGAATTTAACCTATATTACATTATCAAAAAAACAAATGGTATGGCTATTCCTATCATTCTCATTTATAACAGTACTTTCAGCACAACCAACTATTGGAACTACAACCTTTGATGGTACTGATGCTAACATAGCACCTTATAGCATATTTCCAAGAACGGGTTCGGTACAAGGTTGGGATTTTTACATGGATGGATATGATACAGGTGGACCAGGTGCAGGAGCTATATATCACAGCGGAACAACCAATCCTAGTTATGTTAGTCTTTTTACCCAACAATATTTATCTAGCATACGCATTTCATCCGAAGATGGCAGTGAGTTTGACCTAGATAACATAGTTATAGAGTGGGGAGACTTTACAGGTGATGTAAGCTTGAGAAGCTATCGAGATGGTAACTTTGTTGGCCAACTCACTATTTCTGCTACACAAGGTTATAACAATTACGATGTATCAAGCAACACCAATTTTGATAACATAGATCAAATAAGATTTTTGGGGTTTGGTGGGGTAAGCAATATGAATGTTAAAATAGACGAAATAACAATCAGCGCCTCATCATTATCAATAGATGAGTTTGATATTAATAGAAATGGCTTTGCCGTTTATCCCAATCCTACAACCGATTATATAAATGTGAAAAATGTTTATGATAAAGTTGACTATCAAATAATAGATATACAGGGTGCAGTTATTGTACAAGGAAAAATAAATCAAAATGACAGTGAAATCAATTTAACAAAGCTGCCTTTAGGTTTGTATTTTTTAAAAATAGACAATCAACAACCTATTAAAGTATTAAAATTATAATCAAATCGCATTTTATATAAGGTTAAAACTTAAATAAAAATCAATCAAATAATTAATAATTATGAATAAATGTTACTTTAAAAATCAATCAAAATCTATAGTTGGGCTATTAGTAGTTTTCTTTTTGGTTACAACACTTTCAGCCCAACCAGCTATTGGGACCACAACCTTTGATGGTTCAAATGCTAATGTTGCAGCATATGATCTTTTACCACGTAATGGTTCATTACAAGGCTGGTCGTTTTTTGTAGATGGGGAAGGTTCAGGCTCTATAAATCATAATGGTGCCAATTCACCAAATACGGTAACAGTTTTTGCGCAACAAGCTACCACTTTAAATATGGCATCAGACGATGGTAGTGAATTTAATTTAGATAGTATTATAATACAGTGGTTTAGCTTTTTAGGTAATTTTACAATGACAAGCTATAGAGATGGAAATAGTATTGGTGCTGTGGTATTAAGTGCATCAAGTAGCTTTTCAGATTATGACCTATCTAATAACGACGATTTTAAAAACATCGATGAGATTAGAATGACGGGTTTCAGTAATAGCAATATAACAGCTATAATTGACGAGATTACAATCAGTACTGCAACACTCTCAATAGATACTATAAGGCTTAATCAGAATAACATGTCAATCTTTCCAAATCCAACATCAGATGTGTTAATGGTAAAAAGCATTAAAAATATAACGCACTTTAAAATAGTTGATATCAAAGGGAGGCTGATTAAGCAAGGAAGCATTGATCAAAATAATAGCGTAGTGAATTTAAAAGGTGTCGATGCGGGCTTGTATATACTGCAGTTAGATGATGAAAAACCAATAAAAGTTATTAAAAACTAATTTTAAACTATATATAGCAATTGCCAATGTCAACAATGAACGTCTCAAACTATTTTCTTAATTTAACAAGAGTTAATAAGGGAGATACCATGTCTAGATTAAAAAAAATAAGAGAGAAGTTAAACATAACACAAGAAGAATTAGCCGAAAAATCTGGTGTTTCTGTTAGAACCATACAGCGTATTGAAGCAGGAACTGAACCAAAAGGATATACCTTAAAATCGCTTGCAAAGGCTTTAGAAATAGAAGAGAATTCCTTACTTCTAGAACAAGATGAAACAATAGAGTCAGATTTAGGAGTACTTAAACTAATTAATTTTTCTGCATTACCTTTTACAGTAATACCACCTCTAAATATTATTGTGCCACTCATAATTATGTTTGTAAAAAAAGAGTTCAATGCAATAACAAAACAACTGGTTACAATTCAAATAGTATGGACCATCCTAGCGGTGATTATTTTTATGGCGGCATCATTTTTAAAAAATTGGTTAGACCTCAATAGCAAGTCTATACTTGTGGTTATGATTTTCTTACTGCTTTCAAACCTATTTATTGTGATTAGAAATGCATTTGAGATTGATAAAAAAGGAAGGCTCTATTTTCAGCTCAAGTTCAGTATAATATAGTATTAGCGGGTACTTGTCGTGCTATTGTCAGGTGCTTTTTTCATGTAATGATGTATTTTAATTGACATTTACAAAAAATGTTCATCAATACAAAAAATTATCAAAAATGAAGAAAATCAAAACAATCATTTTCGCTGTTGTTCTAACGGTATATAGTACACTACAAATCAATGCTCAAATAGACAAAAATTCTGACCTTTTCAAAACCTTAAAGAAGCAAGACAGTGTGTTTTTTGAAAGAGGTTTTAACCAATGTGATTTAGACTATTTAGAAAATCATATAGCAGATGATTTAAAGTTCTATCACGACCAAAGCGGGTTTCAGGACAGGAACTCTTTTTTTAATAATACTAAAAAATACATTTGTTCAAACCCAGAGAAAAAACCGATACGTAAAGTCAACGCAAACAGTTTGGAAGTATTTCCACTATTCAATAACGGAAAATTATATGGCGCCATTCAAAAAGGAGAGCATCATTTCTATATTAGAGAAAATGGAAAAGAAGATGTTTTAACAAGCATAGCAATGTTTACACATGTTTGGTTATTAAAAAGCGATGATTGGGTATTGAGCGAAGCATTGAGCTATGATCACAAAGACCCAGAAACAACTTCTATTGACAAGGTAAGCGAAATTGAACAACTTCTTAAAAACAACAATGTTCCAGCATTAGGTTTGAGCATTATTGAGAATGGTAAATTAACGAAGGTTGAAGTATATGGTACATTAGATAAAAACCAAAAAGCACCTTACAATACCATCTTTAAAGTAGCTTCATTAACAAAGCCAGTATTTGCTTTAACAGTTTTAAAATTAGTGGACAAAGGACTTTTGGATTTACAGGAACCGTTATATAAGTATTGGATAGACCCAGATTTAAAAGAGGACAATAGATACAAAAAATTAACACCTTATTTAGTGTTGACCCACCAAACGGGCTTCCCGAATTGGAGGTACATGACTGATTCAAATAAGCTAACTTTTCAATTTGAACCTGGTGAAAAGTACCAGTATTCAGGAGAAGGCTTTGAATATCTTCGAAAAGCAATTGAGAATAAGTTAGGAAGGCCTATTGAAGAGTTAGCACAAGAGTTTCTTTTTAAACCTGTAGGAATGAACGATACAAGGTTCTGGTGGGATGTTTCCATGGATGAATCAAGATATGCCCAAAACTTTGACGAAAATGGTAATAATATTAAAACTGTTAAGTATTACGAGGCTAATGCAGCGGCTAATCTATTAACCACTGTTGAAGATTATGGAAGGTTTGTGGCCTATGTAATTAATGGAGCAGAACTTAATAAAAAGCTATTTCAAGAAATGCAAAAACATCAAGTAAAATTGCGAGAGAATGATTTCTTTGGTTTTGGTTGGGAAATACTGACAGGTTTTAGTGATGGTGAGTTTGCTATGTTACATACAGGTAAAGATCCCGGGGTAAGTACTTTGGTAATCATGTTTCCTCAATCCAAGAACGGATATATCGTATTTCTCAATGGAGACAATGTCAATAATATTTACGAATATTTACTCACCCAAAAGCTATATCTAGGTAATGAGTTGTGGGATAAAAGATAAAGTTTTAAAATAAGTTACTGATTGGTTCAAAAAATAGATCAATATTGTGTACAAAAAAAAGCCTTACAGAAATGTAAGGCTTTTTGTATTTTAAAAAAACAGTTCTTCTTTTAAACTGTAATATGATCCTGACCTTCAAATCTTTCATAAAGACTAGGATAATTTGATTTAAATGTGTCCTTTATAAATTCCAAAGGCAGATCTTCAAAATGACCATAATCTTCAATGTAGGTCATAAATTTATGGTCGTCTTTATTGTATTCTTGTAACACTGCATCTTCGGTACCATTAAAATCTAAAACATCTACATTGTAAATAGCACATAGTTCTTTATTAAACGCAGGCGAACATTTAACCCATTTGCCATTATAAAATACATCTACCAAACCATGAGGTGCCAGCTCGTTAGTGCCAATCACTTTTTCTAAACGCTCTGTAGCAATATGGTTAGATACTTTAGCTAAATGTAACCTTGCAGGAATATTGAAGGCGCGTAAACAAGCAATGTATAAAATGGCTTTATCAATGCAATGTCCATCTGACTTTTTTGTTTACAACCCGACCAGAAATTTGTATCGTTTTCTGGGATTGCCATTTGGGATATTAAAGATAATAAACTTGTTGAATGTTGGGTAGAGCGTAGCGCATATGAATTATATCAAAGATTAATAGCTGATAGGAATAATGGATTTGGTTGATTTTTAGTTTTGTACAATCCCTCCTTAATAAGTAAAACTGCTTATTAAGTGATAGATGAACTTTTAAGAGTTATTTCATGATGTTTGAAAAGTTAAATAAATTATTATATTTACTTTGCAATATGTTCTAAATAAAAACCTTATTTAGTTTAATTATATTCTTTTAAAGAGTATTTTTTTTGTTTTGATAACAATTGTGGTTGAGTCACTGGAATTGAGTTATAATTTAAAGGAAAAACATAAGTGAGATAGTAGTTTTTTTAATAGGGTCTAAAAAAATATCAGATTTTATAGGATTCGTTTCAACCTAGCTGAATTCATAGAATTTTTAATAACTAAATCGTTTAATGCACTTTTTTGTCATAGTCTAATAATTGATCGCTTCTGAATATGAAAAAAAAATACCAAGTATTGATTGTTGAAGATGAATCGTTAATTATTGATAGTTATAGACGAGCATTGAGATTTGTAGAAGAAGACTTAGTGAATATTAAATTTAATATTACTGAAGCGTTAGATTGTGGTCAAGCTATAGAAAAAATTAGAGCTATTGAATTAAATAATAACAAATTTGACATAGCTTTTTTAGATATTAATCTTCCCTCGAGTAAATCATATGATATTTTAAATGGAGAAGTGCTTGGTCAGGTGATTATTAAAAAAAACCCAAGTTGTAAGTTATTGGTTTGTACAAGTTATACTGATAATCATAGGTTAAAAAATATTTTGACCTCGTTGAATCCTAATGCCTTTTTGATAAAATCTGATATTGTTTTTTTAGATTTGGTAGTTTCAATAACTAAACTTGTTGAAAACGATTCTTATTATAGCAAAACCGTTATTGATTTAATGAGAAAACAATTGAATTCAGCTATTGTATTGGACGACCTTGATCTTAAAATTCTACATGAAATGTCCAATGGAGCTAAGATGAAAGATTTGATAGCATTGTTACCTCTCACAAAATCTGGTTTAGAAAAGAGACGTGCACATGTTAAGGTTAAATTTGGTAACAAATTTATGAGCGATCGCGATATGATAATTGCTGCAAAAACAAAAGGATTTATATAGTATCCGTTAAAATTGTTTAAATAGCAAAAAGTAAGTCTTATTAATCTAAACCAATAAGATGAAGCATAAAAGTACTTTTAATTAGGTATAGATTTTTGCTTTTATATTTATGATTTTTCATGTTACTTTTTGTTGTTTTAATACTGTGCTTTTGCTTACTTTTTAGGTGCTTTTATTTTGCGCATTGTGTGTTATTTTTAGTTTCTTGATAAATGAAATTTTTAATGATAGCACACTGTATCTATGAAATCAAAACTTCTTTTTTTTCTTTCTATAGTATTTAATCTTTATTTTATCAATGCCCAAAACCAACCAGGAGGTGTTCCTGGAGCCGAAGTTTGGTATATATCAAATTGGGATAATATTGAAAATGGAGTATTTCCCAACTCAGCACAAACAGATATTACGATCAATAAATGTGGTGAAACGGAAAAAAGTCTTTTTAACTTCAATCCTTCAATCTTTGCTGAGAAGCTCTGTTTGGAATATATAGCTTCCTTGGAAAATACTACCGGAAGGAATGTGTTTTTTGTAGGTGAACCTGAAAAACCAAATTCTTTTTCTCATTTAGGAACCTTATGGCGAGAAAATTTTGTGCCAATTTTTGAGACAGAATCTATAATCAGAAACTTTTTTGATTTTAATAACAAAAATGTTTTTACAAATGAAATTTATGCTGATTACACAAGTAACAAAAATGCCAACGTAAACTTTTACCACACCAACAACTATACTATTGATAAAAAATTCAAAAGTTATGGACAAGAAGGTGAAACGACTTTTTCTATTGGAGAACCCACACAAATAGATTCTATTCAAAGTTATGAAGACAATTACTTTAATGGAAGTTTTCCCGAGTTTATCTCTTTTCCTAGAGAGATTAGCGATAATGAACGTAACCGAGTTGAAAGTTATTTAGCACTAAAATATGGATTAACACTTAATAGGAATATATCATATTTAAGTTCAAAGAATATTGTTTTTTGGGATGAAGCCAATAACCATTTATTTCCTGAAAGGATTTTTGGTTTTGGTAGGGATGCTATTTCTGGACTCAATCAGTTGCAGAGTGAAAGTACACATTTAAAAGACCATTTGGTTTCTGCGATAGGGGATATAGTTGAAACCAACATGCAAAAACAAGAGAAGGAAAACATACCCAACGACTATTTTCTAGTGTTTGGAGATAATGATCGTAGTCCTAGTTTGATTAATGAAAATGAACATGGAATTAAGTTTTGGGATAAGGTATGGTTAGCGCAGCGTACAGGTAAAAAAATTAACAAGTTACCTATACATTTTAAGTTGTTTTTAACAGATGAGTTAGTGGATTATTTAACTTATAATCCAGAAGAGACCCTTTGGCTTTTACAAGATAAGTATATAGGAAATGATGAAGTATCTGAATTTGATAGTGAACATATTGAGTATTATGTAGGTGAAATTGATTGGAATAATAAAACAGCTTATTTCAAAGACGTTTTTTTTGATTCCGATCGAAGTATTTACGATCAATTTACTTTTGGAGTAGGGCCTCGAATGATTGTACAGGCTCAAGTACAAGGCTGTAAAAAAGATAAGTTGGAAATAGTCCTTGATATTACTGGAGGAAAACCAGACTATCATATTGTAGTTGAATCTAATCAAGGCAACATAGAAGATACTACAAATAATAATACATATACTTTTTCCGTAGAACCTGATGTAACCTACCATATTATAGTTCATGACCCACAAGGACTTGTGGCTGAAACAGAAATAACTGTTGATCCTTGGGATTTTAATTTGGATTTGGGACCTGATCAATTTTTAACTACTAATCAACCAGAAATAACACTCGATGCAGTGCAAGGTATTAATGACCCAGATGCAACCTATGAGTGGTATCATGATGGCGTGTTGTTGCCAGAAGCTGAGAGTACATTAACTGTAGATGAAATTGGTTTGTATGAGGTTATTGTGACTAGTGGCGATTTATCCTGTGAAATTTCGGACATTATTACAATAGGTTTTAAAGATTATGATGTGATATTAACCACAATCAATGGATGCGACCCATTACATAATAGTTTAACAGTTAACATTAATGGGGGCTTCCCTAATTATGTAACTAATTTAGAAGGAATTGATGGTGTTGTTAATTATGCGCATAGTGGAACAACAACGCTTACCGATATACCCTATGGTTCCTATATAGTAACAGTGACTGATAGCGAAGGGCAGACTTTTGTAGAAGTCGTAGATTTTGTGGCTCCCCAATTTGAATTGGATTTAGTTTCGCAATTGGAAACCATTTGCAGTAGCTGTCTTTATTATCCAGGAGATTTTGGTTATCCAAATATAGGGTATGATATTGCTTATTTTGAAAATGGAGATTTGGAATTCGTTATAGATGCTAGCGTGTTAATTTCTGGTACTACAGCCACGTACCGATGGTTTATTAGCGATGTTTTGATTAGTGAAGAACCTACGCTTACTTTTGATACCATAAACGCTAACTATTGTCATGAGGACCCTATTTATAATACTTATGCTGGAAAAATTTTAAGGGTTGAGATTTCAGGTGTTGACAACAGCAATTGTTTTCTTACCGAGTCCTTTATATTTAAAGATAATTGCCCAAATAGAGATAATGAAACCCCTCAATTGACTCCGCCAAGTCAAAATAATAGTGCTTTAAGAACAGCGGTGTATCCAAACCCATCAGAGCCTAATGCTACTTTTACCTATGAGGCAACAGCTACAGAGGTGTTTGAAGCTACAGTGGAAGTGTTTACAGTTACAGGGGCAAAATTGTCACATACAGTTATTAATGGGAAATCGGCTTATAGGCTACCTTTTAATCTTCAATCTGCCGGTATGTACTTTATAAGAACCACATCTTCATTAGGTGTAAAAACAGACAAAATTATAATTAAATAACCTAGCTTTTGTTATGCATAAACCATTTTTTAAATCACTTAGAACATCCTATTTTGTTGGTACATTATTAACGTCACTATTGAGTAATGTGCTTGTTTTTGGGCAGCCTATTGAGCAAATATTGTCAAGAACTGATCGTTTTCAGCCTAACATTAATTGTTCTTCGCAGTATGATTATATTAATAAGTACCATACTGGAGGCAAGGTGGCATATATAAAATCCAATGTTAAAACGACAACCAGTAACTCTGTAAAAGACAGTGCTTCTTCAGTTTTCCATGCCTTGGAGTCTCAAGCTATAATAGGTATAAGCAAAGCGATAGAAAAGGAAAATCCACGAGACAACTTTTTTACATTACATCTTCCTGAAAGTATTGATTTTGATCATTATGATATGGTTTTAACATATGATCTATATGGTGTGTCCGCAGCAGAGCAAACTACAAAAAGCATCAATAGCTTTAGTGTTTATGGAGGCCAAACCCTAAAACTTAACAACACATGGACAAGAGTGGAAGAACATCTTTTAAAAGGACAACTAAAAGCAGGTAATAATGAAATATTTTTTAATAGAAGAGCCGATGTTCCTTATTTGTATAAGGTTAAAAACTTACAAGTTAAGCTTGTAGAAAAACGCTCTAAACGTATTCATATTAGCACAGAGCGACTTGTAAATTATAGTGGGAAAATCCATTTATTGGGTTTTGTTGAAGATGGCAGCACACTTGTTGAGGCGTTGGGTAGATCAATACCAGTTAAAGATGGTGTTTTTGAAACAATTTTGGATGAGGTTCCTAAAGGCTTGAAGCATTTATCAATACGTTATGGCGAAGGGTTGAGTCTTGAGGGGAATTTTGAAGTTGTTTATAACGATGCGGTTATGGAGTATGTCTTTACTGACGAACCCCATAAAGGTCACTCTCTTATTAAGCATCCCATGCAAGCGCCTATATCTCTAGAAGCCTTAACTGTTAAGAATTTTTCGAACATACCTACAGTTACTGAAAGCCAATTGCAGGTTGGAGGTGTTAACTTTGAAGCATTACGCCCAGTAAACTCTGATGTTGTTAATGTTACTTCAGGAGTGTTTCTAGGTTATAGCATAAAAACGTCAGGTATTACTGATAGTACTAATTTTGAATTACATTTAAAGTACGACAAGACCAAAATACCTGTAGGTTATAGTGACAAAGATGTGCGCACTTTTGCTTTTGACCGAAAAAAGAGAGAATGGATAGCCTTACCTGTAACAGAATTGGACTATGCCAATTCTATGGTGGTTTCGGAATACAGTGGGGATACCGATTATATTAATGGTGTAATAAAGGTACCAGAAATGGCTGAGACCTCTAGTTTTACACCAACTACCATCACCGATATGGAATATGCCAACCCAAGTGCAGGTGTGGTGAGTATTGCGCCTCCAGCACCAAATTCAAATGGGATAGCCTCAACTTATTTTCCTATAAAGTTACCAACTGGTCGTAATGGTATGATGCCTAGCTTGAGTGTCAATTATAATAGCGAGGCTGGAAATGGTTGGATGGGAGTTGGTTGGAACCTTCAATTACCAGCCATAACCTTGGATACGCGTTGGGGAACACCACGATTTGATACTTATAACGAGTCTGAGATTTACCAATTGAATGGGGAAACTTTGGTGCAGAAAGTAGGTAGTGACTATACTAACCCTCATCGTTATGATGGTATTATGCTGAGAAATGATAATACCAGTTCTAATGGCGAAAAGTTATTTTATTTAAGAAAAGAAGGGAGCTATTTTAAAATTATACGTTGGGGTAATTCCCCTAAAAATTATATATGGCAAGTTTGGGATAAGTATGGTAACATGAATTGGTATGGTGGCTCTAAATATAATGGTATATATGAGGTTGATGAGAACTCTGTAGTTAGGGATGAAAACGACAATATAACTCATTGGGCATTAAATAGTTCATCAGATACTTATGGGAACTGGGTAGATTATTATTATGATAAAGATGAGAGTATAAGTATTAATGGGGTGTCAGCCCAATCATTTCAACCTAGATGGATTCAATATACTAAAAAAGCTGGGGTTGATAATTTTTATGAAGTCAAATTTATTACTAATAATGGTTCTGTTAATATTATAAGGGATGATATCCAATTAAATGCACGAACAGGAACTATGATGGCAACCCAGGATCTATTGACCAAAATATTGATTCGTTATAAAGATGATGATGGGTGGAAGGTTGTTAGAAGCTATGAGTTTGATTATATTGAGTCTACATTTAAAAAAATGCAATTGAGCAAAATTTCAGAATATGATACTGAAGGAAATCTTTTTTATTCCAATACTATGGAATATTATGATGAGTTGGGAACAGACCAAATAATTAATGCTGTTACTCCTGTTACTTGGGGAGGCAGTTCTGTAGATTTTAACGGGGTTGCTAATATAGTTACAAGTGGTTCGGCACTGGGTACAGGGACTACTTCGGGTTTTTCTTTAGGGGTAAGAGGAGGTGCTGGAATAGGCACCAACCCTACAACGGTTACCAGTACTATAGGCTCATCTTATAACTATAGCCAAAGTAAAGAAAAGACCAAGATTAGTTTTATAGATATTAATGGAGATGGACTTCCTGATAAGGTTTATAAAACAGATTTAGGACTGAAATACCAACCTAACCTTGGTACGCTTAATGGTTTTGGGGCTGAAACCTCTATTACAAATATAACTGAACTTGACAACACAAAGTCTAGAACCAATACCTTTGGGTTTGATGCTAACCTAGGTGTTGGTCCATTGGGTGTTGGTGAAGGGAGAAGCACTAGTAGAACAAGAACAGAAACAGACGAGTATTTTACCGATTTTAATGGAGATGGACTTATAGATATAGCCTCTAACAACATAGTTAACTTTAACAATACAACTCCTTGGGATAGTGATAGCCCTATAGTAAGTTTTAACACCAACTCTTCGTTAACTGCAAATGAAATCACTACAGGAACTTTAAGCCAAGATGTAATTAACTCTTTAGAGCTTGAATCTATTGAGAAGTTGCGTTCAGACTATTCGCAATTTGACCATGTAAAAGTATGGGTAGCACCCTATAGTGGCACTATAAATATAGCAAGTGTAGCTACTTTGTTACAATCCAATACTTGTGATGATTACACCAATAGTTTTAGGCTTACCATAGAAAAAGCCAACTCTAACCAAGACACAGGAAACACCCAAAGCATTGCAATTGGAGCTAATAATGCGTGGTACTTGTCTTCATCAAACAGTTCTGAAAACATCAATAAACAGGGAGTGCAGGTTGAAAAAAGGGACAAGTTGTTTTTTAGGATTCATAATGAAGAATACGGTTGTGGAGGCACAGTAGCATGGAATCCAGCGATAAGCTATAGTAGTACAAGTGCTACTACATTCAACACCACTAATGACGAGCATAATACAAGTTTTTTAGAGTTTGATGCAACCACAGATTATATGATAAACAACGGAGGGAGTTGGAGCCCTAGTCCTGAAGATAATACTATTTCTTTTAACACCTATTTTGGAGTGAATCAACTTTTTCAAAACGGATTGACCCTATCGGATGATACACGGTTTGTTATTGAAAAAACGACCTATCAACATGATACTGATGAAACAATTGGTGGGGAACCAAATCCAAATTATGGACAAATAGATGAAACCAACATTCAAGTTGATACTATAGTGTACACTTATAATCATGAAGACCAATCGGTTACACCAAGTGGAGCATCAACATCTCAAATGGCAGCTATCCCTAACCAGTTTGCTAATGCAGGAGCGTATAGTTATGCTTTTAGATTTTATGTAGAAAGCGACTCCAATGTGCAGTGGAATACCATTGGCTGGCAACCTATAATATTTGTAAACGGCACTGAAGTCCATTATCCAGGGGTGAGCTATTTTACTTACGATAACAATGTTAATGAAACACAATATGCTGTTGCCGGTACAGATTTACCTACACCAATAATTGACCCAAATACTGCAAATGATAGTGCTAACGATTTATTAAAGGTAAGCCATAATATGTTTGACCAAAACCTTGATTACTCACAGTTTGACAATATACATGAAAATGCTTTTCCTATAAAAATCAATTGGGTAAGTAAAACAAGGATAAATGGAGTGGCTACAACTATAGACCATGATACGTTTTATGTGCATAGAGAGACCAATAACAGCCCATTGGTTCTTTATGATTATGTTTTTAAGATAGGGGCCAATCCTAACTCAGCCAATTTAAACGGATCTAACTCTTTTGATAATTTTACATTAACAAAAGGAGAGGTTGAAGCTATAGTTAATGCACCTGATGGAATGCTATATTCGGCATTTTATATGGAACATCAGGATTTTGCTTTAAATAACCCTACGTCTATAACTTTTGAGTTGATTTCTAGCGAACAAAATAACTATCCTTCTTTTACCCTAAAAACACTCAGCAAGCCATTTTTTGCACAACAATCCTCTTTTTTTGGAATGACTTATAGAGGTTGGGGACAATTTTTATACAATGGAGGTATTAATTACCATTATAATCAGGAAAATGGTGATCTTATAGTTGATAATGGTAACATTGTTATGGATGTATTTGATGGCAATATAGACATGTCAGTATTTGCTTCTAATAGTGCCAATGCTCAAGATTTAAATGATCAGGTAGACAATGGTGAAGCAAGCTCTACTGCTATTGAAGCCATACGATATTTGTTATACCATCAGGACAATGCCGATTTGAGCTATGATGCAATGGCAATTATAGTGGATGTGGATGATACTACAGGCGAAAGGGCACCAGCCACATATGGATTTGACAATACAACCTTGGTTAGTAAGTTGGGGCGTTTTGGTGAGCCTAATTTGCAAGATATCCATATTAGTGAAGGAGAGTTGACCAATGTAGGTGGTAGTACCTCAAACTTTATAGGTCTTAGGCAACGGTCGTTTTCAAAAGGAACCGCAACTGACCATGAAGTATCTATTTCACTTAATGAAGGATCTGGCGAAATAGGAGGCTCAGGTACAAAGAGCAATGGTTGGTCCAAGGTATTGAACCAATATATAGATGTGAATGGAGACCGTTACCCAGATATGATTACCGATGGCAATATACAGTTTACCTCCATGAAGGGTGGCTTAATAGAACATACGCTAGAAAACACTTTTGTATCTGGTGCTGAAAATGAAGATAATACCGCAGGTGTAACCATTGTGGGTGTACTCCCTAATTCTACTTCTGCTGATAACCCAAGCACTTCAAACCCTACAAGAACAAACATCAATTCTGGTATTAATGCCAGTAGTGGTACAACACGCAACTCTAAAATGTGGGTTGACATTAATGGTGATGGGTTGGCTGACCAAGTTACGATTACAGAACACTCAGGAGTTAGTGTCCGACTTAATTTGGGGTATGAGTTTAGCGCCAACCCTGTAAACTGGAGTACAGACCTTAACCTTACAGATTTAAATGTTAGCAAACGTAGTAATGCCTCAGGTGGAGGTGGCGTGGTAACCTCATCCTTTGGTGGTGGTTTTGGGGTAGGTACAAGTACCGCAAATGTTACTGCCACACTATTGGATGTTAATGCCGATGGATTACCTGACTTAGTCAAGAAAACAGAAACAAACTTTAAAGTGTACCTAAACACTGGAGCCGGTTTTGAGGCTGATGCCCTTGATTTTTACAATAACACGACTATTGACCAAAACCGCTCAACTACAGGAAACCTTTATGGTTCAGCTACAGGTGGTGTTGTTATCCCAATACCCTTAGGGTTCATTACCATTCCCTTAAAAATAACAGGCACTGCTACAGGTGGTGTAAGTGGAGGCGTTAACCAAAAACGCATTACGGTTCAGGACATAGATGGCGATGGCTATCCTGATGTGTTGCAAGCAGGTAATAATAACGATGATGTCATTGCCAAATTAAACAAAATTGGTAAAACCAATTTGCTTAAAACGGTTAACACGCCATTAGGAGGTAGTTGGACAATAGATTATGCCAGAGCAGGAAACACCTATGATTTACCACATAACAAGTGGGTGATGCACACCATAAGAACCAACGATGGATTTACTGCTGATACCGATGGAGGGTTTACAACAACTGACGAAACATTAACAAGTGTAAGCTATGAACACCCCAAGCACGACCGTAGGGAACGTGAGTTTTTAGGTTTTGGCAAGGTCACTACCTCGCAACTAGACCCAGATACCGATAGTACTTTTCGCTATTCAGTAGTTGAGTACCATACTGATAATGTGTATTTAAAAGGTTTGGTAAAACGTACTACAGTACATGATGCTAATGAAGCACTCTTGAGCGAGCAGACTACATTGTACAACATTATGGATCCTGTAGTCCCACAGGTTAATGTTAATGCTTCGCCAACGCAACACTATTTGCAATCAGGATTGAGTACAGACTTGTTGGACTATTCGCGACTTTTTGTGGCACCTGTAAAAACCGTAGCTACCACTTTTGAGAATGCAGTAGGGTTAAGTATTGAGCAGCACTTTACGGCTTATGATGGCAGAGGTAATCTATTAACTTACAGGCAACTTGGTGAGGATGCCTATCGTACCGAAATGGAATATTATGACTACTTAGTAGGTATGTACAATAGAAACAGTATCGGATTTGTTAAAAGTATTAAAGTGAAACGCGATAGTGACGGACAGTTGTTTCGACAGCGTAATGCCGAATACAATAACAAAGGGAAACTAATCAAGGTGACCACCACGCTTAATGCTACTGAAACCAATACCGTTACCATAGGCTATGATGATCTTTATGGTAATCCAATAAGCTATACCCAGCAAAATGGCTTTGTTACCACTATAGCCTATGACCCAGCGGTACACACCTACCCTACACAGGTGTCAAATTCATATAACGAGGTGTCCACAAGTAGTTATGAGTATCGTTTTGGAGTACCTTTATTGGCTACAGATATAAATGGCCAGCAGCTACGCACACGTATTGATAATAGGGGACGCCTTGTTGAGGTAACTGCACCCAACGAAATGCCTAACGGCTGGACCCTGCGTATGCAGTATGAAGGTGAGGTTGCCCTACCACAGCTTAATGGCGACTACTGCCAAGCTATAGGAAGTTTTGAACCTGGAACTACGCCAACTGGAGCAGCCAAACACCATGCGGTAACCAGACATTTTGTGGACGATGCTCAAAACGACCAATTGTTAACCGTGAGTTTGGTAGATGGTATGGGGAGTGCCATACAGCTTAAAAAAACACAGCTTGTTAATGACAATGATACCAACCAATTAGGTTGGCTGGTAAGCGGTAAAGAACACAAGGATCCCTATGGTCGTGTAGTTGCAGCCTATTTGCCTACCTTTACTAGTGCTAATTATCTAGGGACTATTGCCGATTATGTTACAGACCAAAACACAATTCCTCCTACCGAAATGACCTATGATAGTAGAGACAGAACTATTAGTGTTAAGCAGCCTGATGAGAACGATACTGCAACCACTGTGTACAGTATTGCCGATGGAATGTTTTTAACCACCGTAACCAATGAGCTGGACCAAACTTTTGAAACCCATACCGATGTAAGAGGCAGACAACGAAAAACCGTACAAAATGGTGAATTGACCACTCAGTTTTATTACAATGTAATAGGCGAAAAGATAAAGGTTAAAAACCACCAAGGGTATGAAACATTTTACAAATATGATTTGGCAGGACGACGTATTGAAGAACGCCACCCAGACCACGGGTTGCAAACCTTTACTTATGATGTTATGGGTAACCTAAAAGAACGCTACACCTCCAACCTACTGTCAAATGGACAGCAGCTACCCATAGCCTATGAGTATGATTTAAAAAATAGACTTATAAAAGTAAAATACCCACAACACCCCGAAAATAATAGTACCTATACTTATGGTTACCCAGGCAATACAGATGCAGAAGGCAGAAATGCCGTAGGCAGATTGTACATGCAAGAAGATGCCTCTGGAGTGCAAGGTTTTGGCTATGATAAACTAGGTAACCTTAACCACCATTTACGTGGTGTAGCGGTGGCAGGACGACATACCTATTGGTACAACACCCAATGGACCTATGACAGCCACAATCGAGTAAAAAGTATTATTTACCCTGATGGTGAACGTGTGGACTACAATTATAATTTGGGAGGCGCACTAGACCATATTAACCGATTCATTGATGGCGGTGTTGCCAGCGACCAAATAGTAAGCAACATACAGTACAATGCCTTAGGAGAGCGTACTCAAATTACCTATGGTAACGGTACCAGTACCAGCTATACCTATGACAATAGAAGGCGTCTTAAAGACCTAAGCCACCAATTTACTGGTTTTGGACTTACCAATCGTTATGGCTATGATGCCTTAAGTAATGTAACCAGTGTAGCAACCCAAAACGCCCAAAACAGTATTCCAAGTACAGGGCAGTTGGGAGGACCTATAAGCCATACTTACAAGTATGATGATTACAACCGATTGGTATATGCCAATGGACGTTATACAGGGCCCAACGACTTTACTACGCCATTGCTGGCACAGGAGTACAGTTTGGATATGAGGTACGACTTGGCGCACAACATTGTTAGTAAAACCCAAACCCACGTGCAAGGTGCTGTTACAGGATATGGCAGTGCCATAGACACACCGGAAACTATGATAAAGACCAATTACCACTTGGACTATGCTGGCTATGCTACAGGAGTAAACGTTATACAAGGACAAGGAGATGAATATGGCTATGTACAGCCCCATGCCCCAAGGGAAATAGTGGAAACACCAGATAGTGGGAGTTTAACCATTGGTGACCCAGAGTATAAAAAGAAACTGATAGACTACGATGCCAATGGCAACCAAACCAGCATTAAACAAGTAATTGTCGAGGCCTCACAAGGGCCTGCTTATGAGGGTGTTGTAGAGCAGCACATAACAACCTTACAGCGCAACCTTTGGGATGAAGAAGACCGCTTGCGCGCTGTGGATTTAAACCCTGAGGATACAAAACAACACCCTATAGCAGTATATACCTATGATGCCTCTGGGCAGCGTGTGGTACGCTATGTACCCACTAGATTAGATGTACGTAGTAATGCCTACGCGGTCTCCCAAAACGCCCATGATGAGATTATGCTCTACCCAAGCCCATTGGTAACCGCCAAGGCATTGAGTGATCCTAACCAACAGGCAGAGCAAGGAGACCTCATAAGCAGTTATACCAAGCATTACTATATAGGAGCAGAGCGTATACAGAGTACCTTGGGTACGGTAAGGGACTTGGGCTTGTACCCACCAAAAATTGAAGACATGTTTGAGGGCATACGCACTAAAGCCGATACTATTGTACAGGTAGCCAACACAGGGTTGAGCGCTACCTATACAGCCCTAAACCAAAGCATAAGCTTGGGCACTTGCCCTTATGTAGGAGATTATGGCGAAGGCAACCTGCAACGCTATGCACACGATGCCGATAGCTACGATGCCTATTGGTACCATAGGGACCATTTGGGATCTTCTTCGTATATTAGCAATAGAGATGGTTATGTAACCCAGCATATGGAGTATTTACCTTTTGGTGAGACCCTTGTAGACGAGCACCAAAATTCTTATAATACACCATACAAGTTTAATGGTAAGGAATTGGATGATGAGACTGGAAATTATTACTATGGCGCAAGGTACTATAACCCAAAATGGAGTGTGTGGTTGAGTGTTGACCCGTTGGCGGAGAAGTATGCAAGTTGGAGTACATACAACTATACTATGCTTAATCCTGTTAGATTAATAGACCCTACAGGTATGGGACCCGAGGATCCAGACGGTAAAGGCAATACACCAAAGCCTGTAGCAAGAAGAAAAGAAAGAACCGAAGGAAACCCTATTTCGAAATTATTATTTAGCATATTTGGTGTCAATGGTTCAAGTTCAAACAGTTCAACTAGTACAAAGGGGAGTTCAACAAATGGCGGACGATCAAGAGGGTCATATCGAAGGGAAAGAACAAGCAGTAATGGTTTTTCCTTCAGTACAAGTGATGGGCAAGTATATGGGCCGCAAGATTTGAAAACTATTACTGATGGGACAGTACAAGATGTAAACGTTGATGCATTTATGATTTTAGTTGGTTATGCGAAAGGTAAAAAGCGGTCTTCAGGAGGAGATGTTATGACCAATGCTAGAACCAATGCTAAGAATTTTGACCTAAAAAATGAATATAAAACTCTTATGGATGAAGCTAGACAAGAAGTAAAAGTAGTAGACCCTGCTTTAGATTTTGTTGATTTGGTTATTGAAGAAAACCTCTTTGGGGTTGATGATAGTAGCAACCCTAGATTTTATAGGAAGATAATTTTAGAAGGAGGAGGATCTTATACTGTTGGTTATGATAATTTACAAGATGCAAAAAATGACTCTGTAAAACTCATGAAAAACCCTGATTTGAAAAATGGAAGAAAAGTAAAATCTGTAATAATTAAATAAAAAATGTTAATAAAAAGAGCTTTTTTGATGTTGATTTTTTATTGTTTTTTATCATGTGAAAATGAACATAAAGTTGAATACTATAATGATGGGAAAATTAAAAAGGAATATTATTTAAGAGACGGAAAGCTAAACGATATTTATAAAGAATACTATCCTAACGGTAAGTTAAAGCAAATCCATTACTATAGGGATAACGTGAAAGTTGACTCCTCAATTACCTATTATAAGTCTCCTGATGAAAGAATAAAGGGTATTATCTATTGGAAAACTAACGGAGTTGATAGTTTGGCTAAAAGAGTAATTTTTAATATTAATGGAGATAAATTAAATGAAGGGAGTATACTTCATTTAGGGATGGATAAGTTTGTTCCAGTAGGAAATTGGAGGTATTTTGATGCTCAAGGAAGATTAAAATCGACTAGGGAGTACAAAAACATAGATGGAAAAAGCTATTTGAACCAAGTGTGGTCTTTCAATACAGAAGGAGATACCTTGTATTACCCCACAACTTATTTTGAAATTATAAAAGCACAAGACACTTTCGCGTTAAATTATCCGTTTAGAGCTGCAGCTATTTTAGGGTTGCCAATCTTCAAAGAAAGGAAATCAGAAATTTATGTAGTGCTTCCTAAAAGTGGCTTTAATTTTAATTCAGATTTTTCAAATGAAAAAGAGATTGAATTAGACACTTTTTATAATTTAACTAAGGATATTGTTAATCAAAGATGGTTTCCGAAGGATGAATTTCGGTTTACAGTGGCTTTTGGAAAAAAAATTAAAAAAACAGGTGATTATACCGTAAGAGGCTATATTGTAGAGTATTTTGAACAAGACTCTGATTCTATGGGTGTTATAAGGGAGGAGAATATAAAATATTTTGAAATCCCTATTTATGTAAAAGATACAATTATAAAATAGAGTGGTTTAGAAAAAACCTTAGTACTGCACGATTGTATCGTGAGGTAAGTTAAGTTATCCAACCCATAAAGAATGGATATCATAACTGTTTATACATATAATTGTAAGAAAATTATATCATTTTTTAACATTTAACCCTTTTGTTTTGAGCCTTTACTCAACCTTTACTTCACCTTTACTCCATATTAAAGCCATTTTTACCTCACCTTTAAGGTAACTTAGTCGTGTATAAATGTAACTCGTGTGGTATAGCATTAGCAACCCTAACCAACAGGCAGAGCAAGGAGACCTCATAAGCAGTTATACCAAGCATTACTATATAGGAGCAGAGCGTATACAGAGTACCTTGGGTACGGTAAGGGACTTGGGCTTGTACCCACCAAAAATTGAAGGGCTGTTTGAGGGTATACGCACTAAAGCCGATACTAGTGTACAGGTAGCCAACACAGGGCTTGGAGCTACCTATACAGCCTTAAGCCAAAGCATAAGCTTGGGCACTTGCCCTTATGTAGGAGGTTATGGCGAAGGCAACCTGCAACGCTATGCACATGATGCCGATTGCTACGATGCCTATTGGTACCATAGCGACCATTTAGGATCTTCTTCGTATATTAGCAATAGAGATGGTTATGTAACCCAGCATATGGAAATCGAAATAAATGTCTTCAATGCAGAGCATTGTCAAATAAAAGATTCGCCGACTAACAGGAGGCAATATTTACCCTTTGGCGAAATCGAGGTACGAAAAAATTCATTAAAAAGTTACATGTATAAATTACCTAGATTCAACAAAGACGTTAAAAGGAGATAAGTTAAACCTAATAAGTGTTAACAAAATGGATAGGTTAACATTTTTATTAACAATCAATTATTCCTAGGAACAATTTGATAGTATGGTTCGAGAATAGATCAATGTAGTGTACAAAAAAAGCCTTACAGAAATGTAAGGCTTTTTGTATTTTAAAAAAAACAGTTCTTCTTTTAAACTGTAATATGATCCTGATCTTTAAATCTTTCATAAAGACTAGGATAGTTTGATTTGAATGTGTCTTTTATAAATTCCAAAGGAACATCTTCAAAATGACCATAATCTTCTATGTAGGTCATAAATTTATGATCGTCTTTATTGTATTCTTGCATCACAGCGTCTTCTGTTCCATTAAAATCCAAAACATCTACATTGTAAATGGCACATAGTTCTTTATTAAACGCAGGTGAACATTTTACCCATTTATTATTATAAAACACATCAACCAAACCGTGAGGAGCTAATTCATTAGTTCCAATCACTTTTTCCAAGCGCTCTGTTGCAATATGGTTAGATACTTTAGCTAAATGTAATCTTGCAGGAATATTAAAGGCGCGTAAACAAGCAATGTATAAAATGGCTTTGTCAATGCAATGTCCATCTGGCTTTTTTGCAATATTACTAGCTTTAAAATATGCTTTCGTTAAACCAATATTAAAAGGTAAGTAACGCCAACCATCTCTAACCTTTAGATATAATTGTTCTATAATATCTTGTTGAAAAGTTAAGTGCTCAACCTCTTTTACAATGTCCTTAATAACAGGGTTATCGTAATCGAAATAATAGTTTTTTTCGGTGTAATTCATATTACAAATTTATAACATTTCGCCTCTTGCAGGATAACCTGAAGACACAATATAATCTACAGCCTTTACAAATGACGGTAAATAAGGTCTTCCCCAAGGATTACTATTTATAGCAGAATAATAGACTTTATTGTTATTGTCTATTAAAAATAGTCCTGGTTCACTAAATATGTCTGGTTCACCTTCTTTTACAGCTTTACTTAAATATAATCCCCAGTTTTTAGCAGTTTCTAAATCTAAGTTATAACCTAATTGTAATTCTGATAGTTCCCATTTTTGACGTGATAAGCGTGCTCTAGACTCAGAATCCATACTTACAGCAATAACGTTAACGCCTCTTTCTTTAAATTCTGGTAATAACTCTTCTAACTGTTGTAAATATTTTTTGCACAATGGGCAATGTAAACCTCTATAAAAAACCACTAAAGTGAAATTTTCTGGTTGCTGATTGTTAATCTGCCATTCGTTACCATCTAAAACTGGAAAAGTTAAATTTGGTGCTATATGCTTTGGTGTTGGTCTGTTCATTTTATGTGTATATAAATTATATTCTTTTTAAATATGAAGACTTTTGAAAGGATTATATCTTTTGAAGCAATTCTTCATTAATATGCTTTTCAAATCTTGCAAAGTCGTTTTCAGTGTCTGGATTTTTCATCACATCATAAGCAAAAAAAGTTTTTAAAGGCTCTAGACCAAACCATTTAAAGTTAAGGTGCATTGGTAATAGCAAGTCGTCTTCACTTTTGCCTGCAAAAAAAGCTTCGTCAGGATTATTAAAAGCCTCTTTTGGTGCATTGGCAGTTACCGAAATCATATATTTTCCTTTTAACAAACCTCCTGAACCGTAATTCTTTTTTGGAGCTTCTGCTGTACGACCATCACCTTGAGATAGTTTTCCCATCATTCCTGCGGTAAACACATCGTCAATGTATTTTTTAAACGACCAAGTAATTCCCATCCAGTTAAGAGGTGTTTGCAAAAACACGATATCTGCCCAAAGGAATTTTTCAATTTCCTCGTCTACATTATATTCATTTTGAGTTTCTGTGGTCTTTACACTTAAGTTAGCATCACCTAATTGAGTGGATAATTTTTCAACAAAAGATTGATTTAATTTTCCTTCAGAAAAAGGATAATATTGATGACCATTAATTATAAGTACGTTTTTCATGTATTTAAATTTTAAATTAGTATTGCAAAGAAACCAATAATAGTTTATTTTTGAAACCAATAATGATTAAACCACCTTAAATAGTGGTTACAAAATGGTAACTAATGGGAAGAAAGGTAATTGACAATCCGAATGTATGTTCTTTAGTTCATGCAATGAACGTTATTGGAAATAAGTGGAAACCGATTTTAATTTACCTACTAGCAAACGGTAGTTTACGCTTTGGTAAACTCTTAATGTTTACTCCTACTATTTCAAAAAAAGTACTAACGGAACAATTGAGAGAACTTGAAGAAGATGGCATAATCATCAGAAAAAAATATGCCGAAATACCGCCAAGAGTAGAATATTCTTTATCTGAAAAAGGCGAAGCTTTACTACCAATTCTTAAAAGTTTGAGCCAATGGACTCAAGATAGTTTTAAGGACATTGAGTTTGAAGCATGTAAAATTGTAACTCTATAATTTCTATTTTTGCTTCATGCAAGATCAATACCAACTCTTAAGGCAGCATTTTGAGGAAATTGTAACACTTACTGATGAAGAGTGGGATTTTATTGCTCCTCATTTTGAACATAAAAAACTTAAAAAGCATCAGTTTTTAATTCAAACAGGACAACCCGTAGATTGCGAATTTTGGATTATCAACGGACTTATTAAATCTTATGCTGTAGATGAAAAAGGTAGCGAGCACATTCTTCAGTTTGCTATGGAAGACTATTGGGTTAGCGACTATTACGCATTTCAGCATCAAATACCTGCCACAATTTTTGTAGATTGTATAGAAGATTCTGAGTTTTTCTGTTTGTCTTTAGAAAGTCGTGAAACCATTTGTCAAAAAATTCCCGCTATGGCAAATTTCTTCCGAATAAAATCTAATTACGGGTTTATCGGTTTGCAGCAACGTATCCTGTCTTTATTAACACAAACTGCAGAAGAACGTTACGACGCTTTATTATTTAAACTACCAAAATTAGTACAGCGTGTACCTAAAAAACTGATTGCAGCCTATTTAGGTGTATCCAGAGAAACCTTAAGTCGTTTTAAAGGTTAAAAAGTGATATACATCACATTTTTTTGTTGCGATACATCACTTTAAAATCGTGATATACATCCTCGCACAAGTAGTGCTTTTCATTGAATTTTGTAACAGAATTTTAAACCAAAAACAAAACAATGAAAACAAGATTTTATTCCTCAGCAATTGCTTTGCTTTTTAGCATTGCCTTAATAGCACAAAAAAAACAAGACAAACCAAGCGTATTAATGGTACTTTCTAGTCATCAAGAATTAGGTGACACAGGTAAGGACACTGGTTATTATTTAAGTGAAGTTACTCATGCTTACGAGGTTTTTGAAGCTAATAATTATGAAATAACCTTAGTAAGTCCAGAAGGCGGCAATCCACCAGTAGATGGTTTTGATCTTAAAGATGAAGTGAATAATAAATATTGGAATGATTCAACATTCCAGAATAAACTTCAAAACACATTAAAAGTTTCAAAAGTAAAAGCTAAAGATTACGATGTCATTTATTATGCTGGTGGACATGGTACGATGTGGGATTTTCCAAACAATAAAAAGCTAGCGAAAATTGCTGCAAAAATTTACGAAAATGACGGTGTTGTAGCAGCTGTTTGTCATGGTCCTTCGGCTTTAGTAAATATTAAATTATCTAATGGTAATTATTTAGTTGAAGGTAAAACGGTAAGCGTATTTACTAATGAAGAAGAAGCTAATGTAAAATTAGAAAACGTGGTACCATTTTTATTAGAAGACAAACTTATTGAACGTGGTGCGACTGTAGATAAAGCAGCTATGTGGCAAGAAAAAGTAAGCGTAGATGAGCGTTTAGTAACAGGTCAAAATCCTGCTTCTGCAAAATTAGCAGCAAAAAAAATTGTAGAACTTTTAGAGGATAAACACTAAAAATGGGAACGCAAACAGCAACTCTAAAAGCTAAATCTAAACGTAAAAGTTTACCAGCTGCATTATGGGCGTTAACCATAAGTGCATTTGGTATAGGAACTACAGAGTTTGTTATTGTTGGCTTACTGCCAACAGTAGCAAACGATTTAAACACCTCAATATCTTCTGCAGGTTTATTAGTCAGTCTGTACGCAGTTGGTGTTGCAATTGGTGCACCAGTATTAACAGCATTAACAAGTCAAATTGCTAGAAAGCAACTGCTAATTGCTATAATGCTTTTATTTATAATTGGTAACGGATTAGCAGCTATTGCACCAAGTTTTATCTTACTAATTTTAGCTAGAATATTAACTGGTTTTGCGCATGGTGTGTTTTTTTCAATAGGCTCAACAATTGCAGCTAGTTTAGTACCAGAAGATAAGCGTGCTTCTGCCATTTCTATAATGTTTGCAGGTTTAACTGTAGCAATTGTTACTGGTGTACCCTTGGGAACATATATTGGGCAAAATTTCGGGTGGCGTGCTACCTTTATAGGTGTTGCTATCTTAGGAATTATTGGCGCAGTAGCAAGTTACTTTTTGATACCAGCGTCCATTAAAACATCAAAACCACTTCGTATTTTAGATCAGTTAAAAGTACTTAAAAATCGTTCTATTTTACTGGTGCTTGCTATCACAGCTTTAGGTTATGGTGGTACTTTTGTAACCTTTACCTATTTAGCACCATTATTAGAAGAAGTTACTGGTTTTTCAGCAAATATGACGAGTATTTTATTACTAGTTTACGGTATTGCAATTGCATTAGGTAATGTAATAGGCGGTAAAGTATCTAATAAAAAACCAGGAAAAGCCTTAATGGTGATGTTTGCCTTACAAGCTATAGTATTATTTATACTTTATTTTACAGCATCTAGCCAAATATGGTCGGTTGTTACACTATTTTTTATGGGCATATTAGCCTTTTCTAATGTGCCTGCATTACAATTGTATGTGGTAAAAATGTCTGAAAAATATTTACCAGGAACAGAAGATGTTTCATCTGCTTTAAATATAGCAGCCTTTAATGTAGGTATTGCAATTGGCGCTTATGTTGGCGGACTTATTATTGAATCTTCACTTGGTGTTGGTGCAACACCTTGGGTTGGTAGCATATTAGTAATAGTCGGCTTTTTAATCACTTTGATTTTATACAAAAAAGAAAAACTTTAAAACAATGAAAACTTTACAATTTAGAAATAACGACGAAATGCCAATTCTAGGTCTTGGTACCTTTAGATCAGAACCTAACGAAGTGTACACGTCGGTTTACGAAGCTATTAAAATTGGATATAGACATATTGATTGTGCATCAGTATATGGTAACGAAAAAGAAGTAGGAAACGCTATCGCAGATGCCATTAAAGAAGGTATTGTTACACGTGAAGACTTATGGATTACTTCAAAATTATGGAGCGATTCTCATGGAAGAGAAAACGTTATTCCTGCGTTACAAAATACCTTAAACGATTTACAGTTAGAGTATTTAGATTTATACCTCATCCATTGGCCAGTTGCCTTTAAAAAAGGCGTTGAGTTTCCTAAAAAAGCTGAAGAATTTATTCCACTTGAAGACAAACCACTTACAGACACATGGAAAGGTATGGAAGATGCTTTAGAGCAAGGCTTAACTAAGCATATTGGGATGAGTAATTTCAACCAAAATGATTTAACAGACATTATTGATCATGCTAAACATTTACCAGAAATGCTTCAGGTAGAAGTGCATCCGTTTTTACAACAAAACGAACTGTTAGAATTCGCTAAAGCACATCGCATTCACATGACGGCTTATGCGCCAATTGGTTCTGGTACAAATGATGATGACGAATTAAATCTGTTGAAAAACAAGACTATTAACGACATCGCAACTGCTAATAACATGACAGCAGCACAAGTACTTCTAGCTTGGGATATACAACGTGGTGTTTCGGTAATACCAAAATCGGTTAATCCAAAACGTCTTCAAGAAAACTTTGATACTATTCATTTTGAATTAAATGAAGACGATATGAAACGTATTGAAGCTTTAGATAAAAATCATCGTTTTATAGATGGTACATTTTGGGAAGTTGAAAACGGTCCGTATACCGCAGACAGTATTTGGAATGCTTAATAAAACAACATTAGGTAGCTGTATAGTTACCTGATGTTATTGAATTCAAAAAATTGCTATGAAAAATTTTGATAAACTATATACACCAGGCAAAATGACGCTTGGTATTGAGTTTCCGTTAGATAACGATTGGTCTTTAGAAGGCGATAAAAAACGAAAAGAAGACGACAGACCATTTGGCGTACCAGATATAAGTAAGCATTTACAGTACGTTAAACAAATTGATAAGGCTGGTTTTGCTGCAGTTTGGATTAGAGAAGTACCCGTTTACGATCCTAATTTTGGTGATGGTGCACAGTTATTCGACACCTTAAGTTATTTAGGATATTTATCTGCCGCAACTAAAAATGTGTTGTTAGGTACAGCTGCAATAGTTTCACCATTACATCAACCTATAAAACTAGCAAAAGCAACTGCTACTATAGAACATCTAAGTGATAGCAGACTTATTTTAGGTTTAGGTTTGGGTGATAGACCTGTTGAGTTTCCTATGTATGGCATAGATTATCAAGAGCGACCAAAATTGTTTAGAGATCATCTTAATATTATGCAAGAGGCTTGGAAAACCAACAGCGATTTATCGGCCATATATCCGTTTTTAAATAAAGGTGTTGCTGTGTACCCAAAGCCAAAACATCAGATTCCGCTAGTTGTTGCAGGACATTCCGGACAAAGTCTCGAGTGGATTGCCAAAAATGCTAATGGTTGGTTTAATTATCCAAGAACACCAGAAGAAACCTATTTAAATCGTAAACGATGGTGCGAAGCGTTGTACGATACAGATCAGGCTTGTAAACCTTATATTTCGGCATTTCATTTAAATCTATTACAAGATGATAATGCGACTTTTAAACCACATCGTTTTGGTGGTGCAATTGGTATTAATCATTTAGCCGAATTATTAAAAGCTTACGAAGAGGCAGGTGTAAACCATATGGCATTACATTTACGAAAATCAGACACACCTTTAGATGAGGCGATAAATAAAATTTCCGATATTGTTTTACCAAATTTCAATTCATAATGCAGTTACAGTCCGTTCATCATATTGCCATTATCTGTTCAAATTACGAAATGTCAAAAGCATTTTATACAGACATTCTTGGTTTTAGCATAAAAAATGAAGTTTATCGTAAAAACCGAGATTCTTATAAGTTAGATTTAGCATTAAATAATCAATATGTAATAGAGTTGTTTTCGTTTCCTAATCCGCCAAAACGCGTATCGCAACCAGAAGCGGCAGGTTTACGACATATTGCTTTTGGTGTAAATAATTTAGAAGAAAGTTTACAATACTTAGATTCAAAAAAAATTACGCATGAAGGTGTTAGAATAGATCCATTTACCAACAAGAAATTTACATTCTTTAATGATCCTGACAACTTACCTATTGAATTATATGAGTTGTAAATTTTATATTTATAGTAGTTCTTAAAATAATGACAAATAAAAAAAGCCTTACAGAAATGTAAGGCTTTTATTTTTAAAGACATTAAAAGAATTAGTGTCCTTTAACTGCTTCTTTTGCTTTGTCTGCTGCATCGTTTACAGCGTCTTTAGCACCTTCTTTAACTGAATCAGCTGCTTCTTCTACTGCGTCAACAGCATCATCAATAGCTTCTTCTGTTGCATCAGCTGCATCGTCCATAGCTTCTCCAGCCTCTTCAACAGCTTCTTCAACTGCGTCACCTGTAGCTTCAGCTGCGTTTTCTATTGCATCTCCAGCTTCATCTGCTTTCTCTTTTGTTTCTCTACATGCTGTGAATGACAATCCAAGTGCCAAAACAAGTAATAATAATTTTTTCATTGTTTAAAATAGTTTTAAGTGTTAAATATGTTACACGAAATTAATAACTTATAATGAATAATCAATGAAAAATTTTAACAAATATTAACATTTTTATTAAGATTATTCAAAATATTAGTCTATCTACGTATGTAATTGATTATTTGGATTACAGCACCTTTATTTTTTTTAATAAAGTTGAGATTTATTGTGCCTTGTTGTAGTCTTTTGTCTTTATTTTCTATTAGCAACTGTAATTTATCTTCTAATTCATTTAAATTTTTGATAGAAATCAACCCTCCATTGTCAATCATTTCATATGCTTCTGGGAAATTTTTATAGTTACTTCCAATGATTATAGGGACACCAAAAACAGCAGGTTCTAAAATGTTATGAAGGCCTGTGTTACCCATTGCACCACCAACATAAGCAATATCAGCATAAGCATAAATTTTACTTAATAGTCCGATAGTGTCTATCACAAATACTGAATAGTTAGAAAGTAATTTTCCCTCTTTTTGTGAGAATAAAACGGTTTCAACATTTAGTTTTTTAGTAATACTTTGAATTTGAGCAGCTTTGATATTATGAGGTGCAATAATATATTTAACATCGAGGTTTTGATTGTTATTTATGAACTTAATGAGTAACTCTTCATCTTCTGGCCATGAGCTGCCAATAACTACGCAGAGTTTGTCTTGTTTAAAGTTTGAGATAAAGTCTAAAGTGTTATCTTGATTAAGTTGATTGTTAACACGATCAAAGCGAGTATCACCTGCAACGGTTACATTTTTTAAACCAAGAGTGTTTGCTAGAGTTTTTGAACTTTTATTTTGAACAAAAATGTGTTCAAATGTATGTAAAGCCTTTTTAGTTTTTGAACCATAAAACTTAAAGTAAGATTGGTTTTTTCTAAATGTAGCCGAAATTAAAATAGCTCTTAATTTACGTTTGTTTAGAGCATTCAACATATTCGGCCAAATGTCGTATTTTACAAAAATGGTCAGTTCAGGTTTTACTAAATCTATAAACCGTTTTGCATTACTTTTTGTGTCTAAAGGTAAGTACACAACAAGATCAGCAACGTCGGTGTTTTTTCTTATTTCATAACCTGAAGGAGAAAAAAAAGATAATACGATTTTATGGTTAGGGTAAAGTGTTCTTAGTTCTTTAAAAACTGGTAAGCCTTGTTCAAATTCACCTAACGAAGCACAATGAAACCAAAGTGTATTGTCTTCTTTTTTAAGGTGTTGGTTTAGTTTTTTAAATGTTTCATTTCGACCTTTAACACCTAGCCTTATTTTTTCATTAAATAAAGCTACAATTTGTAATATAAAACCTAAAAAATAAATACCAAGATTGTACAATATTCCCACGTAAATTATGTTTTTGCTAAAATACATTACTTTACACTAAATTCATTGGCTGTCGTTATTGAATTTTGTAAATTCGCTACTCGTCAAATGTTTTTTTGACACTTTCTACAACTCATTACAAATTTCGAATGAAAAAAATACAAATGGTTGACCTTAAGGGTCAATATGAAAAAATTAAAACTACAGTAGACCAATCTATACTAGAAGTTTTAGATTCTACAGCATATATTAATGGGCCAAAGGTTCATGAGTTTCAAAGTAATTTAGAAAATTATTTAGGCGTAAAACATGTAATTCCTTGTGCTAATGGAACAGATGCTTTGCAAATTGCAATGATGGGATTAGGATTAAAGCCAGGAGATGAGGTTATAACAGCTGATTTTACATTTGCGGCAACAGTTGAGGTTATTGCGTTATTGCAGTTGACACCTGTTTTGGTAGATGTTGATGAGAAAAATTTTAATATCGATATTGAAGCTATTAAAAAAGCGATTACTCCTAAAACCAAAGCTATTGTTCCTGTGCATTTGTTTGGGCAATGTGCAAATATGGAAGCAATTATGGAAATTGCTCAAGAACATAACCTTTATGTAATAGAAGATAATGCTCAAGCTATTGGTGCAACCTATACTTACAGTAATGGTGAAAAAGCTAAGGTTGGTACAATAGGTCATGTGGCTTCAACTTCATTTTTTCCATCAAAAAATTTAGGATGTTATGGCGATGGAGGAGCAATTTTTACTAATGATGATGATTTAGCGCATACTATTAGAGGAATTGTAAATCATGGTATGTATGAGCGTTACCATCATGATGTTGTAGGTGTTAACTCGCGTTTAGACTCTGTTCAAGCTGCAGTTTTAAATGCTAAATTGCCAAACTTAGATACATATAATTCTGCAAGAATAAAAGCAGCTAATGCTTATGACAAAGCATTTGAAGGTCAAGAAAAAATTGTTACTCCTCATAGAGATGGAGCAGAAGATAATCACGTGTTTCATCAATATACATTGAGAGTTTTAGATACTGACAGAGATGCTTTGGTTAAACATTTAAATGAAAACGGAATACCATGTGGTGTGTATTATCCAATTCCGTTGCATTTACAAAAAGCGTATAAGGATTCTAGATATAACGAAGCTGATTTTAAAGTTACCAATCAATTGGTAAAAGAAGTGATTTCGTTACCAATGCACACCGAGCTTGATGATGAACAAATAAGCTTTATTACAAATACAGTTATAAATTTCATAAACAACAATTAATGAAAGTATTAGTTACTGGAGGACTAGGATTTATAGGCTCACATACTGTTGTTGAATTACAAAACAAAGGTTTTGAAGTCGTAATAATTGATGATCTTTCAAATTCCTCAATAGATGTGCTTGAAGGCATTACAGCAATTACAGGTAAAACACCAATCTTTGAAAAACTAGATTTAAAAGATAAATTAAAAGTTGAAACATTTTTTAATGCTCACAAAGATATTGTAGGTGTAATTCATTTTGCAGCAAGTAAAGCGGTAGGCGAAAGTGTTGAGAAACCTCTGTTGTATTATGAAAACAACTTAAATACGCTTATATACATGCTTAAGTCGGTTTTAGGTTTACAAGCATCTAACTTTATTTTTAGTTCTTCATGTACAGTATACGGACAAGCTGATGCTATGCCGATACTTGAAAATGCACCAGTAAAACCAGCTGAATCTCCTTACGGAAACACAAAGCAAATAGGAGAGGAGATTATTAAAGATACCTGTAAGGTTAATGATAATTTCAATGCAATTTCCTTGCGATATTTTAATCCAGTTGGAGCACACGAGAGTGCTAAAATAGGAGAGTTACCTCTTGGTGTTCCTCAAAATTTAGTGCCTTTTATTACTCAAACAGCTGCTGGACTTAGAGAGCAACTTTCGGTATTTGGAGATGACTACCCAACGCCAGATGGTACCTGTATACGAGACTATATTCATGTGGTTGATTTGGCAAAAGCTCATGTTATTGCGTTGCAACGCCTAATTGATAAAACCAATGCTTCTAACTACGAAGTCTTTAACATAGGAACAGGTAAAGGCAGTTCAGTGCTAGAAGTTATTAAGTCTTTTGAAAAGGTGTCTGGAGAAAAGCTTAATTACAAGTTTGCTCCAAGGCGTGCAGGTGATATTACAAAAGCTTATGCTGACACGTCAAAGTCTAATAATGAATTAGGTTGGAAAGCTGAACTAACTTTAGACGATGCTATGCGTTCTGCATGGAATTGGGAAAAAAAGATAAGAAACCTGTAATACGTGTGTTGTTATTGCTGTAAGATTTAACAGTAACTTAGTCAGTGTATTAACAATTTTTTAAGAGCATTTCATTATTAAATTGAATAACTTTAAAAAGGCTAATTCAATCTAATGAAATTTCATTTAAAAATAAAAAGGTTGCTTTTATCTATTGGTTTTACTTTGTTTATAACCAATTGTTTTTCAATGACTGCTATTGATGTTGCGCAATTAAGTGACTCCTATAATTTAAAGTATGGAGTTTTAGACTTTTTATATTTCTACGTTGCACTTATTGGTTTTTATGTTGCCATAATCCTCAATTTTACAAAGAATACGGATAGAGTTAGTACAAGTTTAATGAGTGGTTTTATTCTTGTTCATACTTTTTTTATATTGGATTTTGTGCTTTATAATACCAATTATCAGCTTAAATATGCGCATACCTATTTAATGTCTGCTTCTGTAGCTTTACTTTATGGTCCATTACTGTACTTTTACTTTAAAAGAATTAATAATCAACATAAGTTTAAAGCATTAGATGCTTTACACCTCTTACCTACAGTGGTATTACTTTTCTTTTTATTTCCATTGTATAGTTTGCCTTTAGAAGAAAAAATTAAAATACAATTAGGGACAAGTAGTGTGTACACTGAAAGCTCGTTTTTTTATATAGTTTTTATCCCAAAGTTAGTGTCGTTAATTATCTACGGATTTTTGATAAGTAAAAATCATTTAAAGAGTGCAAAGTCTAAACTATACAAGAATTTAGAAGCAATCGTTTTTTGGAAGAAGGGAGTGTATAGAATGCATGTACTTTTTGTAGTGTCTTATTTTATATATGGTATATCAATTAGTGGCCTGTTTTTTAATGCATATAGTTTTATTTATCAAATTGTAGTGGTAGCTATGGCTTTAATGGTGCTTTATATTTCCTATATGGCTCAAGTGCAACCTAAAGTATTTAGTAAAGAAATAATTTTAAAGAATACTGAGTTTTTTTCAAAATATCAAAAATCAGGATTAACAAAATCGTTGTCCAATGAATTGAAGCAAAATTTGATTACGCTTATGGTAGATCATAAAATATTTATGGATAACAGTCTAAACCTAGAAAGCCTTTCTGAGAAACTCGAAACATCTCGCCATAATACATCTCAGATTATAAATGAGCATTTTAATATGAACTTTTTTGAGCTAGTTAATAAATTTAGAGTTGAAGAAGCTATCCAAATGCTTAAGCTAAGCGATAAGAATACTCAAATTATTGATGTTGCTTATGCTGTTGGTTATAATAATAAGGTTACATTTAATAAAGCATTCAAGAAAGAAACTTCTCTAACACCTTCACAGTTTTTGAAATCAGTAAATGAAAAATGAGTAAACTATTATAGGCTTTACCTTTTTTTAACGACAAAATAGCTTCATTTATGATGCAATTGCAAAGGTAGTTTGTCTGCATCAAACTAAAACTAAATTCTATAGTTTCATTAAGCTTTGTATTCATATTGTGAAAAAATAGATTTGAATTAGCCTTTAAAAATATTTATCACCTACCTTTTTGCAGTTGTATTTTTAATTATTTCAATAGTAATATAGTTATCAACGTCTCAAGGAAAAAGTATCAACTTAACCCTGACTTCTGTTAGTTAGGAATGAGTTAAGTTCTTTTATTGAGCATGTCTAACTCAATACAAGTTTTAGGTAAAATCTGAAAGATTAAGTAATTTCCTTGAGGCTTTTTATGAAAGACCAGTATTTTTTGAATTTTCAATAGATGCTGGTTTTTCCTACAAATATCATAACGATATGAGCATTAAATTATTATATTCGTATTTAATAAATTGATTAACAATGATTTAACCTCAATTATTTTGAATTGGGATATAAGATGCCTTTCTTTGCCTTGAATGATAAATGAATAAAATGAAATTGATAAGTATAAAAAGACAGACAAAACCCGAAGCACGATTCACTCCAAAAATGGGTTTATTACAAACAAATGTAACGTATATTAAAAAGCAATTTTTAAGTATTCCGTTTAAAACCCTTCACAAATATAGAGAGACATACTATGGTGAAGTAAAAGATTGCGAAGACTGTATTTTAGCTAAATAAAAAAGTAAAAGCCTCTATTAAGAGGCTTTTACTTTTTTATTCTACTGTTGTTTTTTTCTTAGTAAAAAAACTTCCTAAAAGTAATAATATCATCCCAGATGTAACTGATATATCGGCAAGATTGAAGATTCCGGTTCTAAATACTCCACCAAAATCTAAATGAAGAAAATCTATTACTTTGCCATAAGCAATACGGTCAAAAATATTAGCAATTCCACCTCCTGCAATACAACTTAGACCAATAATTGCTAATTTATCTAAATGTTTGTTTTTGAAAATATAAAAAACAAGATAGCTTAATACTAAAACGGGTAATAGTATTAAAAGTATAATACGTAATGTGTCGTTTAGTTCGCTACCCATTCCTAAAAAGGCACCTGAGTTTTTTACATATTGAAGAATAAAAGTGTTACCAAAAACTTCAATGGTTTCACCTAAATTCATTTTACTATCAACTATCAATTTAGATATTTGATCTACAGCAATGTTTACTACAATAAGTAGTATTATAGCTAAATTTCTAGATAGTTTCATAAGTTATGAGTTAGTCTCAAAAGTTGCTGAAACCGTTTCAGCTTCTCTATTTATTTTTTTAACTAAACCTTGTAATACTTTTCCAGGTCCAACTTCAGTAAATAATGTTGCACCATCAGTAATCATTTGTTGTACCGATTGTGTCCATCTTACAGGAGCTGTTAATTGAGAGATTAAATTGGTTTTAATGGCAGCTTCATCAATTACTGCACTTGCTGTAACGTTTTGGTATATTGGGCAGTTTGGTTTACCAAACATTGTGTTTTCAATAGCGGCAGCAAGTTCTTCTCTTGCTGGTTCCATTAAAGGTGAGTGAAATGCTCCACCTACAGGCAATACTAATGCACGACGAGCTCCTTCTTCTTTTAAAGTTTCACAAGCTTTGTTAATAGCTTCAACTTCCCCTGAAATTACCAATTGTCCAGGGCAGTTATAATTAGCAGCAACTACAACACCTTCGGTCATTGCACATACTTTTTCAACTACATCATCATCCAATCCTAATACTGCAGCCATTGTGCTTGGTTGTAATTCGCAAGCTTTTTGCATTGCCAAAGCACGTTGCGATACTAGTTTTAAACCATCTTTAAAAGTTAAAGTGCCATTTGCTACCAAGGCCGAAAACTCTCCTAAAGAGTGGCCAGCAACCATATCAGGTTTAAAACTATCACCTAAGGTTTTAGCTAAAATTACTGAGTGTAAAAATATTGCAGGTTGAGTAACTTTTGTTTCTTTAAGGTCTTCTGCAGAACCTTCAAACATTATATCAGTTATAGAGAATCCAAGAATATCATTGGCTTGTTCAAAAAGTTCTTGAGCAAGAGGTGAATTTTCATATAAGTCTAATCCCATTCCAGTAAATTGGGCACCTTGACCAGGAAAAATGTATGCTTTCATGTATTAAAATTTTATGTTGCAAAAATAGGAATAATATCTTTAAAAGATATTAGCATTAATTTTGAGATAGGTATACTTTTTTACTGTCTTACATAGGTTATAAAAGAAAACGCATGATTGTGCTTTTCATCTTTTTCATGGCGTTCTCTATCTATTTCTTTCCAAGTGGTAGTATCTATTTCTGGAAAAAATGTATCAGCACCTTCAAAAGTGTCATGTACTCTTGTAAGTTCAATTTTATCAACAAGATTAATGGATTGTTTGTAAATTTCTCCGCCACCAATTATAAACGGTTGTGTGTCACTTTTAGCCGCATCAATAGCGTCTTCTAAAGAATTAACTACAATTACTCCATCTGGTACTTTATAGTTGTTTTGTCTTGTAATTACTATATGTGTTCTGTTAGGAAGCGGTTTAGGAAAGCTTTCAAAAGTCTTACGACCCATTATAATATGATGACCAGAGGTTAAACTTTTAAAACGTTTAAGGTCGTTACTTAAATGCCAAATAAGGTCATTGTCTTTACCAATAGCATTATCTTCACCAGCAGCAACAATTATGGTAAGTTGACTAGCCTTGTTGCTTTTTTTAAGTTTTTGAACTTCATTATATGCTTGGGTTTTTGCCATATGTGTTTCTTCTTTCAAAAAACCTTGTTTTAGTTGTTCAATACGCTCTTGTTGTTTAGCAACCAATTTGTCTAATTGCTGTTGTTCCCAGGCTGTTCCCATAAATTTTTGGGTTACAAACACATTGAAAAGGTGATATATAAAAAGAAACAACCAAATAAGTATTGCATATACAAACCAGTCTATACCAAAAAAGGTAGTGTCTTTTCCAATACCTAAAACAGTATTTGCAACAATTAAAAACACAGCTCCAATTAAAAACACAACAAAGTGAGCATATAAGCGCTTTTTTTGTTTAATGCGTTTTTGAGCGTTTTGTATAAGCTCCAATTGTTCTTTATCTATTTGAGGTTTTTGTTTTTTCTTTCCGAACATAATCATGAAATAATTGAAAGGTAAATTTACGTCTTTTTTATAATATAGTTTTTAAGATTTTATAGGTCTATTTTTTAAAGTAATAGAGTTTAATTGATGTAAAAAGTCGCGAAATCGTTGTAACATAAGTGCTAGTGATTGAGGTATTTGAAAGTGCAAACGTTGTAGTGGTAAACGCTCTGAAAATCAAACGATAGCAATGTTGAATATCTGCCAAAAAAGAATATGTTTTTTTTCTTACTTTAAATTAAAATGAACTCATTTTTAACGAAATGATAAATCGTGTCTCAAATGCAAAGAATTGTTTGTAGCTAGGATTTTCTTTTATAGCTTTGAAATAGAATTAAATACATTTAATTATGGCTATTAAAAAACAATACTTAAAAAGCAAACCAGTATGTAAAGTCACTTTTTCTGTACCTGCTGAAGAAGCTAAAAAAGTAACAGTAGTAGGAACCTTTAACGAATGGAAAGAGAAAAAAGATTTTCAGCTTAAAAAGTTAAAGAACGGGACTTTTAAAGGTACTGTAGATTTAGAAAAAGACAACTCTTATGAATTTAGATATATTGTAGATGGTACATATACCAACGACGAAGCTGCTGATGCCTACGCATGGAATGACTATGCAGGAGCTGAAAACAGCGTTTTAAATTTATAATTTTGAAAAAACAGATTAGAAGAAAAGCTTTCAAAAATTGAAAGCTTTTTTTGTTTTGTATAGTTTTATCTATTACTAAGATAAACAGGTATTGAATAAGGAATAATAACAGGTTTCCCTTTAATTTTACCAGGAGTCATTTTTGGTAAACTATTAATAACTCTTACAGCCTCTTTTTCAAGTTTTGGGTGAGGACCTCTTGCTTTAGCTTCTATAATTTCCCCTTCTTTATTTAATTTGAAAATAATATAAACGGTATAATCACTTGCTGGCAGGTCAAGGCTTTTAAATACATCAAGATTGTAGTTTTTAGTGATGAATTTTGAAATTTTATCTGACATGCATTTTTTTAGTTTTTTATTACTTCGTTTTCGCTCACAACCAGGATAAATAGGAATTTCATCAAGGACTATAATTTCAGATTCGTTTTCGCTCTCAGGTTTAGTGATTGAATCTTGAGCATTGCTTAGACTAGTAAGAAATAAAAAGCAAGTAAAAAAGACTAGTGTTTTAAGCATGTTTATACAGCAACAGCACCTTTAATATGTGGGTGCGGATTATAATCCACTAAAGTGAAATCGTCAAAAGTAAAGCTAAAAATATCCTTTACTTCAGGATTTAAAATCATTTTTGGTAATGGTCTTGGGTCTCTAGAAAGTTGCAATTCTAGTTGCTCGAAGTGGTTGCTATAAATATGAGCATCACCAAAAGTGTGTATAAATTCTCCAGCTTCATAACCACACACTTGAGCCATCATCATGGTAAACAATGCATAAGACGCAATATTGAAAGGAACGCCTAAAAATATGTCAGCACTACGTTGATAAAGTTGACAAGATAGCTTTCCGTTTGCTACGTAAAATTGAAAAAACGCATGGCAAGGAGGTAATGCAGCTTTACCGTTTGCAACATTTTCACTAAAGCTTTTAGAAGTGTCAGGTAGCACTGAAGGATTCCAAGCTGAAACTAACATTCTTCGGCTATTTGGGTTGGTTTTAAGTGTTTCAACTACTTCCTTTATTTGGTCAATTTCGTCACTATTCCAGTTGCGCCATTGATGACCGTAAACAGGTCCTAAGTCTCCATTTTCGTCAGCCCATTCGTTCCAAATACGAACGCCATTTTCGGTTAAATAGTTAATGTTTGTATCACCTTTTAAAAACCACAGTAACTCATGAATTATTGACTTAAGATGTAGTTTTTTGGTTGTTACCATTGGGAAACCTTCACTTAAATCAAAACGCATTTGATAACCAAAAACACTTTTTGTTCCTGTTCCTGTTCTATCTCCTTTTTCGTTTCCGTGTTCTAAAACATGTTTTACTAAATCTAAATACTGCTTCATAATCTATTCCTGCGAAAGCAGGAATCTGTTTTTTAAGTTAGACATTTGCTGAAGAAATTTCAGTGCATACGAAATTAATAAAAAAGAAATGCTGTTTTTATATTTGATAAACGATAGATATGAAAAAGTTATTAACGAAGATAAAGTACTTGTTTGTACACTTCGATTCGATGCTTATTAAAAAATTTCTGCTTTTGCAGAAATTGTTTAACCTATAATCATACCAGCAATAGTTGCTGAAATCAATGATGCAATTGTACCTCCAATTAAAGCTTTCATCCCAAATTTAGATAAGGTTTTACGCTGTCCTGGAGCTAAAGAACCAATACCTCCAATTTGAATACCAATAGATGCAAAATTAGCAAAACCACATAGCATGTAGGTTGCCATGATTATTGATTTTTCGTATGTTAAATGAATTGAGTTTCCTGCGTTTTTAAGGTCTGCTAATTGAATGTATCCAACAAATTCACTTGCAGCTAATTTAATACCTAGCAACTGTCCCATAAGCGCCATGTCTTCTTTGGCAACACCAATTAACCACATTAAAGGAGAGAAAATATAGCCCAAGATAAACTCTAATGATAAACTTTCATATCTAGTATTTTCAACAATCCAAGAGTTTAAGCCAGTATAGTATCCTACTTTTCCAAATCCATAGTTAATCATAGCTATAAACGCTACAAATACTAAAAGCATAGCACCAACATTAACGGCAAGTTTTAAACCTTCGGTAGTTCCATTAGCAATAGCGTCTAGTATATTTGAACCAATTTTATCTTGAGATACAGAAACATCGGTATTTACCTCTTCAGTTTGAGGGTAGAGTATTTTTGAAATGACAATAGCACCTGGAGCAGCCATTACTGATGCCGCTAAAAGGTGTTTTGCGTAAAATAGTCTTAATTCAGGATCGTCACCACCTAGAAAACCAATGTAAGCTGCAAGTACAGCTCCAGCAACGGTAGCCATACCACCAATCATGACAAGTAGCATTTCAGACTTGTTCATTTTTTCTAAGTAGGCTTTAATTAATAAAGGTGCTTCTGTTTGTCCTAAAAAGATATTTCCAGCAACACTTAAACTTTCAGCTCCTGAAATTCTTAAGGCTTTTGAAAGTAACCAAGCCATAGCTTTAACTACCCATTGAATAACGCCTAAATAAAACAAAACCGATGTAAGTGCCGAAAAGAAAATAATTGTTGGTAGTACTTGGAACGCAAAAATAAATCCAAAGGTATCCATATCAACTACTAAGCCTTCAAATAAAAATTTACTTCCTGCTCTTGTAAACTCAAGAACTTGAACAAAAATTCCGCCTATAAATTCAAAAATAGTTTTGATGAATTCCACTTTTAATACTCCAACAGCAATTAGTAGCTGAAAAGCTAGACCAATACCTACGATTCTCCAGTTAATAGCTTTTCTATTACTACTGAATAAAAAAGCAATAAAAACTAAACTTATCATACCTAATGCACCTCTCCAAAGACTATTGAAAGAAAACCCTTGGCTAGGAATAATTGTACTTTTAGGTGTAGCGTCTTCAGTTGTAGTAACAGCATTTTCAGTATCTACTACTTCAGTAATTTCATTAATTGAATTTATAGAGTCTGTTACAATTTCTGTAACTTGTTCAATAGTATCTAATTGAGTGGTTGTTTCTGGATTTTGTGATACGGTTAGGGTTGTAAAAAGAAAAAATAGGGCAACAAAAAACAAAAACTGCTTTCTCATAATTTAAAATAGGTATTACTCTCGTTTTGAGATTTCGTCACGAATATTTGCTGCTTTTTCATAATCTTCATTATTTACAGCTTCGTCTAAAAGTGAATGTAATTCTTCAATAGATTTATCTTTGTAGCTTTCATGAACGCTAGCTTCAATTTCTTCAGCAACTAATTCATCCATTAAGATACTATCTTCTTCTTCGTCTTTTTTAGGATTTACTTTTAAGTAAATACCTGCTTTGTCTAAAATGTTTTTGTAAGTAAAAATAGGAGCGTTAAAACGCAAAGCTAAAGCGATGGCATCACTGGTTCTTGCATCAATTATTTCCTCTATTTTATCACGTTCACAAATTAAACTTGAATAAAACACACCATCTACCAATTTATGAATGATAACTTGCTTTACAACAATATCAAATCGGTCAGCAAAATTTTTAAAAAGGTCGTGTGTTAAGGGTCTAGGAGGTCGTATTTCTTTTTCTAAAGCAATGGCAATTGATTGTGCTTCAAAAGCACCAATAACTATTGGAAGTTTTCGGTCACCATCTACTTCGTTTAAAATCAAAGCGTAAGCGCCATTTTGAGTTTGGCTGTACGATATGCCCTTTATGTTAAGACGAACTAAGCTCATAAATTTAAAAACACAAAGAACTGTTTAAATTAGGACTTTACCAAACTGAAATTAACAGATTTGGAGATTTAGACCAAATTCAAACAGTCCTTTAACAATACAATTTATAAAAAAATTATTTATTGCTGAGCTTTAAATTCCTTTAATTTCTCTATTAGTTTAGGTACAACTTCAAAGGCGTCACCCACAATTCCGTAATCAGCAGCTTTAAAGAAAGGTGCTTCAGGATCTGTGTTGATAACTACTTTTACTTTTGAAGCATTGATACCTGCTAAATGCTGAATAGCTCCAGAAATTCCAACTGCAATATATAAGTTTGATGCTACTGGTTTTCCTGTTTGTCCTACGTGCTCACTGTGTGGTCTCCAACCTAAATCACTTACAGGTTTAGAGCATGCTGTAGCAGCACCAAGAACATCTGCTAATTCTTCTATCATTCCCCAGTTTTCTGGACCTTTTAATCCACGTCCACCAGATACTACAACTTCAGCATCTGCAATAGTAACTTGACCTGTAACTTTATCTACAGTATCAACTTGTACTTTTATTTCTGGAATTGAAGCTGAAAAATCTTCAGCAGCTGCACTTGCAGTATTTTCTTTTAATCCGAAAGCATTTTTTGAAACAGCTACTAATTTAACATCAGAGTTAATAGTAGTCATATTAAATGCTTTGTTTGTAAATGCAGTACGTTTTACTGTAAATGGCGACGTGCTAGAAGGCGCTTCAACCACGTTAGATGCAAAACCTGCATTTAAATCTACTGCTAAAAGAGGTGCTAAATACTTGCTGTCTGCACTTGAGCTTACTATAACAACTTTGGCATCTTCTTTTTCTGTAGCTTGTTTTATAATGCTTGCATAGGCGTTGGCATTAAATTTATCTAAACTAGCATCGTTAACTTTTAATACTTTGTCAACACCATAGTTTCCTAAAGCTGATGTGTCATCAGCATTTATAGTAACTGCAGTTACTGTTGTTCCCATTTGGTCTGCAACAGCTTTTGCATAAGAAGCAACTTCAAACGCTACTTTTTTAAATTTTCCTTGTTCTGATTCTGTATATACTAAAACTGACATCTTTTCTTTTTTGTACGTTAATTAAATGACTTTTGCTTCGTTGTGAAGTAGGTTTACTAATTCACCAACATTATCTGCATCTACTAAAGTAACAGCACCTTTTGGAGCTGGTTTTTCAAACTTAACTGAAGCTGTTTCAGCTGATGCATCAACAGGTTCTACAACGTTAAGAGGTTTTTTACGAGCCATCATAATACCTCTCATATTAGGAATACGTAAGTCACTTTCTTCAACAAGTCCTTTTTGACCACCAATTACTAGTGGTAAAGCTGTAGACACAGTTTCTTTTCCTCCATCAATTTCTCTTACAGCTTTTGCCGAAGTTCCATCAACCTCAAGGCTAATACAGTTGTTTACAAAATTTGCGCTAGTTAATCCAGCTAACATTCCTGGAACCATACCACCATTGTAGTCAATAGATTCACGACCAGCAATTACTAAATCGTAACCACCATTTTTTACAACATTTGCCAATTGCTTTGCGACTGCAAAACCGTCTGTAGCTTCAGTGTTAACTCTTATAGCTGTATCTGCTCCAATAGCTAAAGCCTTACGAAGTGTAGGCTCAGTTTCAGGGCCACCAACATTTACAACATCTACGCTAGCACCTTGTTTTTCTTTAAACCACATAGCGCGAGTTAATCCAAATTCATCATTAGGATTGATTACGAATTGTACACCATTTGTGTCAAATTTTGTGTCGCCATCCGTAAAATTAATTTTTGAAGTCGTATCAGGTACATGACTAATACATACTAATATTTTCATATCGTTATTATTATGTTTTACACTAAAAAATTTTTGAGGTTACGAAGTTAATTATTTTAATTTGAATATTTACTATGCGTGCATAATATTTTTTCCTTTTTAAAGATAATTTCAAGATCGATTGATGAAATTTTGAAAAAAGATGCGCAAATTTTAAGAATTCTTTAAAACAAAATACGATTTGAGTGTTTTAAAATAGCATCAATTTAAAAATGAAGACCCAATAAGAAACAATGTATTATTATAAGGTGTATTTTTTATGAAATATTCCTATTTTTGCTTTCCGATTTAAAGAGATAATACATGAAAACTATTCAATTTAGAGAAGCAGTTTGTGAAGCCATGAGCGAAGAAATGCGTCGTGATGAAAGCGTTTACTTAATGGGTGAAGAAGTTGCTGAATATAATGGTGCATATAAAGCATCAAAAGGTATGTTGGACGAGTTTGGTCCTAAACGTGTTATTGACACACCAATTGCTGAGCTTGGTTTTGCAGGAATTGCAGTAGGCTCAACAATGACTGGTAATAGACCAATTGTAGAGTATATGACATTCAATTTCTCTTTAGTTGGTATTGACCAAATTATAAACAACGCAGCAAAAATCAGACAAATGTCTGGTGGACAATTTAAGTGTCCAATTGTATTTCGTGGACCTACAGCTTCTGCAGGACAGCTAGCTGCAACACACTCTCAAGCTTTTGAAAGCTGGTTTGCAAATACTCCAGGTTTAAAAGTTGTTGTGCCTTCAAACCCTTATGATGCAAAAGGATTATTGAAATCTGCTATTCGTGATGACGATCCAGTAATTTTTATGGAAAGTGAGCAAATGTATGGTGATAAAGGCGAAGTTCCTGAAGGCGAATATTTAATTCCGTTAGGAGTTGCAGATATTAAACGCGAAGGAACTGATGTTACTATCGTTTCTTTCGGAAAAATCATCAAAGAAGCTTACAAAGCAGCAGACGAATTAGAAAAAGAAGGAATTTCTTGTGAAATTATCGATTTGCGTACTGTACGTCCAATGGATAGAGCAGCAATTATAACTTCTGTAAAGAAAACAAACAGATTGGTAATTCTTGAAGAAGCATGGCCTTTTGGTAATGTGTCTACTGAAATTACATATTTAGTACAGTCTGAAGCGTTTGATTATTTAGATGCTCCAATTGTAAAAATTAACACAGCCGATACACCTGCTCCTTACTCTCCAGTACTTCTGGAAGAATGGTTACCTAACAGTAACGATGTAATAAAAGCAGTAAAAAAGGTAATGTATAAATAAATCGCATTTTTTTGCGTTATATAAACTTCATTGGCAGTATTGTTGATGAAGTTTTTTGCTTATGAAGATAAAATTAATAGCCCTATTTTTTTGCTTAGGAATTGCTAACGTATTGGCACAGACCAAAGTTAGCGGTCATGTAGTAGACGAAAACAACGACCCTGTTGCTTTTGCTAATGTACTTTTTAAAGGATCTACCGAAGGTACAATCACTAACGAAAATGGTAAATTTTATCTTGAATCTGAAACTACTTGGGATGCTCTCATCGTTTCTTTTTTAGGTTACGAAACTTTAGAGTTGCCACTTGCCAAAAAAGTAAACTACGAGCTCAATTTGGTTTTAAAAGAAGAAGCTGATGCACTTGATGAGGTTGTAATTGTTACAGGAAAGCAATCTAAAAAAGCCGAAGAAAATCCAGCTATTGCCATTTTAAAGAAAATATGGGAACACAAACGTAAAAACGGACTCAATCAGTTTAAGCAATACGAGTACGATAAATACGAAAAGGTTGAGTTTGACTTAAACACTATTGACAGTGCACTTATAAAAAGTAAGCTGTTTAGAGGTATGGAGTTTGTTTTTGAAGAAGTAGACACCTCAAGAGTAACAGGAAAAACCTACTTACCAATATTTATTAATGAAGCCGTAAGTAGAGTTTATGGCGATAATGTGCTAGACAAGGAGAAAGAAGACTTAAAAGGGAATAAAAACTCTGGTTTTAGCAACAATCAGGTGATTATCGATTTTGTAGACGACCTGTATTCCGATTATAACATTTACGACAACTACCTTAAGTTTTTTGATAAAAGCTTTGTAAGCCCAATTTCTAAAACAGGAATTAACACTTACAACTATGTGCTTTCTGATAGTTCGTTTATCGATAACAAATGGTGCTACAACATTATTTACTATCCACGTAGAAAAAACGAACTCACTTTTAAAGGCGATTTTTGGGTTGCTGATACTACCTATGCTATCAAAGAAATTAATCTGCAAGCCTCTAAAAGTGCTAACATAAACTGGGTAAAAGAAATTTATATAGAACAAGAGTTTGAAGTCCTTAACGACTCGTTGTTTTTGATAAAGCGCGATTATTTTATGTCAGATTTTGCGCTGAACAAAAAAGAAAAATCTCGTGGAATTTACGGTAAGCGTACCACCTTGTATGATAATTATGAGTTTGATAAACCAAAAAACGAAAAGTTCTATAGCGAAGAGGTTTACAACTACAATGAAGACGTTTACAATCGTGATGATTCCTTTTGGGAAGAAAACCGACTAGAGTCGCTTAACAAAGACGAAAAAGGTGTTTACAAAATGTTAGACACTTTAAAAACCGTAAAAAAGTTTAAACGACTTTACAATATTGGTAGCGTGTTAGCTTCAGGTTACATTGAGTTTCCGAGTATTAATTTTGATTATGGACCTATCTTTTCAACGTTTGGATATAATGAAGTAGAAGGTGTAAGGGTAAGAACAGGAGGTCGTACCTATTTTGGACCAAACGACCTTTGGAGGCTCGAAGGGTTTTTAGCTTACGGTTTTAGAGACGATAAGTTTAAATATGGTATCTCAGGAAAATGGTTGGTAGATAAAAAGAATCGTATTATTCTCTCTGGTGGAAACCGAAGAGATGTAGAGCAAATAGGAGCGAGTTTAACCAATTCAACCGATGTTTTAGGACGTAGTTTTGCCTCATCTGCTGTGGTTGGTACAAGTCCTAACGATAAGCTTTCTAGTATTAATTTAACAACACTTTCGTTGGAAATTGAGCCAGTAAAAAACCTTGTGTTTAGGCTAGGAGCTAACTATAGAACTTTAGAGTCGGCTTCAGAAACTTTTAGTCTCGATTATTTTGATGAAGAATCTCCTACAGGAATTTCATCTGAAATAAGACAATACGAAAGCACGCTTTCGGTATCGTATTTCCCAAAACGAAAAATGACAGGTTTTGGTGTAGAGCGTAGAAATGCCAATGATAATTATGCAAGTTTATTTGCTCAATTAAGCAAAGGAGATCGTACTGTTTTTGGTAGCGATTTTGACTATACTAAATTGCAGTTTTCATACATACAACCATGGCAAGTTGGTGGTTTTGGTCGCTTAACCACAACTATTGAAGCAGGTAAAACTTTTGGCGAAGTTCCGCTTGGGTTGTTAAGTGTAGTTCCTGGTAACCAGTCGTATTTTTCTATTTACAACACTTTCTCGCAGTTAGATTTTTATGAGTTTGTAACTGATACCTATTCGTCGTTGCATTTAGAGCATAATTTTAATGGTCGATTATTTTCGCGTATACCATTTCTTAAAAAGTATAACCTAAGAGCTATTGTTGGTGTACGTGGTGTTTGGGGAGAAATTTCACAAGAAAACCGTAACCTTAATGCTTCAGGTTTAATCTACAACGCACCTAGTGATGAGGTGTATTACGAATACAGTGTTGGTGTAGGTAATATTTTTAAAATACTACGTATAGACTTCAATTTTAGAGGAAATTATCTCGATACACCTGACGCACGAAAGTTTGGTGTTACAGGAAGTTTTGGGTTTTATTTTTAGGAGGTTTGTTTAGCGTGTTCGTGTTATGGCTAGTTGCGTTGGCAAGAACTAATAATTACTTTTAGCCATTGTCAGCTGTTGTTTTTTTCGTTAAACGTATATTTTCCAAGTCTCAAAATACAGAAAAAAACTAAAGTCACAGCTTGTAAATTGTAATCAGAAAATTCTAAAAATGAGTGAGCAATATTGTTCCTCAAATTTTTTCCTTTTCTAGTAAATGCATATTTAAACAATTCAATGTCCTTTTCTGTAAAGTATTTTTTTGTTGTTTCGTTTTCTAATAATTCCTCAAGTAATTGTTCTTTTAATTCTCCATTTTTAGAGGTAGATGTATTACCTCCAGACAATCTGATAAAGTCTCTTAATGCACCTTCGAATTTTAAAGTCAAAGAATCCATTGCTAAAATGAAGTTGTTGATTTTATTAGTATTCATTAAAACCGAGAGTTCAAATTGAGCAAAAAGATTATGGATTCCTGGTGCGAGCATTGTTAACCAGTTCGAGTTTTGGTCAATTTCATTATCGGTCATTCCTCTTTTGAATTTAGTACCATACCAAGTTTGAGATTCAAAAAAGTCATAGATTTTGTAATAATTGAGTTTACCTGTTAAAATTCCGTCTACAAACACTTTTAGGAAAAGACTGAAACATTTAACTCCGTGGGAAATCGTATAACTCTGAATGATTTCTTTATCAATTTTTTCTGAATCCTTTAAATTCTTGAAGTTGCTGTTTATGTCAAAAACACTTGTGCTAAATAAATTATGAATTGAGTTTTTAATACTTTTCTTGGCATTTTCTTGATTTTCAATTGGGTCAACTAGAATGTCTTCGTTAATTGAGAAGAAAGCAAGTATTCCCTCTGTTGGCATATCCAATATGACTTTTGATTTCATATTGAGATAACTATTAAACATTTCTGTTTCCTTTTCTCCAAGTTGCCAACTTACTTTTCCGAGTTTTACCGTTTGCTTAAGGCGATTATACTCTTTAAGATTTTCTTCTGCTTTTTCTAACTTACCTGCAAGTCTTAAATATTTTGCCTTTGTTCCAATTGTGGTATACTTGACAAAGTCTGTATCCTCTTGATGCTGTTCTAGAATCAAGTCTTCGTTTTTGGCTAATAACTCATACAGTTCATTTAACGGAAGTTCTAGTAAATTATAAAGTTGTATACCAGTTTCTAATTTTTGCTTATTTGAAAAATATGATACAGGATTTTTTTCTTCAATCCAACTTGGTAATTTTAAAGCAATATCATTTAGTTCCTTTTTAGTAAGAATATTATTTTCTAGAATAGAATTTAAAATATTTGGTTTAAACCAATTTGGTAAGTCATTAACAAGTGTAATTGCGACTTCTTTGGCGACTTCTATTTTCTTCTTTGTTTTCTTTGATATATGTAAAATTGCAGAAAGAATTATGGGCAACTCACGAGCTTCCTCCGATTTGATTCTATTGATTGTAGCAACATAATTATCAATAGCTATTTCAGCATATTTATGATGCTTAATTTCTTGCCAGAGTAAATGAGAATATCTTGATTTTAGCCAAGTATTTTGTGTAAATTCTAATCGCTGTTTAAGATATTCTATGTCCTCCTTTTCTAAACCAATTGTTGTAATTTGACCTTGTGAATCTGTGACTTGAACGTTTGTCACTAACTCGCCTTTATTTAGATTGTAATTGAGTGATTTTCTTTCTATAATAATTTTCTTTTCCCACTCTCCTTTGATTTTAGCGGTTGCTTTCAGTTCTCGATGAATGTTCCATATACTTAATGAGTTCAAATTTTCAATTGAGGCATAAAAGTCTTTTAATTCATTTGGAATTTCATTCATAGGTTTTGGTCAAACTAATAGCTAATAATAAAAATATGGATTGACCTAATAATTCATATCCACTGTTAAATTACGGTTATTTTTTTGATAAAGTCAAGGGTAATTAATTGCCATAACTCAAACATTACATTATATTTGCAGCCCGAAAAACAAATATAAAAATATGACAGCAGCAGGAAAATTGACCTTTGATGTACTAATAGAAATCCCTAAAGGAAGTAGAAATAAATACGAATACGATTTTGAATTAAAAAAAATTAGATTTGATCGTATGTTGTTTTCATCAATGATGTATCCTGGAGATTATGGGTTTATTCCTGAAACTTTAGCTTTAGATCAAGATCCTCTAGACGTTTTAGTATTAGGAACAGAGCCAACATTTCCAATGTGTGTTATGGAAGTAAAACCAATAGGTGTGTTTCACATGACAGATGAAAAAGGACCAGATGAAAAATTAATATGTGTGCCAATTTCTGACCCAATCTGGAATAGATACAACGATATTGAAGATTTAAACCCACATAGAATTAAAGAAATTGAACACTTTTTTCAGGTTTACAAAGACTTAGAAGAAAAGAAAGTTGATGTTGGTGGTTGGGGAAATGCTAAAGAAGCATACGAAATCCTTAACAAATGTGTTGAGCGCTACGAAAGCAGTGAGCACAAAGCAAACGGTAACTTTACAATATAAAATAGCTTGTAACATAGCAATTTAGAGCCCTTACACTGCAGAAGTGTAAGGGCTTTTTAATATTAATCCATTTTGTTACATTTGTTAAGATACAAACTAATCAAATTAATAAAATATGGAATCAAATATGATTTTTGTGCCAATGATATTGGCAATTGTAGGATTACTGTTCATGTTCGTAAAGATGTCTTGGGTTAAAAAACAAGCACCTGGAAACGAAAGAATGCAAGGCATTTCAAAATCAATTAAAGAAGGTGCACTAGCCTTTTTAAATGCCGAATACAGATTGTTAGCAATATTTGTTGTTATTGCATCTGTAGCTCTAGGAGCAATATCTTACTTTGTTGATACTACACATTGGATTATAATAGTAGCTTTTATTATAGGAGCTATTTTTTCAGCTCTTGCAGGAAACATTGGTATGCGAGTTGCAACCGAAGCCAATGCACGTACTGCCGAAGCTGCAAAAACAAGCTTACCACAAGCGCTTAAAGTGTCGTTTGGTGGTGGAACAGTAATGGGACTAGGTGTTGCTGGTTTAGCAGTACTAGGACTTAGTTTACTGTTTTTTGTTTTTATGAAAATGTTCATTGTTGGCGAAGCTTCTTTTTATGACGAAATGACTATTGCTCTAGAGGCATTAGCAGGTTTTTCATTAGGTGCTGAATCTATTGCACTATTTGCGCGTGTAGGTGGTGGAATTTACACTAAAGCAGCCGATGTTGGTGCAGATTTAGTTGGTAAAGTTGAAGCTGGTATTCCTGAAGATGATCCTCGTAATCCTGCAACTATTGCAGATAACGTAGGAGATAACGTTGGTGATGTAGCTGGTATGGGAGCCGATTTGTTTGGTAGTTATGTAGCAACAGTATTAGCAGCTATGGTATTGGGTAATTATTTAATTAAAGATATGTCAGTAAATACACCTTTTACTGATAACTTTAATAATATGGGACCAATCTTGTTGCCAATTGTTATTGCAGGTGTAGGTATTTTAGCTTCAATTATAGGAACGTTTTTAGTGAAAATTTCTGGTAATAACGCTAAAGAAGCTCAAGTTCAAAAAGCATTAGACACAGGAAACTGGGTAGCTATCATTATAACTTTAGCAGCTAGTTTTGGTTTAATTAAATATATGTTACCTGAAACTATGAGCATGAAGTTCTTTGGTGAAGGTTATGTAGACGTATCATCAATGAATGTGTTTTGGTCAGCGTGTATAGGATTAGCTGTTGGAGCACTAATTTCGGTAGTTACAGCTTATTTTACATCATTAGGTAAAAAGCCAGTTTTAGATATAGTACAAAACAGTTCAACAGGAGCAGCAACAAACATTATTGCTGGTTTAGCTGTAGGGATGAAATCTACATTTGCATCAGTAATTTTATTTGCAGCTGCAATTTATGGATCGTATGAGTTAGCAGGATTTTATGGTGTTGCTTTGGCAGCATCTGCTATGATGGCTACTACAGCTATGCAGTTAGCTATTGATGCTTTTGGACCAATTGCTGATAACGCAGGTGGTGTTGCTGAAATGAGCGAGCTAGATCCTGAAGTGCGTGAGCGTACAGATATTTTAGACTCAGTAGGAAACACAACTGCAGCTGTTGGTAAAGGATTTGCTATTGCCTCTGCTGCATTAACTGCATTAGCGCTATTTGCTGCTTATGTAACGTTTACAGGAATTGATGGAATAAACATTTTTAAAGCTGATGTATTAGCAATGTTATTTGTTGGAGGAATGATTCCTGTAATCTTCTCAGCTTTAGCAATGCAATCAGTAGGAAAAGCTGCAATGGAAATGGTACATGAAGTACGTCGTCAGTTTAAAGAAATTCCAGGAATTATGGAAGGAACAGGAACTCCTGAGTATGCAAAGTGTGTTGATATTTCTACACAAGCAGCATTAAAAGAAATGATTTTACCAGGTTTAATTACCATTATTACTCCTATACTAATTGGTTTAATTTTTGGAGCTGAACCATTAGGAGGTTATATGGCAGGAGTATGTGTTAGTGGTGTAATGTGGGCAATCTTCCAAAACAATGCTGGAGGAGCTTGGGATAACGCTAAAAAATCGTTTGAAGCTGGAGTTGAAATTAATGGTGAAATGACTTATAAAGGAAGTGATGCGCATAAAGCTGCTGTAACAGGTGATACTGTTGGAGATCCTTTTAAAGATACATCAGGGCCATCAATGAATATTTTAATTAAGCTAACATGTTTAGTAGGATTGGTTATTGCTCCAATTTTAGGTGGTCACACTGCTGAAACTGGTTTAGCAGGTAACGATGATATTACTAAAGAAATTACCGTTGAAATTAATGATGATGGAACCACAGGGAATGCTGTAGCTGTTTTAACTAAAACAACAACTGTTAATGGAGAAACCACTACTGAAGAAAAAATTATTGAAGGTACTCTTGAAGAAGTTGAAGCTAAAGTAGAAGCAATGAACAATGATAAGACTGTTGATGATGTTGAGGTTAAAATAAAGAAAACAGTTACTGAAGAAATTGAAAAACAAAGCTAGTTTTCAAAGTTATACTACAAAAAAGCCACATCAATTTGATGTGGCTTTTTTGTTTGTCTTTTATTGTTTAGAATAAACCGTTTATTTCGGCATCTATTTTATTAATGATAAAACCAAGGTCTTCAGGGTTAGCAACAAAATCTAGGTTGTCTACATCAATGATAAGTAGTCTTCCTTTGTCGTAACCATGTATCCAAGCTTCGTAGCGCTCATTTAATCTACTTAAATAATCAATGCTAATTGAGTTTTCATAATCGCGTCCACGTTTATGAATTTGTGATACTAAGTTTGGGATAGTGCTTCTAAGGTAAATTAACAAATCAGGACCTTGAACAAGAGATTCCATTAAATCAAAAAGTGAACGATAGTTCTCAAAATCTCTATTGGTCATCAATCCCATAGCATGAAGGTTAGGTGCAAAAATATGAGCGTCTTCATAAATGGTTCTGTCCTGTATAATGTCTTTTCCGCTTTGGCGAATTTGTAATACTTGTCTAAATCTGGAATTTAAAAAATAAACCTGCAGGTTAAAACTCCAACGCTCCATCTGGTTGTAAAAATCATCTAAATACGGATTGTCTACTACGTCTTCTAATTGTGGTTCCCAGTTAAAATGTTTGGCTAATAATTTGGTGAGAGTTGTTTTACCTGCACCAATGTTTCCTGCTACTGCAACATGCATGTTTATTTAATTTTTAGTTGGAATTTACTTAGGATTTTGCTGTCGTAAATATACAAGGTTTCATTGGCCAATAAAAACTGATTTATTAACAATTTTGACCTTTGAATTGGTACAACATCTTGACTATTACTTGCTAAAAAGTAGAGTTGATTATCAGTTTTTAAAACCACATTTTCATTATTTAAAGCCATTTCAGTGAAGCCTTTATTTTCCATTTTAGAAATAAGACTTCCTAAATAATTGTACTTGTACAAGTACTTTTCGGTAAGCATCCAGCAATAGTTGTAGTTGCTTTTTAGATCGAGTACATTAGATTGTACAGGAAGCGATCTAACCTTAACCTTGTTCATTTTATAGTCATAAAGTTCAAGTTGTTGTAAATCTTGATTAAAAACCCAAAGCGAATTGTCAAAACCAGTAGTAATATGTGATACATTTTTATAAGGTTGCATCATATTAAAATCTATTTTGAAAATTTCGGCTAAACGATTATCAAGAATAATAACAGTATTAAAACTCTTGTAAAACAGATTAATTTTTAATGGATTAAAAGCATTAGCAGAAGTAATGTTTCCTAATTGAACATTGCTGTAGTTTATTGATTTATTATTTGAAGTTTTATAAAACGTATTGTTTTTAATATGGTAAAGCGTTTCAAAATCGTCAATACTAATAATCGTTTCCTTTTCAAGTTTTAAGCTATTTATAAGCTTTATCTGTATACTATCTTGAGCATAACCAGAATATATAAGGAATAAAAAAATGTAGTTAATCCATTTCATTGCGAAATGAAAAGTACAAAAATCAAACCATATTGCATAAATAAAAAAACACCTTTGTTTACAAAGGTGTTTTTTAAAGTTGCTATTAATCTAATACTACTCTTTTAAAACTTTAAAATTAGTTGAAGTTTCTCCAGAGTTAACGGTTACAATGTAAATTCCAGTAGCAAGACTAGATAAATCTACACTTACATCTTGTGCATTGGTTTCTTTAGTTAAAACAGCTTTTCCAATAATACTGTTTACTGTTACTTTATTAATGTTTTGGTTGTATTTTATATTCAATACATTATTAGTTGGGTTTGGATAGTATTTAAAACTGTTTAAGTCAAACTCGTTAACACCTAAAGTAGCATCGTAGGCAGCAATTCTAAATTTACCAAATTGATAAGCCCAACCCCAAACTCTTATTATTACTGTTTCTCCTGGAGTTTTATTAGTAAATAACATACCAGCAAATTCGTTACCTCCAATTACAAATTGATTGCTGCAATAAGCAGTTCCTGTGTTTGGTGGAGGTAGGTTGTAATGAAATGGTTCTAAGGTTTCTGTTCCACAAGAACCAGTATAAGTTTCAATGGCAGTGTCACTCAAATTAGTTTCAGTTGGTTCTGCTCTAGTTTCAATAGTAAAGCTACCTGAAGCAGGAACCACTACCGAAAACCATACGTCTTTACCATAGATGCCAAAATCTGGTAAGGTTCCGCAGTTAGGAAAATTAGAATTTCCCGGATTAACTGACGCAGATGTATTGGTAGCAACTATGTAACTGTCTTCAAAAGACTGACCAATTGTTAGTGCTATAGGGTTTGAACAATCATCGTTCGATGGCGCATCAGGCGACTTGTATGCACACAATTCAAAATAAATGGCTTGTGATGAATTTGATGATGTTACGCTTACATAATAAGTTTCTCCAGCAGTTAAATCGGCTAAAACAATATCTTGACACTGTAAGGTTGGAGATGTTGGTTCTTCAAGGAAAGGGTTTAAGAATCCAGGAGTTCCGCTATATACTCCTATGTATAAAGGAGTAGAACCATTTACAAGGTCTGCTCTAAAAGTATATTCTCCAGTTTCAGTTGGTGTAAAGCTGTACCACACATCAGGATTTGAAGTGCTGCATTCAGCTTCACTAGTATAAGTTGCATTAGTTGTGTATCCAACAGATGCATTTTCGCAAACATCAAAAGTAGACTCTAACAACACATCAGCATTTGCAGGTTCGTCGTTTGATGGCGCATCAGGAAAAGGATAAACGCATAATCTATATTGAGTAGATGCACTCGCTCCTCTGGTGTTAATATAATAAGTTTGACCCATAGTTAAAGTAGCGCTAAAATATCTTGTAGCACAACCAGTCATACTATTTAAGTTGCCTATAGTTCCAGAAAAAACACCTATTCTAACATCAAAAATGCTTCCTGTTAAAGCTTCAATTTCAATAGAATATTGACGCGTTTCAGTTGGTGTAAATGTATACCAAGAGTCAACCCAATTATCATAACCTGGACAAGTTGCAAATTCTGGAGATTTGGTAAACCCAACAAAATTTTCGGTTTCTTCATTTTCACAAACATAAGATGTTGAAGCAAGTATAGCAGGAGCTCCAATAGGCTCATCAGTTTGTCCGTTTACAATTTGGGAAAAAGCAATAACAAAGAGTAAAAGTAATTTTCTAGTCATGATTCATATTTGTTTTAGTCTTGTAACAAAAGTCAAAAAAAAAGACTTTTTTTCAATGTGTTTAGGTACCGTTAACTTATCGTTAACCTTAGTTTACTTTGTTAAATAAGTAATAGTGAATAAGTTTACACTCAACTTAGAGTTGTCTTAAGATAGCTAAGTTAATTCAGAATTAAAACTAAAAGACTAATACAATGAAAAAAAATTACTTATTTCTTGCCCTTATGTTCTTTAGCTTTTTTGCTAATGCACAAACGGTATCAATTAATGAAGTTACGCTTGGTGGTCTTACAACAAGTACATTTCAAGAATTGCCTATTGATCCTGACGATAATTATTCTTACTCACAGAGTATTTATTTGCAGTCAGAAATTAATCAAGCTGGTAGTATTTCAAAAATTACATATTATACTGATGGAGTTTTAGAAAATTCAAATGACATAGTTGTATATATGGCTGAAACTGCTAATGATACTTTTGCTTCTAATTCTGATTGGATTCCTTTAGCTAACTTAACACAAGTGTTTGCAGGCACATTTACAGTGTATAATAACGAGGTGTCTATAATTTTGGATACACCATTTAGTTACTCAAATACAGCAAACTTAGTTATAGTAGTTGACGAAAATCAAGATGATAATGACTCTAAAGATTTTATTGCACACAACTTAGGATTTTCAGAAGCTAGTGGAAGAGTGTTGCATTATGGAAATAATTTTACTAATCCTGATCCTGCGTCACCACCTTCTGGAATTTTAGATTACTACAGAGCGAATATTGAATTAGATTTTAACGCAATTACATGTTATCCTCCAAGTGCTATTAGTGTGGATGATACTTATGAAACTTCAGTAAATATTAGCTGGACCTCAAGTGCTTTAGAGTGGCAATATGTTGTGCAATCACCAGGAACTGGTAATCCTGACGCAGCTACACCTGTTGGTGTTTCGTCTAGTTCTGTAAACGTTCCAGGATTGACTAATAATACTGAATATGAGTTTTATGTGAGATCAGATTGTGATACTGATGGTGTGAGTGATTGGATTGGTCCAATATTTTTTAGAACTGCTTGTGGTATAGTAGATGATTTTTCTGAAAATTTTGAAAGCATGCCAGATGAACTTGTAACTCCTTATTGTTGGACAACAATTTCAAGTTCAACAGGAACAGAGCCTATATTTAAAGTAAATACTAGCTCTACGCAATCGTACTCTCCTGATAATTACTATGAAATTCAAATGAGTAATGATGATACTATGCTTTTAGTTTCTCCTGAGAGTACAACTATTGCCGATGGTATGCATAGAATAGAATTTGCAGCTAAAGTAAACTCAGTAGGTTCAGATGAAACTGTTATAAAAGTTGGTTTAATGTCTGACCCTAATGACGAAAATACATTTGTAGAACTTAACAGTTTTGCGCTAATTAACTCTTCTGAAAACACTAATAACTATTCACTTTACTATGTAAATGTGCCGTTAAATGCATCAGCAAGTCATTTAGCATTTAAACCAGAAACAACCGCTTCGTTTAATAAGATTGTTTATTTAGACAATATAGTTGTTACTACACAGCCTTCTTGTTTTGAGGTGCTAGATGTAGAGGCAAGTAATATTACCGATGTTTCTTTTGACTTAGAAATTACTCCAGATATTCAAGTGCAAACGGAATGGGAAATGGTAATTGTTCAAACTAGTTTAAACTTTAATCCAGCATTAGAAACTCCAATAGTAACAAGTTCCCTTACAAATAATATTACATTGGATTCTGATGGACAAGCAATTATACCAAATAGTCCTTATAGAATTTTTGTTAGAGCTAATTGTGATGCAGCAGGTAGTGATGGTTCTGGTTATAGCACTTGGTTTGGACCTTACGATATAAGAACCGCTTGCGCGCCATTTGCAACTAATTTTACTGAAGACTTTGATTTATATTCAGATGCTGATTTTCCTTTTTGCTGGAACAAAAACGTTACATCTTCTGGGTCTCCTCTAGTTGAGGTAAATACTTCCACATCGTATGCTAACTCAGGAGCTAATGCAATTATAATGAATACAGGTAATGATGCTAGTGCAAATGTGTTACTTATTTTACCTCAACATACTACTGCTAATGATGGTATGCATAGACTAGAGTTTTATGCTAAAAAGAATAGCGAGAATACTGATGCTAATATAATAGTTGGTACTATGAGTGATCCTATGGATGCTAACACTTTTCAAGAAATAACTGAATTTCCAATAACAACAGGTGGTTTTTCAGGTAGTTTTCTTCAATATTTTGTGAATTTACCAGCAAGTACTGATGAGTATGTAGTGCTTAAGCATGGAGCAGGTACTGGAGCAAGCATTGCTTTTTATATTGATGATGTTGCAATTACAGATCAACCTGCTTGTACTGAAGTGTATAATGTTGTAGCTGAAAATGTAACAGACGCTTCTGTTGAGGTTAGTTGGAATTTTCTTGGAGGACAAAACAGTTGGGAGTATGTTGTGCAACCTGCAGGAACAGGTGAGCCAGCATCAGGTGTTGTAACTTCGTCTAGTACTTCAAATAGCGATTTTAATAGTCTTACAGATAATACTGCTTATGAAATTTATGTAAGAGCTGATTGTGATGCAAATGGTACAAGCCCATGGGTTGGACCAGTTTATTTTACGACATTATGTGTGCCAGAATCTGGGACTTTCACCAACGGCTTTGAGGGTAATGCTAACAATGCTGAAATAGAACCATGTTGGTCTAGTTTAATTAATCCTGTATCAACAAGCCCATACGTGAGATACAGTACTTTTCAAGCTCAAGAAGGTTCTATTAGTGTGAGAATGTATAGTGGTAATGATGAAACTTCAGATATCTTTTTAATTACTCCTATGTTGTCTGATTTTGATAGCACTAAACAAATTCGTTTCCATGTTTATGATGATCACAATGGAGGTTTAGAGGTTGGTACTATGACTGATCCTACTGATGCTTCAACATATACTACATATCAAACATTTTTAGATGCAGATATGACTGATGATGCATGGGATGAGAAAACTGTGACCTTTGATAGTTATGCTGGATCTGATAACTATATTGTGTTTAAGTACAATGCTGCAACAACTTTTGATAATTTATACATAGATAATTTTACTTATGAGGATAATCCTTCTTTAAGTACTAACGATTATGATTTTAACAGCTCAGTTAAAATATATCCAAACCCAGTAAAAAACACATTACATGTAAGTGGTAGCACTATTGAGACAGTTGATGTTTATAGCATTAACGGAAAACACATCTTGTCACAACAGTTAAGTGCACAAACTATTGATGTATCTAATCTTGCTAATGGAATGTATTTTGTAAATCTTAAAGATGCAAACGGAAATACAGCTATTAAAAAGTTTATAAAAAATTAAACGTAATACTTTTTACTAAAAAGTAGTTTTTTTCATGGAAAAGGCCAGTAATTTAGTTTGCTGGCTTTTGTTTTTTTAATCTTTAATTACAAACTCTAGTCCAACACCTCTAACGCTATTAATACTAATATTAGGGTCTTCTTTTAGATGTTTTCTTACCCTTGTAATAAATACATCCATACTTCTCCCAGAAAAAAAATTGCTTTGTCCCCAAACCTTTGCGAGTATATCATCTCTAGGGATAAGTTTATTTTTGTTAGTGAATAAAAAATAAATAAGCTGCGCTTCCTTTTCAGTAATCTTAGCGCTTTTACCATTTATACTTAATGTAAGATTTTTGCTGTCAAATAAATACTTGCCAATAGCAATAGGCTCTTCTTTATCAGTCTCTAAGCTAATGGTTTGTTGCTGGTTAGTTCTTTTAATGATGTTGTTTATTCTTAAAATGAGTTCCTCAACATCAAATGGTTTTGAAATATAATCATCAGCACCTAAGCTTAAACCTTTTATTCGGTCTTCTTTAGCTTTACGAGCAGTTAAAAATAAAAAAGGTGTTTCGGGGTTTTTCTTACTGAGTTTTTTTGAGAGTTTAAAGCCGTCTAGCTTAGGCATCATTACATCAATAATGCATATGTCAAAAGAGTGCATTTTAAATAAATCTAAAGCTTCAGAGCCATCTTTTGCCCAAACAACTTCAAACTTATTTAGCTCCAAATATTGTTTTAGGGTAGTGCCAAAATCAATATCATCATCAGCTAATAAAATTCTCTTTTCCATTTTCTACGGGAATTTTTATATAGAATGTTGAGCCTTCTTTTACTTTGCTTTCAACGTCTATTAGTCCATGGTGAGCTTTAACAATTTGACTACAGTAGTAAAGGCCTAAGCCTAAGCCTTTGTAGGTGTGCATGTTTTTTTCGCTCACTCTATAGAATTTATCAAAGATAAGTTTTTTATTTTTTTTAGAGATGCCTATGCCATTATCAGAAACTGCAATAGTATGCATGTTGTTAGTGATGTTATACTTTATTTTAAGCACTGTGCCATCAAATTTTATGGCATTATTTAAAATATTAATTATGGCTGTGCCAAGGAAGAACTTGTCAATTTCAACTTCAGTATCATTAACTTCAACATCTCTTAAAAATTGAATATTAGTAGGTAATGTTAATGCAAAGTCATCGCACACTTCATTAATAAAATCTGGCAGACTAACTTGTTCGAGATTTAAATTAATGTCGTTATATCCTAAACTGTTATCTACTACCTGATCAATTAAATTTTGAAGACGTTTATTTTGTCTGTTAATAGTGTCAATAGATTCTTTAGCAATATCTGTATTGTCTTTTGCAAACCTATTGGTTAAGGTTTTGGTGGCAATTGATAAAGTTGAAAGTGGTGTTTTTAGTTCGTGAGTAATATTATTGATGAAGTCAGTTTTAATATCAGAAATGCGCTTATGTTTAAATAAGTTTCTAATAGAGTATGTTACTAGGGATATTACAAAAAGGAACAGTAAAAATGCAATTAAGAAAAGAAACAGCAGTTGTTTAAAAATGATTTTATCCCAATCTACAATTTTCATGTAAATACTAGCTCTATATTTAACTGTTACAGACTCTAGTTGATGATTGTCATTTATAAATCCTTTGTCAAATGTCCAGTTCCAAGCATTAATGAGTAATCCTTCTTCAAGTAGGAAATCAGTACCAATTAAAAATATTGGTGAATCTTTGTCTTCTATAAGGAGGTTTTCGACGTTACCATTTTCATCAATAAGCTGAATTGAAGATGCTACTTTTTTAAATAATATATTTTCGTTTAAACCCAAGCGCTCAGCTTCTTTATTGAAGTATTCTGTAAATTCGTCGTTCCTGTCGTTGGCAAAAAACTTTAAATCTGCGAGGAGTTCTTCTTTGCTAATTCGGTTTCGTTTATAGTCAGGGATTTTATCTACAAAATCCATACGATAATGCCACGATAATGAATCAACATATTTGGTTTTTACTATGTCGCCTATTTTGGTTCTAGAGTCAACTGCAAAGCTTTTTTTTCTTAGATCAAAGGTGTTGAACGTTAAATACCCTTGCATGCTTGTCAAGGCGATTAAGGCAATAATTGCTCCAGCAATAAGGAATTTCGATTTTATTTGCATAGAGTTAAATTACCATAAAAAGATGAAAACAGTTTAATACAATACTCTATTAACTTATTGTTAACCGAGAATATTTCTATAAAAATAGGAAAATGAAATTAACCAATGAGTTTATACCCAAAGCCTCTTACGTTTATGATTTGGATAGTGTCGTCTTTAGATAGTTTTTTTCGAAGTTTAGTGATAAAAACGTCCATGCTTCTTGCAGAGAAAAAATCGTCATTTCCCCAAAGTTTATTCAAGATGATTGACCTGTCTAAAACCTGGTTTTTGTTTTTAATTAAATGGAATAGTAAATGCGCTTCTCTATGTGTGAGTTGTAGTTTTTCTTCAGCGTTAAATTGAAGTGTTTGCTTTGGGAAATCAAACGTATAATCTCCAATTTTTAATACTTCTGAAGTTTTTTGAACTTGTGTTCTGTTAAGCAAATTGTTAATTCTTACAATAAGCTCTTCCATGCTAAATGGTTTTTTTAGGTAATCATTTCCGCCTATGGTAAAACCCTCAACAACATCTTGTGTTTGCGATTTGGCAGTTAAAAAAATAATAGGAATTGTATCATCAATTGCTCTAATGTCTTTAGCTAATGTAAATCCATCTTTTTTGGGCATCATAACGTCCAAGACTAAAATTTCGGGAGTTTCAGACTGGTATTTTTCAAATGCTTTTTCGCCATTATCACATAAAATAACATTAAAGTTTCTAGTTTCAAGACTTTCCTTAATAATTTGACCAAGTGCTGGCTCATCTTCGGCTAATAAAATGGTGGTTTTAGGCATTTGGTAATGTTATTTTAAATGAGGTAATGTTATTTTTTAAATCAACAGTGATAGTTCCGTTATGTTTTTCTGCAATTTTCTTGGTGTAATACAGTCCAATTCCAAAGCCTTTAACATCATGTGTGTTGCCTTTAGGAACGCGGTAAAATTTCTCAAAAATCTTGTCTTTATTAGCTTTGGTTAACGTGTTTCCATTGTCAGAAATAGTAATGGTAAATGCAAAATGATTTTGCTCAAGCGAAACTGAAATCGCATCTCCACCATATTTTATAGCATTGTCAATAATATTATTGATGGCATTTTCAAAATGGAACACATCTATTTTTGCCGAAATGTTTTCAGGTATATTGAAGGTTATGGTTTTGTCACTATTAAGTTGGTGTTTTTCAATACTCGTGGTCAAAATTTCCGAGATGTTATAAGTGTCTTTGTTGAGCTCAAGATTTTCACTATCAAGTGTAGCGGTTTCTAGTAACTTTTCAACCATAGTGTTCAATTTTGAAAGCTGCGTGTTTGATAAATCTAAATACGTTTTTGTTTTAGCTTTATCTTCAATAACATTAAAGTTTTGAATGCTTTCAAGTGCAACACCAATGGTTGCAATAGGTGTTTTGAATTCGTGTGTAATGTTGCTAATGAGGTCATTTTTTACTTCAGCTAATTGTTTTTGGTGCTTGATGATTTTAAGTAAATAAAACAAACAGCTTATCACTGCTAGAATTAACAATGTGGAAATTAAAATACCACCAAAAATGCGTTTTAAAATAAGCTTTGTTTGGTTTTCAAAACTTAAATTTAAAGAACTTCCTTTAGGTAATAATGTAGATTTTGAAGCAACGTTTAAAATGTTTTTTGAATCGCTTATTGTGTCTTTTATCCTCTTTGTTTTGTCTCTATTAAAATCAAGTGTGTAATCAATAGTGATGTTTTTTTGAGATAAGTCAGTAGTTATTAAACTGTCAATTTTTTTAACATCAAGCGTGTCATTTGAAATAGAAATAACAACTTTAGACGTAAGCAATTCAAATCCTTTTACTTTTATAGAGTCTTTTTTTATGTCAATAGAATTCAGCTTTTTGTGATCCCATTTTGCATTTAAAATTGAATCTACATTAGCACCTCTATAAATAGAAATACCATCAGTAGTTTCAAGATTAAGGCTATCAAGGTTTTTAAACTTTTTTTTGGTAATATCAATTTGCTTTAAAATGGAGTCAAACTTATGGTCTTCGGCAAAAAAGTCGTCCTTGTCATTGCCTTCAAAAGCAAATCCAATGGTGGTTTGTTCGGCAAGGTTAACATAATAATCATCAACAGCTTTATCTAAACTCACCTGAACATCTTTAATAAGCTGTTGCTTGTTGGCTAAATAGTTTTTATAATTCCAATACACTTGTATCGCAATAGTACTGAGTATTACGGTAACTATGAAGTATAATATTATTCGGTATCTAGAATTATTCATAGGCCAAAAGTAAATGTTAAAGTAGATAAAAACTAATCGGTTAACACACGTTAACACTGGTTAACTTAATACTCATTTGGGTTGGTTTAAGTTTGTAGAGTATTAATCAAAAAACGAACATAAATGAAAACACTAATTACCACGATTACTTTTTTAATTGCATTTACATCTTTTAGTCAAATAAAGGAACTACAAAATGCAGATGAAACTTTAGCAACAACAATTCAAAGTATTGAAGTGTCAATAACTATCGATTCTGTTAAAGAGTTGGAAAGCACATTTAATCTTAATGATATAAAAAGTATCGTTGACGACATGAGTCCTGATGAAAACATTTCATTTGAGATAAAATGTAAAGGTAAGCCAATGTCTAATGGAAAAGAAGCTTCTGCAACTTATAAAATCACTGGAAAAGCAGGAGAGAAAGAAGCATTTTATAACAACATCAATACTATAAAAAAATTAGTAACAGACTATTATAACAATCAATAAATAAGACCATGAAAGATATAGTAAAAGTTTTAATTGTAGTAGTGCTTTTAGCGTCTATAAAAAGTCACGCTCAAGAGTTTACAGGAGTTGCAACCTACAAGTCAAAACGAAAAGTAGATATTAAACTAGACAGTACTCAGGTAAACTCTGAAATGCATCAAAAAATGATGGATATGCTTAAAAAGCAGTTTGAAAAAACGTACATACTTACGTTTAATAAAGAAGAATCGGTTTATAAAGAAGAAGAATCGCTTGGAGCTCCTCAACCTGGAGGGATGGAAGTAGTAATGATAAACACAGGAGGAGCAGATGTGCTGTATAAAAACACAAAAGAAGAACGCTACACTAATCAAAATGATGTGTTTGGAAAAATCTTTTTGATAAAAGACGAGCTAAAAAAACTTGATTGGCAATTTGGCTCAGAGACTAAAAACATTGGCGAATACACTTGCTATAAAGCAACCATAACTCGCGAGCGACCAAAAATTGTTGGAGGTATTAGCGTTAATGGTGATAAAGATTTAGATGAAGAAAAAGAACCTGAAATGGAAACCATAACTATTACAGCATGGTATACGCCTCAAATTCCTGTAAACAATGGTCCAGGTAATTATTATGGGCTTCCAGGTTTAATTCTTGAGGTAAACGATGGGTCAGAAACTGTCATTTGTAGTAAAATAGTGCTCAATCCAAAAAATGAAGTTGAAATCACTGAACCTAAAAAAGGTAAAAAAGTGACTAAAGAAGAGTTTGATAAAATTATGGAAAAGAAAATGGAAGAAATGAAAGAACGTTACAGTCCAAGAAGAGGAAAAGGTGATGGACAAGAGATTGAGATAAGAATAGGAGGTTAATTTTTTATTGGATTTTAACATTTTACAATTAAACTTTCAATTGTTTTAGATGTCTAACAATAGTTAAAACTGTATTTTTAACACAAACTCTTTAGACTTAAAACAATGAAATCAATCTCAATTAAACTTTGTGTTGTATTAATTACACTATTCAGTAACACGCTTTTAGCTCAAGAATTTCAAGGTAAAGCAATCTATCAATCTAAGACTACAGTCGACATGGATAATTTTGGAGGTCGACAAATGAGCGAAGAACAAAAAAAGATGATTACTGAGCGTATGAAAAGTATGCTCGAAAAAACCTTTATACTAACCTTTAATAGAACAGAGTCTACATATAAAGAAGAAGAAAAGCTAGAAACACCAGGTTCAGGAGGAGGTCCATGGAGAGGAATGATGAGTAGTTTTACAGGTGGTCCGCAATACAAAAATGTGAAGGAATCTAAGCTTTTACAAGAACAGGAATTTTTTGGCAAACAGTTTTTAGTTGTTGATGAACTTGAAACTCTAGAGTGGAAAATGGAGGGAGAAACCAAGCAAATAGGTCAATATACTTGTTATAAAGCTACAGCTGTAAAAAAAGTAGATGAGATGGATTTTATGAATATGCGAAGACGAAGAGATAGAGGCAATGACGAAAAGGAAAAAGCAGAAAAATCTAAAGATTCAGTAGATAGAGATGATCCAATGAGTGAGTTGGAAGTGCCAAAAGAAATAACCATTACAGCTTGGTATACACCACAAATCCCAGTAAACCAAGGTCCAGGAGAATATTGGGGATTACCAGGTTTAATTCTTGAGGTTAATGCTGGTAGAACAACAATATTGTGTTCTAAAATTGTAATGAATCCTGAAGAAAAAGAAGAGATTAAAATGCCTTCAAAAGGTAAAGAAGTAACAAGAGAAGAGTACAACCAAATCATGAAAGATAAAATTGAAGAAATGCGCGAAATGTATGGAGGTAGAGGAGGTCGTGGTAACAGACGTTTCTAATCAATTCACTTTTAAATAATCCCAACTAAAAAATCAAATGAAAAAAATCTTTATGTTCATGCTGCTCTTAGCAGCAAGCAATTCTTTTGCTCAAATAAAAGTAGAAGGTGTAGTAAAAGACAGTATAGGAACTCCGCTTGAACTTGCTAATGTTGTTGCAATTAATCAAGAAACAAAAATTTTGGAGTCTTATGCTGTAACTAATGATAAAGGACTTTTTAAACTTTCGTTAGATAAAAATTCGTCATACAAAATTCAGGTGAGTTACATTGGAATGAAAACTTACGAAGAGCTGTTGAACACTAAAGAAGCCGATTTAAAAAAAGACTTCACTTTAAAAGTTGATAATAGTTTAGATGCTGTTGAATTGGTTTACGAAATGCCTGTAACGGTCAAAGGAGATACACTAGTTTATAATGCTGATTCCTTTAAAAATGGAACCGAACGGAAGCTAGAAGATGTTCTTAAAAAACTTCCTGGAGTTGAGGTTAATGACGACGGAACCATTGAGGTTGAAGGGAAGGAAGTGAGTAAATTAATGGTAAATGGAAAAGATTTTTTTGATGGTGACACAAAATTAGCGACCAAAAATATTCCTTCTAATGCAGTAGATAAAGTTCAAGTACTCCGTAACTATTCTGAAGTTGGTCAGCTTAGTGGTGTTCAAAACAATCAGGATAACGTTGCTATCAACATTAAGTTAAAAGAAGGAAAAGAGAATTTTTGGTTTGGTGATGTTACATTAGGAGCTGGTACTGCACCTTCACCTAATGATGAGTTGTATTTGGTGCAACCAAAACTATTTTATTACAGTCCAAAATACAGTGTCAACATCATTGGAGATATGAATAATGTTGGTGAAGTTGCTTTAACTAATAGAGATTTAAGAAACTTTGGAGGTGGTTTTAGAATGCCAAGTAGAACCAGTGGAACGAGTATTAATTTAGGAGATAATGGATTAGGAGGATTAACAAATATCTCAAGAGCTCAAGAAGTTGTTACAAAACTTATTGCAACTAACTTTAGCTATTCGCCTAAAAAATCATTGGATTTTAGCGGTTTTCTTATTTACAATAGTTCTAGAATGCGAACTAGAGAAGAGAGTTTTATAGATTATATTGAGTTTGAAGACGACCCAAATACACCAATAGACGAGTCGGCAAATATTCCTCCAGATGAAGCTACTGTACAAACAGGAAGAGAGGCAACAAACCAGTTTTTGGCAAAGCTTAGCGCTAAATACCAACCAAATGTTAATAATCAATTAGATTATGACGTGTTGGCACGTTTTTCTGATGATGAAGAGCGCCAAAATTTATTTTCATCTGTAGTAGGAAATACTGATCAGGTTGACACAGCTTCACCATTTAGTATTAATCAAAATTTTAACTACTATTACACGTTAAACGAGAATAATATTTTTGCTCTAGAAGCGCAACATTTAATAAAAGACGAAGATCCGTTTTACAATGCGCTATTGGTTAACGACCCAACAAACAATGATGACGAAGAAAACCAAGATGCGTTTGATACTACTGCATCAGGATTAGGACTAGATTTAGATCAGTTTTCATATAATTTAAATCAAGACCGTCGTGTAAAATCCAACCAATTAGATGCTAAATTGGATTACTACAATATTTTAAATTCAAAAAGTAATATCAACTTTACTTTAGGAACGATTTTAAGTAATCAAAAGTTCAATTCTAATATCTTTCAGTTTTTAGATGACGGATCACAGTTAGACCCAACACCTCAGGTTACTGATGCAGAGGGTAATATGTTGACTGCGATAAATGATGTAGAGTATAATTTTTCTGATATTTATCTTGGAGTACATTATAGGTTAAAATCAGGGAAGTTTACCTTTACTCCAGGACTGTCGTTACATGCATACAGTAATAAAAATACACAAGCGGGTGAAACCTTATTTGACGATAATTTCTTTATGGTTTTACCAGATTTTGAAACCAGAATTCAATTTAAAAAGAGTGAAAGCTTAACCTTTAATTACCGAATGAATACATCGTTTACTGATGTTACTAATATAGCAGAAGGATTAGTGCTTAACAATTACAATAGTATTAATTATGGTAATGCAGAATTGCAAAATGCCCTTTCGCACAATTTGAGTTTGTTTTATCATAGTTTCAATTTGTTTAATTATACCAATGTGTTTGCTGGAGCAAATTATAGTAAAAACATAGATCAAATACGTTCATTAACCAATTTTGAAAATGTAATTAGAACAAGTACTTATTTCAATTCTGGTTTTGCTGACGAAAGCGCATCCCTTTTTGGTAGAGTGCAACGTACCTTTGGTAAAGTAAGAGCAAGTTTGAGAGCAAATTTTAATTACAGTAAAAACAACCAATTTGTTCAAGGAACTCAATCTGTAAATGAGAGTTTTTCACAAAGCTATACTCCAGAAATTAGAACAAACTTTAGAGAAGCGCCAAACGTATCGTTTAGATATGCATATAGTGTGTCTAAAAATGACCAAGGAACAAATAGTGTAACTTACACCACAAATGCACCTTCTATCGAGTTTGATGCTTATATTTGGAATTCGGTATCGTTTTTAACAGACTTTACCTATAACGAACAAGATAATGGCGAAGGACAAAAAGATGTTTTTAGAACTTGGAATGCTTCATTACGCTATAGAAAAGATAGAGATGCTAAATGGGAATACTCACTAATAGCTTCAAACTTATTAGATATCGATTCTAATGTTAGCAATGGAGCAGGAAGTATTTCGGTGTTCAGTTCTGAAACGTTTATTCAACCGCGTTTTATAACTTTTAGATTGCAATATGAGTTGTAAAAAGTAATATTTTTTACAAATTGATAAATTATTGTTTGTTCAGAACAAAAACAATAATATATTTGCCAACGGTTTTGGGGAGATACTCAAGCGGCCAACGAGGACAGACTGTAAATCTGTTGTTTTTTAACTTCGCAGGTTCGAATCCTGCTCTCCCCACGAATAAATACAAAGAGCAAGCAAAACATAAAGCTTGCTTTTTTGTTTTGTGGGTCTTTGTGTTTTCAAAGCGTAGCTTTGCAGTATCAACGCAGTTAATCTTCCATAAAAACTTATTAGTTTCTCTCCAGTCTTAACGTTTATTTAGAGGCACAATTTTAAAAATAGTTTTAACTTACGTTTCTTAAAATTAATAGCAAATCCATAAATGTATGATTTCAAATAAAATAATTAGAAATACTTTTCTAGCCTTGTTTTTAATGACATTTTCAGCGTATTCTCAAAATAAAGAGGAAAACAAAGTAGTTGAAGACATTATTAAAGAAGCAAATGAAAATTCACAATTAGAATCCTTAGCACACCATTTATTAGATGTAATTGGTCCAAGATTGGTTGGGACACCTCAAATGAAACAAGCCAATGATTGGGTGGTTGATACTTATGATCATTGGGGAATTTCTGCGGAAAATGAACAATGGGGAGAATGGAAAGCTTGGGAAAGAGGCATTACTCACGTAGATATGGTATCACCAAGAGTGCAGTCGCTAGAAGGAATGCAGTTAGCTTGGAGTCCTAGTACACCACAAGAAGGTATTACGGCTGAGGTAATTGCTATACCTAGAATTAAAGATTCTTTAGATTTTGTAAAATGGCTGCCAAATGTAAAAGGGAAGTTTGTACTAACTTCTATGAAGCAAATTACAGGACGACCAGATGAAAACTGGGAAGAATTTGCAACTGAAACATCCTATGAACGTATGAAGCAGCAACGTGATTCATTGACTAAAGAATGGTTGCAAAATATAGCAAGAACAGGTTATGGTCGAAGAGGTATTATTAAAGCTTTTGAAGATGCAGGAGCAGCAGGAATATTGTCTTCATATTGGTCTAAAGGGTTTGGTGTGAATAGAATTTTTAGTTCACGTACTGAGAATATCCCAACTTTAGATATTGAAATGGAAGATTACACAATGCTTTACAGACTTGCTGAGAGTGGTAATACGCCAACTTTAAAAGTAGTTGCACAATCCAAAGATTTAGGAGTAGTACCAACTTTTAATACTATAGGTAAAATAGAAGGAAAAGAATTACCAAACGAATATGTTATTCTTTCAGCGCATTTAGATTCTTGGGATGGAGCAACAGGAGCAACCGATAATGGTACAGGTACTATTTTAATGATGGAAGTAATGCGAATCCTTAAAAAAGTATATCCTAACCCAAAGCGTACCATTTTAGTTGGACATTGGGGAAGTGAAGAACAAGGTCTTAATGGGTCAAGAGCGTTTGTTGAAGACCATCCTGAAATTGTAGAACATGTACAAGCTGTTTTTAATCAGGATAATGGTACAGGTCGCGTTATAGAAATTTCAGGTGCTGGATATTTAAATGCATACGACTACATTTCGAGATGGATGTACCCTGTTCCAAGAGAAATAAAAGACCAAATAAAAACCGATTTCCCTGGTTCGCCTAGTAGTGGAGGTTCTGATAATGCGTCTTTTGTGGCAGCTGGTGTTCCTGCATTTTATTTGAGTGCTTTAGATTGGTCATACCGAAAATATACGTGGCATACCAACAGAGATACTTATGATAAAATCGTTTTTGATGACGTAAGAAGTAATGTTATTTTAACTGCAATTATGGCTTATATGGCATCAGAGGATCCTAATCTAGCTTCTAGAGAAAAAATTGTGTTGCCTATTGACCCAAGAACAGATGAGCAAAAAATATGGCCTGAGCAACGTTCACCAAAACGAAGAGGAGGTTTAGATGATTAAATCTAAATTAAAAGTATATGCGTTACTTGTTGCTTCTTTGTTGGTTTTGACCTGTAAGGAAAAAGAAGTAGCAGCACCTTTTCAAGTAGTAAATCTTTTTGATAGTAACCAACCCAATACACTTGGGCTTACTGAGGCTAAAAACAAAGAAACAGTTACTATTTTTTCACCTACAGAGAACGACAATAAATACAATCATGGAGTGGTATTATTTCCTTTTAAGCACATGCTCTATGCACAATGGCAGAGTTCTTTAGTAGATGAAGATGGAGAAGATACTCAAGTGTTTTATTCTAGAAGTTATGACGGAAAAGTTTGGAGCAAGCCTATTGCATTAACATCAACATCTAACTCAAAAATTACTACAAGTGGAGGTTGGTGGAGTAATGGTGAAACTCTTGTGGCTTACATTTGTGTATGGCCAAAAGACGAAGCTAATCCTAAACAAGGTTATACAGAGTATATGACTTCAAGTAATGGAGTAGATTGGTCAACTCCTAAAAAAGTTACTGATAAATCAGGAAATCCTATTTTAGGAATCATTGAGCAAGATGTACATGCAGTGCCTAATAGAAGAGTTGTAACTGCTTTTCATATGCAACCTGGTTTAAAAATCACACCTTTTTATACTGATGACCCTTTAGGAATATCTGGTTGGCAAGCAGGAAAGATGAAAAATTTGCCTTCTGATAAAAATATGAGTAGAGCAATTGAACCTAGTTGGTTTTACAGGAAAAAGGACAAAGCTATAGTTATGGTGTTTAGAGATCAAGAAAGTACGTTTAAAAAATTGGCATCAGTAAGTTATGACAATGGAGTAACATGGACGATGCCTCAATTGGTTGATACTCCTGATTCCAGGGCAAAACAGAGTGCAGGTAATTTACCAGATGGAACTGCGTTTATGGTCAATAATCCTTCAGGAAGCAAAACAAGAATTCCATTAGTTGTAACACTTAGTGAAGATGGTTTTTTGTTTGATAAAGCATTTTTGTTGCGTAGCGGAAACGAATCTGATTTACAACCTATGCGATTTGAAGGGAAATATAAACGAGTAGGTTATAGCTACCCTAAAAGCGTAATTTGGAATGATTACCTTTATGTGTCTTATGCTACAAATAAAGAAGATGTAGAATTAACGAGAGTTCCTATTGAGAGCTTGAAAATAGATTAATAAAAAAACCTCATAATTTAATTATGAGGTTTTTTTGAACTTCAATATATGTTATAGTTTATAAGCCAAAAGCAGTTTTAACTTTGTCTACATAATCAAGTTTTTCCCAAGTAAACAATTCAACATCAACTGTAATAGGCTCGCCATTTGGTTGTTCAAAGGTTTTGGAAACAGTTTCAGGAGTTCGTCCCATGTGTCCATAAGCAGCTGTTTCACTATACATTGGTTGTCTTAGTTTTAATCGAGATTCAATGGCAGCAGGACGCATATCAAAAATTTCAGAAACCTTATTGGCAATTTCTCCGTCAGTCATATTAAACGGACAAGTACCATAGGTGTCAATGAAAATTCCCATAGGTTCAACTACTCCAATAGCATAACTTACTTGCACTAAAACTTCGTCGCAAACACCAGCTGCAACTAGGTTTTTAGCGATGTGTCTGGTTGCGTAAGCTGCACTTCTGTCTACTTTACTTGGGTCTTTTCCGCTAAAAGCACCACCACCATGGGCACCTTTTCCACCATAAGTGTCAACAATAATTTTCCGTCCTGTTAAACCAGTGTCACCATGAGGTCCACCAATAACAAATTTACCAGTTGGGTTAATGTGGTAAGTAATGTCATCATTAAACAAGGCTTGAATGTCTTCTGGTAATTTTGAAATAACTCTAGGAATCAGGATATCGATAATATCTTTCCTTATTTTTGAAAGCATTGCTTCGTCATTATCAAAATCGTCATGCTGTGTAGATATCACTATAGAGTCTATACGTTGAGGTATATTGTCATCACTATATTCAATGGTAACCTGACTTTTAGAGTCTGGTCTTAAATAGGTGATGTCTTTTTGTTCTCTTCTTAAATCAGCAAGTTCTTTTAGTATTCGGTGAGATAAATCTAAAGCAAGAGGCATAAAGTTTTCAGTTTCTCTTGTTGCGTAACCAAACATCATTCCTTGGTCACCAGCACCTTGTTCTTCTTTAGAAGCTCTATCAACACCTCTATTGATGTCATCTGATTGCTCATGAATAGCAGATAAAACACCACAAGAATTTCCGTCAAACATGTATTCGCCTTTAGTGTAGCCAATAGCATTAATAGTATCTCTTGCTATTTTTTGAACATCTAAATAAATATTCGATTTTACTTCACCAGCAAGTACTACTTGTCCTGTGGTTACTAAGGTTTCGCAAGCTACTTTAGACTCAGGGTCAAAAGCTAAAAAGTTGTCTATTAGTGCGTCGCTAATTTGGTCTGCTACTTTATCTGGATGTCCTTCTGATACACTTTCAGATGTAAATAAATACGCCATAAATAATAAATGTAATATTACGAAGGGATTTGACGAAAGCGTCAAAGGAAGTTTACACTGTCCTTTAGCATTTTTTAATGAGGTTGCAATCAGTCAAATCTCTCCTCTAAATTTGGCTACAAATGTACAGATAAAATTATAATGGCAAAACGCTTTGTCTAAAAAAGAAACCTTTGGTTTTTATTCATTTAATTAAAAGGTGGTACATTATTGATGAATAATGGTTTTCAGAAAAATGGAATAGAATCTCGATTTTAAAAAATAATTTTCAGTTTAATAGCTTTTAATTCATAATTCTGCAAAATTCAGAAAAGGCTCTTGTCTTTTGCTCTAGCTTGAGTATTTTTATAGTTACCATTTATAAGATTTAAAATTATGTCTACACCACCTAAATTAACCCGATTTAAGCAAAATGTACTCTCTAAGTATCAGATATACAATAGTATATTTATGACTTTGCCGTTTGATGCTATTTCAAAAACAGGTGTTTTGTTACCTCTGTTTCATGAAACCTGTAAAAAGGGCTTTGAAAATGGAGATAACCCAACAACCATTGTAGATACTTTTTTTAAAAAATATCAAGCGAGACGTTCGCACGAAAGCCAAATAAATTTGCTTTTTAGGTTTATACAATACATTGAGAGGCAAGTGGTGCTTTTTGATGCTATAGAAGACGCAGCGTTTCCAATTGTGAATAATATGGATGGTATTGGTACGCTGAGAAGCTTGAAAGAGTCGGTAGTGTCAGAGCATAATGCTGAGATGCTTCAAAAATACCTCGAAGAATTTAAAGTGAGAATAGTGCTTACAGCGCATCCTACGCAGTTTTATCCAGGTTCGGTTTTAGGGATTATTACCGATTTGTCTGCTGCTATTAAAAACAACGATTTGTTGTTGATTAATGATTTGTTGGCGCAATTAGGTAAAACACCTTTCTTTAAACATAAAAAACCAACACCTTATGATGAGGCTGTAAGTTTAATATGGTATTTAGAAAACGTGTTCTATCATTCCTTTGGAACAATTTTCGATTATATTCAACAGAATATTTTTGATGATAAACCTGTTAAAAACGATATTATAAATATTGGCTTTTGGCCTGGTGGTGATAGAGATGGGAACCCATTTGTGACTCCAGAAATTACGAAACAAGTTGCAAAACGTTTAAAGCAAACAGTGCTTAAAAACTATTACAGAGATGTAAGAAAGTTGAGAAGAAAACTAACATTTAAGGATGTTGAAGATAAAATCACAAGTTTAGAACATAGGTTATATAATGCGTTTGTTGATGCCGATTCAAAGTCTATCATTCAGTTAGATGAGTTTGTGTCTGAACTTAAAGACATCAAAAACATTTTAAATAAAGAGCACCAGTCTCTATATGAAAAAGATGTAATTAGTCTTATCAATAAAACGCATCTTTTCGGTTTTCACTTTGCTAACTTGGATATAAGACAGGATAGTAGAGCGCATGATAAGGTGTTTACTGCAATGGTGGATAGGCTTATTAAAAGTGGTAGTACTATTTTTCCAAAAGATTACAATACGTTGTCTCCTGAAAAGCAAGTTGAAGTGCTTTCTAAAGTTGAAGGAAGTGTTGATTTAGGTTTGTTTGAAGATGAAGAAGTGCTAAAGACTTTAAATACCATTAAAGCAATAAAAGAAATTCAAGATAATAATGGCGAAAGTGCCGCAAACCGATACATTATCAGTAATAACCAAACGACTTTAAATGTAATGCAGCTATATGCTATGTTAAAATTGGTTGCGTTTCAAGATAAACTTACTGTAGATATTGGTCCTCTATTTGAAACCATAACAGATTTAGAAAATGCGCATTTGGTGATGGAGGAACTCTATACTAACCCAGCTTACAAAGCGCATTTAAAATCTAGAGGCAATAAACAAACGATTATGTTAGGGTTTTCTGATGGAACTAAAGATGGTGGTTATCTTATGGCAAATTGGGCAATCTTTAAGGCAAAAGAGCGATTAACTAAGGTGTCTAGAAAGTATGACGTTACGGTTATTTTCTTTGATGGTAGAGGAGGTCCACCTGCTAGAGGAGGTGGTAAAACACATCAGTTTTATGCGTCTTTAGGTCCAACGATTGAAGATAAAGAAGTGCAGTTGACGATACAAGGGCAAACCATAAGTTCAAATTTTGGAACCTTAGATTCGTCACAATACAACTTAGAGCAATTGATAAGTTCTGGTATTTATAACAGAATGAACGAGAAGAACAATTTGTTATCTGAGGCGAATACAGCAGTAATGGATGATTTGGCAAAAATAAGCCTAAAAACTTATATGGATTTTAAAGGTCATCCAATGTTTATTCCTTATTTGGAACGTATGAGTACTTTAAAATATTACGCCAAAACCAATATTGGAAGTAGACCTTCAAAAAGAGGGAAGTCTGATGCTTTGGTGTTTTCAGACTTGAGAGCAATTCCGTTTGTAGGTTCTTGGAGTCAGTTAAAGCAAAATGTTCCTGGATTTTTTGGGGTTGGTACAGCTTTGAAACACTATGAAGATAATGATGAGTTTGATAAAGTAAAGAAACTGTACAATGAGTCTAGCTTTTTCAAAACTCTTATTGAAAACAGTATGATGTCATTATCTAAATCGTTTTTTGATTTAACAAAATATATGGCTGAAGACGAGGAGTTTGGAGAGTTCTGGAAAATTATTTATCAAGAATATGAAACCACTAAGAGGTTGTTGTTAAAGCTTACAGGATATAAAACTTTAATGGAAAATGAACCGTCTGGTAAGGCTTCAATTGAAGTTAGAGAGTCTATTGTGTTGCCTCTGTTGACTATTCAGCAGTATGCACTTAAAAAGTTGCAAGAACTTCAAAAAGAAAAAGTAAAAGATGAGGCTCAAATTCAAATTTTTGAAAAGATTGTTACGAGATCCTTATTTGGTAATATAAACGCTAGTAGAAATTCAGCTTAGTCTTTCTTTCTTCTTAATATATGATAGTAAAAAACCTCGAAGATATTCTTCGAGGTTTTTTGAGCAATTAATAATTAATAGTAATCAATTGTTGTAGGAATTTCATGTAGATTTCGATGTGTCTATTCATCGTATTCTCTCTGTCTTTTTCCTGGATAGGCAATTGAACCATGTTCAGAAATATCTAAACCTTGTATTTCTTCTTCTTCTGTTACACGTAACCCAAAAGTATATTTAAGAATACCAAATACAATTATAGATAAAACGATTGCCCAAACTGCGTAAGCTAATACTCCAATGGCTTGTGCGCCTAATTGCGCAAACCCACCTCCATTAAATAGTCCAATACCAGTATCTCCATCAACACCCCAAAGACCAATAACTAAAGTTCCCCAAGCACCAGCTACACCATGCACTGATGCTGCGCCAATTGCATCATCAATTTTAAGTTTCTTTTCAATAAATTCAATAGAGAATACCACAATAACACCTCCAATTAAACCAGCTAAAAGAGCTCCGCCTGCTGTCATGTTTCCGCAACCAGCAGTAATGCTTACTAAACCAGCCAAAGCACCATTTAAGGTTTGAGCTAAGTTTGGTTTTCCGTACCAAATCCATGTAGTGATAAGTGCTCCAAGACCACCTGCTGCAGCTGCAAGGTTAGTGATTAAAACAACTGTTGAAGCTGCTGAAGAGTCATCTCCTCCCCAAGCTAGTTGAGAACCTCCATTAAACCCAAACCATCCTAACCAAAGAATAAACACACCTAATGTAGCTAATACTTGATTATGACCTGGAATAGGGATTACTTTTCCGTCTACAAACTTTCCAATTCTCGGACCTACCATAAAAGCAGCAACTAAAGCTGCCCATCCACCAACTGAATGTACAATAGATGAGCCTGCAAAGTCAATAAACTCAGCTGGCATAGATTCGCTGTTTAACCATCCTCCATTCCATTCCCAACCACCTGCAATTGGATATATAACAGCAGTCATCACTATTGAGAAGATCGCATAAGTTGTGTATTTTGTTCGTCCAGCAATAGCTCCAGATACTATTGTTGCTGCTGTGGCAGCAAACATGGTTTGGAAGAATAGGTCAGCACCTTCACCTTGCATTAATCCGCTCCAAAAAAACCATCCGTTTTCTGAATCTCCATACATTAATGAGTATCCAATAAACCAAAATGATATTGAACCTACACAGATGTCTAAGAGGTTTTTCATTGCTATGTTTACAGCGTTTTTAGATCTTGTCATTCCGGATTCTACAAGAGTGAATCCAGCTTGCATAAAGAATACTAAGATACCTGCAAGAAGCATCCATAGCATACTCATGTCTCCTTTTATTGCGCTTACAGCATCTTCCAGATTTTTTGTGGTAGCTGTAGCATCTTGCGCTAATAAAAAGTGTGTAATTGAAAATAAAGTTGTCATTATAAAAAAATTAAATATTATTTAGTTTAAGAGTAGTAGTTAAGTTCATGGTGGATTTAAAATGCGTAAATCGCAGCTAAAATAAATGAGCTAAGGCTTTTTGTTGGCATTAAATCGGTATCAACAAAAGCGTCATCAGAAGCACTGTCTAGTCTTAGCTCAGGTTTTATAGTTAGGTCTCCAACTACGTAGCTTCCTGTTAGTGTAGCGGCAATTACGCTAGAGTCTTCAACACCTGTTCCAATAGCTCCAAAATCGCCACTTTCTACAAAATATTCGCCTCTTAGTCCAATTGTAAATTTGTCAGAAGTAGAGTATTGAGGGTAAATAGCTCCACCTGCAAAACCAACTCCGTCGTTGTCAAAGTAAGCACCATTGATTCCTAAGTAAAAATCATCAGACAGATCAAAACCACCTGTGAAGTCAATTTCAAATGCACCATCATCAGTAATGAAGTTTAAGTACTGTCCTTTGTACCCTACTTGAGCACCAAAAGCATATTTTCCATTTGGATTATATTCTGTGGCATCTGTTGGATTCATTACAGCTAGCATAAAGCTAAAGTCGTCTGAAATGGCAAAGTCGGCTTTAAGACCTGTATGGCTAAAAGGGCCATAAGAAAATAGGTAAGAAGTGCTATAGTTGAAATTTCCTGTTGGAGAAATAACTTCATAGCCTAAAAAAGTGTTGAAATTACCAAAAGTAAGAGTTACAGTTTCGCTTACATTCCAATAAGCATAAAGCTGATTTACAATATTAGAACTTCCTCCTGGTCTTAATAAAGGAGAATTGAAAATAGCGTCTTCACCTCTTGGTCCAAAGACTAAATCGGCAACAAAGCCTACCTTTGCGCCTTCGTATGAAGCTACAACATTGGCCATACCTAAGGCAAAACCAGGTAAATTAGCAAAAGAGGAACCTGGGTAAATGGCGTTTTCGTCGTTGGGTGCTCCAAAATTAACTCGATAGTATGCGTCGATACTACCATTAAATGAGAATTTTTTCTTGTCCTCAGTTTCTTCTTCTTGAGCTTTCAAGTTAAAATTCACTACAGTCATTAATAGCAAAACGAGAGTAATTCTTTTTTTCATAATAAGTTAGTTTTGTTTAGAAAAGTAAAACTATGCAAAAACATTATTTACCCCTAAAAAAATAGGGTGTGTAAGTGTATTTTTATTATATAATGAATTTATACCCTAAAAAAATTAGGGTTAAATAATTTATATTAATTTTTTTGAGAATTTGAAAATGTATTTTTTAATAAAAATTTAATATTATTCAAAAAAAGATGAAAATATCGCATGTAAAATTCATTTTGATTGATTGATATTCATTAAAATGAATTTTTTATTGAAAAATAACCATTGCGAATTCTGTATTTTAAGAGGTGGTTTTTTGAGAGATTCTAATTATAAAACCTTTAAAATAAGGATGTCGTAATAATAAAGAGAGCGTTATTATTTATGGTGAAATACCTTATATATTAGTAAGTCCTAAGTTTAAAATTAGCAAAAAGTAGTAGGTTATTATGGAAAAACAAGGACTATATTTACCAGAGTTTGAACACGATAATTGTGGAGCAGGATTTATTTGTAGTTTAACAGGTAATCGCTCTAACGGTATTATTCACAAAGCATTAGAAATTCTTGTTAAGCTGGAGCATCGAGGAGCTGTAAATGCCGATGGTAAAACAGGAGATGGAGCAGGTATTTTAATTGATGTGCCTCATGTGTTTTTTAAGGAAAGCTGTGATTTTAATCTTCCAGAGTTAGGTAGTTATGCTGTTGGTAATATGTTTTTACCAAAAAAGGAAAACCAAATGCAATATTGTATTAATGTTTTCGAGGATGCTATAAATAATCAGGGACTTAAAATTTTGGGTTGGAGAAATGTGCCTGTAGATAGTTCAGTTTTAGGGCAAGTTGCTGCAACTGCAGAGCCTTCTATAAAACAAGTATTTGTTGGTAAGGCAAGCGAGGAACAAACCGAGTTTGAGTTCAACTTAAAACTTTTCGCAGCACGTAAAATTGCAGAGCATGATATTTATGGTTCAAAATTATCACAAGCATCATATTTCTACTTTCCTAGCTTATCCACAAAAACCATTATATATAAAGGACTTTTAAAGCCCGAAGACATCAGTTTGTATTATAAGGATTTAATGAATCCGTTATTGGATGCTAAACTGGCTTTGGTGCATCAACGATTTTCTACTAATACATTTCCAACTTGGGATTTAGCACAACCGTTCCGTTATATGTGTCACAATGGTGAAATCAACACGCGTCGTGGTAATGTGTCACGTATGTTTTCTCGTGAAGAACTTATGCAAAGCGATTGGTTTGGACCAGATATAAAAAAGATTTTCCCAACGGTTTTAAATGGGAAGTCAGATTCTGCTCAAATGGATATGGTTGTAGAATTGTTATTAATGACTGGTCGTTCGCTTCCTGAAGTTATGATGATGTTGGTGCCAGAAGCTTGGGAAAAATACAAGGACATGTCTGACGAGAAAAAAGCCTTCTACGAATTCAACTCTTGCCTGATGGAACCTTGGGATGGTCCTGCGTCTATTCCGTTTACGGATGGAAATTATATAGGTGCGGTTTTAGATAGAAACGGATTGCGACCATCGAGATATACGGTTACAAAATCGGGTTACGTGATTATGTCTTCTGAAACTGGAGTTATGGATATAAAGCCTGAAAATGTTGAATATCACGGACGTTTAGAGCCAGGGAAAATGTTTTTGGTTGATATGAACGAAGGTCGTATTGTAAATGACGAAGAAATCAAAAATAAAATCGTTAGTAAGTACCCTTATCGTAAATGGTTGGATGAAAATTTAACCAGACTAAAAGATATAAAGTATAGTGATTACGAAATCACGCATAACGAAATTGAACTAAACACGCGTCAGCATATATTTGGATACACGCAAGAAGATGTAAATACCATTATTCTGCCAATGGCTTCCAAAGCAAAAGAGCCAATTGGTTCAATGGGTTCTGATACGCCGGTTGCAGTATTGTCAGAGCGTCCGCAGTTAATCTATAATTATTTTAAGCAGTTGTTTGCACAGGTTACCAATCCGCCTTTAGATGGTATTCGAGAAGAAATGATTACAGATATCAGTTTAACACTGGGTAGCGATTACAATCTGTTTGATATTAACGAAAAGCACTGCCGAAAATTAAAAATTCAAAATCCGGTTATTTCAAAACAAGATTTAGATAAACTCATTAATTACAAAGGCAAAGAAGATTATAGTGTTGAGGTTATTTCAATGCTTTATGATGTGAATGAACGAGCAAATGGTCTAGAAAAAGCACTTGAAAGATTGGTGCAACAAGCATCAAAAGCTATAGATAATGGCGTGAGTATTATTGTGCTTTCTGATAGAAATGTCACTCAAGGAAAAGCGCCAATTCCAGCTTTATTGGCTTGTTCTTATGTAAACCATGGTTTGTATGGTTTAGGTAAGCGTTCTAAAGTAAGTTTGATAATTGAGTCTGCCGAACCTCGCGAAGTGCATCATTTTGCTCTATTGTTTGGGTTTGGAGCTAGCGCAATCAATCCGTATATGGTAAATGAAATTATCGAAAGTCATTTGCCAGATTTAAATTTAGAGTTTGAAGAAGCAATTCAAAATTACAACAAAGCCGTTGGTCAAGGTATTTTAAAGGTGATGAACAAAATAGGGATTTCAACATTGAATTCTTATCGAGGCGCGCAACTGTTTGAATGTATCGGAATCAACTCAAATGTGGTAAATAAATATTTTCCAAATACACCAACGCGAATTGAAGGCGTTGGACTTATGGAGCTTGAAAAGGAAATCTACAAACGCTATCAAGTGGCTTTTGAAACGCAGGATATCGCTGGCGATTTAGACTTGCAAATTGGTGGCGAATATCGTTGGAGACGTAATGGCGAAAAGCACATGTTTAACCCATTATCGGTAGCAAAATTGCAGCAAGCAGTTAGAGAAAATAATCCAACAACCTATAAAGAATATTCAGAGTTGGTAAACAATCAATCCAAAGCATTAATGACTATTCGTGGGTTATTTGAGTTTACAAATTACGATCCAATTCCTATTGAAGAAGTTGAGCCTTGGACAGAAATCGTGAAGCGTTTTAAAACAGGAGCAATGTCTTATGGCTCTATAAGTAAAGAAGCTCATGAAAATTTAGCCATTGCAATGAATCGTATTGGTGGTAAAAGCAATTCTGGAGAAGGTGGTGAAGATGAAACACGTTTTTATAAAGATGCTGCTGGCGACTGGAAAAACAGTGCAATAAAGCAGGTGGCTTCAGGTCGTTTTGGCGTGACTTCTAACTATCTAACCAATGCTAACGAAATACAAATTAAAATAGCGCAAGGTGCAAAACCAGGTGAAGGCGGACAATTGCCAGGACCAAAAGTAAATCCGGCAATTGCTAAAACAAGAAACTCCACACCTTATGTAGGATTGATTTCGCCGCCACCACATCACGATATTTATTCTATTGAAGATTTATCGCAACTTATTTACGATTTGAAATCTGCTAATAGAGAAGCACGTGTTAATGTGAAATTAGTGTCAGAAGTTGGAGTAGGAACAGTTGCTGCTGGTGTTGTAAAAGCTAAAGCAGATGTTGTTTTAATTTCTGGTTTTGATGGCGGAACAGGAGCATCACCACTAACATCTTTAAAACATGCAGGTTTACCTTGGGAATTAGGAATTGCTGAAGCGCAACAAACGTTGGTGATGAATGATTTGAGAAATCGTGTGGTTTTAGAATGCGACGGACAATTAAAAACAGGGCGAGATGTAGCGATAGCGTGTTTGTTAGGAGCTGAAGAATTCGGTTTTGCAACAGCACCTTTGGTAGCTTCGGGTTGCATCATGATGCGCGTGTGTCATCTTAATACATGTCCTGTTGGAATAGCAACGCAAAATCCAGAGCTTCGTAAAAAGTTCAAAGGAAAACCAGAACACGTTGTGAATTACATGTATTTCATTGCAGAAGAATTACGTCAAATCATGGCAAAACTTGGTTTTAGAACTGTAGATGAAATGGTTGGTCAAGTGCAAAAATTAAGTCGAACAAAAGCTATAGAGCATTACAAAGCTAAAGGTTTAGATTTAACACCAATTCTTCATCAAGCAGCTGCAAAACCAGGAACAAAACTATATAATACAACAACGCAAGATCACGATTTAGAAAAGCATTTAGATTTTAAAATTATTGAGAAATCACATCCAGCGTTATTCCGTAAGGAGAAAACATATTTAGATTTCAATATCCGAAATGTAAATCGTGCTGTTGGAGCAATAATAAGTAACGAAGTGTCCAAAATTTATGGTGCTCAAGGCTTACCTGAAAACACGTTGAACCTAAATTTTACAGGTTCAGCAGGACAAAGTTTTGGAGCTTTTGCGACCAAAGGATTGACCATGATTGTCAATGGAAATACCAACGATTATATGGGTAAAGGATTGTCAGGGGCTAAATTGGTTGTTCGTGTTCCTGAAGACTCAACCATTGTTCCGGAGGATAACATTATTACAGGAAACGTAACCTTGTATGGTGCGACTTCTGGTGAGGTTTATATCAACGGAAAAGCAGGAGAGCGTTTCTGTGTTAGAAATTCTGGAGCGCAAGCGGTTGTTGAAGGTATTGGCGACCATGGTTGTGAGTATATGACAGGTGGAGTTGCTGTGATTTTAGGGGAAGTAGGAAGGAACTTTGGGGCTGGAATGAGTGGTGGAATCGCTTATATTTTAGACGAAAATAAAACTTTTGAAAGTAGATGTAATGGAGAAGGGTTAAATATCGATCCAGTTACAAATGCAGAAGACATCAAACAGTTAAAAGAATTGATAGAAAACCACTACAATGCATCGTTAAGTCCGTTAGCGCAACGCATTTTAGAACAATGGGAAAACTACTTGCCTAAATTCTTAAAAGTACTTCCAGAGGAATATCGTCAGGCATTAATCAAATTAGAACAAGAAAAATTAGTAACGCAATAAATCATGGGAAAAGTAACAGGATTTTTAGAATATAAAAGAGAGGTTGAAGATTACAAACCTGTAGAAGAGCGTTTAAAAAATTATGAGGAGTTTGCTGTTAAAATGGCAAAAAGTCGAGTGGAAAATCAAGGCGCTCGCTGTATGGATTGTGGTATCCCTTTCTGTCATAGTGGTTGTCCTTTAGGAAATTTAATACCAGATTTTAACGATAAGGTTTATAACGGAAAATGGAAAGAAGCAGCCGAAATTTTACATGCAACCAATAACTTTCCGGAGTTTACAGGGCGTTTGTGTCCAGCACCTTGTGAAGAAGCTTGTGTGCTTGGAATTAACGAAGATCCAGTAACTATTGAAAATATTGAAAAAAACATTGTTGAAGAAGCTTTTAAAAATGGATGGATTACAGCAAAACCACCAAAATCTAGAACAGGAAAAAAAGTTGCGGTTATTGGTTCAGGACCTGCAGGTTTAGCAGTTGCGCAACAGCTTAATCGTGCTGGTCATTCAGTAACGGTTTATGAGCGCGATGCAAAAGTAGGAGGCTTATTGCGCTATGGAATTCCAGATTTTAAAATGGAAAAGAACATCATTGATCGTCGTGTTGAGGTTATGAAAGAAGAAGGTATTCTTTTTGAAACCAATGCGCATGTTGGTGTTAATGTAGATGCAAGTGCATTAAAAAAAGAACATGATGCTGTCGTGCTTTGTGGTGGCGCAACGGTTCGTCGTGGTTTACCAATTCAAGGAGCTGATGCAAAAGGCGTTTATCAAGCTATGGATTTTTTAAAGCAAAATAACAAACGTGTTAGTGGTGAAAATTTTGAAGAAGCTGAAATTTCTGCAAAAGGAAAGCGTGTTATTGTTATTGGTGGTGGAGATACAGGAAGTGACTGCATAGGAACAAGTAATCGTCATGGCGCAGTTAGTGTAACTAATTTTGAAATATTAAGTAAGCCAACTATCGAGCGTCCAGAAGCTCAACCTTGGCCTTTTTGGCCTATGCGTTTACGAACAAGTACCTCGCATAAAGAAGGTGTTGAGCGCGTGTTTAGTATTTCAACAAAAGCATTTAAAAAAGATATCGATGGAAACTTAACAGGTTTGGTAACTTGTGAGGTAGAATGGGTAAAAACTCCAGGGCAAAGACCTCAATTGCGAGAAGTTCCTAATAGTGAAAAGCATTGGGATTGCGATATGGTGCTTTTAGCGTTAGGTTTTACAGGTTCCGAAACAACTTTGGTAGAACAGTTTGGGCTAGAAACCGATATGCGAACTAATATAAAAGCGCCAGAAACCAACTATCAAACCAATGTTAATAATGTGTTTGTAGCTGGTGATATGCGTCGTGGTCAGTCGTTAATAGTTTGGGCGATTTCCGAAGGAAGACAAGCAGCGCATCATGTAGATAAATATCTTATGGGAAAATCAGATTTACCACTTAAAGGCGATGGTGATTTACCTAGAATTTAATTCTTGATTTGCTTTTTTTAAATAAACGTGTCATATTTGATAAGACAAAAATGAACAGACAAATTATTAATATCATTTCTATTATTATCGTTGTGATTATTTCGCATCGATGAGGAATGGTATTGTTGTAATATTTTATAAAAAAATGCCTTCCTCTTTTCGGAAGGCATTTTTTTATGCATCAAATTTAAATTTTGAACATCATAATCACATTAAATTAAAATACTGATTTTCAGTTGTTTGAACACTTGTCAAAAGTGTTGAGTCTAGATGAAAATATTACAATAAAAAAGAAAGAATGTTGCAAAAAATTACTTTAGAACAACCAAAAGGTTAGAAGATTAATAAACATAATGAGTAAATTAAACAAATACAGTAAAACCGTAACACAAGATCCAACTCAACCTGCAGCACAAGCCATGTTGCATGCCATTGGTTTAAATGATGAAGATTTACAAAAACCATTTGTAGGTATTGCAAGTACAGGTTATGAAGGTAACCCATGTAATATGCATTTGAATGATTTGGCGAAATTGGTAAAACAAGGCACGCAAAATGAAGATGTTGTTGGATTGATTTTTAACACCATTGGTGTAAGTGATGGAATCTCAATGGGAACACCTGGAATGCGTTATTCATTACCTTCTCGTGATATTATTGCCGATTCTATGGAAACAGTGGTACAAGCCATGAGTTATGATGGTTTGGTAACTGTCGTAGGCTGTGATAAAAATATGCCTGGGGCTTTAATAGCAATGATTCGTTTAAACAGACCTAGCGTTTTGGTGTATGGTGGAACAATTGATTCGGGTTGTCACAACGGACAAAAATTAGATGTCGTTTCTGCTTTCGAAGCTTGGGGCGGAAAAGTAGCAGGAACATTACCAGAAACCGAGTACAAAAGTATTATTCAAAAAGCGTGTCCAGGAGCTGGTGCTTGTGGTGGTATGTATACAGCAAATACAATGGCTTCGGCTATTGAAGCATTAGGTATGGCTTTACCGTTCAACTCATCCAACCCTGCAACTGGGAATGAGAAAAAAGAAGAGGCTGTAAAAGCTGGAGAAGCTGTTAGGTTATTGTTGGAAAAAGATATAAAACCATCAGATATTATCAATAAAAAGTCTTTGGAAAATGCGGTGCGTTTGGTAACGATTCTTGGCGGATCTACTAATGCCGTTTTACACTTTTTAGCGATTGCTAGAGCAGCAAAAATAGAATTCACACTCGAAGACTTTCAGCGTATAAGTGATACCACACCGTTTTTAGCCGATTTAAAACCTAGCGGAAAATATCTTATGGAAGATGTTCATGCTGTTGGAGGTATTCCTGCGGTTATGAAATATTTACTAAAAAAAGGACTGCTTCATGGTGATTGCTTAACGGTTACTGGAAAAACTGTGGCTGAAAATTTATTGGATGTTGATGATTTAACCGAAGGGCAAGATGTTATTAAGCCACTAGAAGAACCTATAAAACCTACAGGGCATTTACGTATGCTTTATGGAAATTTAGCCACTGAAGGAAGTGTGGCTAAAATCACAGGAAAAGAAGGTTTAAAATTTATCGGAAAAGCAAAAGTGTTTGAAGGTGAATATGCTGCAAATGATGGTATTCGCGATGGAAAAGTAGGGAAAGGCGATGTGGTTGTTATTCGATATGAAGGTCCTAAAGGCGGTCCAGGAATGCCTGAAATGCTAAAGCCTACAGCTGCTATAATGGGAGCTGGTTTAGGAAAAGAAGTCGCTTTAATTACTGATGGTCGTTTTTCTGGTGGAACTCACGGTTTTGTTGTGGGACATATTGCGCCAGAAGCTCAAGAAGGTGGCACAATCGCTTTGGTTAAAGATGGTGATATGATAACCATCGATGCCGAAACCAATTCCATTTCATTAGAAGTTTCTGAAGAAGAATTAGCAAAACGAAGAGAACAATGGGTAGCACCAAAATTAAAATTTGATAGAGGTGTGCTTTACAAATATGCAAGAACTGTATCATCTGCTGCGCAAGGTTGCGTAACAGATGAATTTTAAATACGTAGACTATGGAGAATACTCAAATAATCACAAAAGACGAAAAACAAGTGGTAACATCAACACGCATTTCTGGAAGTGAAGCTGTGGTGCGTTGTTTATTAGCAGAAGGCGTCGATACGGTCTACGGTTATCCAGGTGGCGCAATTATGCCAATTTATGACGAATTATATAAGTATCAAGATAAACTACATCATGTACTAACACGCCATGAGCAAGGAGCAACACATGCGGCTCAAGGTTTTGCACGCATTTCGGGAAAAGTTGGTGTAGCAATGGCTACGTCTGGTCCTGGCGCTACCAATTTAATTACTGGTATTGCCGATGCGCAAATAGATTCTACACCTATGGTTTGTATTACAGGTCAAGTCGCATCACATTTATTAGGTAGTGATGCGTTTCAGGAAACCGATATTATTGGTATTTCTACACCTGTAACCAAGTGGAATCATCAAATCACAAAAGCGTCTGAAATTCCTGAAGTGATTGCAAAAGCGTTTTATATTGCTAAAAGCGGAAGACCTGGACCTGTGTTAATCGATATTACTAAAGATGCTCAATTTGAAGAATTCGATTTTGAATATAAAACTTGCGAAGCAATTCGTAGTTATAAACCTGTTCCAGAAACACAACCAGAACAGGTAAAAGCTGCTGCTGACTTAATCAATAGTGCGAAAAAACCAATGATCGTTTGGGGGCAAGGTGTTATTTTGGGTGAAGCTGAAGAAGAATTAAAAGCTGTCATTGAAAAAGCAGGAATCCCTTCGGCTTGGACTATTTTAGGTGCTTCCGCAATTCCAACATCACATCCTTTAAATATTGGTATGGTTGGTATGCATGGTAATTATGCACCTAATAAACTAACCAACGAGTGCGATGTGCTTATCGCAATTGGTATGCGTTTCGATGATCGAGTTACAGGAAATTTAGCAACCTATGCAAAACAAGCTAAAGTTATTCATTTTGAAATTGATCCTGCTGAAGTTGATAAAAACGTAAAGACAGACATTGCTGTTTTAGGTGATGCCAAAACAAGTTTAGCGGCTTTGTTGCCTCTTTTAGAAGCAAAATCTCATGATAATTGGCACAATGAGTTCAAAAAGCTATATGATGTAGAATTTGAAAAAGTCATAAAAAACGATTTGCATCCAACCAAAGAAGGCTTAACAATGGGTGAAGTTTTAAAGCAAATCAATACCGAAACCAAAGGCGAAGCAGCTATTGTTAGCGACGTTGGTCAACATCAAATGATTGCTTGTCGTTATGCCGATTTTAAAGTTTCTAAAAGCAACATTACATCTGGTGGTTTGGGTACAATGGGATTTGCGTTACCAGCTGCAATTGGAGCAAAAATGGCTGCGCCAAATCGTGAAGTTGTGGCTATAATTGGAGATGGTGGCTACCAAATGACCATTCAAGAATTAGGCACTATTTTTCAAACGCGAGTTCCTGTGAAAATTGTGGTTTTAAATAACGATTTCTTGGGAATGGTTCGTCAATGGCAACAACTGTTTTTTGATAGACGTTATGCATCAACCGAATTGGTTAATCCAGATTTTGTTCAGATTGCAAAAGGGTATCATATAGATGCTAAACGTGTCACAAAACGAGAAGAATTAGCTGATGCCGTTAAAGAAATGATAGCAAGCGATTCAGCTTACTTCCTAGAAGTTTGCGTAGAAAAAGAAGATAACGTATTTCCAATGATACCAACTGGAGCTTCGGTTTCAGATGTAAGATTAAGTTAATTATGAGTCAAGAAAACCAAATATATACTGTGTCTATTTACACTGAAAATAATATTGGATTGTTAAATCGAATTTCGGCAATTTTTCAGCGTCGTCATATCAATATTGAAAGTATTGTGTCTTCTGTTTCCGAAATAAAAGGCGTATCGCGTTGGACAATCGTTGTAAAAGTTACCGAAGAACAAATCAAGAAAATCATCGGTCAAATAGAAAAGCAAGTTGAAGTCATTAAAGCGTTTTATCATACGGATGATGAAACCATTCATCAAGAATCTTGCTTGTTCAAAATAAAATCAGATTTGTTGTTTGACGAACGTCAAATTCAAAATATTATTAAAGACAGTAACGCTAATATTGTTACTGTAAACAAGAAATTCTTTGTCCTTGAAAAATCAGGAAGACGACAAGAATTAGACGAATTACATCAAAAATTAAAACCCTTTGGCATCATGCAATTTGTACGATCAGGACGTATTGCTGTAACCAAAGACGAAATGAAAATATCAGAAATGCTACTAGCATTCAAAAACTAAAACACACACCATGTCAAATTATTTTAACACATTATCATTAAGAGAACAGTTAGCACAATTAGGAAAATGTAGATTTATGGAAGCGTCAGAATTTGAAGATGGCGTTGAAGTTTTACTAGGAAAGAAAATCGTAATCGTTGGTTGCGGTGCACAAGGACTTAACCAAGGCTTAAACATGAGAGATTCTGGATTAGATATTTCTTATGCTTTAAGACCACAAGCCATTGCCGAAAAGCGCCAATCGTATGTGCAAGCAACCGATAATGGTTTCAATGTTGGAACTTACGAAGAGTTAATTCCAACAGCCGATTTAGTGCTTAACCTCACGCCAGATAAACAGCACACCAATGTGGTTAACGCTGTCATGCCTTTAATGAAAAAAGGAGCGACATTAAGCTACTCGCACGGATTTAATATTGTTGAAGAAGGTACGCAAGTCCGTGAAGATTTAACCGTAATTATGGTAGCGCCAAAATGTCCTGGAACCGAAGTTCGTGAGGAATACAAACGTGGGTTTGGTGTGCCAACGCTTATCGCAGTACATCCAGAAAATGATCCGCAAGGAAAAGGATTGGCACAAGCAAAAGCCTATGCAGTGGCAACAGGTGGCGATCGTGCAGGTGTTTTAGAGTCTTCTTTTGTTGCAGAAGTAAAATCCGATCTTATGGGTGAGCAAACCATCTTGTGTGGTGTGTTACAAACAGGTTCTATTTTGTGTTTCGATAAAATGGTTGAAGAAGGTATCGATCCAGAATATGCGGCAAAATTGATTCAATATGGTTGGGAAACTATTACCGAAGCTTTAAAGCATGGAGGTATTACCAATATGATGGATAGGTTGTCTAATCCTGCAAAAATTGAAGCATTTAAACTTTCGGAAGAATTGAAAGTGATTATGGCACCATTGTTCCAAAAACACATGGACGACATCATTTCTGGTCATTTTTCTAAAACCATGATGGAAGATTGGGTAAATGATGATATTAACCTTTTAACGTGGCGTGAAGCTACAGGTGAAACAGCTTTTGAAAAAACGCCTTTAACGTCTGAAACTATTTCAGAACAAGACTATTTTGATCACGGAACATTAATGGTAGCCTTTGTAAAAGCAGGTGTTGAGTTAGCTTACGAAACAATGGTTAGCGCTGGGATTATTGAAGATTCTGCGTATTACGAATCGCTTCATGAGTTACCATTGATCGCAAATACCATTGCTCGTAAAAAGTTATACGAAATGAATCGTGTGATTTCAGATACTGCCGAATATGGATGCTATTTATTCGATCATGCAGCAAAACCTTTATTAGTGGATTTCATGAAAACTGTTTCAACCGATGTTATCGGGAAACCATTTGCAACTAAAAATGATGTTGACAATGTTGAATTGATAAAAGTAAATGAAGCTATAAGAAGTCACTCTATCGAAACTGTAGGTAAGCGTTTGCGTATAGCAATGACAGCTATGAAAGTGATAAAAACCGAAGATGTAAAAGCCGAAGCTGTTTTATCTTAATACAACAAATGAAAGATACACAAACCACATATTTTCCAACATTAGAAGCGGTAATTGCTGCTGCTGATAAATTGAAATCGGTAGTAAATCAAACACCATTAACCTCAAATTTATACTATTCAAAACTGTACGATAGCAACATCTTGTTTAAACGTGAAGATTTGCAAATGGTACGTTCGTATAAAATTCGTGGTGCTTACAATAAAATGGCTTCATTGTCTCAAAATGAAGTGAAAAATGGTGTGGTTTGTGCCAGTGCAGGAAATCATGCGCAAGGAGTCGCTTTATCTTGCAAATTGCTTAAAATTCACGGTACAATTTATATGCCTTCGCCAACACCAAACCAAAAAATAGAACAGGTAAAAATGTTTGGCGAAGACTATATTAATGTCGTTTTAGAAGGTGATACGTTTGATGATTCTTACTATGCTGCTATGCGCGAGCAACAAGAAACAGGCAAGGCTTTTATTCATCCATTTAACGATGAAAAAGTTATTGAAGGACAAGCAACCGTAGGTTGGGAATTGTTTAATCAAGCGCCAAAACCTATAGATTATGTTTTTGTGCCTGTTGGTGGTGGTGGATTAGCCTCTGGTTTGTCAACTATTTTTAAGCAATTGTCCCCTAATACTAAGATTATTGGTGTTGAACCAACTGGCGCACCATCAATGTCAACATCAATTAAAAACAATGAGAATACAGAACTCGAACACATTGAAAACTTTGTAGATGGTGCTGCTGTAAAAAAAGTAGGTGATAAAACTTTTGACATTTGTAAGCAGAATTTAGACGATATGATTACCATTCCTGAAGGGAAAATTTGTCAAACTATTTTAGAGCTTTACAATAAAGAGGCTATTGTAGTTGAGCCTGCTGGCGCATTGAGTATTGCTGCTTTAGATGTGTTTACCGAAGACATCAAAGGAAAAAATGTTGTTTGTGTAATAAGTGGTAGCAATAATGATATAACACGTACTGCTGAAATAAAAGAGCGAGCATTGTTGTATTCAAATTTGAAGCATTATTTCATTGTGAAATTCCCACAACGTGCTGGAGCTTTAAAAGAATTTGTGGTAGATATTTTAGGTCCAAACGATGATATTGCACATTTTGAGTATACAAAAAAATCCAATCGCGATACTGGTTCGGCAGTTGTTGGTATTGAGCTAAAGTCTCAAGAAGATTTAGAGCCATTAATCACTAAAATGAAAAACAGAAATTTCTATGGCGACTATCTTAATAACAAGCCTGATTTATTTCAGTTTTTAGTCTAATTTTTTAAATTTTAAGCAATTATAAGTGCTTATTTTGACAAAATCATAAAATTTGATTAAAATCAACAATTTTTAAACCGTCGTATTTAATTTATTTATAGTTTAGCACTATGAATTTAACAAAAAATAGAAATAGGGAAATCCAACCCACACGCTCAACACTTCGTGAGCGACGTCGCTAATGCTCAAAATCAAGCAAATTAGTTACACATTTTCATTTTTTACCACATTGAACAACCCTTTACAGATATCATTTTTAAAACACCAAGTTATTACTCTTAATAACCATGTTTTAGTACGCCGACGTTTTCCACGTCGCCCGTAAGGGTATGTCTAATTTTTCGGAACTTTAGGTGTGTCCAGTTCCTCTTTCAAAAAAAAACAATTCCTAATAAAATAGGAATCTCAAAAAAACAAAAAATAGAATTTATTAATAAATATAACCGTTATCACGGTCTGTATTATGGAAATTGTTATTGCTAACAAATCGCATAGCGTTTATGCTGAAATTATTTGCGAAACCATTGCCGAAGCTGCAAAAGTAAGGGGTACAGGTATTGCAAAACGAAAACCAGAATACATCATTACCAAGATGGAAAATGGTAATGCTGTCATTGCTTTAGATGGCGATAAATTTGCTGGTTTTTGCTACATAGAACAATGGAGTCACGGAAAATTTGTAGCAAATTCTGGACTAATTGTTCATCCAGATTTCAGAAATATAGGATTGGCTAAACAAATCAAAAAGAAAATTTTTGAGCATTCGCGTACCAAATTCCCAAACGCAAAAGTATTTAGTATCACAACAGGTTTAGCTGTAATGAAAATGAATAGCGAATTAGGTTATAAACCTGTGACGTTTTCAGAATTAACAGATGATCAAACCTTTTGGAATGGTTGTCAAACCTGTAAAAACTATGACGTTTTACAACGTACAGAACAAAAAATGTGTTTGTGTACTGGTATGCTATACGATCCATTAAAAGAAGAACAAAATACACAAGAGCATAAATTCGATAAAAAAGTCTGGACGCGATTAAAAAGCATTAAACAAACCAGATTTCTAAAAAAAGAAAAGCAAAATGAGTAAAAAATTAGTCATCGCCTACAGTGGCGGATTAGATACATCCTATTGCGCAGTTAGCCTATCAAAAGCAGGTTACGATGTGCATGCCGCAAGTGTAAATACAGGCGGATTTACAAAAGAAGAAATTAACAAAATAGAAGCAAACGCTTATAAAATGGGTGTTGCTACTTACAAAAATATCGATGCTATTGCGTCTTATTATAATAAAGTAATTAAGTATTTAATTTTTGGCAATATCCTTAAAAATAATACGTATCCATTGTCGGTAAGTGCAGAGCGAATTATCCAAGCGATCGAAATTATTAAATATGCTAAAAGTATAGATGCTAAATATATTGCTCATGGTAGTACTGGTGCAGGAAACGATCAAGTGCGTTTTGATATGATTTTTCAAACTTTAGCACCAGAAATCGAAATTATCACACCTATTAGAGATCAAAAATTAACCAGACAGGAAGAAATTGATTATCTAAAAGAAAATGGTATTGATATGTCTTGGGAAAAAGCAAAGTACTCAATCAATAAAGGACTTTGGGGAACAAGTGTTGGTGGATCAGAAACCTTAACTTCGGAAAAACCTTTACCTAGCGAAGCCTATCCTTCACAATTAAAACATTCTGATCCTGAAAAAGTCACGTTGACCTTTCTAAAAGGTGAATTAGTTGCTGTAAACGGAATCGAAAATAGTCCAGAAGTCAATATTGAAGTCTTAAATAATTTAGCATCTGCCTATGCTATTGGTCGCGATATTCATGTTGGCGATACTATTGTTGGTATAAAAGGTCGTGTAGGTTTTGAAGCTGCTGCTGCCTTAATCATCATCAAAGCACATCATTTATTAGAAAAACATGTGTTAACCAAATGGCAATTACAGCATAAGGATTATCTGTCTAATTTTTATGGAATGCATTTACATGAAGGTCAATATTTAGATCCTGTAATGCGAAACATGGAGGCCTTTTTAGAAAGTAGTCAAGATAAAGTTTCTGGTGAAGTGGTTGTGACTTTAAAACCATACCATTTCACATTAGACGGTATTTCTTCAAAACATGATTTAATGAGTGCGAAGTTTGGAAGTTACGGAGAAGAAAACAAAGGTTGGACTGCAGAAGACGCTAAAGGATTCATTAAAATCTTTGGTAATCAAAACAAAATCTATCAACAAGTAAATCAAGAGTTATGATTAAAGCAGGAATAATTGGTGGCGCAGGTTACACAGCAGGCGAGTTGGTTAGAATATTAATCAATCATCCTGAAGTAAACATAGATTTTGTGTATAGCACTTCTAATGCAGGTAATTCTATTGGTAAAGTACATCAAGATTTGATAAGTGAAGATTTAGAATTTTCTAATAAAATCAATCCAAAAGTTGATGTTGTCTTTTTGTGTTTAGGTCATGGAAATTCAAAAGCATTCTTAAGTGAAAACGAGTTTTCAACCAAAACAAAAATCATAGATTTAAGCAACGATTTTAGACTTGAAAACGATAAGATTTTCAATGGAAAATCATTCGTTTACGGTCTACCTGAATTAAATAAATCAGACATAAAACAAGCTGATTATGTTGCTAATCCTGGTTGTTTTGCAACAGCTATTCAACTAGCATTATTGCCATTAGCGAATACAAAATCATTAATCGAAGATGTACACGTAAATGCAGTTACTGGTGCAACAGGTGCAGGAACTTCACTTTCTGCGACTACACATTTTACATGGCGAGATAACAATTTTTCGTATTACAAACCTTTTACGCATCAGCATCTAGGTGAAATTAATCAGTCGGTAAAATTGTTACAAGATAATTTCAATTCGCAAATCAACTTTATGCCAAATCGAGGTGATTTTTCAAGAGGAATTTTCGCAACGCTTTACACAAAGTTTGATGGTAGTTTAGAAGATGCCGAACAGCTGTTTAGTAACTATTATAAAGACACAAAATTCACATCGATTTCAAATGAAAATATTCATTTAAAACAAGTAGTCAATACCAATAATTGCATACTTCATTTACATAAACACGAAGATAAATTATTGGTCACAAGCATAATTGATAATTTACTAAAAGGTGCATCAGGACAAGCCGTGCAAAACATGAATTTAATGTTTGGTTTTGAAGAAACAACAGGTTTAAAATTAAAGGCGAGTTATTTTTAAAAAGTATGAGTGAGTACTAAACACTACCAACTAAACACTAATTACTAAACAAATGAAAATAGCAATCATAGGAACAGGAAATTTAGGGAAATCGATAGCCAAAGGGTTAATCACCAACAATGCGATTACGACATTGTATTTAACCAAACGAAATCTTGAAAATATTTCAGAATTTGACGGTTATAAAAACGTGACGCTTACAACAGATAATATGTTGGCTGTACAACAATCGGATATTTTGATTTTTGCGGTTCAGCCAGCGCATTTCGAATCGATTTTAAAAGACATTAAACCTTTTTTAACCGAGAAGCATGTCGTAATTTCTACAATTACAGGTTATACCATTCCTAAAATTGAAGCACAAATTGGGACTGATCAGTTTATCATTCGCGCTATGCCAAATACAGCAATTGCTGTTGGCAAATCTATGACCTGTTTATGTAGCAATGCACAAGGTGAAAAACGGATTAAAATTGCTCAAGCTATTTTTAATCGTTTGGGACATTCGTTAGTAATTCCAGAAGCGCAAATGCAAGCCGCAACAGTAGTTTGTGCTAGCGGAATTGCCTTTTGGATGCGTTTGATTAGAGCGACGACACAAGCGGCAATTCAGTTGGGATTTGACTCAAAAGAAGCCCAAGAATTAGCGATGCATACGTGTGAAGGCGCAGCTAATTTATTAATCACCAATGGTAATCATCCAGAAGAAGAAATTGATCTTGTCACTACACCAAAAGGTTGTACCATTGAAGGCTTAAACGAAATGGAACACAAAGGATTGAGCTCGTCTTTAATTCAAGGCATGGTCGCGTCATTTAATAAAATTAACAACATTAAAAAGGAACAAATATGAGTTTGTTTAACGTTTATCCACTTTTTGATATTACACCTGTAAAGGCTAAAGACGTCTATGTTTACGACGAAAATAATGTCGAATATCTAGACTTGTATGGTGGACATGCAGTGATTTCTATTGGGCATTCGCATCCAAGATATGTGTCGGCAATTTCTAATCAAGTGTCAAAATTGGGTTTTTATAGCAATGCCATTCAAAATCCGTTGCAAGTCGCTTTAGCTGATAAATTAGAAACACTTTCAAGTTGCAAAGATTACCAATTATTCTTGTGTAATTCTGGTGCAGAAGCGAATGAAAACGCTTTGAAATTAGCATCATTTCACAACGGAAAAAGTAAAGTATTAGCTTTTAAAAATTCGTTTCATGGTCGTACATCTGCAGCAGTTGCAGCAACCGATAACCCTAAAATTGTAGCACCAATTAATGCACAACAAGATGTTAATTTTGTAGAGTTAGGCGATTTAATTTCAGTTGAAAATATTCTGAAAGCAAACCAAACTTGTGCAGTAATCATTGAATGTATTCAAGGTGTTGGCGGATTAGACGAAAGCACTACCGAATTCTATCAAGGTTTAGAAACGTTATGCAAACAATATAAAACGGTTTTAATTGCAGACGAAGTACAGTCTGGTTTTGGTAGAACAGGCGATTTTTTCGCTTTTCAAAAGCATAACATTACACCAGATATTATTTCTATCGCAAAAGGAATGGGTAATGGTTTTCCTATAGGTGGTATTTTAATTCATCCAAGCATCAAACCTAGCTTTGGTTTGTTAGGCACAACCTTTGGTGGCAATCATTTGGCTTGTGCAGCTTCACTTTCGGTTTTAGAAGTGATAGAAGAGGAAAAATTGCTTGAAAATGCAATTGATATTTCAGCTTATTTTATTGAAAAAGCTAAAGAATTACCAAGATTGAAAGGTATTAAAGGTCGTGGATTAATGTTAGGGTTAGATTTTGATTTTCCTGTTTCAGAATTAAGAAAACAACTTATTCACAAACATCACATGTTTACAGGAAGCGCCAAAAACCCTAATCTTTTACGAATTCTTCCACCATTAACCATTCAGAAAAAACACATTGATGCCTTTTTTGTGGCACTGAAAAAAGAATTAAACTCATGAAAAAATACACCGAAATAAAAGACATTTCTAACCTAAACGAAACTATAAAGGAAGCTATTTTATTAAAAATGAATCCTTATGAATTTCAAGATTTAGGAAGACATAAAACCTTGGTCATGTTGTTTTTTAATGCCAGCTTACGTACCAGATTAAGTACAGAAAAAGCAGCAAAGAATTTAGGAATGGACGTTATGGTTTTAAACGTAAATGATGCTTGGCAATTAGAGTTTGAAGACGGAACCGTTATGAATGCCAACACATCAGAACACGTTAAAGAAGCAGCTCAAGTGATTTCACAGTATGCAGACATTATTGCGGTTAGAGCATTTCCAACATTAACAGATAAAGCCAAAGACCAAAGCGAATACATTTTAAAAAGTTTTGAAAAATATGCTACAGTACCAATCGTTAACATGGAAAGTGCGACAGCGCATCCATTACAAGCTTTGGCAGATGCGATTACGATTACTGAATTGGCAGAAAAACCAAAACCTAAAGTTGTATTGTCTTGGGCACCACATCCTAAAGCGTTACCACAAGCTGTGGCGAATTCGTTTGTAGGAATGATGCAAAATTTAGAGGTTGACCTCACCATTACACATCCTGAAGGTTATGAGTTAGACAAAAAGATAACCAAACAAACACCAATAAATTACAATCAAAAAGAGGCTTTAAAAGATGCCGATTTTGTGTATGTGAAAAACTGGAGCAATTTTAATGACTACGGAAAGGTATTAAATCAAGATGAAAATTGGATGATGACACAAGACAAATTAGGCAATGCTAAATTTATGCACTGCTTGCCAGTAAGACGTAATGTTGTTGTTGAAGATGCAGTTTTAGATAGTGAAAATTCAGTAGTCATAAAACAAGCCAATAACAGAACATTTGCAGCTCAAATTGTATTAAAGCAGATTTTAGAAGGATTAAGATGAAAACACTAAAAGTCATAAAAATAGGCGGAAACATCATCGATAACGAAGATGTATTACAAGCGTTTTTAAAAGATTTTTCTACGATTGAAGAACCTAAATTATTAGTTCATGGTGGCGGAAAATTAGCAACAAAACTTGCGAATCAAATGCAAGTAGAAGTAAAAATGATTGATGGCAGACGTATTACCGATGCTGAAACTTTGGATATTATTACGATGGTTTACGCAGGTAAAATCAATAAAAATATAGTTGCACAATTACAAGCAAATAACTGTAATGCTATCGGGTTTTCTGGTGCAGATGGCAACACAATTGTATCAGACAAAAGACCTGTAAAAACAATAGATTACGGTTTTGTTGGAGATGTAAAACAAGTGAATACAACAACTTTAGAATTACTTTTAGAAAATGACGCAACACCAGTGTTTTGCGCCATTACACATGATAAAAACGGACAATTATTAAACACCAATGCAGATACTATTGCATCAGAATTAGCTATTAGTTTATCTCAAATTTTCAAAACAGAATTGTATTACTGTTTCGAAAAAAACGGTGTTTTAAAAGACATTAATGACGACCATTCAGTGATAGAATCAATAACTTCAAAAAGCGTTCAGCAATTGATAGACAATCAAATTATATCGGAAGGTATGCTGCCAAAAATTAATAATTGTATGCATGCTGTCAATCATAATGTACAAAAAGTATGCATTGGAAAACCAGAGATGCTTTTCGATAAAAATTCAACCTACACAACCATTTTAAAATGATATCAACGTTAACAGAACAAGCCATTTCGTTGCTAAAACAACTTATAGAAACACCTTCGTTTTCATCTGAAGAAGATCAAACTGCACAACTTATTGAGCAATGGTTTCAGCTTCATAACATACCATATCAACGCACAATGAATAACGTTTGGGCAATCAATAAACATTTTGATGAGACCAAACCAACGTTGCTTTTAAACTCGCATCACGATACGGTAAAACCAAATAATGGTTATACTAAAGATCCGTTTAAAGCGATTGTTGAAGATGGAAAACTGTATGGTTTAGGCAGCAATGATGCTGGTGGTTGTTTGGTAAGTTTGCTTGCAACATTTGCTTATTTCTATGAGCAAAAAAATCTGAAATACAATTTAGTTATTGTTGCTTCAGCGGAAGAAGAAAGCAGTGGCGACAATGGTTTAAATAGCATGTTAAGTGTTATTCCAAAAGTAGATGTTGCGATTGTAGGTGAACCAACCTTGATGCATTTAGCGGTAGCCGAAAAAGGTTTGGTTGTGTTTGATGCTGTAGTAAAAGGCACGCCAAGTCATGCAGCACATCCAAACGATGATAATGCAATCTATAATACGATTTCAGTATTGGAATGGTTCAAAAATTATACGTTTAAAAAGACATCAGAAGCTTTAGGCGAGGTAAAAATGACTGTGACGCAAATTAATGCAGGTAAGCAACACAACGCTGTTCCAGCGAATGTTGATTTGGTGGTAGATGTTCGTGTGAACGATAAATATTCTAATCAAGAGATTGTGGATATTTTGCAACAAGAAGCGCCTTGTGATAGTATTATTCCGCGAAGTACAAAGTTAAATTCGTCGTCTATTCCAATTGACCATCCTTTGGTAAAAGCTGGTATTGAAATTGGAAGAAACACTTACGGTTCACCAACCTTATCAGATCAAGCGGTGTTGAGCTGTCCGTCGTTAAAATTAGGACCTGGTGACAGTACGCGATCGCATAGTGCAGACGAGTTTATTTATATCAATGAAATTGAAGAAGGCATTAAGATTTATATTGAATTGTTAGAGAAAGTATTATAATGTCTGGTCGAGCGCAGTCGAGACCTGATTAACCTCTCGACTACGCTCGAGGAGACAAAAGTTTAATTAAAAAGAAAGCAGAGATTCCTGCTTTCGCAGGAATAAATTATGAAACTCTGGGATAAAGGAATTAGCATAGACAAAAAAATAGAACAATTTACGGTTGGTAACGATCGAGAAATCGATTTACATATTGCAAAATACGACGTGCAAGCCTCATTAGCGCACGCTAAAATGTTACAATCCATAGGTGTTTTAACAACTGAAGAATTACAACAATTAGAAAAAGGACTTCAAGATTTAGCATCACAAATTGAAAACGGAACATTTACCATAGACAATCAGTTTGAAGATGTACATTCAAAAATTGAATTTGAACTCACTAAAACCTATGGTGATGTTGGTAAAAAAATCCATACAGCACGATCTAGAAACGATCAAGTTTTGGTAGCATTACAACTATTTTACAAAGCCGAATTAATCAATATAAAATCGAAAACAAAAGACTTTTTTGAAACGCTTTTAGAGTTATCTGAAACATATAAAAAAACACTATTACCAGGTTACACGCATTTACAAGTTGCGATGCCATCATCTTTTGGGTTATGGTTTTCAGCCTACGCAGAAGTCTTAATTGACGATGTATATGTATTAGATGCAGCGTTAAAAACCGTTGATCAAAATCCGCTAGGTTCTGCAGCTGGTTACGGAAGTTCATTTGCAATTGACAGACAATTAACTACACAGCTTTTAGAGTTTTCAACTTTAAAATATAACGTTGTTGCTGCACAAATGAGTCGTGGAAAAAGCGAACGTACAATTGCATTAGCCTTAGGTAGTTTAGCCAATACATTGGCGCGTTTTGCGATGGATATTTGCCTGTATATGAGTCAGAATTTTGGCTTTATAAGTTTTCCAGATGAGTTAACTACTGGAAGTAGTATAATGCCTCACAAAAAAAATCCTGATGTTTTCGAATTGATTAGAGGAAAAAGTAATAAAATTCAAGCATTACATCATGAAATGGTTTTGATTACTAATAATCTACCAAGTGGTTATCACAGAGATTACCAATTATTAAAAGAAAATATGATTTCAGCCATTATGGATATACAAGATATTTTAGAGATTTTCAACTATTCTATAAAACAAATAGACGTAAAATCTATTGACTTAAACGACGGGAAATATCAATATTTATTTACGGTTGACAACATCAATACACTAGTTGAAAACGGTATGAGTTTTAGAGAAGCTTATCAAAAAATTGGTGGCGACGTACAGAACGGAACCTACAAGCCTGACACCTCAAAAGAGCATACACACATTGGAAGTATTGGTAATTTATGTTTGGAAGAGATAAAAAATAAATTTCCTGAATAAAAAAAGCACCTCTTTGGAGGTGCTTTTCTGATTTTAATCAAAATAATTAATCACTCTAAATAATAGTAGATTGACCCAAATGAATGTTCGCGAAATTTAGGTTACTATCTTTAGGGTTATTAATAAAGTCTTCAATAAAGTCTCCAACTTTACTTGTTGTTATAGTATTGTTTTTACTGTTTAAATCAGGTGTTGTGATTTCTAGTTGTAACGATTTTTCAACAGCTTCTCTAACCATTTCAGCTTCTTCATGTAACTCAAAATGATCAAGTAACATAGCAGCCGATAAAATAGAGGCTATAGGGTTTGCAATACCTTTTCCTGTAGCTTGCGGATACGATCCATGAATAGGTTCAAACATCGCGTGTTTATCACCAACCGATGCCGAAGCTAATAATCCAATGCTACCACCAATAACACTGGCTTCATCACTAATAATATCACCAAACATATTTTCGGTTAAAATAACATCAAACTGTTTTGGGTTTAATATCAATTGCATCGCAGCGTTATCTACAAATAAAAACTCTAATGCTACATCAGGATAGTCTTCAGCAACTTGTTTTACAACATTGCGCCATAAACGAGACGTTTCCAATACATTGGCTTTATCAACAAGTGTTACCTTTTTTTGTCTTGTTTGTGCAGCTTTAAAAGCTAAATGCGTAATACGCTCAATTTCTTCACGAGAATATTCACACAAATCTGAAGCGATATTACCATCTTCACTTAATTGTTTTTCGCCAAAATAAATACCACCAGTCAATTCACGATAAATACTAATGTCAGTGCCTTTAATGTTTTCTTCCTTCAATGGCGACTGACTTAAAAGCATATCGTAAGCCTTAACAGGTCTAATGTTTGCATACAAACCAAGCTCTTTACGTAGCTTAAGTAATCCCTGTTCCGGACGCACTTTTGCATTAGGATTATTATCATATTTTGGGTCGCCAATGGCACCAAACAATACAGCATCGCTGTGTTTGCACAAATCTAGCGTAGCATCAGGAAGCGGTTCTCCAGTTTCATCAATAGCAATAGCGCCAACTGAAGCCGATTTAAAATTAAACGTATGGTCAAACTCTTGAGCTATCGCTTTCAATGTCTTGATGGCTTCTTTTGTAACTTCTGGACCAATACCATCTCCTGATAAAACTGCAATATTTAATTTCATAGTCATTTCCTTCGAAAGCAAATCACACTGCTCTCTTTATTTAGTTATTATTTTGTTGCTTTTTTGGGCGTTACCACAAGGGTCGCGCTTTCGGCAGTCGCTTCCAGATTGTAACCATCTGGAGAGCTTCAACAAATGCCTCAATCGCTAACGCGATAGCTCAAAAGCTTCTATTTGTTCTTTTTTACTTAATAGATAATCAATATCATCATAGCCATTAATCATACAAGTTTTCTTGTAAGGATCAATGTCAAAATCGGTTTGCAAATTTGTACCATCAACAGTTAAGGTTTGCGCTTCTAAATTCACGGTTAATACTGTTTCAGGATTGGTTTTAATAACCTCAAACAAATCTTTTAAAAACCCTTCAGAAACTTGTAATGGCAACAAACCATTGTTTAAAGCATTGCCTTTAAAAATATCGGCAAAAAAACTAGAAACAATCACTTTAAAGCCATAACCAGCAAGCGCCCAAGCAGCATGCTCACGACTAGAGCCGCAACCAAAATTATCTCCAGCAACCAATATGCTACCATGATATTTTGGGTTGTTTAAAGCAAAGGCTTCGTTAATGTTTCCTTGTTTATCAAAACGCCAATCTCTAAATGCATTATCGCCAAAACCTTGTTTGTCGGTTGCCTTTAAAAAACGCGCTGGAATAATTTGATCGGTGTCAATATTCTCAATTTCCAACGGAATGGCAGTACTATGTAAAGTTGTAAATTTTTCCATGTTTAAATCAATTCTTCTTCTAGGCTTAACGCTTTAGTGACATCAACAATTTTTCCTTCTACAGCAGTTGCAGCGGCAACTAGTGGACTTGCTAAAATAGTCCTTGCGCCTTGTCCTTGTCTACCTTCAAAATTTCTATTTGATGTTGAAACACAGTATTCGCCTTCAGGAATTTTATCATCGTTCATAGCTAAACACGCACTGCAACCAGGTTGTCTTAATTCAAAACCAGCAGCTTCAAATACTGTTTTTAAGCCTTCTTCTTCTATTTGAGATTCTACTTGCTTACTTCCTGGAACTAACCAAGCAGTTACATTTGGTGCTTTTTGCTTACCTTTTATATAGTTGGCAGCAACTCTAAAATCTTCAATTCGGGAGTTGGTGCAACTTCCTATAAACACGTAGTTAATAGGTTTGTTTAGCATAAGTTCTCCTTTTTTAAAGTCCATGTACTCTAGAGACTTTTCAAAAGAAGCATCGCTTAAATCTGGGATTTTGGCATTTATTTTTATACCCATTCCAGGGTTGGTACCATAAGTAACCATAGGTTCGATGTCTTCAGCATCAAACGTATATTCTTTATCAAAAGTAGCATCGGTATCAGTAGGAAGTGTTTTCCAGTAAGCAACAGCTTTCTCAAAGGCTTCTCCTTGAGGCGCAAATTCTTTCCCTTTTACATAGGCAAAAGTAGTTTCGTCTGGTGCAATCATGCCACCACGAGCTCCCATTTCAATACTCATATTGCATACAGTCATTCTGCCTTCCATACTCATGTTTTCAAAAACATCACCAGCATATTCACAGAAATAACCAGTACCTGCATTTGTACCAATTTTTGAAATGATATATAAAATAACATCCTTTGGTAATACACCAGGTTTTAGGGTTCCGTTTACAGAAACACGTAAGCTTTTAGGTTTTGTTAAAAGCAAACATTGACTAGCAAAAACTTGTGCAACTTGACTTGTGCCAATACCAAAGGCAATGGTTCCAAAAGCACCATGCGTTGAGGTGTGACTATCGCCACAAACCATAGTCATTCCAGGTTGCGTAATACCAAGTTCTGGAGCCATAACGTGAACAATACCGTTGTATTTATGACCAAGACCGTAAAGTGTAATGTTGTTTTTATCGCAGTTTTCAGCCAATTGTTTTAATTGGTTTCTGGATAATTCGTCTCTTACTGGTAAATGTTGGTTTTGTGTTGGTGTATTGTGATCTGCAGTTGCTACAATTTGATTTGGTCTAAAAATAGGAATGTTACGTTCTTCAAGCTCATTAAATGCTTGAGGACTCGTAACTTCATGAATTAAATGTTTGTCTATATATAAAATTTGAGGGCCGTTTTCAATAGAATCGACCACATGTGTATCCCAAACTTTATCGAATAATGTTTTTCCCATAGTTGTTTTCCGCGAAAGCGGTACTCTTTTTTAATTAAGCCGAAATGATTTGTTGATACACGTTGCTTGTTTCAATAATTTGATGAATATCGCTATCATTGACTTCTTTTTTCTTATCTGCAAAAACCAAGAAGTTTTGATAAATATCATCAAGCTGTAATTTGGTTAGTTCGTAACCAATATTTTTTGCGCGATACGCTAAAGCAGCTCGACCACTTCTAGCTGTAAGTACAATGGCAGACTCGGTAACACCAACATCTTTTGGGTCTATAATTTCGTAAGTTTCACGGTTTTTAATAACGCCATCTTGATGAATTCCAGAGCTGTGAGCAAAAGCGTTACTACCAACAATAGCTTTGTTAGGTTGAGAGTAAACACCCATTTGTTCTTGTACTAATTGGCTAATGCCATAAAGTTCTTGTGTTACAATACTTGTGTCTAAATTTAAATAAGGGTGTTGTTTTAAAATCATGACGACTTCTTCAAGAGCTGTGTTACCAGCACGTTCGCCAACACCATTAATAGTGCATTCTATTTGGCGAGCACCATTAATAACACCTTCTATAGAATTTGCTGTGGCTAATCCTAAATCGTTATGGCAATGACAAGATAAAATAGCTTTGTCTATGCCTTTTACATGTTCTTTTAAATATTTTATTTTGGCACCATACTCACTAGGTAAGCAGTAGCCTGTAGTATCAGGAATATTTAAAACCGTTGCTCCAGCACTAATGGCAACTTCACAAACTTTAGCAAGGAATTCGTTATCAGTTCGTCCAGCATCTTCTGCATAAAACTCTACATCTTCTACAAACGATTTGGCATATTTTACAGCATTATAAGCGCGTTCTAAAACTTTTTCGCGCGTAGAGTTAAATTTGAATTTTATATGTGAGTCTGATGTGCCTATTCCTGTATGTATTCTTGGTCTAACAGCTGTTTTTAAAGCTTCGGCAGCGACCTTAATATCATTTTCAACAGCACGTGTTAATCCGCAAACGGTAGCGTTTTTTACAATTCTTCCTATGGCAGCAACAGCTTCAAAATCTCCAGGGCTAGACACAGGAAAACCTGCTTCAATAATATCAACACCCAACATGTCTAATCGTTCAGCAATAACCAGTTTTTGACTTGTGTTTAATTTACAACCTGGTACTTGCTCACCATCGCGAAGTGTTGTATCGAAAATTTGTACTTTATCTTTAGACATTAAAAAATAAATTTTTGTATTGTCTTACGAATTTATACTTTGGATTTATGATAGCGTATAAACTCGCAACTTTGTTTACGATGTTCAAACGCATTATTTTAATTTACAACACTGTATTTCAATTAGTTAATATTTATTTTGTTTGATGACTAAAGACCAAAAAGATAATTTGTTTTCGTTGGTAAAATCCATGACCAAATCTGAAAAACGCCAATTTAAATTGTATGTTGGCAGATTGGGTGTGAATGATGATTCAAAATTTTTGAATTTGTTTAATGTTATGGATAAGTTGTCATCGTATGATGAGGTTGCTATTTTAAAAAATGCCAATATTAAAAAGCAGCAATTAGCTAATGTAAAAGCGCATTTGTACAAGCAAATTTTAATTAGTTTGCGTTTGAGTCCATCGCACCAAAACACACGTTCTCAAATAAGAGAACAGCTGGATTTTGCGTCTATTTTGTATCATAAAGGTTTGTACAAGCAGGCATTGAAAATTCTAGATAAAGCTAAAGATGTTGCGATACAGCATGAAGAGAAAAATCTAGCTTATGAAATTGTAGAGCTGGAAAAGGTTATTGAATCACAGTATATTACACGTAGTATAAGTGGTCGTGCAGATGAACTTACAATACAAGCCAAAGAGTTGAGTCAAGCCAATGTGATTGCCAGTAAACTCTCAAATTTATCTTTGCAGTTATACGGACTTTTCCTAAAATTTGGTTACGCCAAAAACCAAGATGATGCTAAAGAAATACAAGATTATTTTAACGCCAGATTACCTAAATATGACATTTCACAGTTAGGTTTTAGAGAAAAACTATGGTTGTATAAAGCCTATTTGTGGTATAGTTTTTTAATGCAAGATTTTTTAAACTGCTATAAATTTGCTTTAAAATGGGTGTCTCTTTTTGAACAAAATCCAGAAATGATTCACCTAAATCCTGTGTTTTTTATAAAAGGAAATAACTATTTGTTGGAGTCACTTTTTTACATAAAAAACAAAGATAAATTTAAAGAATACCTCGATAAATTTGAAGACATTATCAATACACCATCATTTAATAAAGATGAAAATGTAGAAGCCTTATCATTCTTGTATTACAATGTAAATAGTGTGAATTACTATTTTGTAGATGGTAGTTTTCACGAAGGCTTGCAGTTAATTCCTAAAATTGAAAAAGCACTACCAAAATATCAAGATAGAATAGATGAACACCATACCATGATTTTCTATTACAAGTTTGCGAGTATGCATTTTGGGGCAGGAAATAATCGAGAATGTATTCATTATTTAAATAAGATAATTTCTAATAAATCGCTTTCTATGCGTGAGGATTTACAGTGTTTCTCACGTGTTTTAAACGTTGTGGCGCATTATGAAGAAGGTTTAGATTATCATTTGGAGCGTTTATTAAGAGATACTTATAAATATCTTTTGAAGATTAATGATTTAAACGAGGTTCAAAAAGAAATGATTAGGTTTATTCGAGGGCTTCAAGATATTTTTCCGCATGATATTAAAAAAGCATTTGTTAAGTTTCATAAACAGCTTAAGCAATACGAAAATCATCCTTATGAGCGTCGTGCATTTTTGTATCTTGATATTATTTCTTGGTTAGAAAGTAAGATTGAAAACAAGCCTGTAGCACAGATTATTAAAGAGAAATATTTAGAACAATACGCCTGATTTTTTAAAGAGATTTTATAAAAAAAATCAAAATTATTTGGATATTAAAATTTTCTAACTGAATATTTGCACTCACAAAGTTCAAATTACTTATTGAAATGTTATCAAGAAAGGTGGAGGGAATAGACCCTATGAAACCTTGGCAACCCTTAAATTCCTGTGGAAATAGGAATCTTTATTTAAGAAGGTGCTAAATTCTACTTTTTGTTATTTTGAGTATAATCGAAAATTTCAATTAGATAGATAACACAAAACTAATTACAGTCCTGTAATTACGTAATTTCTTTTTAACATATTCTATTTAAGTCCTCACAAAAGAGGTGTTTTGACTTTTTGATTTTTTAAAATTTATAAATCAAACATGAGCAAACTTAAATATGTTTTATTAGACAATGTCTTGCTAGAAAGCAATGTGAGCATTACAATTAAATTGTCTTATCAAACCTTTGGAAAACCTTTAGGAGAAGCACCCATTGTAATGGTAAATCACGCACTTACCGGAAATAGTAATGTTGCTGGTAAAGATGGTTGGTGGACAGATTTAATAGGCGATAACAAAGTTATCGATACTCAAAAATATACCATTTTAGCATTCAATATACCAGGAAATGGTTACGACGGATTTGCGGTTGAAAACTATAAAGATTTTGTAGCAAGAGATATCGCGAACATATTTCTTTTAGGCTTAAAAGCATTACAAATTGATAAACTTTTTGCGCTAATTGGAGGTTCGCTTGGTGGTGGAATTGCTTGGGAAATGGCGTTTTTGTCACCAAATCTAGCCGAATATTTAATTCCTGTGGCAACCGACTGGAAATCTACCGATTGGTTGATTGCCAACTGTCAAATTCAAGAGCAATTCTTGGTGAACTCAAACAATCCGGTTCACGATGCGCGTATGCATGCCATGTTGTGTTACCGAACGCCACAATCGTTTAAAGAGCGTTTTCAACGTAGTAAAAATGACGATTTAGAAATCTTTAATGTGGAAAGTTGGTTGTTGCATCACGGAAAAAAACTGCAAGAGCGTTTTCAACTATCGGCTTACAAACTCATGAATCAATTACTAAAAACCATTGATGTTACGCGTGGTAGAGGCGATAATGTAAATGTATTGGATATTATAAAATCTAACATTGCCATTGTTGGTGTAGATTCTGATTTGTTTTTTACCGCTGAAGAAAACCGCGAAACACAACGCCAATTGGCATTAACGCATCCTAATGTGACCTATAGTGAAATTCATTCCAGTCACGGACACGATGCATTTTTAATAGAATTTGAACAATTAGAACAGATTATAGAAGGCATTTTTAGACCTGAAACCAAAAATAAAAGAATGAAAGTATTAAAATTTGGAGGGAAATCGCTTGCTAATGGCGACGGATTAAACCGCGTGTTGTCAATTATAGAGCATAAAGTAAATGAAGGCGAGCGTATTGCGGTTGTGGTTTCGGCTAGAGGAAAAGCAACTGATACTTTGGAAGCCATTTTGGAGAAAGCTGCCAAAAAACAAGACTATCAAGCTGCTTTTGAAACGTTTAAAAGTTATCAAACAGAACCTTTATCAAGTATTGATTTTACTGAAGAATTTTCAGAATTGAACAATATTTTTGAAGGCGTTAAGCTGCTTGGTGATTATAGCGATAAAATTAAAGCGCAAGTACTATCCTATGGCGAATTATTATCTGTGAAATTGATTTCAGAATTATTAAAATCAAAAGATATTAATGCTAACCCAACAGATGCCAGAGTTTTGATAAAAACAGATGCTGATTATATAAATGCACAACCTCAAGATAAGCAATCTAAAGACAATGTTTTGGCGCATTTTAAAAGCTATAATGGTACAACTGTAAACGTTGTAACTGGGTTTATCGGCTCTAATCAAAATGGAGAAACGACCTTGTTGGGCAGAAATGGAAGCAATTATTCAGCGTCATTATTGGCAAACTATTTAGATGCCGAAGAATTACAAAACTACACACATGTAAATGGTATTTATACAGCAAATCCAGATTTGGTAGAAGATGCACAAAAAATTAGAGAATTATCCTTTAACGAAGCTAACGAATTAGCGAACTTCGGTACAAGCGTTTTACACGCTAAAACCATTATTCCGCTAGTTGAAAAGAATATCAACCTTCGTATTTTAAATACGTTCAATCCAGAAGATGAAGGGACGTTAATCACATCAAAATCAAGCAACAAAGAGGTTACGTCTTTGTCAGTTCTAGAAGATGTTGCGCTTATAAATTTAGAAGGTCGTGGTTTGTTAGGTAAAGTTGGTGTTGATGCGAGGATTTTTAAGGCGTTGAGCAATTACGGAATTAGTGTGAGTATTGTATCTCAAGGATCTTCTGAAAGAGGTATTGGTTTGGTGATAAATTCCACACAAGCTACACAAGCGGTTATTGCTTTAGAACGTGAGTTTGAAACCGATTTCTACTCAAAAGATGTCAATAAAATTGAAGTGGTAGATGACGTTGCGGTGATTTCTATTATTGGTATCGAATTAAGTTCGTTTCACAAGCCATTCAATGCGTTAATTAAAAATCAAATTACACCGTTGTTGTTCAACAATACGGTTACAGGACGTAATGTGAGTTTGGTGGTTAAAAAGACACAATTACATAAAGCTGTAAATGTAATTCATGGTGAAATTTTCGGAATTTCAAAAAAGATAAACATCGCTATTTTTGGTCACGGATTGGTTGGTGGCGCTTTGATTAATCAAATTTTAAAATCAAAAACAGAGATTGAAAAGCGTAAAGGCATTAACTTAAATGTGTTCGCCATTGCCAATTCTAAAAAACTATTATTGGCTAAACATGGCGTTTCAGAAAACTGGAAAACCGAGATTACTTCAGCTGAAGAAAATTATAGCATTCAAGATGTTATTGAGTTTGCTAAAGCGCATCATTTTGAAAATCTTATTGCTGTTGATAACACAGCAAGTAAAGTATTTCATGAGAATTACAAACCATTGGTAGAAGCAGGTTTCGACTTGGTATCGTCTAATAAAATTGCCAATACCATTTCGCATGATTTCTATGCAGATTTACGTCAACATTTAAAAGAAAATAACAAGCAATATTTATATGAAACGACGGTTGGCGCAGGTTTACCGCTAATTGATACTATCAAATTGTTGCATGAATCTGGTGAGAATATTACACGTATTCGTGGTGTGTTTTCAGGAACGTTAAGTTACTTGTTCAATAACTTTTCAGTTCAGGATAAACCATTTAGCACCATTGTTCAAGAAACGATTGATAAAGGCTTTACCGAACCAGATCCACGTGAAGATTTTTCAGGAAATGATGTGGCAAGGAAACTACTTATTCTAGCTCGCGAATTGGATTTAATAAACGAGTTTGATGATGTTGCTGTTCAAAATTTAATACCTGAAGCATATCGTGATATTTCGGTTGCAGAATTTTTACAGCAATTAGATGTTCTTGATTCAGAATTTCAAAATATAAAAGATACTCAACAACCAAATCATGTACTGCGATATGTTGGTGATTTATCTGGAGATTTACAACAAGACAAAGGCAATCTAGAAGTGAAATTGGTGTCAATTCCTGAAGATAGTGCTTTAGGGCAAGTAAAAGGAGCTGATGCTATTTTTGAAATTTTCACCGAATCGTATGGCGAACATCCTATTGTAATTCAAGGAGCTGGAGCAGGCGCTGAAGTTACTGCAAGAGGTGTTTTTGGTGATATTTTACGCCTTTCAAAACATATTAACTAAAAGAAAAAAACTAAAGATAATGAGCAAAGAAAACCATTTTGAAACCCAAGCGATACGCACACAAATGGAGCGTTCGCAGTATTTAGAGCATTCAACACCATTGCACTTAACCAGTAGTTTTGTGTTTGAAGATGCCGAAGATATGCGTGCTTCATTTGCCGAAGAAAAAGAGCGTAATATTTACAGCCGATTTACCAACCCAAACACGTCAGAGTTTGTAGATAAAATTTGCAAGTTAGAAGGTGCTGAAGCTGGTTATGCTTACGCAACAGGAATGTCGGCTGTGTTTTCAACATTTGCTGCTTTGCTAAATGCTGGCGATCATGTGGTGTCTTGCCGAAGCGTTTTTGGGTCAACACATAGTTTGTTCACCAAATTTTTACCAAAATGGAATATTGAAACGAGCTATTTCAAAGTAAATGAAATTGATAAAATTGAAAGCCTTATTCAACCAAACACTAAAATTCTCTATGCCGAAACGCCAACCAATCCAGCGGTTGATATTTTAGATTTAGAGTTGCTAGGAAACATAGCTAAAAAACACAATTTACTATTGGTGATAGATAACTGTTTTGCAACGCCATATTTACAAAACCCTATTAAATTTGGAGCAGATTTGGTTATTCATTCAGCAACTAAATTAATAGATGGTCAAGGTCGTGTTTTAGGAGGTGTTACTGTTGGTAAAGCTGATTTGATTAGAGAAATTTATCTGTTTTCAAGAAATACAGGTCCAGCATTATCACCATTTAATGCGTGGGTATTATCAAAAAGCTTGGAGACACTTTCTGTTCGTGTTGATAGACATTGTGAAAATGCGTTAAAAGTAGCAGAGTTTTTAGAGTCGCATAAAAATGTGCAATTGGTAAAATATCCGTTTTTAAAATCGCATCCGCAATATGACATAGCTAAAAAGCAAATGAAAAAAGGCGGTAATATTGTTGCTTTTGAAATAAAAGGAGGTATTGAAGCCGGAAGACAGTTTTTAAACAAATTGCAACTATTGTCATTATCAGCAAATTTGGGAGATACCAGAAGTATTGCGACGCATCCAGCATCAACAACACATAGTAAATTGAATGAAGCTGATAGACTTGAAGTTGGAATTTCTGATGGCTTGGTACGTGTGTCAGTAGGGTTGGAGCATTATGAGGATATTATTGCCGATTTAAACCAAGCGTTAGGTTGATAACAGATTTTGGTTATCTTTGAATTTATGCTTTCAAAGAAAACCAAATATGGTCTAAAAGCGCTAACGTATTTAGCACGACAGGAAGGAAACAAACCTGTTCAAATCAGTGCTATTTCCGAAAGTGAAAATATCTCCAGAAAATTTCTGGAGAGTATTTTATTAACGCTTCGTAAGAATGGGTTTTTAGGGTCTAAAAAAGGTAAAAATGGAGGTTATTATCTTCTTAAAGATCCCAAGGATATTAAAATGGCACCAATCATGAGAATCCTTGAAGGTCCTATTGCTATGGTACCATGCGTGAGTTTGAATTTTTATGAAAAATGCGACGATTGTCCAGACGAAACAGCTTGTGCTGTTCATAGCTTAATGATTGAAGTTAGGGATAGCACACTGCAAATTTTCAACAATAAATCATTGGCAGATTTACTGTAAATTAACACTTTTTTAATTAACGCAAAGGATAACTTTAACGATTTTATTCAAATTTTAACCTAAATAATACCTGCTAGGTAAATATTTTTATATAGTTTTGTTTTTAATTCCTACTATTCCGATAGGAATATAGTAAAAATAAAAAAATAGATGATAGGACAAACGATAGATATAGCATATTGGAACCAAGTATTAAAAGATAAAACACCTGATGAAATTATTGATTGGGCATTGCGATTAACAAACAATAACATAGTAACAACAAGTTTTGGCGTATACTCTGAAGTTTTGTTAAGTACCATAACCAAGCATAGTAACGACATAAAGGTTATTTGGTGCGATACGTTATACAATCAACCAAGTACTTATGAGCATGCTGAAAATATTACAGAGAAGTATCATTTAAATCTTCGTAAGTATCAATCGTTATTGAGTAAAGAAGAGGTTGAAAAAACTATAGGTTTTCCATCATTAGAAGATGATAATTTCGATCAGTTTTCAGAAGTTGTAAAATTGGAACCCTTCAAAAGAGCTTTAAAAGAACACAATCCTGAAGTATGGTTTACGAATATTCGTGTAAGACAAACCGAGTTAAGAAATAAGAAAGATATTTTAAGCTTAAGTAAAAACGGCATTTTAAAAGTGAGTCCATTTTACTATTGGACAGATGCTGATTTAGACGCTTACGTAACAAAGCATAATTTAACCAAAAACGTCGATTATTTCGACCCAATAAAAGCACTTCAAAGTAGAGAGTGCGGAATTCATTTACAATAAAAAAAGCGACGCACCATGCAGAGTTTTAGAACAGAAATAGAAAATCCAGTTGTAGAGAAAGACATTATAGAATTAGCTAGAAAAATTGAGCTATTCCATAATGGAAACATTGATGAAGAAAAGTTTAGAAGCTTACGTCTTGCTCGTGGTGTTTATGGGCAAAGACAGCAAGGTGTTCAAATGATTCGTATAAAATTGCCTTACGGAAAGGTGTTAAGTAAACAATTACGCCGAATTGCAGATGTTTCAGACGAATATTCTCGTGGCAGATTACACATCACTACTAGACAAGATATACAAATTCATTACGTAGATCTTGATAGAACGCCAGAGCTTTGGGCAGAATTAGAACGTGACGATGTAACCCTTCGTGAAGCTTGTGGTAATACGGTAAGAAATGTAACAGCAAGCGAAACTGCCGGAATTGACTTAAACGAACCTTTTGATGTGTCTCCTTATGCAGATGCTTTATTTAAGTTCTTTTTGCGTAATCCAATTTGTCAAGAAATGGGACGTAAGTTTAAAGTGTCTTTTTCAGCATCAGACGAAGATACAGGATTGTCTTACATGCACGATTTAGGCTTTATCGCAAAAGTTGAAAACAATGTACGAGGATTTAAAGTGATGCTTGGTGGCGGATTAGGTTCGCAACCACGACATGCCGATGTGTTTTATGAATTTTTGCCTAGTGATAAAATTATTCCAGTAATGGAAGGTGTTTTGCGCATCTTTGATCGTTATGGCGAACGTAAAAGTCGTGCAAAAGCGCGTATGAAATTCTTAATAAAAGATATTGGTTTAGAAGAATTTAAGCGCCTTGTAGCAGAAGAGCAAAAAGCAATTGAATTTGCATCTATTCCAATTGATGCAGAAAATTATCCAGTTTCAAAACCAGTAAATGTTACTGCACCAGAAGTTGATATAAAAGACGAAAAAGCATTTCAAACTTGGAAAAACACCAATGTTATCAAACAAAAACAAGATGGTTATGTAGCGATAGGAATAAAGGTGTTGTTAGGTGATTTTTATACAGACAAAGCACGATTGTTAGCTAATTTAGTCGAAGATTATGCAGCAGGAGAAATACGATTAAGCTTACGCCAAAACATATTAATTCCGTTTGTTAAGGAAGATTTATTGCCATATTTCTATCAAGAATTATCCAAATTAGGGTTTGCAGAAGCAGGTTATAACAAAGCGGTAGATATTACAGCTTGTCCAGGAACAGATACTTGTAATTTAGGAATAGCAAGTAGTACAGGAATTGCTGAAGAATTAGAGCGAGTCATTAAAACTGAATATCCACAATACTTAAATAACAAAGATCTTGTAATTAAAATTAGTGGTTGTATGAATGCTTGTGGGCAACACAATATGGCAAATATTGGATTTCAAGGTATGTCAATTCGTACACCAGATAAATTAGTTGCGCCAGCATTACAAGTACTTTTAGGTGGTGCAAACAAAGGTAACGGTCAAGGTGTTTTTGCAGACAAAGTAGTAAAAGTACCAAGTCGTCGTGCGCCAATAGCGCTACGTCGTTTATTAGACGATTTTCAAATTAATGCAAATAACTTGTCGTTTGAAGATTACTACCAAGACAAAGGACAAATGTATTTTTATGATATGCTTACAGACTTATCAGATGTTAGTAATTTAACTCAAGACGATTTTATCGATTGGGGAAATACCGAAGTTTATGAAAAAGCAATAGGTATTGGTGAATGCGCTGGCGTAGTTATCGATTTAATTTCAACTTTATTTTTAGAAAGCGAAGAAAAACTAGAGCTAGCAAAAGAAGCGTTAGAGAACAATGTGTATTCTCACGCCATTTATCACACGTATAATGCGTTTGTAAATTCAGCTAAAGCAATATTGCTAACAGAAAATAAATCAACCAATTCTCAAGCAGGAATTATTAAGCAGTTTGATGAAGATTTTGTAGCAACAAAACGTATTCCGCTAGACGTATCATTTTCAGAGTTAGTATTTCAGATTAAAGAAAACGCTCCAAGTAAAGCATTTGCAGAGCAATATTTTAAAAGTGCTGAAGCCTTTTTAAAAACAGTAAAAACCTATCGTGAAAACGATCAAAAAGTAGCATGATGATGAAGACAATAATTCCAAAATTAACCATTGTTGGTGCAGGACCTGGCGATCCAGAATTAATAACGCTTAAGGCTATTAAAGCTATTCAGTCAGCAGATGTAATTCTCTACGATGCTTTAATAAACAAAGATTTGCTTGACTATGCATCAAAAAAAGCAGAACTGATTTTTGTTGGTAAACGCAAAGGTTGTTATGCTTATCAACAAGAACAAATTAATGATTTAATCGTTCAGCGAGCAAAAACAAAAGGACATGTTGTAAGGTTAAAAGGAGGCGATCCTTTTGTGTTTGGTCGTGGAGCAGAAGAGATAGATTATGTGAAGCCTTTTGGTTTAGAAACTTTTGTGGTGCCAGGTATTTCGTCAGCATTGGCAGTGCCAGCATTTCAAGGTATTCCGTTAACAAAACGCGGTGCTTCAGAAAGTTTTTGGGTCATTACTGGTACAACCAAATCGCATAATATGTCTAATGATATTGTACTTGCAGCAAAATCTACCGCAACTGTGGTAATCCTTATGGGAATGGGAAAACTACAGCAAATTATGGACGTGTTTTCATCCGAAGGTAAAGCAAATACTGCAGTAGGAATTATTCAAAACGGAACAACAAAAGATGAAAAATTTGGCATTGGAACCGTAGATACAATTTGCGATGTTGTAAAAAAGCAGCAACTGTCTAATCCAGCAATTATTGTAGTTGGTGATGTTGTAAAACAGCGTGTTGCGCTTAATTCAATCGCTAAACAAGTAGAAACTTTAAAAGTAGCATAATTATGAATGAAAGAAATAATTTATATCCAATTTTTATAAAAATGCATAGCATTAATACGCTAATTGTTGGTGGTGGTTATGTGGCTTTAGAAAAACTAACGTTTTTACTAAAATCTAGTCCAAACGCTAAAGTGACAATGGTAGCTAATTTTTTTAGACCAGATGTTATAACATTAGCAAAGCAGTTTGATGTTAAGTTAATCAAGATGTCTTATCACAATTCGTTTTTATTGGATCAAGATTTAATCATTGCAGCGACAGACAACCCAGAAGTAAATAAACAAATTTACAACGATGCAAAAGCTAATCATATTTTGGTAAACGTCGCAGATACACCAGAGTTGTGCGATTTTTATTTAGGAGGTATTGTTACTAAAGGTCATGTAAAAGTAGCTATTTCTACCAACGGAAAATCGCCAACAACAGCAAAACGTTTAAGACAGTTTTTTGAAGACGTCATTCCAGAAAACATAGACGATTTGGTGCAAAATTTAAACCGATTTAGAAAAACAATTAAAGGCGACTTTGAGCATAAAGTTCAAACCCTAAACAATGTGACTAAAACATTAATTTCAAACAAACAGATTTAAACATGATTAAAACCGATATATTAATAATAGGCGCAGGACCAACCGGATTATTTACCGTTTTTGAAGCAGGATTATTAAAATTAAAATGCCATTTAATAGATGCATTAGCACAACCTGGTGGACAATGTTCAGAGATTTACCCCAAAAAACCAATCTATGACATTCCTGGATTTCCTGAAATTTTAGCAGGCGATTTAACCAAAAATTTATTGGAACAAGGCAAACAGTTTGAACCTGGTTTTACGTTAGGAGAACGTGCAGAAACCATAGAAAAGTTAGAAGACGGTTCGTTTATTGTAACAACAAATAAAGGCACAAAACATCATGCACCAGTAGTAGCAATTGCTGGTGGATTAGGAAGTTTTGAACCTAGAAAGCCTAAAATTGAAAACCTAGAATTTTATGAAGACAAAGGTGTTGAATATATGATTAAAGACCCAGAAGTGTATCGCAACAAGAAAGTGGTGATTTCTGGTGGTGGTGATTCGGCTTTAGACTGGAGTATTTTTCTTGCTGATATTGCGTCTGAAGTGACTTTGGTTCACAGAAGAAACGAGTTTCGTGGCGCTTTAGATTCTGTAGAAAAAGTAAAAGAGTTAAAACTTTTAGGAAAGATTAATTTAATTACACCAGCTGAAGTTACAGCCATACATGGTGATCAAAATGTTGAAGGTGTAACTATCGAAAAAGAAGGTGAAAACATACTTTTAGAAGCTGATCATTTTATTCCGCTGTTTGGTCTATCACCAAAACTTGGACCTATTTCAGATTGGGGATTAGAGATTGAAAAAAACGCCATAAAAGTTGATACGTTAGATTATCAAACCAATATTCCTGGAGTTTTTGCTATAGGCGATGTTAATACCTACGAAGGTAAATTAAAGCTGATTTTATGTGGTTTCCACGAGGCAACATTAATGTGTCAATCAGCTTATAAAATTATCAATCCTGGTAAAAAATATGTTTTAAAGTATACAACCGTTAGTGGTGTTGATGGTTTTGATGGAACCAGAAAAGAAGCGCCAAAAGCAGTTGTGCAAGCAATAGATTAATGATTAGTTGCTGTATATTTAGTTGTAATTCCTCGTGGTGAAATTTTTTTACTACGAGGTTTTATTTTAATAAAATCTTAAAGCTTGTGATAAACTAAAAATGGAATAGTAATTTTAGCATTCATAAGAAAAACATGCAGATAAATTTACGAATTAAAGAGACCGTTTCAGATGTAACAAAGCAATTGTTCTATGCATTGTTTGATGATGAAGTAAGACAAAAAGAACAACTGAAACAGCTAAAGCCTATATTTAAAACAGTTGTTGAAGACATTACAGATAAAGACTCTGAAATCATTTGGAGTACTTTTGAAAGTATGCTTCCAACGATAAAAAAGAAAATTGAGTTAGATGCCAAAGCTGCCGAAAAAAATGATCCAGCTTGTAAGAGTTTGCAAGAAATTTATCTAGCATATCCAGGCTTTCATGCCATAGCAATTTATAGGATGAGTCACGAATTATTTAAAATGGATTTACCTATTATTTCTAGAATGATGAGCGAGTGTGTTCATGGTAAAACAGGTATCGATATTCATCCAGGAGCAACCATTGGCGATTCATTTTTTATAGATCACGGAACAGGAATTGTAATTGGAGAAACTAGTATTATCAAAAACAATGTCAAGATTTTTCAAGGTGTTACTTTAGGTGGATTATCGGTTAAAAAAAGTTTATCGCAAACCAAACGTCATCCAACCATAGAAGACAATGTAACAATTTACGCAAACGCAACTATTTTAGGAGGCGATATTGTAATTGGCAAAAACAGTGTTATTGGTGCCAATGTGTGGATTACGCAATCCGTTCCACCAAACTCATTAGTGACCTATAAGTCAGAAATTAATATAAGTACAAGACCATCATGATACAAAGTCAATCAATAACTAATTTAATAGGAAATACGCCGTTAATTGAAGTGCAAAACATCCTAAAAAAAGATGGTGTAAGACTGTTTTTAAAACTTGAAGGAAAAAATCCAGGTGGAAGCGTTAAAGATCGTGCTGCATTTAATATGATAAGCGAAGCTTTAAAACGCGGAGATATTAAACGTGGCGATACTTTGGTTGAAGCAACTAGTGGTAATACTGGTATTGCATTAGCTTTTATTGCGAAATTATTAGGCGTAAATATGATTTTAGTAATGCCTGAAAATTCTACCGAAGAGCGAATAAAAACCATGCGTGCTTATGGTGCCGAATTAATTTTAACGTCTTCCGAAGTTGGTATTGAAGGCGCTCGTGACGAAGCCGAAAGACTCCATAAAGAAAAGGGCTATTTTATGTTAAACCAGTTTGCAAATGACGATAACTGGAAAGCACATTACAAAACTACAGGTCCAGAAATTTGGCGCGATACCAATCAGCAAATCACGCATTTTGTCTCTGCAATGGGTACAACAGGTACAATTATGGGTGTATCTACTTACTTAAAAGAGCAAAATCCAGACATAACTATCGTTGGTGCGCAACCTAAAGATGGTGCAAAAATTCCGGGAATTAGAAAATGGCCAGAAGCTTACAGACCTAAAATATTTAATCCTCAAAAAGTAGATCAAGTTGTAGAAATAAGTGAAGAAGACGCAAAAAAAACAGCTAATTTACTAGCAACTCAAGAAGGTGTTTTTGCAGGTATGAGTAGTGGTGGTTCTGTAGCATCGGCTTTAAAAATAGCGCAAACTATAGATAAAGGTGTTATTGTGGCAATCATTTGCGATATAGGTGATAGATATTTGTCTTCAGATTTATTTGAATAAATATTGCGATTCAATTATTTATTACGTTACTTTGTCCCATAGTTCATAATTAATATTGTTTGTTATCACGAAAGGCAGAGGGAATAGACCCGTTGAAGCCTTAGCAACCCTTAATTTTCTTTGATAAGAAATTTAAGAAGGTGCTAAATTCTACCCATTTTTTGGGACAGATAACCCGAGAATTATTCTTCTCTCTTTTCATGATGACATTTTAAAAATTATAAAATGTCAGACATTTTCAAAATATTACAACACCGAATTTTAGTTTTAGATGGCGCAATGGGAACCATGTTGCAGCGCTATAATTTTACTGAAGACGATTTTCGTGGTTCAAGATTTAAAGATTTTAAACATCCATTAAAAGGAAATAACGATTTATTATCGCTAACCCAACCAGAAGCTATTGCAGAAGTACACCGAAAGTATTTCGAAGCTGGTGCAGATATAGTTGAAACCAATACTTTTTCTGGAACAACCATTGGTATGGCAGATTACCATATGGAAGATTTGGTGTACGAGTTAAATTTTGAATCGGCTAAAATCGCAAAACAAGTTGCTGAAGAATTCACAAAAGCCAATCCTGAAAAACCGCGCTTTGTAGCAGGAAGTATTGGTCCAACAAACCGTACCGCAAGTTTAAGTCCAGATGTAAACAGACCAGAATATCGCGCAGTAACCTTTGACGAATTACGCATAGCTTACAAACAACAAGTTGAAGCTTTAATTGATGGTGGAAGCGATATTTTATTAGTCGAAACTATTTTTGATACACTAAATGCCAAAGCAGCATTATTCGCCATTCAAGAAGTTAAGGAAGAACGTAATATTGACATTCCGGTTATGGTATCTGGAACCATTACTGATGCTTCTGGTAGAACTTTGTCTGGGCAAACTGTAGAAGCATTTTTAATTTCAATATCACATATACCATTGTTAAGTGTTGGTTTTAATTGTGCACTTGGTGCAGACCAATTACAACCGTATTTAAAACGCTTATCTCACGAGACCGATTTTTACACATCAGCACATCCAAACGCAGGATTGCCGAATGCTTTTGGTGAGTACGACCAAACAGCCAAACAAATGCAACAGCTAATTGAAAACTACCTAAAAGATGATTTAATAAACATCATCGGTGGTTGTTGCGGTACAACACCAGAACACATAAAAGCGATTGCTGAAGTTGCTTCAAAATATAAACCTAGAACTGTCGGTTCGAGCGCAGTCGAGAACTTTTAATGTATGAAAGAGAACAAAAACCGATATCTAAAATTATCAGGTCTAGAACCATTAATCATAACACCTGAAAGTAATTTTATAAACGTTGGCGAGCGTACTAACGTTACTGGTTCGCGTAAATTTTTACGATTAATAAAAGAAGAAAACTATGCCGAAGCATTAGATGTTGCGAGAGACCAAGTGGAAGGTGGCGCGCAAATTATAGATGTCAATATGGATGAAGGTATGCTTGACGGAAAACACGCAATGGTAACCTTCTTAAATCTTATCGCATCAGAGCCAGATATTGCACGATTACCTATTATGATTGATAGCTCTAAATGGGACATTATCGAAGCTGGTTTGCAAGTCGTACAAGGTAAATCGGTTGTGAATTCTATCAGTTTAAAAGAAGGCGAAGCGACATTTATCCATCACGCAAAACTTATCAAACGTTATGGTGCAGCAGTAATCGTTATGGCGTTTGATGAAGATGGTCAAGCCGATACCTACAAGCGTAGGATAGAAATATGTAAGCGTTCTTACGATATTTTGGTAAATCAAGTTCAATTTCCACCAGAAGACATCATTTTTGATCCAAATATTTTTCCTGTAGCAACCGGAATGGAAGAGCATCGTTTAAATGCTTTAGACTTTTTTAATGCTACAAAATGGATTAAAGAAAATCTACCTTATGCCAGCGTTTCTGGTGGCGTAAGTAACGTATCATTTTCGTTTAGAGGAAACAATGTCGTGCGTGAAGCTATTAATGCAGCATTTTTATATCACGCGATTCAACACGGAATGAATATGGGAATTGTTAATCCAACAATGTTGGAAGTCTATGATGAAATTCCGAAGGATTTACTGGAACACGTAGAAGATGTACTTTTTGACAAACGAGACGATGCAACCGAACGTTTACTAGAATTTGCCGAAACCGTAAAAGGGCAGAAAAAAGACGATGTAGCAAAAGTACAAGAATGGCGAAGCGAACCTTTGCAAGACCGTATTACGCACGCTTTGGTAAAAGGTATTGATGCTTTTATTGTTGAAGATGTTGAAGAAGCGCGACAAACGGTAAACAAGCCTATTCAAGTAATCGAAGGTCATTTAATGACCGGAATGAATGTGGTTGGCGATTTGTTTGGAAGTGGAAAAATGTTTTTGCCTCAAGTAGTAAAATCGGCTCGAGTGATGAAAAAAGCAGTCGCTTATTTACAACCTTATATTGAAGCAGAAAAAGACGATTCGCAACGCTCTAATGGTAAAATTTTAATGGCAACCGTAAAAGGCGATGTACACGATATTGGTAAAAATATTGTGAGTGTAGTTTTGGGTTGTAATAATTACGAGATTGTGGATTTAGGCGTCATGGTTCCGCCAGAAAAAATCATTGAAACTGCTAAAAAAGAAAACGTCGATGTTATCGGTTTAAGCGGTTTAATTACACCATCGTTAGACGAGATGGTTTACGTTTCGCAAGAAATGGAAAAACAAGGGTTTAATATTCCGTTGTTAATTGGTGGCGCAACGACGTCTAGAGCGCATTCTGCGGTAAAAATTGCACCACATTATTCCAATACTGTTGTGCACGTCAACGATGCGTCTAGAGCTGTAACGGTTGTAGGAAATCTGCTGCAGAAAGATAACAAAGTGTATAAAGAACAGATTCGTGAGGAATACGAAAAATTCCGTGAGCAGTTTTTAAAACGTGGTAAACAAAAGGAATATGTCTCAATTGAAGAAGCACGTGACCGAAAGTTTAAAATCGATTGGAAAACAACCGACATTGTAAAACCAAAACAATTAGGAATACAAGATATTCAAGATTTTGATATTACGATTTTAGAAGATTATATCGATTGGTCACCATTTTTTAGAAGTTGGGATTTACACGGAAAATATCCAGATATTTTAACCGACGACATCGTTGGCAAACAAGCAACCGAATTGTTCAAAGACGCTAAAGTTTTGCTTCAAAAAGTTTTTGATGAAAAGCTGCTGAAAGCAAAAGCAGTTTTTGGATTATTTCCTGCAAATACTGTAAATGATGATGATATTGAGGTGATAATCGAAGAGTGTCATGCTGAACTTGATTCAGCACCTAAAAAAGATTTCGACTGCGCTCAATCTGACACTGCAAAATTCCTAACACTGCGTCAGCAACTTAAAAAACGTGAAGGTGTTCCAAACTTTGCATTAGCCGATTTTATCGCGCCTAAAGACACAGGAATTCAAGATTATATCGGCTGTTTTTGTGTGACTACAGGTTTTGGAACCGAGCAATTAGCAAAAGAATTTGAAGCGAATCACGACGATTATAATTCCATAATGATAAAAGCATTAGCCGATAGATTAGCCGAAGCTTTTGCAGAATATTTACACAAAGAAGTGCGAACAAAACATTGGAATTACGCTTCCGAAGACCATTTAACCAACGAAGATTTAATTGCCGAAAGTTATAAAGGTATTCGTCCTGCGCCAGGTTATCCAGCTTGTCCAGATCATTTAGAGAAACAAACCATTTGGGATATTTTAAAAGTCGAAGAAACTATTGGTGTAAAACTAACCGAAAGTCTTGCAATGTGGCCAGCAGCAAGTGTAAGTGGTTATTACTTTGCAAATCCAGAAGCTAAATATTTTGGGTTAGGAAAAATTACCGAAGATCAATTAGAAGATTATGCCAAAAGACGTGGTATGTCAACCGAGGAAGCTCAAAAGTGGCTGAATCCAAACTTGTCAGAAAATTAACTAATAATTACAAATAAATTAATATTCGATATTAAATAAATCACTAATCTTGCAGCAACAAATTTGCTATAAAAATGACAAAATTTAAAGTAGAAATACGATTTGCTTTTCAGTTGATTTTAATCACTGGATTGTCTTTGTTGGTTGCATATTTATCGGCTTAAAGTTTGATAAGATTGGTGCCAAACATAGACTATGAAGGTAACCGAACATATAAAGCAAGCCAAAGGAAAAACCTTGTTTTCTTTTGAGATCATTCCTCCACAAAAAGGAAGTAACATTAAAGAGTTATACAACAATATTGACCCTTTAATGGAGTTCAAGCCACCATTTATTGATGTAACAACGTCTAGGGAGCAACATGTTTATATAGAAAAAGACGGTTTGTTAGATCGAAAAATCACGCGTATGCGACCAGGAACCGTTGGTATTTGTGCATCTTTAAAATATAAATACAACGTTGATACAGTTCCGCATGTGTTATGTGGCGGTTTTAGTAGAGAAGAAACCGAATATTTACTTGTAGATTGCCACTATTTAGGAATTGATAATGTTATGGCATTACGAGGTGATGCTATGAGTCATCAAAAGTATTTTGAGCCTTCAAAAGGAGGTCATCAATATGCTAGCGAATTGGTTGAGCAAATTCAAAATTTGAATAAAGGAAAATACTTGCACGATGTTATTGAAGCTAGCGATAAAGCTGACTTTTGCATAGGTGTTGCTGGTTATCCTGAAAAACACATTGAAGCACCTTCGTTACAAAGCGATTTAAAACGCTTAAAACACAAAGTAGATTGTGGTGCAGATTACGTCGTAACACAAATGTTTTTTGATAATAAAAAATACTTTGAATTTGTTGAAGCTGCGAAACAAGCAGGAATTACAGTGCCAATAATTCCAGGAATAAAGCCAATTGCGACTAAAAAGCACTTGCAATTATTACCGCAAGTATTTAAAATAGATTTACCAGAAGACTTAATTGATGCTGTTGAGGATTGTAAAGACAATAAAGCTGTGCGACAAGTAGGTGTAGAATGGGCAATTAATCAATCTAAAGAATTACAAAATGCAGGTGTGCCAGTATTACATTATTACTCAATGGGTAAAAGTGACAATATAAAAGCCATTGCTGAGCGGTTGTTCTAAATATTCTGTTATTTTTGCTTCACTAAATTAAACTATGAAGCAGCTTGTTACCTATACTTTTTTGTTTTGTTGTGCTTTTATTTTTGCACAGGAAAAGCAAACAACATCTACTTTTGATGTCAATTATTTTAAAGGTAATATTGCGCTTCATAATGATGATATTCTTCATTTAATCAATGGGCATCCCGAAGGTTTTATTTTAAGTTGGAATAAAAAAACCTTTGGTCATCAAGCTTGGGAGCAACGTTACAACTATCCTGATTATGGTGTGTCATTTGCTTATCAAAATTTAAAAAATGAGGTCTTAGGAGATAATTATTCCTTGTACGCGCATTATAATTTTTACTTTTTTAAAAGGAATTTAATGTTGCGAATTGGTCAAGGGTTAGCCTATACAACCAACCCTTATGATAAGGTTGATAATCATAAAAATATAGTGTTTGGTTCTCGTTTGTTGAGTAGTACCTATTTAATGCTCAACTATAAAAAAGAACGCTTGTTTGATAGGTTTGGGTTTCAAACAGGGTTAAGTCTTATTCATTATTCAAACGCTAATGTAAAAGCACCAAATACTAGTGTTAATTCCATAACCTTTAATGTTGGATTGACGTATAATTTAGAAGAAGAAACTCCTGAGTATATCTATAACCTTTCAGAAGAAAAATTCACAGAACCCATAAAGTTTAATTTTGCTTTAAGAAGTGGAATAAACGAAAGTGATGTAGTTGGTAGTGGTCAATATCCTTTTTTAGTTGTGTCTGCTTATGCTGATAAACGTTTAAGCCATAAAAGTGCAGTGCAGCTGGGAGCAGATGTGTTTTTCTCGCAATTCTTGGAAGAATTGATTTACTATAAATCTGTTGCTTTTCCTGAAGATAATGTTAGTGGAGATGAAGACTGGAAACGTGTTGGTGTTTTTGCTGGTCATGAGTTGTTTATTAATAAACTGTCTGTAGTAACCCAGTTAGGGTATTATGTTTATTATCCATACGATTTTGAAGGTAGAACCTATTTTAGAGTGGGAATGAAGCGTTATTTTGGAGATAAAATATTTGGAGCACTAACTTTAAAATCTCATGGTGCAAAAGCCGAAGCTGTTGAGTTAGGTGTAGGAATACGATTGTAAGATGAAAAAAATAGTTTACATAGTAAGTTTTATAATGCTTTTTGCTTGTGATAGCGAGGATGCGAGCGACTGTTTTCAAACCACAGGAACCATTGTGCAAGAAGTTGTAGAAGTTGCAACTTTTAATAAAATTTTGGTGAATAGAAATGTGCAGTTGATTTTAAAACAAGACGCTGAAACCACTATTATTATTGAAACTGGTGAAAACTTACTGTCTGATGTTGAAGTAAAAGTTGAAAACGCACAACTTATACTTTCAGATAATAACACCTGTAATTTTGTAAGAGACTACGCTGCAACAAAAGTGTATGTTACAGCACCAAATATTACTGAAATAAGAAGTTCAACTCAGTTTGAAATACAGTCTGATGGTGTTTTAAATTATAATAATTTATCGCTGTTGTCAGAAGATTTTAACGCGCCAGGAACGTTTACAGTTGGCGATTTTAGAATGGAACTTAATAGCAACCAAGTTAGAGTTACATCTAACAATATCGCGTCTTTTTACCTTTCAGGAGTAACTAACAATTTATTTGTAGGTTTTTATTCTGGAGCTGGTCGTTTTGAAGGTGAACAACTTATAGCTCAAAATGTTGATGTGTATCATCGTGGTAGCAATGATATGATTGTGAATCCGCAAGTAGAGTTAACAGGCAAATTACTTGGTACAGGAAATTTGATTTCAGTAAATCAACCACCAATTGTTGAGGTGGAGGCGTTGTATACAGGAGTGCTTATTTTTTGAGTAGTATTAAATTCCTTCCCTTTGGGAAGGTTAGGAAGGGCTTTTTTAACTCGTCAACTCCCTAAACAAACTTTCCAGACTCGCATTTTTTTGGTTAAGCTGAAGGATTTTCAGCTGGTTATCATGCGCAAAGTCAAATACATGAGAGCGCATATCTTCAGTAGTTGAAAACGTGATTTCGTAAATAAAATCAAAAGTGTTTTCAACTTTAGTAACCTTTGGGAGCTTCAACAAAAACGCTTCTTCAACTCTGTAATCAAATTCAACAATAACCGTTTGAACTTTTTCGTCTCTTAGGTCTTTAAGTGTTTTGTCGGCTACAATTTCACCTTTATTGATAATAATAACTCTATCGCACATTGCTTCAACTTCTTGCATAATGTGAGTAGATAGGAAAACTGTTTTTTCTTTACCTAAAGACGTGATAAGGTGACGTATATCAATTAATTGGTTTGGGTCCAATCCTGTAGTAGGTTCATCTAAAATTAAAACCTCAGGGTTATGCAACAATGCATTGGCTAAACCCACACGTTGCCTGTAACCTTTAGAAAGTTGACCTATTGTTTTATGCGCTTCGGGAGTAAGACCTGTAAGTGCTATAACTTCGTCAATTCTAGATTTTTCAACTTTATAAACACCTGCATTAAAACTTAAATACTCTTTTACATACATGTCTAAATATAAAGGGTTGTGCTCAGGTAAGTATCCAACGCGCTTTTGAACTTCTTTAGAAGCTGTGTTTACATCAAAATTGCTCACTTTAGCAACACCATCAGAAGCTTCAATATATGTCGTAAGGATTTTCATCATCGTCGATTTTCCTGCTCCATTAGGACCTAAAAAACCAACAATTTCACCTTTATTGACTTTAAAAGACACTGCGTTAAGCGCTTTTTGGTTTCCGTAAGTTTTTGAAATGTGTTCAACCTCTATAGACATAAAAGAAATGTTTATTCAAAAATAGCAATTATATAATTTATGTAATACATTACTGTATAATCTTTAAAAAGTTAAATAATAACTGCAAAAAAGTTTTTTAAGTATTTTGATTTGTGAAAATATTAATTACATTAGCAACTTCATAAACACAATGAAAACAAACAATTATACATATTACAACTGGTTTTATTTCTTTTTTAGCGAAAAGAGCGAGACGTTGTATGTATAATTTAAGGTAACTAAATTTAATATGAGTCTCGATGAAAATCGGGATTTTTTTTTATGATAAAGTCAGTAGCAATACAAGGTATTAAAGGGTCATTTCATCATATTGTATCTAAACAATTTTTTGATGATACTGTGGCTATCGATGAGTGCTTGTCGTTTGATATAGCAGTAAATAGCTTGCTTTCAGGAAAGAGCGATACGGTTATTATGGCTATTGAAAACTCTATAGCTGGCTCAATTATACCCAATTATGCATTAATTGATACTCATAATTTACACATTATTGGAGAGCATTATCTTGATGTGCAACACAACCTTATGGCATTACCTAACCAATCGTTAAGTGCTATTAAAGAAGTGTATTCGCATCCTATGGCGTTGTTGCAGTGTAAAGAGTTTTTTAAAGCATATCCTCATATAAAGCTTATTGAAGATAAAGATACAGCTGAGGTTGCGCAACGCATAAAAGAACAAAATTTAAAAGGCGTTGCAGCTATTGCTAGTGGATTGGCTGCTGAATTGTTTGAATTGGAAATTTTAGCAGAAAGTATACAAACCATAAAACATAACGAAACACGTTTTGTGATTGTAAAGACGCAAAACTCTGAGATTTCTGAAAGTGATATCAATAAGGCGTCTATCAAATTTGAATTGGATCATAAACGAGGTAGTTTGGCAACTGTGCTTAATGTAATGAGCGATTGTAAATTGAATTTAACCAAAATACAGTCGTTGCCTAAAATAAATTCACCTTGGAAATACGCCTTTTTTGTGGATGTAACTTTTGATGCTTATAAAGACTTTAAAAAAGCAAAATCTATTTTACAGATTATGGCACAGGATTTAAAAATATTAGGAGAATATAAAAATGCAAAGTTATGATTTCAGTAGCTGATAGATTGCATACCGTTGAAGAGTACTATTTCTCTAGAAAACTCAAGGAAGTTAACCTTTTGAAAGAGCATGGTAAGCCTATCATTAATTTAGGAATTGGTAGTCCAGATTTGCAACCACCATCTAGAGTGGTATCAGCTATTGTTGATAGTATGCAAGACGCTACAGCGCATAAATATCAAAGCTATCAAGGTTTGCCAGAGTTAAGACAAGCGATGGCAGGTTTTTATAAAAAATACTTTAGTGTGTCGTTAAGCCCTAAAACCGAAATTTTACCATTAATGGGAAGTAAGGAAGGGATTATGCACATTTCAATGGCATTTTTAAATGAAGGCGATGGCGTGTTAATACCAAATCCTGGATATCCTACATATACTTCGGTAACTAAACTTGTAGGAGCTACACCTTTGTTTTATGATTTAAAGGAAAAAAATAATTGGTTGCCAGATTTTGTTGCACTTGAAAAAACGTACGATTTAAGTAAAGTGAAAATCATGTGGATTAATTACCCACACATGCCAACAGGAACTGTTGCGCCTAATAAGTTTTATGAAGATGTTATTGAGTTTGCAAAACGTCATAATATTCTTGTAGTTAATGATAATCCTTACAGCTTTATTTTAAACCAATTTCCAAGAAGCATTCTTAAGTATAAAAATGCCAAAGACCATTGTTTGGAGCTTAACTCGTTGAGTAAAACGTTTAATATGGCTGGATGGCGAGTAGGAATGGTTATGGGAAAATCAGAGTATTTAGACAGTATCATAAAAGTGAAAAGTAACATGGATTCAGGAATGTTTTATGGTATCCAAAAAGGCGCTATTGAAGCGTTAAACTGTTCTGATATGTGGTACTTAAGCCTAAATAGTGTGTATGAAAAAAGAAGAACACTAGTTTGGGAACTAGCCGAAGCATTGAACTGTACGTATGATAAAAACGCAACAGGAATGTTTGTTTGGGCAAAATTACCAGAGTTTGTAAAGTCAGAAGAATTTATAGACACAGTTTTAAAAAACGATTCCATTTTTATTGCACCAGGAACCATTTTTGGAAGTAATGGAGAAGGATACATAAGGTTTTCGTTATGTGCAGAAACCGAAGAAATTGAAGAAGCAATTGCAAGAGTAAAATGAAAAAAATAGTTGTAATAGGAGTAGGATTAATAGGAGGTAGTTTCGCGCTAGATATAAAGCGTGTTTACAAAGATGCTGTTATTTATGGCGTTGATGAAAGTGATACGCATCTAGACGAAGCATTAGAACTTCAAGTAATTGATAAAAAAGCAGAATTAAATGAAATCTCAAATGCCGATTTGGTTATTGTTTCAATTCCTGTTGATGCTACTGTAAAGCATATTTCAAAGGTGCTGGATTTAGTGTCAGATACCACATTGGTTATTGATGTAGGTTCTACCAAAGAAGCCATTTGTGAAGTTATAGATACACATAAAAATCGTAGAAATTTTTTGGCTGCACATCCAATTGCTGGTACTGAGTTTTCAGGACCTAAGGCTGCAAAACAGCATTTATTCAATGGAAAAACTATGATTATTTGCGAAGTAGAAAAAACAGCATTTAAGCTACAGGAAAAAGCATTGCAATTGTTTTCTAATGTTGGTATGCGTATTCGTTATATGAATCCAAAAGCGCATGACAAACACATAGCTTATGTGTCGCATTTATCTCATATTAGCTCGTTTATGCTTGGAAAAACAGTTATTGAAAAAGAAAAGAATGAACGCGATATTTTTGATATGGCAGGAAGTGGTTTTGAAAGTACTGTGCGTTTAGCAAAAAGTTCACCAGATATGTGGACACCCATTTTTAAGCAGAACAAAGCTAACGTAGTTGAAACTCTAGAAGAGTATATCAACAACCTGTCAAAATTCAAACAATTTATGGAAGCTGACGATTTTGAGGCTATTCACAGCGAAATGAAAAATACAAATCATATAAAAGATATTTTAAACGGAATTATATAAAAAAGGAAATGTTATGGAAAACAAGAAAGAATTAAGATCGTGGTTAGATAATTTCGGATTAGACCATCCGTTAGTAATTGCAGGACCATGTAGCGCAGAAACCGAAGAGCAAGTACTAAAAATTGCACACCAACTTAAAGATAGTGATGCAACAGTGCTTAGAGCAGGAATTTGGAAACCAAGAACGCGACCAGGAAACTTTGAAGGTGTTGGAGCTTTGGGTCTTAAATGGTTACAGAAAGCTAAAGAAGAAACAGGAATGTTAACCACAACTGAGGTTGCAAACGCACACCATGTTGATTTAGCATTAAAGCACGATGTTGATATTTTATGGATTGGAGCAAGAACAACTGTTAGCCCTTTTATTGTTCAGGATATTGCTGATGCTTTAAAAGGAACTGACAAAACCGTATTGATAAAAAACCCTGTAAACCCAGATTTGGCTTTATGGTTGGGAGCTGTTGAACGTTTTTACACTGCGGATGTTAAAAACTTGGGTGTAATTCACAGAGGATTTTCAACTTATGAAAAAACAAGATACAGAAACAATCCAGAGTGGCAATTGGCTGTAGATTTACAAAATCGCTTCCCTGATTTGCCATTAATTTTAGATCCTTCGCATATTGCTGGAAGAAGAGATATTATTTTCGATTTATGCCAAACAGCATTAGATCTTAATTACGACGGAATTATGGTTGAAACGCATCACGACCCAGATAACGCTTGGAGTGATGCTGCACAACAGATTACACCTGAGACGCTTGTTCAGTATACAAAAGATCTTAAAATAAGAAAGGAATCTGAAGATGCTGCGGAGTTTAATAATAAGCTTAATACCTTGCGTACGCAAATAGATGTGGTAGATCATCAACTTATTGAAATGTTAGGTAAACGTATGAAGGTTGCTGATGAAATTGGAGCACTTAAAAAATCTAAAAACGTGGCAGTACTTCAATCTAAACGATGGAACGAAATACTAGGAAAAATGATTTTACAAGGCGAAGAAAAGAATCTTAGTGAAGAATTTATCTTAAGAGTATTTAAAGCCATTCACCAAGAATCGATAAACCATCAGGAAAAAATCATTAACGGATAATTAATAAAAAGCCTCATTAAGAGGCTTTTTTTATGCGTTTTCTCATTCAAAAGTAGTGTTTACTCATTATGGGTTTTAGATAGTTGTAATATCAATTAGGTTTGAATCATTAATCAAACTATCACTATTATGAAACCAACAGTGTTCTTTTTATTTTTCAGTCTTTCTTTCTCATTTTTTGGTCAAAACAGTATTAGCGGAACCGTTTATGATACTGAAGGAGTATTGCCTTTTGCCAATGTTATAGTAAAGCACACTTCCAAAGGTGTTATCGCAGATGAAAACGGTAAATTTACAATTGAAGCTAAACCTACTGATACATTACAGGTTTCCTTTTTAGGCTATACACCTAAAGATGTGCATTTGCAAAACATTAAAGACCTTGATGTGGTTTTAGATGGTTATGAATCTCTTGATGAGGTTGTAGTAATTGCATTTGATTCTTATAGTGTCACACATATCTTAAGATGTGGAATCGGAGTGGATATGATTTATGAGTACATTTGTGAAGAAGCTAAGGGTATTGAACCAAAAATTTATCCAAACCCTTCAAGTACTGGTGTTTTTAATTTTGTTTCTCAAAAAGATTATCAAACCGTTGAAATTTTAATTCATGATTTTTCTGGAAGGCAAATACAAAAATTACAATGGAGTAACTTTAACAGAAAAGGGCAAATCGACTTATCAGGATATCAATCAGGAATTTATTTAGTAAACATAAAAGCCGATGGAACTTGGCTAGAAACCAAAAAGATAATTAAAGGATAAAAAAGACCTTAAAAATTACGTTTCAGCTAATTGAAATATGTAGCAAAGCACTATTTTTTGTTCAACTTGTTAAGTTCAATAAAAAAACTATTTTTGAAACTCTGAAAGAAAAATCTTTCTACTCAACAACTAGACTTACACATTATGATTAAAAAAAACATGCTTTTTTTGCTGTTAGCTATCATTAGTTTTTCAGTAAATGCACAAGGCAAATTAGGGCCTATTACTATTACTCATGGAAAAGAAATTGAAGCTGATAAAGAAAAAATAGTTAGGATCGCTGGTGAAACAAATGGTAAAATTTACACTTTAGCTACAAAAGGGAAAAACTTCTATATAAAAGTATTTGACTCAGCTGATATGGCTTTAATTTCTGTAAATGAAATTGAAATGGATGATTTTATTAATAAGGAGCCTGTTTTTGAAGAGATTGCGGTTTTAAATAATAAAGTATATATCATTGGAAGTGTTTACGATAAAAAAAGTAAAGTATATAATTTATTATCAGTTGAAATCTCTGAAGATGGTAAGTTGACAAAAAACAAGAAAAAATTATTTTCAACTCAAGTTACTAAAAATAGAGAAAAAGGAGCGTTTTATTTTAAACATGCGCCTTTAGGAGATAAATTATTAATCATGCATGCATCATTGTTCGATAAAGAAGAAATTATGCAATATGAAATTAAGCTAATTGACCAAAACATGCATGTTGTGACGTCTCATTTGGAACAAGTAGAGTTTACCGATAGAAGAGATTTAGAGTTTACAATTTCAGATTTTGATGTGACGTTTGATGAAGATATATTTCTAGTAATTAACGAAAGTTATAGAGATAAAAAGGCAAAAAAGAATATTGAAAAATTTGAAGTTCACGCATACAAAAAGAAAAATGCTTATACTAAAGAAGTAATTAATGTAGACTTTGAAGGCAAAGAAGTTATTAATTGTGAAATGTTAATGACTGCAAATAACACTTTAAATCTTGTAGGGTTTTATTCTAGTGTTAATAAAAGAGGAAGAGCAAATTGGAAATTAAAAGGTGTTTATTCTGGTACAATTGATATGTCTTCAAATACAGTAACCAATTTAAAGTTTAATGTTTTCGATTTTGATACTAAAGTAAAACTTATAGGTGAGCGAAGAGCTAAAAAGGATAAAGACATTCCGCCATTTTATGTTACACACAGTTTGATTGAAAAGGAAGATGGAGGCTTAATTTTTCTAGCTGAGTACAGGCAGTCTATTATAGGAAGTTCTTCAGGGATTGGTATAGGAGGTTTAGGTGTTAATTTTACGCCTATTACATTTATAACAAATGAAATTATTGTAACATCTTTAAATGCTGATGGTTCAGTAGAGTGGGCTAATGTAATTGCAAAAGATCAAAAAGCAAGTTTTACGACTATGTCAGTTGGTGTGTATGGCTTTTCAGGAAATTCTAATTTTACTGTTGGTGTTGGTGTTATGATACCAGTAGCTGTATTAGGTAAAGGTCCTGAATATTTAGGAGCAATTCCTATTTATACTAATGGTGAGCTTATAGTTGTTTTTAATGATAATAAAAAAAATATGGGAATTACCGATATTGAAAAAATAAGAGCCTTAGGAAACTATAATAAAGCAATACCAACAGCCTTTGTCTTTGATAAAGATAATGGAGACATCAATAGAGTTGATCCTGAAGAATTACAAAAGGACCAGTTAATTTTAAGACCTGGAGTTTTTTATTTAAAAAACAATAAAGAATATATCATTTACTCTTCAAGAAAATCTAAAGACAAGTTAGGAAGAATGATAGTTGATTAAAATCACATTACTTAATAAAGACTGTCATTTGGCAGTCTTTCTTTATTAAAATGATACACGAATAGATTATCTTTGTATTAATGACAGGAACAGTTTACAAATCTACAGGTAGTTGGTATACCGTAAAAAACAATTTAGGCGAAGCTTATCAATGTCGCATAAAGGGTAAATTTCGTATAAAAGGGATAAAAAGTACTAACCCAATAGCTGTTGGCGATGTTGTAGATTTTGAACTGGAAACCAATAACGACGAAACTACAGGTATTATCAATAACATTCACGATAGGCAAAATTATATTGTCCGTAAATCGGTTAACCTGTCTAAACAAACACATGTTATAGCGTCAAATGTTGACCAAGTGTTTTTATTAGTGACTATTGATAATCCACCAACATTTACAAGTTTTATAGATCGATTTTTGGTAACAGCCGAAGCTTATTCAGTAAAAACTATTTTACTCTTCAATAAAATTGATTCTTATAGTGGCGACACACTAGACGAAGTAAAATACCTAGCGCATGTGTACCGAAAAATAGGCTATGAATGTATCGGTATTTCGGCAACTACAGGAAAAAATATTGATAAGGTTAAATCCTTAATGAAAGACAAAACAAGCATGTTTGCTGGTCATTCTGGTGTTGGTAAGTCTACATTAGTTAATGCTATTGAACCTGATTTGGATTTGAAAACCAAAGAAATTTCAACACAGCACATGCAAGGGCAACATACTACAACTTTTGCTGAAATGTTCGATTTAAGTTTTGGGGCTAAAATTATCGATACTCCAGGTATCAAAGGGTTTGGAGTTGTAGATATGGATAGAGAAGAAGTTGGCGATTATTTTCCTGAGTTTTTTGAGTTGAAACAAGACTGTAAGTTTAATAATTGTTTACATCTCGAAGAGCCTAAATGTGCTGTAAAGGAAGCGCTTGAAAACGATGAGATTGCCTACTCAAGATACCGAAGTTATTTACAGATTTTAGAAGGTGAAGACGAACATTACCGAACTGATAACTGGGATAACGAATAGCTTATGAAAGCAGTAATACAAAGAGTATCTAAAGCAAGTGTAACGATTGAAGGAGAAAAAGTTGCCAATATAAATCAAGGACTTTTAATTCTGTTAGGAATTGTTGATGAGGATACCAAAGAAGATATTGATTGGTTATCTAAAAAGATTGCTAACCTTCGCATTTTTGCAGATGAAAATGACGTTATGAATAAGTCTGTCATGGATGTTAAAGGTAATGTAATTGTTGTGAGCCAGTTTACCTTGCATGCAAGCACAAAAAAAGGAAATAGACCAAGCTATATAAAAGCAGCGAAACCTGATGTGGCTGTTCCTTTGTATGAGGAGTTTGTAAAACAAATAGAAACTGATTTAGGAACAACAGTTCAAACAGGTGAATTTGGTGCAGACATGAAAGTAGAACTGCTCAATGATGGTCCTGTTACAATTATTATAGATACTAAGAATAAAGAGTAATGGCTTCAGTATTTGGGCATGGTATTGCAGCATTTACAATTGCAAAAGTAGCTTCCAAGAAAGCTTCAATTGGCTTGGTGGTTTTAGCAATATTGTCTTCAATTCTTCCAGATATAGATGTGTTGGCTTTTAATTTCGGAGTTCCATACGAATCGCCTTTTGGACACAGAGGTTTTACTCATTCCATTTTATTTGCAATTATTTGGGCTTTATGTATTTGCGTGTTGTTTGGTAAGCAATGGAAAATGCGGTATTTCTTAGTGATACTCTTCAGTACATTGTCTCATGGGATTTTAGATGCATTAACAACAAGTGGAAAAGGTGTTGGGTTTTTTATTCCGTTTGATAATGAGCGTTATTTTTTTCCGTATCAAGTGATAAAAGTATCTCCAATAGGAGTGGAAAGATTTTTTTCAGAATGGGGATTACAAGTCATTTTTAGCGAACTCAAATATGTGTTTTTACCATGTGCTTTAATACTGATTTTTAAATTATTAATAAATAGGTTATTAAAAGAAGATTAATCTTTTGCGCTTTGGTAAATATTTATATTTTTGGTTTTTAACAATTTATTATGCCTACAAAAATTCTTCTTGCCATTGCCTTCTTCTCTATTTCATTTTTTTCAAATGCGCAGGACGAAAGCTTATTGGTTGTAGCAACTATTCCATCTGAACTTACAACTGAAGCAAATGCGGTTGTTAGATATAATCATAAAAAGATTGAGATTTCTTCTTTGAAAAGTTTAAGTGTAGCTCATAAAAGAATAGTTACAATTTTAAATAAAGCTGGTAACCGTAATGTTGAAGCTTATGTGAGTTATGATAAAGGAATAGATATTAAAAAAATTGAAGCTAAAGTTTATGACCAATTTGGAAATCAAATAAAAAAGTTTAAAAAATCTGATTTTGAAGATGTTTCTGCAGCAAACGATTTTTCACTTTATGAAGATAGTAGAGTTAAATATTTAAACTACACACCAACTGAATATCCATATACCATAGAGTTTTATTATGAGACTAACACAAATAATACTGCATTTATACCTAGTTGGTATCCATTAGAAGGGTATTATGTAAGTACGCAAAAAAGTGTATACGAAATTGCTTATGAAACAGGGATTGATATTAAACAAAAAGAGTATAATTTTAAGGGTTATGAAATAGTAAACAATAGCCAAGACAATAATTTACTTTACGAAGTAGATAACATAAAAGCGATTAAATCAGAGGCTTATAGTCCTGATTTTAAAAATATTAGCCCTCATTTAGGGGTTGCTTTAAATAAGTTTCACTATGAAGGTTTTTATGGAGAGTCTAATGATTGGACAAGCTTAGGGAAATGGATGTATGATGAATTGTTAGTAGGTAGAACTGAACTTCCTGAAACAACAAAATCTGAAATAAAAGCATTGGTTATGGGAATAGATGATCCTATTGAAAAAGCCAAAGTAGTATACAACTTTGTTCAGCAAAGAACAAGATATATAAGCGTGCAAGAAGGTATTGGAGGCATACAGCCCATTGAAGCCTCAAAAGTAGATGAGGTTAAGTATGGTGACTGTAAAGGGCTAACCAATTACACCAAAGCTCTTATGGATGTAGTGGGTGTAAAAACAAATTATTCAAGAGTATATGCTTCTAGAAGTACTGTTGATATTGATAAGGAGTTTGTGACTTTTTTGGGTCAAACAAATCATGTAATATTAAATCTTCCAACGCCAAATGGAGACATTTGGTTAGAATGTACAAGTCAAACCTCTCCATTTGGTTATAATGCAAATTTTACTGATGATAGAGATGTATTTGTCATTACACCAGAAGGAGGAAAAATAGTTCATACTCAGGTTTATGATGCAGAAAAAAATCTTTTAGAAACAAACTCTACCATCAATTTAAGCCCTAATGGATCTATTGATGCCAAAATTACTTCTAAAGCATTTGGTGCTAGATACGATTATCTGGCTCATACTCGTGGACTTTTAGAAAAAGACCAAAAGCTTTTTTATAAAGAAAAATGGGGATATTTAGGCGATTTGACTATAGACTCAATGAGCTATAATGATGACAGAGATAGCATTGTTTTTACTGAAACTATTCAAATGAAAGCTGAGCGTTATGCTACTAAGGTTGGGAATAGACTCTTATTGCAACCAAATTTTTTTAATAGAGAACAATCAATTCCGAAGCGTTATTCTAAAAGAAAGCTTCCTTTTGAAATTGAAAGAGGCTACATTAACAGGGATTCATACATAATTACTATCCCAAATGGTTTTATGGCTGATGCATTAATTGATTCGGTATCTATTGAAACTAAATTTGGAAGTTATACAATGTCAATTTCAAAACATTCAGATAGTGAGCTGTTCTACAAAAGAGAACTTAAGCTAAATAAAGGGATTTATTCACAAAGTGAGTATAATGATTATAGAGATTTTTGGATAGAAGTAACTAAAAATGATAAAGCAAAAATAGTATTAAAACCTAATTTATAAAAAATGAAAAAAACAGTTATTATTTTCTTGTTATTTATAGGACAATTAACGTATTGTCAAAACTATAAGTTTGGGAAAGTTAGTGAAGAAGAACTTTTAGAAACTCAACACCCAGAATATCCTGAAGCAACTGCAGCTATTCTCTATAAGAAACAAAAGATAATGTTTGACTACATACAAGGTAAGGGATTTATTCAAAGCACAGAAATACAAGAGCGAATAAAGATTTATAATAAAGAAGGTTTTGATTATGCTACAAAAATGATAAGTCTTTATGATGGAGCAAGTAGTGCTTCCTCTGAAAAGTTAATAGGACTAAAAGCTTACACATACAATATTGAAGGAGGTAAAATCATAAAAGATAAACTAAAGAATAGTGATGTTTTTGATGAAGACACCAATAAGTATCGTAAAACAACCAAGTTTACAATGCCAAACCTTAAAGAAGGCTGTGTTATAGAGTTAGAATATACTATAGAATCACAATTGTTTTCTATAGATGATATTGCATTTCAACAAATGATACCAACCAAAAATTTTGAACTGTCACTAAACACACCTGAGTATTTAATTTATAAGACGTTTTTAAACCCAAGAGCAACTTATATTCCGCAATTAACTGAAACAAAAAAGCGTAGAAGTGTTACTATAACAAGTAGAGAAAGATCTCAATCAAGAGGTGGTGGATTAGCTAACTATAGTTCTTCAAAAATTGATTTTAACGATAATGTGGTTGAAGCAAATCTGTCTAATATTCCTCCATTAAAAGATGAGAATTATGTGGACAATTTGGCAAATTACCAATCAAGATTATTAGTTGAGTTAGAGCGTATAGAGCTTCCAAATCAGCCTATAGAATACCTTTCTACAACATGGGAAAAGGTAACAAATACAATCTATGACGATTCAGACTTTGGAGATCAATTAAGTAAAAATAATTACTTTAAAAAAGATTTAGAGACATTAATGTCTAGTAAGCCTACGGATGATAAAATAGAAAAGGTATCCATGATTTTAGATTTTGTTAAGTCAAAAGTAAAATGGAATGAATATTATGGTTATACTGCTGAGCAAGGTGTATCAAAAGCATATAAAGATGGAGTTGGTAATAGTGCTGACATAAATTTAATGCTAACCTCAATGCTAAGATATGCAGGTATGGATGCTAATCCGGTTTTAGTAAGTACAAAAAATAATGGAATTCCATTAGTCCCAACAAGATCAGGATTTAATTATGTTATATCTGCTGTTAATGTTGATGGCAAAATAATTTTAATAGACGCTACAAGAAAACATGGTACCATTGATATTTTACCTACAAATACTCTTAACTGGTTAGGTAGATTAATAAAAGAGGATGGGAGTTCTGATTGGATTAACCTAATACCAGAAGTAAGCTCAAGCGAAATGGTTTCTTTAAACGCCAAATTAGAAACAGACCTTTCAATAAATGGAAAAATAAGACATCAATATACGAACTATCAAGCCAACAGGTTAAGAAATAAATATGATGGATATGGTGATGAGAAAGTTATAGAAACATTAGAGAAAGATAAAGGGCTTATTGAAATTTCAGATTTAAATCTTAGCCAAATAAACGAAGTAGATAAGCCAGTTTTATTATCATATGACTTTAATATTGATGAAGCTATAGAGGATGTTGGAGGAGATTTGTATTTAAAGCCAATGCTATTCTTAGCTTCTAAAGAAAACCCATTTAAGCAAGACACAAGAATATATCCTATAGATTTTGTGTATCCAATTTCAGATAAATATATGGTGAATATGATGATTCCTGAAGGTTATGAATTAGATGTATTGCCAGAAAGTGTTAAGTATCAGTTTAATGGTTCAGACGGAGTATTTACTTACATGGCTAATAAAAATGGAAGTTATATTCAGTTTGTTATAACGTTTGAACTTAATAAAACCTTAATTTTGCCAACCGAATACAAGCAGTTTAAAGAGTTTTATCAATTAATGATTGAAAAGCAAAATGAACAAATAGTGCTTAAAAAAATATAACAATGAATATTGAAAATGCTCAAAAAATAGTTGACGATTGGATAAAAGAACATGGAGTACGTTACTTTAACGAACTTACCAATATGGCTCAACTTACTGAGGAAGTAGGTGAAGTAGCTCGTATTATTGCACGTCGTTACGGAGAACAAAGCGAAAAAGAAAGCGATAAGGATAAAGATTTAGGTGAAGAATTGGCTGATGTGGTTTTTGTTGTATTATGTTTAGCAAATCAAACAGGAATAGATTTGCAGGCAGCTTTTGATAAAAAAATGGATAAAAAAACCAAGCGAGACCACGACAGACATCACAATAATCAAAAGTTAAAATAAAAATTTATAATTGACACATCGAGTTTTCTCGATGTGTTTTATCAGTTCAAAATGAACATCAAATTACTCAAATCACAAATAAAAACCGTTTCTAGTATCACAATAACAGGTTCTAAGAGTGAATCTAATAGATTGTTGCTACTACAAGCGTTATATCCTGAAATTAAAATTGAAAACCTATCCAATTCAGATGATAGTGTAGTAATGTCTAAAGCGCTGAGTTCAAATTCGAATGCAGTAATAGATATACATCATGCTGGTACAGCAATGCGTTTTCTTACAGCGTTTTTTGCCACTCAAGAAGGTAAAGAAGTGACTTTAACAGGGTCACAGCGCATGAAAGAACGACCAATACAAATTCTTGTAGAAGCGTTGAATCAGTTAGGGGCTAATATTTCTTATTTGGAGAACTCAGGTTGTCCTCCATTACTCATAAAAGGTAAAGCGCTTACTCAAAATAAAATTAGCTTAAAAGCCAATGTAAGTAGCCAATATATTTCTGCACTATTGTTAATTGCACCTAAGCTTGAGCAAGGTTTAGAGTTGACTTTAAATGGCGAAATCACTTCAATTCCTTATATAAACATGACCTTGAATTTGTTAAATCAAATTGGAGTTGAAACATCTTTCAAAAATAATGTCATTACAGTAAATCCATTAAAATCGGTTTCAGGGGATAAAACAATAGTTGTGGAGTCCGATTGGTCTTCAGCATCGTATTTTTATAGTATTGTTGCGTTAAGTCCTATTGGAACTCAAGTTGAATTATCTTCATATAAACAAGATTCTTTACAAGGCGATTCAGTTTTAGCTGAATTATACCAAGCTTTTGGTGTTAAAACCGTTTTTAAAGGACTTTCAATAGTTTTAGAGAAAACATCTCAGCATCAACCAGACATTGCTTTTAACCTTGTAAAATCACCTGATATTGCGCAAACCATTGCTGTAACAGCATTAGGTTTAGGTGTAAAATGCGATTTAGAAGGATTGCATACCCTAAAAATAAAGGAAACAGATAGATTAGTTGCGCTTAAAAATGAAATAGAAAAACTAGGAGGAGATATAGAAGTAACCAATGAAACGCTTCACCTAAAACCGTTTGATGGCAATTTTAAACTAGCAACTATACAAACATATAACGACCACAGAATGGCAATGGCATTTGCTCCATTAGCGTTAAAAACTGAGCTAAAAATTGAAGATGCTATGGTAGTTTCAAAGTCCTATCCAACATTTTGGGACGATTTAAAATCTATAGGTTTTCAAATAAACCAATAATAATCTTTGAATTACTTGACAAACCCTATGTTGAGATTGTATATTTGCCACTTGCAAAAAATAAAATATTGAAATGAAATTATCGCACTTTAACTTTAAACTCCCAGAAGAATTACTAGCCGACAGACCATCTGACATTAGAGATGAGGCAAGATTAATGGTACTTAATAGAAAAGAACAAACAATTGAACACAAACTATTTAAGGACGTTATCGATTATTTTGATGAAGGAGATGTGATGATCTTAAACAATACAAAAGTGTTTCCAGCACGTTTGTATGGTAATAAAGAAAAAACAGGAGCAAGAATTGAAGTGTTTTTGTTAAGAGAGTTAAACGAAGAACAACGCCTTTGGGATGTTCTTGTTGATCCTGCTCGTAAAATAAGAATTGGAAACAAATTATACTTTGGTGATGACGATACTTTAGTAGCTGAAGTTATTGATAATACAACTTCTAGAGGTAGAACATTGCGTTTTCTTTACGACGGTTCATACAAAGAATTCAGAAATAAATTAACTGAGCTTGGTGAAACTCCATTACCAAAATACATTAAAAGAGAAGTAGAGCCAGAAGACGAAGAGCGTTACCAAACTATTTTCGCTAAAAACGAAGGTGCTGTAGCAGCTCCAACTGCTGGTCTTCACTTTTCAAAACACTTACTTAAGCGTTTAGAAATTAAAGGTGTTGAGTTGCCAGAAATTACACTTCATGTTGGTTTAGGCACATTTAATCCTGTTGAGGTAGAAGACCTTTCTAAACATAAAATGGATAGCGAAGAAATTTTTATTGGTCCTGATGCTGTAGAGACTATCAATAAAGGAATTTCAAACAAAAAACGTGTATGTGCTGTAGGTACAACATCTATGCGAGCTATTGAAAGTTCAGTATCGTCTAGTGGTACGCTTAATGAGTTTTCTGGATGGACAAATAAATTTATTTTCCCTCCTTACGATTTTAGTATTGCTAACTGTATGATTACTAATTTTCATACACCAAAATCAACATTATTAATGATGGTTTCTGCTTTTGCAGGTCATGATTTCATGAAAAAAGCTTACGAAGAAGCTGTTAAAGAAAAATACCGTTTCTATACTTATGGAGACGCCATGTTAATTCTTTAATATATTATATAAATCGATAATTATTAAAGCCTTACTAAATGTAAGGCTTTTTTATATGTAGCTTTTATTACTTTTGCAGTATCTATGGAGATTAAAAAGAAAGATATACGTGCGCTTACCAAAGAACAGCTTAGAGACTTTTTTGTAAAAGAAGGCGATAAAGCATTTCGAGGAAATCAGGTGTATGAGTGGCTTTGGAACAAAGGAGCTCATACATTTGAAGATATGACCAATATTTCCAAAGACACTAGAAATATGTTGGAGGATAACTTTGTTATCAATCATATTCAGGTGGATCAAATGCAACGTAGTAGTGATGGTACAGTTAAAAATGCTGTGCGTTTACACGACGGTTTGGTTGTGGAGTCGGTTCTTATTCCTACTAAAACAAGAACTACTGCATGTGTGTCTTCGCAAGTAGGTTGTAGTTTAGACTGTAGATTTTGTGCTACGGCTAGATTAAAGCGTATGCGAAACTTAAATCCTGATGAGATTTTTGATCAGGTCGTTGCTATTGATAATGAAAGCAGACTGTATTTTGATAGACCTTTGAGTAATATTGTATTTATGGGAATGGGAGAACCACTCATGAATTATAATAACGTACTAAAAGCAATTGATAAAATTACCTCTCCTGAAGGTTTAGGGATGTCTCCAAAGCGAATTACAGTTTCTACTTCAGGAGTTCCTAAGATGATTAAAAAAATGGCTGATGAAGAGGTGAAGTTTAAGCTAGCCGTTTCACTTCATTCAGCAATTGATGAGGTTCGTACTTCTATTATGCCGTTTAATGCAACATTTCCATTAAAAGATTTACGTGAAGCATTAGAGTATTGGTATGCTAAAACCAAAAATAGAATCACTTATGAGTATGTGGTTTGGGATGGTATTAATGACACTAAAAAAGATGTAGACGCACTTATTGAGTTTTGCAAATTTGCGCCAAGTAAAGTCAATTTAATTGAATACAACCCAATTGACGATGGTGAGTTTCAGCAAGCAGATAATAAAGCATTGCAAATGTATATTGATATGCTCGAAGCCAATAATATTACTGTTACAGTAAGGAGATCTAGAGGTAAGGATATTGATGCTGCATGTGGGCAATTAGCAAATAAAACATAAAAAAAAAAGAGCGACTTAATAGTCGCTCTTTTGATTTTTCATAAGGTTTTAAAACATTACTGCTTTAAGACTTTAATAGTTTTGGTGTTTCCGTTTATAGTAACTTTAGTTAAATAAATTCCGTCTTTTAAATCAGACATATTAATTGTTTCTCTATTTAAACTTAAGTTATTATTTATTACTTGTTGACCTAAGATGTTAAATATTTCAACATGTTCTAGAGGAGTGCTAGAAGATTCTAAAGTTAAAACGTCTGTGTCTTTGTTGTAGAAATGAGAGAAAGTATCGTTTGTAACTTCATCAATAGAAGCGGTAGGGTCAGCTTCGGTTGTGAAACTCCAAATTTCAGAAGCGGTTTCGCCACCAATATTTACAGCAATAATTTGCCAGTAATAAGTTGTGTCGAAAGAAATATTGTATATGAAATCTCCATTAGGGAAATTGTTAAATTCTTGTACAGGAGGGTTTTCTGTACCAAGAACTAGTCTGTAGCTAGTTGCTGGATCTCCAGTAGTAGGCTCTGTCCAAGAGAAATATATTTTGTTGGGATAATCAATGTCATCTTGTACAAGAGGAACATCAGTTGCTTCATCTGCAGGACTTGGTTCGATAACAGCATCAGGGGCTGAAACAGTTGGTTGTTGTACAACAACATTATCAAAACCCCACCACCAAGAGTAGTCTCCTACCCATCTAAACCTTACTTGGGCATTAGATACGCCAGCTAATTCTGTACTAACATCAATAATTTCACTTCCATAAAGGTATCCATCTGTTGCGGCGGCGGCATCATCATATGTTGCAACTGTTATCCAGCTAGATCCATTGTAAACTTCAACATAACCATAACCACTATATCCAGATAGGTAAAAGTGATTGTAGCTTAATTTGATAGTTGTTAATGTCGAACAGTCAAATGTAGGGCTTTCTAATGCTGCTTCTTCTGGGCCACCACCATAAGCATCGCTATTAAAAATGGCATAAGAGCCAGAAAAGCCAGCAGGATCATAGAGGTAGCTGTTTGGAGTTGTAAAACCAGCAGGAGTTTGACCTGTGTTTTCAAAGGTCCATACGTTTCCTCCTCCGTTTATATCATTATTAACCCAACCAGTAGGTACTGTAAGTCCGCCCTCAAAATCTTCAGATATTAATACCTGTCCAAAAATTATAGAGGAAGTGAAAAATAAAGTAAGTAATAAAGTAATTTTTTTCATAAGCTAGTATTTATATGATTAATAGAATTTTTAAAGCTACCAAATAATGAATAGTTATCCTACTCTTTTATGTTAAGAAAAACTAAAAAACACCTAAAATAGCATATCACAAGCTTTTTTAGTACGTTTGTTGTTATCAATTTTAGTAGCTTTTTAATTGAAAATTACAGAACAAATAAAACAACCTATCGCTTATGAAATGGATCTTTTCGAAGAAAAGTTCCGTTTGTCAATGTCTTCTAAGGTTGCATTACTCAACAGAATTACACACTACATTGTTAATAGAAAAGGGAAGCAAATGCGACCTATGTTTGTGTTTCTGGTAGCTAAAATGATTAAAAATGGCGAAGTTAGTGAGCGAACTTACAGAGGAGCTTCGGTAATTGAATTGATACACACAGCTACTTTAGTGCATGACGATGTTGTTGATGATAGTAATAGACGTAGAGGCTTCTTTTCTATAAATGCACTTTGGAAAAATAAAATTGCAGTACTTATAGGTGATTTTTTATTGTCTAAAGGATTGTTGCTGTCAATTGATAATAATGATTTTGATTTACTTAAAATTATTTCAGTAGCTGTTCGGGAAATGAGCGAAGGTGAGTTGCTCCAAATTGAAAAAGCGAGACAACTTGATATTACTGAAGATGTCTATTACGAGATTATCCGTCAAAAAACAGCAACACTTATTGCGGCTTGTTGCAGTTTAGGTGCAGCTTCGGTAAAACCAAATTCACCCGAAGTAGAAACCATGCGAAAATTTGGAGAGCTTATTGGGATGGCATTTCAAATTAAAGATGACTTGTTCGATTATGGAGATGAAGCTATCGGTAAGCCTACAGGAATCGATATTAAAGAGCAAAAAATGACTTTGCCACTCATTTATGTGCTTAACAATAGTTCAGATAAGGAAAGAAAATGGTTAATAAACTCCATTAAAAATCATAACAAAAACACAAAGCGTGTTAAAGAGGTTATAGCTTTTGTGAAAGCTAATGGAGGATTGGATTATGCAATTGATAAAATGAAACAGTTTCAAACAGAAGCACTTCAAATTCTTGATACATATCCAAAATCTGAATTTAAAGATTCACTAGAACTTATGGTGAATTACGTGATTGACAGAAAAAAATAATTTTTTTTTCATACTTCAGGCAACCATTTTAAAAAAACTTTCGTCTTTATAAATAGAAGACCTTATGAAAGCTATTTTGAAAGTTATTCAATTGCATAATAATAACACTGAGCTTATCAGTAAAGCTGCGAAAAACAATCGCGAAGCGCAACATGTGTTGTACGAAATACATGCGCCTAAAATGTTGAGTGTTTGTAGGTATTATATAAAAGATGTTCAAAAAGCGGAAGAGGTAATGCTAAATGGGTTTTTTAAAGCATTTACAAATTTAAAGAGCTTTAAAAATCTGGGAAGTTTTGAAGGTTGGCTGAGAAAAATAATGGTACGAGAAGCAATATCATTTTTAAGACAGCAAAAGCAAATTGAGTTTTCGGTTGAAGAGGTAACAATGCCTCACGATTATGCAAATAATATCAATACCGAAATTGAAATGGCTGAACTACAACAATTGATTGATGAATTGCCAGAAGGTTATAAAATGGTTTTTGTAATGTATGCTATAGAAGGTTATAAGCACCACGAAATTGCAGAACTATTAAATATATCAGAAGGAACATCAAAATCGCAACTCTTCAAAGCAAGACAAATGCTTCAAGAAAACATTAAAAAATTAAACACATCTAGTTATGGCACCAATTAAGTTTGAGGAAAATCTTAAGGAGAAGATTGAGGAGCGTACCATACAGCCATCTGAGGCAAGTTGGGATGTTTTGGCAAAACGTTTAGATAATCAAGATAAAAGAAAACCCAAAACAGTATATTTTTGGGTTGGTATTGCAGCAAGCATTGTAGGTGTTGCTTTAGTAACGACATTGTTTTTTAATAATTCAGAATTTGAAAACAGCACACCAGCAATTGTAGATACTGAAACTAAAGAAGAACAAGTAAAAGAAGAAGTTTTAAATCCTGTTGAAAGCAAAAAAGAAGAAAATACTGTTGCTGTAGAACAAGTTGAAGACATTAAAGCTTCAACTGAAAAAATAATTCCTAACCCAAAAAGTGGAGTAGTAGTACAAAAATCAACAAGAATTGTAAGTCCTAATACAACGGTTACAATTAAAGAAGCTGTGGCTGCAACCACTACTAACGAGCAAGAAAAAGTTAAGCACTTAGAGACTCCTTTGAACTCACTAGAGTTTGAAAAAGCTAAAATTAATGATGTAGTTGACGAAATAAAGAAGCTCAACCTCGAAGATGTTACAGTTAGTAATGCCGAAATTGATTCGCTTTTAAAACAAGCAGAACGAGAAATACTTAAAAACAGATTATACAACGAAACCACAAGAACGGTAAGTGCTGATGCTTTGCTTCAAGACGTTGAAGATGAGCTAGAGCAATCGTTTAGAGCAAAAGTATTTGATGCTCTTAAAAATAGTTTCGACACAGTAAAAACTGCAGTTGCTGAACGAAATCATTAACACTTAAAAAGAAACATTAATCACAAAACGAACAGTTATGAACACTATTACAAAATGCGTAGTGCTAGTAATCTTATGCCTAGTTGTAGGTAAAATGAACGCACAAGACACAATTCAAAAGTCTAAAAATCAGTTTAAAATTGAGAGCCTTGATGAGTTAAAGAAAAAAATTGAAGAAGAAGAACGCGAGTATCTTAAAAAAGAAGTTGAGGCTATAAATCTTCGATTGGAAAATGGCGAAATCACTCAAGAAAAAGCCGATGCGCTTAAAAAAGAAGTAGCCAAAAAGCGTGCGCTTAATATTGAAAATCGTATTGCAATTATAGATAACAAAATAGAGTTGCTAAAGCGTAATGAAATAGGTTATGATAATTTGGACGACGATAAAGGAGATTATTTCGGATTCAGTTTTGGAGGCGATGGCGAAAGCTTTGCAGGTTTTAGAATAAAGAACAGAAAAAAGTTTCGAAAATACGACAAACGCACAACTAGCGACCTTGTGTTTGCTGCAGGTTTTAACAACGCTATTGGTGACGGACAAAAAATAGGTGATGAATACGGTTTTATGAACTCAGGATTTGTAGAGTTAGGTTGGGCTTGGAAAACCAGAGTATTTAAAAACTCAAATGCCTTACGTTTAAAGTACGGATTCTCTTTTCAGTGGAACAAACTATCGCCAAAAGATGATAGGTACTTTGTGCAAAATGGTAACGTAACTACATTAGAGGAATTTCCGTATGAGTTAAAAGAGTCAGAGTTTAGAGTAACCAATTTGGTAGTGCCAGTGTATTTTGAGTTTGGTCCATCTAAAAAAATCGAAAAAGACGATTATTTCCGTTATTCAACACACAACAAATTTAAAATTGGTGTTGGTGCTTACGCAGGATTTAACATTGGTACGCAGCAAAAACTAAGATACAAGCAAGATGGAGATAGAGTAAAAGAAAAAATAAAGCGTAACTACAATACTTCCGATTTTGTATATGGTCTTGGCGCTTATGTTGGTTATGGCAGTATGGGATTGTATATGAAATACGATTTAAACCCTTTATTTAAAGACCAAGCGTTTGATCAACACAATTTATCAATGGGTTTACGCTTTGATTTAGATTAAAACAATTATTTGAGTTAGTAAAAAAGCCTCCTTAATTGGAGGCTTTGTTGTTTTTAAGAGCAACACTATGTCCTTCTGCTAATAAATAAATAGTATTAGGGTGATTTTTTTCAATACTCTCAACTACTTTTTTGGGGGTTAAATAAGACTCGTAATAGTAAAATACATTATTATGCATCTCATCTAACTTGGTATAAGTATAGTTGTAACTGTTCTTAATTTTTTGTGCTAAATCATCAAGATTATCAAAAATAATGGCGTTAACTTCATGTTTTAATTTGGGGACAAATAAGTTGGCATAATCACGCTGTAAAATAGGAATTGTACCAACTGACATTGCCTCGTTAATATTATGGCATAAAGCCATAACGTAACCAGGACAAGCTAAAAAGAAATGAAACTTTGAAAACGTTGGTCTTAATTCTTGCATAGGTAATGAAAAATCTTCACGTTTTATCAAAATGCATTTATGGTCTTCATCACTAGTTAAAAAAGATTTAAACTCATATGGTTTTTTGTAATTAGTTAGTAGTTTATGATTGTTTAAAAAATTGAAAATAGCTACTCTGCTTATAATATTTGTAGATGTTTTTTCAATTTGCTTATACCCTATAGCATCAAAATTTCCAATCATAAAAATTGAAGTTTTTCGCGGCACGTAGTTAATGTCGCTGTTCCATAATTGCCTATGGTACATAAGTGGATGTTGAGCTATTGGTATGTAATAAAAAGCACTATTCTCGTGTGCTGTTTCAATTTTTGAGAAGTAGTCTGCAGTTAAGTTGGTTGAGTTAATTTCAATACCATTAAATGACTTCGTTATGGTTTTAAAAACAACTTGTGCTTCATTACTTAATAATCCTAAATATTCTTTTGGATGATGTAAAAACCTAAACTGATTAAAGGTTTTTGGGAAAACAACAGTATAACCTTCAATAAGAAAAGCTTTAACAAGCGTATATAAATATCTATTATAAATTCTTGGGTCCGAAATGTTAAAATAAACCTGTTTAGATTGCTCAATAGCTTTTGGCTTGTAGAATATAAACTTTATAAAAGCAGTTAAAATATATATAACTTTTTTAAAAAACGACATTGAAGTTTTTTGTGGTTTCGTTTAACAGTTTCGGCTATGAGTAGTTGCGTGGTTTAGCACGAAACTTTGCAAGTACACACCAAACTGAAAATCCTCGCGGATTTTCAGAGAAGTAGGCGAGAACAAGCAATTACTTATAGCCATTGTTGTACACAGTTTTTTATTGATTAATATAGTAAACAACATCATCTTCGCCGTCTCTATATCTAAAAAGGTGCTGATTATTTGAGTATTCAAAGAAATAAGGATAAGTAAATTCTTGATTATGTATGTTGTTTTCGTTTTTTTCGATAACTTCAATCACGTTATTTTCCGACAAATATGCAGGACCAATAAAAGGCATAAAAACTGATGTTGCAATAAAAACATTCTTAAATGGATTTATATTATTGTCATAAGAATATCTATAAGTGTAATGTGTATTTGTTCCAATAGATTCTACTTTGATTACATTTGTAAATGAATCGTTATAAGTGAATTTTTGTACGCCAAAACTCGGTTCAACACCTCTACCTCTGTGGTCATTGTAAATTTCCTTTATTTTACCATTTGGATAATATCCAAAATAATTTTCTTCGACAAAAAAGTCATTATCCATAAAAATACTTTTCAACAATCCGTTGTCATTATAATTGAAAGTGTAAGTTTTAATTACTTCATATTCATTACAAACATTTTCTCTTGTTGAAACTACTTTATCAATTAGGTTATTTTCATTATATAAAAATTCATAGACGTTTTGTTCACAACCTTGATAATGTGGTAAATAAAATGTCATTTTTGACAATAAGTCTGTATTATTTACATATTCAAATTCCCACTTTCTGTATGTATTTCCATAACTCACTAATAAAATAGAAATTATTTGTCTATTCAGCTCTCCTTTGCAGAGTTCGTTTAAAATTATATTGGGTTCATCTAATTTAAACCCCAATTCAGCGTGCTCTAATGGACTATTATCAATTTCAATAGAATCATACCCATCATCTTTTTCGCAACTAAATAATGCAATCAGAATAATTAAAGTTAAGGTTTTTTTCATATGGTTCAGTTAAATTGTGTACAAAATAAAGATATGAATTGTTTTAATAATTTATATCGACAGTTAAACGAAGTTCGGTTTTTATTTTATAAAGTCAAGTTTTTACTCTCAGCTTAAATTTTTTAGACAAGGAGTTTTATAGTACATTTACAGTCTGCAAATTTTTTTCAACGTTGATATCAAAATCTACCATAGAACATGTCTTTGAAACCGCTCGTGTAGAGGAGGTTATTGGCGATTTTGTTACCTTAAAAAAATCAGGCACTAACTTTAAAGGGTTGAGTCCTTTTAGTGACGAGCGTACACCTAGCTTTATGGTGTCTCCAGTAAAACAAATCTGGAAAGATTTTAGTAGTGGTAAAGGTGGTAATGTGGTAACATTTTTGATGGAACACGAGCATTTTACTTATCCTGAGGCTATAAAATACTTAGCAAAAAAGTATAATATTGACGTTGAAGAAACCGAACAAACCAATGAGCAAAAAGAAGAAGCCAACGAAAGGGAAAGCATGTATTTGGTTAGCGAGTTTGCGAATGACTATTTTCAAAAAGTCATGTTTAAAACAGACCAAGGTCAAGCCATTGGATTAAGCTATTTTAAAGAGCGTGGGTTTACCAACGAAACCATTAAAAAGTTTCAATTAGGATACTCACCAGATGAGTGGCAAGCCTTTACTGACGAAGCTGTAAAAAAAGGCTATCAAATGGAATTCCTCGAAAAAACAGGACTTACCATTGTAAAGGACAATAAAACTTTCGACCGTTTTAAAGGTCGTGTGATGTTTCCTATACACAGTATGAGTGGTCGTGTTTTAGGGTTTGGAGGTAGAATACTCACTAACGATAAAAAAGCTGCAAAATACCTAAACTCGCCAGAGAGTACCATATATCATAAGAGTAAAGTGTTGTATGGTTTGTATCATGCAAAACAAAGTATTGCTAAAGAAGACAACTGCTTTTTGGTTGAAGGTTACACTGATGTCATTCAATTTCACCAGTCAGGAATAAAAAATGTAGTGGCTTCTTCTGGTACTGCGTTAACACCAGAGCAAATAAGGCTTATAAACCGATTAACCAAAAACATAACTGTGCTTTTTGATGGTGATGCAGCAGGTATAAGAGCATCGCTTCGAGGTATCGATTTAATCCTTGAACAAGGAATGAATGTAAGGGTTTGCACATTTCCTAATGGTGAAGATCCTGATAGTTTTGCAAAGCAAAATACTTATGAAGAGCTCAATACGTTTTTAAATGAAAATGCTAAGGACTTCATTCAGTTTAAAGCCTCAATTTTAGTTGAAGAAGCTAAAAATGATCCAATAAAAAAAGCTGAAACCATTAGAGATATTGTAAATAGTATCTCTAAAATTCCTGATAGTATTAAGCGAGAAGTTTATGTCCAGGAGTGTTCTAGAATTATGGATATTAGCGAAAATGTACTGTTTAGTACTTTGGCGCAAATAAGTAAAAAAGAACATCAGCAAGCCAATAAGGATTTCAAAAAGGAACAAAAAGCTTTTGAAGTTGTAAGACAAGAACAACCCAAACAAAAAATTGATATTCAATATGAGCTAGAACGTAAGATTATTGAAATTCTACTTTTGTATGGTAATGAAACCGAAGATTTTGAAGATTTGGTATTAAAGGAAGATGAAAACACCAATGAGTTAAAGCTAGAACCTGTAATTAATACTAGTAAAGTATTTGAGAAAATTTACCTCGATTTGCAGGAAGACGAAATGCAGTTTACTAACCCAAACTTTAAAAGTCTGTACTATACTTTAATTGATAATTTACATCAAAACCAAGACTTTTCAACACGCGATTTTGTGAGTAAACTTAGTCAGGATATGGCTAGTGAGGTCACAACTATTTTAATGAACGACGAGCGTTACAATCTTCATGATTGGGAAAGAAACCATATTGTACCTAAAGACAAAAATGAAACTATTGCGCAATTGGTGAGTCAAACCATTTTGAGTTTACGTTGTTATTTAATTGATAAAAAAGTAGCTGAATATAAAAACGATACCTTGCGAGAAGATGTCAATGTAAAAGGTGTGCTAGAAGATGTTAGGGATTATTTAGGGCTTAAAATGTTACTGTCTAGAAAACTTGGGAAAGTAGTAGGAGGTAAAATTTAAGTAAGCTCCAAATGTTTCGCTTGATGAATTAAATCTACAAGGTTGGTAACTTTCAATTTTTTAAAAAGACGTGCTTTATAGGTGCTAACCGTTTTTTCATTAATGTCCAATTCCATTGCAATTTCCTTATTCTTTTTACCTGAAGATAATAACTTTAAAACTTCAACTTCTCTTGTAGATAAACGCTTGTAGAGTCTGCTTGTGGTTTTTTTAGCTTCATCAAATGTAAGATGTTTAGCCATATTGTTGCTTAAGTAAATATCACCTTGATGCACTTTAAGAATAGCTTCTTTAAGAGTGTCAGTATCTACTGTTTTAGATACATAAGCCGATGCGCCTGCTTTAAGTACGCTTATAGCGTAAATTTCTTCAGGATGATGACTGTACATTATTACCTTAAGGTTTTGATGTTCTTTTTTTATGGCGCGTAACGCAGTTATACCATTAAGCTCAGGAAGGTCAATTTCTGAGATAATAACGTCAACAGGATAACGTCTTACAAATTCAAAAATCTCGATTCCACTTCCAACACCACCAATAACATCAATCTCATGACTGTGCTCAAAAAGTAATTTTAAGCCAGTTCTAATAATAGGATGATTGTCTACAACTAATACCTTTATCATAATGAGTTGAATTATAAATTCGTGTTAGAACTTAAGATGGTTAAGCTCTATAAGGGGAGATTTATGATATAAAAATAAGGAAAAAATTAACAACTTTAACATTTTTAAGGTTAAATCATTAAAAATTATTTTAAATTTTTAGGAATTTCGCAAACAGGAATCGGTGTCATTTTATGCATATTAGAAGAGTTAAATCTCATAAAGATTTCAAACACTTTTTGCTCACGACCTTCAAAATCAGCAATTGTTTTTCCTTCGTCTTTCATTTGCATTGCCCACTCTAGTTCTGGATAAGAAGCTCCTATTTGATCTTCATCACTTCTAGCATCACCAAAAAGTCCGTCGCTAGGAGCTGCATTCATTATAGATTCAGGTACTTGTAATAATTCACCTATTTTATAAACTTCCGATTTCATTAAATCAGCAATTGGGCTTAAATCAACACCTCCATCACCATACTTAGTGTAAAAGCCAACACCAAAATCTTCAACTTTATTTCCAGTTCCTGCAACCAAAAGTCCTAAAAGTCCAGCATGGTAATATAAAGTTGTCATTCTTAAACGAGCTCTGGTGTTTGCTAATGCCATGTCAACTGTAGCTTGTTTGCCTTCAAGAGAAACTTCGGTCTTAAACTCTTCAAATACAGGAGTAAGGTCTACTCTGGTGTCTTTTACATTAGAAAAACGTTGTTTTAGTTGTGCAATATGTTCTTGTGCGCGAGTTACATGGCTTTGCGCTTGGTGAATAGGCATTTCTACACACAAAACATCTAATCCTGTTTTTGCGCATAGCGTAGAAGTTACAGCAGAATCAATTCCGCCAGAAACACCTACAACAAATCCATTTACTTTTGCGTTTGTTGCATAATCCTTTAACCAATTTACAATGTGAGTGACAACTTTTTCTGTTTGCATTTTGTATACGATTTAATTCTAAGAATAGTACCTTTGCAAACAAAAATAAACTAATCGCATTAGTAATAAAAATAAACAAGGTTTAAGTTTTTATGAAGAAATTGATTTTACTTTTTGTGGGTTTTGCTTTTGTGTTTTCATGTGCAGATGAAAGCAAAGTTGAAAAAGAAATTGCTGCTATAGATATTGATGTTGTGGTAGAACGATTTGATAAAGCGTTTGCTAGTTCAAAACCCGAAGACTTACCTAAGCTAAAAGCGGCTTTTCCGTTTATGTTTTCAAAAACCGAAAACGATTCGGTCTTAACACATAGAATGTCTGATACTTTACAACAGCAGTTGTTTGTTGAGATTGATAAAGTGTTCAATAATTTTGCGTCTCAGGAACACGAAATCAAAAAGCTATTTCAGCATTTAAAGTATTACGACAAAACATTTTCAGCGCCAAGAGTGGTAACTTTTTCTGATTATGTAAGGTATAGAGACAAAGTGTATGTAACTGATACAATCGCTCTGGTGGCTCTTGATACTTATTTGGGAGCTGACCACGAATTTTATGGTGGAATTCCAAAATACATTTCAGAAAACATGAAGCCTTCTCAAATCACACCAGATTTGGCTGCTGCTTATGCTGACAGGTATATTTATCAATCACAAAGAAAAACCTTACTAGACGAAATGATTTATTTTGGTAAGACATTGTATTTTATGGATAAGATAATTCCGTTTAAAACTGATGCTGAAAAAATTGGTTACACCAAAGAGCAACTAGAGTGGGCAATTTCTAATGAAGACCAAATTTGGAGGTATTTTATTTCAAAGGAATTATTGTATAATACCGATTCTAGCTTGCCTGCAAGATTTACTGCTCCAGCGCCTTTTACAAAGTTTTATCTAGAACTAGATACTGAGTCTCCTGGTAAATTAGGGCAATTTATAGGTTGGCAAATTGTAAAATCCTACATGGAGAATAATAACGATGACTTCATGGATATGCTGCAAAAAGATGCAGTTGAAATTTTTAATAATGCAAAATATAAACCGAACAGATAATGAGTGAAAATAAAAAATCAACTATAGAGTTAAATGTTGAATTAGACGAAAATCACATTCCTGAAACGCTACGATGGACTGCTAAGGATGGAGGTGTTGAAAACGAAGAGGCAAAAGCAATGTTGCTATCGGTTTGGGATAGTAAAGCTCAAGAAACACTAAGAATTGATTTGTGGACTAAAGACATGCCTGTTGATGAGATGAAAGTCTTTTTTCATCAAACCTTAGTTGCTATGAGTGATACTTTTAATAGAGCAACTCAAGATGAAAAAATGACAGCAACAATGAAAGATTTTTGTGATTATTTTGCTGAAAAATTAGAGCTTAAAAAGTAAATTTAATACTACTTTAATCTTTTTATAACTTAAGAAAATAAGTTAATAGTTATGTTTGTAATGCTATTAATCTATTAAGGTATTTAAAGCATTGGTTAGGCTTCAATGTCGAAGCAACCAGTGCTTTTTTGTATTTTAGAGGTATGAGAAAAATTTTATTTGGAGTCATAATCACGCTTATTGTTCTTTTTACCTTTAAGTATTGTGGTGATAAAAAAGAAGAGCAAATAATCCTAAAGGAAAATTCAGCTTTAATACAAGAGCAGTTAAAAAACGTCAGTAAACTGGTGGTAACCGAAGGTCATTTTAGCGAAGTGTTTTCTTATGAAAATTCCAAGCGTATGTTTGGCGATTTAATTGAAGTTGAAAAGAAAGCTTTGGTAGTTGTAAATGCTGATGTAACTATAGCTTACGACTTGTCTAAAATTGAATATAATATTGACGAGACTACAAAAACACTTCAAATATTAACTATCCCAAAAGAAGAAATAAAAATCAACCCAGATTTCGAATACTACGATATACAAGCTGATTATCTCAATCCATTTGAAGCAAAAGACTATAACGAAATTAAAAAAACAGTACGCGAACAATTAATGAAGAAAATTGAAGCTTCCGATTTAAAGTCTAATGCACAAAACAGATTGCTAAGCGAACTTTCGAAGTTTTATATTTTAACTAACTCTTTAGGTTGGGCTTTAGAGTATAATCAAGCACCAATTGAAAGTTTAGAAGTCTTCAATAATCTTAAATTATAGCTTGCTTTTCAAAGAAACCCAACCACCTCCATTTATAGCGTCAATGTTATTGAGGTTTAAAAATTTTGCTGCCTTAGCAGAACGAACACCACTTTCGCAACAAACAACAAGGGGTTTGTTTAGAGCTTTTAATTCATCAACGTGATTTTTTAAGTTGTCTAAAGGTATGTGTCTGGAGCCTTCAATATGACCATTGTCCCATTCACGTTGCGTTCTCACGTCTAGTATTTCGGCACCATTCTTCATGTAAAAGTCAACTTGTCTTTTTTTTGCGCCAAAAATAAAATCCAAAAATCCCATAGTTTTTCTTTTTGTATAAATTTACGGTTAAATATTAACTTTTGAAATTGAAAAACGAAACTCGTAAAGACGAAATCATAAAAACTGCAGCTAAACTATTTAAAGAAAAAGGATATAGTGCTGTAACTATGCGCGATTTGGCTACAGAAATGGGTATGAAAGCGGCAAGTCTTTATAATCATATAAATTCTAAGCAACAAATTCTGAAAGAGATAATAATTTCCTTGGCAGAAGAATTTACTACTGGATTGCAGGAAATCCAAAAATCCAATAAGTCAAATATCGAAAAGCTTAGAGATATTGTTAAACTGCATGTTAATATTACCTCTCATAATACCTATGGAATGGCTTCTCTTAATAACGATTGGATGCATCTTGAAGAAAAATTAGAGTATTACTTGCAACTGCGTTCTAATTATGAAGATGAATTCAGAAATATTATTCAACAAGGCATCAAAAAGGAAGAGATAATAAATGAAAATATCGAAGTCATGCTCTTTTCAATTTTATCAACACTGCGTTCTCTCTACCTATGGATTCCTAAAAAAGAAGACTTAAACACTGAAGAGTTGTCTCAACAATTAAGTGAAGTGTTAATTAACGGTATTAACAAAAAAATCGATTAATTTTTGTAAATTTGTCTGGTAAACTAACAAGCGTTAGTTTTGAGATCAGGACTCGAAATCGTTTTCGGGTGATTGTGTAAAACAGACCTTAATTAAAGATAAAATAAATTCTTCCCTTTTGGGGAAGATGTCCGAAGGACAGAAGGGGCTTATGGCAGATTTTCATAAATTAAGAATAAAAGATATTTACAAGGAAACAAAAGACACATCAGTTGTAACTTTTGATATTCCTGAAGCATTGCAAGACGAATTTAAATTCTCGCAAGGGCAACATTTAACGCTTAAGGCATTAATTAATGGCGAAGATGTACGCCGTTCATATTCGCTATGTTCTAGTCCATTTGATAACGAATGGAAAGTGGCAGTCAAAGAAATTCCAGGAGGGAAGTTTTCAACCTTTGTCAATAGCACATTAAAAGCAGGAGACGAGCTAGATGTTATGGCACCTAGCGGAACATTTGGCGTAGATTGTAATGCAGACAATGCTAAAAACTATTTGTTTTTTGCAGCAGGAAGTGGTGTTACGCCAATTCTTTCAATGATTAAAGCGCATTTGGCAGCAGAGCCAAACTCAACTTGTAAGTTGTTTTATGTCAATAGAACAGCAAAATCCATTATCTTTAAGGAAGAGTTAGAGCAATTAAGAAATGCCTATTTCGGTCGTTTAGAAATCTATTATTTCCTAACCAAAGAAAAGCGAGATATTGAGTTGTTCAATGGTCGTTTTGATGATGAGAAAATGAAAGTTCTCACCAAAACATTCATTGATATTCCAGATACAAGCGAAGTGTTTTTGTGTGGGCCAGAAGATATGGTCAATTACGTGAGTAATTATCTGGCTGAAGCCGGTTTGCCAAAAGATTTAATTCATTTCGAATTATTTGTAAAAGGCCTAACCGAAGAAGATAAAAAACGTGTTGAGCGTTTATCAGAACAAAAAATTGATGGTGTCGAAGTTGTTATTATCGATGGCGGAAAAGAATTCCGTTTCACAATGCAGCAAGACGATGATAATATTTTAGATGGCGCACTAACTGCCGGAGCAGATTTGCCATTTGCATGCAAAGGGGGCGTTTGCAGTACCTGTAAGTGCCAAGTAATGGAAGGCGAAGTTGAAATGAAAATCAACTACGCATTAGAAGAAGATGAAGTCGCACAAAACTATGTGTTAAGTTGTCAAGCCGTTCCAACTACTAAAAAAGTGGTGGTCGATTTCGACGTGTAAAATTCCTGCGAAAGCAGGAATCTCATAATATTGAAAAAGAAAAATTAAGTTTCACTAGCTAACAGCAAAATGCTAATAGCCAAAAGCTAAAAGAAATGAGTGAAGAACAAATAAAAAGCCTAGAAGAGCAATTTGAAGCGCGTATCGCTCGCGACGAAAAAATTGAACCGAAAGACTGGATGCCAGAAAAATATCGCCAAACGCATATTAGGCAAATTAGTCAGCATGCACATTCCGAAATTGTAGGAATGTTGCCAGAAGGTAACTGGATTACTCGTGCGCCATCCTTACGTCGTAAAGTAGCCTTATTGGCAAAAGTACAAGACGAAGCTGGTCACGGATTATACCTATATAGTGCTTGCGAAACATTAGGAATCTCGCGAGACGAGTTATATGAGCAATTGCATTCAGGTAAAGCAAAATATTCTTCCATATTCAATTATCCAACAGTAACTTGGGCAGATATGGGAGCTATCGGTTGGTTGGTAGATGGTGCAGCCATTATCAATCAAGTGCCACTTTGTAGCACCTCTTTCGGACCTTATGCAAGAGCAATGGTACGCGTGTGTAAAGAAGAAAGTTTTCACCAGCGCCAAGGTTACGAAATTATGCTAAAGCTTTGTAATGGAACACCAGAACAAAAGGAAATGGCGCAAGATGCACTCAACCGTTGGTGGTGGCCAAGTTTAATGATGTTAGGTCCAACTGATGATATGTCTGTTCATACCGAACAATCAATGAAATGGAAACTGAAGCGAAAAACCAATGACGAGTTGCGTCAGCAGTTTATTGATCAAACCGTGCCACAAGCTGATATTTTAGGATTAACAATTCCAGACCCAGATTTAAAATGGAATGAAGAGCGTCAGAGCTACGATTTCGGTGAGATTGATTGGGATGAATTCTGGCAAGTTGTTAAAGGTCACGGACCAATGAACAAAGCAAGAATGAAAGCAAGAGTTGGTGCTTGGGAACGTGGCGAATGGGTTAGAGACGCAGCTATGGCTCATGCAGAAAAACAACAAGAAAGAAAAAACAAACAAGTAGTATAATCAGAAGGTTAGACTCGAGAAATGAGAAATGAGAGAAGTACTCTGATAAAGTCTAACATCTAATATCTAATATCTAATGTCTAATAAAAAGAACTGGCCACTTTGGGAGGTTTTCGTAAGAAGTAAAAACGGATTAGAACATCGTCATTTCGGAAGTCTTCATGCAGCAGATGCAGAAATGGCTTTAGAAAATGCAAGGGACGTTTACACAAGACGTAACGAAGGTGTAAGCATTTGGATTGTAGAAAGTAAGCATATTACAGCATCAAATCCAGAGCATAATGGCGAATTATTTGAACCAGCACAAGACAAGGTGTATCGTCATCCAACATTTTATGATTTACCAGACGACGTAAAACATATGTAACAAAGCAAGGCTTTGTCATCCTGAACTCGTTTCAGGATCTCTTTATTTATGTTAAATGTCACCTTGAGCGCAGTCGAAAGGTCTCAATTTGATTAAAAATGAAAAATGAAAACTTATACAACTACATCCTAGGTATCGCAGACAACAGCCTAATTCTCGGTCAGAGATTAGGAGAGCTTTGCGGTCACGGACCAAGTTTAGAAACCGATATCGCGTGCACCAATATGTCGTTAGATTTATTAGGGCAAGTACGTAGTTATTATCAATATGCAACAAAAATTGCCGGAGATGGCAGAACAGAAGATGATATCGCGATGCTTCGTAAAGAACGCGAGTACTTCAATGTGTTATTGGTAGAGCAACCAAATACCGATTTTGGGTACACAATGGCAAGACAATTCTTATTCGATGTATATCATTTTTTAATGCTAACCGAATTAGAAAAAAGTACCGATTTAAACTTATCAGCTATCGCAAAAAAATCCATCAAAGAAGTGAGTTACCATAAGCGTTTCTCATCCGATTGGATTAAGCGGTTAGGAGATGGTACTGAAGAAAGTCATAGTCGTATTCAAACAGCAATAAATGATTTATGGACGTATACCGATGAATTATTTCATCAAACCGAAGCTGATAAAGCTATGGTTGCTGAAGGCGTTGGAGTAGATGTCACTAAATTAAAAGATGCCTATTACGAAGAAGTAAATGCAGTTTTAGAAGAAGCGACGTTAAGCGTTCCAGAAAGCAAATACTTTCAAAAAGGAGGAAAGCAAGGCATTCATACCGAACATATGGGTTACTTGCTAGCCGATTTACAATATATGCAACGCACCTATCCAAATATGGAATGGTAACAAATTCCTGCGAAAGCAGGAATCTTAAATTGAAATCGAAACTGAAGACGAAGTCGAAGAAGAGAGTATCAATATTGTAATTTTAATTGTCCCCTTGAGGGGACTTTAGGGGTGTTTTAAGATTTAATTTTGACAAAAGACAAATTACAAATAGACCAAAAGTTATATAAAATACTGGAAAGTGTAAGCGACCCAGAAATCCCAGTATTATCCATTATGGATATGGGAGTTGTGCGTTCTGCTGTTATCGAAAATGATATTGTAAAAATCGAAATCACACCAACCTACAGCGGCTGTCCTGCAATGGATGTTATCGGAGATGATATCAAACGCGCAATGCAAAAAGCAGGTTATACCGCTGAAGTAGATTTGATTTTACATCCAGCTTGGACAACCGATTGGATTACACCAAGAGGCAGAAAAGCACTCGAAGATTACGGTATCGCAGCACCATTAGATGAAGAAGCCGACAAGTCCGTGTTACTGGAAGGAAAACAATTAGTAAAATGTCCGCAATGCGGAAGCACAAATACTAAAATGATAAGTCAATTTGGTTCAACAGCTTGTAAAGCACAATTCCAGTGCAACGACTGCCAAGAACCATTTGATTATTTTAAATGTTTGAAGTGATTTGTCATTCCGCACTTGATGCGGAATCCAAAATAAAAGAAAAAAATATGGAAAGCATTCAGCTTAAAATAAAAAACAACATAGCCTATATCACACTAAACCGACCAGAAGTTTTTAATAGCTTTAATCGAGAAATGGCATTAAATCTACAGCAAGTTTTTGACGATTGCGAAAGTAATTCTGAAGTAAGAGCAATCGTGCTAACCGGAAACGGAAAAGCATTTTGCGCAGGTCAAGACTTAAAAGAAGTAACAAGTCCGGAATTAAACCCAGGATTCAAGAAAATTCTAGAAGAGCATTACAATCCAATTATCACCAGAATTAGAAACATTAAAAAACCAATCATTGGTGCGATAAATGGTGTGGCAGCAGGAGCAGGAGCAAACATCGCATTGGCTTGTGATATTGTTGTGGCTCACGAAAAAGTAAGTTTCATTCAAGCGTTTAGCTTAATAGGTTTAATACCAGACAGCGCAGGAACCTTTTTTTTACCTCGCTTAATAGGTTTTCAAAAAGCATCAGCATTAGCGATGTTAGGTGATAAAGTGTCTGCCGATGAAGCCGAAAAAATGGGAATGATATACAAAGTGTTGCCATTAGAAAGTTTTGAAGAAGACGTGAATAAATTAGCATTGAAACTCGCTAATATGCCAACATTAGCTTTAGGGAAAATTAAGGAAGCCTTTAATCAATCCTTAACCAATAATTTGGAAGAGCAATTAGCATTAGAATCAAAATTACAAATAGAAGCAGCTCAAACGGAAGATTACGAAGAAGGTGTTTCAGCTTTTGTAGAAAAACGTAAACCAACTTTTAAAGGAAAATAATGAACGTAGGAATAATCGGTTCAGGAACAATGGGAAGCGGTATCGCTCAAGTAGCGGCAACTGCAGGTTGTTCTGTGAAATTATACGATACCAACCAAGCGGCTTTAGACAAAGCTAAAGCAAGCCTTGAAAAAATATTAAATAGACTCATTGAAAAAGGTCGAATAGATGCCGAAGAAAAAAACAGAATTCAGTCAAATATAACGTATGTCGATAGTCTAAAAGCATTAGCAGATTCAAATATTACGATTGAAGCTATCGTAGAAAATATCGATATCAAGAAGAAAGTTTTTTCAGAATTGGAAAGCTATGTTGCGGATGATTGTATTGTAGCATCAAACACATCGAGTTTATCCATAGCATCCATAGCATCATCATTACAAAAACCAAAACGTTGCATCGGTATACACTTTTTCAACCCAGCACCATTAATGAAATTGGTTGAGGTTATTCCAGCAGTGCAAACCTCAAAAGCGGTTTTAGACAAATCGGTTGAAACCATAAAAAGTTGGAAAAAAACAGTAGCTGTTGCCAAGGATACACCTGGTTTTATCGTAAACCGCGTAGCGCGACCATTTTATGGAGAAGCGTTAAGAATTTACGAAGAAGGTATCGCTGATTTTGAAACCATTGACCATAGTTTAAAAACATTGGGAGGTTTCAGAATGGGACCATTCGAATTAATGGATTTTATTGGCAATGATGTCAATTACACAGTAACGGAAACCGTATTTACAGCCTTTTATTTCGACCCAAGATACAAGCCAAGTTTCACACAAAAGCGTTTAAGTGAAGCAGGCTATTTAGGAAGAAAAACAGGAAAAGGTTACTATGATTATTCTGAAGGAGCTGTAAAGCAAGAACCAAAAGAAGATAGCGAATTAGCAAAAAACATTTTCGACCGTGTTCTAGTAATGTTAATCAACGAAGCAGCAGACGCTTTGTTTTTAAACATCGCATCAGCAGAAGATATAGACAACGCTATGACTAAAGGTGTTAACTATCCAAAAGGATTATTAGCCTGGGCAGATGAAAAAGGCATTGATTGGTGTGTAACAAAATTAGATGAATTGTACAATGAGTATCACGAAGACCGCTACCGTTGTAGTCCGTTGTTGCGTAAAATGAATAAAGAAAATAAAACATTCTTTTAATGCAAGGAGAACAAATTCCACATAAAATGTTAAGTCAAGATGCATTCAGCACTTGGTTAGGCATCGAAATCCTAGAATGCGAAATCGGTCGTTGTCGCGTGGCAATGACGGTTCGCAAGGAAATGCTTAATAGTATGGGAAAAGCACACGGTGGAATCAGTTATGCATTGGCAGATACCGCTTTTGGTTTTGCGGCAAATACACACGGAAAATTTGCTGTGTCTATAGAAACCAGCATCAACCATATAGAAGCATTAAATGAAGGAGATTATTTAGTCGCTGAATCTGTGATAGAAAACGTAAAAAACAGACTCGGATTTAATATCGTAGAAGTAAAACGAGGAGATGAACTGGTAGCACTTTTTAAAGGTGTTGTTTATCGCACTCAAAAAGATTGGGAGTAAAAAAGACTTGTCATCCTGAACTTGATTCAGGATCTAAAAAAAGAATAGAGAAAAATAAAAAGTAAGAAGTTCGACTTCAATTTCGATTTCGGCTTCGATTTCAAAATAATATGGAAGCATACATAATAGATGGCATAAGAACACCAATAGGAAATTACAAAGGCACATTATCGGCTGTACGTACAGATGATTTAGCAGCTTTAGTAATTAAAGAAATCGTAAAACGAAACCCAAACATTCCAAAAGAAGCATACGACGATGTTATTCTGGGTTGTGCTAATCAAGCAGGAGAAGACAATCGTAACGTAGCTCGTATGGCATCACTTTTAGCAGGATTACCATTTACAGTTCCAGGAGAAACCGTGAATAGACTGTGTAGTTCAGGTTTGTCAGCAATTATTCACGCTAACAGAGCGATAAAAGCAGGCGATGGCGATGTGTTTATTTCTGGAGGTGTTGAGAATATGACACGCGGACCATACGTTATGGCAAAACCATCAAGCGCTTTTGGAGGCGATTCAAAACTTTACGATTCCACATTCGGATGGCGTTTTGTAAACCCAAAAATGCACGAAATGTATGGCACAGACGGAATGGGAATGACAGCCGAAAATCTTGTCGAGAAATATAACATTTCGCGAGAAGACCAAGATGCATTCGCATACTGGAGTCAGATGAAAGCATCACAAGCACAAGAAAACGGGCGATTAGAAAAAGAAATTCTACCTGTCGAAATTCCTCAACGCAAAAAAGACCCAATCGTTTTTGCAAAAGACGAATTTGTAAAACCAACAACATCAAAAGAGATTTTAGCCAAATTACGACCAGCCTTTAAAAAAGAAGGCGGAAGCGTAACCGCAGGAAATGCATCAGGATTAAACGATGGAGCAGCAGCAACCATTATCGCTAGTGAAGAGGCTGTGAAAAAATACAATCTAAAGCCTTTAGCGCGCATCGTGAGTTCGGCTGTCGTAGGTGTAGAACCTCGAATTATGGGCATTGGTCCAGTCGAGGCGTCCAACAAAGCTTTGGCAAAAGCCGGATTAACAATGGATGATATCGACATCATAGAGCTCAACGAAGCCTTTGCAGCGCAAGCATTGGCGTGTACCAGAGCTTGGGGATTGGCAGACAATGACCCAAGAATCAATCCAAATGGAGGCTCTATCGCAATAGGCCATCCGCTTGGCGTTACAGGCACCAGAATCGCCTATTCAGCGGCTTTAGAGCTCAAAGAGCAAAACAAACGTTACGCATTGGTAACAATGTGTATTGGCGTGGGTCAAGGCTATGCCGCTGTGATTGAACGAATTCCTGCGTAGGCAGGAATCTCTTAGCAAAAAGAAAACAAACTTTGGTTAAGAAAAAACATAGCAAGTAAGTGCGTTAGGGATTGAAGTGACATCTTTTTTTACCTCAGGTCGAGTGTCCCGACAATAAAGATCGGGATGTATCGAGAACAAGTAAAAAAGATATAACGGAAAGCCCGACCTTTAGGTAGCGCCAACACGAAAAGAAGTTTAATTTAAATAGATACCCACTTTCGTGGGCATTAAGATGAACAAAATTCAACACTACGTCCAAGGACAATGGACCACAGGAAAAGAAGAAGGAGCACCAATTTACGACGCCATAACAGGCGAACACTTCACAAATTGGGCTGTTGAAGGATTAGATATTCCTGAAGTTCTTAACTACGGACGCACAAAAGGAGGTGAAGTACTTCGTAAAATGACCTTTCAAGAGCGAGGTAATATGCTCAAAAAATTAGCACTTTGCCTTACAAAACGCAAAGAACAATTTTACGATTTAAGTTACAGAACTGGCGCAACACGTGTAGATAGTTGGATAGATATTGAAGGTGGTTTTGGTAACCTGTTTGCCAACGCATCATTACGAAAATTGTTTCCAAACAAATCGTTTCACGTAGAAGGCGACCCAATCGATTTGTCTCGAGGGGGACGCTTTATGGCGCATCATATTATGGTGCCCAAAAAAGGTGTTGCAGTACATATCAACGCATTTAATTTTCCGGTTTGGGGAATGTTAGAAAAGTGTGCTGTCAATTGGATGGCTGGTGTACCAGCAGTGGTTTTGCCAGCGCCATCATCGGCTTATTTAGCTGAAGCTGTAGCGAGAGAAATTATCAATTCAGGTATTTTACCAGAAGGCGCACTTCAAATCATAAACGGAACCGTAAAAACTGTTTTAGATACGGTTGAATCTCAAGATGTCGTAACTTTTACAGGTTCGGCAGCAACAGGTCGTTTGTTAAAAGCACACGCAAGATTAATTGAAGAATCTGTGCCTTTTACTATGGAAGCCGATTCGCTTAACGCCTCTATTTTAGGAGAAGATGCAGTTCCTGGAACACCAGAATTCAATTTGTTTGTTAAGGAAGTTCGAAAGGAAATGACCGTAAAAGCCGGACAAAAATGTACAGCCATCCGACGCATTATTGTTCCTGAAAATTTAGTTGAAGATGTTCAAATTGCATTAGCAAAAGAACTCGATAAAGTAACCATTGGAGACCCAAGACTTAAGGAAGTACGAATGGGCTCATTGGTAAGCAAACAGCAAGTTGAAGCCGTTAAAAGTTCCATTGCAGACATCAGCAAAGAAGCTGAAATGGTTTATGGCAATCTCGATAATATCGAAACCATTGGTGCGGATGCTAATAAAGGTGCATTCATCAGTCCAGTGGTGTTTAGAACTGATAATCCTTTCCAAAATAATGTTGTTCACGAGCGCGAAGCATTCGGACCAGTAAGTACCATTATGCCATACAAATCAATGGACGAAGCTGTGCAATTAGCGCAAATGGGTAAAGGCTCGTTAGTGTCTTCTATTGCAACTTATGATGATAACATCGCGACTGATTATGTGGTAAATGCAGCAAGTCATCACGGAAGAATATTGGTGATTAATCGCGAAATGGCAAAACAAAGTACAGGTCACGGTTCGCCGTTACCGTACTTGGTTCACGGAGGTCCAGGACGTGCTGGTGGTGGAGAAGAAATGGGTGGAATGCGCGGTATTAAACACTATTTGCAACGAACTGCGATTCAAGGAACACCATCAACAATTACCGAAATCACTGGCATATATCAGCAAAATGCAAAATATAAAGAAGCTGAAGACCATCCGTTTAAGTACCATTGGGAAGATATTCAACCAGGAATGTCTTTAAAAACGCATAAGCGTACACTTACGGATACTGATATTCAGAATTTTGCCAATTTAACTTGGGACCATTTTTACGCACATACAGATATTACTTCTTTAGATGGAAGTATTTTCGAAAAGCGAACAGCTCACGGTTATTTTATAATTTCGGCTGCAGCTGGTTTGTTTGTGTATCCTAATAAAGGCCCTGTAGCAGCAAATTACGGTTTGGATTCTATCCGATTTTTAAGACCGTTATATCACAACGATACCATTTATGTGCGTTTAACCTGTAAGGAAAAAGTGGATCGAGATGTGTCATCAACAGAGCATCCAAGTGGTATTGTAAAATGGCACGTTGAGGTTTTTGATGCTAATTTTGAAAACCGACCAGAAAGCCAAAAATCAGACAAAGACAGTCCGTTGGTTGCAGTGGCTACCATCTTAACAATGGTTCAGAAAAAGCAAGAAACCTTTGTTGAAATGACTGAAGAAAAAATAAACGAATGTTTATCAAAATTAAAAGCAGATGCCAAACCAAAATGGGGCATTATGACGCCTCAACATATGGTGGAGCATTTAGAATACACTTATAAAATTGCGTCTGGCGAAATTCAAGATTTTGAAATTGCCACACCAGAAAAGATTTTAGACAAGGTGCACGCAAGTTTATATAACTATAGAAAGTTTCCACAAAATTCTCAATTTCCACAGTTAGAAAAAGACACACTAGACGATTTAAAACATCAAGATTTAGAAACAGCGATTGAGAAGTTTAAGGAACAACGCAAAAAATACATCGAGTTTTTCAAGGAAAATCCAGGTGCTAAATTGAAGAATTTAGTGTTTGGAGAGTTGAATCGTTACGAATCTTACTTACTAGAAAGAAAACATTTAAATCATCATTTTGAACAATTTGGATTAATATAATTATGTCAGAACAACAACCATACGTAAAACAAACCATAGAAAACCAAGTAGGATACATCGAATTTTTTCATCCTGCGCATAATTCATTACCAGGAAATATTCTGGCTGAACTAGCACAGACTATTACCGATGCAGGCAATAATGACGACATTAAAGTCATCGTTCTTAAAAGTGGAGGCGATAGAACGTTTTGTGCTGGGGCAAGTTTTAACGAGCTTATCAATATTAATGATGAAGCCACAGGGAAAGTCTTCTTTTCAGGATTTGCTAACGTGATTAATGCGATGCGAAAATGTCCAAAATTCATTATTGGTCGCGTGCAAGGAAAAACCGTTGGTGGTGGAGTAGGAGTTGCGTCGGCAACCGATTATTGTATGGCAACAAAATTTGCAGCTATAAAGTTAAGCGAGCTAAATGTTGGTATCGGTCCATTTGTGGTTGGTCCAGCCGTAGAACGTAAGTTAGGTTTAAGCGGAATGTCACAAATCGCCATTGATGCCAATACATTTTATCCTGCAGAATGGGCAAAACAAAAAGGCTTATTTACGCAGGTTTTTGATACTACAGAAGCTTTAGACGAAGCCATAAAAACCTTTGCTGAAAATCTTTGTAACTACAATCCAGAAGCAATGAAAGAAATGAAGAAAATCTTCTGGCAAGGTACCGAAGATTGGGACAAGCTTCTAGCTGAAAGAGCAGCCATTAGTGGTCGCTTGGTATTAAGTGATTTTACAAAAGAAACATTAAAACGATTTAAATAGTGATTTACGCATTCCAAGGATACACACCAGTCGTACACGAAAGTAGTTTCGTGCATCCATTGGCTGCAGTCACTGGCAATGTCATCATTGGCAAAAACTGTTACATCGGTCCAGGTGCTGCCATTCGTGGAGATTGGGGACAAATCATTTTAGAGGATGGTGTTAATGTGCAAGAAAACTGTACAGTGCATATGTTTCCGGGTAAATCTATTACCCTAAAAGAAAGTGCGCACGTTGGTCACGGAGCCATCATTCACGGAGCCAATTTGGGTCGAAACTGTCTTATTGGTATGAATACCGTAATTATGGATGATGCCGAAATTGGAGATGAAAGTATTGTTGGAGCAATGGCATTTGTTAAGGCAGAAACTAAAATTCCACCTCGTAGTTTGGTGGTTGGTAATCCAGCAAAAGTCATCAAGCAAGTAAGCGACGAGATGATTGCTTGGAAAACTAAAGGAACGCAGTTATATCAGCAGTTGCCGCAAGATTGTCACAACAGTTTAAAAGCCGTTGAGCCACTACGCGAAGTTCCTGAAAATATGAAAATCCAAGAAGGTGCATATGACACTTTGAGGGATTTTATGAAAAAGTAAAATAATTTGGGCGTTACCACAAGGGTCGCGCTTGTAATTTATACTGAGCGAAGTCGAAGTGCTATATCTTTTTTGCTTTTAATAGCAAAAAAGGATGCCGTTTCAATCGCTAACGCGTAAGAAATAAAAACTAACAAACGCTAGTTAATGCGTTTAGTCATTCCGCACTTGATGTGGAATCTAAATTGAAGATAAAGACTATGTCTAAATTTGAACTAAAAATGCCCAAAATGGGCGAGAGCATCACAGAAGGAACCATCATTAATTGGTTAATCAATGAAGGCGATTCTTTTGATGAAGGCGATATCATATTAGAAGTAGCCACAGATAAGGTGGATAACGAAGTGCCAGCACCAGCAGCAGGAACGTTGTTAGAAACCAAATACCAAGCAAAAGATGTGGTAAAAGTTGGTGAGGTTATCGCTATTTTAGAAGTTTCTGAAGAAGTAAAATCAACAAAGAAAACTGATGTCATTCAGAACGATAGCGAAGCGTCTAAAAAAGATAAAAAGCAATCAAAAAAGAAGCGTTCTATTACATCGAGCACAATTGAGGTATCCACTTCAAATTCATTTTCAGTTAATAATACAAATACATTCTTCTCACCATTAATCATTTCCATTGCAAAGGAGCATCATATTAGTTTTGAAGAATTAGCAAGAATCCCAGCAACCGGAAACGAAGGACGATTAAGAAAAAGCGATGTATTCAATTATATCGAAGACGGTAGACCATACAAGTTCGCACAACCAGTGGTTCAAGATCCAACGGCTTATCGCATTCCGCAATTAACGTTCGATAAAGGCAAAGGAAAGATTGTAGAAATGGATCGTATGCGCCAAATGATTGCAGATCATATGGTGTATTCCAAGCATACGTCACCGCACGTCACTGCTTATGTTGAAGCAGACTTAACTAATATGGTAAACTGGCGAAATGAAAATAAAGTTGCGTTTCAAGAAAAATATGGCGAAAAACTAACGTTTACACCATTGTTTGTAGAAGCCGTAGCTAAAGCGGTCAAAGATTTTTCAAATATCAATGCGTCCGTTGATGGTAATAATATCATCGTAAAAGAAGACATTAATATTGGTATGGCAACAGCATTACCAAGTGGTAATTTAATCGTGCCAGTAGTTAGAAATGCAGATACCAAAGACTTAAAAACGTTAGCCGAAAACGTAAACGAGCTAGCAGGCAAAGCAAGAGAAAACAAGTTGAGTGGCGACGATATCAAAGGCAGCACGTTCACTATTTCTAATGTTGGGACGTTTGGAAGCGTTATGGGAACACCAATAATCAACCAACCAGAAGTTGCCATTTTAGCATTAGGAATTATTAAAAAGCGAGCCGAAGTCATTGAAACTGAAAAAGGCGATGAAATCGCTATTAGAAGTATGATGTACTTATCACTGTCTTTCGACCATCGTGTCGTAGATGGTTTCCTAGGAGGAAGCTTTGTGCGAAGAGTTGCTGATTATTTAGAGCAATTTGATACGAATAGAAAAATATAGTTAACTGTCATTCTGAACTTGATTCAGGATTTCATCATTTATAAAAATTATGTCTTACAACATAGCAATCAAAAAAATAGAAAAATCAAAAGTCGATACCATCGACTTCAACAACATACCATTAGGAACCTCTTTCACAGATCATATGTTTATCTGCGATTATAAAGATGGTGAATGGCAAAACCCAAGAATAGAACCTTTAGCTTTAATTCCAACGCATCCAGCAGCAATGGCGTTGCATTACGGACAAGCCATTTTTGAAGGTATGAAAGCTAATGTAGATGCCGACGGAACACCAATGCTATTCCGTGCCGATAAAAATGCAGCGCGTTTAAACTTTAGTGCTGACCGAATGGGAATGCCAAATGTTCCAGAAGAGTTGTTTGTAGAAGGTTTAAAACAGCTTGTAGCTATGGATAAAGCGTGGATTCCACCACAAGAAGGTAGTGCCTTGTACTTACGTCCGTTTATGTATGCCGATGAAGCCTTTATCGGTATGCGTGCAGCCACAAGTTACAAGTTTATCATTATGGCATCACCAGCAGGACCATTTTTCAGCAAGCGTATAAAATTGTGGGCAGAAAAGAAATTCGTTCGTGCCGTAGATGGTGGTACAGGCGAAGCAAAAGCAGCTGGAAATTATGCTGCAGCAATTCGTCCAACGGAATTGGCAAAAGCAAAAGGCTATGACCAAGTATTGTGGCTAGATGCTGTTGAGCACGAGTACATTCAAGAGGTGGGAACAATGAATATTTTCTTCAAAATCGATGGAAAATTCATCACACCGCGTCGCGATGGCGCCATTCTCGATGGCATTACCAGAATGAGCGTTATCGATATTTTAAAAGATAAAGGTTTTGAAGTTATTGAGCGTCCAATCACGCTTACCGAAATCCGTGAAGCATCAGAAAAAGGCCTTTTAGAGGAAGCTTTCGGAACAGGAACAGCCGTTGGTATTGCTTACATTCAGAGCATTGGTACAGAAAATGGCGACATTCACGTCTCTGACGAAAGTCCGGTAGGATTAGAGGTTAACGACACGCTAAATGCCATAAAAACAGGAAAAATTGAAGATAAATTCAACTGGATGATAAAGGTTGAAGAAGAGCTAGCTTAAAATAATTTGGGCGTTACCACAAGGGTCGGGCTTTACACTATATCTTTTTTGCTTTTAATGGCAAAAAAGGATGCCGCTGCAATCCCTAACGCAAAAATAAGTTCAGAAAACAATGAATAAAGACATATTAAAAAAAGGATTTACCAATTTAGTAACCGCCAAAGCAATGGCAGAATTGTATGAGGCTAACTTCAAAGTAGTTTCAAAATACGTGCACGCCACATCACGTGGTCACGAAGCCATTCAGACAGCTTTAGGAATGCAATTGTTACCTCAAGATTATGCATTTCCGTATTACAGAGACGATGCAATGTTGTTAGCTTTTGGTATGACACCTTACGATTTAATGCTTCAGGTATTAGCTAAAAAAGATGATCCATTTTCTGGTGGAAGAACCTATTATTCGCATCCAAGTTTAAAAGATGCTGATAAGCCTAAAATTCCACATCAATCATCAGCAACAGGTATGCAAGCCATTCCTGCAACTGGTGTCGCGATGGGAATGCAATATTTGGAAAAGCAAGGACTTCAAAATTCAAATGTTGTTCAGAAGGATAGCAAAGAATCGCAATTAAATCCAATCACGGTTTGTAGTTTAGGTGATGCATCAGTTACCGAAGGCGAAATTGCAGAAGCCTTTCAAATGGCAGCGTTAAAGCAAATGCCAATTCTATATTTGGTGCAAGACAATGGTTGGGATATTTCAGCCAATGAAGCTGAAACCAGAGCTCAAAATGCTGCAGAATATGCAAAAGGTTTTCACGGATTAGAAGCCATTTCTATTGATGGTGCTAACTTTATTGAAAGTTACGAAGCTCTAGAAAAAGTTATAAAAACCATAAGAGAAGAGCGTCGTCCATTTTTGGTGCACGCTAAAGTACCATTATTGAATCATCATACATCTGGTGTGCGTATGGAATGGTATCGAGATGATTTAGAAGAAGCAAAATCTCGTGATCCATATCCTGTTTTAAAACAGCAAATGTTAGATAATGGTTTCAACCAAAAGGATATTGATACTATTGAAGCGGAAATAAAAACCTTGGTTGAAAATGATTTTCAAAAAGCTTTAAAAGCTGAAGATCCAACACCAGAAGATTTATTTACGCACGATTTTGCGCCAACACCAATTACCGAGGAAAAGGGTGAGCGTTCGCCTGAAGGTGCAGAAAAAGTTGTGATGGTAGACTGTGCCTTATTCGCTGTAGAAGAATTGATGCGCAAGCATCCAGAGTGTTTGCTTTATGGACAAGATGTTGGTGGCCGACTAGGTGGTGTGTTCAGGGAAGCAGCAACATTAGCACAGAAATTTGGTGACGACCGTGTTTTTAATACACCAATCCAAGAAGCATTTATCGTGGGTTCTACGGTTGGGATGAGTGCGGTAGGATTAAAGCCCATTGTTGAGGTTCAGTTTGCCGATTATATTTGGCCAGGACTCAATCAATTATTTACCGAAGTGAGCCGTAGCTGTTATTTAAGTAACGGAAAATGGCCTGTAAGTATGATTTTGCGTGTGCCAATTGGTGCTTATGGTAGTGGTGGGCCTTACCACTCATCTTCTGTAGAAAGTGTGGTGACTAATATTAGAGGTGTAAAAATTGCTTATCCAAGTAATGGTGCTGATTTAAAAGGTTTAATGAAAGCCGCATATCACGACCCAAACCCAGTAGTTATTTTTGAGCATAAAGGTTTGTACTGGTCTAAAGTACCAGGAACACAAGGTGCAACCTCTGTAGAACCTGCTGAAGACTACGTATTGCCTTTTGGAAAAGCTTGGTTGTTACAAGAAATCTGGAAGCAAGACGATGTAGAAACGTGTACCATTGTAACCTATGGAATGGGTGTGCATTGGGCAATGAATGCTTCAGAAGAATTGGGTTTAAAAGATCAAATAGAAGTTATCGATTTAAGAACATTGTATCCTCTAGATGAAGCAACGATAATGAAGTCGGTTAAGAAAACTGGTAAATGCTTAGTGGTAACCGAAGAGCCAAGTGATAATAGTTTTGCGAGAGCATTAGCTGGAAAAATTCAAGAAGAATGCTTTAAATATTTAGATGCACCAGTAATGACTATTGGTAGTGAAAATATGCCTGCCATTCCTTTGAACTCAACATTAGAGCAGACCATGATTCCTTCAACTGAAAAGGTGAAGGCTAAGATTGAAGCCTTATTGAACTATTAAATAAAAAAGCGACTCAATTGAGTCGCTTTTCTTTTATAAATCGTATTCCGAAAGCGGTTTTGTAAATTCTTCAGGATTGGCCGCTAAATAATAGCGAGGATCATTGATGTCTTCGACAATAACTTCTTTAAACTTAGGGCTTGCTTTATACATTAAAGCTTTGCAGTCTTCACTAAGATGTTTCAATTTTAAGCTCTTGCCAGCAGCTTCATATTTATTCACTAAATTGAATATAGCTTCCATAGCAGAATGGTCACTGACGCGAGACTCTACAAAATCTATTTCAACGTTTTCAGGGTCATTCTTTACATCAAATTTAGAATTAAAACTCTGAATAGACCCAAAGAATAAAGGTCCCCAAATTTCGTAAGTTTTTGTGCCATCTGCTTGCATACGTTTTCGTGCTCTAATCATTGTTGCGTTTTTCCAAGCAAATACTAATGCAGAAATTATTACACCAGCGATAACAGCTACTGCTAAATCTTTCCAAACGGTAATTGCTGAAACAGCAATAAGTACAATGGCATCAGCAATAGGTATTTTACGAATGATTCTAAAACTAGACCAAGCGAATGTTCCGATAACTACCATAAACATCACGCCAACTAAAGCAGCAATTGGAATTTGTTCAATTAATGGTGCTGCAAATAGAATAAAACCTAACAAAGCTACTGCGGCAAATGCGCCAGATAAACGACCACGACCACCAGAATCTACGTTGATGATAGATTGACCAATCATCGCGCAGCCACCCATTCCACCAAATAAACCATTTAGCATATTAGCACTTCCTTGAGCAATACATTCACGATTACCATTTCCTCTTGTTTCTGTGATTTCATCTACAAGGTTTAAGGTCATTAGAGATTCGATTAAACCTACAGCAGCCAATATAAAAGCAGTTGAAATAATCATATCCCAATGTCCAGCGAGTGTTCCGAATAATCCGAAAATTTGATCTTGAAATGTTGGTAATCCACCTTCTAAACCTTTTCCGCCGCCTTCTGCAATAAAAGAACCAACAGTGCTCATTTCAATTCCACCAAAAATCGTAATACAAGCTACAACAAGGATTGCCACTAAAGCTGCAGGAATTTTTTTGGTGAGTTTAGGTAGTCCGTACATAATTCCCATTGTCAATCCAATGAAGCCCATCATTTTCCAAAAAGCAGCATTTGAGAATAATGCAGAGAACCATTCAGAAGTATTATCAAAAAATGAAATATCCTGCGGTACAGCATTAGGAAATAATTTTAATTGCGATAAGAAAATGACGATGGCTAAACCGTTTACAAATCCCATCATTACTGGATGTGGAATAAGCCTAACGAACTTTCCGAGTTTAAAAACACCTGCTAAGATTTGAATGCCACCAACAAATAGTAAGGTAATAAAAAGCCATTGAAGCCCAAGGTTTTCAATAGGTGTATCTAAATTAATACCAACTTCATTTCCTTTTTGAATAAGGTGCACCATAACTACAGCCATTGCGCCAGTAGCACCAGAAATCATTCCTGGTCGACCACCAAACAAAGCGGTAACGATTCCCATCATAAAAGCACCGTACAATCCAACTAAAGGATCTACGCCAGCAACAAAGGCAAAAGCAACAGCTTCAGGTACTAATGCTAATGCAACTGTAAGGCCTGATAAAATATCGTCTTTAGGGTTTTGGGTAAAATTCTTTCTTGTAGTTTGACCTAAAATCATAATTTACTTTTTGAAGCCGCAAATATAAGTTTTTATAGGTTAAGCCTAAAATGAGTGTTATTGAAGAATAAATAAAAAAGCATCAAACGTTAGTTTGATGCTTTTTAAAATTATGTAAAAAGATTTTACTGATTTAGCTCAGGAGGATATTTTTCCATGATTTTAGCAACAAACTCATTGATTCGTTCTTCTTTTTTATCAATATTTTTAGTCAAATATCCAGTTCCCATACCTTGCCAAACTAATTCTTTTTTGTTGGCATCAATTAAATCGATGTATAGTGTTCCTTCTGTTGAAGTTGAAACAGAAGTGTTGTTGTAAGGTCCCCAATACCATGGGTTCCAGCCCCAGCCATATCCATAAGGTCCCCAACCATTGTTGTAAACATTTACTTTTTCTCTTGATTTGGTAAAGATACTTACTAGGATATCAGGGTTTTCAGATTTTGTGTATCCTTTGGCCAAAAGTTCACTTTCAATAGCTCGTAGAATACGTTTTTTGTCAATGTCATTAATCTCTGCTTTATCAATACCTGTTTTAAAAAAGGCAAACGTTTTATAGTTGTCAAAACTTGCTCTTTTATCATAGTCGGATGCAACTCTCACTGAGCTACATGATGTGAAGATTGTAGTAATAACTACAAAGCTTAATAGTTTTAATGTGTTTTTCATATTCTTTTTTATTTGAGTTTATAACGAGTCCATTAGTTTGTCGTCAACTATATTAGGAACCGTAACTTTTAAATTAGGTTCTTGTTCCATAGCGCGTTTTATAGCAAAAACAGCACCTTCGTTTCTTGCCCAACTTCTTCTGGAGATACCATTGTTTACATCCCAGAAAAGCATTGATTTTAAGCGTGTTTCTGCTTCATTAGTACCATCAAGAACCATACCAAATCCACCATTAATAACTTCTCCCCAGCCAACGCCACCACCATTGTGGATACTTACCCAAGTGGCTCCTCTGAAGCTATCTCCTATAACATTGTGTATAGCCATATCTGAAGTGAAACGAGAACCATCGTAAATATTGCTGGTTTCACGATAAGGTGAATCTGTACCTGATACATCATGGTGATCACGACCTAGAACAACGTAGCCTATTTCGTCTTTTGCAATGGCATCGTTGAATGCTTTAGCAATTTTCATTCGACCTTCAGCATCTGCATAAAGAATTCTGGCTTGTGAGCCTACGACTAATTTATTTTCTTGAGCACCTTTAATCCACTGAATATTATCAGCCATTTGCTGTTGGATTTCTTCAGGTGAGTTTTTCATGATTTCTTCTAAAACTTCACAAGCAATAGCATCTGTTTTTGCTAGATCTTCTGGTTTACCCGAAGTACAAACCCAACGAAAAGGACCAAATCCGTAATCAAAACACATTGGTCCCATAATATCTTGCACGTAGCTTGGATACTTAAATTCGCGACCTATAGTTGGATTTTCAGACATAACATCCGCACCAGCACGAGAAGCTTCGAGCAAGAAGGCATTTCCGTAATCAAAGAAATAAGTACCTTTCTTTGTGTGTTTGTTAATAGCAGTTGCATGACGACGTAAACTTTCCTGAACTTTAGTCTTGAAAAGGTCTGGATTATTTGCCATCATATTGTTAGCATCTTCAAAAGATATTCCAACAGGGTAATAACCACCAGCCCAAGGGTTATGCAATGAGGTTTGGTCACTTCCTAAATCGATATGAATATTAGATTCATCAAATTTTTCCCATACTTCAACAACATTTCCTAGGTATGCAATTGATATTGTTTCTTTATTAGTCTGTGCTTTTTGTACTCGTGCTACTAATTCATCTAAATCTGAAATTTTTTCATCAATCCAACCTTGATCTAATCGAATTTGAGTGATTTTAGGATTCACTTCTGCACAAATCGTAATACAGCCTGCAATGTTACCTGCTTTTGGTTGCGCACCAGACATTCCGCCTAAACCTGAGGTGACAAAAATGTGCCCTTTAGGAGATTTGTTTATTTTTCTAAACCCGTTTAGAACGGTAATCGTTGTACCATGAACAATGCCTTGAGGTCCAATATACATGTAGCTTCCGGCTGTCATTTGTCCGTATTGTGTAACGCCAAGAGCGTTGAATTTTTCCCAATCATCTGGTTTGGAATAATTAGGAATCATCATGCCATTGGTGACAACTACACGAGGCGCGTTTTTATGTGATGGAAATAAACCCATAGGATGACCAGAATACATAACAAGCGTTTGCTCATCTGTCATGGTTGCTAAATATTGCATGGTTAATAAATACTGCGCCCAGTTAGAAAACACAGCGCCATTGCCGCCATACGTAATTAATTCATGTGGATGTTGTGCAACAGCATAATCCAAATTGTTTTGAATCATTAACATGATAGCTGCAGCTTGCTTTGATTTGGCAGGATATTCATCAATTGGGCGTGCATACATTTTATAATCTGGACGAAAACGATACATGTAAATGCGTCCATAAGTCTCTAATTCTTCTTTGAATTCAGGAAGAAGTGTTGCGTGGTGTTGCGGTTCAAAGTAGCGCAACGCATTTTGAAGCGCTAATTTTTTTTCTTCATCAGAAAGAATCTCCTTACGTTTAGGTGCATGATTAATAGAAGCTTCATAAGGTTTAGGATTAGGTAATGTGTTTGGTATTCCTTGTAGTATTTGTTCTTTAAAAGATATGTTAGTTGTTGTTGACATTAGTTTCTTTTTAATTGCTTTTTATTGAATCCGTATGGGCAGTGTCTGCATCCGCTTTCGCAGCAATAGCCGCGTTTTAGGTGGTATTGCTCTGTGAAACAGCGATAGCCTTCAGGAGTTAAGTAATAATCTCCTTCTTCAATAGGAATGATTTTTTTCATAATCTAACAAAGATAATGTAATTTGGATTGATTTTTGAAGTTTCAAGACTATGATATTGGTTTCGAAATATATAGTGCCTAAAGGTTATGTTGGGGTTACAATTTTCCCTTTTGTATTCTTAAAGTATAAAGCTTTGAAAGAAGATGTTGTGCTTTTAAATCATGAGCGAATTCATTTACAACAACAAATAGAATTGTTGATTATTCCTTTTTTTGTGATTTATGGTTTTGAGTTTCTTATAAGACTTTTGCAGTATAAAAGATGGAGTTTAGCTTACAGAAATATTTCTTTTGAGCGAGAAGCTTACTTTCAGGAAGCTCAGCTTGATTATTTAAAGTATCGTAGGTTGTATAGTTTTTTAAAGTATTTATAGTTTTATTCAAGTTAGATGCAAAAAAAGACCTAATGTAATTGGATAGGTCTTTTCTAGAGAAGTGCTTTATATTAATTTTTTATTGTTTTAAAATGATTCTTTGAATTTTTTGTTTTTTAGATTTAGTAAGAGTAGCTTTTACAATATATGTGGCATCCGAAAGATTACTATCTCGTATGATAAATTCTAATTGGTTAATATTGTTTTGCTCAAATAAATTTCTGCCTAATAGGTCGTAGATAATTACAGAATCTATAGTGTTTGTTTCGGATTTTACTTTAATATAATCACTGTTAGGAGCAGAGATGCTTAATTGACCTCTAACGTCATCTTTGTCGATGTCAAGTGTTTCATTAGTGTATCTTAAGATAAAACGGTCGTCAAATGTTGTTGGTTGACTAACACTAAAGATATAAGGCGAAATTTTTAAATCATGTATTGTATTGGTGTAAGTGTCTTCTAGATATATGTTTTGGTCTTCATTAGTGAATAAGCCATCTACATTGCTAATAGCTATAGTGTGAATCCCTGGTTCAGTTAAAACTGTACCTAGATGTACTTGGTCATTTTGATCGAAAGGTAAAGCTCTTCCTTGTATGATCATTCCTTTATCATCAATTTTAGAATACAAGTTTAATGCATTGGACTCTTTATTGTATGCGTCATAAAGGCGGTCTTTTTGATTTGTAGCACCTTCAATATAACCTACTAATATGCTAGAGGATAATTGACTTGGAGATACTAAGTTTAACCAAATACGATGCTTTTCTAGGCTAGATTGTGAGTTGTGGTTTACATTATCACTTGATGGTATTCGATAAAACTGACTGTTGTCATAGCTTGCTGACAGTTGCCTCATGCTATTGTTGAATGTAACGCTACCAGTTTCACTATCATTAAGTGCTAAAACAAAGAATCCTTGACCAGAGGCTATTTGTCCACTAAATGATTCGTCTTGATAGGTATTGGTTCCAGAGAAATTGTATGTTACATAGTCAGAGATATTATAATTTAATACATAGTCTTCATAAAATGAATCGGTATAAGTTCCTAGAATGCTGCCATGGGTCCATATATGAACTGCTCCTTCAATAATGGTATTATTAGGATGGGTTAAAAAAGCTTGAGCATCAAGAGCTGAAGGATAGGGGTTTCCTAGTAAGTTCCAATTGTCATCAAATGGAGTTACGGTTAATAAATCATTGCCATATGGATTGTATGTGAAATTACCGTTTGTGCTTGTGTTGGTTCCGCTATTAATGGTTTTGGTAATGATGCCATTATTGGCTACACCATTGAATGTTGCAGTAAAAGTTGCAGGAGTGTTGGTAAAAGCATCTGGACCTCTTACAATATATCCTTTCCCGTTTTGCATTAAGGATCCTGCTGAGTTTGACCAGTTTCCAAAACAAATAGGAATAACAGGAGGAGGTGTAAAACCATTAGGTATAGTTGTAATCCATTCGTAAATATAATTTGTTGAGGTGCCTGGGGAAACATTATTTACATTAAAATTATTGACTGGAGATGACCAATATACGTAATCAGTACCTCTTATATTAGCATCCCTGTTCATTGTGATGTTGCCTGTATTTGGAATAGTTGGTGCATCATTAACTTGAATTAAACTACCACTACTATTGATTTGAATTGTTCCTATCCCTTGTATGTCTACAAAATCAACAATTGTGACAGAGGCGTCAGATTGTACTGTTAAAGTTGCTCCATCGTGTACTGTAAGATTTAATCCATCTCCATCGTCATTGGTGTAAAGTACTGGGTCATTTCCTGTGATAGGAATTACTACACAGTCTGCTGAAGTAGGAATAGTGTCATCAGACCAATTGAGTGGTTCCATCCAATCGTTAGTAGCTTCAGAACCATCCCATATTTTTACACCATTAACAGTAACGATGAAATTATCTGTTTCAATAACTGTAGAGCTGTTGCAAAGATTATAGGTTACTTCGGCTATGTAAGTTGTTGTAGATGTAGGTGAAACGGTAATGATACCATCATCATCTGGGTCAATAATTTCATTAGCAGGTGAAATTGAATTAGCATACCATTTTAAATCAGTGATAGAGCTTCCAGATGGAACAAAACGCCATGCCTCGTTAGTTGCAGTCCAATCTCCATCGGAAACATCTCTAGCTACTGTGGCTTGTGTTCCGTCAGCATTTTGCAAGCCTATTTGAGCATTTCCGAAGTTCCAAATGTCAGCATATCCACTATCGTAAGCGTCCATGTTTTTTTCTTCGACATATACTTCAATTACGTTTGTGTCTTCGTATAGGACTATCATACCTGTATATAAAGTGCTTGTGTCGTTATACATTGGTACATCTTTCCATGAAGCCACAAGAGCTCTGCAGCCAGTGTTAAGAGTTATAAGTTCCCAACCTACTTCGCCTCCAGCTGTTGGGTCAATGTCGTGATGTACACCATAAATTGAGGGGCCAAAGAAATAGTCAAATTGTAAACCGAAGAAGTGCTCTGTAGAGTTGACCAAGCTAGGTAAATTGTTGTTTATTTCCCAGCCTATGTAGTTGTTAGCAAGTGAAGTGTCAAAAGAAATGACACCATTTGAGCTAATAGTGCAAGTATTATATGATGCGCCATAAAAACAAAAGTTAAAAGGAAGGTTTACCACAGGGGAAAATATATCATCATCATTAACGCTTACAGGGTTTGCTAAACAATCAAATTGATAAGGTGGGTTGTAAGCTATACTTTCAACGTTATAGCTTGTGGTTTCTCCTAGTTCTAGATAGTTAGCTTCTAAGTCTACGGAGGAAGGTGAAGTACAATTAATAGTTATAGTGTCATTTCCTCCACTATCCATAACATCTACACTTGGGCAAGCTAAAGCTGTGGTGCCTGTGCCATTACCAGGAAGGCAAGGGTGAGTGATACATATATCAAAAGTTCCAGGGTTGTTACCATAACTATGTACTCTTATATAGTAAGTGTTTCCTGGTGTGAAGCCAGTTATTTCTGCTGATTCATTAGTGTAATAATCATCTACACAGAGTTCACTAGTCAAAGAGCCACAAGTGCCGGAAAATATTTCAAAAACAGCATCGTCTAGAGTTCCTTCGGTTACAGTGATAGTATGAGTGTCAGTCAAAGCAGTAAAATTATACCATACATCATCATTTGCATTGCTGAAATAACATGATGTTAAACCAGATGGAGTTGCATCTACTGTGGTGCCACTTGTGTTGTTGCAGGTGAGTAAATTTGATGTGAGATTGATACCTCCACAATTGTCGTTTGATGGGGGTGTTGAAGAATACACGCAGATGGTGCCATTCATATTATTGTTGTTAGCGTTATTTGTGCGTATAACTCTAATTAAATATGTGCTATTTGGTAGTACTGTACTTGAAATTGAGGAGTAATTACTAAAAGGTATAATTTCACAATCTATTTCATTGGCAGTGTTGCATGCGCTGTATAATGCTAATCCTATTCTTGGACCGCCATTACTTGTGCCTTCTATGGTTATTTGATTTGTTGTTGCTCCAGTAGTAAAAGAAAACCAACCGTCTCTGTATGAAGTTCCACAGCTTGGATTTGCCATGGTGCTAGAGTATGAAGAAGGGATTGTGAAATTAGTAGTTGTGCAACTGGTTCCTAAACTTAATGTTTGTGCTCCGCTGCAATTGTTGCTTTGACTAAAACCATTAATAGCAAATAATAAAAAACAAATAGTAAAACAAAGTAATTTTCTTATCATAAACCTAAACATTAAATTAGCCATAACATTACTTGTTGTAAATGTTAGATTAGTTATTTAAATGATAGATTTGGAGCGAGTTATAATGTTAAATTTATGAAAAATAATTATAGTTTTAACGTTTGTTTTTGAAATTTTACTGAAAAACTGTTTAAATGCAAAAAAAACCTATTAAAAATACTTTAAATATTGATAATCGTTTGTTTGTGAGAGCTGAGTATCTCAATCATAAATTTGTATCTGGAAATAAACTAAGAAAGTTGAAATACAATCTAGAGTTTGCAAAACACCAAAATATTGATACACTACTGACTTTTGGTGGTGCTTTTTCAAATCATATTTCAGCAACTGCAGCAGCAGGTAAAGAATTTGGGTTTAAAACTATAGGGATTATAAGAGGAGAGGAGCTTAAAACTAATTTTAAGACTAACCCTACTTTGTCTTTTGCTTACGCTTGTGGCATGCAGTTTAAGTTTGTTACAAGACAGCAGTATAGAGAAAAGACTAATGAGGATTTTATAAAAAACTTAAAAGAAGAGTTTGGGGAATTTTATCTTCTTCCTGAAGGAGGTACTAATGAACTTGCTGTAAAAGGTTGTGAAGAGATTTTGACTGAAGCAGACAGCGTTTTTGATTACATCTGCTGTCCTGTTGGAACAGGAGGTACTATTTCTGGGGTTATTAATTCTAGCAATTCACATCAAAAGATTCTAGGATTTCCTGCGTTAAAAGGTGATTTTTTACAAGAAGAAATTGCTAAATTTGCAACACAAAATAATTGGGAGTTAATAACCGATTACCATTTTGGAGGTTACGCAAAGACTAATGATGATTTAATAAAATTCATCAATAACTTTAAGGGTAAACATAATGTGCCTTTAGATCCTATTTATACAGGTAAAATGGTGTTTGGTATTTACGATTTAATTGAAAAAGGCTATTTTCCTAAAGGTTCCAAAATATTAGCAATTCATACTGGAGGTTTACAAGGAATTGAAGGAATGAACCAAAAGTTAAAGCAACAAAATAGGCCTTTAATCGTTTAAGAATTTATGAGAAAACTACTTGCTGTACTATTATTATGTTCCATTGCTTTAAGCTGTGGTTCAAAAAAGAAAATTGTTACAAAAAAGAAACGAAATACTACAAGAACAGAACAAGTTTCAAGGCCAACAGAAAAAGAACCTACTGTAGTTAATCCGTCTGAAAAGGAAGACACTTCTCCAAAAACTTATGCTAGTCCTACTGATGCATATATTGCAACTTATAGTGGAATAGCAATGGAGGAGATGCGAAAATATAAAATACCAGCAAGTATTACTTTAGCTCAGGGAATACTGGAGTCAGCATCAGGAAAAGGACGTTTGGCAGTTGAAGCAAATAATCATTTTGGTATTAAATGTCACGGATGGACAGGTGCTAAAATTTACCATGATGACGATGCTTCTCAGGAATGTTTTAGAAAATACAATCATGCAAATTCTTCGTTTGAAGATCATTCTACATTTTTAACTTCTAGAAGTCGTTATTCAAAATTATTTCAGTTAAAGATTGATGATTACAAAGGTTGGGCTAAAGGGTTAAGAGCTGCTGGATATGCAACCGATAGAAAATACCCTGAAAAACTGATAAGTTTAATTGAGCGCTATCAGCTTTATCGTTATGACGAAGAAGTGCTTGGTAGGCCTTCAAACAAATATGATGATGTTGTTGAAGAAGGACATCTTACACATCAAGTTGTAAAAGGAGATACGCTTTATTCGCTTTCTAGAAAATACAATACAACTGTTGAAACTCTTAAGCGGTTGAATAATATGAGTAATAATGACCTTGCGATAGGTCAGGTGCTTATTATAAAATCTGAATAATTTATGTTATATAAAAGAAGTAGTGCTTTATTTAAAGAAGCTCAAGATGTAATTCCTGGAGGAGTAAACTCACCTGTTAGAGCATTTAAAGCTGTTGGAGGAACTCCAATTTTTGCAAAATCAGCAAAAGGCGCTTATGTTTTTGATGAAGATGATAATCAATATATAGATTACATTAATTCTTGGGGACCGATGATTTTAGGTCATGCACATAAACCAGTTGTAGATGCTGTGGTTGAAAAAGCGAAACTAGGAACATCGTTTGGTATGCCTACTGAGATTGAAACTAAAATTGCTGAATTGGCAATAAGTATGGTGCCAAATATTGATAAAATTAGATTTGTAAACTCAGGTACCGAAGCTTGTATGAGTGCGGTAAGGCTTGCAAGAGGGTTTACAGGCAAAGAAAAAATAATAAAGTTTGCAGGATGCTATCATGGACATAGCGATGCGTTTTTAATACAGGCAGGAAGTGGAGCAGTAACTTTTGGTAGTCCTAATAGTCCTGGAGTAACTGAAGGTACAGCAAAAGATACATTGTTGGCTAGGTATAATGATATTGATAATGTTGAAGCGCTTATAAAAGCAAATGCAGATGAAATAGCGTGTATTATATTAGAGCCTGTTGCAGGGAATATGGGTTGTATCCCACCAAAAGATAACTTCTTACAGAAACTAAGAACATTATGTGATGCTCATAATATTCTATTGATTTTTGATGAAGTTATGACAGGTTTTAGACTTGCTAAAGGTGGTGCTCAAGAGTTGTTTAATGTGGATGCAGATATTGTTTGCTTTGGAAAAGTTATTGGAGGCGGATTACCAGTAGGCGCTTTTGCTACACGTAATGAAATTATGAATCACCTTGCACCTTTAGGAGCAGTTTATCAAGCAGGAACATTGAGTGGGAATCCATTAGCTATGGCTGCTGGTTTAGCAATGTTAACCGAAATTAATTTAGATGATGAGCTGTTTACACGTTTAGCTGAAAAAACAGAATACCTTCATAAAGGTATGACAAAAATACTCCAAGAGCATAACATAGATCATGTAATCAATAGAGTGGGCTCAATGATTTCGGTTCATTTTTGTAAAGATGAGGTTTATGATTTTGAAACTTCGGCTAAAGGAAATAACGCTAGTTTTAAAGCCTTTTTTCATGGTATGTTAAACGAAGGTGTTTATATTGCCCCAAGTGCTTTTGAAACTTGGTTTTTATGTGATGCTTTATCGTATGAAGATTTAGATAAAACTATTGAGGCTGTTAGTAGAGTTGCTAAAACATTATAAAATAAAAAAAGCGGTTTAAAAACCGCTTTTTTTTTATTCTTCGTCTTCTACGTTGTAGAGTTCTTTGTATCTCGTGTATTGTTCTTCGTTTAATATTTTTTTCATTTTTTGAGCCAATACTAAGTCAATCTTTTGCTTAAGCTCTTTATTGTTTTCCATGTCAGAGCTTATTCTTTGATATACTTTTTCGTACTCTTGAAATGCTTGATACACTTCTTCTTGTTGAATGTTATCAAATTTGAGGGTTTTTTTCAGTTCCTTTGCTTTTTCAGAAGCTGCTTGATTTATTTGAAGTTTGTTTTGTGCACTTAGTTGAGGTGCTCCAAGTAACATTGCAAAAGCAAATAAGCAAAGCGTAATTATTTTTTTCATTATAGATAAGATTAAAGTATTTAAAAAAATAGATTGACTAAATTAATGATTTTTGTGATATAATCACAAACAAAAAGCACCGAGTTTTATCTCGATGCTTCAATTAACAAAAAAACTATACTCAACCAATCAAAAATGTTAATCTCTATTGTGTTCTTTTTTCATCATTTTACGCTTTCCTCTTTTGTCTTTATGCTTAGCTTTTGACTCCTCCCATTTCTCAAACTGTTCAGCGTTTAAAATGTTTTTTACTTTTTGTTTTACTTCTATTTGATGATCTAATCTGTCGTTCATTCGTTTTACCATTTCATCTTTAGAAGGCTTTTCGGCATCATCACTATCTTTTAGTTTTTGACGTTCTTCCATTTGTGCTTTTCTAAGTTGTGCTTCTTCTAGATGAATAGCTTGCATTTGCTCTTGCTGTTTTTCGGTTAAATCCAACTCAAGTGTCATGCGTTTAGTTTGTAATGTTGCAAATTCTTCAGGAGTCAAATCCTTCATCATTTCCATTCGTTCTTTTCTTTCTCCTTTTTTAAAATCTTTTTTTCTTTCCTGTGCATTGGCTTGAAAAGCTACTAGTGCCAACGCAATGATTATTGCTTTTTTCATCGTGTCTATTTTTAAAGTTATTTGTTCTTTTGACTTCTGTTGTTTTAAAAGGTTTAATATTGAGATGAAATTTAACTACTAATTAACAGTTTGAGCCTTAGCGATTAAGTTAAGCGTTGTAGTGTATAGTGGTTGGTGTTCCATCTTACTTTTTAACCAAGAATAGAAGCTCATAACAAAAATGTCTTCCTGTTTTGCATCTAGCCAAACAAATGAGTTTTCTACTTTGTTTTTAAACATTGTTGTAGTGACTTGCTCTGGGTTTTTATAGTAATATTCCACAAGATTTAAGTATGTAATTACACGCTCTTGGTTGATGTTTTTTAGGTAACTACGATATGTTCTTTTAAAACTTAATAAGCGCGATTCTACTAGGTCGATATTTTTGAGTTCAATATGTAAAATAATTTCAATTAAATTCTTTTTAATAACCCATTCCTTTCCTGCTTTTTGCATATACCAATTGTCAGTATGGTAAAATTTTGAAAAGATATTTAAAGCGTTTTTGAACTCGTTTTTTTGAATGTAAAACATCACTAAACTTAAATAGATGTCTAATAACGATTCTATATCAGGGTGTTTTGGCACTCTAAAGCCTTCTAGTAATGCTATGGCTTTGTCTTGTTGGTTGGTGTAATTATAGTTTAAAGCAGTAAGCAAATTGTATTTCAGTTTAAAATTATTGTAGTGTTTCTTTTTATGCTGTAACATTTGTTCATGCATCAGGTTTAAATACTCTAATGAGCTATTAAATTTTTTGTTTCTGAACAGTGTATTGGCTATTAAATAAAGTACTTCAATGTGATAAAACGGTTGCTTGTTTTTAGTTTTGTGCGATTTAATGCTTTGGTAGGTATTGATGATAAACGGTTCAATTTTTAGATAGTCGTTAGTGACAAAAGCTGAAATACTTACAATGGTCATGAGTTGATATAACGATTTAAACGACATAGATTCTGAAACGCTTATATTGTGTTCGTTTAGCGTTGAATTTAATAAGGTTTGAAAATCGACAATCTCACCTTTGTAGGTCATGTTGTGTAATGTTTGTCTAATTTTTGCATACACAATATTGAGTTCTTCTTCTAAAAAGTGATTTTTTTGGTTGATTTTAAACTTGGTTATAAGTGTATTGATATCTACCGTAGGGTTGGTGTAAGCATACTGTATTTTGGTATGGTAAATTTCATTAAGAATAGGGAATAGGTAGTGCTCTTGTGCTAATAGTTCAGCTTTGTCTAATAATTTGTAAGCAACTTTAGGGTTATTGTGTAGTAGGAATGTTCTAGAAGCTAAAATGTATTTTATAATTTGCATATCTACAGAATTTTCTTCTTCTAGATTTGCATTCGCAATAAAATCGATTAAAGATTGAAACAAACGCTTGCGCAACGCATGATAGGCATCTGCTTTGTTGCTCTTATAAAGTTTTATGCAGATGTCTTTAGATGTTAAATTGTCCTTAGTTAATAGCTTAAATAACTGAATGTTTTTAGTGTCGTTGCGTTTGTTCTTCTTTTCTAAATACAATACAAAACGTTGTTGGTCTTCACTTGAAAATGTAGAAATAATAGATTTTAAGTCAGTCATTTAATCGTCAGTAAATAATTAATTATAATATTAAATATAGTATTTTTTAACTGTATAATATAAAATATATCGTCAGTAATATTTTAAAAACGTGTTTTGATATTTTGTGAAGTGTCGCAGATTTGCTGTGTAATCAACAAAACAAAATATTATGAAGTCATTCTTAAAAGTAAGCGTATTTGTAATCGTATTCGTTACAATTACAATCTTTTCAAAATCTATTTCTAAAGAAGTTGTAACCCAATACAATAACTGTGTAACCTTTATGGCAAATAATACTGTTGCAAGTATTAACCAATAGTGGCTGTAATGAAACTCAAAAATTTAAATACAGCTTTTATTGTTACTACAGGAATTTCGGTAATGGTGTTTATTTACTTGGTGTTTTTAGGATACGACGAAATAAAAACCTTAAAAGATGTTATTAAAATTATAGCATCAATACTATTCCCAATTCCAATGTTGTTTTTTGTGCGTTTTATTTTAATAGAACATTTTTTACCACAAAACACAGACGAATACAAAGCAAAAAACCAAAAACCAGCAACAGTGTTGCTTATTGCTACAATTATTATAGGTGTACTGTTTATGCAGTTTGTAGAATTAATAACAAGTCAAAAACTTGAAGACAATTTAATTTTTGCGCACTTAATAAACTCTACAACCATTAGTAGCTATGTGCTTAATTACATTCTGTATAACAACTTAAGAGCTAACGGTATTTTAAGTGGTGTGTTGTTATCATTAGCGATACACATATTCTTTTTATCAGCTTAAATCAAAACAAAGTTTAATCATCAAAATTTAATATTATGAATCCAATTATGAATACTCCAAAACCAACAAGTAACTCAGGAAAAAGAGAACTACTATTCACATTTCAATCTATAATTGTTACAGGTCTTTTAGCGTTTACCGCAATTGCGTTTTTCTTTTACAACGATTTGTCTATAGTAAAAGGCATCAAAGTTATTTTTGCACCATTTTTATCAGTAGTGCCGTTGCTTTTTATACTCTCAATATTAAGAGACTTACGCAAAGGATTTATTGAAGGTAATTATAGCAAACAGGAAATAATAAAGTTCTGCATCATTACAGTAGCAATTACTGCAGCTTTTACTGGTATTACATTTTTACTGTCTAAAATAGGTGCTTTAGAAATTTTATTGGCAGCTATTATAGCGATACTAAGTACTGTATTCTTTTTAAAAACCAAGATTAAGGACATTTTAGGAATGAGCATCGTAACAGGAATTGCCGAAGGTATCATCGTATATATGATTTTTTTGTTTTGATGATTGGTTAGTTAACCTCAAGCCTCGTAGCTAAATTTTTGGTTGCGAGGTTTTAAAACAAAATCATATAGGTTTATTTTTTAACTTAATATCAAAAAATAAAATGAACTCAAAACTCATAAAAGAATTACCACAATTGGTGAAAGATCAAGTCATTTCAGAAGACGTGGCTCGTAATATTGAGGTCTATTACCAGTTGAAACAAGACGATAAACCAAATAAATTATTTACAGTATTTGGTGTGTTGGGATCCATTTTGGTTGGCTTAGGTGTTATTCTCATTTTAGCACATAATTGGGACAATTTTACAAGAGCAACAAAAACCATTTTTGCATTTTTACCTTTGGTAATAGGTCAGTTGTTTGTAGGCTATTCTATTTTAAAAAATAAGAGCGCCACTTGGAAAGAAGCCTCAGGAACATTTCTGTTTTTTGCAGTAGGTTCTAGCATAGCTTTGGTAAGTCAAATTTATAATATACCAGGTAATTTAAGCTCTTTTTTACTCACTTGGATTGTATTGTGCTTACCACTAATTTATTTGCTCAAATCCAATGCGTTGGCAATGCTTCACATAGTATTTGCAACATATTATGCATGCAACTATGGTTACGGTTATTTTACAATGCAACAAACACCTTGGTTGTATTTAGGGCTAATGGCTTTGGTATTGCCACATTACTGGCAACTATTAAAAAACCATCCAAAAGCCAACGTTACTTCAATATTTAACTGGATATTACCCTTAAGTTGTACTATCATCTTAGGTGCTTTTGTAAACAATCAAGGTGATTATGGGTATTTAATGTATGTTATCTTGTTTGGTTTGTTTTATAACATTGGTAAGATTCCGTTTTTTGATCATCAAAAATTGAGACGTAATGGATACTTGATTTTTGGTTCTGTAGGAACAATAATTTTATTATTGTGGACAAGTTTTAATTGGATTTGGGAATTCAACGAAAACAATTCAACGTTTGCCTCTCAAGAGTTTTTTATTGCCTTATTTTTGTTTGTAGTTACAGCAATGGTTTTAGGGTATTCGTATTCAAAAAAATGGATTAAAGGTTTCAATTTGTTCCACATCGTGTTTATTATGTTTACTGTTCTGTTTTTTATAGGAACAAGCAACAGTATTATACCAACCATTGCCATTAACTGTATCATTTTTGCTTTAGGATTAATAACCGTAAAAATAGGAACAGATAAATTTCACTTCGGAATTTTAAACTACGGTTTACTTATTATAACAGCCTTGGTTGTCTGTCGCTTTTTTGATACAGATATGAGCTACGTTATTAGAGGTTTGCTTTTTGTGAGTGTTGGTGCTGGATTTTTTATAACTAATTATGTAATGCTTAAAAAGCAAAAGTCTAAACTTAATTCTAAAAATTAAATCATGAAAACGATACATATATTCATCGTGTTTATTTTGGTTGCTGCTGCGCAATTGATACTGCCAGCTCAAATGATTTTTAACCAAGAAAATATTTTAAAAACAGGAACAGCTTTTAAATTTAAAACTCAACCTGTAGATCCTTCAAACCCATTTAAAGGCAAGTATATTTACCTCAATTTTGAAGCTAATACTATAAAAACTACTGATTCTACCTGGTCAAGACATGAACCGGTTTTCGTGTCGGTTGTTGAGGATAGTTTAGGGTTTGCTATGATTGATAAAGTAACTAGAACTAAACCTGGTAATGGGAATTTTGTAAATGCAAAAGTGAGTTATTATAGCAATTATGATAAAACACTTCGTTTAGACTATCCGTTTAACGAGTTTTATATGAACGAAAACAAAGCCTATGATGCTGAAATTGCTCATGCCAATGCACAAAATGATTCAATACCCAATAACACTTACGCTTTAGTGTTTATAAAAGAAGGCGAAACAGTGTTGGATAATGTGTTTATTGATGAGATTCCTATTGCTGATTATGTTGAATAGTATATTTGAAATGACTAACTTTGAAACAATCAAAATTAACTCATTAAATTTTATGAAGAATATACTCGCAATGCTTTCACTTATGGTGATTGTATCGTCTTGTAAAGAAGACAAAAAAGAAGTAGTAAGTGAAGAACCAACGCAAACCGAAATGCAAAAAAACTTAGGTAAATACGTAAGCGTTAAACTAACTTCAGATGTAAATAAGCTTTCCGAAAAAGAACAACAAATGTTGCCTTTGCTTATTAAAGCTGCTGAAAAAATGAACGACTTATTTTGGTATGAAGCCTATGGAGACAAAACAGAGTTGTTGAACTCAATTGAAGACGAAGACACTAAAACTTTTGTAAAAATCAATTATGGTCCTTGGGATAGATTAGATGGTAATAAACCATTTGTTGAAGGTGTAGGAGAGAAGCCATTAGGTGCAAATTTCTATCCAAAGGATATGACCAAAAAAGAATTTGAAGCTGCTGATATTGAAGATAAATCAAGTATCTACAATTTTGTACGCAGAGACGAAAATGGAAAACTGTATTCAATTCCTTATCACAAACAATTTGAAAATGAAGTTAAGGAGGTTTCTGAGTTATTAAAAGAAGCAGCTAAACTAGCAGAAGATGAAGGTTTAAAAACATACTTAGAGCTAAGAGCACAAGCGTTATTAGATGATAACTATCAACCAAGTGATTTAGCTTGGATGGATATGAAAACCAATACGCTTGATATCGTTATTGGTCCAATTGAAACTTATGAAGACCAAATGTTTGGTAATAAAGCAGCACACGAAGGTTATGTGTTAATTAAAGACCAAGAGTGGAGTGCTAAATTAGCGCGTTTTGCTAGCTTCTTACCAGAACTTCAAAAGGGAATTCCTGTAGCTGACGCTTACAAACAAGAAACTCCAGGAACAGATAGCGATTTAAATGCTTACGATGTAGTGTATTATGCTGGAGACTGTAACTCTGGTAGTAAAACAATTGCTATTAACTTACCAAACGATGAGGAAGTACAGTTGCAAAAAGGAACTAGACGTCTTCAGCTTAAAAATGCTATGCGTGCTAAGTTTGATAAAATTTTAGTGCCGATTTCAGATGTGTTAATAGATGAAAGCCAAAGACAACACATTACTTTTGATGCTTTTTTTGCCAATACAATGTTTCATGAGGTGGCACATGGTCTTGGTATAAAAAATACTATAAACGGTAAAGGAACAGTTAGAACGTCCTTAAAAGAGCTTGCAAGTGCTTTAGAAGAAGGAAAAGCAGACGTGTTAGGACTTTATATGGTACAACAATTACATGAAAAAGGCGAAATTGATGGTGATATGAAAGACTACATGACTACGTTTATGGCTAGTATTTTCCGTTCTGTTCGTTTTGGAGCATCATCTGCACATGGTAAAGCAAACATGATTCGTTTTAATTTCTTTAAAGACAAAGGCGCATTTACAAGAAATGCTGACGGAACTTATAAAATTGACTATGCAAATATGATTGTTGCTATGAAAGATCTATCTAGTCTTATTTTAACACTTCAAGGAAATGGCGACTATGATGGTGTAGCAAAACTTGTTGCTGAAAAAGGTAAAATCTCAGAGGAATTACAATCAGATTTAGACCGTTTAAGTTCAGCTAATATTCCTGTAGATGTTATTTACGAACAAGGAGCAGATGTATTAGGATTGTAATTTAAAGTCATTAACATAAAAGAAAGCTTTAGGGAAACCTAGAGCTTTTTTTGTTTCAATGCTTGCGCTTTATTTATTGGTATGATGCGACTAATAAAGCGTGGTCAGATGAATTTTGAAAGTAGTGTTTGTTTAGCTTTATAGGGTTGAATTTTTTTGAAATCCAAATTTGATCTAACTCCAATAAAGGAATACCAAAAGGCCATGTAGCTGTAAAACCGTTGCTTTTAGAGTGGAAACTAGTAAAGTTGTTTTTAAGCTGTTTAAAATGAATACTCTCATAAGGCGTATTGAAATCACCTAGAATAAAATCAAATGAGTGTGTTTTGTTGTAAAGTGCTATTTGTTCAAACGCTTCTGTTTTGTCTTTTAACGGACTTGCATAAAGATCAGTCATTAAAATAGAAAGTTCTTTGTTTTTAACTAAGGCTTTAATAAAGTTGAATCTGTAGTTATCACTTTTAGAAAGATAATTGGTTTCAATAATTGAACCTTTAATTCCTATGAGCATGTTTCCTTCCAAAACTTTAAATTCAAACTCAGAATGTAATTTGTTAAGAGTGTTTAAGTCCTCGTTTGAAACATCTACAGCTTCAACAAATGATAGAATATTTGGGTTATGTTCGCGGATGATATTAGAAATTATTTCAATAGGAAAATGTTTTTTTTTAGCTACATTCCAAAATACTAAGGATGTTGTGTTTTTAACGCTTGCTTTATTGTTGAAGTAGTAGTTGTTGAAAAAATAGAAAGTTAATAGAGTTAATAAAGCAGAAAGAAGTAGAACTAGTTTTCTTTTTCTACAAAAAATAAAGCATAAAACAATACCATAAAAAATAATGGTTATAAGAGGTGTGCTGTAAAATACAGTGCTGATTAAAGGGAAATTGTCTTTTAAAACAAAATGAATTAAAAGCAGTATAACAAAGACTATTAAAAGGAGGTTGCGATACTTTTTGATAAGCTTCATCATTACTATTTAACTGTTGATTTATGCTATTATTGTATAAAAAAAGCTCCAGAATTATCTGGAGCTTTTTCAGTTATTAATTACTAATGTAAATTATCCATTCGGATTTAAAATTGCATCAATACGCTCTAAGGCATCAGCAATATGAATTCTACTCATTTCATCAGCACCACGAGCCGAACGTAATTGGCTACGAAGTGATTTTAACTCAGCTCTTACAACTGCTCTAATATCTGACTGACTTGTGTTAACAGCAGTAGACTTTTGGTATCCTCCAAAATCTGGAGCTTTTCTTTGACTATCAGCAGTCATTAAATAGCCTAGTCTATCAATATGAGCACGTTGTAAATTACGTCTGTAAGTATCAATTTTTCTACCTGTACGCAATTCACTCCAAATACCAGAACGCATATCTTTCATCATGTCTGTTAACGAATATGCATTGTTACCATTATATGTTTCAGCTTCGGTTAAACGTTGCATTTTACCTAAGCTCATAATGTTGTTCAATGTTCTTACTTGTATTCCTCTAATACGGTCAACAGAACCTGAATATTCAATACGATCAAAAATGTTTTTGTCAATCAACCAGTCTGGAGTATCAAATAATTGTTCTTGTATAAACTTCATTGCACGTTTTTGGTGGTCTTTAGGTACTGCAGTATAAACAACACCATCTTGTTCAGCAGTTTTGTAATGCTCATATACACCACCAATATTGTTAGATACGTGTCCCATGTAACGGTTAAACTGAGACACTACATGACCGTACATTTCCTGTAAGTCATCATAATCTTCTCCAGCTTCAGTTGTCCATGTGATTAAGTTTGGTACAATACGCTTTAAGTTTTTAATACCATATTCACTTGCTAACATAGCGTCGTCACCTAAATCTTCTGTTTGAGAGCTTGGGTCGTGAATATCACCTACTTGTTGGTGTCCAAATCTGTACATTGGGTCACCAGCATGCTTAGTAATCCAACTGTTTAAGATTGGTTTTTCTTCTTCAGCAGTTTTATCTAAAATAGGTCTGTAACCCCATTCAATAGCATATTTATCATAAACACCAATGTTTGGCATTAATGCAACACCTTCATCTCCTGGTTGCGCAACGTAGTTAAAACGTGCATAATCCATAATAGAAGGAGCAGTACCATACTTTTGAGTAAATTCAGCGTCTCTTAATTTTTCAACTGGGTAAGCAACACTACTTCCCATGTTGTGAGGTAAACCTAATGTATGACCAACCTCATGAGCAGATACGAAACGAATTAAACGTCCCATAACTTCATCTCTAAACTCTGGGCTTTGAGCATCTGGGTTGATAGCTGCAGTTTGTACAAAGAACCAACCACGTAATAAAGACATAACGTTGTGGTACCAGTTAATATCACTTTCTAAAATTTCTCCTGTTCTTGGGTCACTTACGTGAGGTCCATTCGCATTTGGAATTGGAGATGCTAAATAACGTACTACAGAATATCTAACGTCTTCAGGACTCCATTCTGGGTCTTCCTCAACAGATGGAGGGTCTTTTGCTATAATAGCTTCTTTAAAACCGGCTGCTTCAAAAGCTACTTGCCAATCTTCGATTCCTTGTTTAATATATTTTCTCCACTTTACAGGAGTTGCTCTATCAATGTAGTATACAATTTGTTTTTTAGGAACAACTAATTCTCCTCTTTTAAACTTTTCAATGTCTTCGTCTTTTACTTCTAGTCTCCAACGGTCTAAGTATTCAAGAGTTTTACTTCTTTGGTCACCAAGTCCGTAATCCGTTTGAGTGCTTGTAAACCATCCAACACGCTCGTCAAAATAACGACGCTTCATTGGGTTGTCTGGTAACAAAATCATTGAGTTGTTGATTTCTAATGAAATAGTTCCTGTGCTAGAGTTTGAAGGCGGATTTCCAGCTGCATACGTTTTTACGTGTCTAGCTTCAATGTTGTGAGGGTAACTTTTAATAGATTCAATAAAAGATTTGTCGCTTTCCATTCTAGAAACTTTATAACCGCTTCTTCTAAACTGTGGTAGTCCTAAAGCTTTTACATCTTTTTCAAATAAAGGAGACGCATCAATTACTGTACTTGTAGAGTCTTTTCCAATAGCTTTTACAGGAAACGTAAATAATACAGGCTCAAAGTTTGAGTTTACTACAGCTTCATGCACTGGAAGTGAGTCAGCAGCAACAACATTGTAAGATACTACTCTTAAAATTACTTTGTTACCTTTCTTTTGCCAACGTAATACTTGTTCGTTTTGTTTTCCACCACCAAAACCTAGTCCACTAGCAGTTTTAGCTATTCTTGTTACCATTAACATTTCACGCTCAAACAGAGAATCAGGGATTTCATAAAAGAAACTTTCATCAACTTGATGAACTGTAAATAGACCAGCATCACTTTTAGCATCTTTTGTGATTACTTTACTGTAAGGTTGTGGGTCGTTTTTTCCTGGTTTTTTAGAAGGTGCTTTGGCTGAAGCACTTGCTGAGGTTTTTGATTTGCTTGCTTTTTTTGTTGTTGAACAAGAGAACGCTAGGAACGCTGTTGCAACAAAAAGCAATTTAATAGAAAATCGTTTCAAAATATGTTGGTTTTAAATTAAGATGCGTGAAAATACGGAATACTTGAAAATTTTTAGAGGTCTTTTAGAGTTTTTTAGTATTTTTTTAACGTTAAATTAGTGTTGTATAAAAAAAGCAGCTATTGATTTATAGCTGCTTTTTTATTTGTGAAGTTTATTCTTATTCTAGGGTTTCTAGATATGGTATAATTAAATCTAACGCTTCTTGATGAGGTGTTGTAACACCTATAAAAGGCATGCTGTAGCCTTCAATTGAAGTTTGAATTCTTGCCATTATGCTATAGCGTCTTTCGTAAATAAAAGTATTTTCAAAATCTGATTCGTAGTCTAAGTTTAATGCTTCATAATAACTTTCGTTATGGAAACCACCAGCTGAATGACAATGCGCGCAGTTTACGTCAAAGTAAGCTCTAACACGCTTTTGAGTTGATAAAGAAGTGTCTTCCCAATTAGGTAATGTGCTTACTGTACTTGGGTCAGAAAGACCTGCAAGAAACATTCTGTCTTTTAATGCTTGAAGTTGGTTAACATCATCAACGCTAAAATTAAGTGTTCTTAATTTTGGTCCTATTGGAGTCATTGCTCCATAAGTTTGGTGACAAGTAAAGCAATCATCATAAGATGGTACTTTATAATTAACATTTTTAGTATCTCCGTTATTGTCAATCCAACTTACAGGAAGTTCTAAACCATCATTGTCTAGATAAGCTTCTGTTTGTGCTTCATTCCAAACATAATTACCAGCTTCCCATTCGCCATTTAACTTTATAAGAATTCTAGTTTCAATAATGTTTCTTCCTAACGACTCGTCTCTGTCGTCAACATTGTAATAAAAGGTTTTTGCAATAACAGTATTGTCAGGGAAAAGTGGTAAACCGTCTCCGTTGTATATCATTTCTTCACCAAGCGGTAAAGCTATTAGCCTTTGTTTATGAGCGTAATCAGTGTAAAGTGCTGAATGTAATTCGTACTCAAAAGTATAAGTGCTAGGTTGTAAGTTAGATAAATTTCCACTAAAAAGATTTAATTCAGAAAGTGTAGGTTTAAACTCCGGAATCACAGGATTAGGTAACGTAGTAAAACTTTTTACACTGGATAAAATACTCTCGTTACTGACGTCGCAAATGGTTTTTACGTAGTAATCATAAGTTGTATTAGCTGATAAGCCTGTAAATAAGTAGGAGTTATCATAAATTGTAAATGATTGTCCTGTGCCTAATTGAAATCCACTAACACCAAATTCAATTTTGTAAACAGCATCTACATTGTCGTCTTCCCAATGCGCTATAGCTGATTGATATGTAATATTGGTTTCGGTTAAGTTGTAGGGAGTTATACACTCAGGAACTGTAATTTGGTCATCGTCATTATTACACGAAAAAAATAATGACATAAGCATTAAAGCTAGACTAAGTTTTTTCATTGTTTGGGTTAAAAATTGATTAATAGCTGAGCGAATGTAATAAAAAAAGTTGTTAATGAGCAGTTTAAATCGGTGTTGTGCTAGTTTTTTTCCTCAAAAAGAGCTGTTAAAATGTTTTCTTTTAGTTTATACATAAAAAAAGAACCGCTAATAAACGGTTCTTTTTAATAAATTATAGTGTTAGTTTTTTAAGCTAATTCAACCAATAGACTGTCATCAGTTTTATTAACTTTAGCTAACTTTTTACCAGTTAACCCTTTAATGGTTTTGTCCCATTTTTTGTTGCTAAGTGCAGACTGAGTTTTTAACTCATTAAGGTCAATTGGTGAGTTAGATTTTAGAATATTGAATACTAGTTTCTCTTCCTCTGTCATTTCTACCTGTTTTTTTTCAGGTTTCATTTGAGGGAAGAATAATACCTCTTGAATACTTTGATTGTTGGTTAAGAACATGATTAAACGGTCCATACCAATTCCCATTCCTGAAGTTGGTGGCATACCATATTCTAACGCACGTAAAAAGTCGTAATCTATAAACTCAGTAGCTTCATCATCTCCTTTTTGAGCTAGCTTTAATTGATGCTCAAAACGTTCTTTTTGGTCAATTGGGTCGTTTAACTCAGAGTAAGCGTTTGCAATTTCTTTACCGCAAACCATAAGCTCAAAACGCTCAGTTAACTCAGGGTTTTCTCTATGTTCTTTACATAATGGGCTCATCTCTTTTGGATAGTCTGTAATGAAGGTTGGTTGTATGTAGTTGCCTTCACACTTTTCACCAAAAATTTCATCAATCAACTTACCTTTACCCATGGTGTCATCAACTTCAATTCCCATGCCTTTTGCAGCAGTTCGAATCTCGTCTTCAGTCTTATTATAAATATCAAAACCTGTAAATTCTAAGATAGAATCGCGCATTGTAATACGCTTGTAAGGTGCTTTAAAGCTTATGTTATGCTCTCCAAAAGTAGCTTCAGGAGTTCCGTTTACTGCAACAGCACAATGCTCTAATAATTGCTCGCAGAAATCCATCATCCAGTTATAATCTTTGTATGATACGTAGATTTCCATAGCTGTAAACTCAGGATTATGAGTACGATCCATACCTTCGTTACGGAAGTTTTTAGAAAACTCATATACACCTTCAAAACCACCAACAATTAAACGCTTTAAGTATAACTCATTAGCAATACGCATGTATAGTGGAATATCTAAACTGTTGTGATGTGTTACAAAAGGTCTTGCAGCTGCACCACCAGGAATAGGTTGTAAAATAGGAGTTTCAACCTCAAAATAACCAGCGTTATTAAAAAACTGACGCATAGCGTTAAACAGTTTTGTACGCTTAACGAATACTTCTTTTACATGAGGATTTACAACTAAGTCAGCATAACGTTGTCTGTAACGTTGTTCAGGATCGGTAAATGCGTCATGAACTTTACCATCGGCATCTACACGTGGTTGTGGTAATGGTTTAAGTGCCTTACTAAGTAGAGTAAAGTCGTTTACCATTACAGTTTTTTCGCCTACTTTGGTTTTAAAAAGTGTGCCTTCAACACCAATAAAGTCTCCTATATCTAGAAGTTTTTTGTAAACGTCGTTATATTTTGATTTGTCGTCACCAGAGCAAATTTCATCTCTGTTAAAATAAACTTGGATGCGACCTTCGCTATCTTGTAATTCAGCAAAACTAGCACTTCCTTGTATACGACGAGACATTAAACGACCAGCAATAATTACTTTTTTACCTTCTTCAAAATCAGATTTTATTTGTTTTGAGGTATGGTTTACTGGATATAAATCGGCTGGATATGGGTTGATTCCCAAATCGCGAAGTTTGTTGAGTTTCTCTCTTCTTACTAATTCTTGTTCTGAAAGCTGCATGCTATTTGATTTTGAAATGCAAAATTACATTTTTTAACACAACTAGCACGCAACTTTTTAGGTTGATTTAACATTTTGACTCTAAAAAGTGTCAAACTGTTTTTAATAATTATCCTTCCGTATCACTCTTTAGAACTTCACCTTTAATTTTAAGGACTTTAGTAGGTTGATCTGCGTTAGACATTACTGTAATTGTTTTTTTGAATACTCCTAGTCTGTTAGTAGCGTATTTTACCGTAATTTCACTTGTTTCACCAGGTAAAATAGGAGTTCTTGAATACTCAGGAACTGTGCAACCACAAGAGGTTTTTACGTTTGAAATTACTATTGGAGCTTCACCTGTATTGGTAAACTTAAATGTGCGTTCTCCATCAGCATGTTGTGCAATTGTTCCGTAGTCGATTTCTTCTGTTTCAAAAGTAAGTTGACCAGCTTTTGCTGTCTCTTGTGCAAAACCGAACCCTGAGATAAGCAAGCAAACAACTAATGATAATTTTAAAATTAAACTGTTGTTCTTGTTTTGTAATGTTGAATAATTCATAATGTTTGTTTTTGATTAATACTTTCGCAAACATCAACATTACAATTAAAAAAAGAACATTTTTAGGGTTTGAAATGAGTACTAGTACCTGGTTTGAATTTCATTAACTATTTGTTAAATAGTGACTTGGCTTCGTTTCTAGATTGCACGTTTAGCTTTCGGTAAATGTTGTTTATATGTGTTTTTACTGTACTCAAACTCACAAAAAGTCTTTCAGCAATCTCTTTATTAGTGTTATCGTTAAGCAATAAATCTAGTATTTTTTGCTCTTGATTGGTAAGTTGTTCTTTAGTTGTTTTATTGAATTGACTTTTATTGGCTTTTAGTTTTAACCAAAACCATAAGTTCCCAAGGATAGAAATCGCTAATAAAAGATAGAGCAAATAGGTCCAATTAAAGTTAGAATTATCGCTGGTGTTGGATAGTATGTATTCATCTGAAGTTAGCTCGCTCCTATATTGTTTGGTATAAGGCGAGTTTGGATAACGCGCTTCTAAACGAGTCAATAAATCGTCGTAGTAGTTGTTGTTTTTTAAATCTTCAAGATAGTAACTATGTACACTATTACTTCTTTCTGAGAGGAATGCGTAAATGTAAAGCTCTGCAATTGGCTCGTTAAGTTGTTTGCCATAATCCTGTAGTGTTTTAAACCACTTTTTGTTGTTCAGTTTACGGTTGGCTTCACTTCTAAATTCACCAAAAGCAAAACGCATGTCTTCTTTAAGCGAATCAATTTTTATAAACGCATTAGCTTGTTCGTTGTCAGATTTTACATCGCAAAACATTTGTTTATTAAAAGAAAACGGAAAATTAATGGTGTCGTTGTGTTTGGCGATAAATACAATTTCTTTGCTATCATCGCAATGTCCGCTAAAATGGTTGGCGTCTTGTTCGTTTTCAATGCAATTGTCAACATGAATTCTGTAAATGCGATGTTCGTTTTCTAGCTGATTTCCTGTAAACTGAAAATAACCTAAAGAATCTGCTGTAACCTTAGCTATAATTTGTTCAGGATATACACCTGAAATTTTTCTGTAGTCTTCAATAACAGATAGGTACACGTTTTCGTGCCAATGTGCTTTATCAATTTGACCAGAAAATAAATGCTGCGCTTTACCATAAAACGACATTAAAACGAAGGCTACAAAAAGTGCTTTAAACCTCATGTCACGAATCTACTATAAAAAAATTAAACCTTAATGTGCTTAATGGCAAATTTGTCAATTCGAGTGAATTTTGCAATCATAAATTGTAAAATTTGTATCGAGAATTAGAATTTGTACTAATAAATAGTTCTCGATACAATTTTTATAAACTAAAAATTACTCGAACTGACACTTCTTTATATTTTATTAAAATTAAGAATGAAGGATAACTGATTTGTAACAAATGCTGAAATAGCACGTCAAATAAGTACATCAATCATTAAAACTAATCATCAATGAGTATTTGGAGAGTAATTTTATCCATAATCTGTCCGCCTTTGGCAGTTTTAGGCAAAGGTTGTGGCTCAATAATTATCGTATTTTTATTATGGCTTTGTGGCTGGGTTCCTGGAGTTATAGCAGCTTTGGTTATCTTAAATAATCCTGATCGATAAGCCTTTTTTCTAAAGCAGAATAAACCGTATCTTTGTACCACTAATCATAATCTAAATTCAATACAATGAATAGAATTTTCCTACTAGTGGTATCTCTGGCAATGGTTTGCCTTACAAGTTGTCAATTTTCTGAAAACATTTACATTAATGAAGACGGAAGCGGTAAAATGGAGTTTTCCATGGATGCTTCAGAGTTGATGCAAATGGCTGGTGAAAAAATGAAAGAAGATGGTACTGAACGAATGGATTCTACCATTGTATTTAAAGACTTTTTAGACGAAAAAAGAGATAGTATTTCTAAGCTTCCGCAAGAAGACCAAGATAAGCTTAAGGCTCTAGAGAACTTTAAAATGCACATGCTTATGGATACTGAAACTAGCGTTATGAAGTTTGATTTACTAACCGATTTTAAAGATGCTGGTGAGCTGCAAGATATGTTTCAAGCTATGAACAGTGTTGGCAATATGCAAGGTGAAGGTGGAATGAAACCTGCCGATGCTTCAAATCCGTTTTCTAGCTTAGGAAGCAATAGTGCTACAGATATTAAATATACTTTCAAGAAAGGTGTTTTTAAGCGTTCTGCTAAAATTATTGATACAGAACTACACCAACAAGCTATGGATAGTTTAAGCTCAATGGAAATGATGTTTGCAACTTCAAACTATACATTGAATTATCATTTCCCTAAACCTATAAAATCAGTATCAAACGAAGCAGCAATGTTTAGTGATGACCGTAAAAGTTTTACTCTAGAAGTTAACTTTATGGAGTCGTTAAAAAACCCTGCACTTTTAGATGTTGAAGTAATTTTAGAAGACTAATTTTTTGAACAAAACAATAGACATACAAGACTTAGGTTTAAAAGACTATAAAGACACTTGGGATTACCAAGAAGCGCTTTTTAAAAGCATTTTAGACCTAAAGATTCGCAATAGAAGAGAAGCTACTAACGAGCCTACAAGCAATTATTTTTTGTTTGTAGAGCATCCTCATGTGTACACCTTAGGGAAAAGTGGTGATATGTCTAACCTTCTTTTAAACGAGGAGCAGCTAAAAGACAAAGGGGCTACGTTTTATAAAATAAACAGAGGAGGAGATATTACCTATCATGGACCAGGTCAAATTGTTGGCTATCCTATTTTGGATTTAGACAACTTTTTTACCGATATTCATAAATACCTGAGATTACTAGAAGAAATGATTATTCTTACGCTTGCCGAATACGGTTTAAAAGCAGAGCGTAGTCCTGGAGAAACAGGTGTTTGGTTGGATGTAGGTACGCCATTTGCAAGAAAAATTTGCGCAATGGGAGTAAGAGCGAGTCGTTGGGTAACTATGCATGGTTTTGCACTTAACGTCAATGCCGATTTAGGCTATTTTGATAACATTATACCATGTGGTATAAGAGGAAAAGCTGTAACGTCGCTTAATGTAGAGTTGGGCGTAGAGCGTATAAGTATGCCTCAAGTGAAGGAAAAATTATTAAAACATTTTTCAACTCTATTTGAGGCAGAACTAAATACGGTTACAGTTTAATATGCTGCTTGCTTAAGCTCGCCTGAAGCTATAGCTTTATCATAATCGGCAGAAACTGAGTTTAAATAGTTAAAAAACTTCTTTCCGCTTTTTAATTTCAAAGTGATTTTTACAGTGTTGTCTTTGTTTTTAGTTACAGATTCCACTACTGCCAATTCACCAACTACATTTTTGTAAGACGCTACACTACCTCTTTTTACTAAAGTGTTTAGACGTGGAAAATCTACATGTGAGTAGGTTTCGCCACTAGCTTTACCAATAAGCAAAACGTCTCCTTCTTTAACAGTGTCTTGAGCTTGAATACTAAACGAAAAAAGTGCTAAAAATAAAATAAGAATTGATTTCATAATGTAAAGTATTGAATTAGTGTTATTTATTGTTTTTTTATTGATTTCTCAAAATATACAATTTGAAATACGAATATACTAAAAAGCACCATTATTTTTTGTTAATATAACACTAATGTTTTCAGGGTAATAGTGGTTTTTAGGGTTGAAATAGAAGTTAAAAAGGGTACTTGCTTGTTGTTAAAGAAGGAGACAATAAAAAGGTGTTTTTTTAGAAGTAGGCGATAACAAGCAATGAATTATAGCCATTGTTGGCTGTAGTTTTTATATATTTTCAAATAGAAAAGGCTATCAATTCAGACAGCCTTTCCAATACTTTATTAGTTTCCAGCACTTAAAGAATAACTTCCGTTTCCATTGAATGAAGTAATTGTTATTGTAACAGTCCATTCTCCAGGTTCTCCTGCTTGTGTAACTCCGTCAATACTGTCAGGTTCAGTTCCACCATTCAAAGTTCTGTCAAGTACTACAGTTCCTTCGGAATCAGCAACTACCATATTAAATGTTCCGGTTGCAGTAGCAGTTATGTCAGCATTATAGTCAGCTGTTGCTAAATTATTAGTCCAACTAATTGTTCGGGAGGAATTTCCTCCATTTCCAGTAAAATCGCCACCAATGTCGCCTGATGGTCCTTCGTTAACAGTTATATTAGCTGTTGATCCGTCGTCATCAGAACAAGACGTAAATGTTACGACAAATAATACCATTGCAGTAAAAATTGTAAGTAGTTTAAAATTTGAGGTTTTCATTTTATTTGATTTTATTAATTCTTCTATAAGACACTTTAGCAGGCAAAAACCCTACCATTAATATAAATTGTTTTTTCAAATTTCATTCCAAAATTAAAGCCAACTTTATAAAGATATGGATTGTTTTGAAAATCTATATCGACCGTTAGACGAAGTTAGCTGAAAATTTTAATTAAGACAAGTTTAGTCTTTTTTGTTGAAAAGTACTTTGTAGTAGGGTGTTTTTTAGTGTTGAAATAGAAGTTAAAAAGGGTGCTTGTTTGTTGTTAATGAAGAAGATAATAAAACAGTGTTTTTAGAAGTTTCGTCTAACGATCATAAATTGTTGCAACCGGTTTTTTATTCCACTTTCTCATAGTAGTGATTCAAGTCGTAATTCAGGATTATTTTCGGTTTCTCATAGATTTTATTACTGAAGTATGTGCTATGTCCTGCTTTTCCCATTTCATATTCATAAGTTAAATCAATTTCAGTTGTCAAAATTCCGTAACTAACTTTATAAGTTCCATTGCCGTAATATCCGCTTGAAAATGTTCCGTCAGATTTTAAAGTCAGAGTATCTGCTTTTTGTGGTGATTCCAAACAGCAAGGTTCATTTCCGTAATTTGTATTTGCATAAACTCCGACAACACTACTTTTTGACATTGGAATATCACATCGTAAAATTAAAATGCCGATGAACAAAATTATTCCAATTCCGAATAGTATACGTTTCATTTGTCAAATTGGTTACAACTTTATAAAGCCATGTTTAGTTTTCTTTGTTGAAAAAGCGCTTTGTAATAAGCTATGAATAAATTGCGGTTATACATTATTGTGTGTGGTTTTTTCATTTCAATTTATTTCTTTCATAAGCTCCTGAAATTGTTACAAAAAGTTCTTCAGTGTTACAATCAGTTAAAGCGCTTGAAATGAGAATGCTTTTATTGTAATTCCAATTATGCATAAAAGTCAGAAATCTTTTCAGTAAATTTTTATTTTTAAGGATATCTCTATTCAGAGTCAACTCTATATTGTTTTTCTTAAACCTTTGTATTTTAGAAATATCTTTCCATTCTATTTTTCCCAATGATTCATACTTTGAATTGTCAATTAAAAATTCCTCCGTAATTTTTATGGAATACTTCCTTGAGAGTAGTATAATAAAGGAATATAGTACAGAAGATGAATATATAATTCCAATTATCCCAATTATTATAATACTTCTTTCGGTCATAAAAACTTTCCTAATATAAATTTCAGGATTTATTAAAAAAGAAATGAATATTAAAAGCAGTAGTACATAAAAAATCAGTCCAAATAAGACTTTACCTTTTTTAAACTTAAATTCTCTATACATTCTTTATTTTGTTCATTTACAACTTTAGAAAGATATGTACTGTTTTAATAATCTATATCGACCGTTAGACTAAGTTAGCTGAAAATTTTCACAAAGTCAAGCTTAGCCTTCTTCGTTAAAAAACACTTTGTAATAGTGCATTTTTTTAGCTTCGTCATAACCTCTTTCTAAATATTCGGCAGAGGCATCAGGTGCATCAACATCTAGCTTTATTTGTATGTTAGTGTCTAGCTTTATTTCGGTTTTTATTTTTTGTTTTTGCTTTTTAAGTACGACCTCAGAGACATCAAACTGGTTTCTCAGCACAAGGTTGTGGTCGCTTTCATAGGTTTTCTTGTAGTCTTCAAAAAGCTGTATTCTATCTTCGTCTTCAAAGACATCTTCTTTAAAGGTTTCAACGTTTATAATTTCGTTTTCCTTAAAAAAGTCAACCGTTTTAGCTAAAAAGTTACTTTGCTCTTGACCTCCAAACTGTGGTTGCATTACATCTTTAGAGAACTCACGACACATTTCGATATAATTTTTAGTGTGCTGGTTAGAGTCGTCAGGATATTTAACGTTTAAAAAGCTTTTAATCCAGTATTGCGTGTCGTAGTTATTGTTGTCCACACTTAGCACAATTTTGCCTTCGGTGTCAGCAGTATTAAGTATTATGCAGCCTTTATCAACCTTTTTGGTGGCTATACCTTTTTGTACAATAATATCGTAGCTATTGTTTTCTAAATAGGTTTGAAAAAAATGCGCTTTGTTTTCAATTTTAAAAATACCAACAGCGTCACACACATAGTCTTCATACTGTATATCATGAAGCATGCACACAATAACATCTCCTGTTTTTATTTGTGCAGAATTACTTTGCTCAAACAAATGTGTAACAATGTGTTTTGATACTTCAATAAAGTTGCTGTCATCGTTAAGTAATTGAGACGAATAGGTGTTGATTTCGTTAAGCTCAATATTAGAATGATGATTGAACCTGTAGGTTTCGGCTACGCTAGTAAAAGGCCTTAAAAGATAAGGTACAATAAGGTCGTAGCTAACTTCGTCAAAATCTATAAGTTGCTCAGAAAACGCATTTTTTGTGCTGTTGAACTTATTACCGACTTTATGTAAGATGCATTTTGAAATAGATGCTTTGTTGCGCTTTATCATAGTATTTTTTTAAGGATACAATAGTACTAAAATTAGAGCTATTTTAAACAAAAAGCGCCAAAGTTTCCTTTGGCGCAATGAAGACTCAGGGACTTGAGATTTGGTTGCTATAATCTCATAACAAATCATCTCCTACATGAGGATTGTCCGCTGTATAGTTAATAAAAGGTGTTTGAAAAATTGTATTGTAATTGATTGATTAATAGCGTTTTTAAAAGTACAAAATTGATTTTTATATACAAAGAAAATGACGCTAATTAATTGATTTGATACAAAATAATGCTATTGGTGTCGCCTTTAGTTATCACTTCAAGATTTCGGTCTTTATCAATATTATCCAATACAATAGCTGAATTACCATAAATAGGGAAATTGGCTATGGATTTTGCTTGACTGTCAAACAAGTAAATTTTCTTGGATTGAAGATCGGTAGTGGTGACATAAATCTTATCGTAAATGTAGAAAATTTGTGGCTCAGTGTATTCGCCATAATCTAGCTCAACCGTTTTAGATTTTATGTCTAGTTTATTTTCAGACAAAGTAACTAAGGTCTTACTGGTTGTGGTAAGCTTATGGTTTTCTTTTAAATTAAGATTAGCACTGCTAAATTTACCATTTTGGTCAATTTGTATTAAAACACCATTGTTTGTTGTAGTGGTAAATTTGTTGTTGTATAGGTAAATATTGTTGTTTGAAAAATCGATATCAGTACTTACTTTAACTCTTGTTTTTCCTGTTCTGTCTAGGATTTCGAGTTTTTCACCTTGTGAAAACACAATATAATCTTTGTTTCCAATTCTAAAATGTTGCGGTTGTGTATTGATAGTGCTTGGTGCTTTTTTATACGTAAAGCCTTTAACTATTTTTCCGTCTTTATCATACATTAAAAGCGATTTGCCTTGCGTAACCAGCAAACGGTAGTTTTTCTTTTTATCATAGTCAAATACTGAAAGCGGTTGCGTTATTTGGTCATTAAACTTCAACGGAAAACCAGAAACGTCTTTACCATTTCTATCTAAAACATAAACTCTGTTTGAAGTAGCAAATACCAGTTGAAGTCTACCGTTTTTATAGCTATCAATTTGCTCAATAGTACCAAGTATTTTTCCTTCTAGCTGTTTTTTCCAATAAATTTTACCATCGTTAGAAATGAGGTAAAGATTGTTTTTTACATCTTGTACAACAATGTCTTTTTGATTGTTGGTATGGTTGGTAACTAGTTGCGGATTGGTAAGTAAATCATCTTCTAAAGTAATCGTGGTTTCTTCAGAAATACTATTGGAAATACGCTTTGCTTTATGCTTTTTAATGATGGCGTTTACATGCGCAAAATCGGTGTCATAAATATATTGAATTGCAGACGATTGATAACCTGATAAGTCTAGGGTTTTTTCTTCTGAAAAATTGGTGTTTAAAACAGTGTTAAGTCTTGAAGCATTTCCGTAGATTAAAATAGAAGCTTCGTCGCTTAAATTTTGCATGATACGACTGTAATGATCCTGTTCAAAAAGCGTAGTGTTATTTTGATAATTTGAAATGATTTCTTTTAAAAAATCAATGTCATTTGAAAACACAAAAAAGTCCTCAATTTTTACATAATTCGAAGCCGAAGAATTGGTGATTAAAGGCGAGAAATAATTGCTGATTAATTCTGGCGATTTAAACTCGTAAATATCAATGTCTCTATAGGTTTCAATAGGATTAGAAGTGTCTAAATTAGCAGCAGTTGTGGTTGGGTCTAATGAGTTGAAAAACACTGCTGTTTTATTGTTAGAATATAGTGTGCCAACCTCTATAATATTGTCAAAAATTTCGGTTTCAATTTCAGTAGAATCTTTAGGTTTGAATTTATCTAAATTCTCTTTAAAAATTTTAATATCATTAAACGTATAACTCACAAAAGCATCAGTATCTTTTGGACTAATTTTACTAATCAAATTTTCTTGCGGAAATGTACCTTTAAAACTGTTTATTAAGCTTTGTGATGAGTCGGTTGCTTTTGTAATTCCGTTGCTTAAAATATCGTCTTGCAATACATCAACATCTAACATTAAATAATTGCTAAACTGTAAATTGTTTAAGGAGTCAGAAACAAAAGCTTTAGGGAAGTAGTGTTGCCCTTTAGATTTTGAAATTATTGAAAAGGTTTTAGAGTTGTCGGTTGTTGAGTAAATTTTTCTAAACTCGTCATCAACAGTATTGTTGTTTTCAATAGAGGACTCTAAAGTCTTAAGTCTGTTGGATGCAATAAAAATACTATCAACAATTGTGCTGTAAATAATCTTATTGTTAATAGTAGACTTAGTTATAGATTTAGTTTTTGATGAAACCGTTTCTGAAATTATATTCGGAATAGAGTCGGTTTTAAAAATATCTTTATGAAATCTGCTAATAACAGAAAATTCTAAACTATCGTTAGCATCTTTACTAAGGCAAATTAAAACTTCGCTGTTTGGATTGAAATAAACTAGCGGTTTGAAGTTTTGCTCTAAATTTTTAAATTCAGAATAACTAGAGAGCTTATCGATTAACGTATTGCTTTTTAGTCCGCTTTTTAAACCTTCAATGTTTTTTGATTTTATAACAAGAGTAGCATTGCTAGGAATAAGATCAACAAGTTTCTTTGCTTTATTACTGTTGTTGTCACAACTTGAAAATAATACAGCAAACATAAAAAATGCAAATAGGTGTTTCATTAAGAGGGTTTTTGCAAATATAAAAAGTTATAAGTCTAATTTTAATTGTTCGGGTAATAATCTAAACGAGGTTCTATGGTACTTTGTTATACCATATTTTTTTAAAGCTTCTCTATGCTGTTTTGTTGGGTATCCTTTGTTTTGTGCCCAATTGTATTGAGGGAATTCTTCATGTATTTGCTCCATGTACAAGTCTCTTTCGGTTTTAGCAATTATTGAAGCAGCAGCAATACTAAGGTATTTACTATCTCCTTTTATAATGGTTTCATGAGGAATACTATTATAAGGTTTAAACTTGTTACCATCAACAATTATAAATTCTGGTTCTATGCTTAGACCTTCAATAGATTTGTGCATTGCTAAAATAGACGCATTTAATATATTGATTTTATCAATCTCATCTTGCCAAACATGAGTATAGCATAAAGCAAGAGCTTCTTGTTCTATAATAGACTTAAGTTTAAAACGATTTTTGTGAGATAGCTGTTTAGAATCGTTAAGTAATGAGTTTTTAAATGATTTAGGAAGTATAACAGCAGCAGCTGTAACAGGACCAGCTAGACAGCCTCTGCCTGCTTCGTCAGTTCCACATTCAAGAGTATGTTTTGAAAAGGTGTGTATAAGACTCAAAAGTAAATTTTTGTTAAAAATAAAACATTAGAAAGAAATCAAATAAAAATTAAAAATGCTAAAAACTTAATGTAAATGTTAAAATTGCTAAAACATTAAGTTTCATGGTGGTTTTGTTAACATTTTTTTATGAGAAACACTTGGATATTTAATATATTATTAAGATGTTTGCGCTAGACTAACTCAAATAATTGTTTTATGAAATTAAAGTTAACATGGTTAATGACGCTATTTATGGCGTTTGTGATGCAGTTTTCTTTTGCACAAGAGAAGACTATCACTGGAACAGTTACATCAGCAGCAGATGGTTTGCCATTGCCTGGTGTAAATGTAATTGTAAAAGGAACTACTAGAGGAGTTCAAACAGATTTTGATGGAAATTATTCTATTCAAGCTAATGTTGGAGAAACTTTGGTCTTTTCTTTTGTAAGTATGAAAACTACCGAATTAAAAGTAGGAGCAAGTAATACTATTAATTTATCAATGGAAGAAGATGTTGCGGTATTACAAGAAGTTGTTGTTGTAGGTTTCAATACGAAATCTAGAGATCAATTAACTTCAGCAGTATCAAACGTAACTTCTGAAGACCTTGAAAGAATTGCACCTTCTGTAAGTATTGATAATATGCTTCAGGGTCAGGCATCTGGTGTTCAAGTAACAGCTCAGAACGGTAAGCCTGGTCAAACGGCATTTATACGTGTTCGTGGTATTGGATCAATTAACGCTGGTAACCAACCATTATATATTGTGGATGGTGCTCAGATTAACGAAGAAGATGTAAATGCTATTAACCCTAACGAGATTGAAAGTATCAGTGTTCTTAAAGATGCTGCTTCTACATCTATTTATGGTGCTCGTGGTGGTAATGGTGTTGTACTTATCACAACTAAAAGAGGTGGTAAAGACAAAGATGCTGTTTTTAGAATTAACTCAAGAATTGGATTTAACAGAAGACTTAAAGACAATTTTGAAATGATGAATGCAGCTCAAAAACTTCAGTATGAAAGAGAATTAGGAGCTTACGGTTTAAACGTAGGTGAAGGTTCTTCTATTAGTTCTGATGCAGAGTATAATCGTTTAGTTGCTTTAGGGCACAACTGGGAAGATGATTTATTACAAGATGGTGTTGTACAATCTATTAGTTTTTCTGCACAAGGTGGAGAAGATAAAACTAGATATTTCTTCTCATTAGGATATGATGAAGATACTGGTATTATTGAAACTTTAGACGCTTACAACAGACTTTCTGGTCGTTTAAACGTTGACTATGATGCTAAAGAGTGGGCAACAATTGGAACAAGTTTATCTTTCTCATCTATTGAGACTACAGATCCAAGAGATAGAAATAACGTTCAAAACCCATTTAGAGCTATTTATGATTACAATCCTTATGAAACTGTATATGTACAGGATGATGCAGGTAATTTAATTTTAGATGCTAACGGTCAGCCACAGTTTAACGCAACTTCTGCAGGTTATCCTGTTCTTGCTGAGCTTACTCAAAATATATCTTCAAGATTCTACAATCGTGTGATTGGTAACTTATTCTTAGATTTAAGATTACATGATAACTTAACATTTAGAACTCAAGGTTCAGGTGTTTACGAACAATATAGAAGAGAAAACTACTTACAACCAGGATCTGTTTTAGATTTAATTGTTAACGGAGGAGTTCCTACAGGTAGTAAAACTGATAATGGAAGCTTTGACTTCACATATACTTGGTTAAACAAGTTAACGTATAACAATACATTTAATGAAGTACACAATTTAGAAGTTACTGCATTAACTGAATATATTGCTAATAACTTCAGATCTTATTCTGCTAATGGACAAGGGTTCACTGTAGGAGGACCATCTGTTTTAGATGCAGCAGCAACTCCTTTTGCAGTAGCTGGAGCACGTTCAGAGTACTCAATATTCTCTGTTGCAGGAAACGTTGATTATAACTACGATGATAGATATATCGTTACAGGTACTATTAGACGAGATGGTTCATCTCGATTTGGTAAGAATACAAAATACGGTACATTCTTCAGTGGTAGTGTTGCTTGGAATATCTCAAACGAAGAGTTTTTAGCAAATAACGACATAATAAGCAACTTAAAGTTAAGAGCATCAGCTGGTACTTCTGGTAACGACCAAATTGGACGTTATGCTTCAATTACCACTTATGGTCCTGTAGCTTATAACAATGGACTTAATGGTATCGTTCCTTTTAACATTGGTGATCCTAACTTAAGTTGGGAGGAGAACTTTAACTACGGTGTAGGTGTTGAGTTTGGTTTATTTAAAAACAGAGTAAGAGGTTTAATCGATTATTATAACAGAACGACTTCTGAATTATTACTTAACGAGCAATTACCGTTTACAACTGGTGGATATGCAGTTACAGGTAACCTTGGTGAAATGGTTAATAAAGGTTGGGAATTTGAATTATCAGCTGATATTATCCGTAACCAAGACTTTAGATGGACAGTATCTGGTAACTTAAACCTTTATGATAATGAAGTTACTAAGTTAACTAACACAGGTGAGGATTTATTTACTACTTCTAACTATTACACAATTCTTAGAGTTGGAGAAGAAGTTAACACATTCTACATTCCTAGATATGCAGGAGTGAATCCAGCAAATGGTGATGCTTTATATTATGATACTGATGGTAATATTACTAATGAAGCTGCAGGTAATGAAGTAGCATTGTCTGGTAAGTCTCCATTTGCAGAATTAGACGGAAGCATTAGCACAACTTTAGATTATAAAGGATGGGATTTATCTGCTAACTTTTATTTCAAGCAAGGTAACTATATTTATAACTTAATGGAAATGAATATGTTAAGTGATGGTGATAATGCTAATTCAAACCAAAGAGTAGATGCATTTAACTATTGGACAACTCCTGGTGACACTAACGTACTTCCTAGACCAAATAATGACACTAATCAAACATCTGATAGATTTTTACAAAAAGGTGATTACATTAGATTAAGAAGTTTACAGTTAGGATATAATCTTCCTAGTAAGTTCACAGAAAAAATGTCAATCGATGCTTTAAGAATTTATGTTTCTGGAACTAACTTATGGACATATGCACCTCACTATAAAGGTGATCCAGAAGTTGGTATTGGTTCAGGTGAAACACAAGGAACTAATGTAATTCCTGGGGAGTTCTCACTTTACAGTTACCCTACAACAAGAAACCTATCTTTAGGAATCGATTTAAAATTTTAAAAAATATTTGATATGAAAAAATATATTTATTTGTTAACATTAAGTTTAATCTTTTTCTCTTGCGATGAAAGATTAGATTTGAATCCTTATGGTTCTACAGGTGCAGAGGTTGCTCTTGTAACACCAGCTGATTTTGAGAACGCCATTAATGGTATGTATACTCAAATGGAGTCAGCAAACTATTATGGAGCTAACTTTATGTCTTTTCCAGACGTATTAACAGACAATTTGATTTATAACCCAGATGGGAGACAAACTCAAAGAGTAACATACGAGTGGAGATATAATGCAAATGCTACACAAGGAGCTTTTATGGCTCAAGCATACAGAGTGATTCAACAAGCTAATTTTATTTTAGAAAATATTGACAGACTTGAAGAAGGAAGTCAAAAAAATAATATTAGGGCACAAGCTTTAGCTGGTAGAGCATTATCTCATTTTAACCTATGTAATTTATTTGGTAAAATACCAACACAATCTGCTGATGCAGGGAGCGCTTTAGGTATGCCTTACTTAACTAGTTCTGATATTCGTCAAACACCGGCTAGAAATACAGTTAGCGAAGTTTATGATAATATCATAACTGATTTACAAACAGCAGCTAATCAAATTAGCTCTGAAAATGGTATTGAAAGATTTAACAGAAATGCTGTATATGGATTATTATCTAGAGTTCATTTATATGCAGGAAATATGCCAGATGTTGTAACTGCAGCTAATCAAGTTACTGCAAGTGTTAGTACAACTGCAAACTTTCCAAGTATTTGGGATGATTCAAGTGATGACGGTGTGCTTTTTGAATTAAAAAACTTCGATGCTGATACTAATGTGTCAACAGGAGTACCATACAGTCAAACATTAACTGACGGAATTTATTCTGAGTACGTTGTTGAATTTGGATTAAACAACTTATATCAGCCATCTGACATCCGTAGATTTGCTTATATTGATACTAGTCCATTTGGTTCTACTGGAATTTACAACCACGTAGCAAAGTATTTATCTAGCTCTGTTAACACTGGTTCAGGTGTAGTAGACTCTAAGGTAATTAGAGCTGCTGAAGTTCAATTAAACAAAGCAGAAGCTTTAGCGTCAATGACAGGACAAGATGGTGCTGCTTTGGCTGCATTAGATTTAGTAAGATCTAACAGATATGCTGGTTTTGTTAGTGGTGGAGAAACTGGACAAGCACTTAAAGATGCTATTCAGTTAGAAAGAAGACTTGAGTTAGCTTTTGAAGGTCACCGTTTCTTTGACGTTAAGAGACAAGGTTTACCTATCAACAGAACTAATGCTGGTGAGTTTTTTGATGGAACAGGAACACCTCCATTATTCTTAACACTTACTGCTTCTGATCACAGATTTCAATTACCTATTCCAAAAAGTGAAATTGATGTAAATCCTAACATGGAGCAAAACCCAGGATACTAATTATAAAAATCAAAGCAATGAAAAAAATATTTTATTTATCAGTCATTCTTTTGTCAATGGTATTAGTATCATGTGATGAAGATGATAACGTACACCAATATACTGGTAACAGTGTTGTATATTTTGATGGAGCAACTACTTCTTCATTATTAGTTCCAACTGCTGGAGCGACTAAAGAAGTTGTATTAGTTGCAACTAATTTGAGTGATGCTGCACGATCTTTCTCTGTATCTGTTGATGCAGAATCAACTGCACAAGAAGGTGTTGATTTTAATTTAATGACTAACTCAATTACTATTGCTGCTGGAGAGTACTCTGGTTCATTAGTTATAGAAGGTCTTTACGATGGTGCAGATCCTGACGGAACACGTTTAATATTAAACTTAGATTCTGAAAATGCTGAAGTAGCAGGTTTTAGTAATTCTTATAGCTTAGATATCTTTAAGCAATGTGAGTCTGATTTATCAGGTTCTTATTCTGTAACTACTACTTATGGTTATCATGACTTTTTACCAGATTATAATCCAAGTACAATAGATGCTGATATTACTGAAGTTGATGCTGGTGTTTATTCTGTATCTGATTTCTCTGGTGGATTGTATAGCGAAGGTCCTTATGCTGGTGCATATGGAACAGATGCGGCAGATAACACATTAGTTTTTACAGATTTCTGTGGAAATATAAGTTGGGAAGGTCAAACTGATCCATGGGGTGATATTATTCCATTAGATGGTGGAACTAATTCTGTTGATTCAGGAACAGGTGTGATTACATTATCTTGGTATTGTACAGGTTATGGAGAAAATGGAGTTTCAGTTTATACTCCTCAATAACATTTAATTTAACACTATTATTATGAAGAAAATATTAAAAATAAGTTTAGTTCTATTAACATTTATTGGGTTTGTATCTTGTGATAGTACAGATGATGATACAAGCTATTTAGATAATAGAACTCCTGTAGCATATTTTGTGCCAGGAAATAGTGGAACACTTTTAGTTGAAGAAGAGGCTCCTGCAGTATACACAGTTACAGTAGGTATATCTGAAGCTCAAGCAACAGATAGATCATATGTAGTTTCTGTAGATCCTTCATCAACAGCTCAAAGTGGTGTAGACTATAGCATTAATCTTAGTAACCTAGTAATTCCAGCTGGTTCTGTTGTAGGAACTTTTACTGTAACAGGTATTTATGCAGGAACTACTTTAGCGGGTAGCTCATTAAAGCTTAATTTAGACAGTGTTGAGGAAACTAGTGTTTTAGCTAGAAGTCAATTCAATTTGTCAATTTTTAGATCATGTCCAGTAGATTCTGATTTCTTAACTGGTTCTTACATGATGCAACAAATATCAGGAACGGCTCCTTTTGGTATCGGTTCTGCTTTTGGAGGTAATCAAATTGTTGACATAACTGCAGATGCTAACACGCGTACATTTAATTATGTATACGCTCCAGGATCTTTCGATTCTCCTTATTTCATGACATTAGACTTAATATGTGGTAATGTATTTGTTTCTGGAACTATTCAACCAGGTAATGGTACATTAGGTTGTGGTAATGGTAGTATCGGTCAATCTACTGGTTCTACACCAGGAGCATATGATTCTGCAGACGATTCTGAAGTAACTGTAAATATTTTAGATTTTGAACCAGATTCTGGTTGTGCTACTAATTATGAAGCTGTAATCAAGCTTATTAAGCAGTAAATACAAATCATATTTTATAAAAACCCACTTTTAAAGTGGGTTTTTTTATACATAATATTCACCTATAATTCTCGTTTTAAATATTTACTTTTGCATCAAGTATATCAAAAGCATATGAAAAACCTTCTTTGTATTGTATTATTTTTTTTTAGTTTAAAAGGATTAGCTCAAGAAATTTCTGTTGATAAAGCTGCATTAAAGAGAAATCAAGTTGTCAATGATACAATGCGAAGTTCAAATAAGAGTACTTCTAATAAAAATATAAAGAACCAAGATGCCACAATTGACTTATATAAAATAATATCTTTTGAAAACGACACCACTATTGTTGATACTACTTTAACAATTAAAAAGGAGTATAAGTTTAATTATTTAAGAAAGGATAACTTTGAGTTACTTAACTTTTCAAATCTTGGACAGACATATAATACATTAAGTTCTAATTTTTACTCAGAGAGAACAATGCCTCTTTTTGGAGCAAGAGCAAGACATTTTAATTATATGGAAATTGAAGATATTAATTATTATCACGTTCCAACCCCTTTTACAGAACTTCTTTATAAATCTGCTTTTGAACAAGGTCAACTATTAGACGCCTTCTTTACAGTTAATACTTCTGAACAACTAAATTTTTCTATTGCATACAAAGGACTTCGTTCGTTAGGAAAATACCAGCACATATTAACAAGTACTGGTAATTTTAGGTTTACTACCAATTACACTACAAAAAATAGTAGATACAAGGTTAGAGCTCACATTGTCATGCAAGATTTAATGAACCAAGAAAATGGAGGTTTGCAAGATGAAGACTTAGTAAATTTTGAAACTGGAGATGAAGAGTTTTTAGACCGTTCTGTATTTGATCCAAATTTTGAAAATGCTGAAAGCATACTAGAAGGTAAGAGGTTTCATCTAGAGCACCAATACCAAATCACCAAAGCTCAAGACTCATTAGCTAATAATACCCTAATAATCGGTAATAATATTTCTTTTGAAGATAAATATTACCAATTTACACAAACTACCCAAAACGATTATTTTGGTGACGCTTTTTTAAGCAGTAGTATTAATGACAAAGTAACTTTAGAAGATTTCTACAATAGGTTTTATGCAAGTTATCATAATAAAGATATTGGTCATTTAAGATTAAATCTCGATTACAATAATTTTAACTATGGATATGATACAGTTGTGTTTTTAGATGACAATAGTATCACTAATAGGATCAAAGGAGATGTTTTATCTATAGGAGGAGCATATAATAAATCTTTCAACAAGTTTAGTATAGAAGGAGAACTAGGGGTTAACGTTTCTGGAGATTTTGAGGGAAACTTTTTTAAAGCTAAAGCCTCCTATAAAATTAATGACAATACTAAAGCTTTAGCAACATTCAATTCAAGTTCTAGAGCACCAAATTATAACTTTCAATTATACCAAAGCGACTATTTAAACTATAATTGGGATAACACTAGCTTATTTAAAAATATTAATACACAACAAATAGCTTTTCAATTACAGTCTAAAAAAATTGCAAACCTTTCTTTTGATTATACTATAATTGATAATTACACCTATTTTCAAAAAGAAACTGACACTACGTTTGTAAAACCATATCAAGCTAATTCCTCAATTAATTATTTTAGATTAAAACTTAATAAAGAAATTAAGTATGGGAAATTTGCATTAGACAACACCATCATGTATCAAGAAGTACTAAATGGAGAAAACATATTAAATGTACCAAAAATAATAACTAGGAATACACTATACTATTCTAATCACTTCTTTAAAAAAGCACTCTATTTACAAACAGGAGTCATATTTAATTATTTCTCCGAATACAATATGAATGCTTATGATCCAGTACTTGCAGAATTTTACGTTCAAAACAATACTAAAATAGGAAACTTTCCAAGGCTAGACTTTTTTATCAATGCAAAAGTTCGTCAAACAAGAATCTATTTAAAAGCAGAACATTTTAACTCAGCTTTGACAGGTTATAATTATTACTCGGCTCCCAACTATCCATACCGAGACTTCACAGTAAGATTTGGTATTGTGTGGAACTTCTTTTTATAAACTTTTATTACACCTATACTGTACATATAGTTAATAGAGATTAATAGTGTAGAGTTATTTTGTGTGTTTTAAGTTTATGTATATATATGTTTAAAGTGTGTATTTTAGTTTAATGTAGTTTTTCAGGAAGTATAAATGATAAGAATATTATATGTAAAGTATTGGTTTATAGGTTGGGCGAAATTTTTCAAGAAAAACATTAAAAAAAAGTAAAAAAAAGTTTGCGATAAAGAAAAAATAGGTTGTATATTTGCAGCCGCTAAAAACGGGAACGTTGA
>NZ_BAAAGF010000004.1:0-452852 GCF_039524015.1 Gaetbulibacter jejuensis | reverse complement strand
TTCCTGAAGCATCTAGTTGTATTGTGGTGTCTTGACAAACTGCTGTTGGTGCTGTGTTGTCCTCTACTGTTACTGTTGCACTACAAGTCGATACGTTTCCGTTATTGTCTGTTACTGTTAACGTTACTGTGTTGGCTCCTACATTAGAACAGTCAAAACTCGTTTGGTCTAATGACATACTTGCTATTCCGCAAGCATCGTTTGATCCATTGTCTATATCTGAAGTCGTGATGCTTCCGTTTCCTGAGGCGTCTAATACAACTGTTGCATTCTGACAAATTGCTATTGGTGCTGTGTTATCCTCTACTGTTACTGTTGCACTACAGGTCGATACGTTTCCGTTATTGTCTGTTACTGTTAACATTACTGTGTTGGCTCCTATATTGGAACAGTCAAAACTCGTTTGGTCTAATGACATACTTGCTATTCCGCAAGCATCGTTTGATCCATTATCTATATCTGAAGTCGTGATGCTTCCGTTTCCTGAAGCATCTAGTTGTATTGTGGTGTCTTGACAAACTGCTGTTGGTGCTGTGTTGTCCTCTACTGTTACTGTTGCACTACAAGTCGATACGTTTCCGTTATTGTCTGTTACTGTTAACGTTACTGTGTTAGCACCTATATTAGAACAGTCAAAACTCGTTTGGTCTAATGACATACTTGCTATTCCGCAAGCATCGTTTGATCCATTGTCTATATCTGAAGTCGTGATGCTTCCGTTTCCTGAGGCGTCTAATACAACTGTTGCATTCTGACAAACTGCTGTTGGTGCTGTGTTATCCTGAACAGTTACTGTTGCACTACAGGTCGATACGTTTCCGTTATTGTCTGTTACTGTTAACGTTACTGTGTTGGCTCCTACATCGGAACAGTCAAAACTCGTTTGGTCTAATGACATACTTGCTATTCCAAAATCATCTGTACTGCCTCCATCTACATTAGCAGCTGAAATAGAAACATTACCAGAGCTATCAAGTTGAGCAATATAATTTGCACAAATAGCACTAGGAGGATCATCTACTCTAAAGCTAGCGCTAAAATTGGCTCCTCCATCATTAATAGTATGCGGAAATGGATTTGGCACACCGCCAACGGTAAAATCTGCTGTTGTATAAACTTCAATTGTGTAATCAATACCAGATGTTAAACCTGCTAAAATATTAATATTAGCATTGTTTGTAGTCCAATATTGATTATCTCCAGACCCTGAGCAAGCAGCTCCAAAAAAGTTCTGTACATTTGAACTTAAATCTATAGAAACAAAAGCACCTGAAGGACTACCTGTTGGATATATTCTATAATTCAAATACCCAGATGTAACATCATCTGTACCACATTTATAAATATTGTTTTGTCCTCCACTTAAAACAAACGAATCAGTACTTTGAAAAGTTCCTAAATTTGTTCCATTGAAATCAAAATTTGCAGTTTGGGTGTGCGGGTTTAAATCATAATAATTATTACCCGATCCACTATCTATGATAACATAACTTTCATAAATACCTGACTGGGACTTCACGTTTTGACATATGAAGGTAAAGAAGAAAAGTAAAGCTAATTTTAAGTATCTTTTTCTCATAAATCTGTTGTTAATTAGAAAAAATAACAAGCAGCACTATCAGAGGGAAGAAATGATGCTAATAGTTTAAATACTACCAAATTAAATTTAATGGTAGGCAGTAAAAATATCTTTACTCCCTGGTTTTTAAGAATTTAATCGATAAAACGCAAAAAACAACTTCCAACGTTGGTTTTCAAGCAATTATCAATAATTAAAATTAGCTTCACAGCTATACTTTAACAAGTTTCCACTTGCCTTTTTTAAACCAGATAATTCCTATAATTGCTATTAAAACTTCGGCAGCTGTAATGGATGCAAAAACGCCTATTGGTCCAAAATCTAAAGTAATTGCCGTGAGGTAAGCAAATGGTAATTGAAACAACCAAAAACAAACAAAATTGATATAAGTTGGTGTTTTGGTATCTCCTGCTCCATTAAATGATTGGATTACCACCATACCATATGCGTAAAATATATAACCAGCTGCCAAAACACGTAAACATAGACTACCATATTTTACAACATCAGGCTGCGTATTGAATAATTCAATGATATGAGTAGCAAATACTAAATAAACAAGAGACACTAAGCCCATAAAATAAGCTGTATAGCGTCCTGTTTTCCAAACGGATTGTTCTGCTCTATCAGGTTTTTGAGCTCCAAGGTTTTGACCTACCAATGTAGCAGCAGCATTACTCATTCCCCAAGCAGGCATTAGTGTAAACATCATTACACGAATAGCAATGGTATAGCCTGCTAAAACTTCGCTACCAAATTCGCTCATAATTCGCATTAAAAACACCCAACTAGATGTACCTATTAAGAATTGACCAATTCCACCAAGAGAGACTTTTATAAGGTTGAACATGACACCTATTCGTACGACTAAATCCTTAATACCAATCTTAATTTTGCTATAACCATAAAATAAGATTACTAGTTGAAATAATACTGCTGTCCCTCTTCCTATTGTGGTTGCTATTGCTGCTCCTTCTACTCCAAAAGCAGGAATTGGCCCAAAACCAAAAATAAACATAGGGTCTAGGATAATGTTTAATCCGTTAGAGAGAATTAATGTCCACATGGCTACAGAGGCGTTTCCTGCTCCTCTAAAAATGGCATTAATAAGAAACAATAACATAATGGTTATGTTACCTCCTAACAAAACTTGAGTATAACCATAACCTTCAGCAATGAGATCTGGTTCTGCTCCCATAAGTTGTAAAATTTCTTTAGGATACAGAATTCCAATACCACTAATAAGTATTGATACTGCTATACCAAGAATAATGACTTGAACCGCAGCTTGCGAAGCGCCTTTTATATCTTTTTCACCAACACGTCTTGCTACAACTGCTGTGGCTGCCATACTTAATCCTATAGCTACTGCATACACTAAGGTAATAACCGATTCAGTTAAACCAATAGTAGCTACTGCATTGACACTTACTTTAGAGACATACAAAATATCTACCAAAGCAAAAATAGACTCCATGAGCATTTCAAGAATCATTGGAATTGATAACATGAAAACTGCTCTTCGAATACTGCCTGAGGTAAATTCTTGTTCTTTACCTGTTACAGCTATTTTAAAATATTTAAGGAATTGTTTAAGGGTAATTTTGTTTGATTGCATTTTTAATACTTTTAAATGTAAAAACTAGTCTAAGCCATTTAAGTTTAGACAAATTAAAAGCCGAAAAAGAACTTCAGCGTTATCCTGTTTTTAAATTTATGCAATCATAATACAGCAAATATGCACAAAATTTTTGAAACTACAACCCTATTTTGACTCAATCCAGCTAATTACAGACTCGTCTGTTGGTAATGTTCTAGGGGAAATAACCTTTGCTAAATGTCCGTTTTCGTCGATAAGATATTTTTGAAAGTTCCAAGCAACTTCAGAATCTTCCAACCCATTTTTAGACTTTTCAGTTAAAAACGTATACACTTCGTGCATGTCATCTCCTTTTACTGAAATCTTACCCATCATAGGAAATGTTACGCCATAATTTTGTTTACAAAACGATGCAATTTCAGTATTGGTTCCTGGTTCCTGTCCTCCAAAATTGTTTGCAGGAAACCCTACAATTGTAAAGTTTTTATCTTTAAATGTTTCATACAACTCTTGTAGCTGCTCGTATTGTGGCGTTAAACCACACTCACTTGCTGTATTAACAACCATAATTTTTTTTCCTTTTAAAGTTGAAAAATCAAAATCGTCTCCATAAAGATCTTTTACTGTAAATTGATAGATGTTTTCTTTTTCCATTTTAGTTTCTGATGTTTCTAAACTAGTTGATGCTACTTCGTTTGTTGTTTCTTTTTTTTCTTTACAATTACAAACTATAACCGCAAAAATTAGTAATGCTATCTTTTTCAAAAGTTCAAATTTTTAGTAATTAATGTTGACCGTTTAAGTTAACTCTCTTTTTTTCTATAAAGGTAAAGTTTTTTCTAGTTTCAAGAATCAACACCTAGTCTTTTAACCTAGATTTTAACAGCTTGTTTTGTTCTTCCATTAAAGCAGTCAAGTTTGTTAACAGTTCAATATCCTTAGGAGTTGCAACTGTTTTATCATTAGTGTCATGCGATTTGTTTCTTAATCGGTTTAAGAACTTAACTACCACAAACACCGTAAAACCTATAATAAGAAAATCTAAAAATGCTTCACCAAAAGCACCATAGCCAATAGCAACCTCATCGGTTATTATAGTTCCTGAAGTATCCTTAACTGCTTCTTTTAATATGATGCTTTTATTCTGAAAATTAATTCCGCCAGAAAGCAATGATAATGGTGGCATAAATACTTTCTTCACCAAAACATCTATAACTTTATTAAACGATGCTCCTATAATGATTCCTATAGCCATATCCATCATATTGCCTTTTACAGCAAACTCTTTAAACTCTTTTATAATCTTCATTTATCTTAAATTTTAAATACTGACCGCTAAGATAATTAGATATGGTTTTACTTTTATCTATATCTTTTCAAAAACAGATAATTTATATTATCTGATAATTAGCAGATATTTTAAATTATCCTATATTTAGCAGATAATTTTGTTTTTCTGATTAAAAAATCATAGATTTGATTATAGACATTGAAAAAAATGACAAGTATTTTAACAGGTGATATTATAAATTCTAGAGAGAGCGCACCAAATGAATGGTTAACTGCACTTAAAGAGACTTTGAGCACTTACGGAAAACAGCCAGTAGCTTGGGAAATATACAGAGGTGATAGTTTTCAACTAGAAGTTGCTCCTGAACAAGCTCTTGAAGCTGCAACTTTAATAAAAGCCACTATAAAAACTTTTAAAGCTATTGATGTTAGAATTGCTATTGGTTTAGGCGAAAAAACATATACTTCGGATAAAATAACAGAATCTAATGGTAGTGCATTTATTAATTCAGGTGAATGTTTTGAAACTATGAAAAATAGTACGCTTGCGTTAAAATCTGAACATGAAGATTTTGATACTACCCTAAACCTTATGTTAGAGCTTGCTCAATTAACCATGAATAGTTGGAGCCCTACGTCTTCTAAAATTATTAAAGCATCACTCAACAATCCAGAACTGAACCAAAAGCAGATTGCTAAATTGCTAGGTAAGTCGCAAAGTAATATTAGCGAAGGGCTTAAACGTGGTGGATTTGATGAAATTTCAAAAATGCTAACCTATTATAAAACCCAAGTTAAAACACTATGATATCTTTATTTATAAAACTAGTACTTGCTCATATTGTTGGAGACTTTTTGCTACAACCAGAAAAATGGGTAAAGCACAAAGAAGAATTTAAACACAAATCCAAATACTTGTATTGGCATATCCTAGTACACTTAATTGCGTTGGTTATTGTATTTCAATTCAATTTTAAATATTGGCTAGGACTATTGATAGTATTAATAAGCCATTATGGTATAGATGTGATAAAACTAAACCTAAAAAATAAACTGAATACGCGCTTACTGTTTGGGTTAGATCAATTGGCACACCTTATAGTAATTGCATTGGTTGTAAACATTTATGAACCTTACAGCATAAACACAGACAGCTTTTTCACTAGTCAATTTTTATTGTTTGTTACAGGTTTGTTAGGTGTTACTGTGGTTTCATCGGTAATTATGAAAACACTAATTTCTAAATGGCAACTAGAAGAAGACCTTAAAGGTGAGTCTTTAGAAAATGCAGGAGCATACATAGGCATGCTCGAGCGCTTGTTTGTTTTTGCCTTTATAGTAATGAATTATTGGGAAGGCATTGGGTTTTTAATTGCTGCCAAATCTGTTTTCAGGTTTGGAGATCTTTCAAAAGCTAAAGACCGAAAACTTACCGAATATATCCTTATTGGAACGCTTCTTAGTTTTGGGCTTGCTATTGCGTTTGGTATGGCTTATAAGTATGTGATGACATTGATAACAGCAGCATAAAGCACACTAAAACAACCTCTTAAATAATTACTTTTTTAGTTACCATCATAAATTCAACAAGATAAACCTAAAACAAAAACCATATAATATCATTTTTTTTAAGTAACTTAGACTTACATTTATTATACTGGGCAACAACTACTTATAATTAATATTATGAGAACTAATGTATTAAAAGCCTCACTTACCCTACTTAGTCTAATAATTCCTTATTTTACTTTATCTCAAACCATTTCTGGTTGTGATTTCTTTCCAGATCAAGAAACGGTAACTTACACCTATACTGAACCTAGTGCTTTTGGCATCACAAACAATGAAGTAACTTATGAGTTTCAAGGCAACAAAACCATAAACGGTAAAACATATAAAGCCTATAACAAATATGTAAACGGAATGGTTCCTGAAGTAAACCAAGTACTTTATGTAAGTTGTGCTAACAATAGCTTAATTATGGGCAATGAAATTTATGTCTTCAACAAAGAGTTAATTGGTTATGAGCAAGATATCACTAAAATAATAGACATCTATGCAACACCTATTTATGAAGTCAGCATGGTACCAACAGGTCAATTCTACTTGCCAACCGTTATAAAACCTAACAACTCCATTGGTGAAGTATGGACTGAAAAAAGCGCTATGCATGGACAAATAGTAACCAATAAAAATAGTATACTTGAGAAAGACATAACCGTAGAAGTACAAGGTAGAACTTTTGAGCACGTTTATGTAGTATCGCAAGAAACGTGGTCTGAAAGTGGTATAAATGGTAATCAAAAAATATTGGATGCCAAAATCTATTATGCAAAAGGACTCGGAATGATAAAAACTGAAAAGACAACAACGATTTTTAAAAACACTACTACTACTGAACTATACAACCCAAATGAAAAAGCAGCTTTAATAGCTCAAATTGAACAACTAAAAGATAGTTTGCCTGTAGAATCAGGTTTTAATATAAACATGAAAAATTATGTTGAATCACAAATTTCAGATAAGGATAATTTTTTAAAGGTACTCAAAGAAATACGTAATCAACTAAGAGAAATAAAGAATAATTATCATAACAACCTGAAAGGCAATGAACTAAAAGAAAAAGAATATGAAATTATTAAGAATCATATTTTAGCTAACGAAAAAACCGACAAAAGCCTTTTAGGAACTTGGAAAAAAACAATATATACATCTGATATAAGAAAAGGAACTGTAAAGAAAGAAGAGCATTTAATGTTTGAAATCCTTGAAAATGGCACTATGAGTGGACACCCAGATAACGACCTATTTAAAATTAATGGTGACGATAAATTTATTTATCGTTTAAAAGACAAAAATCATATTGAAATTTTATCTAATTACAATACAAATACAAATACATATCTACATGAGGTATATTATTTTACAATAGAACCATACACTCGTATTGGACCTAAAATTAATATGTCACTCACTTTTACCAACGATAAGAACAAGTACGAAAAGGTTCTGGGTTTTTACAGTACTAATAACATCTATCGTTTTTTTAAATCACAAAAAAATTAAAAGGTATTATTTCTTATAAAACTTCACCCATTTTCTATATGCTAAAACACCTAAAACAGCAACAACACCAACAGCTATTGCAATAATTTTAAAACTAGCTATTTGTTGACCCGATTGATACGAGTGTAATCCTGATAAATAGAAATTTACCCCAAAATAAGTGAATATAATACTTGCTATTGCAATCACCGAAGACAAGTTATAAATGTATCTACTTCTAAGACCTGGAACCAATCGCATGTGAATTACAAAAGCATAAATCATAATACTAATTAAAGCCCAAGTTTCCTTTGGGTCCCAACCCCAATATCTACCCCAACTTTCGTTCGCCCACATACCTCCTAAAAAGTTTCCTATAGTAAGCATTACTAAACCAACTGTTAATGCCATTTCATTAATGATGGTTAGTTCTTTAATATTAAGGTCCATTTTAAGTTTATTCTCTTTAGTTGTAAATACCATTAACAATAAACTTACAACTCCTAAAACCATACCTAAAGTAAAAGGTCCATAACTCGCCACAATAATAGCAACGTGTATCATTAACCAATAACTGTTCAATACAGGTTGAAGGTTAGCGATTGAAGGATCCATCCATTGCCAGTGTGCAATCATTAACAACATAGCTGTTACAAAAGCTGTGGCAGCAATGGTTAAATTACTCTTTCTACCAAAAATTAAACCAAACAACATGGTAGCCCAAGCTACATAAATCATAGATTCATAAGCATCACTCCAAGGTGCATGACCAGAAATGTACCAACGTGCAATAAGTCCTGCTGTGTGAAGCAAAAACAGTAATATAATTACTCCTATAAGACCTTTTACGATATAATCAATCGTCTTGTTTTTGTCTTTAAAAATCTGAACGATCAATAGCACAAATAATACAGTTGAAGCATACATGTACCAACTAAACAACTTTTTGAAGATATCGTATTTATTATATTGTATTTCGGTATGTATCTTATCATCTGAAAGCATGACTTCACTACCAAACTTCTGCTGAGTTTTCTTAATACCATCCAGTACTTGTTCTGCAATAGTATAGTCTCCAGAGGTTTTAGCGTTGTAAACATTCACCAAATAAGCATTAAGTCCATTGTTAATAAAATTAGCATACAACGAATCTTTTATAGTTTCTCTATAGCCTTCTTCTCTAAACTCTATTGGAGAAATCCATTTATTGTTTTCGTCATCTGGTACAGGAAAAATCTTTAACGAGCGTCCTTCAATTGCATTGTATAATAAGTACACTCGTTGTTCAGCTTCTTTAAACTCTTTTTGGTAAGCGTTTAAATCATTTACATTAGTAATTCTATCAAGATAAGGTTGCAGTTTAAAAGCTCCTGTTTCTGTGAAAAAATCGGCTAATGCCGCATAATCTTCTTCCTTTGAAACACCTATTACACTTCTGATAGTATCTGCCTTTCTTGGTTTTAAATAAATTACAGGAACGTTGTACCAAAGCAACGGACTTTCTTGAATTGACAACATTACTTGGTTGGCATCCAAATCTTCGTAAGTATCATGTTTACTTAATTTACGAAGCATCTCAGACGCATAGGTATTCATAGGTTTCATACGTCCACTATAGTCCTGTACAACCATGTGCCCAAACAAATCGGCATGCTCTTTTGGAGCTACATTAGCATGAAGAATAGAATCAATTTGCGCTTTTGTAGGTTTTGAATGATTATGACCATCGTTTTCAGAATGTTCTTGTCCATAACCTAACATTCCAATGCACAGTAAAAGAACCGTTAGTACTTTTGCTTTTTTCTCTTTTACTTTATTAAGCATACGACGTAAATCTCCAAAACGAGAATACTTGCTTACAATAATACCCAACAAACCTAAATACAATAAAAAGTAACCAATATAAGTTATCCAAGTTCCCCAAAAATCGTGGTTTACTGAAAGGATGGTTCCTTTTTCATCTGGGTCAAAACTCGATTGAAAAAAACGATAACCACCATAATTAAGGATGTGGTTCATGTAAATTCTATAATTAAAATTTTCCTTAGCTTCATCAATAACAGTTACTTCACTAGCGTATGATGAATAGTTGTTTTCAGTTCCTGGATAACGTTCAGCAATAAAATCGTTAAGCTTAATACTAAACGGTAGTTCAATACGCTTAGAACCGTATTTTACAGCAATATCCAATCCGCCTACTTTTATTTGTTCAAAAGCATTATCACTACCTTTACCTCCTAGCACTCTTACTCGTTCAGTTTCGCCATTTGCAGTTACTTTTAGCACTAAACCGTCTTCATCACTTTTTAAGATTTCAGGTTTTTTAACCAAATCAAAAACTCCTTTTACAACAGGTTTTGGGAATACCATTTGCATATTACCAATTATATATCTTGAACGTAACATAAGTGGTTGAATAGAGTCTTTCACCAAAGTTCCTGTTTGCCCTGTAGCCATTGTTAAATATTCACCTTCAAAAGGAGACTCAACAGTTAACGAACCATCTTTATATGTAATATTAACTGCTCCTTCTTGAGGCTTGTTTAAAGAAAATAATACATTATGAATACTTTGTACTTGTCCTACCTTTAAAAAGTGATTGTGTGGTTGCCCACCACCAGATTCTACTATTTTAAGATATTCTTCTCCACTCTCGTCAGGTACGATATCTTTTTCAGCACCAGCAATAAATTTTTCAAGCTCAATGCTTACTGGCATTTCATCATAAGTAGTTGAAGCATAAAAACTATTTTTCATTCTTGGAGAAAAATCTACTTCGCTTTCTAAAACCCTACGTTGGTTTTGTCCATTAATTACTAAATCTCCATCAATGTATGTTGTGATATACGTTTTTTGAGATAAAAAGACATTTTCGGTATCGCCTTCGCGAATAGCCATCATGCCTTCATAACTAATATATCGAGTAACAAATGCTCCAATTAATATTAAAATAAATGCTGCATGCAGAATAAAGGTTGCCCATTTTTTCTTTTGTAGTAACTTATACCTGAAAATGTTACCTATAAAATTGATAACAAAAATTACCATAATGGCTTCAAACCACCACGCATTATAAATCAGGTTTCTGGTATATGGCGTTGGTGATGTGTCTTGGCTAGCATCTAAAAAAGTACCAGTAGCCATTGCTACAGCAAAAACAATAAATAAAACAGCAGTAAGTCTAGTAGAAAAAAGGATTTTGGAGAGTATATTTTGCATGATATAAGGACTCTTTTAATAAGTCGTGCAAATTTAAGGCTTTTAGTTTATTTACATATGTTAAAACGTACTAATCTTTTTTATGCTTTTGTCGTTCTTCAAAAATTTTAAGATGTAAAAATGTTCCCATTTTTCGCGCTCTTCTTTTGGCAACATCTGCATACTCACCTACAAATAATTCATCGATAGTTTGATACCACAAATTCAACCAAACTCCAAAATGAAGTTCTGTAATACTATTGTTATTGTCTCTATCAACCTTTACATGAGCTTCCATTGGGTTACCAATGTATTTCTGCTCTAGCTTTCGGGTCATAAATAAACTTGTTTCCCAAAACGTAGTCAACCTATCTAAGTGTTCGTCCCAATCTTTTATAGCAGTATTAAAAATTGGCCCTAAAAGATCATCTTTTCTAACCTTTGTGTAAAATGATGATACAAGTAAGTAAACATCTTCTCTGGTATTTATATCTTTTTTTTCCATTATTACAAAGATAGCTTATAACACTTTTATTTGATGTAATACTTACCTATTTTTACAACATGATTTCTGTTATAATTATTGGTGCAGGCAATGTTGCTTCACATTTTTACAAAACATTTAAAACAGCTGAAACCGTTTCGGTAACACAATGGTACAACAGACGTTTAAATGCAATTGAAACCTATCAAAATGAAGTTGAAATTACCGACGACATTAAAGCGTTAAAACCTGCTGATGTTTACCTCATTGCTGTAAAAGACGATGCAATTTCACATTTATCTTCTCAATTGCCTTTTGAAGATAGATTGGTTGTGCATACCTCTGGAAGTATAGGTGTTCATGACCTAGACAAAAAGCTTAAAAGAGGTGTGTTTTATCCGTTACAAACTTTCACAAAAGATGCTGATGTTGACTTTTCAACAATTCCTTTATGCATAGAAACTATTAACAAAGCTGATTATCAAACTTTAAAAACACTTGGTGAAGCTATAGGTTGTAAAACCTATAAAGTTAATGGTGACCAACGTAAAGCATTACACCTAGCAGCTGTATTTGTAAATAATTTTACCAATCAGCTGTATAGAGTTGCTCATGAAATCACCGAATCTGAAGGTGTAGAATTTGAAATTTTAAAACCTTTAATTACCGAAACAGCTAAAAAAGTGCAAGATATTTCGCCTTACATGGCTCAAACTGGTCCTGCAAAACGCAATGATAAAAAAACAATAAAAAAACATTTAAAATTACTGAATAACGAGCATCATAAAGCTATTTATAAACTCTTAACAGCTTCAATACAAAAAACACATGGAAGACAAAAGCTATAAAGAATACCTAGAACATATTACCACATTTATTTTTGATGTAGATGGTGTATTAACTGATGGCACCATAACCTTAACAACTTCTGGTGAAATGCTAAGAACCATGCATACCAAAGATGGTTTTGCAATGAAAACTGCCATTGATGCTGGATTTAATATTTGCATCATTTCAGGAGGTTCCAACGAAGGCGTTCGTGTGCGTTTAGAAGGTTTGGGTGTTAAAGATGTTTATCTTGGAGCTCACAACAAAATTGAACAACTTAACGAGTTCCTTAACAATAACTCTATTAAAACCGAAAATGTACTATACATGGGTGACGATATTCCTGATTATCCTGTTATGAAATTAGTAGGTTTACCTTGTTGCCCACAAGATGCAGTTCCTGAAATAAAAGGAATTTCAAAATATGTATCTCATAAAAATGGTGGTAAAGGTGCTGTAAGAGACGTTATAGAACAAGTCCTTAAAGTACAAGGAAAATGGAATACCGATTTTAGTGCTAAATACGACTAATTTTTAGTTGGCAGTATGCAGCCATCAATAAAAAATCTAACAACTAACAAAAACATACATTGAATATACTCAACCTCATCCGCTATAAAAACCTTTTAATGATTGCCATAGTGCAGCTATTAATAAAATATGCACTTTTTGAGCCTTTTGGAGTAGCGATAACTCTTAATAGATTTGGGTTTTCTTTATTAGTTATTGCAACGCTTTGTTTAGCTGCTGGCGGAAATATCATCAACGATATTTACGATAAAGAAACTGACGCAATCAACAAACCTGATAAGGTAATTGTTGGTAAAACAGTATCTGAAAAAACAGCCCACAACCTCTTTATCGCATTTAACGTTATTGGTGTAGGTGTTGGGTTCTATTTATCTCATTTAGTAGGAAGAAGCGGATTTTTTGTACTGTTTGTTGGTATTTCAGGACTACTATACCTCTATGCTAGTTATTTTAAACAACTTATTTTAGTTGGCAATCTATTGGTTTCTATATTGGTTGCTTTAAGTATTATTATTGTTGGTCTTTTTGAGCTTTTGCCTGCTATTACTCCAGAAAATCAAGCAACTCAAGTCACGTTTTTTAAAATCCTTTGGGATTATGCGTTGTTTGCGTTTATTATAAACCTACTGCGTGAAATGGTTAAAGACATCGAAGATATTGATGGCGACCATAAAGCAGGAATGAACACATTACCAATAGCACTTGGTCGTGAACGTGCCAAAAAAATTGTGTTTGCTTTATCCTTTGTTCCCATTGCTGCAACAGTATATTATGTTGTTACTTACTTATTTAAGCAACAACTTGTAGTTGGTTACTTTTTACTGTTCATAATTGCTCCACTAATTTATGTGAGCATAAAAATATTTACTGCAGAAACAAAAAAAGACTATCACGCTATCAGTAATATTCTTAAATTAGTAATGCTTTTCGGCATGCTATCATTATTACTATATAAATTCATTTTAATAAATTAATGCTTAACGACTTACTCAAAAACCATAACATCATTTTAGCTTCTGGCTCTCCTAGAAGACAACAATTTTTCAAAGAATTGGGTTTGGATTTTGAAGTACGTTTAAAACCTGTTAAAGAAGAATATCCAAAGCGTTTACAGCATTTTGAAATCAGTGATTACCTATCACAACTTAAGGCTTTACCTTTTAAAGAAGAACTTAAGGATAACGACATTTTAATAACCAGCGACACCATAGTTTGGCATAACAACACAGCTTTAGGAAAACCTAATAGTGATGCTGAAGCGTTTAGCATGATTCAATCTATGAGCAATGCAACACACGAAGTCATCACTTCAATCTGCTTTACGACTCCTACACTTCAAAAAACGGTAAATGCAATTACCAAAGTGACTTTTAAAAGTTTAACCAACGACGAAATTAACTACTATATTAATACCTGTAAACCCTTTGACAAAGCTGGAGCTTATGGCATTCAGGAATGGATAGGACAAGTTGGTATTACTAAAATAGAAGGCTCTTATTTTAATGTGGTTGGGTTACCTACTCACCTACTTTATAAAACACTATATAGTTTAGTTGAAAACTAGTGATTTTATTAGTTTTCTGTTTTACCTTTGTTTAAAGAAACCCTATTCCAATGCTTTTAGAAACTTATAAAAACGAATTAATCCAATCTGCTATTTTAATCGCTATACTATTATTTATACGATTTATTTCTGCAGTAGCAGTACGAAAAATAGGAAAGAAAAGTGGTATTAACGATGCTCGAATTCATCTCATTAACCGTTACGTAACTGCAACTTTATTGATGATTGCAGTACTTATTGAGGCCTTTATTTTTGGTGCAGAGTTTAAAGATATGGCTTTAGTATTTTCTTCTGTGTTTGCTGTAATTGGTATTGGTTTATTTGCAATATGGTCTATTTTAAGCAATATTACTTCAGGTATTATTATGTTTTTCAACTTCCCTTATAAAGTTGGAGATAAAATACAAATCCATGATAAAGATTTTCCTCTGGAAGCGATTATTGAAGACATTGCTGCGTTTCAGTTACATTTAAGGTTAGATAATGGCGACTTAGTGACTTACCCAAACAACCTTATCTTGCAAAAACCTGTAACATTGGTTAAAAAAGATGCCATTGACGATTTTCTTGATGATGGATCAGATGCGTTATAAACTTGAAACAGTTCAAACTAAATAAAAAAGAGGTTTTTTGGTTGATAGGAACAACACTATTTGTTCTTATTATAAACCTACTCATTTTTGGGTTTGAAGGGTTGACAAATAATTCTACTCTAAATTTAAACATTCACGATACTTACTTAGTAATTGAAAACACTCAATTCATTTTGTTTTGCAGCTATATAATATTCTTTGGAGCATATTTAGTAAGGGTACTACGTAGGAAATTCAATAATTTAGTTGCAAATCTAATCTTGATAATCTCTACTATACTTTTAGTTTTAGTTCTAATGGAACTAATTTCTATACTAGAGCTATTAAACCAACAATCATCAAGTTGGACAGTGTACCCTCCTTTAAGCGACCAAGAAATTGAACCAGAAGTAAAACCTAAAGAAAATGGTTTACTCTTAATATCAAACATACTTTTTGGCATCCAAATACTATTATTAATTTTTATAGGCTATTGCGGATTTAAGACTGGACAAAATTATAAACTGAATAAATAAAACCTTAAATAAAGATTACCAACTCTTCCAAATCAAACTATGGAAATCTATAAAAAAGAAGTTGAAAAGTTAATTGAATTGAGAAAGAATGATACCTTCTTGAATCACTTGTGGAATGTGCTGACGCGAGATATTAGAACAATAGGTGAAATTAGCAAAGATGAAATAAAAATTTGGAAACAAAATAGTTGGAATACAACTTTCTATCCTGTTTTTAAATTTCAGTTTAACTCAAAAAATCACCTAATTAAAATTTCAGACAAATTAAATCCAATTGGCAAAACTTTAATTGGACTTTTAATATTTGGTTTTCTATACTTTGTATTTCCAGAAAATCTAACTGAATTTAACTTTATAGGGAATTGGCCAATAATAATATTTTTAGCTGTATTCGTTTCACTCTTTACATTCTTTGCACGAATGATTTACAGGTTTGAAAAGCAAAATCAACTTGACGAAATTTACGAACTATTGGATATGGAAATTGAAGAAAGGAAAATTGAGAAAGAATGGTCTACTAAAAACACTCTAATTCGTTTATTTACTTATCCATTTTGTTTATTTTTAATTGGACTCAATGTCTTTCTAATAATTCCTAATGGAGGTTACCTATTAGCAATTGGAATATTTGGGTTTGTTGGATTTTATTTAATAGCGGATTTAAAAATGATATTTAAAAAGAATAAACATGAATAACGGATGAAAACCTATAAATACTAAAACTCACACGTTAAAGAAACATTAAAACCAGCAGATGCGCTGGTTTTCTTTTTATATTTATTGCCCACAAACCAAAAAACCATGCATAAAAAACTACTGTTTTCTTTTTTAGCAATTGCAATTTCTTCTTACTCAACGTTTGCTCAACAACCTAAAAAACCTAATAGTTCAGAAATATACGAATCCATACAAAAACTTAATTTTTTAGGTTCGGTACTCTACGTTGCTGCGCATCCTGACGATGAAAACACACGGTTAATTTCTTATATGTCCAACCACTTAAAAGCACGTACTGCTTACTTATCTTTAACACGTGGCGATGGTGGTCAAAACTTAATTGGACCCGAAATACGTGAACTTCTTGGAGTTATTAGAACACAAGAACTTTTAACTGCTCGTCGCATTGATGGTGGTGAACAACGTTTCACCAGAGCTAACGATTTTGGTTACTCCAAACATCCTGATGAAACTCTTGAAATTTGGAACAAAAACGAAGTGTTAAGCGATGTTGTACTTGCTATACGCCAATTTCAACCAGACGTTATCATTAACCGTTTTGACCATAGAAGTCCTGGTAGCACACATGGTCACCACACTAGTTCTGCAATGCTAAGTGTTGAAGCTTTTGATTTAGCAAACAACGCATCAGTTTATCCAGAACAATTAAAAACAGTAAGTCCATGGCAACCAAAACGTCAATTTTTTAATACTAGTTGGTGGTTTTATGGTAGTCAAGACGCTTTTGAAAAAGCCGATAAAACCAATTTATTATCCATTGATACTGGAGTGTATTTTCCGTTAAACGGATTGAGTAATCCTGAGATTGCAGCGCTTAGTAGAAGTCAGCATAAATCACAAGGTTTTGGGAGTTCTGGTAGTAGAGGCGAACAAATGGAATATATCGAACTAATTAATGGTTCGTTACCAACTGACAAAACCAATATTTTTGATGGTATTGACACTTCATGGAATCGTATTAAAGGCGGGAAAGCCATTGGAGACATTCTTTATCAAGTTGAAAAAGACTACGATTTTTCAAACCCTTCGGCATCCATTCCAAAGCTTGCTGAAGCCTATACCTTAATTCAAGATTTAGAAAATGAGCATTGGAAAACCATAAAATCTGAAGAAATCAAAAATATTATTGCTAATTGTGCTGGTTTGTTTCTTGAAGTTGTTGCTAATTCTAACCACGCAACAGCAAATTCTAAAGTGCCACTTTCTATTGAAATGATTAACAGAAGTGACGCAAACATTATGTTTACTGGCTTACAACTAAAAGATAGCGGAAGAAAAAAACGCCTTTATAAACGCTTTGCTTTAAAAGATAATATTGAAGAAAACCTTAAAGATACTATTCTCATTTCTTCGCGTCAGCTTCCAACTACACCATATTGGCTAACAAAAAAAGGTACTTTGGGCATGTACAAAGTTGAAGACAAAGCGTTAATTGGACATCCTGAAACACCTAGAGAATATACAGCAACTTTTAAATTAGAAATCAACCAAACACCTATAGAATTTACAAGACCTATAGTTTACAAAACCAACGATCCTGTAAAAGGTGAAGTTTATAAACCCTTTGAAATTATCCCTGAAGCCTCTGCTAAAGTATCTGAAAAGGTTATCATTTTTGAAAACGGTCAGCAAAAAGACATTCAGGTTGTGATAAAATCAGGAAAAGATAATCTTGAAGGTTATGTGCAAATTGCGCATCCACAAGATTGGAACATTTATCCTGAAAAACAAAAAGTATCAATTGCAAATAGTGGTCAGGAGCAAACATTAGTATTTACTGTTGTACCTCCTAAAAATCAAAGCGAAGGACTAATTACACCAATGGTTCATGTTGGTGACCAAGTGTTTACCAGAGAGCTTATTGAGATTGATTACGACCATATTCCGTATCAAACTGTATTACTTCCTAGCGAAAGTAAAATTGTAAGATTAGACATTAAAAAGAGAGGTGAAAACATCGCTTACATTGAAGGTGCAGGTGATGTAGTTCCTGAAAGCTTACAACAAATAGGTTATAATGTAGTGATACTAAAACCTGAAGACATTAACACAGAAACTTTAAGCAAGTTTGATGCTGTTGTAGTTGGTATTAGAGCTTACAACACAGTTGAAGACTTAAAATATAAACAACAAGAACTGTTTGATTATGTAGCCAATGGCGGAAACATGATTGTTCAATACAACACTAGCAGAGGACTAAAAACTAATAATTTAGCACCTTACAAATTACAATTATCTAGAGATCGTGTTACTGATGAGTTTGCTGAAGTTACGTTCTTAAACCCTGAACATCCACTTCTTAATTACCCTAATAAAATCACTACAAAAGATTTTGAAGGTTGGACTCAAGAGCGTGGGCTTTATTTTCCTAATGAATGGGCTAATGAGTTTACGCCTTTGCTTTCAATGCACGACAAAGGAGAAACTACTAAAGAAGGCAGCTTACTCGTAGCAAAGCATGGTAAAGGGTATTACATTTATACAGGATTAAGCTTTTTTAGAGAGTTTCCTGCTGGAGTTTCTGGTGCGTACCGTTTATTTGCCAATATGCTTTCTATTGGAAAAGAAGATATTTCAACCGAAGAAAGTTTAAAAAACTAATGGAACAGGACAACTACAAATGGCAAAAAATGTACACCTTAATTTTGGTAGCTAATGCCTTGTACATTTTGTTTTTCTACTTAATTACACAAGCTTACTAATTATGCAAACAATAGACTGGATTGTACTTTCATTAACCCTTTTTACTATTGTTTTATATGGTACTTGGCAAACTCGTGGTAGTAAAAATGTTGAAGATTACATAAAAGGTGGCAATACTGCACATTGGTGGACTATTGGACTCTCTGTAATGGCAACACAAGCAAGTGCTATTACGTTTTTATCAACTCCTGGTCAAGCGTTTAATGATGGTATGGGCTTTGTTCAATTTTATTTTGGACTTCCTATTGCTATGGTTATTATATGCATGGTGTTTATTCCATTATACCATCGACTTAAAGTATATACAGCTTACGAGTTTTTAGAAAACAGATTTGATTTAAAAACAAGAACTCTAACAGCAATACTCTTTTTAATACAAAGAGGTTTAGCTGCAGGAATAACCATTTTTGCACCTGCTATAATCTTATCGGTTGTATTAGGTTGGAATCTGCTTTTACTAAACATTATTATTGGTGTGTTGGTAATCATCTACACAGTTACAGGTGGTACAAAAGCTGTAAACGTGACTCAAAAACACCAAATGCTAGTTATTTTCTCAGGAATGATTGTCGCTTTTATTTTAATCATCAATAAGCTACCAGAAGACATCACCTTTAGCAATGCCATAGAAATTGCAGGAGCTAGTGGCAAAATGGATGTTTTAGATTTTTCATTCGATCTTAATAACCGTTATACCTTTTGGAGTGGAATTATTGGTGGTACGTTTTTGATGCTCTCCTATTTTGGAACAGATCAAAGTCAAGTACAGCGTTATCTTTCAGGAAAATCGGTTAAAGAAATGCAATTAGGACTCATTTTTAACGGCTTGTTAAAAGTCCCTATGCAGTTCTTTATTCTATTGGTTGGCGTTATGGTGTTTGTGTTTTATCAGTTTAATGAAGCTCCTTTAAATTTTAACCCTTTAGCTACTGAAACCGTTTTAAATTCAGAATACGCTGAAGACTACAAGCAACTTCAAACACAGCAACAAGAACTTTTTCACGTTAAAAAGGAAGCTATTAATTCGTTTAACACTACAGGAAAGTCCATTTCAAAATCTACAATTGCAAACTTCAATACCGAAAATGATAAACTAAGAGCCGAAGCAAGAGTTTTAATTGATAAAGCTGCTGAAGCCAAAAACCTAAAGATTGAAAGTAATGATAAAGACTACATGTTTATTTCTTTTATCTTGAAGAACCTTCCTCGTGGTCTTATTGGGTTGTTGCTTGCTGTTATTTTAAGTGCTGCAATGTCTAGTACTTCTAGTGAGCTCAACGCATTAGCATCTACAACAACTATAGATTTATACAAACGAAATGTAAGTGAAAAATCTGAAGCTGAAATGGTAAAAGCCTCAAAATGGTTTACTCTAGCTTGGGGATTAATGGCAATAGGTGTAGCCTGTGTTGCTAATTTAGCCGAAAACCTCATTCAGTTGGTAAATATCATTGGTTCTATTTTCTACGGAAATGTGCTTGGTATTTTCTTACTTGCTTTTTTCTTTAAACACGTTAAAGGAAATGCGGTTTTTATTGCTGCATTATTAACTCAAGTTATTGTTATTGCACTATTTTTCTTAAACCATTTTAGTCTTATCAACCTACCGTATTTATGGTTAAATTTTGTAGGTTGTCTTATTGTTATTGTATTAGCATTAGGCATTCAATTGAATCAAAAAACACATGTCACAACAAACTAAAACCATACGCTGGGGAATTATTGGTCTTGGAAAAATAGCCAATAAATTTGCCCAAGATATTTTAACTATTGACAATTGTCAATTATATGCTGTGGCGTCCCGAAGCCAAGAAAAAGCTAACGAATTTGCTAAAACTTATAATGCCGAAAAAGCGTACAACAGTTATGAAGATTTAGCTAAAGACCCAAATATTGACGCAGTTTATATTGCGACTCCACATGCACTCCATAAAGAAAATGCCATATTATGTCTAAAAAATAAAAAAGCGGTGTTATGCGAAAAACCTTTTGCTATGGATAAAAATGAGGTTGAAGAGATGATTACAGTAGCAAAAGAAAACAAAGTACTGCTCATGGAAGCCTTATGGACGTATTTTTTACCACATTACAAATTTGCGCTTCAACACCTTGAAGACAAAACCTTTGGAAACATCACAAAATTAGAAGCTGACTTTGGCTTTAAACCAACAGTTGACATGAATTCTCGCGTGTTTAAAAAGTCGTTAGGTGGCGGAAGTCTTTTAGATATTGGTATCTATCCTATTTTTGCAGCATTGTCTACTCTAGGTCAACCAAATACCTTAGAAACCAATGCTACTTTTTTTGAAAATGGTGTAGATTCGTCTTGTACAATAACTTTTGACTATAACAATTCTATAAAAGCGCATTTAAAAAGTACCCTTTTAGAAAAAACACCTACTGAAGCTATATTTTATTGCGAAAACGGAATTGTAAAAATAAACAGTCGTTTTCAAGAGCCTTCGACAGTGAGTTTAATTCCTAATGAAGGCAAAGAAGAACATTTCGATTTTGGATATACTACCAACGGTTATAATTTTGAAACCATACACTTTAACCAATTACTTAGAGATGGAAAAACAGAAAGTGATGTTATGTCGTTTCAATTTAGTAAAACTCTAATTACAATGTTAGATACTGTAAGACAAAAAATAGGTTTACATTATGAATAAAAAAAGCGCAACAATTGTTGCGCTTTTTTAGTATTATTATTGGTTTACAATTACATTGCTCCCCATTCTTTTAATGAATCTGTATTCATTTTCACATAATCATCATTTCCTGCTTCTTTGGCTGCAGCTAAAGATTTTTTTGCTGCTTCAATAGCCCCTTTTTTATCGCCTGCAGCAGCATAGATTAACGACTTTTTTCTTAATTGCCAAAATCTAGGAGTTTCTGTCAAAGACATTGATTTGTCTATCCACTCTTTAGCTTTATTAATATCTTTACCTTCTTCTAAATAATAAACAGCAGCTGCATAATAATCATTAGCACTCGGTCCATTCATTACTCTGTCAATAGAAGAGGTTACTTTTGTATCTGTTGGTACAGTAAACGGTACAGCAGCATAAGTTTTTTCCCAAATAAACTCTAATGCAGCACCACTATTTGATATTTGATTAACATCAATTGTATACGTTTCAACATTAAATGGTACTTCGTAAGTTTTAACAGTAGTTTTAACTGCTACTTTAGCATCATCCCAATTTTGAGGATTTCCCCAGTTATTTGTATCAGTGTAGAAAAATACTTCCCAAGAACCTTTCATAGGCTTAACAAAAATCGCATAAGAACCAGCCTTAAGTGTTTGTCCATCAATAGTAACATCATCACTAAATGTCACCATTGTATTTTTATTAGCTCCTGCTCTCCAAAGTTTATCATAAGGTACTAAATCTCCAAAAATAGCTCTTCCTTTTACTCCTGGACGAGAATACTCTAGAGTAACATCAGTTAAACCAACCCTTTGTTCAAGCTTACTAGCAGGACTAGATTGTGGTGTTTCAATTTGAGCATTCACGCTAAATGTAAACGCAATTGCCAAAGTGAGTAGTAATAGTTTTTTCATTTTTGATTAGATTTTGATTAGAATTAATGTATCGCTTTTAAAAAATTAAAATTACAAATTAGAAAGCCCTCTAGATGTTAACAAAACTATAAATTAACATTTCATACATCTTTTTACCAAATCAAAAAATACAAAGCTGGGTTTACATATAATGCTCTTTTTTGTGCTTGTCAAACAATAATTATCATTTCACATGTTAAGTTTTGTTTAATGTTTATAATTAAAAATTAAACATTTAGTATCTTTATAAAATATTTAAAAGACATGGCAAAACAAAAAACAATTACAAGTAACAATATCATAACCTTCTATATGGATTATGTTTTAGAGCATAACAAACGTCCAAAAACAGTATATGCTTTTGCTAAGAAACACAAATTTGAAGAGCAAAAATTTTATGCTTTTTTTGGTTCATTTGAAGCACTTGAACAACATATATTTAAAGCTTTTTTTGACAATACGCTAAAGGCTTTGAGTGCAAACGAAGATTACACCGCATTTAATTCTAGAAACAAACTGTTAAGTTTTTACTATACTTTCTTTGAAAACCTAACAGCTAATAGAAGTTATGTAAGGTATGCTTTAGAGCAACATAAGCAAAGTTTAAAAGGTTTAAAATTGCTTGCAGAATTAAAAAAAGCATTTACAAGTTATATAGAAAGTTTACAGATTGAGCTTCTAGAAGCTAAGCAAGAACAAATAAATAAAATTCAACGTCGTGGACTCAAAGAATCTGCTTGGATGCAATTATTATTAACCATCAAATTTTGGATGGATGACACGTCTCCATCTTTTGAAAAAACAGACATTTTCATAGAAAAATCTGTCAATACAAGTTTTGATGTATTAGACATTGCTCCAATAAAAAGCCTAATAGATTTTGGAAAGTTTATTTATAAAGAAAAATTTCAAATGAACTCTTAATTCTCATTCTATTGAAAACTATAGACAAAATACCTGTTTCAAAAATATCTCGTGCAACCAAATTAGTATCTACAGGTGCTAAAGTTGGTGTTAATTACCTAAAATATTATGGTGATAAGATTACAAAATCTGAAGTTGAAGCTAAAGAACGTTTAAATAAAAACAACGCAGACGATATTTACGACAGTTTAAAACAACTTAAAGGAAGTGCTTTAAAAGTGGCTCAAATGCTTAGTATGGAAAAAAGCATTTTACCACAAGCCTATGTAGAAAAATTCTCGTTAGCACAATTTTCTGTACCGCCACTATCGGCACCTTTAGTGAAGAAGACTTTTAAAAAATATTTCGGTCAATTACCAAGTCAAATCTTTGACACCTTCAATCTTAATTCGGTTAATGCAGCTAGTATTGGACAAGTGCATTTAGCAGAAAAGGATGGGAAAAAACTTGCTGTGAAAATTCAATATCCTGGTGTTGCAGAAAGCATTTCTAGCGATTTGGCTTTGGTAAAACCTATCGCTATCAAAATGTTCAATATTAAAGGAAAAGATAGTGATAAATACTTTAAAGAAGTCGAAAATAAATTAGTTGAAGAAACTAACTACATACTAGAAGTTAAGCAAAGTAAAGAGATTGTAAAAGCATGTAAACACATTCCTAACCTTAAATTTCCTGACTATTACGAAGATTTATCTTCAGAACGTATCATTACTATGGATTGGATGGAAGGCGAACACCTTTCTGAATTTACTGCACACAATACCAATCAAGAAGTAGCAAATCAAATTGGTCAAGCACTATGGGATTTTTATATGTACCAAATGCATGTGCTTAAAAAAGTACACGCAGATCCACATCCCGGAAACTTTTTAGTGTCCAAAAATGGCGAACTTATCGCGTTAGACTTTGGTTGTATGAAAATAGTACCTGAAGATTTTTACACACCATATTTTGAATTGGCAAAAAAAGAAAGTCTTGAAAACAAAGATATTTTCACTAAAAAAATGTTCGAATTAGAAATATTAAGAGAAGATGATAGCAAAGAAGAATTAGACTTCTTCTCTGCAATGTTTCATGAATTGTTAAGCTTATTCACCAAACCTTTTCATGTGGATACTTTTGATTTTTCTGATCCTGAATTTTTCAATGCTATTTCAGAAATGGGACAACGTTACAGTAAAAGTACAGAACTAAGAAAAATGAACGGTAATCGCGGATCTAAGCATTTTATTTACATTAACCGTACGTTTTTTGGATTGTACAATTTAATGTTCGATTTAAAAGCTAAAGGCATCAAAATCAATAACTTTCAAAATTTAAAATAATGAAGCATTTCAGTAAAAAACATATCGAAGAAATGCATCATTTATACCGCATTAATCTTATAAACAGTGTTTCAGGATTTAAAAGCGCTAATTTAATTGGCACAAAATCTAAGGATAATATCGAGAATGTTGCAGTGTTTAGTTCGGTAACGCATGTTGGTAGCAATCCGCCGCTTTTAGGTTTTTTTTGTAGACCAACAACAGTTTTACGCAACACTTACGAAAACATCAAATCAACTGGTGTTTACACGATTAATCACATTCATAAATCAATAATTGAAGATGCGCATCACACATCGGCTAAATACGATGCTAATATTTCAGAATTTGAAGTGACTAATCTCAATTCAGAATATAAAAATGAGTGTTTTGCACCATTTGTAAAAGATGCGCCAGTTCAGCTTCAAATGAAATTTGTTCAAGAGTATTTCATTAAAGAAAACGATACTATTCTTGTTTTAGGTGAAATTGAAAATCTTTTCATCAATGATAATTTATTAGAAAATGATGGCTTTGTAAATCTATCTAAAGCAGAAATAGCAACTATTAACGGATTAGACACTTACGCTATTCCTACTCTAGAAAAACGTTTAGAATACCAAAGACCTAAAACATCTTTAGCTAACAATCAATAAATGTAATTATCTGTAGACAAAAAAATCAAAACCTATGAGAATATTAGTAACAGGAGCAACAGGTTACATTGGTAAGCGTATTATTCCGTTACTTTTAGATCAAGGTCATACGGTAGTTTGCGCTGTACGCGGAAAATTACGTACGGAAAAAGCATATTCAGATGAAGAAAATCTTCATGTTGTAGAAGCCGATTTTTTAAAACCGGACACATTACAAAACATTCCTAAAGACATAGATGCTGCTTATTATTTAATACATTCTATGTCAAATTCTGTAGACAAGTTTCATAAGTTAGAAGAAGAATGTGCGTTAAACTTCAAAAATTATATCGAAACGACTAACGTCAAACAAGTTATTTACCTTAGCGGAATTACCAACGATACCAAACTCTCAAAACATTTATTATCCAGAAAAAACGTAGAAGATACTTTAAAATCTAATGTTTACGCATTAACCGTTTTTAAAGCAGGAATTATTGTTGGTTCTGGTAGCGCTAGTTTCGAAATTATTAGAGATTTAGTCGAAAAACTTCCTGTAATGATTGCGCCAAAATGGTTAAACACCAAAACACAACCAATTGGCATTAGAGACGTGTTAGCGTTTTTAACCAAAGGACTTGGTAAAGAAGAATTGTACAACACATCTCATGATATTTTTGGTCCAGAAATTATGACCTACAAGCAAATGTTATTACAATTTGCAGACATAAGAAAATTAAAAAGACACATCATTACTGTTCCGGTAATGACGCCAAAACTGTCAAGCTACTGGTTATATTTTGTAACATCAACATCTTACAAATTAGCCTCTTCTTTAGTAAATAGTATGGGTATCGAAATTATAGGAGAAAAAAGCAACATCAATCAATTTTTGGACATTAAACCTATAACATATAAAGAGGCTGTAAAAGTAGCTTTTGCTAAAATTGAAGGAAATGAAATTGTCTCTAGTTGGAAAGACGCTTTTATAAGTAGCCGAAACAAAAAAAGAGTTTCTACAAAATACCTTAAAGTTCCAAAATTTGGATGTTTCAAAGACATCAAAGAACGACAAGTAAAAGATGAAAACCGAACACTTGAAAAAATTTGGGCTATTGGTGGTGAAAATGGTTGGTATTACGGCACTACACTTTGGAAAATTAGAGGTTATTTAGACAAACTAGTAGGTGGTATTGGTTTACGTCGTGGTCGTACCAACCAAACCGACATCAAAACTGGTGATGCCTTAGATTTTTGGCGTGTATTATTAGCCGATAAAGAACAAAAACGCCTTATCCTTTTTGCCGAAATGAAATTACCTGGCGAAGCTTGGTTAGAGTTTCAAGTCGCAAAAGGTAAAGTTTACCAACGCGCTACCTTCAGACCACGCGGTCTATGGGGAAGACTCTATTGGTATAGTGTTTTACCGTTTCATGGATTTATTTTTAACGGAATGATAAATAAACTAGCCAATGCCTAGAAGAATAGCTAAAAAACACTTGCCAACAAAAATTTGTCCCGTTTGCCAACTACCATTTACATGGCGAAAAAAATGGGAAAAAAATTGGGATAACGTAAAATATTGTAGCGAAAAATGCAGAAGAAACAAGACACAAGCCTAGTTTGGTTTAAAAACGATTTAAGAATTCACGATAACGCGTCATTAACAAATGCTATTGGTAGTAATAATCGTGTTATCGCTCTATATTGTTTTGATCCAAGACAATTTGAAGATGATCCATTTGGCTTTAAAAAAACAGAAAAATACAGAGCTAAATTTTTAATAGAAACCGTAACCGATTTAAAAAACAATCTAGCTCAACTCAACATTCCGTTATTTGTATATACTATAAAACCTGAAAATTGTATTCCAGATTTGGTAGAAAACTATCAAATTAATCATATTTTTTTACAAGAAGAATGGACGCAAGAAGAAATTGATGTATTTAATAAGGTGAAAGAAAAGTTGCCTGAACACATCGAAATTTCAACAGGTTATAATCAGTTTTTATATCATCCAGAGGATATTCCTTTCAGTATAGAACAATTACCAAAAGTCTTCACAGCATTTAGAAAAGCTTGCGAAAAACAAAGTATAATACGACCAGAAACTTCTTTTCCAAATGAAAAAGTTAATGAAAACACTTTAGAAAATCCAACTTCAATTCCATCACTTTCTGATTTAGGTTTTGAAGATTTTGAAGTGCACCCAAATTCAGCATTTCCGTTTAAAGGTGGAGAAACTCAAGCATTAGAACGTTTAGAAGATTATTTTTTCAATGCTAAAAAATTAGGCGTTTATAAAAAAACTCGTAACGGATTGATTGGTAAAGATTTTAGTTCCAAATTTTCTCCTTGGTTAGCCAATGGAAGTCTTTCAGCTAAGCATATTTACTATCAAGTCAAGCAGTTTGAGAAAGCACATTTTAAAAACGATTCTACCTATTGGCTCATTTTCGAGCTTATTTGGCGTGACTATTTTAAATATGTGTCTTTAAAATTTGGTAATCAAATCTTTAAAATCGGTGGAATTTTAAACAAGGATTACGACTGGTCTAAAAATCAGCAAAAAATAAACGACTGGATAAACGCTAAAACATCTGAACCTTTTGTGAACGCTAACATGATTGAGCTTAAAAAAACAGGTTGGATGAGTAATCGTGGTAGACAAAATGTAGCGAGTTATTTTGCAAAATCCATGGAATTAGATTGGCGCATTGGTGCAGCGTATTTTGAGAGCTTACTGCTCGATTACGATGTGCACAGCAATTACGGTAACTGGATGTATGTTGCCGGTGTTGGTAACGATCCAAGAGACCGAAAATTTAACGTCAAACTTCAAGCAGAGCGCTACGATAGTAACGGTAAATACCAACGTTTGTGGTTGCAAGACACTTTATTTTAAAACACATTTATGTCAGTCTGAGCGCAGTCGAAGACTAAAAAAGATTTCATGAAAACACTTAGACTTATACTTGGCGATCAATTAAACAGCAAACACAGTTGGTACAAAACCAATGATAAAAATGTAGTTTATTGTCTATTTGAAATGCGCCAAGAAACCGATTACGTTACACATCATATTCAAAAAATAATTGGCTTTTTTGCTGCAATGCGTGCGTTTTCAAATCACCTTAAAACAAACAATTTTAAAGTTGTCTATTACAAACTAGACGATAAAGACAATACGCAGGATTTAGTCAAAAACCTAAAACAACTCATCAAAAAACACGACATTAAAAAGTTTGAATACCAACTACCAGATGAGTATCGAATAGATCAACAATTATCAGAGTTTTGCAAGTCTTTAGATATTGAATCTGAAGCGTTTTCAACGGAACATTTTTATACAGAACGCGAGGATTTAAAAGCCTTTTTTAAAGGAAAAAAGCAATATTTAATGGAGAATTTTTACCGTGATATGCGTAAAAAGCACGACATTTTAATGGCTGGAAAACAACCTGAAGGTGGTAAATGGAACTACGACAAAAGCAATCGCAATAAATGGAAAGGCGAACACCAAATTCCGACTTACAAATATTTTAAAAATGATGTTTCAAATATTGTCGAGTTAATCAAAAAAAGTGACATCAAAACCATTGGCAAATTTGACACTAAAACGTTTAGTTACCCAATTACCAGAGCGCAAGCGCTTGATCAACTTAAATATTTCTGTGAGGAATTGCTCATTCATTTTGGCGATTATCAAGATGCCATGCATACGGACGAAGTCTATTTATTCCATTCGCGACTATCGTTTGCGATGAATATCAAGCTTATTTCAGCAAAAAATATTGTAGATACTGTTTTAAATTATTGGCGAAAACATGGTGACAATATTGATATTTCTCAAGTTGAAGGTTTTATTCGTCAAATCATTGGTTGGCGAGAGTATATGCGCGGTATGTATTGGGCTTTAATGCCAGATTACAAAACCGAAAATCACTTAGAAAACACCAATAAAATTCCTGAATTTTATTGGACTGGAAATACTAAAATGAACTGCCTAAAAAATGCCATAACCAACAGTCTTGACAATGGTTACGCGCATCACATACAGCGTTTAATGGTGACTGGTAATTTTGCGTTACTAGCGCAAATTAATCCAGACGATGTTGATGCTTGGTATTTGGGTATTTATGTTGATGCTTTAGAATGGGTACAATTACCAAACACGCGTGGCATGAGCCAATTTGCAGATGGCGGAAAAATAGCCACAAAACCCTACGTTTCTAGCGGAAGTTACATCAATAAAATGAGTAATTATTGTGACAATTGCCATTACGATAAAAAGGAAAAATTAGGCGAAAAAGCATGTCCGTTTAACAGTTTATACTGGAACTTTTTAGATGACAAACGCAGCATTTTGGTCAATAACCGTCGTATGGGAATGATGTACAGCTTACTAGACAAAATGGAAAAAGACCAACTAGTAAACATCAAAAAACGTGCACAAAGTATCATTGAAAACCCTGATAATTTTTAATGAACAACAATCTTAGCATAGTTTGGTTAAAACGCGACCTTCGTTTACAGGATAACGAAGCCATTACCAATGCCATAAACACCAACCAAAGCGTGCTTCTCCTCTACACTTTCGAGGATTTTTTACTTCAAGATAAACATTACAGCCAACGTCATTGGGATTTTGTAAAGCAGTCTTTAGAGGATTTAAACCATCAGCTAAAAACTTATAATTCCAAAATATTAATAGTTAATAATTCTATTGAAAATACAGTTGAGCAACTTCAAAAGCAATTCAATATTACACACGTGTTTTCTCATATGGAAACAGGTATACTTTCAACGTTTAAAAGAGATATAGCTTTCTCGGAATTTTGCCGAACTCAACAAATAACTTGGTTAGAAAATATTAATAATGGTGTGCAACGCGGACTTAGAAACCGCAATACTTGGTTTGAAGATTGGGACGATTTTATGATACAACCAGAGTTTCAGTTTCTGCCAAAACAAAATCAGTTATTAAGTATTACTTCAATTGAAGCTTTAGAACTTCAGTTTAAAACCGTTTCAACAGAAACTATTCACAATAAAAATTTTCAAAAAGGTGGAACAACAACAGGAATAAAATACATGCAATCGTTCTTCAAAAATCGCTATAAAAACTACATGTTCCATATCTCGAAACCGTTGGAAGCTAGAACAGGTTGTAGCCGATTATCGCCTTACATAGCTTGGGGAAATTTATCAATAAAACAAGTTATTAATGCAGCTGGAATTGAAAGAGAAAAAGGTAAAAACAAGCGACATTTAAATGCGTTTGTATCACGTTTACGTTGGCAAGCACACTTTATCCAAAAGTTTGAAATGGAACATTCGATGGAATTTAAAAGTGTAAATAAAGGCTTTCATCAACTTGAAAAACCAGTAAACGTTGAATTTCAAAATGCTTGGAAAGTAGGCAAAACAGGTTTTCCGTTAGTAGATGCTTGCATGCGCTGCTTAAATACTACTGGCTATTTAAATTTTAGAATGCGTGCTTTAGTGGTTTCATTTTTCACACATAATCTTTGGCAACCTTGGCAAGATTTAAGCGAACACTTAGCGAGTTTATTTTTAGATTTTGAACCAGGTATACATTATCCGCAAATACAAATGCAAGCTGGCGAAACGGGAATTAATATGCTACGTATTTATAATCCGTTAAAAAATAGTCTGGAGCACGACCCTGAAGGTAAATTTATAAAACAATGGGTTCCTGAATTGGCAAATTTAGAAACTCCGTTTATACATAATCCCAGTGAAATAACTTATTTTGATCAGCAACTTACAGGCTTCATTTTAGGCAAACACTATCCTTACCCTATTGTAAATGAAAAAGAAACACGAAAAAAAGCTAGTGATATATTATGGGGACTTAAAGATGATTTTATAGTGAAACAAGAAAGCTATCGCATTTTAAAACGACATACATTAAGCAACCGTAATAGGATGATTAATAACCGATAGATTTTAATTATTATGCATCAAAAAATAATATGTTAAATATTGTTTAACTTATTTTTTAAAAGATTAAACATTTTGTAAATTTGATTAGAATCTTAAAGTTTAACTATTGCTTTTTAACACTTCTTATACCGATAAAGAAATTACTAAACAAATTAATAATTTGGTGGGTAAGCCTTTTTCCTTTATTAAAGCTATAAAATTAAAAGGTATCGGTTCTAAACGTATGATAATTGACGAGGTTAGTCCTAACCTACATACCATAGTTAATTTAGTTAACGATATAAATTACGGTAGTATTGAGTTAAGACCAAAAGGAATTTTGATTCATATTGGTAAAGGATTACAACGCTTTGCTTGGGTTATTCCATATTATAAACTAGTTATTTATAAAACAAATGGCGCAAGTATACATGCAGATGGAAAATTTATTCATTTTAGAAAAAATAAAACCTTTAAAGAAAATAAGCAATTTTTTAAAAAGCTATTAGATCAAAAAATAAATTTTGATAGTCAGTTTTCAACAATACCATATAATGAATAAGAATTTTACGATAAGAGAAATTGATAGAATTATTGAAATGGCTTGGGAAGATAGAACTACCTTTGATGCTATTGCTTTTCAGTTTGGATTAAAAGAACAAGAAGTCATAAACCTTATGCGCAGAGAGATGAAACCTAGTAGTTTTAGACTTTGGCGCAAACGTGTACAAGGAAGAGCTACTAAACATCAAAAACTTAGATCTTTTGAAAATGGAAGATTTAAATGCAGTAGACAAAAACAAATTACACACAATAAAATATCTAAACGTTAGATAAAAACAACCAACCTGCTTTGTTTCAATTATTGAAAACAGCAATTAAAAAAGATGCTATGAATAAAGAAAAATTAGTAACTCAAACCAACGGACACAAATTAAATGGATTTTCTATTGAAGATATCGGTGATGATCATTTATTTACCAGTCTAGAAACACCAATGAAAAAAGATGCATTTAAAATTTCTGATGAAGAAAAAAAAGAACGTATCTCTATTCTTTTTGAAGAAATTATGGATGTTCTTGGTTTAGACCTAACCGACGATTCATTAAAAGGTACACCAAAACGTGTAGCAAAAATGTATGTTGAAGAAATCTTTTCTGGACTTAATCCTGCCAATAAGCCAAAAATAGCTTTGTTTGATAATAAATATCAGTACAACCAAATGCTAGTAGAAAAAGATATAACCTTTTATTCTAATTGCGAGCATCACTTTGTCCCAATTATAGGTAAAGCCCACGTAGCTTACATATCTTCAGGAAAAGTAATTGGTCTTTCTAAACTTAACAGAATTGTACAATATTATGCAAAAAGACCTCAAGTACAAGAACGTTTAACTAATCAAATTGGCGAAGATTTAAAACAAATTTTAAATACAGAAGACGTAGCAGTTATCATAGATGCTAAACATCTTTGTGTATCATCAAGAGGTATTAAGGATGATACTTCTGCAACAGTAACAACATATTACGGTGGACAATTTAATACTGCCGAAAAAATTACAGAATTACACAACTATATAAATAATTGAAATTATGGAACTTATATCTCAAGCCTTAGAATTCGAGAAAACCAAAATGAAATCACTCTCTACGAGTGATCGTGTCAAAATTTCACGTGAAGCCAAACGTTTAATTTTAGCATTAAATCAAATTTATAAAGAAAAGAAAGACGAATCGATTATGGATCTGATGAAACGTCTTACAAAAATCAAGCAAAAAGTAGAGAAACGGTTAAAAGGAAAACCTTTAACTGCTTAATTTAAAATTTAATATAGACATATTGAGTATGTATTTAAAATACATCAATTACGCCTTTTAAAATTAATATAATGAAAACATACATCGTTATTGGTGGTAGTAGAGGTATTGGTAATGCTTTAGTTAAAATTTTACTTAAAAATCACAAAGTCATAAACATCAGCAGAAGCCAACCAAAAGTCTCAGATAAAAATCTCATACATCATAATTGTGATGTGCTAAAAGACGAACTTCCAGAAATTGAAGCTGCAGATGGACTGGTCTATTGTCCAGGAAGCATCAATCTCAAACCTATTGGACGTTTTAGTTTGGACGAATTTAGAGATGATTACGAAATCAACGTCATTGGTGCTGTAAAATCCATTCAAGCATACTTGAAAATCCTTAAAAACGGAAAACATCCATCTATTGTACTTTTTAGTACGGTAGCTGCAAAACTAGGAATGCCTTTTCACGCAAGCGTCGCAGCAGCAAAATCTGGAGTTGAAGGCTTGGTCAAATCTTTGGGAGCAGAATTGGCAACTTCTTTGAGAATCAATGCCATTGCACCAACGGTTACCAATACAGATTTGGCTTCAAAACTCTTGCGAAATGATAAAATGATTGAAAACATTACCGAACGTCATCCCATGAAAAAAATCTTGGAACCTCAAGAGGTGGCTGATATGGCAAAATTTTTATTGTCTGAAAAATCAAGTGCCTTTTCAGGACAAGTTTTTGAAATGGATTATGGTATAGTGAGCTCTAAAATATAGTATGAATCCTCTAAAAATTTTCATGGCAACCTTATTTTCAACCTCTAGTGCTTCAAATGAAATCCATTTGACATCCATATACGATATTCCCATTTTAGGACTAAACGGAAAACCTATTCAACTCTCTGAGTATAAAGGTAAATATATGCTATTTGTTAATGTCGCTTCAAAATGTGGATTTACATCGCAATACAAAGCACTTCAAGAACTTTATGAAATGTATCAAGACAAACTTATTGTTATTGGTGTGCCTTGCAACCAATTTGGAAATCAAGAACCTGGAAACGCCAATGAGATTGAATCATTTTGCGAAGTTAACTATGGTGTCACTTTTCCACTTACCAAAAAAATAGACGTTAAAGGCAAAAATCAACATACTTTATACCAATGGCTCACACAAAAAACACGAAACGGAACTAAGAATTCCACGGTTAAATGGAATTTCCAAAAATATCTCGTAAATCCAAATGGAGAGTTCATTGATTATTATTTCTCTTTGACTTCGCCCACAAGTTCAAAAATTACCAAACATTTAAAATAGATTGTTATGTTTAATTTATTTAAAAAAGCATCACCAATTGAAAAGCTCCAGAAAAAATATGAAAAGCTTATGAAAGATTGGCATGCACTATCTACATCCAACAGAGCTGAAAGTGACAAAAAATATGCTGAGGCTCAGGAGATTCAAAAACAAATAGAGCAACTTCAACAAGCCCAAAAATGAAATTTTTAAAAATTTTAGTTGTCTTTTTAATCGTTAATTTTGGAGCGTTAGGACTTGGCACTTTGTTTATGGCAAGTGGTCCACAAGGAGAATGGTATGCACAACTAAACAAAGCACCTTGGACACCTGATGGTTGGGTTTTTGGCGTAGCATGGACAACAATAATGATTTGTTTTTCGTTATACATGACTTTTCTTTGTATAAAACGACTATCAAACAAAGTAATAACACTATTCGTTATACAATTTTTACTCAATATAAGTTGGAACTATATATTCTTTAACCAAAAACTTACTGATATTGCACTCATAAATATCACTCTGCTTACCATTGTTGTCACCGCTTTTTTTATTACCTATCTCAAAGAATTAAAACTAAAATCATTACTTATTTTACCTTATGTTATTTGGTTATGCATTGCCACATCACTCAATTTATACATTTCTATCTATAACTAAAATGAAAATATATACGCTTCATAAAAAACAAAATCTTCCTATAACCATAGACCAAGCTTGGGAATTTCTCTCTGATCCAAAAAATTTAAAAACCATAACTCCAGACTATATGGGATTTCATATATTGTCTGGTGCAGACAGACCAATGTATGCAGGACAAATTATACAATATATAGTGACTCCTGTTCTAGGAATAAAAACCAAATGGGTAACCGAAATCACACATAGTATTGATAAAAAATATTTTGTTGACGAACAACGATTTGGGCCTTATGCATTATGGCATCACAAACATTTTATAAAAGCAATTGATGGAGGTGTTGAAATGGAAGATATTATTGATTATAAATTACCATTTGGAATTTTAGGACAACTCGTACACCCTATACTTGTAAAACCTAAGTTGAAAGAAATTTTTGATTATAGACAAACAAAGTTAGAAGAATTGTTTGGTAAATACGGTAAATAATTGTCATTGCGAATAAAAGAATGACTAAAACAATCTGTTATCAAGAACGCTCATAATGACAGAAACAAAAAGATAAAAATGAAAAAAAAATTAACATATTTTGGTTCCGAAGAGATTTAAGATTAGATGATAACGTCGGATTTTTTGAAGCCTTAAAAGGTGATTACCCAGTACTTCCGTTATTTATTTTTGATACAGAAATATTAAACAAACTCCCTAAAGATGATGCTCGTGTCACTTTCATCTTCAATACACTCCAAAACATGCGAAACACAATGCAGAAAGAGCATAACAGCAGTTTAGCTATGTTTTATGGAGAACCTAAAGACATCTATAAGCAATTGGTTAAAGATTATGACATACAAACCGCTTACATCAATCACGATTATGAACCATATGCTCGTGAACGTGACAAAAACATCAAAACGTTTTTAGAGCAAAACAATATCGAATTCAGAACTTTCAAAGACCAAGTCATTTTTGAAAAGGATGAAGTGGTTAAAAAAGATGGCGATCCTTATGTGGTTTACACACCTTACATGAAAACATGGAAAGAGAATTTTAAAAATCATAAGCTTAAAATTTATTATACCAATGATTATCTAGACAACCTAATAGAACATATGAGATTACCAAATTTGAGTTTATCTGATATGAGTTTTGAAACCTCTTCACAAGATGTTGAGGATTACGAAGTTACACCTACATTGATACAGGAATATAAAAACAAACGTAATTTTCCAGCTAAAGATACCAGATCACGATTAGGACCTCATCTTCGATTTGGAACGGTAAGCATTCGTAAAATGATAAAAAATGCTATTGCTGAAAAAAACGAAACTTTTTGGCAAGAACTGATATGGAGAGAATTTTTTATGCAAATTTTATGGCATTTTCCAAAAACAAAAGATGAATCGTTTAAATCAAAATACGACAGAATAGAATGGCGAAACAACGAGGCAGAATTTAAAAAATGGTGCGAAGGAACAACAGGTTATCCACTGGTAGATGCTGGTATGCGACAACTTAACAAAACAGGTTTTATGCACAATCGTGTTAGAATGTTGGTTGGTAGTTTTTTGTGTAAACACTTACTTATAGATTGGCGTTGGGGCGAAGCATATTTTGCTGAAAAACTACATGATTATGAGATGGCGAGTAATGTTGGTAATTGGCAATGGGTTGCTGGTTCTGGTGTAGATGCAGCACCATCATTTGATATTTGATTAACATCAATTGTATACGTTTCAACATTAAATGGTACTTCGTAAGTTTTAACAGTAGTTTTAGCTGCTACTTTAGCATCATCCCAATTTTGAGGATTTCCCCAGTTATTTGTATCAGTGTAGAAAAATACTTCCCAAGAACCTTTCATAGGCTTAACAAAAATCGCATAAGAACCAGCCTTAAGTGTTTGTCCATCAATAGTAACATCATCACTAAATGTCACCATTGTATTTTTATTAGCTCCTGCTCTCCAAAGTTTATCATAAGGTACTAAATCTCCAAAAATAGCTCTTCCTTTTACTCCTGGACGAGAATACTCTAGAGTAACATCAGTTAAACCAACCCTTTGTTCAAGCTTACTAGCAGGACTAGATTGTGGTGTTTCAATTTGAGCATTCACGCTAAATGTAAACGCAATTGCCAAAGTGAGTAGTAATAGTTTTTCATTTTTGATTAGATTTTAATTAGAATTAATGTATCGCTTTTAAAAAATTAAAATTACAAATTAGAAAGTCCTCTAGATGTTAATAAAACCTTAAATTAAAGCATAAATCAACCATCTTGACCACAAAAAAAGACTAAACATTCTACAAACTTTTAAAGAACAAATTAACTAACAATTAGACAATTATATAATAAAAACACTATATTTAATCACAAAAAAATCTCATCATGATAAAAAAATTACTTTTAAGTAGTATACTACTTTTTCCTTCTATTTATTTCGCACAGGTAACATTTACTAATGCAACTTCAAATTTGGTAAACCCTAATTTAACTAGTGGAGTGGCCATAGGTGTTTGCGATATGAATGGAGACGGTTTAGATGACATCATTAGACTGGATGATGCAAGATATCTTCAAATAGAATATCAAAATACGAATGGCGTTTTCACAAGATTAAATTATGGAAATTTAGCTGGCACTGGTAATGAATGGGGACTATGTATTGCCGATGTTGATGAAAATGGCTATAACGATATTTTTACAGGAGGAGCTTACAATGGCAAAAAGCTATTAATTGCAAATTCAACTGGAACAAATTACACTTCAAATTCATTAAGTGGTTCAAATATTTTCATTCAAAACCTTAATTTTATTGATATTGACAACAATGGTACAATTGATATTTTTGCTTGTCATGATGAAGGTGTTTCATCTGCGTACAATAATGATGGCAATGGAAATATGACACAAGACAATGCTGGTTTAATAAATGCTGTTTCTACGATTCCTTCTGATAATTCAGGTAATTATGGTTCTATTTGGGTTGACTATGATAATGATGGCGACCAAGACCTTTACATCTCAAAGTGTAGACTTGGAGTAAGTAACCCAAACGATGGTAGACGTGTCAACCTATTATTTCAAAATGATGGCAGCGGTAACTTTACCGAAGTTGGTGTCGCAGCTGGTTTAGTGCCTTATGCGCAATCATGGTCAGCTAATTTTGAAGACATAGACAACGATGGCGATTTAGACTGCGTGTTAATAAACCATGATGTTAGCAGTATTATATACGTAAATAATGGTAACGGTACGTTTACAGATATAACTGCAACTTCTGGGATTGCTACAGAGTTAAACGATTTAGGTAGTGGAGGAATTCAGGTTATTATGGAAGATTTTGACAATGACACTTTTATTGATCTTTTTATCACTAGTAGATATGCTTCTCATGCACTATTTAAAAACAATGGCGACCTTACTTTTTCAAAAATGCCATCACCTTTTGGTTTAGGCAGTGACAATATACAAAGTGCTGCTGTTGGAGACCTCAATAATGATGGTTTTATTGATGTTGTAGCTGGTTTTGCTATAGGCTATAACAGCCCAACAAACGACCCAGACATTTTGTTCTACAACAATGGAAACTCTAATAATTGGAGTGAAATACGTTTACAAGGAGGTCCAAGTAATATTAATGGTATTGGAGCAAGAATAGAATTACATACTGCTACTGGTATTCAAATTAGAGAAGTACGTTCGGGTGAAAGCTACGGAACCATGAACTCACTAATGACACATTTTGGTTTAGGAACACAAACTGCAATCACTAAGATAGTTGTTAAGTGGCCTTCTGGTATCGTTGATGAGTTATTTAACCCTAACATTAATGAATCTATATTAATTATTGAAGGTGCAACACTTGGAGACAATCAATTTACTAATACTGATATTAAAATTTATCCTAATCCAACAAAAAACAATGTAACTATAGAAGGCTTAAAAGATATTACTAATGCCTCTTATTCAATCTTTGATATTTCAGGGAAAATGGTAAAAAACAATAGCATGTTTTTTAACAATGAAGCTACTATAAATTTATCTAGTTATGATAGTGGTGTATACTTTGTACATCTTAAAACTGATAGTAAAAAACTTGTTTACAAGGTTGTAAAAGAATAACCTTGTATAGATACATACAAAAAAAGGCTTCGAAATTTCGAAGCCTTTTTTATACTTATATTTTAGGTTTAGTTACCTTCTACTCTAGTAATTTTTGCACCAATTGCTCTTAAGCGTTCGTCAATATTTTCATAACCTCTATCAATTTGTTCAATATTATGAATTGTAGATGTTCCTTTAGCTGATAAAGCTGCGATTAATAACGACACTCCTGCTCTAATATCTGGCGATGTCATAGTCGTTGCTTTTAATGTAGATTTAAAATCATGACCAATAACAGTTGCTCTATGTGGATCACATAGTATAATTTTTGCTCCCATATCAATCAATTTATCCACAAAAAACAGTCGGCTTTCAAACATTTTTTGGTGTACTAATACACTACCTCTAGCTTGTGTAGCCACTACCAAAACAATACTTAATAAATCTGGTGTAAACCCAGGCCATGGCGCATCAGCTACAGTAAGTATTGAGCCATCAATATAACTTTGTATTTCGTAACCATCAGTATGCGCTGGTATATGAATATCATCACCTTGTTTTTCAACAGTAATACCTAGTTTTCTAAACACATTAGGTATTTGTCCAAGGTCATCCCAACTTACATTAGTAATGGTCAACTCACTTTTTGTCATTGCAGCAAGTCCAATCCAGCTTCCTATTTCAATCATATCAGGAAGCATTCTATGTTCAGTTCCTCCTAAGCTATCAACACCTTCAATAGTTAACATATTAGAACCTACTCCAGTTATCTTCGCTCCCATTCTATTGAGCATTTTACAAAGCTGTTGTAAATAAGGCTCACATGCTGCATTATAAATTGTAGTAGTCCCTTCGGCTAAAACTGCAGCCATAACAATATTTGCTGTTCCTGTTACTGAAGCTTCATCTAAAAGCATATAAGTACCTTTTAGTTTTTCTGCTTCAACACCATAGAAATAGTCTTCGCGATTGTATCTAAATTTTGCACCTAAGTTTATAAAACCCTCAAAATGGGTATCTAGTCTACGTCTACCAATTTTATCACCTCCAGGTTTAGGAATATATCCTTTTCCAAAACGTGCTAAAAGTGGACCAACAATCATAATTGACCCTCTTAAACCTCTTCCGTCTTCTTTAAACTCGGCAGATTCAAGATATTTTAAGTTAACCTCATCTGCTTTAAACGTGTAAGACCCAGAACCTATTTTGTTGATTTTTACACCTAGCTTTTTTAATAATGCGATAAGTTTATTGACATCAACTATATCTGGTATGTTATTAATAGTTACTTGCTCTGGAGTTAGTAAAACTGCGCATAAAATTTGAAGTGCTTCGTTTTTTGCGCCTTGAGGTTGTATTTTTCCTTTTAATTGGTGACCTCCTTCAATTACAAATGTACCCATGAAATGTTAGTAGCGTTTTCTGTTACGATTAGAATTACTTTTTTTGTGTCCTTGTTTTTTAGAATACTTCTTTTTACCTCTCATTAAACTTGTTGAGTCCGAAAGGTCTTCATCACTATTCTTAAGGTTTATTTTACCACCTGAAAGTTCAAATAAATGATCAAAAATCACATCGTCTTCAACTGTATCTTTGTTCCAGTTTAAGAAGCATTTTTTCATGTGGTTTGCAATGGTATAGATTAAAGCGTCTTTTAGCTCTCCTTCTTCCCATGTATTAGCAACGTCAATCATCGTCTTTATATTGTTTCCATAAAAACGATATTTAGGATGATTTTGCGGGTATGTTAAAGGCTCTGGTCTTGCTTGCAACTCATCTTTTGATGGTTGTGGATATGGCGAATCTGCATCTAGCTCAAAATCGGCCATAATAAATAATTGATCCCAAAGTTTATGTTGAAAATCTGGTACGTCTCTTAAATGAGGTTGCAAATTTCCCATTACAGATATAATGGCTTTTGAGACTTTATTGCGCTCTTCTTTTGTTGGAAGTTCTTTAGCGTAATTAATCATTTTCTGCAAGTGCCTTCCATATTCCGGAATGATTAAATGCTCACGCTCTGTATTGTATTCTAAATCGTTTATCAAAATAAGATATAGGTATTTTATTACTGTGCATGTAGTTGTTTATGCACTAGCGCAAAATACAAAAAAATAATTAGTTCTATCTTAAATTATAATGAAATTACGCCTTCTACTTTCTCGGTAACTTCCTTATATTTTGCAATAACAGCATCAGGATCTCTCATCAATAAATTAATCGAAACACTAGTATATTTACCGTTTTTAGATTCAATAGTATTTATAACTGCTCCCATATTATCAAAAAGCGCTTCTATTTCAGCTATTTTATCTAGTTCTGATTTTACTATAAATTTATATAAATACTCTGAAGGCCAACTAGCTGTATCGTATAATTGTGCTCTTAATTTGTCATAAAATTCCTCTGTTCTTTTATCTTCTGCCATAGTTTTTATTTAAAAATGCAAAAATACATTTTGCTTTACTTTATTCTGTTATATTTTTTAGGTAATTGCTGCTTCAAAAATATTATGCAATTAAACCTTTGTTTTGTTAAAAAATAATTATTTTCGACCAAAACACATTATACGCTTTATATAGCTAAAATCTTGCCAATTTGAGTACGAAAACAATTGTTATTACTGGAGGACCTGGTACAGGAAAATCTTCTATAATTAACGAACTAAAAGAAAGAGGATATACTTGCTTTGATGAAATTTCGCGTCAAGTAACACTTGAAGCTAGAAAAAATGGTGTAGAGCAACTATTTTTAACTGCACCTTTACTATTTAGTGAGCTTCTTTTAAAAGGTAGAATTAAGCAGTTTGAAGACGCAAACGCTCACAGCTCCAATACTATTTTTCTTGATAGAGGCATACCTGACATATTAGCATATATGGATTATATTGGCGACACGTATCCTGAACCTTTTATTGAGGCTTCTCAAAACCTTGTCTACAATCATGTTTTTGTTTTAGCACCTTGGCAAGAGATTTTTATTAGCGATGCTGAACGCTACGAAAACTTTGAGCAAGCAGTAGAAATACACAAACATTTACTAAACACTTACAAAAGATTCAACTACAATTTAATTGATGTTCCTTTTGGTCCTATTGAAGAAAGGGCTAACTTTATACTAGAGTTGTTAAATTTATAGTGATGCAACATCCTATAACCATACTTGAACATTATTTTAACCACACTAGTTTTAGACCACTGCAAGAAGACATCATTAATGCAGTACTAGATAATGAGGATACTTTTGTATTACTTCCTACTGGTGGAGGAAAATCTATTTGTTTTCAAATTCCTGCGCTTATTAAAGACGGTATTTGCATTGTTATTTCTCCATTAATTGCCTTAATGAAGGACCAGGTTAACGCACTCAACCAAAAAGGAATAAAAGCAATGGCTTTGACAAGTGGTATTTCTTATGACAGACTAGATACGCTTTTAGACAATTGCATTTATGGTAACTATAAGTTTTTATACTTATCTCCTGAACGTTTGCAGCAACAAATTGTAAAAGAACGCATACAGCAAATGAATGTGAACCTAATTGCTGTTGATGAAGCGCATTGTATTTCGCAATGGGGAAACGACTTTAGGCCTGCTTATAAAAACATAAGTATTTTAAGGCAATTACATCCTTCTGTTAATATTATTGCACTTACAGCTACTGCAAAAGCAAACGTTGTTGATGAAATTATAACCGAACTGGATTTTATTTCACCAAAAGTATTTAAAGCCTCTTTTAGTCGTCCAAACATTTCGTATCAAATTATTGAAACCGAAGACAAGTATTATAAACTTGAGCAAGCTTTACAAGCCAATAAAGGATCATCGATTGTTTATGTAAGAAATAGAAAAGCGACCGTTGAAGTAAGTGAGTTTTTAGCAAAAAAGAGGTTTAGTTGCACCTTTTTTCATGGTGGTATAAATACTAAAGAAAAACAAGACCGTTTGTACCAATGGACCAACAATGCGGTTGAAATAATGGTTGCTACAACAGCTTTTGGAATGGGAATAGACAAAGCCGATGTAAAAAATGTCATCCACTTTAATTTACCAGAGAGTCTTGAAAGTTATTATCAAGAGGCAGGTCGAGCAGGAAGAAATGGTGATGATGCTTATGCAATTTTATTAAAAACAAATGCCGATGAGCAACATTTAAGAAATCAGTTTTTAAAAACATTACCATCAATAGACTTTGTAAAACTGGTATATAGAAAACTATGCAATTACTTTCAAATCTCTTATGGCGAAGGTGAACAAACCCAGTATCAGTTTAGTTTTGTCAATTTCTGTAAAGCTTATGACTTTAAACCTTCATTAACCTTTAACGCTTTACAAATATTAGACAGAAATAGTGTAATTAGCTTATCGCAACAATTCAATTATAAAACCAAGCTACAATTTATTGTAAGTAATGCTGCATTGTTCAATTATCTTGAAACTCATGAAAAGCAAGCTGTAATTATAAAATCTATACTTAGAACTTATGGCGGAATTTTTGAACATTTACTTAATATTAATGTTTCCATAGTTGCTAAAAAAGCATCAACTACAAAAGAACACGTTCTTAAAGTATTAAGCCAACTTAAAACCGATGAGATTGTAGACTTTCAATATTCAAACACTGATTCTGAACTTACTTTTCTACAACCCAGAGAAGACGATAAAACCATAAATAGGATTGCTGCAAATATTGAAAAACAACATCAGCTAAAGCACAATCAAATTGAAGCTGTTTTACACTATACAAATACTAATTCTGTCTGTAAAAACATTGTATTGCTGAATTATTTTGGCGAGAAAACCTCAACTAATTGCGGAATTTGTTCAGTATGCAAATCCAAAGAAAAATCTAAACATTCAACAGATACTAAATCCGTTAAAAATAGTATTATTGTTGCTTTAAAAGAACAAGACTTGTCCTCAAGAGCATTGATAGAATTGCTTCCGTTTGACGACACCGAAATATTACACACTTTAAAATTATTGTTGGAGCACAACATTATAAGCATTACTCCAACAAACACATATAAATTAAATTAATCTATGACTGAAAAGTTACGAATAGTATTTATGGGAACTCCAGATTTTGCAGTTGCCACTTTAAAAACTTTGGTTGAACACAATTACAATATTGTAGGTGTAATTACTGCACCAGACAAACCTGCTGGCAGAGGACGAAAACTAAACGAATCGGCAGTAAAGGTATATGCACAATCACAAAACCTTAATGTGATGCAACCTACAAATTTAAAATCTGAAGCTTTTCTAAATGAGTTAAAAGCACTAGATGCTAACCTTCAAATTGTAGTTGCTTTTAGAATGCTACCAGAAGTGGTTTGGAGCATGCCTAAATATGGAACGTTTAATCTACACGCATCATTACTTCCTAATTACAGAGGTGCAGCTCCAATACATTGGGCTATTATTAATGGTGAAACAAAAACTGGTGTTACCACCTTTTTTATTGATGAAAAAATTGACACAGGAGCTATGATTCTTCAAAAAGAAACAACTATTTCTCCAAACGAAACTGTAGGTCAATTACATGACAAGCTAATGAGTATTGGCAGTGAATTGGTTATTGATACTGTTAAGCAAATTGAAAATAATGAAGTTACTACAACTATTCAACCTAAAAATGATAACCTAAAAACAGCCTACAAGCTTAATAAAGACAATTGTAAGATTGACTGGACCATGCCTTTAGATGCTATCTATAACAAAATACGAGGTCTTAATCCGTTTCCTTCTGCTTGGAGCTTTTTAGAAAACAACGGAGAAACTGTTAGTGTTAAAATTTTTGAAGTTGAAAAGGAACATACAGCCCATTCAAATACTGTTGGTTCATTAAAAATTGACCATAACAGCTTAAAAGTTTCAGTCAAAGACGGTTACATTATTATTAAAGAAATTCAGCTTCCAGGAAAGCGAAAAATGGATGTAAAATCATTAATAAATGGATATTCATTTAATGACGACGCTAAAGTGCTGTAAACCCTTATATTTACTGATATATTAAAAACATCGATAAAAAGCACCTTCTTTATTAACAAATTCTCAAAGTTATTAACAAAAATTTGCATTTCCCTTGCTATTACTTGCGTGAATGGATATTCCGTATAAATTTGTACGAGGATTAACAATAACGTTTAACCCAACTATTATTTTAATAATTAAAAATTTAAATTTATGAACAAAACAGATTTAATCAATGGAATGGCAGAAAACGCTGGAATTACTAAAGCTGCTGCAAAAAAAGCATTAGATTCATTATTAATTGATATCGAAGGATCTTTACAAAAAGGTAACAGAGTTTCTTTAGTAGGATTTGGTTCTTGGTCAGTTTCTAAAAGATCTGCTAGAGAAGGAAGAAACCCTCAAACAGGACAAACAATAAAAATAAAAGCTAAAAACGTAGTAAAATTTAAAGCTGGTTCAGATTTAAATAATGCTATCAACTAGTATTTTAATTTCTTTTAAAAAAGCCCACTCCCTAAAAGTGGGCTTTTTTGTTTTATAGGGTTTCCTAGTCAAAATGTTGGTTTTTATTAAAATATGTTTTAGTTTTAATACAAAATCATTTGCCTATGATTACTTTAAAGCCCGAAAAAGGATACTTACTCATTGCCGAACCTTCTATTATTGGTGACATGTCGTTTAACAGATCAATAATTTTACTTGCTGATCATGGTACAGAAGGCTCTATTGGTTTTATTTTAAATAAACCTTTACAATATAAACTAAAAGACTTAATAACAGATACTGACGCCGATTTTAAGATTTACAATGGTGGACCAGTAGAACAAGACAACTTATACTTTATCCATAAAGTTCCTGATTTAATACCTGACAGTATTGAGATTTCTTTAGGAATATATTGGGGAGGAGATTTTGAAGTTGTTCTAGACCTTATTAATAATAATAAGCTTAAACCCTCTGATATTAAATTCTTTTTAGGTTACTCTGGTTGGGAACCTAACCAACTAGATATGGAGTTACAATCTAACTCTTGGGTAGTTTCAATGAACATGTATAAAAATGGTATCATTGAAAAAAGCTACGATAATTTCTTTTGGAAAGAGAAAATGCTAGAATTAGGTGGTGACTATTCTATTTGGTCCAATGCGCCTGAAAACCCTAGTTACAACTAAGATAGTCTTACCTTAACATTTAATTTTTCAACTAGTAAAGTAGCTACATGAGTTGTGAAACTTTTCTTTCTATAATTGGTTATAGGTTGTATTCCTGTAATTACGTTTGTTGTAAACAGCTCATCTGCTTTTTGAAGCTCAAAAGGAGAAATTGATGCTTCTAAAAGCTCGTAATCTTCTAGTTTTGTAATTATCTCAATAAGTTGTTTTCGCATTACTCCTTTTAAGCAACCATCTTCTAGTGGTGGTGTTTTAATGGTTTTACCTTTTACTAAAAATAGGTTTCCATTAAGTACTTCAACTACATTTTTATTGGTATTAAGCAGTAAGCAGTTTTCAAAACTGTTCTCTTGAGCATAAATGCTTCCTAAAACATTAATAATTTTATTGTTTGTTTTTATAGTACTTAGTAAACCAGGAGACATATAGTAGTCTTTAAACAAATCGACAGTATATGGTTTTGTATCTATAGTGTAAAACTCGTTTTCTAGTTCATCAACTACAATGCTATAATTTATGTTTTTAGTAATTGGTGTATACTTACCTCCTTCTCCTCTATCAATGTTTAATCTAACGCGAGCAGCAGATTTTGCTAAACCATTCACTGAAATTGTTTTGATAATTTCCTGCTCTAAAAATTCCATTGTAAACTCCATAGGAATTTCCATACGCAGAATACGCATAGAAGCCATAAGTCTAAAATAGTGATCTTCCCAAAAAAATATTTTGGAGTGCACCACTTTTAATGTTTCAAAAAGTGCGTCTCCATACTTATAACCTCTATTTTCTAGTGTTATATTTACTTCGTTTTGGTCTAAAATAGTTCCGTTTAAATTAACCATAAAAAAATCCCGATTAAAAATCGGGACAAATATATCAATTATAAAAGTGTTTGTCTAAGCAGAACCTAAAACTTGTTTTAAATCTGAAATTTGATTATCCCAAAGCATTTTGGCTTCGTCAATTTCATCTTCTTCAGTAAAATCTGTCACAATCAAAGACACGTCTTTAGTTATTTCATCTACTTGAATTTTAATTTCAAAAAAATATGATGCTCCATCTTCATCGTCACTCATCCATCTAAATTTTATACGCTCGCCACTTTTTTTACTTAACATTTTTGCTTTCTCCTCACTACCATCCCAAATAAAGGTATATATTTCTCCTCTAGAATTTACATTATCAGCAAACCATTCAGATAGTCCTGAAGGCGTTGAAATATATTGATATAACAACTGTGGAGACGCGTGAATAGGGAATTCCATTTCAAACTTAATCTTTTCGTCCATAGGTAAATTTAATTATAGTGCTCAATATATACATTAATTGTTTAGTTTAAAAACTAATTTTTAAAAAATATTTTAAGTGTATTATGTTTGTTGACATTAATTTTGTTTTTATATTTGCAGCCGCATTAGAGCAAATGGCGAGGTAGCTCAGTTGGTTAGAGCGTCGGATTCATAACCCGGAGGTCTCGAGTTCAAATCTCGATCTCGCTACAGAATTTTAATTATTTGTAAATAAACGGTTTAGTTCGCGCTAAACCGTTTTTTTATGTGTATTATTTATGAATTAATCTGCTTAAACTTTAATGCACTTTATTTTTTATATGAAAAGGGCACGATTTTAATACTAAAGTATTTAATCAAAAACTATAAATACTGTATAGCTTAAAAATAAGATTTTTACTACATTGCGACTCAAAACGATACCGCTTAAACTTAACACGTTTTAGTTAACATTAAACCAAATTATCAAATCAAATGAAACAAACCTACTTATCTCTTGCCCTATTTTTTTATTTATTCTATGCCAACACTGTTAATGCCCAAACCGATTTAATATACCATGTTGATTCTGGAGAAGGTATATTTACTACTCACTTAGATGGTACTTCAAAAAACTCATTAGTTTCTTACACAGCTAGCTCTTCTTCTTTAGCGCATGATGTTGAATTAGATGTTGCCAACAGCCATATATATGTGCTTGACTTTAATGGCAGAAACTTAATGCGATATGATTTAGATGGTAACAACTCTACACTTATTTACTCCTACTCAACAATACCAAGAGATATGGAATTAGATACCACAAATGGTATAATTTATCATACTGTAAATGGTGAAGTATTCTCAACAAATTTAGTGGGCAACAACAAAAACTCTCTTATAACATATACACCATCAGCTACTAATTTATTGGACGAACTAGAGTTGGATGTCAATAATAATCATATGTATCTTTTAGATGTTAATGGAGATCATTTAACACGATACAATTTAGATGGTAGTAATAGTACTCTTATATATAGCTATACAGGTGGTACACAATACCCTAGTGACTTTACTACAGACCTCGCTAATAATTTAATTTACCACATTAGTAGAGATTTTACCGCTGGAGAAATTTTTACAACAGATCTATTAGGGAACTCAAAAACTGTATTAACGACCTTTACTGCAGGTGCTTCGCTTTTATATGTTGATATTGAGTTAGATGTTGAAAACAACCATATGTATCTACTTTCAACAAATGGAGATTTACTGGATCGTTATAATTTAGATGGTTCTAATAAAACTACAATACAGAGTTATCCTGGTAGTTTCCCTAAAGATATTGTTATTTTTAAAGTTGATTCTACATTATCTTTAAATGACTCTGAAGTTTTTAATGAGACACTCTCTCTTTACCCAAATCCGTCAAGTGATTTTATTCAAATTATGAATATAGAATCGAAGCTTTCTTATACTATTTATAATGCATTAGGTGCAGAAATGGAAAAAGGTAGTATTACCAGTGAAGATCAAATTGATGTTCGAGGATTCGTAAATGGATTGTATTTTATAACATTTGAGAATGGGACAGCGCTTCAGTTTATAAAAAAATAAGACTTCTTTTGTCTTTTAAAGTCGAAAGCCACAACTACACGTTGTGGCTTTTGTTTTTATAGTTGTTTTTAAGAAGTAAGCTCTACAAATGTCCTCAGTATTACCCGCTCAAAAAATTACGATTCAAGCTTCTTTGAGCTCATTTTAATTTTATTTTTTCCTATTAATAGAAAGTTCCTATACTATCCTAAGACAGATGTGTTAATAGATTTTGTTGCAATAGTGTCTCTTCTATTTCTAATGTTTTAACGTGCTTTACTTCACTGCTTATTTTATACTAAATCACTGGAAGTTGTAGTAAATTAGACATAAAAGATGGTTTGGTATTGGTGGTGACCTGGGTTTGTAATACGGTTAATGCACGGTAAACCCGAATAAAACCTGAATATCACCTAGAGTTAATACGCTATATATACGCTATACCTATTGATTAACTCGCTAATTTTCATTACCTTAGACACATTATGGCGCGACAAAAAGGCATATTGAAAATTAGTGGTACACTAGACGGTATTAATTATTACTTCATTAAAGGTGTTGGCTATGCTAGAAAGGCAGGTGGTGGTTTTAATAGCAAAGCTATACGTACACAACCCAACATGCAGCGCGTACGTGAAAACGCTAGTGAGTTTGGGCATTGTAGTCAAGTGAAAAAGTGTTTGAGATTAGCTTTAATGCATTTTTTACATGGGCATAAGGATAGTACTTTGCATGGTAGAATGATGTCTTTACTGACCACACTAAAAGCTCTTGATTTGGTTTCGGAACGTGGGTTTCGACGTGTTGGTATTGGGCTACAAACTGCAAAAGGAAGAACCCTTTTGCGACAGTTTGCATTTACTCCTCATCACAAGTTGCTTGAAGCTGTTACAAAATATTCTCATTTTGATTGGGCCTCACAAAAGTTATCCCTTTCTGATTTAAAGATTAGCAGTTTTAAGTCTCCTAAACCTGCTACTCACATTGGAATTAGTCTTGGCGTTATGGATTTTGACTTTGAAGGTTTGACCTCTTCATTAGAGGTTTCGCCCACACAATTTTTTGCTATTGACTCTGACTCCATCTCTTTTGAATTGATTCCTGAGGTTGTTGTTGCTTCAACATATATTGGTCTTGTGGTTCTTGGTATACGCTATTATGAAGTCATTGACAATGAGGTTTATACTTTGAATAGTCAAATTGGTGTTGGATTATTGGATGTTAGGGTATAGTTATATAACTGTGTAGACTTTTGTTTGAGTCTGTTTTTTTTAAATACACTATATTCCTCGGTTTTCTTATAGTATATTTGATTTTAAGTTAAAACACAATGAATATCTTATATCTACACGGATTAAATGGTAGTTTAAAACCAGAAAAGCGCAACATACTTGAGGCTTATGGAACTGTTATTGCGCCTTCTATTGATTATCAGAATAACTCTAATGCTATTTCATGGCTTTACGACTCATATGCAAACAAAAGTATTGATGTTGTTATAGGTAGTAGCATGGGTGGATTTGCTGGGTTTCACCTTAGTAAACTGATGCAAATACCAGCACTACTTTTTAATCCTGCCCTAGCCTCTAGATCAGTTGCGCAACAACTACCAAATACGCCTTCTAATAATGGAAGTACTATTTTTATGGTACTAGGAGCAAAAGATACTGTTATAGACCCCAAAGGCACACTCCATTACATTGGCGAGCATCTTAATGCAGAACAGCCTATTTCTATTAAGATTCTTCCGCTTTTAGAACATAGAATCCCTGTTGCTGTTTTTGAGGAAATGGTAGATAGTTTCTTTTTATAACTAATTGACAAACTAAAGCTTTAACCTTCTCATAAAACATGAGTCAACACCTTAAAAATCACTTTAGAAAGTACGTTAACTTTAGCGATTCTGAACTTGAAGACATTTTATCTCATTTTAGACTCGTAACATATGCTAAAAAAGACTTTTTATTGCAAGAAGGACACGTTTGTACACAAAAGTTCTTCATTATAGAAGGCTTAGTGCGTTCTTATCATCTGGATTCCAAAGGAAATGAAAAGATAAATCAATTTGCCATTGAAAACTGGTGGATAACGAATGTTGAGAGTTTTGTAACTGAAACCCCTTCATCATCATCGATTGAAGCTATTGAGCCTACCTTAGTACTTAGCATAGATAAGAATACTATAGAGTCTTTATATATTAAATTCCCAAAGCTTGAGCGTTATTTTAGGATTATCACAGAGAATATGCTAATTGCTATACAGCGTAGGTACGAAGTGTTTTTACAACTAAAAAGCAAAGAACGATACCTCAACTTTATAAATAAGCTACCTGAGTTTTCGCAACGCGTTCCGCAATATATGATTGCCTCTTATTTAGAAATTACCCCTGAGTACCTCAGCGAACTAAGAAAAGCATAAATAGTTATTTCTTAAGATGTCTTAAGTAGATTGATAAAGCTTCAAAATAACTTTACACCATAATTAAAATTTAAATATTTATGGAACGAATAAGTTATACAGATGTGCCTCAAGAGATCTTTACAAACCTAATGGCCATTGAGAATTATTTAGATAATTCAACATTAGATTTACATTTATTAGAACTCATAAGATTGAGAGTGGCTCAAAAAAATGGTTGTGCGTATTGTGTAGATATGCATCATAAAATTCTTAAAAAACACAATGAAACCGATTTAAGACTTTCATCGCTTTGCGTGTGGGAAGAAACCAATTACTTTAGTGAAAAAGAACGTGCTGTTTTAAAGTTTACTGATGCACTCACCAGACTAGAGAGACAACCTATATCTGATAGTGTTTTTAACCCTTTACTAGAGCATTTTACTAAAGCAGAAATTGCACAACTTACATTGGCAATATCACAAATAAATACTTGGACAAGGCTCATGAAAACCTTTGGATTTACTCCTGGTAATTTTAGGATTGATCAGAATTAATTTAACCCAGTAAATAAAAAAGCGGTTTAAAGTTAATTTCAAACCGTTTTTTTGTTTTAATATGTTTAACTAGACTCTTTAAAATTGCTCCCTAATTGAGTTTCATTTTTAATATTACTAAAATAACCTTTGTGATACGTCTCTACAAAAGATTTAATCTGATCTAAACTTGCATCCAGCATCTCGTTAAAATAATCAGGATTGTTATGTAATTTTTCTAAAATTTCAGTACTCGCAAGAGATAATGGATTGTCTTCTTCCGCTTTCAAAAACCGTACTACTGGCCAATAGGAATTTAATCTTTGATCGCCATCCACTATAGTTTCATATTCTCTTTTTTTATCGAGAATTCCGATAAACATTCTTCCTCCAGTATTTCCTTTTCCAGAAAAAGATTCAATACCCAATTGTACACCTTTTGCGTTTAAAGCCTCAGAGTTTAACCAAATTTTCGAAAAGTTATGGTCTATATCCTTATCTACCCTGGCTTTTACAGACATATTAGAATTATTAATACTATTGCATAAGGATGTTCTAAAATTTTCACGGATTAAATTAACAGCTTCTTGGTAATGCGCTTTTATATATTTTGCTTCTTCTAGATTTTCTAATATTAAAGCATTCATTTTTTCTTGCAAGGTATTATCCATGGTATGTGTTAGTCTTTTTATAATGATTTGGTACTGTTTTAATGAAGCTTCTATTATAGAACCATGCCTTACGACTTTAAGACAATTTTCTAGCCAGTTTATAATTTCATTTTTGTATGCTATAATTTGGTAGTCGTCATCACCTAATTTGTATAAACTATCTTTACTAGGTTTGTCACCAAATAAATTTAAATAATATAATGTTGATTTACCATTATTAAACAAGCTATACCTATACATTTGTTTTGGTTGATCTCCTGCATAGATTTTATTCTCTATCGCTATGGTATTACCAGAAGGGAATGATACTAAAACATCAATAAAACCACCTTCATTATACTCTTTTGATATTTTACCTAGATGAAATTCTGATTGTACCTTTACTTGCGGTAATTCCTCTTTGGTGTAATCTGAATACCCTATTTCTTCTAAAAACAATTCTAAAAAAATAGCTTCATGGTAGTGATTGCCTCTGGGGTTCAACAAAGCCACCAACATATTTGAGTGGGTCTTTGTCTCATTGGATTCCATATTTAGAATTGAAAATATATTAAAATCTTCCCCTTTTTCTTTTATTTCCTTACGGTGCGTAGCTACTATATTTCCAGATGCTTGAAGTAAGGTTTCAAGTTTAAATTGATTCATAAATTATATAGCCCTTTTAAGCACTCCAATCACTAAACTGCCCTTCGGCTTGTTGCATGATTTCAGCGAGTATGTCGTTTAGTTTTGAAATTGATACTTTTCCTCTTAATTCTTTTTTTACCGCTAAGCGAATGGCAGCTTTAGCGTTTTCTTTTTTTGTCCAATCGAGTTGCAAATTGGATTTTACAGCCTTTACTACAGCATGCACAATATCTTGCATCGGTCCTTTTTCTTTGATAATATCTTGCTTTGCTGCTAGAATATCGTAAAAAGCCAATTCTTCTTCAGATAAACCTAACTCATCTGTACGTTTATCGTCTTGTTGTAGCTCTTGTGCGCGCTCTACCAACTCAGCAATCGTAGCGTAACTGTCTAAAGCATTGTTATGGTATTTATCAATTACCTTTTCTAACTCTTCTTTTAGTGAAGTGTATTTCTTTATGTTTTTGTGCAGCCTTAGTTTGATTTCATCTTTAAGAATGTTTTTGATGATTTCAATTTTTAAAGCATTACCATCTTTTTCTTTTTTAGCACCTAATAGAAAGGTTTCATCTAAAATGGAAATGTCTGGTTTTTCAATTCCTGCCATCGCAAACACATCTACAATATCTTCGGAATCGATACTTTGACTGATTAATTCCTTAATTTGTTGTTTTTGCTCGCTCCTATTCGATTTTACAGATTTAGCATTTCTTATTGCTTTAGAAACGTGTTGCATATACAAGACATCAACTGCAAATTCTTGAATAAATGATTGGCTTTTTACAATAGATAGTAACCCAGACAACTTCTTTTCGGCTTTCATAAAATTGTTGGCATCTTCGTCATACTTTACTAAATGATTGACTCCACTTTTAACCAACAACACTTTATCTGCTTCACGTAAGGCTTTCCAATTGCTATAGTCAACGGTTTCAGGTAACATTGACTTACACACTTCAACTTGATTAAAAAACAATTCCAAAGCCTGTTCCATATCAATGGTTGGCTTTCCTTTACCACCACCATCTGTATATTTATCGGTTGCTGTTTTTAAGTTATCGCCAATACCTATATAATCTACAATAACACCGTTTTCTTTGTCTTTAAATACACGGTTGGTTCTTGTAATGGCTTGCATTAAGTTATGCCCTTTCATAATCTTATCTACATACATGGTATGCACACAAGGGGCATCAAAACCTGTGAGCCACATATCGCGCACGATGACGATTTTCAATGGGTCGTCTACTTTTCTAAAGCGTTTCTTTAAGGCTTCTTGTGCGTCTTTTGTTCTTATATGTTCGTTCCAGTCGATTGGGTCTTTTGAGATATTCCCTGTCATTACCACAGCCACTTCAGGACAATCCTCTAAAGCGGTTAAGGCATTATACATTTTCACACAGTTACGACGACTCATGCACACCACCATCGCTTTTCCGTCTAAGGTTTCTATACGTTTGGTAAAGTGGTGCAAAATGTCTTTAGCTATTTTATTCACACGGTCTTCGCTACCTGCTGCATCTTCAATAGCTGCCCATTTTAAATTGCCTGTATCTTCTTCATCATTAGTTATGGCATCTACATCATCGTCTATAGCTTCATTCCATAAATGTAATTTTGCTAAACGTGGTTCGTAATAAATATTTACGGTGGCTTTATCTTCAACCGCTTGTTTAATGTCGTAGGTGTGAATGACATTACCAAACACCTCTTCTGTATCGGCATCTTTAGAATCTACAGGTGTTCCTGTAAATCCAATAAAGGACGCATTTGGTAAAGCTTTACGTAAGTTAGAAGCAAATCCATCTAGCAAACCGTATTGTGTACGGTGTGCCTCGTCTGCCATAACGATAATATTTTCGCGCTCTGATAGAATAGGATGTTCTAGTTCACCTAAAGCCTCATCTGTAGTTTGCTTTAGACGGAATTTCTCAATAGTTGTAAAAATGACGCCACCAGCACCAGCGGACAGCAATTTGCGTAAATCGTCTGTACTTTCGGCATGGTATACATCGCCTACCAAATCTTTAGCCAAAACAAAGTTCTCGTAGAGTTGCATATCTAAATCGCTACGGTCTACCTGAACCACAATAGTTGGATTTTTCAACTCTGGTAAACTGCGCAAAATACCTGTGTAGATTGCCATAGAGATACTTTTACCTGATCCTTGTGTGTGCCAAATAACACCTATACGACCATCACCAAACGGAAGTACCGATTTTTTTGCGGCTTCTACCGCAAAATTCACCCCAAAAAACTGGTGGTATTTAGCACCTTTTTTAATAAGCAACCCGTTATGATCTTCATGAAAGATGAAGTTTTTAATGTAGTTGAGTAAACGCTCTTTGGGAAACAAACCAAATAATAAGGTATGCATTTGAAAATCGTCTTCTCCAACGGTGTCTTTACCTGTAATGCTTTTCCAAGGGGCGAACCACTCCATACCACTACTAAACATACCGTGTTGTGCCTCGTTACCGTCACTAATTACTGTGAGTGCGTTGTACTCAAACAACTGCGGAATGTCTTTTTTGTAATGTTCTATTTGGTTGTGTGCTTCTTTGAGGTTGGTGTTTTCGTTGTACCAATTTTTAAGTTCAAACAATACTAATGGTAAACCGTTAATATAGATGATAATATCTGGTCTGCGTTTGTTTTTGCCTGTAATACTGAACTGATTGACTGCCCAAAAACTATTGTTTTCTGGGTTGTTAAAATCCATAGGATAGACGTGTACTGCTTTTTCATTGCCCTGTGCATACTCGTAATTAAGATCTATGCCTTTAGTACACTTTAAATGGAAGCTACGGTTACGATGGTCTAGATCTACACCTACGTTGTTGGTAAACTCCGCCACCGCTAAGGCTTGTATATCTGCTGGTAATTGCGGATATGTTTTTTGAATAAATGCCAACAGCTCGTCCTTTAGCACGACGTCTTTAGGATGGTGCGCTATGGCTGTACCGTCTTTGTGCGTATAGCCTAGGTCTTCTAACCAGTCTATGGTTGCTTGTTCAATTGTAGCCTCAGTTGTCATACCAAAATGTTTTTATGCCATAGCATTGTATTTATAGAGATTCCTGCCTTCGCAGGAAGTTTGGTGGCTTGTTCTATAGTTGCTTCTGTGGTCATATCAATTTCCTGCGAAAGCAGGAATCTTATTAAGTTATTCTTTAATCATAGCTTGCATATAGTAATTGCTAATACCGTGTGTTCTGGCATGAGACACACCACCTTGAGGTAGCCATCCCTTTTTAATATCTGAATTGACTGCCTCTACTAAATCGAATTCTGAGATAAAACTTAATATTTTATATTCCATAGTATTTATTGTTTGTTCTTTACTTTATGAGATTGCTTCACTACGTTCGCAATGACGTCTTTTTTTGTGTCGTTCGTTCCTTACTCACAATGACGGACTCAATTTGTTCTTTAAACTCCTTTAACCGTACCTCACCACTAATGAGTTTTGGTAATAGTGTATCGCGAAGTTGGGTTAGGGATTGGTTTTCCAATGCAATTGCATTTTGTTGGGCAAATTTTGAAGCAATTAAACTCGAAAATTCTTTTATAATTTTCCTTCCTCCAAATGGAATTGAATAATTAAAAATATCTACTAATTTAATACTAGCTTGACTAGCGCTACCTTGAGCACTATTTACTATATAATTTAAAAACCTATTATCCTTTAAAATACAATATAATAAGCTTTGATACTTTTCATTAGCAATATTCATTTTTAATCTAACAGCATTTTGATTTAGCAAACCTCCTTCAGCTGTAATAGGTACACGAACAACTTTGCCAACAACCGAAGAATAATTTGGTGGCCAAGAACCAACTGTAGCAATAATAACATCATCAACATCTAAAGAATAATCATCATGTTTTGAAGCTAATTCGTATGAGATTTTATTACAAGATTCAACATTTATAGAATTATGAGTTGTATCACTAACTCTAACCACTAATTTACCTTTTTCTTGATACCATTTTGATTTAAATGCAAAACCTTTTTGATGATTTACAAAATCTTTAATTTTTCTCACTTCCCAACCTTTAGGAATGGGTCCGAGTTCGCTATCGATAAACTCACCATCTTGGAATGGTCCGAAATCTACAAACCAATGTTTGTAAAGTGCCATTGCCATGTCTTCTAAGGTTTTGTTTATGGCTAGATTGTTTTCTATTTTGTCGTCTATTGCTGATAGGATGTTGGCTATGGCTTTTTGTTCAGGTAGTGGTGGTAGGTTGAATTCTATATGAGAAATTGCATCAAACGTAATTTGAGGAAAAGTTCCTGAGCGTCCTTCTGCAATCATCTGCAATTCAGCAAGCTTTTGATTTGATGTTAGCAATTGTAAAAAGTATTTCTCATCAACTTTTAAATTATCCGATACTATAACCATAAACTTAGTAGAAACAACATAATTATTAGCTTCAAAATCAACTAAGGCATATCTTTTGTTTTTAGGTCTTATCTCACTAAATAAAATATCGCCTTTTTGAATTGCTTTTTTTGCTTGTCCAGGTAATCCATCTCCATCTTTTATTTCATTATGTAAAAACTTACCTTCTAAAACATCTCCAGTATTTATGAAAACGGCTTTTTCATATTTGTCAAAATCAAATCTTCTTGAAACATTTTCTGCAATGTCTCCGAGTTTATATGTTTTCCAGTTATTGGGCATTAGGCTTGGTCTATATTTTTAGAAATAACTTCATCAAACTTACTTTTATAATTACTTGAGTATTTATTATACTTGATGAAATAATCAGCTTCGGTCTGAATTAATTTTAGAAACTCTTGGACAACATTATCAATACTTAAAACTTTATGTAAATCATTAAAGCCATATACACCTTCCTTGTCATAATAATAATCAACAACATTTAAAAATACGTTGTCAATTGGTTGAGTCTCTTTATTATCTATTTTAATGTTCTGTTCTTTATTTATTTGATAAATGTAAGTTTCTCTCATATCAGCTAATCCTTTTGAAAGTTTTACCCCAGACGCAGATTTCAAATCGACTATAGATGAAAGAACATCACTCAACTTCCTAATCCCTTCAACAACGTCGTATTCAGTTTCTATAAGGGCCAAAATTTCTTTAGAAATTACTGAACCGTTTATTTTAAATTGCAAAAGTGATAAATGGTCAATAAATTTTCCTGGTGTGAATAGATGCCAATATTTGAAATTTGGATTTTTTGGATGAAACTCCTTTCTGAAAAATTGAAAAGACTTATCCCATGTTATAATAGTCGGATCAATCAGTTCATCTTGAAATTCATTAATATGTTCAACAAGTAATGCATCAAATAGAAGCGAACGTGGTTTTCTATCAATATCATAACGAGAATACACATCAGCCAATGTTTTTTCTATTCTATCATAGTCTTTTTTCGTTTGATAATTTTTGTTATAAGGTGGAACATCGTCAATTTTAACATAATTGTCCTTAAATAATTTAGTTAAATATTGATTTAAATATTCATTATCATCTTCAGCATCAACTCTATCTATAGATATTCCATATGATTCAATAAATTCTTTAAGTCCTTCCTCAAATTGAGCTTCCTTTTTAGCCGCTTCATATAGATTAACTATTTCATTGTTGGAACCACCAAGAATATCAAAAATTCCTAAATTATCAAGTTCTATAAGTTTTATAGCCCTTGCTATATGATCAGCAAGTTCAGTTATATATAATTGTGTAGTATTAAAATTAATATAATTATCATTCTTTTGAATTATACTATTTAATTCTGTTGTCACTTTGAATCTATAATTATCATATCGAAAATTATTTTCACTCATTTGTAAAAAGAGGTATATTAAAACAGGTGTGTCTATAAATACTTCTTTATTGCTTCTTCTAGTGTATACGGAAAACTCTGGATTGTCCATTAAATTCTTATAGAGATTACCAGCTGATAAATTGATTATATAAGTATTTTCAGAACACAATTGAAATACCTCATTAATAAATTCTTTGTAAGCATTACCTGAATTGAAACAATTTTTCACATAATTATGAAATTGTGAGACTGTTTCACTAATATTAGATTCTTCTATGCTATCACTTATTTCTAAAAAGTCAATTTTATTACTACTTTCATAAATCTTTTTCAAATGATTTACTACGTCTCTTATTTCTAAATTTGAATCAAACTTGTTTATTTTCTCTTGAAGTAAACTAAGAAATTCACCTTCCAACAAACTTGAATCTTCCTTAATACTCTTAATATTTGTTATCTCATCTTTTGAGAGATGCACCAAACCATCATCACATTTTGTGATTTTTCCTTTTTCAAAAAGCTCTTTAAGTAATCGAGAACAATAATCTTGTGTAACATTAATATTGAATTCGCGATTTATTTGATCAGTTATACCGTTTAATTTGCTTCTATATTCCTCACTTTCATATAGGTAGTTAAGTACAAAAGATTTTATAAAAGACTCTTTCAATTGGTTGGAGCCATCAGCATAGGATAAATAATCATAGTAAAGTTTTTGGCTTTCATCAAAATATTCGTCTTCATCTCTCACAAATTCACCTAACAAATGTCTCAACATTTCTCTTGTAAATACAAAGCTTGGCTTTTCAATATGAGCTGCTATTCTTTTATTATCAAATAACTCTAGGTTAATTGAATGCCTAATTCGAGCCGTATCTTTTAACTCTATTACTTTTGCTTCAGCAGCTCCATGAGAATAAAAAAAGTAAAAATTGTCTGAATAATCATTGTCTAGAATTAACTTTTCAATTTTCACTAAATCCTTTTCCAGTTTAGTATAAACGTTTTTATCAATTGTTATTTGTAGTGGAATTTTCTTGTTCCTTTTATCTTCGAATATTTTCACATCAATACCTCCATCGCCTTTTCCATCGGTGATTACAACTGTCTCAACATCCCAATACTCTTTGATAAAAACTTTCATTAATGAATCAAATTGGTCTTTAGTTAATCCATCAATCCACCTTTCATAATTTTTTGTAAAATCTTGCTTCATAACTTTTCAAAATTCTCTAAAATCTGTTGTTGTAACTCATTGCCTTTAGCAAATTGCTCCTGTAGTTGCGCTTTTAGGTTTTCCATTTTGTCTTCAAACGGGATGCCATCGTCTTCTACAGCTTCTGTGCCTACGTAGATGCCTGGTGTGAGTTTATAGTCTTGTTTGGCTATGTCGTCTATAGTGGCGCTGTAGCAGAAGCCGTCTATGTTTTTGTATGGTTGGGACGCTGTGGTCTCATTTGCTTCTCGATACAATTCACTCGTTCCTCGCGAATCACTCGAAGTGACGTTTTTAGGAAGAGGTTTGTTGTTGTATTGAGACCCTGCGTCTCTCGACTGCGCTCGAGATGACGTGCTAAGGGTGACATCTTGATTAGTATTGACATTACGCCAAGCGTGGTAGGTGTCTGTTGCTTTTTGTAAGTCTGCTTCATCAAAGACACGTAGTTTACGGCTTTCCATACGTCCTAGCTTGGACATGTCTATAAACAGGACTTCGTTTAAACGCTCTCTATGTTCGCCATCTTTACCATCGCGGTTTTTACTAAGAATAAAGATACATGCTGGAATGCCAGTGGTTAAAAAGAGTTTGTCTGGTAACCGTACAATACAATCTACCATACCGTTATCTACCATAAACTGTCGCACGTTTTTTTCGCCTTTGTTATTTGAAGTCATCGCGCCATTTGCCATCACTACTGCTGCTGTACCTCTATCACTTAAATGGTTCCAAAAGGTTTGCATCCACATAAAGTTAGCGTTACCATCTGTGGTAAACTCTTCTTTTGGCCCAAAGAGTCTTGGGTCGTTTTCTGGTAAATCTTCTGGATGCCATTGGCTGACATTAAAGGGTGGATTTACTAATATGTAATCTGCCTTGAGGTCTGGGAACTTATCTTGTAATAATGAATCACCCAACTTAACGTCAAAAGATAAATCGCGTAAAGCGAGGTTCATTTTACATAGGCGTAGCGTACCGTCGTAGCGCTCTTGCCCATAAATGGAAATGTTCTTTTTATCACCACCATGGGCTTGTAAAAACTTTAAAGACTGCACGAACATACCACCAGAGCCACAAGCATTATCGAAAATCTTCCCTTGGTAAGGCTCTATCATTTCTACCATAAGACGAACGATACTACTAGGTGTAAAGAATTGTCCTGCACCAGAGCCTTCGGCAATGGCAAACTTACCAATGTAGTATTCGTACACACGCCCTAGAATATCGCTACCAGGATTTTCTTTTTCGGACAGCTTAGGATTTGCTAATAGGTTGATTAAACCTGCCACTTGCTTTGGCGTGAGTTGACTTTTTACAAAAATACGTGGTAAGATACCTTTAAGGTCGGGTCTGTATTGTGCTAAGGTATCGTCTAACACATCAAAGGCATCATCTACTAATACCTTAATATTATCTTGCTCTGCATTATCCTGTAGGAATTGCCATGTGGCTTCTTTAGGTATGATGTAGGTGTTTTTAGAAAGGTACTCGTCTGGGTCTTCTAAGATGTAGTTTTGTTCTTCGCTATCTGTTGTATAGTAATCGGAAGACTCGTCTTTGAATGCCTCAACAAGCTCGTCCTTGCGGCCTTGATACCGTTCTGATACATGTTTTAAAAATATGAGCGGTAAGATGTAATCTTTATATTGGTTTTCGGCTACTGCACCGCGTAATTCGTTTGCCGCTTTCCATAATTCCTGCTCGAAATTGATATCGGCTTTGGTTTGTTTTTTGGTCATAAATAAGCATTAGATATGTTGCGGTTAAATAACCACAATACTCTCTGTCAGTTAAAATTAAATTGTAGGGGAGTCTAAAGATAATAAAAGCCGTATATTTTGAAAAAGAAAAGTTTAGTATTTTATAATTGTAGTCATTCTCTATTACTAAAAGAAGATTAAACTTAGCAACAGGCAATTAGAGTGTTTTACAGATTAGTTAGTTACAACTAAAAAACTGGTAAATAGCTAAACCTTTTTTAAACTTCCTTTAAGCATTATCTTTTTCTACCTCTTTGGGTAGTACAACTACGACATCTTGATAAATAGGTGACTGACAACTCATACACGCCATTTGTTCTTCCTATTTGAGATGTATTAAAATCGTACGACACTCCAAATCTAAAATCAGTGTACTCCAAACCAAAAAACGCGTTTACTGAAGTTAACAAATGACTATTAGAGCTACTTCCATTTAGGTTTGAAACCGCAGTAATTGCAGCTAAAAACTGATTGACCTGAAACATCGCACCTAAATCTAAACGATTGTACTCGCCTTGTTGCATGTAATTGGTTGTCATCATTATACTATAATCGTTTAAAAAGGGAAAACGATAGGTCGCATGAAGTGAATAAAAAATATCTAAGGGAAGATTTTCACCTTGTACAAAAGAAATATTAGGTCTATTAAGATGCTTTACGGAAGCTCCAAACCAATAGGCGATTCCGTTATGCTCTTCTTTTTCAAAAACAATTCCTGAAGAGATATCTAAAAAGAAGACGTTGTCATTATTTAATGCTAAAGGGTCTACTGATGTTGAGCTTACTGTTCCTGTATTAATATTGATTTGGTCAGCAAGAGTTAGGGAACTAAACCTAAAGTCTTTAAAACCTGCTCCTACCTCAACTGCAGGTCTAAAATACCAACCTCCATTAAGGTTAACTCTATGCGCATAATTGGCATTGATTTGATGGTGTGAATAATTGGTAAACGACTCGTGGTGTCTTAATCCACTGAGTCCAAAACCAAACCCTTGTCCTGAACCGTACTCTATAGATTTATTCCAAAAAAAGTACTGCGTGTTGATTTTTAAGTCCAAATTAGGCCATTGCGTTCTGTGTAACAGCCCTAAATGGGTTCGACCGTTATCTTCAAACCCTGAAAACGCAGGGTTTAAGGTTTCTTGCACAAAAAATGATTGTGTAAAAATAGGATCTTGTGCACGTGCAACATATCCAAATAAAAACAATAAAATAGTTAGTAGTGATTTTTTTATCCTCATTATAACGCTCTATTTAATAAATACAAATGCACCTTGTTTTGTAACCGTATCGCCATAAAATGTTTTGGCAGAAAAGGTGTAGTAATAGTTTCCGTTTTCGGCTTCTTCTTCTTTTACTTTTCCGTCCCAACCTCTAATATCGTCTCCAGACTCTGAGTAGATAAGGCTTCCCCAAGTATCATATATGTTAATTTCTAAGGTATTTAAGCCTACATAAACAGGTCCAAAATAATCGTTTAAAGTATCTTCATTAGGTGTAAATGCATTAGGCATTATAAGTTTATAACCAGGTTCAACAATAAGCGTTATTGTATGGGTGTATACACATCCAAACGGATAGGTTACTGTTTGCGTAACCACATAGTTTCCTACTTCTAAATAGGTATGTGTTGGATTTTCTTCAGCTGAAAAATTGCCATCTCCAAAATCCCACAGAATGCTTTCAAAATCCCCAGTTGCAGTATTTGTAAACTGTATAGGATCGCTAATAGCATACACTCCATAGTTTTCAAACCCAAAAGACGTAGTCTCGAATCCTGGGTTTCCTAAAACTGGGATGTCTACATCAAAACTATAATTAGTCGTACAGCCTTGACTATCTACAACTTCTAAAAGCACTAGTCCGTTAATATCAGTAGTCATTAATTCATTGTTTGCTCCACTTACTGTACCGCTTGACCAATTGTATTGAAATGGTGGTACTCCTCCGCTTGCCATAGCTACAAATGTTTGGTTAACAGTTTGTGCTTCACAATCTACATCAGACTGTGTTTCGACTTGCAACTCTAGAGGTTCAAACCTTGTTACGTCCCAGCTTCCTTGAATTTCGCAACCATTAACGTCAGTAACTACAACTGTGTAGGTATTTGGAGGTATGCTATCTAAATCTTCGGTAGTTGCACCATTAGACCACAACACATCAAATGGAGGTGTACCTCCTTGAATGAGTAAATTTATTGCACCACTGTTGGTATCATCACAATCAAGCGCATTAGTAATGTTAGCAGATAGTACCAAAGGATTGATATCAAAAATTGTAAAACTTTCTTGAATGACGCATGGTGTTCCGTCAGTAATAGTAACTGTATACGTCCCAGGTGCTAAATTATTACGCTCCACTCCTGCTGTTGGGTCGTCATTCCAATCGACCGTAACAGGATCTATTCCTCCAACTAAGTTTAAAGCTATACTTGCATCGTTTTCTCCTGCACAAGACATTTGAGTAACAACAGGGTCTATTAGAAAAACTGGAGCTTCTTCAATTTCTATCGGAAAATTTCTTTGACAGTTTTCAGCATCAGTAATTGTAATAGTATAAATTCCTGCAGAAAGGTTTGTTTGACTATTACCTGTACCAAAATTACTCCAAGCGATATCGTAAGGCGGAACACCTCCTGAAATGTTATTAATAGTAATTGATGCATTATTATCTCCATAGCACTCTATTTCGGTAGTTGTTACATCAATATTTATTTCATCATTTTGAATAATAGTAACTTCTAAAACAGCAATACAGTTAGAACTATCTGTAACCGTTACTGTATATAAACCAGCAAATAAAGTATCAATATCTTGGTTAGTACTCACATAACCGTTTGGTCCAACCCAAGAAAAAATATAGTCTGGTCGACCACCTGAAGCTTCAATTGTAATAGCACCTGTATTATCTCCAAAACACAACACATTGGTTTGGTCTAGTAAACTTACCGTTAACAAAGGAGGTTCATCAATAACAAACTCTTGAGTTATTGGTCCACAGCTATTACCATCGGTTACTGTAACTTCGTACACTCCAGGACCTAAATTTGTTACATCTTCATCCGTTGAAAAAGGACCTCCATTAAGCGTCCAGTTATAGGTGTAAGGCATTGTTCCTCCTGAAACATCAATACCTATTGACCCATCATTTGCACCAAAACATGATATTGTATCAGGATCAAAATTGATAGTGCTAAATACAAGCTCATCTGGTTCAATAATTTCAAAAGTTTCGGTATAAGGACAACCTCCATCATCTTCTATATTAAGCACATAAGTTCCTGCTTCTAGATTAAAAATATCTTCGTTATTGCTTGTAAATCCGTTAGGTCCTGACCAATCGATATTATAAGGATTTCCTGTTGAAAAAGGCACACCTCCAACAATATCGATTTCTATTGACGCATTATTAGACTCAAAGCAGGTATTATTAATAACTGTTGTAGTTACAGAAATTGAAGGATTTACAGTAACTACCACTTCAAAATCTGCTCCTACACAATTTCCTGAAATAGGTGTAACTGTATAAGTTACAGTAGAAGGATTAACCGTTGTGTTTTCTAAAAATTGTGTTATTGAAGCTACAGGCGTTAACTGCTCAGAAGCACCAACACTACTTCCTGAAGGAGTAACCGTTGGCGTAGACCAAGTATACATTGTATTTGCTGGTACTGTATCGCCATTGGTAGCATCTGGATTATGTACAAATGCGTTACCACTACAAATTAACACTGCTGCATCGCTAATATCTGGTGTTTCGTTAACAGTAATTTCAGCAACTGCAGAAATCAACTCTGAACAACCACCTGAATTAAACGTTATAATACAGTAATAAAATGTGGTTCCCACAGAAGACACATCAGGTAAATAGCTTGCTGTTGTTGCTCCTGCAATAGCTGTTCCTGTTGTAGTGTCATTAACTGTATTTTCGTACCATTGGTATGTTGGAGTTCCTGTTCCGTCTATGTAAGCTACTTGAAGCGTTGCTGCTGTTTCTCCTAAGCATAATACATCAGACATTGGTTGAGTTGTAAATTGCGCGCCAGCACTAATTTCAACTTCAGCAGTATCACTTACTACCTCACAACCAGACACATCTTGCTGCACCACGCAGTAATAGTAAAATGTGCCTACAGTATCAACTGGTGGTGTGTAAGTACTGCTTGTTGCTCCTAGAATTAAGGTTCCTCCAGTATTACTATTTACAGTATTTACATACCATTGATAACTCACTGTCCCTAAACCTCCATTAGCAACAACTTCTAAATCTTGCACACTAGTATTTTGACATAGACTTTGAGATGCAATAGGTTGCGTTGTTACTACAGGGTCATCAACCACTACCACTTCTGCTACATCACTTACCAAACCAGCACATCCACTTGCTGTAAAAGCAACCTCAACATAATAGTAATAATTTCCAGCTGTTGTATATGCTGGAGGTGTATAATTTGCCATTGTCGCACCTGCAATTGGTGTTCCTCCTGTTGTACTACTAGTAGTGTTACTAAACCATTGGTATGAAATTGTTCCTGTTCCTCCTGAAGTGACTACAGACAACTCATCTGCTAGACCACCAACACAAACAGATTGCGTAGCAATAGGCTCAACATCAATTTGAGAAGTATTAACCACTTCAACTAAAGCTGCATTAGACGTTATTTCATTACAACCACCCGTTGAAAACGTAATTACGACATAATAATACACCTCTCCAACAGTATCTGTTGGTGGTGTATACGTTGCTGAAGTAGCACCTGCAATAGGTGTTCCTGTTGTAGTATCGTTAACCGTATTTTGATACCATTGATAGTTTGGTGTTCCTGTTCCTTGAATGGTTACCGACAAATCATCAGGTGTTCCATTTAAACATACCGAATTTGGTATGGGTTGATCTGTGATTAATGGTGCAGGTTCTACTGTGATTTCAAAATTTACTGGAGCTCCATTACAACCATTAATATCTGGTGTTACCGTATAAATAAGAGTAATTGGATTAGCTGTGTTATTTACAAGTGTTTGAGCAGGAATTACATCAGAGGTTCCTGATGGCACATATCCTGTTAAACCTGCAGGATTATTTGATACCCAACTGTATGTTGTAGCACTATTATCAGACGTTAAGTTAATAGCTGCGGTTTCGACTCCAGAACAAATGGATTGCGTTAAATTGGTATTTGTAATTGTAGGTGTTTCATTAACCGAAAAATCTTGAGTTACTGTTGTTGTACCACAACTATTAGTAACACTGAATGTTATTGTGTAGTTACCTATTGTATTATAAGCAATGGTTCCTGGGTTAAGTGTATTGGACGTTGCAGGAACACCTCCAGGAAAACTCCAACTGTAAGTGACCGTTTCAGATGCTGGAGCACAAGACACAACTGTTGCTACAGGATTTACAGAAGCTGTCCCACAACTATCAGTAACTGGATTTAAGGTTGCTGTTGGAGGTTGTTTAACTTCAACTATTTCAGATATTGTGCTACTCCCACAAGCATTAGTTGCAGTTAGCGTTATTGTATATATTCCTGCATTATCAAATTGGAACGATGGGCTTTCAGAATTTTCATCTGTACCATTAGTAAAACTCCAAGATTCAGTAGTACCACAGAACTCAGGTGTATAAGCTATTTCCCATAAATACGTTTCAGTACTACAAGTCATAGATGTATCTGTAGTATTGGTAGCAGCTACTATAAATGGAGCACAACCATTATTATCATCTAAAGTAAAGTCGGCTATCAGTTCTGGTTCTACACAGATGGTTTTAATTATTTCATCGGTTTCACCACAAAAATTTTCGGCATATAAGGTAATGTCATAAGTTCCTGCTGCAGTGTAAGTATGCGACGGATTTTCGTCGGTAGACGTATTACCATCTCCAAAATCCCAATAATATAAGGAGTTTGTCGTACAGTTTTGATTATAGCCTCCTGTTGTTAAATTAGTAAATTGAACAGGCACATCTACACAAGCAGGCGATTCAAATTCAAAATCTACATCAGGTTTACTTAATATAATAATTGGTCCTGCTGTTAAATCGGTTTGTCCGCAAGAAGTCACAATACTTAAAAAGACTGTATAGTTTGGACTTGGACAATTAGATTCAGTATAGGTATGTGGTATTGGATAATTTTGTGATGCCGCAGGATTTGAGGCATTATAAAATGTAGATGCTTCTAGCTGTGTTTGCGTGTAAGTAACTTGAGTGCCATCTCCATAATTAACATAGTACACAGTGTCTGGTGGGTTAATTCCCCAAGACCCAATAGCAAAATCTATTGGAGACACAGGCAAACAAAGGTTTACTGTATTTCCAGGAATTTCAATCGCTCCTACTGGATTACTTGAGTTTTTAATTAAAATCGTTTCGGTATTTACACATCCTGTATCGCTATAACCAGTAACAACCATATTAAAAGACCCTAACTCCAAATAAGTATGCGAAAGCGGAAACGTCACGTTAGTTTCTGTTGTGCCATCTCCCCAATCAATGTCATAAGATACGATACAGCTATCTGAAGGTGAGGTATTCCCAACGTTTACAGTATACTCTGGATCTGATGTGTTATTTCCACAATTATCAAAAGGTGGACTAAATTGTGCATCTAAATCTTCAAAACTCATATTAGGCTTTTGTTCAACACTAATGGTTTTAGAAATAGACGCTGTACATCCATTATTATCGGTTACAGTAAGAGTTGCTGAAAAAGTAGAAAACCCACAGCCTTCAGCTACATATTCGTGAGATGGATTTTGAGCAGTTGAAGAATCTCCATCTCCAAAAGCCCAATCGTAAGTATAAGGTCCATTTCCTGTTACATTAGGCGTAAATACAACTGGTGTTCCTGAGCAAGCTCCATTGTTACTAAATGTGAAATCTACTGTAGGAGGTGTCCCAACAACTATTGTTACTGTACCATTTTCGTTAGTTGTATCTCCATTAGCATCAGTCACTGAAATTAACTCATAAACAAACGTTCCTGCTGTTGCTGTACTTGCATTAAGAGCTACCGAATTATTACTACCAGTTGTAGAAACAGTTAAAGGCGTTCCGCCATTTATAGCATATGTAAAGGTATAAGGTGTAGCTCCATTAGAACCTGTAAATGTAACTTGCGGATTAGGACTATCGTTAAGACACACTTCAGCATCTCCATCAATAGTAGCGTTTGGCATCATTGCATTGTTTAAACTAATTAAATCTTGATTGTACAATGACTGCATAAAAACATCTTTGTTCATATTAAAGACGCTAAATAAACAACACACTATACAAAGCGCTATTGCAAGTAAACGGAATGTATTTTTGTTCATAAGCAAATGATATTAAATGGCTTAGAAAAAATAAATGTAGTTAAATTCTTATTAAATTAACATTTGTTGTATATTAATTTTAAGTCAATTCAACACTTTGACTATAGGTTTAATTTTTAAATTCTCACAAAACGTTTTTCGGTATCGCTATATTCAAATTCATAAATATCATACTTACCATGATTAGAATCTTTTTCAAGCTTTTGAGCCATAATCATTTTATGTCCATCGCTTCTTAGGTTAATCATACCATGTCTTGTTAAGTAAGAATTAATCTCTTTATATTTTTTTGTAGCATCCTCTTTAAGCGCCTTTATAGCTTGTTCATTTTCGGGTGTATCTACAAAATTATTGAGTAAGTTTTCATAATCTTTTTGAGCTCGCTCCCATGTTTGGTATTTTAAAACCAGTTCTGGTATTGTAGCTGTTGAGAACTCTTTATTGGATCTAGCCAACTCAGTACTAAAAATCAAAGGTTTTTTACTATATCCTGTTTTTCCTATTGCACCTAAAGTATCAGGTCTTGGGTGACTATAGTTTTCATCGTCACCACTAGAGATTACAGTTCCTAATGCATTAACATGCTCTAAAAATTCATAATTGAACAAATGACTTCCATGATGGCACGCTTTTGCAATATCAACTTGAAGTTTATCAGACGCTTCATCACCCAAACATGCATTAATATACTCGCCAGCTTCTTCATTTATATCGCCACCTAATAGTACTTTGAGCTTTTTGTACTTTAGCTTTAATAATACTGAATGTCCGTTTTTGGTTTTTCCTTGACTACCAAAGTATGGCAATGCTTTTTTTCCGTCAATATTTGTAAGAATTGGACTTAACACTTCTAATGAAAAACTTGTATCAGAACCATCACCTACTATAAATCCGTCACTACTATTTAACCCTATAAACTCTGGGTCTTGTAGTTGATTTAATGTCTTAAAAATAGTTTTACAATATTGTGAACCGCTACCGCTTAAGTTTTCGTCATCACTCAATACACTTTTTACTTCATTATCTGAAAACAGCAACGTTGTTATGTAATCTTTACCATCAGAAAGTTCTTCTTTTTTGCCTAATTGAGTGTTCCAGCCTTTATCAGTACGCTTTGGTCTTTGAACTATGCCACTGTGATAAATTTTATCAAACTCAACCGCTGGAGCTTCAAAAATTTGTGAAAACCCTAAAAAATGATCATTATCAGGATGGCTCAACAATGCTTTAAATTTAAAGGGCAACGCTGCGTTTTTATCTAAGTTAAATCGCCAATACAAATAGCGATACATATTATCGCCTTTACCAGCATCGATAAGATAATGTTCGTCATTAGGAGTGATTAAATGACACCCATCGCCTTGACCTATATCTACAAAATTGACTTCTAGAACACGCTCTTTTTGAAGATCGTTAATGTGTATCCAACCTAATTTATTTCTTGATTTCACTTTAACATGATTATTAATAACTTCTAAATCGACTATACTTATATAATCACCAAAAAGAAGGTGCTGTGTCCATTTTCCATCCTCATTTTCATCAGGATAAATTTTCGCATCCGGAAACGCTGCAAAAGAATAATTGGAGTTATTTTTTACATTATACTTTGAAGTATCTAATTGAGCCATAATTAATATTTTAGAGTTAAAAAATGAAGTTAACTAAACTCCATGCTATTAACTCATCATTTAAAATGACTATTAGTATATAGGGAAGGGATTATAAATTTACAAAAATCTTTTTAAGCTCCTAGTTTTGCAGATTAATTAAGTATTAAATTATCAAATCACGTTAGTATTTTAACTCAATTTCGCACTTTAATACAGTTTAACAAACCTACTCTACACTACTGATTGACAAATAATTACCCTCTTGATAATCATCGGGTAAAATTGCATTTTATCGAAGAATAGTTTTTCTCTATTTTTTTTAACAACCGTCAAAGTATAAATAAGCATTTCAACGAGTATTTTTCGTGTAAGGTTATATTGACAATAAATTTGGCCATTCCCTTTTATTTATACAATTAATAGCTATTTAACAACTAAACAATTAGCCCCATTTTTTAAAACAAAGACACATAGTTTGTACAAATTATAGCTAAAATGAAAAAATATTTACTTCGCATCATTGCAATTGTAATTGCTTTGATTTCTAATTTAAGCATTGGTCAATCCAACATATACGAGAGTTATTTAATACTAGATATCAACAGTTCTGGAAACACCTATTATGATTTACAAGCAAATACAGGAAACCAAGATTTTGATGGTTTAAATCTTGGAACTTTTACCTCATCAAATAGTTTAATACTTAATGGTGCTCAAAATCAAACTTATAAATGCTTTAGCGATAATATTTTAAATAGCTGGTTGGACTACAGGGTTTATTTGATAAGTGATGCTCCTTCAGCTTTTATTCCTCACGAAATTTTATTTAACACTGATGACGGAACTTCTAATCATTGTGGCGGAAACAGTATAGATCAAACTTGGGAATCTTCAGGTGCTAATATTAATATTTTAAACGGATTACCTTCAGGTGACTATTACCTTGAAGTTTATACTAGGTCAGAATACGATACAAATAGTGACAATATTCCTGATGGAACTCACTACGCTAGCAATGGAGGCGCTAACTACAGAGCTACTTTTAGAGCAGATAATCCGCCAACTGCTAACTGTATTGCTACACTAACAGTTTATTTAGACGCTACAGGTAACGCATCAATAAACACTACTGATATTAATAATGGTTCTACTGATGACTTTGACACGCCTACTTTATCAATTGATGTCAACTCATTTGACTGTTCCAATATTGGAAGCCCTGTAATTGTTACCTTGACCGCTGAAGATTCTTTAGGTCAGACTGACACTTGCACTACAACAGTAACAGTTGTGGACACTATCAATCCTGACACACCTGCATTAACAGATATAACTGCTGAGTGTAATGCTACTGTTACAGCTCCAACTACAACCGATAACTGTGGTGCTACCATAACAGGAACAACTTCTGACGCAACAACATTCAATACTCAAGGAACGTATACTATAACTTGGAATTTTGATGATGGTAATGGAAATGATATAGATGTTATACAAAACATAGAAATCGATGATGTTACTGCTCCTGTTCCTGATGTAGCGACGCTTGCCGATGTAACGGATCAATGTGAAGTGACTGCTTTAACACCTCCTTCAGCTACTGATAACTGTGGTGGCACTGTAACAGTAACACATAATGCGACTTTACCAATTACTGTTCAAGGTACAACTGTAGTGACTTGGACTTATGATGATGGAAACGGAAATACGTCTACTCAAACTCAAAATGTAGTTATAAATGATATTACTGCTCCTGTTCCTGATGTGGCGACACTTGCTGATGTGACGGATGAATGCGAAGTGACTGCTTTAACACCTCCTTCAGCTACTGATAACTGTGGTGGCACTGTAACAGTAACACATAATGCCACTTTACCAATCGCTACTCAAGGTACAACTGTAGTGACTTGGACTTATGATGATGGAAACGGAAATACGTCTACTCAAACTCAAAACGTGGTTATTGATGATGTTACTGCTCCTGTTCCTGATGTGGCGACACTTGCTGATGTGACGGATGAATGCGAAGTGACTGCTTTAACACCTCCTTCAGCTACTGATAACTGTGGTGGCACTGTAACAGTAACACATAATGCCACTTTACCAATCGCTACTCAAGGTACAACTGTGGTAACTTGGACTTATGACGATGGAAACGGAAATACATCAACTCAAACCCAAAACGTGATTATCGATGATGTTAACGCTCCTGTTCCTGATGTAGCGACACTTGCTGATGTAACTGCTGAATGTGAAGTGATAGCTTTAACGCCTCCTTCAGCTACTGATAACTGTGGTGGCTCTGTTTCGGTAACGCATGATGCCTCTTTACCAATTGCTACTCAAGGTACAACTGTGGTAACTTGGACTTATGACGATGGAAACGGAAATACGTCTACTCAAACTCAAAATGTAGTTATAAATGATATTACTGCTCCTGTTCCTGATGTGGCGACACTTGCTGATGTGACGGATGAATGCGAAGTGACTGCTTTAACACCTCCTTCAGCTACTGATAACTGTGGTGGCACTGTAACAGTAACACATAATGCCACTTTACCAATCGCTACTCAAGGTACAACTGTAGTGACTTGGACTTATGATGATGGAAACGGAAATACGTCTACTCAAACTCAAAACGTGGTTATTGATGATGTTACTGCTCCTGTTCCTGATGTGGCGACGCTTGCCAATGTAACGGATGAATGTGAAGTGACTGCTTTAACGCCTCCTTCAGCTACTGATAACTGTAGTGGCACTGTAACGGTAACACATAATGCCTCTTTACCGATTACTGTTCAAGGTACAACAGTAGTAACTTGGACTTATGATGATGGGAACGGAAATACGTCTACCCAAACTCAAAACGTGGTTATTGATGATGTTACTGCTCCTGTTCCTGATGTAGCGACGCTTTCTGATGTAACTACTGAATGTGAAGTGACTGCTTTAACGCCTCCTTCAGCTACTGATAACTGTGGTGGCTCTGTAACGGTAACACATAATGCCTCTTTACCGATTACTGTTCAAGGTACAACAGTAGTAACTTGGACTTATGATGATGGCAACGGAAATACGTCTACTCAAACTCAAAACGTAGTTATTGATGATATCACTAACCCAACTATAAATTGCCCTAGCAACATTACAACTACTAATGATGCTGGACTATGTTCAGCTATCATAACTTACTCAGCTCCTTCTGGTTCTGATAATTGTGGTTCAGTTACTATTACTCAAACTGCTGGTTTACCTTCAGGAAGCGCATTTCCTGTAGGAACTACTACAAACACATTTGAAATTGAAGATACAGCTGGTAATACAACGTCTTGTTCGTTTACAGTAACAGTTAATGATAATGAAAACCCAACAATAACCTGTCCTTCTGATATCACAGTAAATGCAGATGGTAATTGTGAAGCAACTAGTGTAACATTAATCAACCCAACCGTTAATGATAACTGTAGCATTGACACCATAACAAATAATGCACCAGCTACTTTTCCTCTAGGAAATACAACAGTTACTTGGACTGTAACCGATTTAGCAGGAAATAGTAGTCAATGCACTCAAATTGTAACTGTAAATGATGTAACACCTCCTACGATTACTTGTCCTGGAGATATTACTGTAAATGCTGACACTGGGCTTTGTACTGCTAGCGGTGTAAACTTAGGCACTCCAACAGTAGATGATAACTGTGGTGTTGGTTTCAGTAATGATGCGCCTGCTATTTTCCCTCTAGGTCAAATGATAGTAACTTGGACAGCTACTGACGGATACAGCAATTCAACAACATGCACTCAAACTGTAACTGTAGTTGACAATGAAGCTCCAAATGTAATATGTCAAAGTTTAAGTTTACAGTTAAACCCAACAACAGGTTTAGCAACAATTACTGCTAATGATATAGACAACGGTTCAACAGACAATTGCTCTATTTCAAACATGACATTGTCGCAAACTACTTTTGATTGTAATGACATTGGAACAAACACAGTAACTCTAACTGTAACTGATGGTTCAGGAAACTCAGATTCTTGTACTGCAACGGTAACCATAACTGATGCTGCTCAAGGTGCCTCAGTTTCTATAAGCGCAAACAACAACCCTGTTTGTGCTGGTGAAGCAGTAACTTTTACTGCTACACCTGTTAATGGTGGAGCAACACCATCGTATGAATGGTTTGTTAATGGTGGTTCTGTTGGAAACAATAGCAATACTTTTACTACAAGTACACTCACCAACAATGATCAAGTATCAGTTGAAATGACTTCAAGTGTTTCGGTATGTGCTACAGCAGTTAGTAGCAACACAATTACCATGACTGTTAACCCACTTTTACCTGTAACCTTCAACTTAAACGCATCGGCTAATCCTGCTTGTAATGGAGATAATTTAACCTTTTTTGTAACAGGTTTAACAAATGGAGGCTCTAACCCTTCTTATCAATGGTATGTTAATAGTAACCCAGTTGGAGCAAACACCAACTCTTACAGTTCCTCAGCCATTAATAATGGAGATATCATCTCAGTTTCTGTGACATCAAACGCTACATGTGCTACTCCTATACCTGCTACTGAAAGTTTAACAATGACTGTAACACCTGATGCTACAATTTCATTAACTTCAGCTAATAACAATCAAACAATTTGTAATGGAGATAGTTTAGTAAATATTACATATAATATTGCTAATGCTACTGGAGCAACAATCACAGGAATCCCTACAGGTATCAGTGGATCTTACAATAGTGGTGTTTTTACAATTAGTGGTACTCCCAGTCAAATAGGAACATTTAACTATACTGTAACTCCAACTGGTTGTGGTGGAAATACTGCTACAGGAACAATTACTGTTGGTCCTGATGCTACTATAACTTTATTATCTAGTTCAGAAAATCAAGGTATTTGCAATGACAATAGTGACTCTGTAAATCTTCAATTTCAATTAAATTCTGGAGCTACAGGAGCAACTTTAACAAGTACACCTGCTTTACCTGCTGGAATTACTGGGTCTTATAATGCTGCTACAGGGATATACACAATAAGCGGAACTACTACACAAGCAGGTATTTATAATTACACGGTTTCAACCATTGGTTGTGGAGCTGGAGACTCTATATCAGGAATCATTACTGTATATAATGGTGTTCCTAGCACACCTAATAATATAAATGGTCCTTTTTCTTTATTTTGTCCTGTTGCCGAATTAGTATACTCTGTTCCTTACGATCCTAATGTTGAGACTTACAATTGGACTGTATCAGGAGGACTTACTATTGAGTCAGGACAAGGCACTAATGAAGTTACAATTACTGTAAATGGCACTTTTGCTTTTTTTGAAACTGTATCTGTTTCGGCTACAAATGCTTGTGGAACATCTTCAACAGCTAGTGAACTAATATTCTTAAACTTCTCTGGAACTGACATTGATGCTGGACCAGACATTTATGTTTGTGAAGGTACAACTCAAGTCACTATGAATGGTAATGCTGGAGGGTTAAACTATGACGAATGGACTTGGGATGATAATGGTGCAGGCGGAAGTTTCTCAACAGAATTAGTTGGAAATGATTGCGTTTGGGTATGTACCGACTATTTCTTATGGTGGTGTGTTGATGGGTATTATGACTGTAGTGATATTTATGATTACACGGAAACAAGTACTTACACCATTCCTTCATCAGCTCAACCAGGTGACATTATTACAATATCTTTACTAGCTGAAAGTACTTTTTGGTGTGACCCATTAGAAAGTACAATGCAAATTCATATAATAGAAAACCCTGATGCTACAATATCTTCTTCAGATGTTACACTTTGTCAAGGAGATTCAACTACTATTACTTTTACAGGTACTCCTAATTCTGAAATTAGATATAATGATGGTTCAGGAAACACATGGCTACCTTTAGGTCCAAGTGGGTCTACAACTATTACTGTTTCACCTACCACTACCACAACATATAGCTTAAACAGAGTACGATACAATCCTGCAACTTATCCAGGAGGAGGAAATAATTGTGCTTTAGCATTAAATGAAACAGTTACTGTAAATATTAATGAACCTGCTACTATTACAGCTCCTAACGACATCACTATTTGTGAAGGAGAAACCGTTAACCTTTCTTCAATCACTTATTCAGGAACAAATGCTGTAGTAACGTGGACAACTTCTGGATCAGGTAACTTTTCTGGTAACACATATACACCAAGTGCTGGTGATATCTTTAATGGTTCGGTAACACTTACAGCAATAAACACACCTAGTGATGGAATATGTCCTAGCGATAGCGATACTATGGTAGTTACAATAAATCCTTTAGCTACAGTGTATGCTGGTGTTGATCAAACGATATGTGAAGGAGAGTCTGTAACGCTATCTTCAGCTTCTTATGGAGGAAGTGCTACTTCTGCTTCATGGAGTACAGCAGGTGATGGTGGCTTTGTTGGCAACATATATACTCCTGGAACTTCTGACATAACAAACGGAAGTGTAGTGCTTACCTATACCACAAATAACCCTAGTGGACCTTGTGGTTCAGCAAGCGACACTATAACTATAACGATTAATCAAGCGGCTACTGTTAATGCTGGAAACGATGTAACCATTTGTGAAGGAGATGTTGTGAACTTATCTTCTGCTAACTATAGTGGAAGTGCTACTTCAGCTACTTGGAGCTCATCAGGAACTGGTAACTTCTCATCTGGAATCTACACTCCAAGTGCTGCTGATATAACTAATGGCTCAGTTACTTTAACTTATACGACAAACAATCCTGCAGGACCATGTGGTGTAGCAGTAGATTCAAAAGTTGTTACTATCAACCCATTACCTGTAGTTGATGCAGGTACTAACCAAGCCATTTGTGAAACAAGTGGTAGCATTAACCTTAACGCAACCTTAGGAGGAAGCACAACTGCCACTTGGTCTTCGTCTGGTGATGGAACTTTCAATAACAACAATCCTAATGCTATTTATACGTTAGGAGCTAATGATATTACTAATGGCAGTGTAACATTGACTTATACAACAAATTCAGCCATGGCTCCTTGTAGTAACACATCTGACTCTGTTACCTATACCATAGTTCCATTTACAACAGCATCAGCATCTATTGCTGTTCCTGCTACTGGATGTACTGCTCAAATTACTTTATCAGGAAATGGTTCTGGTCAATGGTCAGCAACTTCAAGTACTGGACATAGTTTTAGTTTTTCTAACGTAAATGACCCTAATGCTACATTTATAGGTGAAAGTGGCGGCACATACAGTATTATATGGACTATTACAAACCCTTCTCCTTGTGGTAACTCGCAAGCCACTTTGTCTAATATTAGTTTCCCTAACTGTGGTAATAATATTGATTTTGATGGTATTGATGATACAGTTTCATTCAATGATAATTTTGATCTTAACGGTCCTTTCAGTATAGAAATTTGGGTAAAACCAAATGCACTTGGAACCATCAAGACTATTTATTCTAAAAGGAATGCGCTTAACTTAAGTACTGGTTTTGATTTAAGATTAGTAAATAGTACACTATCGTTTAGATGGAATGGTGGCGGACAAGTTTCTGCAACTGGATTAACCACTAACAGGTGGTATCATACAGCTGTTACATTTGATGGTTCAACATATAGGCTTTATGTAGATGGTGTTGAAATAAACAGTAACACAGGTGGTGCTCCTAACGCAAACAACAGAAGATTTTTATTAGGTGCTATGGACAGAAGCACTAACATACCAACTAACCATTTTAATGGTTGGTTAGATGAATTACGTATTTGGAATACAGCACTTACAGCTACCCAAATTCGTGAAATGATGAATCAAGAAATTGAGCAAAATGGTGCAAATGTTAGAGGTTCTGTTTTAGGTTTAGATATTGATGGATTAACCTGGGCAAATCTTGATGCTTATTATCAAATGAATCAAGCTTTTGATGTTACTGGAGGACTATTAAATGCAAACCTTGGCGGAATTAATGGTAATCTATTAAACATAAACTCAACGCAGCAAGAAACTTCTCCTCTTCCTTATGTAAGTAATCAAAACGGGACTTGGAATAATCAAAACACATGGTTAAATGGTACTGTACAACAAGTTCCTAACACCAATGGTATTAATGGAACTTCGGTTAACTGGAACATTGTAAGAACTCAGCATGATGTAACATCAGGAAATAGAGCAACTACTGTTTTAGGTTTACTTATTGACGCTAACAGATATAGCATTACCAATGACCAACAGCTAAACGTTAGTAAATACTTAAAAATTGATGGTGTTCTGGACTTAGTCGGTGAGTCTCAGTTATTACAACCGAATAATAGTATTGTTGATTACACAGGGTCAGGACGATTAGAACGTGATCAAGAAGGAACAAGTAACCTATACAATTATAATTATTGGGGAAGCCCTGTAAGTACATTAGGCTCTAGTAACTCTAGAACGTTTGCTATTGGAAGTATTCTTTACGATGGCAACAATCCTGTGAGTTGGACTACAGGCTATGATGCTAATGGAGCAACCAACCCTGTTACATTAAGTAGCAATTGGTTATATAATTTCCTAAATGGTGCTATCAATGATTACAGCTCTTGGATATCTATTAACCCTACATCAAATGTAAATGTAGGACTTGGATTTACCTTAAAAGGTAGTGGAGCTGCATCACCAAATCAAACTTACACCTTTAGAGGACAACCAAATAATGGTACTATTACTCATTCAATAAGCGGATTAAATCTTGCTTTAGTTGGTAACCCTTACCCTTCAGCAATAGATGCAAATACTTTTATTGATGATAATGGACCTCTTGGAAGCAGTACATTATTAGATGGCGCACTTATATTTTGGGAGCAAGCTCCATCTAACAACTCGCATTACTTATCTGAATATGAAGGAGTTTACGCTTACTACACTAAATTAGGTGGTGTACCATCTGTAACACCTCCTGAAATTAATGGTTCAGGTAATACAGGAAAAATACCACAAAGATATGTACCAGTTGGTCAAGGTTTCTTTGTACTAGCTGATGCTGATGGTGGTACTATTACTTTTAATAACTCACAACGTACTTTTGTTAAAGAAACAAGTGGAGCTTCTGTATTTATGAGGTCAAACGGACTTAATTTAAACTCTGAAAACAGTGAAAGTGAAGCATACAATGATGGTATTAAACGCTTAAGATTAAAAGTAACAACCTCTGAAAATGCTGGTAGACATTTATTGTTAGGTTTTACTCCTAATAATGAAGCTACTGATGGTGTTGACTATGGATATGATGCGCAAAATAGAGATCAACTAACCAATGATGCTTCTTGGAGTATAGAAGATAACAATTATATTATTCAAGGTGTTGGCGAGTTTGATGAACTAAACACATATCCTCTTAATATCCATCTAAGCGATCAAGGAAATGTAAGCATCTCATTAACTGATTTAGAAAATTTTGATGAGGACATTGATGTTTTTGTATATGACAGTACTGAAGACAGTTATACTCAAATCAACTACAGTAACTTTAACATTAATCTTGAAGCAGGTGATTATAATGGTAGGTTTAATATTGTATTTGTCGAAGACAATTCACTATCAGTAATTGATACTCAACTTAAAGATATTACTGTAAAATATTTACATAACTCTAATGAGTTATACATTAAAACACCTTCATCAATCAATGCTAAGCAAATTTATATGATAAATATTGCTGGACAGGTTGTAAAATCATGGAACATGACCAACCTTCCTCTTTCTGATGAACTAAGAATTCCTGTAAAGAACATTTCTGAAGGAAACTATATAGTAAAAATTGAAACAAATACTAGTTCATACAGTAAAAAAGTTATTGTTAAGTACTAGTTAAAGCACCAAATTTTTAAGTTATTCAAAAAGAGCAAGATATCTTGCTCTTTTTTTGTTTTTATGTATTTCATCGATTTTTTGTGCGTTTAATAGATAAAACTGATTATTTCTTATATATTAGCCTGCAACTAAACATATTATGTTCATTTAACCCCAAATCAAATGAATAAAACTACCTACTTAACACTGCTTGTGTTATTACTAAGCATTGCTGTATTTGCTAATACCAATAGCCAAAACACTAGCAACCAAGAAACTCAATCTAGCACTATACAACGTGTTAGAGTAGACTTTGTCACTCCATTAGGTTATACCAGACACCTTTTATTAGGTTTTACTTCTGATAATTCAGCTACTGATGATGTTGATTACGGTTATGATGCCTTAAACATTGAAAACCTTCCCGATGATTTAAGTTGGAGAATTAATGATCAAAACTATATCATTCAAGGTGTAGGCGAGTTTGATATTTCAAAACAATATCCTTTAGGAATGTTTTTGAGCAACTCAGGCGAAATTCAAATTGCATTGAATTCTCTAGAAAATTTTGAAACCGAAATAGACGTGTACGTATATGATTCCTATTTAAATACCTTTACCTCAATTAATGATAGCAACTATATAAACTCACTTTACAGTGGAGAATACTTAAACAGGTATCATATAACTTTTACCAACGACCTCTCTTTAATAAACTTTGCCAATAGCTCAGCACAATTATCTATTGATGAGTTTGGGTTAGAATCTGCTAGTATTAGATACATAAAAAACACTTCTCAAATTAATGTTGATACACAAAACTCAACCACAATTAACTCATTAAAAGTTTATAGTATTAATGGTCAACTACTTTTTGAAAAGCAAAACATTTTCTCTTCTAGCTTTAAAACTACAATTAACAATATACAATCTAGTACAGTAATTGTACAGATTGAAAACAACAATAAAGCATCTCTTAGTAAACTATTATTGGTGCATTAAAACGTAATCGAAATACTACGAATTAATTAAAAAATTACACTTTATCGGATTTTTTTGCATTTTATGGATGTTTTTTAAAAATTAATTATATATTAGCGCCATAATAATTCATTAAACACGTAAAACTGATGAAAAAAACTACCCTTCTACTTGTAACGCTACTTTGTTTAGCAGGCATAAATGCCAAAGCGCAAACTAGCTTAGAAAAAGCCGAACAATATTTAGATTCGAAAAAAGAAGTTTATTTTGATTTTAAAATAGAAGATGTTTCCGAACTTCAAGAGTTCACAGATAAATTATCTATACTTAATTATGACCCTTCTACTAAAACAGTTTATGCCTGGGCTAATACACAACAATTCAACTTATTTTTAGAAAGAAACCTTAGTTTCAATGTAAACGCAGTAGACAATGAAGCCTATGGTATAGTTATGAGTAATCAGGTAAATACTGTAAACTCGACTGAAGGTTCATACCCATTAACTTTTCCTTTAACTTATTACCCAACTTACGCAGACTATGAAGCTCAAATGTATGCGTTTGCTACAATGCATCCTGATATTTGTGAATTAGTTGATATTGGAGGAACCACTGAAGGTGTAGGCGGTGGAGACAAGCGCTTACTATTTATTAAACTATCTGACAACATCGCTACTGAAGAAGCTGAGCCAAAATTAATGTACACCTCCTCAATGCATGGTGACGAAATTACTGGTTATCCTTTAATGTTAGATTTAATTGATTATTTTATAACTGCTTATAAAACACCATCACACCCAGATAATGCTAGAATTACAAGTCTTATCAATAACTCTGAAATATGGATAAACCCAATGGCAAATCCAGATGGAACTTATTACAATAGTGCTTCTAACACATCTGTAGCAAACTCACGTCGAGCAAACGCTAATAATGTAGACTTAAATAGAAACTATCCAGATAATGTTGCAGGAGCTCATCCTGATGGAGAAGAATATCAAATTGAAACCCAACATTTCTTAGCTTTAGCAGAAGATAATCATTTTGTGCTTTCAGCTAATTTTCATGGTGGAACCGAAGTTGTTAACTATCCTTTTGATAATACGCATACAGATCATGCCGATAGCGATTGGTTTTTCTTAGTAAGTAAAGAGTACGCTGTAAACTGTCAAAACAATAGTCCTTCTGGATATATGGACGCTACATATAGCAACTATCAGTGGCCAGGAGTTACAGAAGGTGCTGATTGGTATCAAGTATATGGTGGTCGTCAAGATTACATGAACTTTTACAAACAGTGTAAAGAAGTGACTATTGAGCTTTCAAATACTAAAGTGATACCTGCATCACAATTAGATGATCACTGGGATTATAACCGTGAAGCTTTAATTGAATATTTAATACAAGGAACTTACGGTTTTCAAGGATTTGTAAAAGACGCTGTGTCTAATAACCCAGTAGAAGCAACAGTTACACTAGTTGGTCACGATGCTGTAGGCTCGCACACAGTAAGTAGCGCTCCTTTTGGAGATTATTATAGACCTGTGAAATCTGGAACTTACGACATCTTGTTTGAAGCTCCATGTTACCAATCTTTTACACTAACAAATCAAACAATTTCTGATTATCAAACTTTAGTACTGTCTGATATTCTTTTAACTCCGTTAACAGCATCAGCTCCTACTGGTTTAACAACTACAGGAACAGACTCAAGCTCAACTAATGCATCTTGGACAGCTTCAACTGCTGATGATTTTGACATTAGATACAGAGTAGTTGGTGCCTCTTCATGGATTGAAGTTACAAGTGTTACAAACCCATATCAAATAAGTGGTTTAGACCCTGAAACAACTTATGAGTTTCAAGTTCGCTCTTATTGTGGATCTAATAATACAAGTTATTCTACTTCTCAACAATTCTCTACAACAGGTGTTAACTATTGTGATGCAGAAGGTGGAGATATTGGAGATGAATACATTAGTAATGTCACCCTAAATAGTAGCAGTAATAACACTCAATCAACTACATCTTCAGGGTATTCAGATTTAACAAGCACAGTTTTTACATTAGATTTAAATTCTTCTGGAAACAATATTAGTGTTACCAAATATTGGACAGGTACTCAATACAGAGAAGCTGTATCAGTATGGATTGATTTTAACCATAATGGCACCTTTGAATCGTCTGAAAAAATAATGGAAAGTGCATCTTCCACTACAACACCAGTAAGCACAACCTTTTCAGTACCTAATGCACCTGATGCCAAATTAGGTACAACAAGAATGCGTGTTATAATGAAGTATTATAATAGTGCAGGAAATACAGCTGACGACCCATGTGAAACATTTAACTACGGAGAAGTTGAGGATTATACTATTGATATTATAGATTCAACTTTAAACACAAATACATTTAATGAAAACAATGTGTTGATTTACCCAAACCCATTCAACAGCAATATTTCAATAAAATTGAATAACATAAACACAAATATAAATCTTAATGTTTATGATGTTAGCGGACGCTCAGTATTAGATTTAAGAGACTTAACTCCTACAAATAATGAAATAAATTTAACCAATTTAAATTCATTATCTAGCGGAACGTACTTTTTAAAAATAACTGACAGTGAAACAAATACGTCGTTTGTTAAGCGATTAGTAAAGCAATAATATATTAAAACCCTCAAATAAAGACTGCAAACAATTATGCTTGCAGTCTTTTTAAAAAACTATATATCAATAAATTACAAATAACAAATACACTTTATCGGTTTTTTTTGCATTTCATGGAGTGTTTTTATATATTTGTATCGCTTTTAATTAATTAGTTAGTCCCAAACTAAAATTTAACCGCTTATGAAAAATTATACTTTCACAGTATGTAAGTACCTTATAATATTATGTGTACTTTTAGTTTCGACTATTACTTTTTCTCAAGATTTCAATGTGCAACATCTTGATAGAAACGTGCCAAGAACAGGAGCTACATCATCAATAACAGCTGTTTCTTCTCTAAATAATGCCTTTGTATTAAATAACAACAACAGATTAGCTCAAGCTGGCAGATCTGACGAAAATTCGTCAACTGCTCCTGGAAGAGATGTATCTGGAGCTATTAGATTAACAGCAACCAATACAGTCACTTATTACAGAGAAGGTAATTCAACTAACAATAACACTAAATTTAACGCATCTGTTTGGGAGTACACAGGGTCTCCAGGAGGTGCTAATGAATTTATAGTTAGAGGTCGATATACAATTACACTAAATGGAGGCACTAACAATGTTACTCAATCTTTAACTGGTATTAGTAACGCTAACGACTGTATTCCTTTTATTACTGGTATTGTAAACAGCGCATCATCGGCTGGTTCAGATTCTGGTTCAGCAATTGCGTATCTTGAAAACGCATCTACAATGCGTGTACAAAAAGGTTCAAATGCTGATAATGTTACTGTTTATATCACTTTGGTAGAATTTACTGGTAGCAATTGGACTATACTTCATGGTGATTCTGGAAGTGTAAATACAGATACTGGTAATATCACTTTACGAACTAATGCTAATGGAAGTTCTGGAGGAACTGCTAGTGTTTCTGATTGGAGCGAAGCTATGATTTTTACGCACCATAGAGGAAATATGAGTGATAATGGTACTGACAATGCTATCGCAGACAACTGGCCAGTTATGAGTCCTGGAGGAAATAACCAAACTGTTTCTTGGGCTTTTCATGGTGATCATGATGCTCAAACCAATGGCAATCGCCAATTTGTTCACGTAGTAAACAACCCAAATATTCAAGTTACAAGATATACTGACACGAGTAATTCTTCTGGAGAAACAAGCATTAATATTTCATCTGCTGGTTTAGGCAGTACTAATGAAGCATTAATCATTGGTACCTCTACCTCTAGTGGCGGTGGTACAGCCTATGGTAGAGGCTGGCGTAATTATTACTTTAACTCAACCACGCAAGCAGCACATTGGGCTCATAGAAGTGGTAATACTATGGCTCATGAGATTCAGGTAGTGAATTTCAGCCCTTCAATTACTTATTGTGCATCATCTGGTAACACCTCATATGAAACTGGAGTTACTAGAGTTGTATTTAACACTATAGACAACAGTGACGGCCCTAATAAAGATATAGGCTACGAAGATTTCACTCATATTTCAACTTCAGTTTCTCAAGGCAATTCATATAACTTAACGATCAATGTTAATACCGATGGAAGCTACTCTGCACATGCAAAAGTTTGGATAGATTGGAACCAAAACGGAAGCTTTGGTGATTCTGGTGAAGAATATGATATGGGTAGCGCATACAATGTTACAAATGGAGCTACAAATAATTCTCCATTGAGTGTAACTGTTCCTATTGGAGCAACAATAGGAAACACAAGAATGCGTGTTTCTGCTAAATATAATTCAGATCCTACATCATGCGAAACTAATTTTGATGGTGAAGTAGAAGACTACACCATAAATATTACTTCAGGTACACCACAACCTGAAATTAACTTAGTTGGAAATGGTAACACCATAAACAACAATGACACAACACCATCGGCTACTGATGACACTGATTTTGGCTCTGAATTTGTATCTGTAGGATCTAATGCAAATACATTTACCATTCAAAACACAGGATCAGCAACTTTAAATTTAACAGACCCTTCTCCCTATATTTCAATTTCCGGATTACATCCTGGAGACTTTGTACTCACCGCAAATCCTTCAGGTTCAATTTCTGCAGGAGGCAGCACCACTTTTACCATAACATTTACTCCTAGTGCTGCAGGCTTAAGAACAGCAATAGTATCTATAGCAAATAACGATAGCGACGAAAACCCATATACTTTTAATATTCAAGGTAATGGGTACACTACTGCTCCAGAAATAAACATACAAGGAAACGGAACAACAATAGTGAGTGGAGACACTACTCCATCTCCTTCTGATAATACTAATTTTGGTAATACTAATGTTACAGGAGGAACTATTGTAAAAACATTTACGATACAAAACAATGGAAATTTACTAGACTTAAATCTTACTGGTAGTTCTCCATATGTATTAATTGGAGGTACCAATGCTAGTGATTTTACAGTAACTTCTATACCTTCTAATACAATTGGTTCTAGTAGCAGTACCACTTTTGATATTACTTTTGACCCAAGTGCAGTAGGTACACGTACAGCTACAGTTACCATAGCTAACAATGATAGTGACGAAAACCCTTACACCTTCAACATTGAAGGATCTGGTTCTACAGCTCCAGGAGGTGTTACTAGCGATTTAGAGTTATGGCTTAAAGGAAATGACGGACTAGGCTATACAGATGGACAAAGCGTTAGTTTATGGATTGACCAAAGTAAAGATAACGATGCTACAGTAAACACGCCAGGTCAAGAACCAACATATTATGACAATCCTTACAGAAATGTAAATTTCAACCCAGTAGTAGAGTTTGACAATACATTTTCATCTTTTAATTTAGATTCTGACTTTTCATACGACAATACCAACACTCAATTTTTAGAAGGTGATGGTGGTCTATACACCCAAGATATGTTTGTGGTATTAATACCTGATGATACAGCTATAAATGACTCCTTTGGGTTTATGGATACTTTTTGTGGAGATGCTGATACTGGCACAAATGAAACTGATGCAACTGGTATAGGTATGGGTGATTATACTGGTCGTGTTTGTAATGAAAGTATTGCTTTTGCTATTGGAACGTATAGCACAGGTGGAAGTTGCCCTAATAGAGATGGATATGCAGTATATGATCAAAACACATCTTATGATAATGTAGGTATTATTAATGCAAGAAACAATACAGCTGTAACACAACAAGAGCTTTATTACAATGCCAACAACATAGAATATGCACAAAATGATGTTGTTGAATTTTTAAATGTAAGTGACTCAAAATATTGGATTGGGCGTAGTGAAGGTTGGGAAGCTACATTAAATGCAAGAGTTTGTGAAATCATCACTTTCTCATCTAGAAAAGACGATGCAAACTTAACACAAGAGCGTAACCGTATTCAATCTTATTTAGCGATTAAGTATGGAATTACTTTAGGAGTTAATGGTACATCTCATGATTATGTAGACAGTGACGGAACTGTAATTTGGGATGTCAATACAGGAACACCTAGTGAAGACGTGTTTAATTATGACATAGCAGGAATTGGGCGTGACGATGCTTCAGATTTATTACAAAAACAATCTAGAAGTGTTAACAATGATTTAGATGGAGGAACCAGAGGTCAAGGTGTTGTTACAATGGGTATATCTAGCATATATGACACAAATAACTTAAACCCTGACACTCAATTACAAGACAAACAATTCTTGATTTGGGGAAATGATGGTGTTGATTTAGATGATCCAGCTGTAATTGTTGATGTTAACATGAGCTCTAGCATAACTCCAGGTTTATCAACTTGGGTACAATTTAACGGAATAGCAAGAACTTGGAAAGTTGTTGAAAGAGGTGGAGACATTCCTTCTGTTGAAGTCGCAATTCTAAGAAGTGCTGTTAGAACAGCTACTCCTCCAGACGGTCGTTATTTAATGTTTATTTCTGACACACCTAATTTTGACCCAACAGCAGATTACAGAGTAATGACTGAAGACGTTAACGAAATTGGCGAGCCAATTGTAAAAGCTAATTATGATTTTGATGGCACTAAATACATTACTTTTGGTTGGGCTCCAGAAAGAGTTTACACCAGATCAGTTTACTTTAACGGAAGTACAGACTACATAGATATGGAAGACGCTGTAGACCTTAATTCTTCTGAATTTACAATATCTGCATGGATAAACAGAGAATCTGGATCAAACAACACATCAATTCTTTCTAAAAGAAATGAACCATTTACTGAAGGTTATGATTTTAAAATATCAAGTTCAGGAAGGTTAAATGTTATATGGGAAAATGGAGGATCAACACAGCAACTTTCATCCACCCAACCAATTCCAGAAGATGAATGGCATCATGTTGCCATTATTTATGGATCTGGTACTGCAACACTATATATTGATGGAGTAAGGGATTCATCCTTTAGTAGAACTGCTCCAATACCTACAACACAATCATTCTATATTGGAGCTGCAAACAAAAATACTCCTACAGCTTTCTTTAGAGGTAATATTGATGAAGTTAGAATATGGGATGTAGCACTTACCGAAGACCAATTACGATTTGTAATGAATCAAGAAATAGAAAACAACTCTAGTTTTGTTGGTGGGTCTTACTTTATTAGTCGAGGAATTACTCCTACCAAAAACGACATTGGTACAGTGCCATGGTCTAGCTTAGCTGCCTACTACCCAATGACTAGATATACGTACACAAACACTAAGGATGAATCTGGTAATGGTAATCAAGGTGCATTAAGACATCTAAGAACTGTAGATAGACAAACAGCTCCACTTCCTTATATATCTAATAACAATGGAAGCTGGGACACTAATAACACATGGTTAAATGGATCATTACAATATGCTCCTGGTTCAGTTTCAGCAATGGATAATACCCAAACTATCGATTGGAATATTGTAGAAACTTCTCACAATATAACTATGGATAACAGCTCTCTTCCTTCAGGAAAAAGCAACAACAGATTATTATTAGGTCTTTTTGTTGATAACAATGAACTGACTGTAACAGGGAACAACACGACACATACAGGAAATGGTGTAACAGTAACGCATTATTTATCTATAGGAAATGGTCAACCAAATGCTAAAATTGACCTTGAAGGTGAGTCGCAATTAATACAAACTATAGATAGTGACCTTGATGTACAAAGTGAAGGTACTTTAGAACGCGACCAACAAGGAACTGCTGATACCTTTACATACAACTACTGGTCATCTCCTGTTGGAACTGGAAGTTCAGTTACAAACAATAATAGCTATACTGTATCAGATGTTATGTATAACGATAATGGCGCAAACCCAATAGTCTTTACTTCTTCAGGATATGATGGATCTAACACCTCACCTGCAGTAACAATTGCTGATTATTGGATTTGGAAATTTGCTAGTCAAGCTTCAGGAGATTATTCATCGTGGCAGCATGTACGTCAATCTGGTAACTTATTAGCAGGTGAAGGGTTTACTATGAAAGGACCTGGTTCTGGTTCAATATTAACCGACCAAAACTATACGTTCTTAGGAAAACCTAACAATGGAGATATTGGGTTTAGTGGCACAAACGACCTAGACCTAGCGGTTAACAACGACTACTTAGTTGGTAACCCTTACCCTTCTGCCATTGACGCAGTTCAGTTTATTAACGATAATGGCTCAACAATTACAGGAACATTATACTTCTGGGAACATTGGGGAGGAGGCTCTCACGTACTATCTGAATACCAAGGTGGTTATGCTACTTTAAACCTTTCAGGTGGCTTACCAGCTTCTTCTTACGGAACAAACGATCCTGATGTTGGTACTGGTGGTACGCCTGTAAAACGTCCAGGACGATATATTCCTGTAAGTCAAGGATTCTTCGTATCAGCTGATGCTGGTGGAAAAATCAATTTCAATAACGGTCAACGTATTTACCGAATTGAAGACGGAACTTACGATGGAGAAAGTGGGTCACAATCAGTATTTGTGAGACAATCAAGTTCATCGGATAGCGACTATGATGTAACAACTAATTCTGTTGACAGCTCTGACGACAGATTAAAACTAAGACTTGGGCTTAACTCTGTTAATACCATTAGAAGACAGCTGTTACTTACAATTGATGAAAACGCAACTTTAGATATTGATTGGGGTTACGATGGAAAGATAAATGAAAACCAAATTGATGATATGTTCTGGATGATTGAAGGCGAAAAATATCTTATACAAGGTAGTAATGAAGCTAACGAAGATACAGTATATCCATTAGGTATAAAGGTTGAAACTGATGGTATGAACACCATTACTATTGATGCGTTACAAAACGCTCCAGAAGACTTAACAGTTTACATTCACAACAAGATAACAGACGCTTATCATAACTTAAGCGAAGGCGATTTTAATTTTTATTTGGATGCTGGAGAACATCTAGACACTTATGAAATAACCTTTAGCGCAGAAGACTCTGCATTGGGTATTGAAGATAATGAATTGAATCTAGTAGATGTTTATTATGATAACACTTCCAAAACCATTGTTTTACTAAACCCTGGATTACTAGAAGTTAAACATATGGAAATGCTAAACATTTTAGGGCAATCTATTACAACAATTGACAATATATCTCAGAGCAACAATTCTGAGTATGAAGTTAAGAACTTAAGTACAGGAACTTATATTATTAAAATTCATACTGTGAGCGGTTCAGTATCAAAGAAAGTTTTAGTTAAATAATTTCTCCCAAATCTTTAAAATCTTAACTAAATAAAAAGCCCTGAGAAATCAGGGCTTTTTTTATTGTAAAGTAGTAATTAAATCTTCAAGCGATAGCTGCTGCTGTTCGCCATTAGCCATATTTTTAAGCGTAAAAGTATTGCTACTCATTTCAGACTCACCAACAAGCACAACGTAAGGTACTGCTCTTTTGTTGGCATAATTCATTTGCTTTTTCATTTTAGCAGCATCAGGATACAACTCTGCATTAATACCATGAGCTCTTAATACTTTTATTGCTTTTAAACAGGTTAACGCTTCAGCTTCTCCAAAATTAATACAAAGCACTTTTATACTTTCTGATATGGTTTCAGGAAATAAATTAAGTTCTTCAAGTACCAGATAAATTCTATCTAAACCAAAACTAATCCCTACTCCACTCACATCTTTAAGTCCAAATATTCCGGTAAGGTCGTCGTATCTTCCTCCTCCACCAATAGAACCCATCTTTACACCTTCTGGAGCTGACACTTCAAAAATAGCTCCTGTGTAATAGTTAAGTCCTCTTGCTAAAGTAACGTCTAATTGCAAGTTGGCAGTTTGTAATTTTAATTCTGAAACTGCTGTATTGATAAACTCCAGTTCTTCAATACCTCTTTTACCTTCTTCAGAAACCGAAAGAATAGCTTTTAGTGCTTCAATTTGTTCTGAGAAATCGCCTTGCAATTCAAAAAGCGGTTGTAGTTTTTCAATACCTTCTTTAGAAATACCTTTACTAAGCATTTCCTCTTTTACCTTCTCCTCTCCTATTTTATCAAGTTTATCTAGAGCTACCGTAAAATCAATGAGTTTATCTTGCGCTCCAATAACCTCTGCGATACCTGAAAGTATTTTACGGTTATTGATTTTTATAGTCACTCCTTCTAGCTTTAAAGCCGAAAATACTGCATCATATAATTGTACAAACTCCACTTCTTGCCAAAGAGATTGCGATCCAACAACATCAGCATCGCATTGGTAAAACTCTCTAAAACGTCCTTTTTGCGGTCTATCTGCCCTCCAAACTGGTTGCATTTGGTAGCGCTTAAACGGAAAGTCAATTTCGTTTTGGTGTTGCACTACATAACGCGCAAATGGCACTGTAAGGTCATAACGAAGGGCTTTTTCGGAGATATAAGGTGTAAGTTTATTAGAATCTTTATCTAAATAATATTTATTATCAACCTTTGACAAATAATCCCCAGAATTCAAAATCTTAAAAATCAATCGGTCGCCTTCATCACCATATTTACCCATTAAGGTGTCAGAGTTTTCAAAACTTGGTGTTTCAATAGGTTGAAACCCGAAGTGCTGAAACTGTGCTTTTATAGTGTCAAAAATATAATTGCGTTTTGCTACCTCTATTGGGTTAAAATCTCTTGTGCCTTTTGGTATACTAGGTTTTTGTGCCATGTTAACTTTCTGCGAAAGCAGAAATCTTTTTTAGTGAAACTTTATAATTATTATTGTCATTTAGAGCACAATCATCTAATTCTACCTTATAATTTAGTGTCTGCTTGCGTAAACAAACTCTTCGACAGGCTCAGTGTGACAGATGAAATCCATGTAAATTCATTTCATTCAGCACAAAAATATTATATTTTTATAGGCAATGCCAAGTTATTTCAAATTTATAGTAACTTTATTGTGCTTTTGTAGTCTTATACTATAACATAACCCTTTACATGATATCTTAATTTATGTTTTCACTCGCTAAAGAGAATATAAAAATTGCTTTTGACTCTATAAGAACCCAGTTACTACGTACTATTTTAACTATACTTATTATTGGTATTGGTATTATGGCTTTGGTAGGTATTTTAAGTAGTGTATCGGCTTTAGAGAATACTATTTCTAGTGATTTTTCTTCAATGGGAGCCAACACATTTAACTTGCAGCGTTACGAGTTTAACGCACAACGACAAAGTGGTGGCGAACGTCAAAAAATAAACCCTATTATTAGTTATAGAGATGTAAAGGCGTTTGAAGACGCTTATGATTTTCCTTACACCAGAACGTCTATTTCATTTTTTGGCACTTCAACTGCAGAAGCAAAACACGAAAACTTAAAAACAGATCCTGAAGTAGCGGTTTTAGGTGTTAATGAGCATTACATCCAAAATTCGGGTCTTGAAATAGAAAAAGGAAGAGCTTTAAATTATTTTGATGTACACAACAATAACAACGTATGTGTTATTGGTAGCGATTTAGAAAAAGCACTATTAAGCGATGTTAACCCTATTAACAAAACCATAAGTGTTAGAGGTGCAAAATTTAAAGTGATAGGTGTGCTAAAATCTAAAGGGTCTACATTTGGAAACAACCAAGACTTACGAATGCTCATTCCGTTACAAAAAGCAAGAAGTATATTTACTAGCCCTAATATTAATTACGGTTTAAGCGTTAAAGTTGACAAAAAAGATTTCTTACAAGGTGCACAAGACGAAGCCATCTTATTGTTTAGAAACATTAGAGGTCTTAATCCTATTGAAGAGAATAACTTTGGAATAGAACGTAGCGATGACCTTATTAATCGTATTGGTGAAATGACCAAATACCTTTACTTGGCTGCTTGGATAATAAGTATTGTTACCATTTTTGGGTCATCAATAGCACTAATGAATATTTTATTTGTTTCGGTTTCTGAGCGTACTCGTGAAATTGGAGTTAGAAAAGCTTTAGGTGCTAAACGAAAAACAATAGCGTTTCAATTTTTTATGGAAGCCATTATCATTGGACAACTAGGTGGTATTTTAGGTATTATTCTAGGTACGTGTATTGGGTTGATAGTAGCAACAGTAGCTAAATTTCAATTTGCTATACCTTGGTTAGCGATGTTTAGTGCATTCACTATTGCATTTGTTGTAGCTATAGTTTCAGGATTACTACCAGCTGTTAAAGCAGCAAAACTGGATCCTGTAGAGTCTTTGAGGTATGAATAATTTTTAACTGTTAGCTGTTAGCTGTTAGCTGTTAGCTGTTAGCTGTTAGCTGTTAGCTGAAAAATAAAGAAATCTATTTACTTCTTTATTAGGTTCTCGAAATACCTATATAAATCACCTTTAGTAATTACGCCTCCTTGTTGTATTAATTTAAATTTATCTAAGGCTTTGTCTTCAGTATAAGTCTTTTTTGCAGTGAGTAACTCAACATCATCAGACAAGAGGTTGTTTCTAAACCAGTCAAAACCTTCGCTTGTTGTTAAGTCAGTAGTCTCATTTTTAATTTTAATAGCAATTAGTTCCATTTCGTTCTCTTTAAGATGAAACAAATGCATTTGCTGAGGCGATATATGCTCTAGGTAATTAACTTTAGTCAACACACCTTCCCAAACCAAATCACTAAACACATCTAACTCTTGTTCGGCTACTTCAGGTTTATTAACCTTTATGTCTGCCCATTCATCTGCAGTGATAGATTGGGTTGCTAAAAAGTTTATAAACTCTTTATGGAGTTCTTCAAATTGTTCTTTAGTAAGTCTAGCGTATTTCATTGCTAATGTTTTTTGTAATTAAAAAGCCCCAACATAGTTGAGGCTTTTAAAGATATTATTTTTGAATATTAAGCTTCTGCTACAACTTCAAACGGTAAATCTACAGTTACGTCTCTGTGAAGTCTGATTACAGCTTCGTATTGACCTAAACGCTTGATGTTACCACCATTGATAGAAATGTATTTCTTTTCAATAGCATGTCCTTGGTTATTTAAAGCATTAGCAAGGTCTATATTAGTAATAGAACCAAATAATTTATCACCAGCAGTTGCACCAGCACCAGCTTTAGCAGCGATTTTAATTTCTAATCCTTTAAGTAACTCTGCAGTTTTGTTAGCTTCTTCAATAATTGACTTTTCTTTGAAAGCTCTTTGCTTTAAAGTTTCAGCTAATACTTTTTTAGCTGAAGCTGTTGCCATAACAGCATGTCCTTGAGGAATCAAAAAGTTTCTACCATAACCGTTCTTAACTGTTACAATATCGTCTTTAAATCCTAAATTTTCAACGTCTTGTTTTAATATAAGTTCCATAGTTATGTTATTTTATTTTAATAAATCTGCTACATAAGGCATCAACGCAAGGTGACGCGCTCTTTTTACTGCTACAGATACTTTTCTTTGGTATTTTAAAGAAGTTCCTGTTAAACGTCTTGGTAATAACTTACCTTGCTCGTTTACAAAACTTAATAAGAAATCTGGGTCTTTATAATCGATGTATTTGATTCCAGACTTTTTAAAACGACAATATTTTTTCGTTTTAGAGGTATCTATATTTAATGGAGTTAAATATCTAATTTCTCCATCTTTTTTTCCTTTTGCTTGTTGTTCAATTGAAGACATAATTTACGCTTTTTGTTTGTTTCTAGTTCTTCTCTTTTCAGCCCAAGCAATAGCATGCTTGTCTAATTTCACTGTTAAATAACGCATAAAACGCTCATCACGTCTAAATTCTAATTCTAACGGAGAAATTACTTCGCCATCTACAGTGTACTCAAATAAGTGGTAAAATCCACTTTTTTTGTTTTGAATTGGGTAAGCTAATTTTTTTAAGCCCCAATCTTCTTTGGCTATCATCTTCGCTCCTTTAGAAACAAGAAAATCTTCGTATTTCTGTACTGTTTCCTTTATCTGAGTCTCAGATAAAACGGGATTTAAGATGAAAACAGTTTCATAATGGTTCATATAAATATAATTTTATAATTAAAAATGGGTGCAAAAATAACTATTATTTCTAATTCTGGCAACATTTTTGAAAGGAAAAATGCAGTTATCGTAATAGTGTTAAAATTTTGTTAAAAGAAACACTTTACCGATGTTTTTTGGTTTTTATCCGAATTTTTCGTACTATTGTCGATATCTTAACCTAAAATATAATAATGTTATGACTTTAAATTGTGTAGTAGTTGATGATTCTGCAATCCAACGATTATCTATTGTAAAGTTAATTGAGAACCACTCCTCACTTAACCTTATTGCAGAATATAGTAGTGCTTTAGAAACAAAAAACGGATTAAATACTCATAAGGTAGACCTTATCTTTTTAGATATTGAAATGCCTGTTTTAAATGGTTTTGAACTTTTAGACGTACTTAACAACAAACCCCAAATTATTTTCGTTACAGGAAAAACAGAATACGCATTTAAGGCTTTCAATTATGATGCTACTGATTATCTGCAAAAACCAATCACTAGAGAACGTTTTAACACTTCTGTTGAAAAAGCATTAGAACAGCATAAATTAAAGCTAGATTTTAATGAAACTGATGGCGAGCACATCTTTGTTAAAAGTAACCTTAAAAAACGTAAGGTATACATTAAAGATATAAAATGGATTGAAGCTCTTGGTGACTATGTAAAATTAGTAACCGAAGAAAATAGCTTAGTAGTATTATCTACAATGAAAGCTTTTGAAAAAGAACTACCTGAAGGTAAGTTTTTAAGAATTCATAAATCGTATATCGTAAATCTTGACAAAGTAGACCGATTTAACAGTAAGAATGTTGAAGTTGGAGCTTATGAAATTCCTTTAAGTAGAAATAAAAAGACACAACTTGTTGATGCGTTAAACAACATTTAAACTTTAATAATTATCGACATTTAAAACTACTCTTACAGGTCTAAAATCTTTAACACTTTGGAAGCTATTATTAATTTTAATAATAGCTTCTTTAGTTTTTGATAGTGACTGTTTTGGTGGTATTTTCACCAAAATGTTTTTATGATATAAATTTCTAATCCTAGACACAGGAGGAAACTCAGGCCCTAACACATTATCCCTAAAAACTTGTCGTAATGATTTTGTATACCAGTCGGCTGCAAAATTGACTTTATTAAAATCTCTATGCTTCAGTGTAATTTTAATAAGCCTATACAATGGTGGATATTTATAATTATGTCTATCATTCATTTGCTCATTAAACATCTCCACATAATTATTGGTAGAGACTTGCTGTAAAATACGATGATAAGGATTATAAGTTTGAATGAGTACTTTTCCTCGCTTATCGGTTCTTCCTGCTCTACCTGCAACTTGTAACATTAATTGAAAACTGCGCTCATGCGCTCTAAAATCAGGAAAATTAAGCATATTATCAGCATTCATGATTCCTACAAGCTTTACATTTCTAAAATCCAATCCTTTGGTAAGCATTTGTGTTCCTACCAAAATATCTATTTCCTGTTGCTCTAAAGCTGTAATTATTTTTTCATAACCATATTTTCCTCTGGTTGTATCCAAATCCATACGAGCTACTTTATGGTTAGGAAACAACGCTTTCACCTCTTCTTCTACTTGCTCAGTGCCAAATCCTTTACTATCAATTTCTACACTTCCACAAGCTTGACATTGCTGCTGCATTGCCATGTGATAGCCACAGTAATGACAACGTAATTCATTTTTATATTGGTGAAAGGTTAAACTCACGTCACAGTTTGGACATTGTGGTGAATGCCCACAGGTATTACACTCAACAATTGGAGAAAACCCTCTTCGGTTTTGAAACAATATAATTTGATGACCTTCTTCAAGCGTTTCGGTCATTTCTTCAATCATTCTATCACTAAAATGACCATTCATACGCTTTCTTTTGTGCTTATCTTTAATATCGATTAGCTCAACATCTGGCATCATCACATTATTGTAACGCTGATTCAGCTCTACAAAACCATACTTATTTTGCATTGCATTGTAATAGCTCTCCAGACTTGGTGTTGCTGAACCTAGAAGTGTTTTTGCTTTAAACATGTTTGCCAAAACAATAGCTGTATCTCTTGCATGATACCTTGGCGCAGGATCAAATTGTTTATAGGATTGCTCGTGTTCTTCATCTACGATAATTAATCCTAGATTATGAAATGGTAGCAATACCGAAGACCGAGCTCCTAAAATTACTTGTGCTTTTGGTGAATTGTCTAACATATTATTCCACACCTCAACACGCTCGTTAACCGAATACTTGGAGTGAAATACCGATACTTGTTCGCCAAAATAGTTTTGCAGCCTATTTACCAGTTGGGTTGTTAAAGCAATTTCTGGCAACAAATACAATACTTGTTTGTTTTGTTTTAAAACCTCTTCAATGAGCTTGACATAAATTTCAGTTTTACCTGAAGAAGTTACACCATGCAACAGTGTTATATTTTGGCTTTGAAAAGACTGTTCTATTTGTTCTAACGCTTTTTCCTGGTGTTCGTTTAATTGTTTTGAGCTTTCATTTTCTTCACCTTCATATTGTACTCTATCGGTTTGAATAAAATACTCTTCGAGAATATCTTTATCTATTAAAGCTTTTACAATAGTTGAAGACGCGCCACTTTGATTGGTTAAATCTGAAACTTTAACTGGCTTTTTGGTTTGTGCAGAAATTGAAAACAAGGCTAACACAACTTCTTTTTGTTTGCGCGCTCTTCCTAATTCTTCTAGCAAATTTTGAAGTGCTTTTTCTGAAGAAAAACTAGAATGTAATTTTACATAACGAACTAGTTTAGGCTTGTACTTTTCATAAATTTCTTCTTCAACAGTAATTGCATTTTTTTCGAGTAAACGCTTTATAACAGGAAGTACATTTTTTTTATCTAAAATAGACATCAAATCCTGAATCTTTAATGATGACTGATGATGTAAAGCCTCATAAACCAAAAACTCATCGTCTTTTAAGTCTTCATCATTAACAACCCTATCTTTATTTTTTGTGATTATAGTTTCACTTTCCAACAAAAATGCACTTGGTAATGCTGCACGCATAACTTCACCTACCGAACACATATAATATCTAGAAATCCAATGCCAATGTTGTAATTGAGTTTGCATAACTACAGGTGTTTCATCGAGTATTTGATGAATGTCTTTAGCCTCATAAACCACTGGAGCAATATTGTGAACACTATGCACTATAGCTGTGTAAATTTTAGATTTACCAAAAGGCACAGACACACGCATACCAGGCTTTAAAAAATTGGCTTCGGCTTCAGTAATACTATACGTAAATAGTTTTTCTAAAGGAATTGGAAGTATGACGTCTATAAAATTTGGCATAAGCCAAAGGTAAACTGTTTACTGAAAATAAACACTTATTTTTAAAACACTTTAGTTAATCATTTTTAATGTTGTACTTTCTCAACACATGTAGGGAAGCATTAAGTTCATAACCCAATAATAAAATATTAGAATTTAACCATAAATACAATAACAGTATTAACAAAGCTCCAATAGAACCATAGAGTTCATTGTATTGCGAAAAGTTATTTATGTAAATACCAAAAAGGTAAGACGTTGATATTATTAATAAAGTGGTTAATAATGCGCCTATCGAGAAGAAACGAGATTTTCTACCTTCTTTAGTTCCAAAATAGTACAAAGTAGCTGTTGCTAAATACACCATTAAAACAAAAAACATGTATTTTGCAAACACAATCCATCCCAAACCTGAGTCACTCTCTAAGACATCTTTACCTGTAATGCCTTGGTATATGGGTTGTATCACATAAATTTGAAAGTATCCAAACACCGCAACGGTTAGCAGTACTAAAAATGCTAAGATTAAAGCAATCCCTAGTGCGTAGAGGTATTGCTGAAACACATTTCTTGTGAGTTGTTCATGATAAGAATTTTCAAAACCAGAAAACACTGCATTTACGCCATTTGCCATTAGTAACATAGACAATAAAAAAACCGATGATAACAAACCTGCTCCTCCACTTCCGCTAATGTTTTCAAAAATATTTGAGAAGAAAAAATCTGATGTTTGAGGAGGTAAAAACGAATTTAGAAACTGCTCAAACTTAATTTGAAAATCGTCAATAGGAATGTATGGAATTACAATAATGACAAACAGTAAAAACGGGAAAATAGCAGTAAAAAAACTAAAAGCAATTGCACTTGCTCTTGTTGTTAGAGCGCCTTTAACAATTCCCATAAAGTAAAGCTCCATCAAATCATAAACAGATAAGCCTTCAAGACCTGGCAATTTTATCTGTTTTAAAAACCTAACAAGCAGGTTGATTACTGGTAACTTTTCAAGTTTATCTTCAATGGGTTTGGTCACGTTTTGCTATTTAAGATTATTATCTTACTCTACTGCTTTTAAACTTAAATCCATGTTATAAACTGAGTGCGTCAATGCGCCTGATGAAATATAATTAACACCACAAAGTGCATATTGCCTAACAGTTTTTTCGTTGATACCACCAGAAGATTCTGTTAAACATTTATCTCCTATTAGCTTTACAGCTTTTTTAGTGTCTTCAAAATTAAAGTTGTCAATCAAAATTCGGTAAACACCATCACTTTGCAAGATTTCTTTAATTTCATCAAGATTTCTAGCTTCAACAATTATTTTTAAATCTCTTCCTGTGTCTTCTAAATATTGCTTGGTTTTTTCTATAGCTTTAGTAATTCCTCCTGCAAAATCAATATGGTTATCCTTAAGCATAATCATGTCATAAAGAGCAAACCTATGGTTTTCACCTCCACCAATTTTTACAGCCCATTTTTCAAGAGCTCTAATTCCTGGTGTTGTTTTTCGAGTATCTAAAATTTTGGTTCCTGTACCTTCAAGTAAGTCTACAAACTGTTTTGTTTTGGTTGCAATAGCACTCATACGTTGCATAGAGTTAAGCACAAGTCGTTCTGCCTTTAAAATAGATTGCGAAGACCCTTCAACATAAAACACAATGTCTCCCTTTTTTACATTACGTCCATCGTTGATAAATGTTTGCACTTTTAAGTTTTTATCTACATGCTTAAATATAAGTTTCGCAAACTCTACACCAGCTATTATCCCATTATCTTTAACCAGTAGTTTAGCTTTTCCTTTAGCTGTAAGTGGAATACATGCTAGTGAGCTATGGTCACCATCACCAACATCTTCTCTTATGGCATTGGTAATAATTATTTCTATTTCTTTATGGAATTGAGCTTCGCTTATCATTTTTTTGTTATTTTGAACTATACGAAAATATAGTATTTTTAATAGAAATATTCTAATGTCTTTAAAAAAAATAGTTTTAATTTTTGCTGCGTTTTTTAGTCTGCCTTCTTCATTTTCTCAAACCAAAATTTATTTAGATGAAAATTTAGGGTTAATTGATAAAGCAACCTACAACAAAAAATGCGATTCATTCTTATTTAATTGCCAAACCATTAAGAATGATTCCATGACAGGATATTTAGTTTTTGAAAATTATAAATTTGGAAAACTTAATACCAAAGATTACCAACAAGTTTTAGGAGTACTAAAACGTGATTCTGAAATTTTAGAATTAGATGACAAAACACTAATTATCACTTACAGAGATAACCTTCTGAATCATTTACACTATAGACAAATGCACCCAAACCATCAAATCACAAAAGACAATTATCACATAAAGGCAAAAGAATATATTTCTGATCAAAAAAAATGTATAGAAAAAGCTACGTCAAACAACAGAGTTCGACTCTATTTTTACAGAAGCTTTGCTGGTTATTTTTACGACACTGAAACTTTTAATTGGAAGCAAATATCTCAGCTACTTAACAAGCTTTTCTTCTACAACAATCAAGACAGTATGCTTATATTAAAACCAAATGGTCATTATTTTTATTTTACTGAAATCAATCAGAAATTTATTTTAGAACTTCTTGACACTAATGATTGGACTCCCTATATTGAAGCACTTGAAAATGCTAAAACTAAAAACACAAAAACACCTAAAGGGTTTTTAAAAAATTTAAGAATAAACTCATTGAACAGTTCTAAAAAAAACAACAAATATAAATGCTATTTTTATGGTAATATTTAATCAATAAATCTCAAATGAAGTTCAATTTATTTATTTGTCTATTCTTTACACTTAACATTAGCTTATGTTTCTCGCAAGAGAGTAAATTCTATGATGAAAATTCTAAAGAAATTGAATCCTTAGAGTTTTACAAAAAATGCAATAGACTAGCCTATAAATGCCTAAGACAATCAACAGATACTCTAGATATATATAAAGTTACCCTTAAATATGACTTTGGTAAAATAGAACCTGAAGAGTATGAACAAGTTTATAAACTATTAATAAAAGACACTACAAAAAGTAACCAAATTATCATTGTAAAATACATTGATAAACTTTATAGTTTTGAAACCCAAAAAAAATTGCATGACAGTCACGTAAGACTACCCGACTCTGTGCAAGATTTATTGAAAAATCGTTATCGAACAAGCCAATTCAAGCTTACTGAAACATCTCATAATAAGACTATAAAAAAAAGTATAAAAAAGTCTAAAAAATGTAAAAAGAAATTTGAAAAGAAACACCCAGTAAACATCAATTACATGTATAATCTTGACCAAAATCTTGCTGAAAAGTATAAGGATATAGATTTAATACAAAACAAAGGCATCTTAAAACTTAAATTCCTCACTAACGTCTCACAGTTTAACTTACTAATATTAAAACCAAATGGAGAATATCTTTTAAGTGGTGGTCATCTTAGTGATAAAAGTATAAAGGAGTTAATTACTAATGATGATTGGAGTATTTACAAAAACGATTTGCAAACAACCATAGATAAGTATATTATTAATGGGTTTGGAATATTTGAAAAACATAACGTTTATTACCACAAAGACCACTGTTTCTAATGACCATAAAACTATTAGCCATAGGCAAAACAGATAGTAAAGCGCTTCAATCATTAATTGACGAGTACACAAAGCGCCTTGGGTTCTATATTAAGTTTGAGCTTGAAATTATACCAGATATCAAAAACTCAAAAAACCTAAGCGAAACACAGCAAAAGCAAAAAGAAGGCGAACTTATTTTAAACAAACTTAACCCAACAGATGTATTAATTTTACTTGACGAAAAAGGAAAACAACTAGATTCTGTTGCTTTTGCCAATTACTTACAAAAACACATGAACTCAGGCATTAAGCAGCTTGTATTTGTAATTGGTGGACCTTATGGATTTTCAGAAGAAGTTTACAGCAAAGCAGCAGGCAAACTGTCTTTATCTAAAATGACTTTTTCGCATCAAATGGTGCGATTATTTATAGTTGAACAACTCTATAGAGGTTTTACTATTTTAAGAAACGAACCTTACCACCATAGATAAAAAAAGATGCCAAATGGCATCTTTTTTTATCTGTTCTTGCTTTATTTACAAGTTGTTTTTCTTTTATGCTTAGTTAATAATAGAGAGTTTACTATTGTAAAACCTGATATAAGGAACAAAAACATATATTTCCAATTATCATGATCTTTAAACAAAAATGAATTAACAAGTATTAAAGCTGCCCAAACAATTGCGTTTATAAGTATTATTTTTCTCATACTTATAGGACGTCAAAAACAACAAAATGTTACAAAGACTACTCTAAGCCCAAACTTTTAATGTATGCTTTATTGTTTGATGGTCGACCTAAAAACTCTTCTACAACCTCATTAACAGGTCTTTGACTTCCGTTGCTAAGTATTAATTTTCTGTATTTAACTCCAGTTTCTTGATCTCTCAATCCGTTTTCCTCAAAAACTGTAAACATATCTTGCGCATACACTTCAGACCACAAGTAACCATAATAGTAAGTTGGGTGTGTATTAATGTGAATCCAGCTTGCTTGAGGATGTGTTCCTTCAACATACCAATCCATTACATTCATTTCAGCATCAATATCTTTCCATAACTGGTCTGTATCTAATGGTTGATTTGGATCATATTTATCGTATAAATTCATATCATAAATACAACGTCTTAATGATCCTTGTGCTGAAAGACCTGAAGATACATTTTTTGCGTTTACCATATTATCAAACAACTCTTTAGGAAAAACCTCTCCAGTTTTATAATGTTTTGCAAACGAACTTAAGATGTCGTAATCCCAAGTCCAGTTTTCAAAAATTTGAGACATAGCTTCAACAAAATCAGACTTTGTACCTTCTTGTAAGCTATATTCACCTTCGTAAGACATAGAATCCATTATATGTCCAAACTCGTGAAACAAAGTATTTAATTCATTATGACTTAACAATGAAGGCATTGTTTCGGTTGGTTTTGTAAAGTTTCCTAATAACATCGCTACAGGAACTTCATAACCTTCAGCTGTTTGTTTTCCTGATGAAAGAGGTACACAGTAAAACCACGACTCTTTATTTGGTCTTGGATATAAATCTAAATAAAAGCGTCCTTTCAATTTATCTCCTTCATACACTTTATAAGCTTCAACGTCTTCATGCCATACTGTAGCAGTTTCATCTTTTTTAAACTCAAGACCTAATAGCTCTTGATAAATATCAAACAATCCACCTAAACACGCATCCATTGGTAAATATTCGCGTATTTTTTCGTTGTCTACTTTATAGTTGTTTTTTAATATTTCGTTTTTATAAAAACTTAAATCCCAAGAATTAATAGGCAAGCTCTCATCAATTCCAAAAGCTTTAGCTCGTTGTGCTTTTAAAACCTCTATATCGTTAATTGCTTTCTCTTTAGATTCCGCTACTAAACCGTTAACAAACTCCCAAACATTTTCAGGGTTTTTAGCCATTTTATTTACTAAGTTATATTCGGCAAATGAGTTATAACCCATTAGCTGTCCTAATTCATAACGCTTTTTAACCAACTGCTCTAACACATCAAGGTTTTTATCTGCTCCTCTATTTGCATAAAGTTTATCAAATTCTTTTCTAGTAGATTCTTCAACTGCATTATCCATAACAGGACCTCTAGTTGAAGACATTACTGGAATTTCGTAACCTGCTTCGGTTTTATACGTTGCTTTAAAACTTTCAGGTAAACCTTTAGCTCCTTTTTCATCTAGCTTTAATACCAAATCTGCAGTATTCATGTTTGTAGAATACTGAGATGTCAAATCAGTAATTTCAGATCGTAAAGCTTTATATCTTTCAAGTTTTGCTTCGTCAAGATTAACACCAGATTGCTCAAAATTTTCAATCACACCATCAACAAATCGCTTTTTACGCTTTTCTAATTGTGTGTAGGCATCAGAATCCTTAAACTTCTTTAACTGTGCAAACAACGCTTTGTCTGCTCCTAACACAGTCATTAATGAGTCTATCTTTTGTGAAGATGCTAAACCTTTTGCTCTTGTTATTGAATCGGTTGAAGTCCAGTACATCAAAAACGCATTACTATACGCTTTGGACAATTCATTGCTAACACCATCGTAAGCTTCAAATGTATTAGCTAATGTAGGAGTGCTTCCTTTTTTAATCTCTTCAATAACTTGTACAGAGTTGTCAATAGTAACATCTACATACTCTTCAATAGCAGCTCCTGTTACATTTGCAAAATCAAACGGTTGATTTAATTCTACATTAAATGGATTATCGGCTGATAGTTCTTTTTGTGGTTTTTCTTCTTTATCGGAACAACTCATAAGTAATATTAGTGAAAATGAGTAAACTAGTTTTTTCATAAAAAATGTGTTATTGTTTCAACAAAGATAACATTCAAAAACTATTATTTACTGTTAAAAATCCATACAGGTATTCTGTTTTTGTTTCAACGTATATAATTGTACTTTTGGTTGAAATTAAACACTAAGAAATGCAACTTGTATTTGCCACCAACAACCTTAACAAACTCAACGAAGTACAAAAGCTTATTCCTGATACTATACAATTATTAAGTTTAAAAGATATAGGTTGTTTTGAAGACATTCCTGAAACTCAAGACACCATTGAAGGCAATGCGATACAAAAAGCCGAATACGTTAAGCAACATTATGGTTATGATTGTTTTGCTGACGATACTGGTTTAGAAGTTGAAGCTTTACAAGGTGCTCCTGGAGTATTTTCGGCACGTTATGCAGGGCCACAACGTGATGCAAACGACAATATGGATAAGTTACTACTGAACTTAAAAGACAAGCCTAACAAAAACGCTCATTTTAAAACCGTTATTGCTTTAGTATTAAATGGGACTCTAAACACCTTTACTGGTATTTGTGAAGGTTGCATTACCGAAACCAAATATGGTGATTCTGGTTTTGGTTACGATCCTATTTTTAAAGCTAACGGTTATGACAAGACCTTTGCCGAAATAACTCTGGAAGAAAAAAACAGTATTGGACATAGAGGAAAAGCTGTTTCCCAATTGATTTCTTTTTTAAACAACCACTAAAACGCTATCTAGTGCTAGTTTTAAAAAATCATAAAATTTAGACTTCTTTAGAAAAGAATAGAAAAATTGCGTATACTAGTCCAAGCCAAAAAATAAGATTATGAACTATTTTAAAATTATCGCTTCAATATTATGTATCTCAATGATTACTTTGAGTTCTTGTAAAGACAAAGCTAAACCTACCACTTCTCAAGACACTGAAGCAACCACAAAAACATCAGAAGCACCTGAAAAAAAGAAAATTACTGCTGCTAATTTTTTCCACTACATCTGTAGTAGTGGTTGTATTAATGGAGCTGCTGTTGCTGGAAATTGCAGTAACTGCGGAAGCGTGTTAGAGCATAATCAAGCTTATCACAATAACACGAATAATTCAACAACACATAACACTCCTAACACCAATACTCCTGCTACAACTTTACCTATAACCACACCTACAACAACACAAAAAACCGAACCAAGTCAAAATGCAAATGGTGTATGGCATTACACTTGTAATAATGGTTGTGCTGGAGGAGCTGGTGCAGCTGGAAGCTGTAGTAACTGTGGTAATGCTTTAGCTCACAACAGTGCTTATCACCAATAAAAGACAACCGTTTTAAACGTCTATATACTAAAAAAATCCAGCCAACGCTGGATTTTTTTTTACCTATAATTCGGTTTGATTATTTAATTACTGAGTTTTTTGCTTTCTCTATAGCTTCAGCATATTTTGCATCTGCAGTTTTATCAACCATTCCAATAAACATTAAAGAGGTTTCATCATCAATTCCCATGCAGTACATTTCAACATTAAGATCAGAGCCTTCTGCTTCAGTAGTTCCTTTCATGTATAAAACCTTTACACCATTAATTTCAGTTTCACCTTTATCTTTAATATCCATTTTGTCACCTACATCATTTTTCATTTTTTCTTTTGAAGTCTCATAATCTTCAGGTGTTAGCATAGCCATGATAACAGCTTTTGGATCTTCAGAGACATAGGCGTTTGTGCTTACCTTACTAAATAATTCGGTATTCACATCCATTTCAATAGTTTGGCTCATTAACTCCATCATTCGAGTCATCTTCTCTTGGTCTGTATCAGACATCGTTGTTTCTTGAGCTTGAACATTAAATGCCATAAATAACATGGCAAATACAATACATAATTTCTTCATAGTTATAGTTTAAAGAACCGAATATAACAAAACCAATAGTCATAAAAGACGTTAATGATTTATTTTTTAAACTTAATGTTCAACAACACATTAACTTAGGTTATATTGTTTATTGGAATATTAGTGTATCTTTGCCGCTTGAAACGCAAAAAGATGCGTTGTAAATTCCTCAAGGTGAGGATGTGTTACCAAGAAGTTTCAGGTTAAGTATGTCGATTCGCTTCTGTTGTAACACTACATAACATAATCGAATACTTACAAAAAACGAATGAGCACATTCCAAGATTTAGGTCTTAATGACGACCTATTACAAGCTATTACTGATATGGGTTTTAAAACCCCTAGTGATGTACAAGCACAAGCAATCCCTATTTTATTACAAGAAGAACGTGATTTAGTAGCACTAGCACAAACAGGAACAGGTAAAACCGCAGCATTTGGTTTTCCTATGTTACAAAAAATTGATATTGAAAGTAGAACCACTCAAGGGTTAATACTTTCTCCTACTCGCGAACTTTGTTTACAAATTGCAAACGAATTAAACCTATATGGTAAATACTGTAAAGGATTAAATGTTGTTGCCATTTATGGAGGAGCAAGCATTACTGACCAAGCTAAATCGGTAAAAAAAGGAGCACAAATTATTGTAGCAACTCCTGGTCGTATGAAAGACATGATTAGCCGAAATATGGTTGATATTTCTAAAATTGAATATTCAGTTTTAGATGAAGCTGATGAGATGTTAAATATGGGATTCTATGAAGATATCACTGACATTTTATCGCACACACCAAAAGATAAAAGCACTTGGTTGTTTTCGGCTACAATGCCAAAAGAAGTAGCTACTATTGCTAAAAAGTTTATGCATAGTCCTATAGAAATTACCGTAGGAAGCAAAAACGTTGGTAGTGACCAAGTATCTCACGAATACTATTTAGTGAATTCAAGAGATAGATACGCTGCCTTAAAAAGACTAGCTGATGCTAATCCTGACATTTTCTCGGTAGTATTTTGTAGAACAAAGCGCGACACTCAAAAAGTTGCTGAAAAACTTATTGAAGATGGTTATAATGCTGGAGCACTTCATGGTGATTTAAGCCAAAACCAACGTGACTTGGTTATGAAATCGTTTAGAAACAATCAAATACAAATGCTTGTCGCTACTGATGTAGCTGCTCGTGGTATTGACGTTGACGACATTACACACGTTATCAACTACCAGTTACCTGACGAAATTGAGACCTACACACACAGAAGTGGTCGTACAGGTCGTGCAGGAAAAACTGGAGTATCAATGGTAATTGTTTCTAAAAGTGAATTAAGAAAAATAAAAAGCATTGAACGCATCATTAAAAAGAACTTTGAGCAAAAAGAAATTCCTAGCGGAATGGAAATTTGCGAAGTACAATTAATGTCGCTAGCCAATAAAGTCCACAATACTGAAATCAATCATGAAATTGATGAATACCTTGAAAACATCAATCAATTGTTTGAAGACACTACCAAAGACGAACTGATTAAAAAATTCTTTTCAGTAGAGTTTACACGTTTCTTTAATTACTATCAAAAAGCCAGCGACCTTAATGTTTCTGCTCAACATAGTAGCGAACGCGATAGTAGTAATGATGGCAACTCTACACGTTACTTTATAAACGTAGGTAAAAAAGATGGCTATGACTGGATGAGTTTAAAAGATTTCTTAAAAGAAGTTTTAGAACTTGGTAGAGACGATGTCTTTAAAGTAGATGTAAAAGACAGTTTTTCATTTTTTAATACTGAAAAAGCATTACAAGAGAAAGTATTATCATTTTTTACCGACTTTAAATACAACGGACGTTTTGTAAATGTTGAAGTATCTGAAGACAAAGGACGAGGCACTAGCAGACGCAAAAGACGTCGTGATGGTGGTGGAAAAAGCAGACGTAGCGACAAACCAAGATCAGAAAGACGCTCAGGTTTTAATAACGATTCAGGAAACAGAAGTAGCAGAAGAAAATCTGAAGGGAAATCAAGACGTTCAGAGAGTTCAGGAAGCGGCAAAATGTCATCACGTCCAAGACGATCAAGACGTTAATGGTTTTAAACCTTCTTGTTAATTTTTAGTCAAAATTTTTAAGTATAATCTTATAAATGTTTTTTGTTTAGTACTTTTATATCATAAATGATTGCTATGAGGTATTATTATATCACTATTTTACTCTTTTTATTTACAACTCTAGGATTTTCGCAAGACCCTACTACAGTTAAAGGAACTGTTGTAAGTTCTAGTACTGGTGGTATTTTAGAAAGTGTAAATATTGTTAACCTCAACCAAGTTGTTGGTACCTCAACCGATGACAAAGGTCGTTTTGAAATTAAAGCCGAAGCCAATGACACACTACACTTGTCATACTTAGGTTACAAGTCTATTAAAGTACGTGTTACTAACGACTGGATAAAATTTGGAGACACTCAAATTGAGTTAACCGAATTGGCATTAGCGCTTGAAGAGGTTGTAGTTAATCAATTACAACTTACTGGATATCTAGAAGTTGACATTAAACAAATGCCTATAAAAACCAATTATAGATATAGCATTTCAGGTTTACCAAATAAAGGTTATGAAGCAGGAAATAATTCACCTAACGCTGTAAACAAGGTGTTAGGTGCTATTTTTAATCCTGCTGATTTCTTATACAATATCTTCGGAAAAAAGCCTAAAGAACTTAGAAAGTTAAGGCAAATGAAAGAAGATGACGAAATTAGAAATAACTTAGCTAGTCGTTTTGATAGAGAAATGCTAACCGTATTGCTACAGGTTGACAAACACGATCTTGACGAAATTGTCAGCCATTGTAATTATTCCAAAGATTTTATTGAAACAGCAAACGACCTTCAAATCTTGGATGCTATTAGCGAATGCTATGAAGAATACAAGGTCTTAAACAGAAACAGACCTAGCAGGTTTTAATTCCACTTTTATCTTCTTGAATGTAGCGCAACTCTGTTGCCTTCAGTATCAATAAACGCTGCCATAAAACCATGTTCAGGAGAAATTTGGGTTTTTGGTTGATATAGTTTTCCACCAGCTGCTTCAATTCTGTCGAGTTCGTTTTGTACATCCTCACAAATAAAATAAACCAACGTTCCCTCTTGACTAGGAATGTATGTATCTTGTTTTATTAAAGTACCTGCTGCTCCTTCTTTTCCTTCTTCATAAGGAAACCACCCCATCAACATACCTCCAAAATCAACAATTTGAATATCAACCTTGAAAACAGCTTCATAAAACGCTTTGGCTCTATCCATATCATTTACTGGAATTTCGAACCAACCTACCATATTATGTTTCATACCAAAACTATTTACTTTCTAATATGTGTTTTAGACTTATTAAGCCTTCATCAAAATCCTTTCCTACTGCCTTTTCAAAATTGAAAAACAGCATAAACACATTAAACGGAATTGGGTTTTTCCCTTGAAATCCCCAAACTACTTTAGTTTCATTAGGATTAAGTTCTTCAACTGTGTAATAGCCTACAGATTGTGATTTCCATGGTTTAAAAAAACGCAACTGAACTTCTATTTTGTCATTTTCCTTTTGAATACTGATAAGCTCCTGCTCACCTGTTCCAACATCTTTATTACCTTCCCATTTAGAAATAAAACCAACCTCACCATCAGTTCCTATAAATTCTTGTTTCATGTTTGGGTCCTTCTTTTTCCAAGGCGACCAATCGTTTTGGTTTTTTATAAAGGTCAAATACTTAAAAACTTCGTCTTTTGGCGCATTTATAAGAATGCTTCGGTTAACATCATAAGCTTTTGGTGCAATTAATGCTAAAATAATTATCAAGGCAATTATACCTAGAATAACGTAAAGTGCTATTATCATCTTTTTTAGTTTAGTTAGTTCTTTTAAAGTTACAAAAATTATTGCTTTGAGTAATACCTTTCTACAATCTTATCGTAGCTTTTTATAGTTTTCTTAATCCAGTCCAAACGTTTTTCGAGCCTTTCAGTTTCTGTTAATTGCCAATTAATTTCTGTCTGTTTTAACTTTGTAGTAACATGCTGAAGGATAATTGCTGCTGACACTGAAATGTTTAAACTTTCAGTAAAACCACTCATTGGAATTTTTAAGTAGCAGTCTGCATTGTCTATTACTTCTTGCGATAACCCTTCGGTTTCCCTTCCGAAGAAAAAGCATGATTTTTTAGTAACATCAAACTCATGCAGTAAGCAATCGTTAGTATGTGGTGTGGTCGCCACAATTTGATAGCCTTTAGATTTCAAATCTTTAATACAATCTTTCACTGTATGGAATCGGTTTAAATCTACCCATTTTTGCGCTCCCATAGCAATTTCTCTATCTATTCGTTTAGAGTTAATTTCCTCAACAATGTTTACTTCTTGTATCCCAAACACATCGCAACTTCGTATAACTGCACTTGTGTTGTGAAGTTGATACACATCTTCAGTTGCAACCGTAAAATGTTTAGTTCGCTGTGACAGTACTTTATTAAAACGTGTTCTTCGGTTTTCGGTTAAGTAGGACTCTAAATAGTCTAAAAGTTTAATATCAATCATAAGTTCAAATATAATTTTAAAATAGTAATTTGCAGCTATGAAGCATATAGTTGTACTTACAGGAGCAGGAATGAGTGCCGAAAGTGGTATTAAAACCTTTAGAGATGCCGACGGTTTATGGGAAGGACACGATGTAATGGAAGTTGCGTCACCACAAGGCTTTGAGGCAAATCCGGAACTGGTTTTAGAGTTCTACAACCAAAGACGCAGACAATTGTTTGAAGTAAAACCCAATGCTGCTCATAAAGCTTTGGCAGATTTAGAATCTGAATACAAAGTGACTATAATAACACAAAATGTGGACGATTTACACGAACGTGCAGGCAGTTCAACCGTAGTTCATTTACATGGTGAATTATTAAAAGCTCGTAGCACTTTTGATGAAAATGATGTGGTTGAGTGGAAAACAGACCTTATCCTTGGAGATTTGTGCAACAAAGGACACCAAATGCGACCTCACATTGTGTGGTTTGGTGAAGCAGTTCCGATGATTGAAAAAGCAATTGCTATTTGTGAAACTGCTGATATTTTATTAATTATCGGTACTTCAATGCAAGTATATCCTGCAGCAAGCTTAATGCATTACGTAACACCTAATACACCTACATACTATATTGATCCAAAACCAAATTTAGATTCTTCAAAACAAGTTACTGTCATTTCAGAACCAGCTACAACAGGTATTAAAAAATGGATTGAATTATTATCGAAGTAAGCTAAAATGTCCCTTCAAGGTTCTAACCTCACCATTAAGTTTTATCATTTCTGCGATAAACCAATAATCGGTTTTTGGTAATTGTTTACCTTTAAAAGTTCCGTCCCAACCTATTCCACTTGGTTTTATACTTGTAATATGCTTTCCATAGCGGTCAAAAATATGTACTAAAGAACGTGAGCTGTAACTTTCACTAAACCCTTTTATATTCCAGGTTTGGTTATATAAATCGTCGTTAGGACTAAAAAACTTAGGAAACCCTAAAACATAAATTTCTAAAGCGGCTACTCCACAGCCATTTTTATCTCTAACAAATAAAATATGTTCACCTGGAGCAACTTGGTCGAAATAAGGTTCATCTTGATAATATACACTAGTGTTTAACCCATATTCATAATCTCCAACACCTAATCCTGAAGGATCGATAGTAATTGTATTGTTACTTGTAAAATCAGTAATTGTAATATCATCCATATCTAAATCAGCCACTGAAGATTCTAAAACCAAAAATGTAACAGGAGGTGAGCTACAGTTAAATCCTGAACTAGCTGTTGCTGAATACACTCCTCCTGAAGTCACCTCAACTGAAGTTAAGTTGCTTATTACTGTTCCGCTTTGGTCAGTCCATTCATATTGATAATTCCCATTTGGATTCACAATTTCTAATACTACTGGATCTCCATTAGAACAATACACTGTTTCTCCTTCAATTTCAAACTCAGGAATAGGATGTACAATCAATCTTAAATGTGGTCCAATACCAAAACAATCTCCATTATCATCGCTTTCAACTCTTACATATATGGTTTCTGAAAATGCTGTTTGATTTGTATAATTAGTTTGTGGAAGTATTTCATTTTGCTCTAGTTGAGCGTCATTTAAACTACTGTAGTAATGCACACTTAAATTTTGTCCTGAAGGAAACTGATCTAGAAAAACTTGAGATGCTTCAGATAAATTAAATGAAATAAACCCATCTGCTACATCATCATCACATTGCTCAATTGTATGCAAAAACCCATCTTGAAAAGACGTTGTAGACACTTCTAAATTGGCAGCTGCTACTTCATAACAACCATTACCTCCTTCAATACGAACGTAGACTGTTGCAGATTGTGCATTATTAAACGGAAAAGCAGCTTGTTGATTGATGTTAAACTCAGCATCGTTTTGCGTCAAGTGATAGGTAATATCAAAACCTGAACTATTATTGTTGGTCACTAAGTCATCAAGTTCGTTTAAGTTAAAATCTGTAAACCCATCAATAACACCATCTTCATCACAATTTTTTAATGTTACTGGACTTTGTACAGTAGGCAAACTATAAATAGTTGCTACAACAGGTACTTTATTCCCTTCTAAACATCCATCTACAGAAGCCATTGCTAAATAAGTTGTTGTTTCATTTAAAACTGGAGTCTCAAAAGTATCTCCAACTGATAACTGAGCTCCTGTATCAGCATCAAACCAAATTACTGCCCCTGATGATGCTGTAGCTTCTAACGTAACTGTTCCTGAACCACAATTAGAATCATCAGTAGTGCTTACAATTTCTGGAATAGTAATCATTGTACTTGCTGAAATATCAAGCATTGGGTCTCCAGGCATTCCACCATATTCTACGATATAACCTTTAGGCTCATAATCACCATCACTACCTCCATTTGGTAAATCATTCCACGAACCTGCAATACCCACATTAGGCGCTGTTACATGCGCATAATCTTCATTTCCTTGATTATTTGGTTCGTTCGTATTCCAAAAAGCAAAATTTGGTGTTGAACCATTTATCCCTCCATTCCAAAATACAGTTCCTTCTTCTGGTCCTGTTGCCCATTTCCAAACACCTTCGGTTTCAAAATCTGTTCCTCCTATCCATCCTGCTCCAGCAGCCTGTTCACCAGTTAATTGAGCTTCTTCTGTAGATGTGATTGTAGCCAAATACCCTTGCAAACCAAAATAGGTGCTATTTTCAGCAGCTTGTCTTGCATCAGTCCAGGTAATTCCTAAATCGGCTACATATTGATAATAGTGACCTGTAGAGGGTAAATAATTGGCATCACCAATGGTGAACGAAAAGTACTTTTCACCTGACACAGTATCAGATACACTTTCATAAACCACATCTAATACAGCCGCAATAAGATCAGTATAACTTACATTTACTCCTCCTACTCCACTTAATGTCAATTTACCTTGATTAGCATCCCAATTGGTTACAATGTTTGGATGTGTTCCTGTTAAAGATAATAGGTCATTACCTACATCATAACCTGTAGATATTTGTATGTAAACAGCTTCAATTTCTGTATCATCAGGATCGATAATGTCAAAATTTGTGACCACATTTATTTGGCTCAACGGACAATACATTTGGTTACCATCAGCTACAATTGTTGGTGGAACATTGGCTTGACCATATGTTAAAATAGCTTGAACACAAAAAATGATTAGAACTGAAATTTTTTTAGACATTAGTTAGCAATGGAAAGTTTGTGATTTGTAAATGTAGGAAAACATATCTCTTTTAGTGATATTTTAGTATAATAATCTGAAAAACTCCTCTAAATTCAATTAGTTTTAGTCTTTTTTGTTTTTTTCTTCAATCCATTTACTCATATACTTTGTGCTTTGTAAAGTATGGTGCATGAGCATTTGACCAGTGAAATTATTTTGACGACACTCTTTTAAGTGTTCAATTACATACTGAAGTTTCTTCTTAAATGTTTCAATATGATATTGCTTATCGAACCGCTTTTTGAGTACATTAAAACCTAAATTTTGCTGCTCTTGCCAAATTGCTTTATCACTATACATCCTAATTGCATACTCTACTATAGCATCTACATCTTCTGAATTAAGGGTATTCATATAACTAGATTCTAAAATACCTTCAGCTCCTATTGATGTGGTTACAAAAGGTGTACCGTTAAGCATAGCATCAAAAAACTTGCCTTTCAATCCTGCTCCAAACCGCAAAGGTGACAAACACACTTTTGCTTGTTGCATAACATCATTTACATCTTCGGCAAAGCCTTTAATTACAAATCCCTTATCATTGGTTTTAAACTGTTGCGCTTTGTTATTTTGATAGGCTCCATAAATGTGCATTTCAGCTTTTGGAAGTTTAGTTTTAATTTTCGACCAAATAGATTGGTATAAAAACTTTACCGAATCTAAATTTGGTGGATGTAAAAAATTACCAATGGTTATAAAGTGATTTCGGTCTTCAAACGCTGGTAATTTTTGTTTGCTTTCCTCAGCAATAGGCTCTATCAAAAAAGGCATGTAATGTAACAACTCAGTAGGAACACCAAACTCTTGGGTTAAGAGTTCCATTTCAGCTTCAGAAATTATCAAACTTACATCACAACGATAAATACTAGCTATTTCACGTTTTGAGGTATCGTTATGTAAATATTCAACATTAAATGGTGTATTGTCTTTTAAAGCTAATTCACGTCCTTTACGCAAACCGTGTACATCTTCGGTATCTAAAATTCGTATTGCCTTTGGGCATTGTTGTGCAACTCGCCAACCAAACTGTTCTTCGGTTAAAAACCTATCAAACAACACTATATCAGGCTGTAACTGAGAAATAAAATCATCAAACGTTGAGCTATTCAATTCAATAGTGCGCTCGTCTATTCCTAAGCTTTTTAAATTAAATGCGTTTTCAGTTTTTGATGTTGATGTCGCAAAAGTGACTGTATAATTTTCAGCTAAAAAAATTTGAATAAGTTGCATCATTCTGCTTCCAGCTGCAGAACTTTTGGGTTCAGGCCATACAAACCCAATTATTAATACTTTCATACTATCTCAAATCATTTTTAATGAGATTCAACGGCATAACTTTGTCTTACTTGTTTAGCCCAACCTATTAAATCTTTAATTTGCGTGTCAGTTAATTTAGCTTCAGGATGTCCCCAAGTATAAGATTCTAAAGGCATTTCTTTGTCCTCAACCATTTCAATAAGCTCTTCAAATTTATGGTCTTTTCGTTTAACGGAAAGGGTATCCCAATTTGAAACATTAAAGTGTCTTTTACCATTGTTAACATGCTCTGCCATCCAATAATTAACAGGTGTAATTTTACTATACCAAGGATAACGAGTTACATTACTGTGGCAATCCAAACACGCTTCTTTTAATATCAACTTCACATTATCAGAAGGGTTGGTTTCTTCATAAAAAGCATTTAAGGATACTAAATCGCCTTCATTTTTTTCTGGACCAAAAAATTGTGCTACAACAAAAATCAGCAATAAAACTAACAGAAGTTTTTTAAGTATTTTCATTTTTAGTTTAATTTAGAAACTTAAAAATAACAAAAACTTGACTACAGAACACCTATACAACGAGTTAAATTATGTTAATCACTCTCGCGAAAAGCGTTTGAAGTATGCTAATTTGGTGATTGACAACCCTAATTTGATTCCTAAGTTATTAGATATTTTATTTATGGTAGACGATAAAGTTTCCTGTCGTGCAGCTTGGGTTTTAGAATTTATGTGTGGCGAGCAACTAGAAGCCATAATACCTCATCTTGATGCGTTTACCAAAAATATGCACAAAGTACATCTTGACCCAGCAGTAAGACCTGTAGCTAAAATTTGTGAATACTTAACAAAAGCTTACTACTCTAAGCATGAAACTAAAATTAAAGCAGCTTTAACTCCCGAATATAAAGAACGAATTATTGAAGTGTGTTTTGATTATATGATAAATGACGAAAAAATTGCACCAAAAGCCTATGCTATGAATACCTTATTTTTATTAGGAACTGATTATAATTGGATACATCCTGAGTTGGCGCTTATTTTAGAACGTGATTTTCAAATGCAGAGTTCTGGTTTTAAAGCAAGAGCTAGACATATTTTAAAAAAGATAAAAAACTAGGTAGAAAAACTAAAGCTTCAAGCTTCGGTCTTCCAACGAAAAAAAGTATCTTTGCAACTTCAAAAAACAACACACTCATGCAGTTATCATCATTAAATGCCATCTCTCCAATTGATGGTCGTTACAGAAGTAAAGTTGAAGCCTTATCAAACTATTTTTCAGAAGAAGCTTTAATAAAGTATCGCGTACTAGTTGAGATTGAATATTTTATCGCTTTATGCGAAATTCCTTTACCACAATTAGAACGTTTTGACGCTAATTTATTTGATGATTTAAGAGCTATTTACAAAAACTTTACTGCTGATGATGCACTTAAAATAAAAACTATTGAAAGTGTTACAAACCATGATGTAAAAGCGGTTGAATATTTCATTAAAGAACAATTTGATGCTTTAAATATTTCGGAATACAAAGAGTTTATCCACTTTGGATTAACCTCTCAAGACATAAACAACACTGCAATTCCGTTGAGTATTAAAGAAGCGATGAATGATGTTTATGTGCCTGAATACTTTAAAGTACTTAATGAATTAAAATCACTTTCTAATGAGTGGAAAGCGGTATCAATGCTAGCAAGAACTCATGGTCAACCTGCTTCACCTACGCGTTTAGGCAAAGAAATTGAAGTGTTTGTTGTAAGATTAGAAGAGCAATTTAATTTATTGAACGATATACCAAGTGCTGCAAAGTTTGGTGGAGCAACAGGAAATTTCAACGCTCATAAAGTAGCTTATCCTACTATTGACTGGAAAGCTTTTGGAAGTAAGTTTGTGCAAGAAAAGTTAGGGTTACAACACTCTTTCCCTACTACTCAAATTGAACATTATGACCACATGGCTGCTTTGTTTGATTGTTTAAAGCGTATAAACACGATTATCATTGATTTAGACAGAGATATTTGGACCTACGTTTCGATGGACTATTTTAAACAAAAAATCAAAAAGGGTGAAGTTGGAAGTAGTGCAATGCCTCATAAGGTAAACCCAATAGATTTTGAAAACAGTGAAGGTAACCTTGGTATTGCTAATGCAGTTTTTGAGCATTTAGCTGCAAAACTGCCTTTATCTAGGCTACAAAGAGATTTAACTGATAGTACTGTTTTACGTAATGTTGGTGTTCCTTTTTCGCATACAATAATTGGTCTTAAAAGTACGTTGAAAGGGTTAAACAAATTGTTATTGAATGAAGCCAAATTTGCTGAAGACCTAGAAAACAATTGGGCTGTTGTAGCTGAGGCAATTCAAACTATTTTAAGAAGAGAAGCTTATCCTAATCCTTATGAAGCTTTAAAAGGATTAACAAGAACTAACGAAAAAATAACTCAAGACTCTATTTCAAATTTTATTGATACCTTAGAGGTTCCTAATTCTATAAAAGAAGAACTAAAACAAATTACACCAAGTAACTATACTGGAATTTAATTTAGCAAGTAAGTTACTGAACTTATCGTATGAGTAAAGATACACTAGCTTTAATATATGCCTCAGTATTAACTTTATGTTTTTTTGTGGCTGGCATTTTTAATGTACTAGATAATTTTATGATTAAAACCTTATTATTTATAGGGTTTGCACTTTTTACGGTGTATTTGGTGATTCACTTTTTAAAAGATATAGAAAACAAAAATCACCCTGAATAATACAAGGTGATTTTCTATTAACATTTTAAATAACTATCAGTTTATTTAAAAAAGTTTTTAAAACTTTCTAATTGGTCATTGTCTAAATCTGCTTGTTCCAAAACACCAGATAGTTTCATTAGTTTTCCAGCATTCATATCATCACCTAAAACTCTGGCAACAACAAATCCTTTATCTTTAGCATCACCAAATAAAATAAGCTCATCAATACTTGTTTCAGATTCACCAATAAATTTTATTACAAACTTTCCGTCTGAAGTATTTCCGCCTCTCATCAATTCTTCATACTTCTCATTTTTAAGAATCTCTTTTACTTTTTTAAGCTCCACCTCATAATCCTCTTTATTAGTCTCATTAATTTGGTATGCTAAAATATTAAGCTTATCAATAGATTCGTAAGCTTCTTTTTGATCGTCAGTAAGATTCTCAATTTCTTCAATATTAATAATACTTGCAGGCACATCTCCCGAGATAAATCCTGGATTTAACTCATTGTCTACAAAATAGGTTTGTAATGTTGGACCTTGGTTACAACTTACTATAGTTGTAACCAAAGCCATCAACATAATTGATTTTTTGATTGATGTTATCATTGGTTGATTAGTTTTTGTTAGCTTTCTTTAAGTGCTCTCCACCAGGTACATTCATATTGCTTGTTAACTTAGATATTTGACGTAAATCTATATCACCTGTTAACGATAATAAAACGGTTTCAATTTCTCTTTTCTTTCCGTTTATTTCAATGTCAGCACCTTTTGTTACTTCTTTTAACCCATTAATGAACATTAATAGCTCCTTAACATGGTTTTCATCTTTACCTTCTTTTACATAGAATTTTACTGTTTGGTCTCCATCTTTTATTCTCATTAATTCTTGTAAGCTAGAACCTTTTAGGTAAGATGTTACTGTTGCATTCATATCTTTTGAAACGGCTTCATCTCCTGTAGTAAATACTTTTAATCCTGTTATCTTTTTAGCCATTTCTAAAAATTGTTGTGCTTCTGGGTCATCTAAGTCTATGTTAATACCAGCAAGCATGCTAAACATTTTTTGGTTTACTATAACCGAAGTTACTCCTTCTTGATCTTCGTATTTATCAAAAATGCTTTGTCCGAAAGATACTATTGGCATCAAAGCCAAAACTGCAATTACAACTAATTTTTTCATTTTTTTCTGTTTTTCTAGTTTGTTTTAAAAATTTTGTTTGTCGATGTGTTGAACTCATTAATTAAGCTCATGTGGTCTACGCCTTTTTCTAAATTTTGAGACGCAAGTGTTAAAGCATTTAAGCTACTTGCTCCATCATTAAACTTAGATGATAAAAGACTTAGCGCTTCTTTGGTTTGATTGTAGGCCAACAATTGTTCTTCATTAAGGCTTCCCAATCCTTCCTCTTTATTGGTGAAGGTAAAAACCGACACCATAAGAACTGCTACTGCTGCGACAGAAATCCATTTATACAAATTTTTGTTTCTAGATTTTAATGGAACGTCTTTGGTAAACTGCTCTTGTTTTGTTACCTGAAAGTAATTAAACATGGCTTTGTAAGACTCTAAATGTGGAGCGACTTCCTCTTGTGCAAAATAGTGTTTTAAGTGTTGCTCTTCTTTTAAAGTAGTTTCTCCGTTTTCGTACTTTTCAAGTAATTTTTCTATGTTATTTAATACCATAACTATGTGTATTAGTTAATTTTTCTCTTATTGTTTTTCTTGCTCTTGAGAGTGCTACTCGTATGGCAGTTTCATTCATATCCAACACTTTTGCTATGTCTTCAAACTCATACTCTTCTATATCTCTCAGTTGCAAAATTATTTTTTGTTGTTCTGGTAGCTCTTCCATTATTTTAGACACCCAGTCTACACTATCATTAAGCTCTACCTGTTTTTGCAACGACACATTATTATCTTGATAGTTACTGTGTACTATCTTTAAATTTTGTGCCTGTTTGGATTTTAATCGGTCAAGGCAAAAATTCTTTGTCATGGTCATGGAAAAAGCTTCTACATTTTTATACTCAGAAATTTTTACTTTGTTTTTCCATAACTTTAGTAAGATCTCTTGAGTAGCGTCTTCAGCTTCCTCACTAGATACCAACAAGCGTTTTGCTAGCCTGTAAACCTTATCCTTAAAAGGCATTACTAATTTTATAAAATCAGTTTGTGTCATTTTGTTTGGTTAGTTAGACGGTTTTTATCCCGTTCTATCATTACGACGATACACTTTCAATTTTGTTACAATTAATTTTTAATTTACAATATTGTAAGTAAATTTAGAGTTTAATAGACATATATAGTATGTATGTTTTGAAAAAAGAATTATTATGAAAATTATGAGAACCCTACTAATTGCCATCATCTTTGGTAGTCTAACCACAAGTTGCTTTGAAGATAGAGATGACAATGTTATTTTATCAAGCAGTATACATGATTTTGTATGGAAAGGTATGAATGCTGTGTATTTGTATAAAGCTGAAATACCCGATTTGGCGAATGACAGATTTACAAGTAATGAAGAATATGGTAATTACTTAAATAGCTTTTCTTCACCCGAAGAACTCTTTGAAAGTTTAATTTATCAAAGACAAACAGTTGACAGGTTTAGTATTATAGTTGATGATTATATTGCTTTTGAGCAAGCATTAAGTGGAACAACTGTTAGTAACGGTATGGAGTTTGGACTTTTTCGTTTTACTGAAACTAGTAGTGAGATTTATGGCTATGTTAGATATGTAATGCCAAATACCTCAGCAGAATCACAAGGTATAAAACGGGGTGATATTTTCTATGGTGTTGATGGAACACAACTAACAATTGAGAATGCAAATAACTTATTAGGTTCATCTACAAATAGTTATTCAATAAATATTGGAGTATATAATGACAATGGAACACCTGAAGTAAATGATGATTCAGTTGACCAAACAACTGAAACAATAGAATTAATAAAAACACCTTATACTGAAAACCCAATACTAACACATAATATTCTAAACGTTGACGGAAATAATGTTGGGTATTTAATGTACAACTCATTTACGAGTACCAATCAATTTGATTCTGAATTAAACTCAGTTTTTGGGGAATTTCAATCTGCTAACATTACTGATTTGGTTTTAGATTTAAGATATAATGGTGGAGGCTCCGTTAATACAGCAATTTGGTTATCTTCAATGATTACTGGACAGTTTACTGGCGATCTCTTCATAAGAGAAGAATGGAATAATGAAATTCAAGCTCAAATTAATTCTAGTAATCCTGAGAGTTTATTAAATCCCTTTGTAGATGAAATGATCAAGTATAATAGTAATGGAGACATTGTTTTTCAAGAAAACATAAATCATTTAAATTTAAATAAAGTTTATATTCTAACAACAAGAAGCACTGCTTCAGCAAGTGAACTTATTATTAATGGATTAAACCCATATATTGATGTGGTACAAATTGGGGCCACAACAACTGGTAAATACCAAGCATCGACAACTATTTACGACTCTCCAGATTTAGGACGACAAAATGCTAATCCTAACCACACATATGCTCTACAACCTTTGATATTTAAATCAATTAACTCTGAAGGCTTTACAGATTATGATGCTGGATTCGTACCTCAAATTCAATTAAATGAAAATTTAGGTAATTTAGGTGTTCTAGGAGACATAAACGAGCCTCTTTTAGCTGCTGCTATTTTAGACATACAAGGTATTGGTAGGATTGGAAATTCAACTCAAAATGCCATAAACTTTTTTAAAGACAGTAATGACTTTATACCTTTTTCAAAAAATATGTACATAAATAAACCTTTAAACTTTTACTATTATGAAAACTAACACTATTCTTTTATTCATCCCTTTTTTTCTATTGATTCTTAATTGTTCAAATAATGATGATCAAATAACAATAGAACCAAAAGTTTTAACTCTTTTTGGAAATGATAAATCTATCCAAAGATTAACTGATTCTTTATCTTTTGACGATATCAAAAAGCTTGTTATTAATAGCTCACAAAAACCTGTTTTAAGAAGTGAGATTCTATGCTATCCCCCGAACTCAGACAACAAAGAAGAAAAAGTTCTTTTAAATTTTAATAACGAGTACAATCAAGATACTATATTTGAACAAAGAAGTTTTATAACCCATATAGGAGATCAATATATTAGTGGTGAAAATGATCCTGATGCTATAAAAGTAGTTAACCTTATAGGTGATGTACATTGTTTGGAAGCCTATCACCCAAATAAATATATTAATGTCATTTTTGACTCCTCAGTAAATACTAACTGGATTAATGCAACACAAAATGCTATACAGGCATGGAATAATGCAATTAATTTAAATCCTAATAACTCTCAAAATTCTATATTTAACTCGGATACACCTAACATATATTTCAGAATTGCTAGTCAAGAAAACATTAACGATTATGGCAATATAACCATAAGAATAGACCCTCCATCTGAATTCGCATCTAATCCAGCACCAATAGCCGCGGCTAATATGGGAAAATATTGGGATATTGGTGGCACTCAATCAAACCTATATGTACATTCTGTTGGTTCGTATATTAGAATTAATGCTTCATATTCAAATAGAAGCTTACAAGTTGCAACAACAAATATGGTTCATGAAATTGGACACTCTTTAGGTTTTAGACATTCAGATAATAGTCCTTCTAATATACAAGGTACAACTCAAAATGCTTACTCTGTAATGTATCAATATGCAAATACAAGTTGGAATACTAATGGATTTTTTCCAGAAGATTATATCGCTATTGATAAAATTTTTAATGTAGAAAATGAATGGATTTTTATGGATTGTGATTAATTAGAAAAAATAAAAACTAATTCTTACTTGATTTTTAGTCGCTATTTCGGTAAATGCTAATGATGGTGTGGTTCCTTCTAGTGGTTTAGTTCCTGATGTTGGTTTTGAAATCAACGAAAGCGTATTAAATTTCGGGATTTTAGGTGATGAAAACGAGCCTTTACTTGCTGCTGCTTTAGCTGATATTGAAAGTAGCTTAGGAAGATATAGCATTGACCAAAGTATAAGAAATACACCTCAATTAACTCCTGTAAAAAAAGATATAAATCTAAAACCTTTTGAAGATGAAATGTATATAGATAATGAGTTTATATCCATTATTAAAAAAGAATTTAATCAATAAAAAAATCCGCTCGAAATGAGCGGATTTTTTGTTTTATAAACTTAGGTTAAAACCTATATTAACGTTTCTTCCTCGTGTTGAATACCCAAATAATTCTTGGTAATCTTCATTAAGGATATTGTTAACGTTAGCAAACAACTTTAACTTGTTCTCCAAAATAGTATGGCTTACGTAAAAGTCTAATAAGCTATAACTTTTTAAAGTAACGTCTTCTGTTGTAAAAGTAGTATTGTTAAAATAGGCATCATTTCTATCATCATTATATTGGTACGCTAAACTTAAAAATGTAGCATCAGATAGTTTATAATCCAATCGTGCATTTCCTTTCAATTCAGGAATTCTTAAATTCAAATCATCTTCTACCTTTGTATAGGTAACATTAGCGTTTAATTTTAGCGCGTTTGTAATACTATAATCAGCTGTAAATTCTAAACCACTTGCTGTAAAATCCTCATCTACATTATCGTATTGGTACACAAAATTACCCATGTCCACAAAATCGATAAAATTAGTTTCGTTTCTAGTAAAATACACTAAACTGAACGTAGCTTTATCTTTAATTCCTGCTTCAATACCAACTTCTATAGTTTCATTTTCTTCAGGTTTTAAATCGGCATTTCCATAAGCAGGTTCAAATAATTGATACAATGAAGGTGTAATATATGCTGTACTGTAACTAGCCATTCCTTTTAAATATCCAAAATTGAAGCTTTTTCTATAGGAAGGATTTAAACTGTAAACCAAATGACTTCCATATTCGCTATGGTTGTTTAAACGTGCTCCAGCATTTACATTTAAACCAAAATCAGAAACATACACCACATTAGCATAAGGATCAACAATGTTGAATGTTGCTGTTTCTGGATCAATGCTTTGTTCTAAATTGGTTGATCCAAATGGAATTGCAAAACTTTCCATATCATTCTCCTGAAAATTCACACCTAAAATAGTATAGAATTTATCATTAAAATTATATCTATTAAAAAGGTCTGCCACCAAACTTGTAGCATAGTATTCAGCAGGATAACTCGACTCCACAATACGTTCAACATCATTATACGCAGCGTTTAAAGTAATGCTTCCTTTGTTATAACTAAACTCTGGCGCAATCCCAATACGATACTGCTTACTTGTAGAATGGTTGTTTGCATCTGAAAACGTTGAAGCGTCATCAAAATCGGCTTTAAACTTATCAAAACTTGCATAAGCATTCAGTTTAAATTGCTTGGAAAATGTGTATCCTAATTTCACATTACCATTTATAGCATTGTAAGCATCAGATTCGGTTCCAGCCTCCATTGCAGATAAACCATCAGTAAACTGATTACCAAAACTAGCTAAGTAATTAAACTCACCAATGGTTCCATTTACTGACACGCTATTTCTAAAATCTTCGATAGCATAATTACTATCATCATGTGATTGGTTAGTACCAAAAACACTTCTAAAGTTAGCTGAAACAGCATCTTTTGAAGCTTTTTTAAGTTTAATATTGATTACTGCGGTTGCAGCTCCAGTACCATATAATGTACTAGACGCACCTTTTAAAATCTCAATACTCTCTACTTGATCTGGATTTAACAAACGTAAATCGTAATCGTTAGCTATTTGCGAAGGATCGGTTAATGCAATACCATCTATCAATACCAAAACCTGACGGTTTCTCCCACCTCGAACGTAATATGCTAAATTTTGTCCAGCGTTACTTTTTGTTCCGTTAATTTCAATTCCTGCTGTAGCATTGATAATTTCAGCTATGGTTTTTCCTTGTAAATGCTGAAGTTCTTCTTGGGTGATTTTGGTAATTACTTTACCAGAATTTTCACGTTTTAAGTTGAATTTTGAGTCGGTAATAACGACCTCATCTAGTTGTTCTACTTGCGTAGAATCAGTTTGCTGTTGTGCAAATCCAAAAATTGAAGTAGCACAAAACACACCAAAAAACAATGTTTTTTTGTTCATTTTAAAATTAATTGTTCGAGAAAGTATGGTAATGCATACTCAAACCTTTATCCCGAAAGTTCGACTTATTATTTTTTTGAAATTGGCAGGTCTCCTGACTTGCGTCTCCGTGCTGGTCTTCCCAAAGTTGTCATTGCGAATCGCGCAATTGGCGAGATGTGGCAATCTTACTTCAGTGACTTTAGAAGTATAACACGAAGCTTGTTAGCTTACAGTTGCGGGAACAGTTCTGGACTTGAAAATAATACTCTCACCAGATTCCCTTTTAATCGAGATTAAAACAACAATCTCGAACCAAAATTCGCCGCAAAATTAAACATTTTGTTTAATGTTTTACCTATAAGGTTAAATAATATTACTTTTGAATGAAAATAAATACACAGTGAGAAAACTATTTCCAATTCTACTTTTAATTATCTGTTTTGCGTGTAAGACAGAAAAAGAAAAGTTATTACTAGAAAAAATACAAGGTAAAGAAGTACACTTGAAATATGCCAAAGGGTTTAATATTAAGGACTACGAAACCTACTTAATATTAACCATTAATAATCCTTGGCCTAAAGCTGAAAAAGGATATAAGTTTGCTTTACTTAAAGATGGTTATGACGCAAATTTTTGGTCAACAGAAAAAGTTCGTTTTGATGATATATTTGAAATACCTGTTGAAAAAACAGTCGTGACATCTACAACACATATTCCTGCTTTAGAATTATTAGGTGTCGAGCATACTTTAGTAGGTTTTCCTGGTACTGACTATATTTCATCTGAAAAAACCAGAGCTTTAATAAACGCTGAAAGCATTAGAGAATTAGGAAAGAATGAAGGTATCAATACCGAAGTTTTGCTAGAGTTACAACCTGAAGTTGTTGTAGGTTTTGGTATTGATGGCAATAATAAAACCTTTGAAACCATTAAAAAATCTGGTATTCCAGTCATGTACAATGGCGATTGGGTTGAAAAATCACCACTTGCAAAAGCCGAATGGATTAAATTTTTTGGAGCTCTTTACAACAAAACTGCTGAAGCTGATTCTATTTTCAACAGTATTGAAAAAGAGTACAACGATGCAAAACTACTAGCCTCAAAAGTTAGAAAAACACCAACTATTTTAAGTGGTGCGCTTCATAAAGATGTTTGGTATTTACCAAGTGGCACAAGCCCTGAAGCACAACTTTTAAAAGACGCCAACGTAAATTACCTTTGGCAAGATGTGGCTGGTGAAGGCAGTTTAGCATTAAGTTTTGAAGCTGTTTTTACCAAAGGAAAATCGGCTGATATTTGGTTAAGTCCGTCGTATTATAATTCATTAGAAGCTTTAAAAAACGCTAACGAACACTACACCGAATTTGATGCTTTTAAAAACAAAACAGTATATTCATTTGTAAATGTTACAGGAGCAACTGGTGGCGTTACCTATTATGAAGAAGGCACTGCAAGACCTGATTTAGTTTTAAAAGACATTATAAAAGTGTGTCACTCAGAATTATTACCAGAATACGAAACTCATTTTTTTAAACCTTTGAAATAAGTTTAATTTTAAAAATCCATAACACTATCGAGTCCACGTTTAAGTCCTTTAAAAGTTCCTACTTTTTCAATAGCTAAAAGTCCACCTTTTACATAAGGTTCTGCGCTTGCTCCAGAATCGTGTCTGATAGAGAGTTTTTCATCTTTTAAACCAAAAATAGATTCTATAGCAATAACATGGCCTGGTAACCTAACCGAATGCACTTGGACTTCGTTTAATGAAGCACCTCGACTTGATTTTTCTCCAATAAGTTCATCTTCTGTTACAAACTTATTTGGCTTTTGAACTTTTGAAAGTCGATATGCTAGTTCTCTGGCTGTTCCGCTTGGTGCATCAATTTTATCCTCGTGTGTATAATCTATAATTTCAAAATTGGGAATGTATTTTGCTGCCATTTCTGAAAACTTTTGAAGCAAAACCACTGTTATGGCAAAATTTCCAACAGCTAAAACAGAAGTGTCATTTTTACTTGCTTCATGTGCTATTGTTTCATAATCTGCTTCTGTTAATCCTGAAGTTCCTATTACCACTTTTTTACCATGTTTTAATGCTGAAATAATATTTGTTTTTGCTACATCTGGCTTTGTATATTCAACTAAAACATCAAAATCGGTTTCTTTTAATGCTGTTTCAATATTATCGTAAATTGGAATTGCTTCTGAATCTATATTTAATACTTCGGCTAAATTCTCTCCTTTATGTCGTCTTGATAATGCACCCATAAGTTGCATATTGGCATTGTTAAAAACTCCCTTACTTAATGCAGATCCAGCCCAACCTGTTCCGCCTGCTATAAATACTTTTATCATAATGCTTGTGTTTTATTATTACGATTCTTTTTTAGTTTTCTTAAATGATAAATGTGTATGATGCAAAATATAACTCCTGCTATTACTAACGGACTTGATTTTAAAAACAAACCATAAATAATATAGAAAAAACTAGAGATGAGATGCCATAAACGAAATGTTCCCATATCTTTTTTGGTAATTGCAAAAAAACCTGTTGCAATGGCCAAATACCCTAAAATTTCAGCTATCCAATTCATTATTTTTTAAATGTGTTAACGTTCTTTCCATGTAGTTTTTTTCAGTTACTAAATTCTCAAAAGCGGTTAAATCCTTTATAAAATTTGGACTTTCTTCTAATAGTTCTTTAGTGGTTTTTATACAAGCATCCCAATGTTTATGAAAATCAGGAAGTTTCTCTTTTGCTTTTTCAGATAATTCTAAAAGCTGTTTTCTTGAGTCTGTTTTATCAACTTTTGTATTTATATAATCCTTCTTTTTCATCTTATTCACAATCTTAATACATGCAGGATGCGACATTCTTAACTCTTGAGAAATCTCTGTGATAGTTAATGATTCATGTTTTTCTAATATTAAAAAAATAAGATGCCAATTAGGTTCTATGTCTAGGTTTACCGATTTGTAATAATCTCTTGTACTGTATAAAAGATCATCACTTAAACGTTTAATCCTACTATTAATTCCTGCTAATCCTATTTCTATTAAAAAATCCATTAATCATATGTTTTTACGTAACCAGTTACGCAAATGTATTAAATTTATTGTAACTGGTTACGTTTATTTGAAATTTTATGAAAAATTTATATTGAAACTAAAGTCCTTATTTTCGGCTAAATTTTAGAACTTTGCCTTTTGCATACTATATATTCTGATGAATAAATAATAAATTCACTTTATTGAAAACCAAAGTCAAATATCCTTTTGTAATACTTACAATAACACTTATTGTATGTTTTTTAGGTAATATCAGCCTAGGTTCGGTATCTATTCCTGTAACATCCGTATTTAAAAGTTTATTAACATCCATTGACAACGATTCTTGGCATTACATTATTCACAACTATAGATTACCAAAAGCATTTACAGCAGTTTTAGTAGGTTCTGGATTGGGCATTTCCGGATTATTAATGCAAACCTTGTTTAGAAACCCATTGGCTGGTCCGTTTGTGTTAGGTATTAGCTCTGGAGCTAGTTTAGGAGTCGCTATTATAATTCTTGGTGCAGGAATTTTTGGTGGCAGTCTTGCTACACTTTTACTTTCAAAATGGAGCGTGGTTATTGCGGCTAGTTTAGGTAGTTTTTTAGTGTTATTATCTGTTTTAGCTGTGTCTTTAAAAGTAAGAGATACCATGGCTATTTTAATCATTGGGTTAATGTTTGGTAGCATTACTTCTGCGGTTGTCAGCGTACTCTCCTACTTTAGTTCAGCCGAACAACTACAACAATACATTTTTTGGGGATTTGGTAGTTTAGGAAACCTATCTTGGAACGAGTTGTTTATTTTCTTCTGCATTTATCTCCTAGGATTATTTATGAGTATCATCTCAATCAAAGCCTTGAATACACTTTTATTGGGTGAAAATTACGCTAAAAGTCTTGGGTTGAACATTAATCAAAGTCGGTTTATCATTATAATTGCAACAAGTTTATTAGCAGGAACTATTACAGCTTTTGCTGGACCAATTGCTTTCATAGGATTAGCAATTCCGCATATGGTACGTCAAGTTTTTACAACAGCCAACCACAAAGTGTTATTACCTGCTGTGTTTTTGTTTGGTGCCATAGTCATGCTTATTTGTGATAGCATTGCGCAATTACCAACAAGCGATTACACTTTACCTATTAACGCCATAACCTCATTAATTGGTGCGCCTGTTGTGATTTGGTTATTGGTACGTAAACGTAAAATGTTGTTTTGAATGAGAAATAAGAATCAAGATAAATGAACCAAGACTGTCATTCCACACTTGATGCGGAATCCAAAAAAATAGATTCTGCGTCGTAGCGCAGAATGACAAAACAAAATATTTGTGACAAAAACGCAACCACATACTATTCTAAAAACTAAAAGTCTAACCATAGGTTACACACAAAAAAAGCATCAAACCGTTGTTGCTGATGATGTAAACATTGCGCTACAACAAGGTGAATTGGTCGGTTTGGTTGGTGCTAATGGCATTGGAAAATCCACCTTGTTACGAACACTTACTAAAGTACAACCACCACTTAATGGCTCTGTTTTTATTAACGATAAATTACTTGAAAACTCCTCGCATTTAGAGCTTTCCAAGAGCTTGAGCGTAGTACTTACCGAACAACCTGCATCAAAAAATTTGACCGTTTTTGAACTCGTTGCTTTAGGCAGACAACCTTACACCAATTGGGTTGGTAATCTTTCAGAAAACGATATGTCTATTATTGAAAACGCGTTATTACAAACCAATATTCAACAATTAAAAGACAAAAAGTGCTTTGAATTAAGCGATGGTCAACTACAAAAAGTCATGATTGCACGAGCGTTGGCTCAAGACACGCATTTAATTATTCTAGATGAACCTACAACCCATCTAGACATGTACCATAAAGCCTATATTTTAAAGCTTTTAAAAACCTTGGCAAAAGACACCAACAAAACCATTTTGTTTTCTTCTCACGAAATTGATTTAGCCATTCAACTGTGTGATAAAATGATAGTGATGACACATTCACAAGTAATTTCAGACACGCCTTGTAACTTAATTTCAAAAGGTGTTTTTAATGAATTGTTTCCAGAAGACATGATCGCTTTTGATGAGAAAACTGGAAGTTTTAGAGTGAAAAAGTAATGCTTTGAAAATGAAACAAATTTAAAACCGTAATTTAGGTTTCTGTTTCAAATTCGATTTCAATTTCAGACTAAATCATTTATCTTTGATAAAATTCATTTCACTGTATGACCGAAACACTCATTTTATTTATCGCTATTATTTTTTCTGCTGGAATTGGTGCTTTTTTGGGCTTAAAATTTGCTCAATTAAAAAGCAAAGGAAATACGAGCACGCTTGAAGAACGCAATACCAACTTAAGCAAACAGCTTGAAGATTTAAAATTAAATACCGAATCTGAAAACCAAAAACAAAACGCACTTTTTAATCAGCAATTACAAGATTTAAAAGACACTATTTCTAAAATTGAAACAGAACGCGAAACCATTAGAAAAGAAAAAGACCTTTTAAATACCGAACTTTCCAGAAGAAATACAGAGCTTGAAAACCTTCAAGAACAAAACCTTAAACGTGACGAAGAGCTTGCTAAACAACAAGAGCAACTGCGTAAAGATTTTGAGTTAATGGCAAGTAAAATTCTTGATGAAAAAAGTGAAAAATTCACCATTCAGAATAAAGAAAACATTAAACAAATTCTGAATCCGCTTCAAGAAAAAATCCAGACGTTTGAAAAGAAAGTTGAAGATTCTCAAAAGGAAAGTATCAGCATGCATTCGGCTTTAAAAGAGCAACTTTTAGGACTTAAAGATCTTAATCAAAAAATGACCATAGAAGCCAATAACCTAACCAAAGCTTTAAAAGGCGACAGCAAAATGCAAGGTAATTGGGGCGAATTGGTTTTGGAGCGTGTATTAGAAAAATCTGGATTGGAAAAAGACCGCGAATATTTTGTTCAACAAAACTTTAATCGTGAAGATGGTTCGCGTGTTATGCCTGATGTTGTACTACATTTACCAGACGGTAAACGCATGATTATAGATAGTAAAGTATCACTTACCGATTACGAACGTTTTGCAAATGCTGAAGATGACGAAAAAGCAATGCATTTAAAAGCGCACGTTAACTCTATAAACAAACACGTTAATCAGCTTTCAGAAAAGAAATACGAGGATTTATACGATATGGAATCTCCAGATTTTGTATTGATGTTTATTCCTATTGAACCTGCTTTTGCCATTGCTATAAACGAAGACAATACGCTTTATAACAAAGCTTTTGAGAAGAATATAGTAATCGTTACGCCTTCTACTCTTTTAGCTACATTGCGCACTGTTGACACAATGTGGAGCAACGAAAAGCAACAGCGTAATGCCTTGGAAATCGCAAAACAAGCTGGTGCACTTTATGATAAATTTGAAGGTTTAGTTTCTGATTTAACAGGTGTTGGCAAAAAAATAGATGCTGCCAAAAGTGACTATTCAGCAGCGATGAATAAACTAGTTGAAGGCAAAGGAAACATTATTGGTCGTGTAGAAAAACTTAAAAAAATGGGTGCCAAAGCAAAAAAATCACTACCAGAACCAATTTTAAAACGCGCTATAAACGATGACGATGAGTAAACACAATTTTAAACCCGTTGATTCTTCTAGAGTTTCTATCTCTCAACTTATGCAACCTTCGCACTCCAATTTTGGTGGAAAAATTCATGGTGGTTATATTTTAAGTTTAATGGATCAGATTGCTTTTGCTTGCGCCTCAAAACATTCTGAAGCTTATTGTGTAACAGCATCGGTTGATACGGTTGATTTTTTAAACCCTATTGAAATTGGTGAGTTGGTTACCATGAAAGCCTCGGTAAATTATGTTGGTCGTACATCCATGGTTGTTGGTATTCGTGTGGAATCTGAAAACATTCAAACCGGAACTGTAAAGCATTGTAATTCGTCTTACTTTACTATGGTTGCTAAAGACGATAATGGAAAAACTGTTGATGTTCCTGGTTTAATTTTAAACGATAAAACCGAAGTAAAACGGTTTTTAAAAGCCATAAAACGTAAAGACACTAAAATACATCGTCAACAAGAGTTTAGTAGTGATTCCTTTGCTCTTGATAATTACATTGAAGACTTAAAAGGCTACAAGATTAAGATAGAATTACCTGAAAGCTAATAGTATTACTGCTTTACAAATCGTCTGGTTTGTGTGAAGTTATTAGCAGATACTTTTACTAAATAAACACCTGTATTCCATTTAGAAACATCAATTGAAGCTGTTAGTGAGTTAAGTTCCTTAGAATACACCCTTTTTCCTAGTACATCATACACATTTACAACAGCATTTTGTTGTCCTTGTGGCAAACGAATATTTAACTTAGTCGTAGCTGGATTAGGTGAGATTGTGAATTCTTGACTTGCTTGAGAAACCTCTTCATCCCCTAATGTGAACGATTGCATAGTAATTCCTTTATTTTCTCCATGATAACCTATAGTATAGCTAAACCCAAAAGACCAAACTAACTCAATAGAAGTATCAGATGTAGAAAACACATAATCATTTGTTTCTCCCGTATCTAAAGCTCTAGTAGCTACTATTGTTCTTTGTTCTCCATCTAATGTGTTAGATGTTATTGTCCAGTTTTGGTTCGCATCGACAGAAGGTTCAATTCCACTAGCATCAGAACCATCTGGTTGCCCAGGAAAACCAAAATATCTATCAGAAATAGAAGTTCCGTCATATATAACAACATCATCACCAGCAATCATACTTGATGTTCCAAATCCTAAACCTAAAAAACGATTATCTGGTCCGTCTAAAGTTAAAGTCACTAACGTTGAGGTAACATCAATTTGTGCAGAATAATACAACTCACCATCATCTAATAACACAATCTCTCCAGTAGAATAGGTTTGACAGAAAGCTAATGATGTCATTAAAAATGCAACTAAAAAAAGCGTAATTTTATTCATAAATAGGTTTATTTACAGCTAATATAATAAATTATGTGATTGATTGATAAGTTTTTATTTAATCAAAAAAGCCATTGACAAAAATCAATGGCTTAAATTTATTTAACTGACTATCAGCCTACTGCTTCACAAAGCGCTTAGTAGAGATATTATTTTGTGTAGCTAACCTCACTAAATACACACCACTATTCCATTTTGAAATATCAATAGTAGTCGATAATTGATTAAGCTCTTTAGTGTATATTTTTTTACCTAATACATCAAACACTTCCATTTTTACAACACCATCTATTCTAGGTACAGATATATTAAATCTTGATTTAGCTGGATTTGGAATTATTGAAAACTCTGTTGCAACAACCTCTTCATTACTTAATGTAAAAGATTGCATTGTGATTCCTCTATTAGAAAATCCATGATAGTCTAAAACAAAACTTGATTCAAACCCTCTTGCCCAAACCAAATTTATAGATGACGCAGACGTTGTAAACACATAATCATTAACATTTCCGGTATCTCTATCTCTTGTTGCAACTAATGTTCTTACTCCTGAAGTAACATTATTAGACATAATTGTCCAATCTTGTCTTTCATCTAAAGTTGGCGTAAAACCTGTAGCAGGTTGATCATTAGGCTGACCAGGATACCCAAAATGTCTATCAGTAAGGTCAGTACCATCAAAAATAACAACATCCCTTCCTGAGGTCATGCTTGTTGCGTCAAAACCTAAACCAAGCCATCTGTCACTTGGTCCAATTAGCGTTAATGTTACTTCATCTGATGTGACATCAATCTGCGCTGAGTATTCTAATCCAGGTGTTGTAGACAATTCCATCATACCTGTAGAATAGCTTTGACTAAACGTATATGTTGTTAAACTTAAAAAAGCTATTAAAGCCAAAGTAGTTTTTTTCATATTTATATTATTTTACAATAAGATTAATAATTTCCTCATCTTGAGTCATATTCGCGTAATCTATTGCTGTATTTCCTCTATTATCTTTAGTACTCGTGTCTGCATTCGCCTCAACCAATTGTTTAATTATGGTTTTGTTTCGCATAATAATAGCATAATGTAAAGGAGAGGTTCCATTAGCATCGGCTAAATTTGGGTCTGCACCATGCTCTAAAAGTACTTTAACAACTGCTTCTCTGTTTTTATAAACTGCAGCCATTAATGGTGTTCCGTATTTACTTTCGCCATCAATATCCTCAACTTTTGATGCTAAAAATATAGCGACCTCATCATTTCCTCTGTAGCATGCCAATGTTAATGGAGAATATCCTGAAGCATCAACCACATTAATAGTGTCTGGGTTTTTAGCAATTAATTCTTTTACATCATCAATTGTACCAAAACGTGCTGCATCAAAAATATTTTGCTGGGAAAAAGCAAAACCTGATACTAATACACTCACTATTAACAAAAAGCCTTTTAGCTTCATTCTATACTACTTGAGTTACACAAGGCTAAAGTAGTAATTTTTAGGAGATTGTATTAACCGTTTATCGATTTTTACTGCTATTTGCTCAAATACATTTTACGTCTTGAGTACAAGTTGTAAAATTCATCGTCTTTTAGGCTATCAATAAACAAGATACTTTCTCCTGTACTCTTCATTTCTGGTCCTAACTTTTTATTTACGTTTGGAAACTTATTAAATGAGAATACTGGTTGCTTTATTGCATAACCTTCAAGCTTAGGCTTAAAGTCAAAATCGGTTACTTTTTTATCGCCTAACATGATTTTAGTAGCATAGTTTACATAAGGTTCGCCATACGCTTTTGCTATGAAAGGTACAGTACGAGACGCTCTAGGGTTAGCTTCTATTATGTAAACTTTATCATCTTTAATAGCAAACTGAATATTGATTAATCCAACTGTATTTAAAGCTAATGCAATCTTTTTGGTGTGATCTTTTATTTGTTCTAATACTAAATCTCCAAGGTTAAAAGGAGGTAATGTTGCATTACTATCACCTGAGTGGATTCCGCAAGGTTCAATATGCTCCATTATACCAATAATGTAAACGTTTTCACCATCACAAATAGCATCTGCTTCTGCTTCAATAGCACCATCTAAATAATGGTCTAATAAGAGTTTGTTATTTGGTATTTTACGAAGTAAGTCAACAACATGCTCTTCTAGTTCCTTCTTGTTAATTACAATTTTCATGCCTTGACCTCCTAATACATAAGATGGTCTTACCAAGATTGGGAAATCTAACTTATCAGCTACAGCTAAGGCTTCATCAGCAGTTTCGGCAGTATCAAACTCTGGATAAGGAATGTTATTCTCTTTAAGTAAGGTAGAGAAGCTTCCTCTATCTTCAGCTAAATCTAAAGATTGGTATGTAGTTCCGATAATTTTTATTCCGTAACGGTCTAATTTTTCAGCAAGTTTAAGTGCTGTTTGACCGCCAAGTTGAACGATGACACCTTCTGGTTTTTCATGACGAATGATGTCGTAAATATGTTCCCAGAATACTGGTTCAAAGTACAGTTTATCAGCGATGTCAAAATCGGTTGAAACGGTTTCAGGATTACAATTAATCATAATTGTTTCGTAACCACATTCTGAACTCGCCAACACACCATGAACACAGCAATAATCAAATTCAATTCCTTGTCCAATTCTGTTTGGTCCAGAACCTAAAACAATTATTTTTTTCTTATCTGAAACTACACTTTCATTAGCTGAATATAGTTTACCATCAGCTGTTTCTAATTCGTTTTCAAATGTAGAATAGTAATATGGTGTTTGTGCTTTAAACTCAGCAGCACATGTATCTACAAGTTTATAAACACGATTAATTTTTAACTCATCACGTTTGTTATAGACTTCACTTTCTAAACAGTTTAGCATGTGCGCAATTTGACGATCTCCATACCCTTTTTGTTTAGCTTCTAGCAATAAGTCTCTGTCTATAGTATCTATAGTGAATGTTGAAATTTCTTTTTCCAACATATACAATTCTTCGTATTGCTTTAAGAACCACATATCTATTTTTGTGATTTCATGAATTCTGCTTAATGGAATTCCCATTTGAATAGCATCATAAATCACAAATACACGATCCCAACTTGCATAAGTAAGTTTCTCGATTATTTGGTCATAATCTTTATACCCTTTACCATCTGCACCAAGACCATTTCGTTTTATTTCCAATGATTGTGTTGCTTTATGAAGTGCTTCTTGGAATGAACGACCAATTGCCATCACTTCTCCAACAGCTTTCATTTGAAGTCCTAATGTTCTATCAGAACCTTCAAACTTATCAAAGTTCCAACGAGGTATTTTTACGATTACGTAGTCTAAAGTTGGCTCAAACAATGCCGAAGTAGACTTGGTAATTTGATTTTCTAATTCATCTAAATGATACCCAATAGCCAACTTAGCAGCAATTTTTGCAATAGGATAACCTGTTGCTTTACTCGCTAATGCTGAAGAACGCGATACACGAGGGTTAATTTCAATAGCGATAATTTCTTCTTCTTCATCTGGACTTACCGCAAACTGTACGTTACATCCTCCTGCAAAATCACCTATACTACGCATCATAAGTATAGCCATATCACGCATTTTCTGGAATGTACTATCAGAAAGTGTCATTGCAGGCGCCACAGTAATAGAGTCTCCAGTATGAATTCCCATTGGATCCATATTTTCAATAGTACAAATAATAACTACGTTATCATTCTTATCACGTAATAACTCTAACTCATACTCTTTCCAACCCATCATCGCTTTATCAATCATCACCTCATGAATTGGTGAGATTTCTAAACCTCTAGTCAAGGCTTCATCAAACTCTTCTTCATTGTAAACAATTGAAGCTCCAGCTCCACCCAAGGTAAACGACGCTCTAATACATAATGGAAAACCAAACTCTTGAGCTATTTCTTTACCTTTTAAAAACGAAGTTGCTGTAGCTTGTGGTGCCATTCCAACTCCAATTTTTAACATTAACTCTCTAAACTTCTCTCTGTCTTCGGTAATGTTAATTGCATCAATATTTACACCAATAATTTTTACACCAAAGTCTTCCCAAATCCCTTTTTCATCTGCTTCAATACAAAGGTTTAAAGCAGTTTGTCCTCCCATTGTTGGTAAAACAGCATCAATTTGCGGATGCTCTTTTAATATTTTAACAATAGATTTTGTATTAAGTGGCAACAAATACACATGATCTGCCATTTTTGGGTCAGTCATGATTGTTGCAGGATTAGAATTAATTAAAATGGTTTCGATTCCTTCTTCTCTTAACGATCGTAGTGCTTGAGATCCTGAGTAGTCAAACTCGCATGCTTGACCAATAATGATAGGTCCTGATCCAATAATTAATACAGAGCTTATGTTTTTATTCTTTGGCATTGTGTTGTGTTTTTTGGTTTACAAAAATAGGTATCTATTGGGTACAAAAAAAGGTGCTACACCTAAGTAACACCTCAAAATATTAACAATTGTTAATCATTATTTCTTATGTCTTGATTCTGAAGACACAGACAATTTCTTTCTTCCCTTAGCTCTTCTACGAGCAAGTACTTTTCTACCGTTAGCAGTAGCCATTCTTTCTCTAAAACCGTGTTTGTTTCTTCTCTTTCTTTTTGACGGTTGAAACGTTCTTTTACTCATTGTCTTATATCTTTAAAAAAATAATCTTAGTTTCCGTTAATTACTTTTGAAGTTTGTTTCAAAATTGGCTGCAAATATACAAAGACTTTTTACTTTGACAAATCAAAAGTTAAAAATATTTCCAATTGTTTTTACTAACTTTGCACACTCAAAAATTTAATAGAAAATATGTACAATAAAAATATAAAGTTAGTAATTGCTGTTTTAATTATTGGTTATGCCGTTTATCAATTTACCGAAGGCTACATTGGTAATGGTATTATGTTGATTTTACTTTCACTTATTTTTGTATTCCTTTATTTTAAAAACGAATTTATTCTTCTAGCCTTTTTAAAGCTTCGTAAGCAAGATTTTGATGGTGCAAAAAAATGGCTTGATAAAATTAAAAACCCTTCAGCTGCTTTAGTAAAAAAACAAGAAGGCTACTATAACTACTTACATGGTATCATGGTTTCTCAAACTAATATGAACGAAGCTGAAAAATACTTTAAAAAAGCGATTAGCCTAGGTTTATCTATGGATCATGATTTGGCAATGGCTAAATTAAACTTAGCAGGAATTGCTTTTTCTAAACGTAGAAAACAAGAGGCTCAAATCTTATTAAAAGAGGCTGAAACTCTTGATAAAAGAGGAATGTTGACCGACCAAATTAAAATGTTTAAGCAACAAATGAAAAAAACTGCTATTCCTAAACAGCAGTATGGTCAACCTACTTCGGCTAGACAAAACAGACGTAGCAGAAGATAACTTTTACAATAAAGGAGCCCAAAGCCTACAAAAAGATTCTTTAAGCCTACTTAATCTAGGTCTTTTTTGCCAGCTTTGTAAAGTTAATTGCTCGCTATCTTTAAGATCATCATTAAAAAACTTTTTAAGCGCCTTACTTTGTGTTTCTTCATAGATTAAAGCATTTATTTCAAAATTAATATTAAAGCTTCTATAATCCATATTAGAAGTTCCTACAGTACAAAAAATGTCATCAACAACTAATGTTTTAGCATGAACAAATCCTTTTTTGTATCGATAAATTTCCACTCCTGCTTCTAATAATGACTCCAAATAAGAGTTTGTAGCGTGTTCAGCAGTCCAAGAGTCAGAATGTTTTGGAATTAATAATTTCACCTCTACACCACTTTTTGCAGCTACTTGCATTGCAGTAATAACTTCATCATTAGGAATAAAATAAGGCGTGGTTATGTACACATATTTTTGGGCAGTAACTATAGCTGTAAAAATAGTCTCCATAATATTCGCCCAATCAGTATCTGGACCACTGGCTGCGATTTGCACTGGCACTTCTTCAGTAACTTCTATTTCAGGAAAAAAGGTTTTAGAAATTGGCAAATCAGTATTAGATACAAAATTCCAAGTGGTTAAAAAGTTTATCTGCAATGGCTTTACTGCTTCACCTTCAATTCTAAGGTGTGTATCTCTCCAATATGAGTTATCAGTTTCGTAGTTTACATAAGTATCAGAAATGTTTATACCTCCTAAATAACCAATACGTCCATCAATAACCACAATTTTTCTATGGTTTCTGTAGTTCATCTTTCCCGTGAATTTTGGAAACAACACAGGCATAAAAGGCGCAAACTCTACTCCACTTTCTTTAAGTTTCTTTTTTATTGCTTTTGAAAGTTTGCTTCCTACATCGTCAAAAGTTAATCTTACATTCACTCCTTCTATAGCTTTCTCACATAATACATCCAAAACTTGAGTACCTATTTTATCATCCTTTAGGATATAGTATTCCATGTGGATGTGAGATTGGGCTTGCTCTAAGTCTTTAAGTAATAGTTTAAATTTTTCTTCTCCGTTTTTAATCAGTTTAACTTTGTTATTGAGTGTTAAAGGCGACTGTTCGCTATTGTAAAGCAACTTTACAAGCTTTACTTTTTCGTCAAGAGTTTGCTTAATTTCTCTCTTTTCTTTGTTATTAAGTTGTAACTCTTTATTGATGTTTTTTACAACTCTTTTATTTAAAATATGTTTTCGGTTGAATATTTTGTTCTTTCGATATTCTTGTCCAAAGAAATAGTAAACTAACAACCCTAAAAAAGGAAAAAAAACCAAAACCATTATATAAGAAATGGTTTTGGTTGGGTTAATGTTTTTTAGAAGAATTGTTATTGCAGCAGAAATTGCCACAACATAATTAAGAACAATTAAAATGTTCCAAAAATTGTGCTTAACAAAATCAATCATTAAGGCGTTGTAGGATAGTATCCTTCTTTAGGTATTTCAATAAAATACTGCTTTCTAGAAGCATTGTTAAGATGATCTTCGCGCAACCAAGGATTATGGATTTTCAATATTTTGTAATTGATACCAAACTGTTTTGCAAATCTTGAAAAATCAGTCACCACAGTATCTACTGACACTTTATAGGTTGGTATATTTTTATACAAATCATTTTCTTTAAAATTGAATCCGTATTTTTTAGGGTTGCTTAAGATTTCTTTAAGTGCCACAATTCTAAATAGGTAACGTCCTGTTTCTTCACCTAAAAGTAAATCGTAGTAATCCGTTACACCTTGCTCTTTTAATCTTCTAGAAACACCAGCGTTTCCTGCATTGTAAGCAGCAGCAGCCAATGTCCAAGACCCTAGTCGTTCTTTAGAGTCTAAAAGGTATTTACAAGCAACCTCAGTAGCCTTTTCCAAATTATAACGTTCATCAACATTATCATTTACCTCAAGTCCATTTTCTCTTCCTGTTGCTTTCATAATTTGCCAAACACCTCTTGCTCCAGCTGGAGACACAGCGTTAGTTAATCCGCTTTCAATAACTGCTAAATACTTAAAATCGTCAGGAACACCATGTTTTTCCAAAATAGGCTCAATTACAGGAAAGTATTTTTCAGCTCTCTTAAACATTAACAATCCGTTAGATTGCCAATACGTATTTACTAAAAGCTCTCTATCCATACGCTCTAAAACATCTGGATCTTCTAACGGAACAGCTTCACCTGCAAACTCTAGATGATCTGGAACTGCTAAAGCATACACATTATAATCGTTGATTAATTTTTTCTGTTCTTCTTGTATTGTATTATCAGAAGGTGATTTTTGGGCTGCAAAAATAAAAAGCCCAGACAACGCTATTAAACCTACAGCAGCTAATATATTTTTTAAAGTTTTCATAAGTAACACTTATTTGTTTGACGTTTTTATGGTGAAAAGTTCATTTTTTTCAGCATTTACAACGCTTTGACACAATGAATATTTCACAAATTTGTTTTTATAAATGTAGAGAAATCTACAATGCTTTCAAAATTAGTTTAATATAAGATTTGGTAAATTTTCGTTAAACCATTTATACTTATTTATAATCATGATATGCGTTCCTCCTTCAATAACTATACAGTCTCCAGAGCACGAATGGTTAAAAACCATGTCTTTATTTCCATGAATATAAATAGCGTTTGGATGTGGTTTTTCTTGTTTCCAGGTAATCACTTGCTCAATTGCCCAATCCAAGTACTTTTTATCATTTACTGAAAGGTATTTTTTATACAGTTCCACTCTTTTCTTTACTGTATTACCAAGAGCGTATTTTGCTAACAGCTCTACATTACTCATTAGTTGTGTAGGCAACAGTTTATAAGCCTTAGTAAACTTTGCTACTTTCATTCGCTTAGGCAACTCGTGTTTAGACTTTACACTTGAAACTACTATTACTTTTTTACAGTCTATAAATTTGCTCATTTCTTGAACCAAAATACCTCCAAAAGACACTCCAAGAAGCACAATATTTTTATGCTCAATCTTTTTTACCATACGTTTCGCATAGCCTTCCAAAGTTTCATTATCTAAAGGTAACACCCACTCTAACCAGTGCATTTCAAATTGGTCTTCAGGGAGCTTAATATACTCAAAAATTGATGGGTTAGCTGCCATACCAGGCATAAAGTAAACATGTATGATATCTTGTTTCATTTTAGAGCTATTGTAGTTTTAAAAATCTTAATAGATTATTCCATAAGCATTTAACCATCACTATACTTTAATATGTGCGATATTTTTTATAAATTTGCATTGCAAAACTATACAAATTGTAGTTTTTATCCTTACCGACCTTAGATTAAAATTAATTTATTATGATTGATGCAGCTGAACTAATAGACAATGACTTTTTACGTCAATTTGAGCTAAAAATTGATGACCAATTAGCAAAAATTGAATATTCACTCCAAGATCGAAAGATTTTTTTAACAAAACTAATAATTCCAGAATGTATTAACTCTGAAGGGTTTGAAGAGGATTTTTTAAAACTTGTTTTTGAAAACATACAAGAAAGAAATATAAGTGTAGTTCCTACAAGTCCTGAAATTGCAAAATTTATCAGAAGAAATAGACGCTACAAAAAAATGCTACCAGTTGGCATTAGAATATAACTCACAAAAAAACCGAAGCTTTCACTTCGGTTTTTTTATTATATGATTTTAAGCATCTAAAAAGTCACATCAAAATTACCACTCTCTATAGTAATCGTTTCGTAACCAACTCCTTCTATATACTTTGACAAAACACCAGATAATGTTCCTTTGAATGCATTTGAAGTATTAATTTCAATATCACTTGAAATTGTCGCAGGATTATCGACTGTATATTTATCATAACGATAAGTACCATCAACAGTAAGATAGCTAACACTTGCAACAGCTTCATTTCCTACTTCATCTCTCTCTAATGTTATAATAAAATATTTAGAATCATCAGATGAATTTGAAAATGACATTACACGAAAAGATTGTATGTTTTGTACTGCAACATCAAAATCCATTAAGGTATTATCAATTGATATACTAGCATTTTCAATGTTAATACTTCCATCATCATCACTTGAGCATGATGTTAAGGTCAGTACTCCTAAAGTCAAAATACATAAAATAATTTTTTTCATAATCTATAGTTTTTAATTTCACTTGAAATATAGAACACGAAAATCAGCAAAACAATTTGATTAACACACTTTTAATATTAATACTATAAAAAAACCGAAGCTTTTACTTCGGTTTTTTTTATATTTCTCAAGTTGTTACTTAGTGTAAACTTTTATTAAATCTTTGGTTTCAACCACTTCTGTGAAGTCTTCGTTATAAACTTTAACTGCATTTGCATAGACTAAGGTTAGCTGGTTACCTTCAATATACGATTCGTACTCGGTAAACTCTTCTTCAGTAAGTACATTTATAGAGCTTATATAACCATCTCTACATTCAACATTTACTAAATAGGAATTATCAACCTTAGATACTTTTACTTCATGATGAAAAGAATCGCTAGAAGTCATGGACTTATTAGTTTCAAACTCTAATGTTTCATTGACACTACAAACTATTTCATTTAAAATGTTTTTGTGTTCTACTCCATCTTTATCCACATCAGTAGAAATACCAATATCATAGTTAGTTAATTTCCATATACCAACAAGATTTGAATCGTTATTGCTGTCTTTAGAACAAGAAAATAGTGTAGTAAACGAAATGCAAAGTACTGCAAGTGAGAGTAGGTTTTTCATTTGGGACCAATTAATTTGCAGTAAATATATAACCTCTAAGAAGTTAGTAGTTATAATTTAGATGAAACGCTAAAAATATAAGATTAACAGTATTTAAACCGCTTCCTGATTTATCAAATCAAATCGCACAATACCATCGTCATCAATCTTGGTAAGCTCCACATCGTGAATCGTATTTACCAAATGTGGATTCCAAGGTGATTTTACTTTTACATAGTTTTCGGTAAATCCGTGAATGTAACCTTCTTTATTTTCGCTTTCAAATAGTACTTGTCGTTGTGTTCCAATTTGGCTTTCATAAAATGCTCTACGTTTTTTAACCGATAAACCACGTAACATTTTACTACGCTTTGACCTTACGTTTTTAGGAACAACACCATCCATTTTTGCAGCTTCGGTATTATCTCTTTCAGAATAGGTAAATACATGAAGATAAGAGATATCTAAATCGGACAGAAAATTATACGTTTCTAAAAAACGCTCATCAGTTTCACCAGGAAAACCAACAATAACATCAACACCTATACAAGCATTGGGCATTATTTCTCGTATTTTGGCAACTCTATCCACATAAAGTTCTCGCATATAACGACGCTTCATTTTTTTTAGAATATCGTTACTTCCACTTTGTAATGGAATATGAAAATGAGGTACGAAGGCTCTAGACTGCGAAACCAACTCAATAGTTTCATTCTTTAAAAGGTTAGGTTCTATTGAAGAAATACGTAAACGCTCAATACCTTCTACCTTATCAAGTTCGGTTACTAAATCTAAAAACGTATGTTCATGACGCTTGTTACCAAATTCTCCCTTACCATAATCGCCAATGTTAACACCAGTAAGTACAATTTCTTTAATGTCTTTTTCAGAGATTTCTTTGGCATTTTTAATAACATTATCCATGGTATCGCTCCGCGAAATACCTCTAGCTAATGGTATTGTACAGTAAGTACATTTATAGTCGCAGCCATCTTGTACTTTTAAAAATGCTCTTGTTCTATCACCTATAGAATAGGAACCAACATAAAAATCGGCATCGTCGATATCACAAGAATGCACTTCTCCAAAGTCATTTTTGCTCAGGTCGTTAATGTAGTCGGTAATTTTGAATTTTTCGGTAGCACCTAGCACAAGATCAACACCATCAACATCTGCCAGCTCCTGAGGCTTTAATTGCGCATAACAACCTACTGCTGCAACAAAAGCTTCTGGATTAGATTTTTGAGCTTGTTTAACTATAGTTTTAAATCGTTTATCAGCATTTTCGGTAACAGAACATGTATTGATAACATATATATCTGCTGTTTCAAAAAAATCAACACGATCAAAGCCTTCATCCTTAAAACCTCTTGCTATAGTAGAAGTTTCAGAAAAATTAAGCTTACAACCCAAAGTGTAAAATGCTACTTTTTTTCTTCCGTTCATTCTTGTACTTTTACCAAGTTGCAAATTTACAACTAATAAATAAAATGGTAAAACGCTTTTTTCTTAGTAGCTCAAAACTACCACACTACATATCAATATGTTGTGCAATTTTTATTCTAATCTCATGTGATTGCAACAATCAAAGTGATTCAAATTTAGTTTTTAGATACAATGAACATAAAAACATTGGTTCTTTAGACCCTGCGTTTTCAAAAGACAATGCCGATATTTGGGCAACCAACCAATTGTTTAACGGTTTGGTACAAATGGATGACAGCCTTAACGTAATACCATGTATTGCTAAAAACTGGACTGTTACAGACAGCGCAACAACCTACACATTTAACTTACGAAATGACGTTTATTTTCACAAGCACGAGTTGTTTGGAAAAGACTCTACAAGAACTGTTACTGCTCAAGATTTTGAGTACAGCTTAAACCGACTACAAGACAAACAAGTTGCCTCTCCAGGAAGTTGGGTATTAAACAAAGTTGTCAATTTTAAAGCGGTTAACGATACTGTTTTTCAAATACAGCTAAAACAACCTTTTCCTGCTTTTTTAGGGTTACTGACTATGAAATATTGTTCGGTAGTACCTAAAGAAATTGTAGCGCATTATGGTTCTGATTTTAGAAGTAATCCTATTGGAACTGGTCCTTTTAAATTTAAACGTTGGGAAGAAAACATTAAACTCGTATTCAGGAAAAATAATTTGTATTTTGAAAAGGATACAAACGGAAATCAACTTCCATACTTAGAAGCAGTTGCTATTACGTTTTTACCAGACAAACAAAGTGAATTTTTACAATTTGCACAAGGAAATATCGATTATGTATCTGGTTTAGATGCTTCTTATAAAGATGAAATTTTAACCTCAAAAGGAGAACTTAGAGATCAATACAAAACAGACGTTGACATCATTAGAGGTCCTTATCTAAATACTGAATATTTAGCGTTTTATTTAGATTCTGAAGTTAGCGAAATTCAATCCAAACTATTACGACAAGCAGTAAATTATGGATTCGACAGACATAAAATGATGACTTACTTGCGAAATGGTATTGGTATTCCTGCCAATGGTGGATTTATCCCAAAGGGATTACCTGGTTACAACGAACAGACAGGTTACAGTTATCAACCTGAAAAAGCCAAACAACTTATTGATGATTTTAAAGCTGAAACAGGAATTACTCAACCAAGCATTACCATTACAACAACTAGTAATTATTTGAGTTTTTGCGAATATATACAACGTGAGCTTCAAAAAGTTGGTCTTCAAGTGAATGTTGATGTTATTCCTGCTGCTACTTTAAAAGACGCTAAAGCAAATGGTAAATTAGATATGTTTCGTGCAAGTTGGGTTGCCGATTATCCTGATGCTGAAAACTACCTATCCCTTTACTACAGTAAAAATTTTGCACCTAATGGTCCAAACTACACACATTTTAAAAATGAATTATTTGACACTTGGTACGAACAAGCTTTTACTGAAACCAATACTAAAACACGTGAAGCACTTTACACCAAAATGGATAGTTTAATCATGCAAGACGCTCCTGTCGTGGTTATGTTTTACGATGAAGTCGTTCGTTTTACAAGGAAAAATGTAAACGGACTAGGGATTAACCCTATTAATTTATTGGAATTAAAAAAGGTGAGAAAAACTACTCTTCAATAGATTTTCCTATAGTTTCAATCTCATCAACTGGCTTGATGGTAGTTTTTTCCCAGTGTCGTTTTAACAAAAAGTGAAATAAATACACCATTGCCACTCCAAATGGTAAAGCCAAAAGACCAAGTATTAAACTATTGTCCCAATCCATTCCAATGTTGAAAATCCCATCTAAAACACCTAAAATTATTCCACCAACAAAGGTTCCAACATAATAACTTAACACACCAATAATGGCAAACAACCATTTGTTTTTATTGTATTCTTCTGCTAACCTATAAAAGTAACGACCTATAAAGTAGATGAGTACTATTCCTAACATATATATTTAATTTATTTAGTTCTATATTTTTGGGTGATTTCAAACACATGCTCTAAAATATCAGCATCTTGTTGAGTAAATTCAATTGACCTACGTTGCATAACTACCTTTGCAACCTCAAATGCTTTTTTAGTTAGATATGTTGTAAATCCGCTATTTCCTCCCCAGCTAAAACTTGGCACAAAATTTCTTGGAAATCCACTACCAAAAATATTTGAACTCACACCAACTACTGTTCCTGTATTAAACATAGTGTTAATACCACATTTGCTATGATCTCCCATCATTAAGCCACAAAACTGCAAGCCTGTTCTTGCAAAACCTTCGGTTTCATAACTCCACAGTCTTACTTCAGCATAATTATTTTTAAGGTTGGAATTATTGGTGTCTGCACCAAGATTACACCATTCTCCTAAAACTGAATTCCCTAAAAACCCATCGTGTCCTTTGTTTGAATATCCAAAAATCACCGAGTTATTTACCTCTCCTCCAACCTTACTATGTGGACCAACCGTTGTAGGACCATAAATTTTGGCTCCTAATTTTACAGTAGCATAATCACATAACGCAAAAGGGCCTCTTATAATACTACCTTCCATTATTTCGGCATCTTTACCTATGTAAATTGGACCATTGGTAGCATTTAAAGTTACAAACTCTAGTTTTGCACCTTCTTCTATAAAAATGTTGCTTGCTTCAATGGTATTGTTACTTGCAGGTATTGGTTGCGATTTTCGACCTTTGGTTAAAAGCTCAAAATCTTCAGCTATAGCATTACCATTTTTAGAGAAAATATCCCAAGTGTGTTCAATCTTTATAACTTCAGCATTAAATTCAATCGCTTCATAGGCTTCAAAATCCACATCATCTTGCGTGTCTTTAGTAAAAAATGCGATAACGTCTTCATCCTTAAAAATCGCCTGATTTTCCTCAAGGCTTTTAACCATTTCTGCAAGCTCAAAATTTGGCACGTACGATGCATTAATCATTACATTCTCATCCATTTCAACCATTGGATATTTATTGGATAAGTAATCTTCGGTTAAAGTTGTGGTAGTATAACCAAGGTACATTTCCCATTTTTCTCTAATGGTTAAAATCCCTACACGTATATCGGCTACTGGTCTTGTATAGGTAAATGGCAACAGACTGTTACGACAAGGACCATCAAAAAGAATATAATTCATAATAAAAGTTTAAAGTTTAAAGTTTAGAGTTGTCTTTTTAAAACCTAAACTTTCATTTATCCAAAAGTAACTTAATTGCCTAAAATAAAAAAGCCTTTCAGTAGTTGAAAGGCTTTAATAAATATATTTTCGAGAAATTTATTTCTTGAATTTCGCGTATTTGTTTTTAAACTTGTCAATACGTCCTGCTGTATCAACTAATTTAGATTTACCAGTGTAGTATGGGTGAGATGTTCTAGAAATCTCTAATTTTACTAACGGATACTCTACACCATCTACTTCTAAAGTTTCTGTAGTATCTGCAGTTGACTTCGTTAAAAATACATCATCATTAGACATATCTTTGAATGCTACAAGTCTATAATTTTCTGGATGTATACCTTTTTTCATCTCTAATGCTTTATTATCGTTTCGTTTTTTTCGAGGTGCAAATTTAAGCAAATTTTATTATTGTACAATCTTTTTATTGTTTTTTATTTCTTAAAATTCATGTAACGTTTTGTTATCTTTGAATACATATTAGATATATAAACTAATAAATCAACTAAAACTTATGGAAAAATCGATTAAATCTTCATCAATAAACTATGGCTTATACCTTGGTTTATTTCTTTCTACAATAACAGTTTTATTTTATGCTGTTAACCTAGAAATGTTGACTAAATGGTGGTTAGGTATCATATTATTCTTGGTCATCTTAATTTTTGGAATTGTATCTACAGCAAAATCTAAAAGCCTTTTAGGAGGATTTATTTCTTTTAAACAAGCATTTTCCTCGTATTTCATTACAATAGCAATAGGCTTTATTTTAAGTACAGCAGTGAGTGTTTTATTATTTAATGTTATTGATCCTGAAGCTGCTGAAATTTTAAAAGAAAATGTCATTGAAGCTTCTCGACAAATGATGGAAAATTTTGGAGCTCCTCAATCTGAGATTGACAAAGCTATTGCAGAAATGGCTGACCAAAATCAATTTGCTATAGGAAATCAGCTAAAATCGGTTGCTTTTCAATTAATTTTCTACGCAGTAATTGGATTAATTGTTGCATTGTCAATGAAAAAGAAAGATCCTAACGTAGCTTAAATAATTTCTTTATTTTTGAACGATAGAATATAGAAATCATTTACATGAACATATCAGTAGTCATACCACTACTTAACGAGAGCGACTCTTTAACAGAATTACATGATTGGATTGCAAATGTTATGCAATCCAATCATTTTTCTTATGAAATTCTATTTATTGACGATGGTAGTACTGATGGCTCTTGGGAGACCATTACATCGTTATCTAATAAAAATCCAAACGTAAAAGGCATTAGGTTTCTTAAAAACTTTGGGAAATCGCAAGCACTACACGCTGGTTTTGAAAAAGCAAAAGGCGACGTAGTAATTACTATGGATGCCGATTTGCAAGACAATCCTGACGAAATCCCTGAGCTTTACAATATGATTGTTAAAGAGGGTTACGATTTGGTTTCTGGCTGGAAAAAGAAACGCTTCGATTCGGTTATTTCTAAAAATCTACCTTCCAAACTTTTTAATTGGGCTGCACGAAAAACATCAGGCGTAAAACTGCACGATTTTAATTGCGGTTTAAAATCATACAATAATAAAGTTGTAAAAAATATTGATGTTAATGGCGAAATGCACAGATACATTCCTGTGCTTGCCAAAAATGCTGGTTTTACTAAAATTGGTGAAAAAGTGGTGCAACATCAAGCCAGAAAATATGGCGAAACCAAATTTGGAATGGAACGTTTTATTAATGGTTTTCTAGACCTTATCACCATTTGGTTTTTATCGCGTTTTGGTAAACGTCCTATGCATCTTTTTGGCGCTCTTGGAGTGATTATGTTTGCCATTGGTTTTGGGTTTGCGTTATACTTAGGAATAGATAAACTCTTTTTAAACCCAACAGGTCGACTCATAACCCAACGACCACAATTTTACATCTCACTAGCCACAATGATTATTGGAACACAGTTTTTTGTTGCTGGGTTTTTAGGTGAGATTATTTTAAGAAGTAAGCAGGATAAAAAACGCTATTTGGTTAAGGATGAACTAAATTTATAATCCTTTTCTTATAAATTAACGCCTAATTAAACTTTAACATTTACCTAATTGTGTATTTTTGTTATATACAATTTCAGATAACTTATGATTTATATTGAACCAGAATTATTAGAGAGAGTGAACACTTGGTTAACACCAACTTTTGACGATAACACTCAACAACAGATAAAACATTTAATTGCAACCAACCCAAAAGAGCTTAAAGAATGCTTTTACAAAGACCTTGAGTTTGGTACTGGAGGAATGAGAGGTATTATGGGACTTGGCACTAACCGAATTAACAAATACACGCTGGGAAAAAACACACAAGGACTAAGCAATTACTTAAAACAAGTATTTTCTGGAGAAACTATAAAAGTTGCCATTGCTTATGATTGTAGACACAACAGTAACACTTTTGGTAAAGTTGTAGCAGATGTATTTTCGGCAAACGGAATTCAAGTGTATTTATTTGAAGATTTAAGAGCTACTCCTGAACTTTCATTTACGCTAAAACATTTAGGTTGTCACTGCGGAATTGTACTTACTGCTTCACACAATCCACCAGAATACAATGGATACAAAGTATATTGGCAAGATGGCGGACAATTAGTACCACCACAAGATGCCGAAATTATTGCTGAAATAAACAAGTTGGATTATTCTGAAATTAAGTTTGAAGCAAATACAGATTTAATCGAATACATAGGTGAAGCTATTGATAATGTGTTTATTGATAACTCAGTAAAAAACGGAAGTTTTAACACCTCAGCAGAAGCCAAAGAAAACTTAAATATTGTATTTACCTCTTTACACGGAACCTCAATTACTGCTATTCCTGAAACTCTAGAAAGAGCTGGCTATACCAATGTAAACATAGTAGAAGAACAGCGTCAACCTAATGGCGATTTCCCTACTGTGGCATCACCAAATCCTGAAGAACCTGAAGCTTTAAAAATGGCTATGGAACTTGCTGAAAAAGTAAATGGAGATATTGTAATTGGCACTGATCCTGATTGTGACCGCTTGGGTGTTGCTGTAAGAAACCTAGATAATGAATTGGTGATTTTAAATGGTAACCAAACCATGATTTTAATGACTGATTTCTTATTAAAACAATGGAAAAACTCTGGTAAAATCAATGGTAATCAATTTGTAGGCTCTACAATTGTATCTACACCTATGATGTCGGTTTTAGCAAATGCTTATGATGTAGAATGCAAAATTGGTTTAACTGGTTTTAAATGGATTGCTAAAATGATTAAAGACTTCCCTAATATGGATTTTATTGGTGGTGGTGAAGAAAGTTTTGGATTTATGGTTGGTGATTTCGTAAGAGACAAAGATGCTGTAACCTCTACCCTTTTAGCTTGTGAAATTGCTGCTCAAGCTAAAGCTGAAGGAAAAACACTATATGAAGCATTAATTGATTTATACGCTGAACACGGATTGTATAAAGAGCGTTTAATATCATTAACCAAAAAAGGAATTGAAGGCGCTCAAGAAATTAAGCAAATGATGATTGATGCTAGAGAAAATCCGTTAAAAGAAGTTAATGACTCAAAAGTAGTTAGAATTGAAGACTACCAATTATCTATTGCAAAAGATGTAAAAAACAATACTGAAGAAGCCATTGATATTCCAAAATCTAACGTATTGATTTACTATACCGAAGATGGTAGTAAAATAGCACTTAGACCAAGTGGTACCGAACCAAAAATTAAGTTTTACATCAGCGTAAACACTACATTAGACAATGTGTCAGACTTTAAAACAGTGGAACAAAAATTGGAATCGAAAATTGACGCCATTGTTGACGACATGAAAATAAATTAATGAATTACTTTAAGCAAATACTTCGCTTTGCGAAACCTTATAAAAGTTATGCTGTACTTAATATAATAAGCAATGTTTTTTATGCATTGTTTGGTACTTTAGCTATGGTTTCACTATTTCCAATGCTTAATGTGTTATTTGATAAAACCAAACAAATAAACACTAAGCCAACTTGGGAAGGCATTTCTAAAATTAAAGATTATTTAGAAAGCTATTTAAATTACTTTGTTACTCAAAAAGCTAATGAAGGACATGACGATGTCCTTATTTTTATGGTAGTTTTGGTAGTAAGTATGTTTTTACTAAAAAACCTATTTAGCTATTTAGCAATGTACTTTATCACCTTTTTAAGAAACGGTGTTTTAAAAGACATTAGAAATGAATTGTATGACAAAGTGGTAGATTTACCTATCGCTTACTTTTCTGAAAAACGAAAAGGAGATACTATTGCAAGAATAACAACTGATGTTCAAGAAATACAAACTTCATTCTTGTCGATACTAGAACTTATTGTTAGAGAACCGTTAATGATACTGTTTACAATCATTACCATGTTTCTCATTAGTGCTAAACTCACGTTGTTTGTTTTTATTTTTATTCCTGTTTCTGGTTTTATTATTTCCAGAATTGGAAAAAGTTTAAAAAAGCGCTCTGACAGAGTTCAAAGTGAGCAAGGTCAACTACTATCTATCATTGAAGAAACTCTTGGTGGACTTAAAGTGATTAAAGGTTTTAACTCTCAAAAGGTATTTGGCGAAAAGTTTAAAGAATCTACAACACGATTCAACAAGTTTTCAAACAACCTACTTAACCGTCAAAATTTAGCATCGCCAACTAGTGAGTTTTTAGGTATTTTGGTTATTTCCATTCTACTATGGTATGGAGGTCAAATGGTTTTAATTGATGGCAGCTTAGAGGCTGGTTTATTTATTGTTTATATGGGATTAGCATACAATATTTTAACACCTGCAAAAGCTATAAGCAAAGCAAGCTATAGTGTAAAAAAAGGAAATGCTGCTGCCGAACGAGTACTGGAAATTCTAAACACACCTTCTCCACTTGAAGATAAACCTAACGCCAAAAACAAATCGGATTTTAATTCTGAAATAGCGATAAACGATGTGTCTTTTAAATATGAAGACGATCTAGTACTTAAAAACTTTTCCATTAAAGTACCTAAAGGTAAAACTATTGCTTTAGTTGGGCAATCAGGTAGCGGAAAATCTACAATTGCTAATCTTGTAACTCGTTTTTATGATGTTACTAAAGGCAGTATTGAAATTGATGGTGATAACATTAAAGACCTTACTAAAAAATCGTTGAGAAACCTTATGGGATTGGTTACTCAAGATTCAATATTATTCAACGAGTCTGTAAAAAACAATATTCTTCTTGGTAAAAAAGACGCTACTGATGAAGAAATTATTGAAGCCTTAAAGGTAGCTAATGCTTGGGAGTTTGTTAAAGATTTACCTAACGGAATAGACACCAACATTGGCGACTCTGGAGGAAAATTATCTGGTGGTCAAAAACAACGTTTAAGCATTGCAAGAGCAGTCTTAAAAAATCCTCCTATCATGATTTTAGACGAAGCAACTTCTGCCCTTGACACAGAAAGCGAACGCTTAGTACAAGTTGCACTAGAAAACATGATGAAAAACAGAACATCAATTGTTATAGCGCATAGGCTGTCTACCATTCAAAATGCCGATGAAATTATAGTTATGCAAAAAGGTGAAATTGCCGAACAAGGCAAACACAACGAACTTATTGCTTTAAATGGTGTTTACAAAAAACTTGTAGACATGCAAAGTTTTGAATAAGCTACTATTTCACTTAAAATAAATAAGTAAATATAAAAGGGATACATCTATTTAGGATGTATCCCTTTCTTTATATTACCAGATTTGGGGACACTGGCAATAAGCTAGTAGGTTAGGTGATGTAAACATAAAACAAAAATTCTTACAAAGCAAGAAAAAAATGCATTTCGTCGTAATAAAATTACACTTAATCGATAAAAATTATATTAACATATTGCAAATCAGTATTTTAAATTTTAAAATAAAAAACCACTCTTTTTAATTAAACTTTTCATATTTTCAAAAGTCTAAATAATAAACTTATAAGTGACTGACGAAAAAGAGCTATTACTTAGATTAAGAACCGAAAACACCAAAGAACAAGCCTTTAAAGAATTACTATCGCTTTACAAGGAACGCTTATATTGGCATATTCGAAAAATTGTGATTTCACACGATGATGCTGATGATGTACTTCAAAATACATTTATAAAAGTGTATAAGAACATTCATAATTTTAAAGGAGATAGTAAATTGTTTTCATGGATGTATCGTATCGCTACCAACGAATCTATAACTCATTTAAACAAAAATGCGAAACACCTTCAAATTAGTAATGAAGAGCTTCAGCAAAACTCAATTTCCAATTTAAAAGCTGATGTATACTTTGAAGGAGACGATATACAATTAAAATTACAGCAAGCCATTGCAACGTTGCCTCAAAAGCAACAAATTGTATTCAACATGAAATATTTTGATGATATAAAATACAAAGACATGGCTGAAATACTAGATACAAGCGAAGGAGCATTAAAAGCATCCTACCATATTGCAGTAAAAAAAATAGAAGACTACCTAACCTCAAATTAAACCTTTTGAGTATATTTTAGTCAAATAAACAAATGAAAAACAAAAAATTAGAACATATTAAAACAACTGGCTTTAAAACTCCAAAAAACTATTTTGAAGGTTTAGACGATTCTATACTAAATCAAGCTAAGCTATCTTCAAAAATAGACACTAATGGATTTAAAGTGCCTGAGTCTTATTTTGAAAATTTAGACACAAAGGTATTGGATGCTGTGAAAACGCAACCAGAAACCAAAGTTATAAAGTTGTTTAATTGGAAAAAAGCAGCATCAGTTGCAGCAATAGCAGCATGTATGGTTTTAGCTTTTAATTTGTTTTTTGGTTCTGAAGACCAAATAAGTTTTGATGACCTAGAGCTAACATCTATTGAAAGCTACATTAGTGAAGAAGATTTTACCAATGAGGACTTTGCTTCTTTAGTTACCAATGACGACATTAGCATTTACGACTTTTCGGAACTATCAATAACCGAGAACACCCTTGAAAATTATATTATTGAAAACACAACTGTTGAAGATTTAATTACTGATTAATAATGAAAAAATTAATAGTATCCCTTTGTTTTATTTGCCTTTTTGCAACTGCTTTTTCTCAATCTCATGAAGAAAAAAAAGAACGCATTAACGCACTAAAAATAGCATTTATAACAGAACATTTAAACCTTACCGAAAGTGAAGCACAAAAGTTTTGGCCTATATATAATGCTTATGAGCTGGAAGAAGACATGCTACGCGAACTATCTAGAGAAAAGAAGCGAAAAATAAATAATGATATCTCTGAAGCTGAAGCTAAAGCTATTTTAGATGATCTTATAAAACTAGAAAACGAAAAACACAATTTAAGAACTGACTTTTTTGACAGTTTAAGAAAAGTGATTAGTTCAAAAAAAATCCTGCAGCTTAAAACTGCCGAAGAAAACTTTAAACGAAAAATGTTTGAAGAGTTTAAAAAACGTCGACAAGAACGAAAAAACAATCCCTAAATAATTAAAGAGCCTATTCAGGCTCTTTTTTTAGTTCTTAAAAGTAAGCTTAGAAATTCGTCCTTTTCCTGCTGCATAAGCTACTGAATCGTTTAAAAACCTTATGGTATAAAACCCTTCATCACTAAGATGTTTCCATGAATCTCCTGCATCATTAGTGTAGTCAATTCCTTTAAAGCCTACAGCAACTAATTCTTTGGCATTACTATTTGGTACATATTGCACACAACTTCTATAACCTGGTCCTTTTCCGTTAGCAACCACACTCCATGTTTTTCCTCCATCTTCTGTTCGCATTTTATTGTTTAAAGTATCATTAGGTTGGGTATAATCTCCTCCTATTGCAAAACCATGTTGTGCATCATAAAAATCCAAAGAGTACATTCCTGTAGTTTCTTTTCCTTGAATAATTGGAGTATCATAAACTTCCCAAGTTGCCCCTTTATCTGGTGAATATAAAATTCTGCTCGTTTTTCCTCCTGTAGCAACCCAAGTATGGTTGTCAACTATAGCGATATTAGTATCGCTTGCTGCAAAAGCTGCTTCGCCATTTATAGTTTTAGGTAAATCTTTACAAGACAATTTAGTCCATGTTTCTCCACCATCTCTTGTAATTATTACACTCATACAATCATCAGTTGGATCACCAATAGCAATACCTTCTTGGTCGTTCCAAAAATCCATAGAATCGTAAAATGCTTTTGGATGGTTTTCTTGGTAAACAAGTTTAATTTCATTGTCTTCAAATTTATATAACATGGCTGGTGAAGCTATTGACAACACAAATAATGCATCTTCAATCTTATCTATTGATCTAATGGCTAGCGCTGAAGTATCTGATTTAAAAAGTCTTGACCAATAGGACAATCTTTCACCAAAATCTGAAGAACCAAATACATTTGAATTCTCTTTATTCATTTCATCAATTGATTCAAAACCAAAATTACCATTAGAACCAGCAAACCAAACTTTGCCATTCGCAATTTTAATTGCTCTAACATCTAATAATGAATCTTCTGTAATAATAGTTTCAATATCAACACTTGTAAAACTATTGCTTCTTTTAGCTTCCTTATCATTACATGAACTTAATATAACTAGCAATACAGCAAAAACTAATATTCTCATTTCAAATATATTTTTCTTAAAAATAGAAAAGCTTTGCGATATACCACAAAGCTTTTCACTCATCAATCAATCAAAAAAAAACTAGGTTACCAATCTAGCTTTCGTCTTTAAGTGCTTTAATATCTATTATTAATTGTTGTATTGAAGCTCTATTTAACCCATTATAGATTCCTCTTATGTGTTTATTTTTATCTATTAATAAGAAATTTTCAGTATGTAAAAAATCTTCAATGTTTTTTGGTTCGCCTAAATCATTTTCAACAAAATAATGCTCTCTACCTAAGTTGTATATATCTAATTTGTTTCCTGTTACTAAATGCCATTTATTTTCAATTACACCATGTTTTTCTGCATATTTTTTTAAAACAGGAACAGAATCTCTATTTGGTGTAACAGAATGCGATAAAAACAATACTTCATCATCATTTAAAAACGCTTCTTGTACTTTAAACATATTACTAGTCATTTGAGGGCAAATTCCTGGACAACTTGCAAAAAAGAAATCGGTAATATATATTTTATTATCAAAAGTCTTTTGAGTTAGTGTGTCTCCTAATTGGTTAACGAGTTTAAAGTCTGGTATTTTATGAAATTGCGCTTCTTCCTCTGTTCCTGGAGTTATCCAATTAGGTGTAAAAGAAGCTTCATTATAGTAAGGCAAATAATTAACTCTACTAGTCTCTAAAGCTTTAGGCGTTTTAGGCTTTACAGCGTTATTACAGCTTAATACTATTAATGCAATACAAACCGAAACGACGTCTATATTATATCTTTTTAGTAACTTTTTCATTCTCTAATTTATAACATGAATTGGAGCGCATTAGCCCAAAAACTCTTCCGTTTTTCACTTCATAATTAACATATAGCTTTCCGTTAGACAACCATGCTTTTTGCATTCCTTTTTCTTTACCATCTTCTAACCATCGTTGTTTAGCCAACGTTCCATTTGGGTACCATTGCTTTTCTTCACCTTGTTTCTTCCCGTCTTTGTAATGAACTTGCAAAGCTAAATTTCCGTTTTCCCAGTAACTTTTATAAACTCCTGTTAATTTATTTTGGTTATAAAATGAGACTGTACGTAATACTCCACGTTCTGACCAAGTTTTTGCTTGCCCTTGTCGTTTACCTTTAAAAAAACCTAGTTTTTCCTTAAGCAAATCATTTTTATGAAACTTTAAACTGTAACCATTATAAGGTTGATTATTATAATACCAAACTCCTTCTATTTGATTTAAAACCAACTCTGATTTTAAGACTTCAACATTAGCAATGGCTATAGCATCAGTATCAGCAGACAATAATACATTTACGTTTGCAGTTTTATCAGGAGAATTACCACAACCTAAAAGAACTACCATAACAATCATTAACAATGTGGGTTTCATAATAAAAACGATTAATTAATATCCTTGATATGGTCCTGCAAATGCTAAATACGAGCCTGTTGTTGAATACACTTCATTTATAATGTGGTAATGATATTCACCATCTGGATTATGTGGTGTAGGTCCAAAATGGCCTCCTGATTCATCTAAATCTGTTGGGTATTCATTTGAAGGGTAATCTCTACGTCCATAAAGAAAAACGCCATCTAATAAAATACCTACTAAATTATCATCATCATTACTGAAAGCCTTTGGTTCTAAATGATAGTGGTATACTCCTGGACCAATATGAGCTCCTGTCCAGTCTAAACTAGCTGCTGCAGCATCAAGAGGTCCTCCTCCTTCTTGATCATTAAATATTGATGCTCCACTAACTGCTATACCTATAGTATCAAAAGTTGTGGCAACAGTATTTCCTGTTAAATTAGGTGTTGCATCTACTACAATTGTTGTTGCATTATTATTGCTATTCATAATGCTTGGTGTTAATGCAACATCTGGTTCTTCCATATAAAGCTCGTGACCAACTCCCCAATATACTGTTTCATGGTTTGGCAAACCTGTAGTTTCAATAACCACATTAGAACCCTCTAAAAAAATTGTTACTGCATCACTATTAAATTCTGAAAAAGCTGGGTGAAGTTCAGATACAACTTCTTCTTCATTTGATGCTGTTGAATCGTCTCCACTAGAACAAGCAATAAAAGATACAACGACTAATCCTAAAACAATTAATATGTTATAATATGTTATTTTCATAATTTAAATCTTGATTTATTTATTATTTAGTTTCTTCCTCTTTGAGGTCTACCTCCTCGTTCATCTCTACTAGGTTTAGGAGCATTCTTTAACTCTTCTAGACTTAAAAATCCATCTTCATTAGTATCTATTTTAGAAAAATCTTCAGCTAATGGTCCTTTTACTTCTTCTTTAGATAACTTCCCATCTCCATTAGCATCCATTTCTTTAATCAACTCGGTAACATTTGGTACTCCACCTGATTCTCTTTGCTCATTACTCTTTGTTTCTGCTGTGTTTTCAGAAGATTTGCAACTCATAAAACATAAAACTCCTATTACAGCTACTACATGATAAAATTGTCTTTTCATTTATAATTTGTTTTTTGGTTATATTTATTTAGATGCTACTTTTAATTAAAACTTGTGTTTTTTATACCTTTATTAGCTTAGGCTATAACCAAAACAACAATTTAAAACCAAACTCTTTTAGCATCATCATACTTAATTTACTTTCTATCTCTTCTTCTTTTTCATACTTGAGTAAAATGTTTTTAATTCTTCAAGATTAAGTTGACCATCCTCATCGGTATCAATAATTTTAAAATTATTGATGAGCTCTCTTCTATCTTTTGCGGCTACTTCTAGTTCATTTAACAATCCATCTTCATTATCGTCTACCTCTTTTAAAACCTCTTCTGCAGAAACTTCTCTAGGTTTATCCATAGATTCTAATGATGCTTCTAGCTCATCTAAATCTATCACTCCATCTTCATTGGTATCTATTTCAGCAAAATCTTCAGATATCTTGCCTCGTCTATCATTAGAGGCCTCGTCTTTATCTATAACTTTATCATTATTAACATCTAACATTTCTAAAATTTTAGATGCACTAGGTTTCTCACCTCTTTGTTGATTTCCATTACCTCTTCCTCCTCTACCTCCTGGTCCTTGAGCAAAAAGATTTATACTTGTTAAGATAAAAATGGCAGTAATTAATGTTTTTGTTTTCATATTTCTTATTGTTGTTACATATTTTTAGATGTGGTTTTCATTTTATACTTGTGCTTAATGGTGTTAAAAAAATCACAAAAAAAAGACTCCTTTATTGGAGTCTTTTTTTTGTGATTTTTAATTTCTTGGTGGCCTAATACGATTATTCTCTTCCCTTGGAGGAGGTGGAATTCTATTAGCACCTCTATCGTTTCGTCTTAAAGCATCCATAATTATCATTTTAAATTTTTCTTTCTGCTTATCGTTGGATAATTCTTGAATCATTTTAAAATGACGAAAAACCTCTTGTTCCTTAGATTTTTCTTTTTCACCTATCAATGAAGTAATAGAGTCAATAACACCATCATTAACTATATCGTCAGATAATTTACCAAACAATTCATCCTTAAGGATTTTTATTTCATCATTTAGACGTCTCATAGCTTCGTGATGACTGATACTTTTTTTTCTAAATTCGGCTTTTTGTTCTTCGCTAAACCCTAGCTCACTAACTATAAAATCTTTATTATTCTGCTGACGTCGCTCATTTATATTAGTAGGTTTAAACATATAATTATACAAGAAAAACATGTTCATGATTACTAAAAAAACAAGTAACGAATATATAATTGTGTTTTTTTTCATGCTTAATTTAATATTGAAGATTCATTATTTTCTAATAAACCATATGATTCTGCAAAGCTATTTACATTTTCATTGTAAGTAATCTCTTTAAGTTTAGTATATGCTACAATATTCAAAACAATAACACAAGTCAAGGTTACTAGTTGCAATTTAGGCGTAAACCAAGACCACAACACCAATTCCTTTTCATTTGATACATTGTGAATTTGACGCATGACACCTTCTTTAAAAAAAGGAGATGCTTTTACGCTTCCAATTGATTCAGCAGAATCTAATACCTCTTGCACTTTTTTATTCATATTAATATTTTTAGTCTCTTTTATATTTAGATGCAAATACTCAAAAAAACTTGTACTAGTATTCATTCTTATAGTAATTTTCTAGTATACTCTTTAAATTCTTCTTCGCTCTAAACATTGTTGATTCAACTGAAGATAAACTCTTATTAGTTATTTCAGCTATTTCATCATAACTCTTTCCGTCAATTTTGTGTAATGTAAACACAACACTTTGACTTTCTGGAAGTGAATTTATAGCTTTAAACAAAGTTTCATTTAATTCTTTATTTTCTAGTTGTATTCCTGGATGGTTTATTTCAGTAAAATAAGTTGTTTTGTCCAGAGGTAAAACATTTCCAGTTATTGACTGCAAAAAAGCAAATCGTTTTTTAGTATTTCTTTTTCTAATAAATTCTAAACATTTATTAGTGGTTATTCTATAAATCCATGTAGTAAGTTTTGATTTACCTTTAAACTTATCTATTGAATTGAACACCTCTAAAAACACCTCTTGAGCAATATCTTCAGCATCTTCTTTATTTGGCACAAATGACATACAGGTCCCAAAAACCTTGTCTTGAAAATCATCAATTAACTTACTATAAGCTAAAGAATCTCTACTCTTTAATGCTTGTATAAACTCCTTTTCTTCCAAATATTATATTTTCGGTAGTAAATTAAGGAAAAATCTTAGGAATTAACCGTAAATTTGCATGCTGAATTTTTTACAATGCGATTACATAGAAATTTATGTTTTGCCGTTATTGACGGCTTACACAAGATATTTAACGAAGGTGAATATGCCGACAAGGTAATTCAATCTCTTTTAAAGCGTGATAAACGTTGGGGAAGTAGAGACAGATCGTTTGTTGCCGAAACCACTTACGATATTGTACGTTGGAAACGTTTATATGCTGAAATAGCTGAAGTTAAAGCACCTTACGACAGAGACAACCTTTGGAGAATGTTTGCTGTTTGGGCAACTTTAAAAGGTATTCGTTTACCTGATTGGAAGTATTTTGTAAATACGCCAACACGTAAAATTAAAGGTCGTTTTGATGAATTATCAAAAATTAGAAAATTCCGCGAATCTATTCCTGATTGGATTGATGAAGTTGGAATTGCAGAATTAGGTGAAGATACATGGACTAAAGAAATTGCTATGCAAAATGAGCAAGCCGAAGTTATCTTACGTGTAAACACTTTAAAAACCAACAAAAAAGACTTACAGTTAAAACTTCAGTCTGAAGATATTGAAACCGAGTTTTTAAACAACTATCCTTACGCTCTAAAATTAAAAGAACGCGCTAATGTATTTAAAACCGAAGCTTTTAAAGATGGTTGGTTCGAAGTACAAGATGCATCGTCTCAATTAGTAGCCGACTTTTTAGATGTGCAACCAGGAATGAAAGTTGTAGACACTTGTGCTGGAGCTGGTGGTAAAACATTACACATCGCTGCTTTGATGCAAAACAAAGGTCAGGTGATTGCAATGGATATTTATGAAAGTAAGTTAAAAAAGCTAAAAACCAGAGCCAAGCGTAATGGTGTTCATAATTTTGACATGCGTGTTATTGACTCTACAAAACCTATCAAAAAACTTTATGACAAAGCCGATAGAGTTTTAATTGACGCTCCTTGTTCTGGATTAGGTGTTTTACGTAGAAATCCTGATGCAAAATGGAAATTAGAACCTGAATTTCTAGACAGCATAAGAGTAACACAACAAGAGGTATTACAACAATACTCTAAAATGGTAAAACCTGGTGGCAAACTAGTGTATGCTACATGTTCGGTTTTACCTTCTGAAAACCAAAAACAAGTTGACAAATTTTTAACATCGGAATCTGGAAAAGACTTTACCTTTGTAAAAGACAAAAAGATTTTAGCCCATAAATCAGGTTTTGATGGGTTTTACATGGCATTACTTGAAAAGAAAAAATAAACCTAAATAGATGAAACAATTCTACACATTAATAGCTACTTTAATTTTTTCAACTGCAGCTTTTGCACAAATACCTGCAGGTTATTATGATAGCGCAACAGGAACTGGCTACACTTTAAAAACGCAACTACACAACATTATAGACAACCATAACGATCAAGGTTATGATGCTATGGATGGTTTTATTGCTTCTTATGATTTAGACAACTACTATGAAACAGGAAGTAATACGATTTTAGACCCTTATTCAGAAAATCCATCAGGATCAGACCCTTACACCTTCTCTCCGGTTAGTGACGAATGCGGAAATTACAGTGTAGAAGGCGATTGCTATAACAAAGAGCATGTTATCCCTCAATCTGTTTTCAGCCAAAATACTCCAATGAGAAGCGATGCGCACCATCTCCTACCTACAGATGGTAGAGTTAATGGTTTTAGAAGTAGTTACCCTTTCGGAGTTGTTGATAACAGTCAATTAGTTAGTCAAAGTAATATTTCTAATCCAACTCAAAATGGCTCTAAACTTGGAGGCAACCTCAATAGTGGTTACTCTGCTGGTTATACCAATACAGTTTTTGAACCTATTGATGAATTTAAAGGCGACATTGCTCGTATCTACTTTTATTTTGCAACGCGATACGAAGATCAAATTAGTAGTTGGGGAAGCTATGCTATGTTTGACGGAAGTTCAGACAAAGTATTAGACGATCCTTTTTTAAGCATACTTCTAACATGGCACCAAATGGACCCTGTTTCTCAAAAAGAAATAGATAGAAATAACAATATCTATTATAACCATCAGAGTAACAGAAACCCATTTGTTGACCATCCTGAGTACGTTGAAATGATTTGGAACGTAACTCCTGACACCGAAGCACCTTCTACTCCAACCAATCTTATGGTTACTAACGAAGGTTCAACTACAATTTCTTTAGATTGGACTGCTTCAACTGACAACATAGGTGTTACTGCTTATGATGTTTATGTAGATAGTGTATATAATATGACGGTTACTACAAATTCAGCAACTGTAGTTAATTTAACTCCAGAAACTACATATTCGTTTTATGTAATTGCAAAAGATGCTGCAGGAAACGAATCTTCTCAAAGTAATTCAGTAAATGGCACCACAACTGAAGCTGGAGCTAATGGTGATGAGTGTGCCTCAGAAGATTTTGAAGACATACCAGCAAACAGTTCGCAATATACTGATAGAACCTGGACAGGAGATAGTGGTACTTGGAACGCTACCGAAGCTAGAACAGACCAAACCATAGAAGGCAGTAGAGCTATATTAATCGATTATAGAGGCACTACTGATGGCGCATCTTTAACCTCACCTACTCTTGGTGGTGGTATTGGAAGTTTTACGATTACTACTCAACGTATCTTTTCTGGTTCAGATGGAACCTTAAATGTAATGGTAAATGGAAATCTTGCAGGTACAATCCCTTATAGCGACACTATACAAACTACAACTATTACTGATATTAATGTTGATGGAAATGTAACTGTGGTAATTGAAGATAATAACTCAGGTGATGCCAGAGTAGGAATAGATAATTTATCTTGGACATGCTATTCAAGTTTAAGTTTACCTGAAAATAGTATAGAAGCTATTTCAATTTATCCAAACCCAGTAAAAAACAGCTTAAACATTAAACTTAACAGTCAAATCGAAACTCAAATCGACATATTTAATGTTTTAGGTAAGCATGTTTTATCAAAAGTAATTACCAATTCTAGTACAATAAACACAGAACAACTTTCAACAGGAGTTTATATTTTAAGAATTAAACAAGGTAATTCTACCTTAAGCAAAAAGCTCATAAAAAACTAAACTTAAAAAAGCGACTTGTAAGAGTCGCTTTTTTTTGTTCAAAACCTCGTGAATAAATCCTACAATCAATAATTGAAATAATCATCATTACACGAAAAAAAGTGTATTTTTGCACTTTCAAAACACAACTATAACATACGCATAATGATTCATTTCTTCGGAAACCAAAACAGCAAAGTATTTGCTGTTCAAGCCACAAAAGAATTATCAACAGAAACCATATCTAAATTAGTATGGTTATTTGGCGACCAGCCAAAAATAGAACAAGCATCTCTCGATGCTTTTTTTGTTGGTCCAAGAGCAGCAATGATAACACCTTGGAGTACAAATGCTGTAGAAATTACTCAAAACATGGGAATTTCTGGCATCATTAGAATTGAAGAATTCATTTCTACATCTGAAGATTTTAAAGGGTACGACCCAATGATTTCTGAAAAGTTTTCAAGCTTAAATCAAGACATCTTCACCATAAACATTCAACCTGAAGCGATTCAGAATATTGAAGATATTTCAGCATATAACCAACAAGAAGGTTTAGCACTTAGCGACGAAGAAATTGAATATCTTGAAGGTGTTTCAAAAAAGATTGGTCGCCCATTAACAGACTCTGAAGTATTTGGATTCTCACAAGTGAACTCAGAACACTGTCGTCATAAAATTTTCAACGGAACTTTTGTTATTGATGGTGAAGAGAAACCAACATCGTTATTCAAGATGATTAAGGAAACTTCGAAACAAAATCCAAACGATATTGTTTCTGCATACAAAGATAACGTAGCGTTTATAAAAGGACCTGTTGTAGAACAATTTGCTCCAAAACGTGCTGATGTTCCTGAATATTACCAAACTAAAGATTTTGAATCTGTAATTTCATTAAAAGCAGAAACACACAATTTCCCAACAACTGTAGAGCCTTTTAATGGTGCTGCAACAGGTTCTGGAGGAGAGATTAGAGATAGACTTGCTGGTGGTAAAGGTTCTATTCCTTTAGCCGGAACAGCAGTTTATATGACATCGTATTCGCGTTTAGAAGAAGAGCGTCCTTGGGAAAAGGCGTTTCCTGAGCGCAAATGGTTGTACCAAACTCCAATGGATATCTTAATTAAAGCTAGTAATGGAGCGTCTGATTTTGGAAACAAATTTGGGCAACCTCTTATTTGTGGTTCTGTTTTAACTTTTGAGCACCAAGAAGGCAGCGATAAAATCGGTTATGACAAAGTGATTATGCAAGCTGGTGGTATTGGTTACGGAAAAGCAGATCAAGCCATAAAAGACACACCAAAAGAAGGTGATAAAATCGTAATTTTAGGTGGTGATAATTACCGAATTGGTATGGGAGGTGCTGCTGTATCGTCTGCTGACACAGGTGAATTTGACAGTGGTATTGAGTTAAATGCCGTACAGCGTTCTAACCCAGAAATGCAAAAACGTGCTGCCAATGCGGTTCGTGGTATGGTAGAGAGTGATGAAAATTCAATTGTTTCTATTCACGATCATGGTGCTGGTGGACATCTTAACTGTTTATCAGAATTGGTTGAAGACACAGGTGGACACATTGATTTAGATAAATTACCAGTGGGTGATCCTACCCTTTCTGCCAAAGAAATTATTGGTAACGAGTCTCAAGAGCGTATGGGATTAGTCATTTCAGAAAAACACTTAGACACATTACATAAAATTGCAGACAGAGAACGTTCACCAATTTACGATGTTGGTGAAGTTACAGGAAAGCATCGTTTTACTTTTGAATCTAAAACCAATGGTGACAAACCAATGGATTTAGCTTTAGAAGACATGTTTGGTAGCTCTCCAAAAACTATAATGACAGATCATACGGTTGACAAAAACTACAGTGATCTATCCTATAATTCAGATAATTTTTACGATTACTTAGACCAACTATTACAACTCGAAGCTGTAGCTTGTAAAGATTGGTTAACTAACAAAGTAGACCGTTGTGTTGGTGGTAAAGTAGCCAAACAGCAGTGTGCTGGTCCATTACAACTTCCATTAAATAATGTAGGTGTAATGGCTTTAGATTATAAAGGAAAAGAAGGTATTGCAACAAGTATTGGCCACTCACCTATTTCAGGATTAATAAATCCTGTGGCTGGTAGTCGCAATTCTATTACCGAAGCCTTAACAAATATTATTTGGGCACCATTAAAAGATGGTTTGCAAAGTGTTTCGCTTTCTGCAAACTGGATGTGGCCTTGTAAAAATGAAGGTGAAGATGCACGCTTGTATGAAGCTGTAAAAGCGGTTTCAGAATTTGCAATAGATTTAGGTATCAATGTTCCAACAGGAAAGGATTCTTTATCCATGAAACAAAAATATCCTGATGGTGATGTTATTTCTCCTGGTACAGTTATCATTTCTGCTGCAGCAAATTGTAACGATATTTCTAAGGTTGTAGAACCTGTTTTCAAAAAGGATAAAGGCGATATTTATTATATCAATATATCTCAAGACGACTTTAAACTTGGTGGTAGCTCGTTTGCACAAATCAATAATAAAGTAGGAAACAGCACACCAAGTGTAAAAAGTGCAGCTTATACTAAAACTGTATTTAACACGATTCAGCAATTAATAAAAGACAATAAAATTGTTGCTGGTCATGATGTGGCTTCAGGCGGATTGATTACAACTTTACTAGAATTATGTTTTGCAGATAACAATCTTGGTGCAGAATTAGACATTACTAAATTGACTGAAAAAGATTCATTCAAAGTTTTATTTGCTGAAAACGCAGGTATCGTTATTCAATCTACAGATAATAGCATAGAAAACACATTGTCTGAAGCTGAGATTACCTTCCATAACATTGGAAAAGTAACTGATGCTGATGTATTAAGTATCATCAACGGAAGCGAAGTATTTACCATGACGGTTTCGAGATTACGAGATATGTGGTACAAAACCTCTTTCCTACTCGACCAGAAACAAACTGCTAGTGGTTTGGCTGAAGCACGTTACAACAACTACAAACAACAACCACTTCAATATACATTCCCAAGTCATTTTACAGGTAAACTGCCTAGTATTGACAGTAGCAAACCGAGACCGAAAGCTGCTATCTTACGTGAAAAAGGAAGTAACTCTGAGCGTGAAATGGCAAATGCTATGTACTTAGCAGGTTTTGATGTTAAAGATGTACACATGACCGATTTAATTTCTGGTCGTGAGACATTAGAAGACATTCAGTTCCTTGGTGCTGTTGGTGGTTTCTCAAACTCTGATGTTTTAGGCTCTGCTAAAGGTTGGGCTGGTGCTATTAAATACAATGACAAAGCCAACGAAGTGATTAAAAATTTCTTTGAAAGAGAAGACACGCTTTCTGTTGGTATTTGTAACGGTTGCCAATTAATGATGGAACTAGACCTTATTAATCCAGAGCATGAGCAGCATGGTAAAATGGTGCATAATGATTCTCATAAACACGAGAGCTCATTTACGTCTGTAAAAATTCAAGAGAATAACTCTATCATGCTTTCAACGTTAGCAGGTAGCACACTAGGTGTTTGGATTTCTCATGGTGAAGGAAAATTCAACCTTCCTTATGCTGAAGATCAATACAATATTGTAGCAAAGTATGGTTATGCTGAATATCCTCATAACCCAAATGGTTCAGATTTTAATACAGCTATGATGACTGATAAAACTGGAAGGCATTTGGTGACTATGCCACACATTGAGCGTTCTACATTTCAATGGAACTGGGCAAACTATCCTGACGGACGACAAGATGAAGTTTCGCCTTGGTTAGAAGCTTTTGTAAATGCTAAAAAGTGGATTGAGAACAACTAATTATTTTTTTAATTAATTTAGTAGAGAAATTACCCCAAATGAAACAACTTTCACTCGTATTTTCTCTACTATTTTTTTTATCTGTAAATGCTCAAGATTCAGATTTAAAACCACTCGTAGATCAACTAAAAACTGAAATACAATCTGAAAAGGACGATGCCAAAAAGTTATTTCTTTTAGATAGCTTAACGTCTGTCGTTAGAGATAAATCCAATTTTCCTTACGACTCTATTGCACGTTCTACTATAGATCTCGCTATAAAGCTAGACTCTTTTAATATTGCGGCTTACAATACTACAAACCTTATTAATTTTCACAATAATTTTTTAGGAAAACCTAAAACAGGTATTGCTATTTTCAATACTTATTTTAAAGCCTTAAAAAATAATATTAGTGCTAGAAATTTAGCAGGTTTATATATAGACTCTGGCGATAGTTATTACTTTACCAAGCAAGTAGACTCTGCAATGTCTCACTACGACAAAGCCATTACTTATGCCGAAAAAGCTAATGATAATCGGGTTAAAGGATTTGCTATTCTGTATAAAGGTTATGCCTATTCTGATGAAGGAAAATTTGCGCTGGCTTCGCAAACTCTAAAACAAGCTTCAGAAATTTTCACCCAAGAAGAAGACACTTTCAATATTATAGCTGCTAAAAACTCCTTAGCCATATTGTATAGTGCTAATGGTTTTATAGAAGAAGCTCAAAAAGAACGCAAAGAAACTATAAAATTAGCCACCGAAACTAAAAGTTACGGACAGCTTATTTCACTGTATGTTAACGAAGCAAACGATTTAAAAAAACTAGGTTTAGAAACCCAACGCATTGAGAATCTTCACAAAGCTATGGTGGTTTGTAAAAAATCGAATCATTTCAATTACTTCAACCCTATTTTATTGAATGCGCTCACTATTGCTTATGCCGAAAATGATAGTTTAGAAATGGCAAAATTCTATTTAAAAGAAGTTGAAAAAGACCAACAAAACACAGAAGGCATCCATAAAGCCAGATATTATAAAGCCATAAAAAAACTAGCTTTTGCTGAAAAAGACTACGAAAAGGCAAAGACACTTGGTATAGAGCACTTAAACATTGTCTCTACAAGTAACGACATTAAAGGAAAAAGAAAGGCTCAGAAATTCTTATCTGAAGTCTACGAAAAATTAAACAGACCTAATGAAGCACTTTCGTTTTATAAAGCTTCAAAAAAAATTGAAGACTCGATACAGTCGGTACAAAAAACCAAAGCTCTAGCCTATTACCAAACGCTTTATGAAACTGCAAAACGAGACAAAAAGATAGAAGAACAAAATAGTGAAATTGCACTTCTGGATGAACAAAACAAACGCAAAAAACAAACCTTATGGTTTAGCATTTTATCATTAATAGCACTGTTTAGTATTATCGTTTTATGGCGTTCTCGAAGATTTTCACAAAAAAAAGCACAACTACAAAAAACCTTTGCTCAAGATTTAATTAGAAATGTAGAAACCGAACGCAAACGCATTTCTAGCGAACTTCACGATAGTGTGGGCCAAAGTCTGTTACTTATTAAAAATAAAGTTTTGCTCAACGATACGCAAAACCAAGACACCAAAATTATAGACGACACTATTGATGAAGTGAGACATATATCTCAAAGTCTTCATCCTTTTCAGTTTGAAAAATTAGGTTTATTAGCTTCAATTAAAAATACGGTTGAGAATTTTCAGAAAAACTCTGACATCTTCTATTCAGAAGTTATTGAAATCGAACCGTTAGAAATTTCTAAAGACAAAGAAATTTTTGTTTTTAGAATGCTACAAGAATGCTTAAACAATGTTGAAAAACACTCTAAAGCTAAAGCTTGTAACATCATGGTTGAAAACCTCAACGATTCTGTATTATTTCAAATAAAAGATAATGGTATTGGGTTTGATGTGTCTGAAAACAGTCAAATTATAGATAGCCTTGGATTAAAAACTCTAAAAGAGCGTGCCCAAATAATCGGTGCTCAGTTGAGTATTGATTCTATTAAAGGAAAAGGCACAACGATACAAATAAAAGTTCCTAAACATTAAACAATGCCTACAACTATCATTCTTGCAGATGACCATCCATTACTACTTAATGGAACAAAAGAATTTTTAGAAAAAAAATGGTTTAAAGTTATTGATACTGCAACCGACGGTAATACTGCGTATAACAAAATTTCAAAACAAGTTCCTGATATTGCTATACTGGATTTTGACATGCCTAAACTAAATGGGCTCGAAGTCGCACAAGAAATTCAACGCAATCAGGTAAATACTAAGGTTATTATTTTAACACTTCATAAGCAAGAATCGTTACTAAACGAAGTGGGAAAAACTATACATGGATACATTACAAAAGATAGTGCTTTAGAAGAGTTAGAGCTATGCTTGGATAGTATTAACAATAACAACACGTACATAGGAAAGAAACTGAAAAGCACAGTTCATTTTGATAGCAGCACTAATGCATCTATTGAAACTTTAACTGCTACCGAATTAAAGATATTAAAATACTTAGAAAAAAACCTCAACAGTACACAGATTGCCGAAGAGCTATTTATCTCTAAACGTACTGTTGAAAAACACCGAAGTAACATTATAAAAAAGCTAGAGATAGATACCACCAACCAAAATGCACTTTTTGTCTGGTTAAAACAAAACCCAGACCTTTTTAATACGTAAGCCTACGTATTTTACTACCAAACAACATGTTATAATTTTGAAACTTATAAAATTGTAACATACTATTATCACTAAGCACAAATATTATTTACCTATTAATTATTGGGTTGTAGATATCTTTTATGTGAGTATAAGCAATAAAGACTATCATCTATTACAACCCGATGGATATAGTTATATTTTATATTCTAAAGAAAACAACACTACCTATCACAAGCCACTTGTAACCCCTTTACAATTAAAACATTCTCAATTTATAGTCAAATGCAGACCAACATATATAGATCATCTTACTCAGAATAATATAACTATAGAGGCTACCAATTCTGATGAATTTTTAGCACAACTAAATACACCTAAACTTAAAGATCTTACACCTTCAATATTAGATAGTATTATTTTTCACCTACACTTTTTAAACGAAAACACATCACTAAAACAACTTTCTAAACGCTATCAATGCGATACCAAAAACATTGAAAACCTGTTTAAACGTAGCGTTGGACTTTCTTTTATTCAGTATCAAAATATCCTAATTACACTACGTAGACCTACGTATTGAATAGAGCTCTACACTAATATAATTTAGCATATAAAATCAACAACCTATATAGTTATGAAAAAACTTATTTTAATAGTTATAGTCTTGCTTTTTAATACAAAAATAGTTGCACAAACTGTTACAATAAGCAGTGGTAACACAGCAAATAGCTCTCAAGGTAGCGTAAGTTATACTATAGGACAGATTGCCTACACCAGTAACACGTCTTCAAGTGGAAGTATTGAGCAAGGTGTACAACAGTCGTATTCAATTTCAGAAACATTAGGAACACAAGAAAGTGCTATATCATTAAAAATAGTTGCTTTTCCAAATCCTACAACCAATACATTACAACTTAAGTTAGAAAACGATAATCCAGATTTATCTTATAGACTTGTCAACCTCTTAGGTGAAACAATAAGCATAGAGAAAATAGTCTCTAATAGCACAATTATTAATATGAAACAGAAACCTTCGGCCACCTACTTTTTAAACATATATCATCAATCTAATCTTATAAAAGCATTCAAAATCATTAAAAACTAATATTATGAGAAAACTATACCTTATCGCATGTGTGTTTTGCTATTTTTTGTCACATGCGCAAAGCCCTGAAAAAATGAGCTATCAAGCAGTTATAAGAAATGCATCTAACGAACTTGTTAGCAATGCTAGCGTTGGTATGCAAATAAGCATTTTACAAGGAAACTCTACAGGTACAGCGGTTTATACAGAAACACATGCACCAGTAACAAACCAAAACGGATTGATAAGCATAGAAATAGGTAGTGGATCAGTAATATCTGGAGACTTAAGTACTATTGATTGGTCATCTAACACTTATTTTATCAAAACCGAAACAGATCCCGATGGAGGCACAAACTATACTATTATTGCTACAAGTCAGTTATTAAGTGTTCCATATGCGCTACATGCTAAGACAGCATCTACAGTAACCAATCCTGTCCTAATGGAACCTTATATTTTAGGTAGAAGCTACCCATCTGATGACGGAAAGTTTAGTTATAATGGTAAAACTGGTTGGCAAGCAGCAAATGAAATGTGCAAGGATAGCTATCCTGAAGAACCGTATGCAAGAGCATTTACTGCCGAACAAATAACACAAGCTATTGTTATTGGTAATTATTCATCTAATTCAAATTATGACAACGTTCCTTTTTGGGTTATCACCTCTTCTGTTACTAAAGGAGATTCTTTTAATGATTCTGGTTTTAATAATTCACAAAACTTTTCAGAAAACGCTGCAGATGAATCTAGAGGAGTTAGAGGTACCATTACTTTTAACTACACAAGTATAGGAAACGGTGGAGGTTTAACAATACCTCGATTCTTTAATGTAGAACAAGAAGTTATAAATGGGCTAAACTACCCTTGCCTTTGTGGTACTTATAAGCCTGCAGAACAAAATTAAACGAAGCTATTAATCAATTCTTTGAGAGGTCAAAATTTAAAACGTTTGGCCTCTTTCTTTTTAATTCAAATTACACTACGTAGACCTACGTATTGAATAAAGTTCTACACTCGTATAATTTAGCATATCGAATCAACAACCTATATAGTTATGAAAAAACTACTACAATTACTATTTCTATTCTTTTCATTAACACCTATAGCTCAAAACACTATTTATGTTAATGTTAATGTTTCTGGTGGAAACAACGATGGCACATCTTGGGCAAATGCATATCAACACTTAACAGACGCTTTAAATGCAGCCAGTAGTTATGATGAAATACATGTTGCCCAAGGAAATTACTATCCTGATTTAGGTGCTTCACAAACCGACAACGATCGTTCTAGTTATTTTTTGTTGAACAAAAACTACATTACTCTTTTAGGTGGTTATAACGCAAGTAATAACTCTAGAAACCCAGAACTCTACCCAACAATTCTAAATGGTGATATACAACAAAACAATAATGACCAAAACTTTGTCTATACCATTTTTAGAACATCTGGCGACTACAATGTTATAGACGGTTTTACAATTACAAATAGCAACGCTGATAATTCAGGTGGTTATGGAAGTAATGAGGGCGGAGGCATGTTTGCACGAGGAGCAAACGCTACCGTTATTTCAAATTGCAAGTTCATAAACAATAAAGCAATAAATACTACTTCTTACAACGCCAAAGGTGGTGCTATATATATTGTAGAAATTGAACCAGGAAGCTTAATAATAAGAGACTGTACTTTTGAAACAAACATGGCAAACGAAGGTGGTGCTATTTATAACAACACCTTAAACTGGGACTATGGAGGTCCTATTATTGATAATTGTACGTTTTCATCAAATACAGCAAGTAGAGGAGGCGCTTTTTATATGGGGACAACAGAAGGCACAGTTATTAAAAATTCAATTTTTGATGGTAACTCTTCAGGCTCGGGTGGTGGAGCTATTTATACTAGTGGAAGCAGTAGTTTACCACCTGTTATAGAAAATTGCTCTTTTACTAACAATTCACATACAGCAAATAATGGTATAAGTGGTTCTGCTATTTATTTCAATGGTACAGACGCAACAATATCAAAAAGTACTTTTTCTGGTAATTCATCTGTACACAGTTTAGGTTCTGTAATTAATCCATATGGTAACATCCTTATTGACAAGTGTCAATTCTCTAACAATAGCATACCTTATATTATAAATTTAAACGATAATAAAACACTAACAATAACAAACACGCTTTTTAACGACAATGCTTCTATTGCTTTAAGTAATGGAAATGGAATAATTAATATTTCCAATTCTTCATTTTCAAACAATAGCACTGCCTTACGCTTAAATGCTACCAATGGAAATACTTTATACAATTCTATTATCTGGAATAACACAACCAATATTCAAAGCTTTAATGGTATTGCAGACACAAATATTATACAAGGTGGTTATAGTAACGGAACAAATATTTTAGATTCTAATCCGCTTTTTGAGGATGCTCCTAATCAAGATTACAGATTACAAAATACATCTCCCGCAATTGGAGCAGGAAATAACTCTTACAATAACAGTTTAAGGGATTTAGACAATAATTTAAGATTAAATGGTAGTAACATAGATTTAGGACCATACGAAAATGGCTCGTCTGAATGTCCAACATTCAACAATAATGTAATATATGTCAACGCAAACAATACAAGCACTTATCAAGATGGCAGCTCTTGGGCTTATGCATTTTCGTCATTACAAAACGCTTTGGATATGTACAACTCAAGTTGTGGAATTACATTACAAGAAGTTTGGGTAGCTCAAGGAACCTATTATCCAGATGATGGTAACAACCAAATAGCAGGTAATCGTGATGAATCATTTCATCTTCCTGAAGACATAATAATACTTGGCGGCTTTAGCGGTACTGAAACCAACTCTAATCAAAGAGATTGGGAAAATAATATAACTGTTTTAAGTGGAGACATTAACGCTCCAAATCAAATTAATGACAACAGTTATAATATCATTAAAACAACAAACGTAGGCAACAATATGCTATTAGATGGGTTTACCATTGAAAAAGGAAATGCTGTAAAAATAGAAACATATGGCCAAAGAGGTGGTGCTTGGTTAAACAGAACCACATCAGGTAGTGATACCTCTACTCCAACTGTAAAAAACTGTATATTTAAAAACAACCAATCATTAACCTCTGCTGGAGCATTGTTTTTAGATGGTGTTACAGGAAGCACTGTAGGTATAAACCTTGAATACTGCACATTTAAAGACAACATCTCAACAGGCACTTCTAGTGGCAATAATGGTAGTGGCGGAGCGATAACTATAAATACATTCTCTGGTGAAGCCACTTTAAATGTAAATATTGAAAACTGCATCTTTAATGACAACTCAGCAAATCTAAATGGAGGTGCTATTTGGTCAAGACAAAACGCTAATGACGATGGTGTTGTAAACATCACAAATAGTTTATTTTATGGTAATGTAGGAACAGGTGGCGGAATAAGCATATTAGATAATGGTGTAACAACCTATAATATTGTTAACTGCACATTAACAGAAAATGATGGCGATTCTGAAGCTGGAGCTGGCATTAGAGTTTGGAACGGAACTACAGCAACTGTAAACATTCACAATTCAATTCTTTGGGACAACACAAGAGCAAATGACCCAAACAACACACAAATTAACACTCAAATTTACGCTCCTAATTCAAACATAACCCATTGTATTATAAACAACATTTACAATACCAACTCAAATTCATCAAACGACCCTTTGTTTGTTGATGCTTTAAATAAAAACTTTAGAGTTTCGGAAACCTCAAGTGCAATAGATTCGGGCCTTTCAACACATAACAATTCAACATTTGATTTAGATGGTAATGAGCGTATCATTGGCTCTAATATTGACAGAGGAGCTTATGAATTTGATTCTTGTATTGGCTCACCTAATGTTCTTTATGTAAATGCTAGTGCAACTGGCGCAAATGATGGAAGCAATTGGAACAACGCATTCACGAGCCTACAAGATGCTATCAACAATGCCATATGCGCTAATGAAATATGGGTAGCATCTGGCACATACAAACCAGGTTTACTTGAAACCGACAGTTTTATCATTCCTAACAATATAACCGTTCTTGGAGGCTTTAATGGCACCGAAACTACAGCAAGTGAACGTAACTGGTCAGAAAATCTAACTATTCTTTCAGGAGATTTAAACAATGACAACACGTCAAATTCTGGAGATTCACATACTATTATAACCTTAAACGAAAACAATGTTACATTAGATGGATTTATTATTGAAAATGGTTATGCCGATGATGATTCTGATAACTCGCAAGTAGCCATTGGTCGTGCTGGAGCTGGTATTTATATTAGAAATGCTGAAAACATAAACATAAACAACTGCATCTTTAAAAACAATACCGCCTACGGAAACGGAATTAATAATGGTGTTGGTGGTGCTATAATAAACTTCGGTAACAGTTCAACTACAACTACTATTTCCAATAGCTTGTTCTTTGACAACATTGCAACTGCTGGTGGTGGCGCAATTTCAGCCGAAAGTGGAAGTCTTGCAACAATAAATTGTACTATAGCAAACAATATTGCCTCTCACGGTGGAGGTATTCATATATTTGCTGGCAACGTTACGGCCACAAATAGTATATTCACTAATAACAGTGGTAGCAACGGAAATATAAATAATGGAGGAGCAAACTCACCTATTGTATCACATTGTTTATTCTTTAATATTACTTCTGGAAACAATGGTAGCATTCCTCCAAATGTAAATGATGGAGGAAATAACATAGAAAACACAGACCCTATATATGTTGATGGTTACAAATTAACCGATAGCTCTCCTGCCATAGATGCTGGCGACAACAATTTTATAGACTTAACTGAAGATTTAGATGGAAACCCAAGAATATACAATTCAACTGTAGATTTAGGAGCTTATGAATTTTTCATAGCTTGCGAAAATTCTGTTATGGTTACATCTACTGCAGATAGTGGTCCAGGGTCTTTACGTCATGTTATTGAAAATGCTTGCGATGGCACAACAATCTCTTTTGATCCAGCACTTAATGGAAGTAGCATTATTTTAACTTCAGGTGAAATATTTATAGACAAACCACTTACATTCTTTGGAAACGGTATAGAAAACACAATAATTAGTAGCAATAATAATTCTAGAATCTTCAATATTCAAAGTTTAGGTACTATTATAGATGGCATTCATTTTCAAAACGGAAATGTTCCAACAACTGGTGGTCTTGAACAAACATCTGGTGGTGCAATATATGCTTCTGAAGCAAACATGATTATTTCTAATTGTAAATTTACTAGTAACACAGCTAGTATTGGAGGAGCTATTGCATTCCACGGAGTACAACCTCAATCAGGCGAAGTACTAGCAGATATCACAATGAGTGAATTAGTAATTTTTAACACAACATTTCAAAACAATTCTGCTGCAACAGGTGGTGCTCTTGAAACTCGCTTTGCAAACACAACCATAGAAAACGCTCTATTCTCTGGTAACAAAGCAATAAGTCAAGGTGGTGGCATGTATTTATTTACATCAACTACTACTGTTACAAACATTACTGTTTCAGGAAATTATGCAGACAATTACAATGGTGGAGTATTTGCTTACGTGCCTACTAGTGGAAATATAGGAGAGTCCTTTACTATGACAAATTCAGTAGTAAGTGGAAATGATGCTGGGTTTGCTTTTCCTAATATGGGACAATGTACAAGCTGCGATATAAGTTACTCATTAAACGGAGACTTTAACAATACTGGAGTTGGAAACTTGATGATGACTACAAATCCAGCATTTGTTAATCCTATACTAGCCAACACAGCTCCTAATTTAAACGGTGATTACGCATTAACAACATCTTCTCCTCTAGTCAACGCAGGAACAAATGCCACTATACCAGATATTAATCTAGATTTAGCAGGTAATCCAAGGCTATTTGACGGCACTATAGATATTGGCGCTTATGAACTTCAATCGACTTTAAATATTAGTGATGTTTCAACTACAGATTTTAAAATCTACCCTAACCCAGTAAGTAATATACTAAACATAAAAACAGAGAGTCAGCAGTTTGACTACAGTATATACAATGTACAAGGCCAAGAAGTTCTAAAATCAAATAGCGTTAAAACATCAATTATAGATGTAACATCATTACCAACAGGAATATATATACTAAAGCTAGCAAGCAATAATAAAACTGAAAGCTTTAAAATTATTAAGCAGTAAAAATTAAACGATGCTATTAATCAACTTAAAAAAGGTCAAGACTATAAATTGTTTTGGCCTTTTTTAAATCTTTTAATTTTAATACATTTACTATATCATCAAGCACCAGTGTATTAATTACATACATTAAAAACTGCATCAACTTTGCCTAAATTATCTCTATCCAAAGAAATTAAAAACCATCCTTTGTTTTCAAATATGGTTAAACTTGAATACGAGCAAGACTTTGAAACCATCATTACCTCAACAGGCTATAGTTATTTAGTATTGGTTTATGGTGATATTTCAATTAACAACAAAAAAGAAAACTATACTCTTCCTAAGGCTTTTATAAATTCAATAATGCCTAATTTCAATATTGTTGCGAAAAAAAACAGCTGGTTTGTTGTTATTAGGATGAATACTGATCGATTCTATCAAATCTCTAAAACCAACGTAAATACTCAAGGTGCTATTTCTAAAATAAGTCATATCGTTTCTCAAAAAGTAGTTGATGACTTACATCGTGAAATTGAAACAGCAGCGCACAACGATTACATTTTAATAATTGACAAGCATTTAAAACCTTTTTATGCTGAGTGGATTAAAAAAAGTAAGATTTCAGATATTATCGATTACATCTTCATCAATAATGGTTTGCTTAATGTAACTAATATAATTGATGAATTTCATATTTCACACTCATCGTTAAATCGTTATTTTAAAACCGCAACAGGCGTGACTGTCAATAAATTTTTAAGACTAATTAGGTTCAATTACATTGTTAGACATTTAGAAGCAAATAATATAGATATGCTTAGCGCTATTGAAGAATTTAAATATTATGATTACTCCCATTTCTCAAGAGATGTAAAGCAGTTTAGCGGCAAAACACCTAAACAACTTTTTGGCACTAAACACCCAATACTCAGGGACATGCTCTACAAGAAGATAAGATATTAAACTTTCATTTTGACGATTTTTTACATAAAACCTTAGCTCTAAACAAGTAATTTTGAAGTTTAAAGTTAATTATTTAGGGAATAATATAGCTATTAATCATGCATTAGGTCAAGTTTTTAAACTTGGCCTTTTTTCTTTTTCTAAACTAGCACTCTTAATATATCCTTAATTTATAAGACTATAAAACATCAAAATCTTAAAATAACACCCTTTTTTTTAACAACATATTTGAAAATCATTTGTAATTTCATAATTTGCGAGTCTTCAATAGTACTGAAACCCAATGACAGAAATTACTAGACTCTTCGACTTTCCATACTATCAATTGGAAAACAATAGCCTTGAAAAAGCTTTGGTGACAAAATATGATGGTGAATGGATTGCAACATCTACTCAAGAATATATTGACAAAGCCAATGCACTAAGTAGAGCACTTTTAAAACTTGGTATACAAAAAAACGATAAAATAGCTGTAATATCTTCAACCAACCGAACGGAATGGAACATTGTTGATATTGGAGTACTACAATTAGGTGCGCAAAATATTCCTATTTACCCAACAATTTCTGCTGAGGATTATGAATATGTATTAAACCATAGTGAGTCTATTTATTGCTTTGTATCAGACGAAGAAGTTTTAGAAAAAGTAAATAAAGTAATAGGAAACACTAAGCTAAAAGACGTATATTCTTTTAATCACATTAAAGGTTGCAAGCATTATTCTGAATTATTAGAGCTAGGTAAAGACACAAGTAATCAAGAAGAAGTTGAAGCCAGAAAAAACTCAGTAAAACCTGAAGACTTAGCAACTATTATATACACCTCTGGTACTACAGGAAGACCTAAAGGAGTTATGCTGTCTCATTGGAATATTACTAGTAATGCATTAGACTCCTCTAAAAGATTACCCATCATAAAAGGAGAAACTAGAATTTTAAGTTTCCTACCTATTTGCCATATTTTTGAGCGCGTACTCATATACATTTATCAATATGCTGGAACCTCCATTTACTTTGCCGAAGGTTTAGATAAAATTGGTGATAATGCTAAAGAAATAAAACCTCACCTTATGAGTGTTGTTCCGCGTTTACTTGAAAAAGTATACGATAAAATTATGGCTAAAGCCGAAGATCTTTCAGGCATCAAGCAAAAACTATTTTATTGGGCTGTTGAACTTGGCGAGCAATGGAAACCTTATAAACAAAATGGCTTTTGGTATGAATTTAAATTAAGTATTGCTCGCAAATTAATTTTCAGCAAATGGCAAGAAGCTCTTGGCGGAACTTTAAGCACAATGGTGTCTGGTAGTGCTCCACTTCAACCTAGGTTAACAAGAATTTTTTGTGCCGCAGGAATGCAAGTCATGGAAGGTTACGGACTTACTGAAACTTCGCCAGTTGTGTCGGTTGGTAAATACGCAGATAATATGTTTAAAGTTGGTAGTGTAGGCATACCAATAGATAACGTTGAAGTTAAAATTGCTGATGATGGAGAAGTTTTAATAAAAGGACCCAACGTTATGATGGGTTACTATAAAGATCCAGAAAAAACAGCTAGTGTAATGACTGACGACTATTTTCATACAGGAGACAAAGGTGAAATAGACCCTGAAGGCTTCCTTAAAATTACTGGTCGCAAAAAAGAAATGTTTAAAACCTCAGGTGGTAAATATATTATTCCACCTCTTTTAGAAGGGTACTTAAAACAATCCCGTTTTATTGAACAAGCAATGGTTATAGGTGAAGGCGAAAAAATGCCAGCTGCATTTATTCAACCTAACTTTGAGTTTGTTTCTGAATGGATAGAACGTAAAAAGAAAAATATAGAAAATTCTCCCGAAGCTATTTGTGCTTCAGAAGAAGTTATAAATAGAATTCAAAAAGAAGTTGACAATTGCAACAAGCATTTTGGTAAATGGGAACAGATAAAACGTTTTGAATTAACACCAGTTATTTGGTCAATTGATAGTGGTCATCTCACTCCTACTATGAAAATGAAACGAGATGTCATCAAAAACATTCATAAGGATCTTTACGATAAAATCTACAATTAATAAGCCTTAAAATTACAAACACCTTAATACAAGGTGTTTTTTTATGTTAAATTATCATTATTTATTATGCATGCATAATAAATTTTATTATATTTGAAAAGTTTAAAATTTTTGAATGAAAGACAAAACCATCGATTACGTATTGCGAACCACATGGTTAGCAGTAAACAAAATGTATAACGAAGAAGCCTCTAAGTTTGAAAGCACAATGGCTACAGGTTTTACCCTATTAAGCATTGACCCTGAAAAAGGAACGCCTTCAACCTCATTAGGCCCAAAAATGGGAATGGAAGCTACTTCATTATCCAGAATATTAAAAACTATGGAAACTCGTGGTTTAATTGAGCGCAAACCAAACCCAGAAGATGGTCGTGGTGTATTAATTCATCTCACAGAGTTTGGTAGAGAAAAAAGAGCCTACTCTCGCGAAAAGGTACTAACCTTTAACGAAGCTATTAGAGAAAATATCACACAAGAAAAAATCAATCACTTTTATGAAGTTGCTGAGTTGATTAACGATATGATTTCAAACAAAAAAATATACAAACAAGACAAATAACAATATATAATAATGAGTAAACGAATTATTAATAAAGTAGCAGTTATCGGATCCGGAATAATGGGTAGTGGTATTGCTTGCCACTTTGCCAATATTGGTGTGGAAGTACTACTGTTAGACATCGTTCCTAGAGAACTTACCGATGCCGAAAAAGCTAAAGGTTTAACACTAGAAGACAAAGTGGTTAGAAACCGTTTGGTAAACACCTCGTTACAAACCGCTTTAAAATCAAAACCCTCTCCTATTTATCATCAAAATTTTGCAAGCAGAATTACTACTGGTAATTTAGAAGATGATATTGCAAAAGTTGCTGATGTAGATTGGATTATTGAGGTGGTTGTAGAGCGCTTAGATATTAAAAAGAAAGTGTTTGAAACGCTTGACAAACATCGTAAACCAGGAACTTTGATTACTTCCAACACGTCTGGTATTCCTATTAAGTTTATGAGTGAAGGCAGAAGCGATGATTTTCAAGCACATTTCTGCGGAACGCACTTTTTTAATCCAGCACGTTACTTAAAATTATTCGAAATTATTCCAGGACCAAAAACATCGCAAGATGTTCTTGATTTCTTAAATGGTTATGGCGAACAATACTTAGGTAAAACTTCAGTGGTAGCGAAAGATACACCTGCTTTTATTGGAAACCGTATTGGTATTTTTGGTATACAATCGTTATTCCATCAAGTAAAAGATTTGGGTTTAACTATTGAAGAAGTTGATAAATTAACTGGTCCTGTTATTGGAAGACCAAAATCGGCTACTTTCCGTACTGTTGATGTGGTTGGATTAGATACTTTGGTACATGTTGCAAACGGTATTTATGACAATTGTCCTAACGATGAAGCTCATGAACTGTTTAAATTACCAGATTTCATCAGCACCATGATGGAAAACAAATGGTTAGGAAGCAAAACAGGTCAAGGGTTTTATAAAAAAGTAAAAGACGATAATGGTAAAAGCGAAATTTTATCATTAGATCTTGATACACTTGAATACAGATCGAAAAAATCAGCAAAATTTGCCACTTTAGAACTTACCAAAACAGTAGATAAAGTTATAGACCGCTTTCCAATTCTAGTTGACGGAAAAGATAAAGCAGGTGATTTTTATCGTAAAAATTTCGCTGCTATGTTTGCCTACGTTTCTAATAGAATTCCTGAAATTACCGATGAACTCTACAAGATTGATGATGCTATGAAAGCTGGTTTTGGTTGGGAACATGGTCCATTTCAAATTTGGGATGCTATTGGTGTAGAAAAAGGTTTGGAAATTATGAAGGCTGAAGGTTTAGAACCAGCTTCATGGGTAAACGACATGTTGGCTTCTGGTAGTAAATCGTTCTATACAGTAAAAGATGGAGCTTCGTATTTCTATGATATTCCTTCAAAAACACAAACCAAAATACCTGGTCAAGATGCATTTATCATTTTAGATAACATCAGAAAATCTAAAGAAGTATTCAAAAATACTGGTGTTGTTATTGAAGATTTAGGAGATGGTATATTAAACTGCGAATTCCAAAGTAAGATGAACACCATTGGTGGTGACGTACTTGCAGGATTGAACAAAGCAGTTGATTTAGCTGAAAAAGATTTCCAAGGATTAGTTATTGGTAATCAAGCTGCAAATTTTTCAGTTGGTGCCAATATTGGTATGATTTTCATGATGGCTGTAGAACAAGAATATGACGAGTTGAACATGGCTATCAAATACTTCCAAGACACCATGATGCGTATGCGCTACTCGGCTATTCCAACCGTTGCTGCACCTCATGGTATGACACTTGGTGGTGGTTGCGAATTATCGCTTCACGCTGATAAAGTTGTGGCTGCAGCTGAAACTTACATTGGACTTGTAGAGTTTGGTGTAGGTGTAATTCCTGGTGGTGGAGGCTCTAAAGAAATGGCTTTAAGAGCATCTGATTTATTCCACAAAGGCGATGTAAAACTTAACGTACTTCAAGAATATTTCTTAACAATTGGTATGGCTAAAGTATCAACTTCAGCTTACGAAGCTTTTGATTTAGGCATACTTCAAAAAGGAAAAGATGTTGTTGTTGTGAATAAAGATCGACAAATAGCAACTGCAAAAGCCTATGCTAAATTAATGGCAGAACAAGGTTACACACAACCTATAAAACGTAAAGACGTTAAGGTGTTAGGTAAACAAGCGCTAGGTATGTTCTTAGTAGGTACTGACTCTATGGAGGCAAGTAACTACATAAGTGAACACGACCAAAAAATCGCTAATAAGTTAGCTTACGTAATGGCTGGTGGTGATTTAAGTGAACCTACAGCTGTAAGCGAGCAGTATTTATTAGACCTAGAACGTGAAGCATTTTTAAGTCTTTGTACCGAACGTAAAACACTTGAGCGTATTCAGCACATGCTAAAAACAGGGAAACCTTTAAGAAACTAAGAAAACATGAAAACAGCATATATAGTAAAAGCATATAGAACAGCCGTTGGCAAGGCACCAAAAGGACTGTTCCGCTTTAAAAGAACCGATGAACTGGCAGCAGAAACCATCAAATACATGATGAAAGAACTGCCCAACCTTGACCCAAAACGTATTGACGATGTTATCGTTGGTAACGCTATGCCTGAAGGTGCACAAGGACTAAACATGGCACGTTTAATTTCATTAATGGGATTAGATATTGTAGATGTTCCTGGTGTTACCGTAAACCGTTTTTGTTCTTCAGGAATAGAAACCATTGGTATGGCTACTGCCAAAATACAAGCAGGAATGGCCGATTGTATTATTGCAGGTGGAGCTGAAAGTATGAGTGCAGTACCTATGACAGGTTTCAAACCAGAATTAAATTACGACACCGTAAAAGCTGGTCATGAAGATTATTATTGGGGAATGGGAAATACTGCAGAGGCTGTTGCAAACCAGTTTAAAGTCTCTCGTGAAGATCAAGATGAGTTTGCATACAATTCTCACATGAAAGCCTTAAAAGCGCAAGCTGAAGACCGTTTTCAAGATCAAATTGTTCCTATTAATGTAGAGCAAACATACATTGACGAAAACGGTAAAAAAGCAACCAAAACTTATACAGTAAATAAAGATGAAGGCCCAAGAAAAGGTACAAACCTAGAGGCTTTAGCTAAACTTCGTCCTGTTTTCGCTCAAGGCGGAAGCGTAACCGCTGGAAACTCATCGCAAATGAGTGATGGTGCTGCTTTTGTAATGGTAATGAGCGAAGACATGGTTAACGAATTAGGTTTAAAGCCTATTGCACGATTAGTAAGTTATGCTGCTGCTGGTGTTGAACCTCGTATTATGGGAATTGGTCCAGTAAAAGCTATTCCAAAGGCATTAGCTCAAGCAAATTTGAAACAAAACGATTTAGAACTTATTGAGCTTAACGAAGCTTTCGCATCGCAATCTATTGCTGTTATTCGCGAACTTGGGTTAAACCCAGACCTTGTTAATGTTAATGGTGGTGCTATTGCACTCGGTCATCCATTAGGTTGTACTGGAACTAAACTTTCAGTTCAACTGTTTGATGAAATGCGCAAACGCAATATGGCAGGTAAATATGGAGCTGTAACCATGTGTGTTGGTACAGGACAAGGTGCTTGCGGAATTTTTGAATTTTTAAACTAAACTTATTTAAACAATATACTGTAATGGAAGCAACAGAAAAAGATATTTTACGAGGTGGTCAATTCTTAGTTAAAGAAACTAGCTGTGAAGACATTTTTACTCCTGAAGATTTTTCAGAAGAACAACAAATGATGAAGGAATCGGTAATTGAATTTAACGACCGAGAAATTATCCCTAACAAAGCTCGATTTGAAGCTAAAGACTATGCTTTAACTGAAGAATGTATGAGAAAAGCTGGTGAAATGGGATTTTTAAGCGTTGCTGTTCCTGAAGAATATGGCGGAATGGGAATGGGATTTGTTTCTACTATGCTAGTATGCGATTACATTTCTAGTGGCACAGGATCTTTTAGTACTGCTTTTGGTGCGCATACTGGAATTGGAACCATGCCTATTACTCTTTATGGAACTGAAGAACAAAAACAAAAATATGTGCCAAAGTTGGCTTCTGGTGAATGGTTCGGAGCATACTGCTTAACCGAACCAGGTGCCGGAAGTGATGCTAACTCTGGTAAAACTACCGCTAAATTGTCCGATGATGGTAAACATTATATCATCAATGGTCAAAAAATGTGGATTTCAAATGCTGGATTCTGTGACCTTTTCATTGTGTTTGCTCGTATTGAGGACGATAAATACATTACAGGATTTATTGTTGAAAACAACCCTGAAAATGGTATTACTTTAGGTGAAGAAGAGCACAAGCTTGGTATTCGTGCAAGTTCTACTCGTCAAGTATTTTTTAACGACACAAAAGTACCAGTAGAAAACATGTTGTCAGAGCGTGGTAACGGTTTTAAAATTGCTATGAATGCCTTAAACGTAGGTCGTATTAAATTAGCTGCTGCTTGTTTAGATTCACAACGACGTATAACCACAAGTGGTGTGCAATATGCAACTGAACGTAAGCAATTTAAAACACCTATAGCTGAATTTGGAGCCATAAAATCTAAATTAGCTGAAATGGCTACTAATGCCTATACTGGTGAATCTGCGTGTTACAGAGCTGCAAAAAATATTGAAGACCGTATAGCTATAAGAATGTCTCAAGGCAATAGTCATCAAGAAGCAGAACTTAAAGGTGTTGAGGAATATGCTATTGAGTGTTCTATCTTAAAAGTTGCTGTTTCTGAAGACGTACAAAGTTGTGCAGATGAAGGTATCCAAATTTTTGGTGGTATGGGATTCTCTGAAGAAACACCTATGGAAGCTGCTTGGAGAGATGCTCGTATTGCTCGTATTTACGAAGGTACAAACGAAATTAACCGTATGCTTTCAGTAGGAATGTTAGTTAAAAAAGCTATGAAAGGTCATGTCGACTTATTAGGTCCTGCAATGGCTGTAAAAGATGAATTAATGGGTATTCCTTCTTTTGATATGCCAGATTATTCTGTGTTATTTTCAGAAGAAAAAGAAATGATTGCTAAACTTAAAAAAGTATTCTTAATGGTTGCTGGTGCTGCAGTTCAAAAATATGGACCAGACTTAGAAAAGCATCAACAATTAATGATGGCTGCTTCTAATATTTTAATTGAAATATATATGGCAGAGTCAACAATTTTAAGAACTGAGAAAAACGTTAAACGTTTTGGTGAAGACAAGCAAAAAGAACAAATAGCAATGGCTAAATTGTATTTGTTCAATGCTGTTGAACTTGTTAAGAAAAATGGTTTAGAAGGTATTGTATCCTTTGCTGACGGTGACGAGCAAAAAGCAATGCTTATGGGCTTAAAACGTTTTACAAAATACGCAAACTACCCTAATGTAGTTGAGCTAAGAAATACAATTGCTGAAAAAGTAAAAGCAGAAAATAAATATTGTTTTTAAAACAATAGGCTAGTTCAAATGTTGAAAAGTCGGCTAATTATAGCCGACTTTTTTATTACCTTTAAAAATCAATTACTGAATCCATGAAAAAAATTGTCTTATTAAGTGTTACTTTTTTGCTATCTGCTTTTGCTTTTCCTCAACAAGACACCGAAATATTTTTATTCAACATTGAATCTCCAAGTTCTAATATTAGTGTAACATCAGGAAAAAACATTTCTAATAATGAAGGTTATGACAACCAACCTTCTTTTATGAACAATGACTATATTTTATTTTCTTCAAACAGAAATGGTCAAACAGACATTATAAAATATCATACAAACTATGGTTCCAAAACGTGGTTAAACTTTACAGAAGGTGGAGAGTACACACCTTTAAAAATTCCGAATAAAGATGCAGTTTCAGCAGTAAGATTAGATCCTGATGGCAAACAGCGTTTATATGCGTACAGCTTAAAAACTTCAGAATCTACTGAAATAATCAAAGACCTTGTAGTTGCTTATTACACATGGTATGATGAAAACACAATTGTATCTGCTGTTATTGAAGACACCGAATTAAACCTTTATGTTACTGACGTTAATAAAGGTATTTCAAAAAAATACGCAACAAATGTTGGTCGTTCGTTTCATAAAATTCCAGATTCAAACTTAGTAAGCTTTATTTCAAAAGAGGATGAAACCCAATGGAAAATTAAATCTTTAAACCCAAAAACAGGAGCTATAAAAACCATTGCAAACACCATTGAGGGTGTTGAGGACATTTGTTGGCTTAATCATATAACTATTCTTTCAGGTAAAGGAAGTAGTTTACAAAAATTCACATTAAACAAAGACAACAATTGGAAGACCGTAACTGATTTATCTTCCTACGGAATTACAACTATTACAAGACTAACAACCAATCCTGAAGCTACCAAATTATTAATTGCTGCTGAAACTACTCAAGCAGAAATTCCTGTAAACACTGAAACAAAGCTCGAGCCAAAATTAGAAAATTGTGCTTGGATAGCTGGCAATTGGAAAGGGGAAGCGTTTGGTGGAATTACAGAAGAAAACTGGAGCAAACCATCAGGTGGCTCAATGATGGCGACGTTTAAATTAATTAACGACAACAAAGTTTCGTTTTACGAAATTGAAATTATTAGAGAGGTTGAAAACAGCTTAATCCTTCAGCTTAAACATTTTGATAGCCAATTACGAGGTTGGGAAACCAAGGATGAAACTGTAGATTTCCCTCTAAAAGAGATCACACCAAACAAAGTGATTTTTGAAGGCATGACCTTTGAACGCATCTCTGACAATGAAATGAATGTTTATGTTGACATTCACCAAAAAGATGGTTCAATAGAAGTCGTAAAATTCAACTATAAAAAGTAATTTTATTTAAGTATTGTATCCATAACACGTTCCTGCTCTGTGATGTTAGATAGGTTAATTGCTGTTTCAATTAACGCTAAATGCGAATACGCTTGTGGAAAATTACCTAAAAGTCGTTTGGTTTTAAAGTCTATATCTTCGCTAAACAACCCTAGATGATTACTATAAGACAATAGTTTATCAAATAGTTTTTTGGCTTTTTGCACCTCTCCTATTTTGTATAAACTATTTATAAACCAAAACGTACATATTGTAAATGACGACGATGGCAACCCAAAATCGTCTTTGTTTTTATATCGATATAATAAACCATCATTACTCAACTCTCTTTCAATAGCATTTACTGTACTTACATATTTAGGATCTCTAGCATCAATAAATCCATAAGGTTCCATTAGCAATACAGATGCATCCAAATCTGACGAACCATAAGATTGCGTAAAGGCTTTTACATCGTTATTCCAAGCGTTTTGCATTATATCTTCTCGTATTTCAGATTCTATAAGCTTCCACTTCATAATTTTATTAGTCTTGTTAAGTAACTTAGCAACTTTAATTGCTTTATCAACTGCTACCCAACACAGTACTTTTGAAAATGTGAAATGTCTATCTTCTGCTCTAAATTCCCAAATACCTTTATCAGCTTCTCGCCAGTGCTTGTTAACAACCCAAACAATACCTTTAGTAATTGTCCATAACTCTTCGGTATTTTCAATATCCATTGAAAAGTTTACAAACTGTTGGTGAATTACATCCATCAAAATACCATAAATGTCATTCTGCTTTTGTTTGTAAGCTGCATTACCTACCCTTACAGGACTTGAGTTTTTATAACCGCTTAAATGGTCTAATGAAAATTCGGTAAGTTTTTTCTCTTTATTAATACCATACATAATCTGAAGTTTTTCATCTTTATCAGGTATTAAATCGATTATGAATTTTAAGTAGCGTTTAGCTATATTTTTATGTCCTAATTTTGAAACCACTTTAATTACCATTGATGCATCTCGAATCCAGCAAAAACGGTAATCCCAATTTCTAACTTCTCCAATAGTTTCAGGCAATGAGGTTGTAGCTGCAGCTAAAACTGCTCCAGTTTTATCATATGTGAGCAACTTTAAAGTCATAGCGCTTCTAGCTATTTGCTTTTGGTATAGCTTGTAGGTTGGTGTTCTATCCATCCAGTTTAACCAATACACTTTAGTACGTTGGTGTTCCAAAAAGATACTATCCACAGTAGTCTCAAACACTTTTTCGTTATAACCTAAGAGAAAATATCCATCAGCAGTTAATTCAATTTCACCACCATTAACCACTTTTTGTTTATCAAAATTGGTATATAAAAATAAAGTATCAAACTTTTCACCATAGGTTAGGCTTACTATAAAATGGTCTTTCACATACATTTCAGTCTTTCCTTTAGCATACTCTAGTTTAGGGTTGTAATTAACCTTAAATGTTGGTTTCCCTGAAATATGCTTAAAATACCTAATAATTTCTGGTGGAGATTGGTAATCACCATTAGGCTTGTAGTATCGAGGCATAAAATCGTGCACCTCAAAAGTGTCAATTCCGTTACTGAATTTAGTAACTAAAATAGTAGTGTTTTCAATATAATCCTGAGTTATAGAAAAACTCTCATCTACTAAAATATCAAAGCTTCCTCCTATTTTTTCATCCAGAATTTTTGCAAAAACCGAAGACGAATCAAACTCTGGCAAACAACACCATTCTATAGCTCCTTTTTTTGAAATTAATGCTGCACTTCTACAATTTCCAATAATACCGTAATCTAAATTATCCATTAAATACTGCTTTAGGTATGGTTAACACTTAATTTTTCATTAAATTAACAAAATACACTTTAAAACCTATTATCTTAACCATAATTATGAGTAAAACAATAATTGTTTCCAATAGATTACCACTTCAAATTAAACTTGAAAACGACAATTCTTTAAAAATCACACCTAGTGTTGGCGGATTAGCCACAGGAATGAAATCGGTACATGCTGAAGGCAATGGAATTTGGGTTGGCTGGTCTGGACTCACTGAAGAAGAGATAGATAGCTCCACTAAAAAAAAGGTTGACGAAGCTGTAAAAAAAGAAAAATGCGTCGCCGTTTCATTAAACGAACAAGATGTAGAAAACTTCTATTTTGGGTTTAGTAACAAAACACTTTGGCCTTTGTTTCATTATTTTATGGAATACACCGAATTTGAAAAAGACCAATGGGAATCTTACCAAGAGGTGAATCAAAAATTTGCTGACGTAGTTTTAGAGCATATTGAAGATGGTGACAATGTTTGGGTGCATGATTATCAACTTTTACTATTACCAAAACTTATTAAAGACAAAAAGCCTAATACGACTATAGGTTTCTTTTTACACATACCTTACCCATCGTATGAAATTTTTAGAACTTTCCCATGGAGAGAACAATTGCTTGAAGGTATGTTAGGTGCGGATTTGCTTGGATTCCATACTTATGACTATGAACGTCATTTTTTAAGTTCGGTAAAACGAATATTAAGGCTAGATGTAAAGTTCAATAAAATAAATTATCATGACAGAGTTGTAACAGTAGATTCGTTTCCTATGGGAATTGATTACAACAAATTTCATGATGCTGCATTAACGCATACCAATCAAAATCCCAAAGAAAAATCGGAATTACAACGAAGACTAGACAACCACATTCAGTCTACTTCTAATGCTAAAATGGTACTCTCAATTGATAGGTTGGATTACACCAAAGGTATCCCAAACAGGCTAAGAGCTTTTGAGTACTTTTTAAACAAATACCCTCAATTTAAAGAAAAAGTACGCCTCATAATGCTTGCAGTTCCTTCGCGTTCCAATGTTCCTCAATATCAAAAACTAAAACGTGATACTGATGAACTTGTTGGTAGAATTAATGGTGAGTTTGCCACAGTAAGCTGGACTCCTATTTGGTATTTTTACCGCTCAATGCCTTTTGAAAACCTTATAGATCTTTACACCTCTTCAGATATTGCATTAATTACACCTGTAAGAGATGGGATGAATTTAGTAGCTAAAGAGTATGTTGCTACAAGAACAAATGAAGATGGTGTGCTTATTTTAAGTGAAATGGCTGGAGCTTCAAAAGAAATGAATGAGGCTTTACTTATCAATCCTAATAATTTTGAAGAAATAGCCGACACTTTAAAGCAAGCTATTGAAATGCCTACCGAAGAACAAAGTAAGCGTATGAAAATTCTACAAAAGCGATTAAAACGTTATACAGTTGAAAAATGGGCAGATGAGTTTATGAAATCATTAAACGCTACAAAAATCAAGGATACAGTAATGGTTTCTACACGACTGGACGATGCGCTTCAAAAGAAAATGTTATCTGATTACAATTCCGCTTCTAGCAAACTACTACTCTTAGATTACGATGGTACATTAGCTGGTTTTAAAAACGACCCAAAAGATGCTAAACCTGATGCTGAGCTTTTTGAACTCCTAGATACCATCGATCAACAAGAAAACACTGATGTAGTAATTATTAGTGGTAGAGACCAAGATACATTTAACGAATGGTTCAGTAAAAAAAGTTATACATTAATTACCGATCATGGTGTTTGGTTAAAAAAACAACATACCAATTGGGAAGCGCTCGAGCATTTAAAGAATGATTGGATGGCAAATATTCAACCTATATTAGAAACTTTTGTCGATAGAACTCCAGGTACATTTATTGAAAAGAAAAAATATTCTCTTGCATGGCATTATCGTAAAGCAGATCCTGAATTAGCTCAAATAAGAACTATAGAACTAAATACTGTATTAACCAGTTTAATTTCCAACGATAACTTAACAGTTCTCAAAGGCAACAAGGTTATTGAAATAAAAAGCAGTAACGTTAACAAAGGCAGAGCAGCACTAAGATTGCTTAACGAGAAGTCTTATGATTTTATATTTTCAATAGGTGATGACTGGACAGACGAATACATGTTTGAAGAACTTCCAGAATCAGCATATACTGTAAAAGTAGGTTTCAAAAAAACCAAAGCCAGATATTATGTTAAAGATACTGATGAAGTAAGAACTTTGTTGCGTAAATTCACAAAATAATAACAACACTTAAATCTAAAAACCAATTAAAGAAATAGAAGAACATTATTTCAAGACCGACAAAGAATGGAGAACATGGCTTCATAAAAACCATTCACTATCCAAAGGCATTTATCTTATTTTCTACAAAGTAGAACACGAAAATGAAAGTATGCGATGGGAAGAAGCTGTAAAAGTAGCCCTTTGTTATGGTTGGATAGATTCTACAGTTAAAAGTCTTGGTAACGGAAAACGCAGACAATATTTTTCACCTCGTAACCCTAAAAGTGTTTGGAGCGCTTTAAACAAGCGTTATATAGTTGATCTAATTACTGAAAATTTAATGCATGATGCAGGTCATAAAACTATTGAAATAGCAAAAGAAAACGGAAGTTGGTCTGTACTCGATGATGTTGAAAATGGTATTATCCCTGAAGATTTACAAATTGCTTTCAATGCAAACAAAACAGCATTTACCAACTACCAAAACTTTGCTCCATCATACAAAAAAGGATATTTGTATTGGCTCAATCAAGCTAAACGAGAAGCTACAAGAATAAAACGAATCTCTGAAATTATTGAATTGTGTAGTAAAAACATAAAATCAAGAAGTAGTAGGTAATATTTTAGTAACTTTAACTCTAGCTATTTATCAATTAACCATGTCTGAAGAAACTACCCAACCCAAAAAAAGGAAATGGAAGGTTAACTGGACCTCTGAAAAAGTAATGAGCACCTCTGCTCTTTTTATCAGTGTCATTTCTTTAATTGCATTAATTTATCAATCTTATTTAGCGAGAGAAGACAATAAACTTACTCAAAAACAGCAAAGTGCAAGTGTCTTACCGTATCTAAACCAATGGCAGAGTAATTACAATAATCACTTCCAGCTTATACTTGGTAATAAAGGTGTTGGTCCTGCTTTTATTAAAAAAGTAAAACTAACTTTAAACAACTCTAAAACATTTAATAACTCTGACGATTTATTTAATGAAATCTTCAATTCCTCTAAAGAGATTGACACAATACCAAAAGTAACTAGTGCATTGGTGAGTGGTTTTGTACTTCCAGCAAATGAACATATTAGCTTAATTGAAATTAATGGAAAATATAACATTGAAACATTTTTAAAGGTTTTAGAAACAAAAAATATTTCTTACGAAATCACCTATGAAGATGTATATGGAACGCAGTGGATTATAAACAATAATGAAGAAGATAAAAACAAAGCAAGTGTTCCAACTTTAATCTTAAAAGAGTAAACTCGCATTAACAAGAGTTTAAGATATTTTTAAGGAATATTATATATTTTTAGTGTTTCTTAACTTTTTTGTAAATCTTAAGCTTGAAACAAAAACGAAAACAACTCGCTAAAACCTCTAGAACATACAGAAAACTTCATCGTTATGTTGCAATTCCTTTAGTGTTTTTTATGTTTCTTTTAGGAGCTACAGGCTTACTTCTAACTTGGAAAGAACAATTTCAATTTAAACCCAAAACGCATGCTTCGTCCTCAAACACATTATCTCTAATATCATTAGATATAATTAGAGACAATGCAATAAAACATATAGAGTCTTTAAACCTTTCACCTGAAATCAACCGAATAGATTACAGACCAAATAAAGGTGTCACTAAAGTGAGGTTTGAAAATCACTTTACCGAAATTCAAATAGACTGTTACACAGGTGAAGTCCTATCAGTAAAACAAAGAACTGCTGATATTATTGAAATGATTCATGATGGTTCAATAATGGACTTTCTATTTAAAAACCAATCCACACCATTTAAACTTTTCTATTCAACTATCACATCCTTAGGGTTGATGTTGTTATCGTTTAGCGGATTTTGGTTATGGCTTAAACCCAAACAAATCAAACGTTTAAAAGACTAGAATATAAACGCTTGATTGTTTTTTTACGTAAATTTAAAACTCAATAATAATAAACACATGAAAAACGTCTTCTCAATCATTCTCTTCTTAAGTGCCTCATTACTTTTTGCCCAAGAGTTTTCAATGGATTTAGTAAAAAACATGAAACCACGAAATATAGGTCCTGGTGGAATGTCTGGTCGTGTTACAGCCATTGATGTAGTTACAAACAATCCTGATATTATGTACGTTGGTACAGCATCTGGTGGTTTATGGAAGTCAACCTCTGGAGGTATAAAATGGGAACCTATTTTTGACAACGAAGCTACTGCTTCAATAGGAGCTGTTGCTATACAACAATCAAACCCAAGTGTAATATGGGTTGGTACAGGAGAAGGAAACCCGAGAAATAGTCTTAATGGTGGTTATGGCATATACAAATCGCTTGATGGAGGTAAATCGTGGATGCTCATGGGACTTGAAAACACAAGACACATTCATAGAGTAATTATTGACCCAACTAATCCTAACGTAGTTTATGTTGCTGCAATTGGCTCTCCTTGGGGAGAACATCCTGAAAGAGGTATTTTTAAAACCACAAACGGAGGAGAAACATGGGAAAAAATCTTGTTTGCCAATAATAAAACTGGTGCTGCAGAATTAATCATGGATCCAACAAACCCAAACAAATTAATTGCTGCTCTATGGGAACACAAACGCGACCCTTGGTTTTTCAAATCTGGTGGTGAAGGTTCTGGCTTACACATTACACATGATGGCGGAAAAACATGGAAAAAAATAACTGATGAAGACGGATTGCCAAAAGGAGAATTAGGAAGAATTGGTCTTGCAATAGCACCAAACAAACCTAATATTGTATATGCATTAATAGAAGCTAAGAAAAATGGGTTTTACAAAAGTGAAGATGGAGGTTTTACTTGGAAAAAAGTAAATGACAACTTAAACGAAATAGGAAACAGACCCTTTTACTATGCCGAAATATATGTAGCTCCTGATAATGAAAATCGTGTGTATACCATTTTCACCTACGTAAATGTATCTGAAGATGGCGGAAAAAGCTTTGACCAACTTATGCCTGCTTATGGTGTAGATAATGGTGTGCATCCAGACCATCACGCATGGTGGATTCATCCTAACAATGGTAATTTTATGATAGATGGTAACGATGGTGGATTAAATATCACTAAAGATGGTGGAAAAACATGGCGATTTATTGGCAATATACCTGTAGCTCAATTTTATCACATCAATGTCGATAACGACTACCCTTACAATGTATATGGAGGCATGCAAGACAATGGTTCTTGGAGAGGTCCTGCTTACGTTTGGAAAACACAAGGTATTCGTAATAGCTACTGGCAAGAAATAAGTTTTGGTGATGGTTTTGATGTCGTTCCTGATAAAGACGACTCTCGTTATGGCTGGTCAATGAGTCAACAAGGTTATGTAAGCAGATACGATTGGGAAACAGGTAATAACCTTTTAGTAAGACCAACACATCCTGACCCAAATGTAGAATTACGTTTTAACTGGAATTCTGCAATTAATATTGATCCTTTTAATAATAGCACACTGTATTTTGGAAGTCAGTTTGTTCATAAATCAACTGATAAAGGTGAAACTTGGACAGTCATTTCAGAGGATTTAACCACTAACGACCCAGAAAAACTAAAACAATCAGAAAGTGGCGGATTAACAATGGATGCTACAGGTGCTGAAAACCACTGTACTATTTTGGTTATTGAACCTTCTCCTGTTGAAAAAAACATGTTGTGGATAGGAACTGATGATGGTCGTGTTCACGTTACTCAAAATGGTGGACAAACCTATACTGATGTGACCAAAAACATAAAAGGATTACCTAAAGGCAGTTGGATTCCTCAAATAAAAGCATCAAACAAAAACAAAGGAGAAGCATTGCTCATAGCTAATGATTACAGACGTTTTAATTACACACCTTATGCATACAGAACCAAAGACTATGGTAAAACATGGACACGTATTGTAGATGAAAATGATGTAAAAAGCTATACACTCTCAATTGTTGAAGATATTGAAGAACCAAACCTATTATTTTTAGGAACTGACGACGGTTTATACATTTCCTTAAACGCAGGAGAAAGTTGGACTAAATGGACAGAAGGCTTCCCTACTACATCTGTAAAAGATTTAGTAATTCATCCAAGAGAGCACGATTTAGTAATAGGTACTTTTGGTAGAGCTGCTTGGGTTTTAGATGACATAAGACCTTTACGCGCTCTGGCTAAAAACAAACAAGTATTACAACAAAAAGTAGAGTTATTTCAACCTCCTACAGCTATTCAAGCTGCATACCAACAACCAACAGGAAGTCGCTTTGGAGCTGATGCTTTATACAATGGAGAAAACAGAAGCTATGGTGCTCAATTGTCATATTATGTAAATATTGATACTCAAAAAGAAGACGCAAAAGAGGAAGCTTCAAATGAAGACGAAGAAACTTCTTCTGAAAAAACTAATGACGCAAAATGGGATTCATTAACATTAAAAATTTATGATGGAGAGCGTTTAATAAGAACATTAAAACAAAAAGCGCCTAAAGAAACAGGTATTCATAAATGGACTTGGTATATGGATGAAGCTGGTGTTGAAAGAGCTTCTAGACGAAATAGAACCAGAAACAGTGAACCTGGAGGTGTTAGTGTTAAACCAGGCACTTACAAAGCTGTTTTAAGTTTTGGAGACCAGTCTTCAGAAAAACAAATTACAGTAATGTATGACCCAAGATTAAATATTTCTACAGCAAATATCAATGAAGTTTACAATACTTTAAAAGATTTAGAAAGCGCTCAAGAAACTATGGCTAATGCTGTAAAACAACTTGTTGAAAGCAAAGAAATAGCTGAGAAATTTCAGTCTGAACTTAAAAAACTAGATAAAGAAAAATATAAAGACGATATAAAATCATCTAAAGACATCGTCAAAAAAATAGATGAAATTATTGATATTTATTTAGGAAAAGTTGACGAAAGACAAGGTATTACCAGAAACCCAGAAGTTACCATCAACACAAGACTTAGTCTTGCAAGAGGTTATGTTCAAGATAGTCAAAACGGTATCACAACTACCGAAACTACGTTAATTAAAAACTTTAAAGACGCTTTAAATAGTGCGCTTGAAAAAACCAACACCTTCTTTAATGAAGACTGGAAATCGTATCAAACAAAAATGGAACAGTTACAAACTAATCCGTTTAAAGACATATCAACCTTTAAACTCAATTAATTATGAAAAACATTTTAATATTAGTGTTTTTTGCTACTATGCTGTCTTGTAAAAAAGACACTGAGAGCAAGAATGAAGCCCAAGCTAAAAGTATTGAACAGTACAGCATTGAACAGTTCATGAACAACGAAGCTGTAAGTGGAGGAAGTTTTTCTCCTGACAACTCCAAGCTTTTAATCTCAAGTAATCGCTCTGGTATTTTCAATGCGTACACAGTACCTACAACAGGTGGTGAATACACACAAATTACAGCATCAGATAGCATTTCATACTTTGCTGTTTCTTACTTCCCTAATGATGAGCGTATGCTACTTTCTGCCGATGGGAATGGTGACGAAATAGACCATATTTATATGAGAGACACAAATGGTGAGATTAAAGATTTAACCCCTGAACAAGGAGCAAAATCTTCATTTTACGGTTGGTCTGCTGATAAAAACAGTTTTTATTTTGGGTCAAACAAAAGAGACGCTCGCTATTTTGATGTGTACAAAATGAGTATCGCTGATTTTTCTTCTGAATTAATTTACAAAAATAATGATGGTTTAAATTTCAGTGGAATTTCTAATGACGAAAATTATATTGCTTTAGTTGAATCTGTCAACACTAATGATAGCAACTTGTATTTATTCGACAGAAGTTCTAACGAAAAAACAAAAATCAATGACAACCTAAGTGCAAATGCATCTGAAGATTTTGCAGTTGATAGTAGTGCATTTTATTACACTACTGATGATGGCGAAGAGTTTTCATACTTAATGAAATATGATTTAGCGTCTAAAACAAAAACTAAAATTGTTCAAAAATCTTGGGATGTTAGTGGAGCTGGTTTTACTGATAAAGGGACTTACTTAGTAGTTTATGTAAATGAAGATGGTAAAAATGCTATTGAAGTTTTAGATAGCAACACATTACAACCAATAACACTACCTAATTTTGATAATAAAAGCATTACCAGTGTAAGTTTTTCAAAGGATGAAACATGGATGCGCCTGTATGTTGGTGGTTCCAATTCGCCTTCTGATTTATACACTTACAACTTGGAAACCAAAGAACAGCACAAACTCACCAATGTTTTAAACAAAGAGATTAATCCTGACGATTTAGTTACTGCTAAAGTTGTTCGTTTTAAGTCTTTTGATGGTACAACAATTCCTGCCATATATTATTTACCACATCAAGCATCTGCAGATAATAAAGTGCCTGCAATGGTTTGGGTTCATGGTGGTCCTGGAGGTCAAACACGTCAAAATTTCAGCTCTTTAATTCAGTATATGGTTAATCATGGATATGCTGTTTTAGCTGTGAATAATCGTGGAAGCAGTGGTTATGGTAAAACGTTTTTTAAAATGGATGATAAAAACCATGGCGAAAAAGATTTACAAGACTGTGTTGAAGGAAAAAATTGGTTAGCTGAGCAAGCTGAAATTAATTCTGAAAAAATAGGAATCATTGGTGGCTCTTATGGTGGATATATGACTATGGCAGCATTAACTTACACTCCAGAAGAGTTTGATGTTGGTGTTAATATATATGGTGTTACCAACTGGATGCGTACATTAAAAAGCATTCCGCCTTATTGGGAATCGTTTAGAGAATCATTATACTTAGAGTTGGGCGACCCTTATTCTGCTGATTCAACACGTTTAAAACAAATTTCTCCTCTTTTCCATACTGATAAGGTAACCAAACCTTTAATTGTTTTACAAGGAGCTAAAGACCCTAGAGTATTACAGGTTGAATCTGATGAAATTGTTGCTGGAGTAAGAAAAAATGGCGTTCCTGTTGAATATGTTTTATTTGAGGACGAAGGTCATGGATTTATAAAAAAGGAAAACCAAATTGAAGCTTACAGCAGAATTTTAAAATTCTTAGATGAACATCTTAAAAAAGAAAATGCACCTTTAGATGGTGAAACTCCCAAAACGGAAATAGATCCAAAAACCGAATAAACAAAACAAAAACGGCTAAACTTAGTTTAGCCGTTTTTTAATCTATAAGCTTTAATGCTTTACTATCTTCTATCTTTATTTGTTTGCCTTCTGTAGAAATTAATCCTTCTTTTTTAAATTGAGACAATATTCGTATTGCAGATTCTGTAGCAGTACCAACAATATTAGCATAGTCATCTCTAGTAAGTACTATATTTAAAAATCCATTATCATCTTCTCCAAAATTGGTTTGCAAATACAAAAGCGTTTCAGCTAAACGTTGCTTCACCGATTTTTGGGCCATATCAACAATAACGTTATCAGCAAGTTTTAGTTCCTCAGCCATATCTTTTAGCATATCCACCGAAAAATTGATGTTATGGGTTAAGTCGTGTATTATTTCGTGCTTTGGAATAAAACACACTTGCATATCATTTACAGCTACAGCACTTAGGTTAGCAGCCTCATCAGAAATTAAAGAACGTTGCCCTAACAAATCTCCTCTAACAACTAATTTTACAATTTGGTCTTTTCCGTTTGCACTTAATTTAGACAACTTACAAACACCATCCTTTATACAGTAAACACCATTAACATTATCACCTTCTTCAAAGATAACTTCCCCTTTTTTAATAGTGTGTGTTGTTTTACATCCAGAAAGTCGAATAAGGTCGTCCTTTTGTAACGCTCTTAAAGCATTAAACTGCCTGATAATACATTGTTCGCACTTGCTCATACCTTATTTTGAAGTGTTCTGTAAAAATAACTAAAACCTGATAAATATCATATTTTTTTTAGCCTTTGCTTTCAACCTTTGCAATAGGTATAAATGAGCAAATATTATGAAACAAGCTACATGTTTTCATTGTGGTGATAATTGTACAGTTGACCATATTGTTTACAACGAAAAAGACTTTTGTTGTAATGGTTGCAAAACCGTTTACGAGATTTTTTCTGAAAACGATTTAACCTGTTATTACGATTTACAACAAGCTCCTGGAGCTACACCAAAAGAAATTCAAGGTAAATATGATTTCCTGTCGGATGACGCTATAATTGAAAAGCTTACCGAATTTAATGATGATAAACACCAAATTGCAACCTTAACCATTCCGCATATTCATTGTAGTTCTTGCATCTGGATTTTAGAAAACCTCAACAAACTCAATGCAAATATTACTGCTTCACAGGTAAATTTTGGAAAAAAGACCGTAAGAATAACTTATAAAACCGAAGCCTTTTCATTAAAAGAAGCGGTACTTCTATTAAGTAAAATTGGTTACGAACCTTACATTTCTCTTGAAGATTTCAATACAGGAAAAAACAAAGTGAACCGTAGTTTAATTTACAAACTTGGTGTTGCTGGTTTTGCTTTTGGTAATGTGATGTTTTTATCGTTTCCAGAGTATTTTGAAGTCAATGAGTTCTGGCTAGAGCAGTACAAACCTGTGTTTCGTTGGCTCATGTTTACATTTTCGCTACCAGTAGTTTTTTATGCGGCTCAAGATTATTTTGTTTCGGCTTACAAAGGTTTAAAATCAAAACTTTTAAATATCGATATTCCTATTGCGCTTGGTATTTTAGTGTTGTTTATACGAAGTACAGCCGAAATTATTCTAGACCTAGGCACAGGCTTTTTCGATAGCTTAACAGGTTTGGTGTTCTTCTTATTACTTGGGAAATATTTTCAGCAACGCACCTACAATTTCTTATCGTTTGAGCGCGACTACAAATCGTACTTCCCTATTGCTGTGACTAAAATTTTAAACGGCATTGAAACACCAATTCAGGTTTATGACATAAAAAAAGGCGACCGATTATTAATTAGAAACGAAGAATTAATTCCTGTTGATGGCATTTTAATTAACGGAAACGCTAATATAGATTACAGTTTTGTTACAGGAGAATCTGAAGCCGTAAAAAAATCGTCTGGTGATAAACTTTTTGCAGGTGGCAAACAAACCTCTGGCAGTATTGAAATGGAAGCTTTAAATGCAGTTGAACAAAGTTACCTTACTCAACTTTGGAGCAACGATGTGTTTAATAAAAACAAAGAAGATAGCTTTACAACACTAACCAATACTATAAGCAAACGCTTTACTATTGCTGTGTTGAGCATTGCTTTTTTAGCTACAACATACTGGCTGTTTGCCGACTCAAGTAAAGCACTTAACGTATTTACTGCTGTGTTAATTATTGCTTGCCCTTGTGCTATTGCGCTTTCTGCTCCTTTTACTTTAGGGAATTTGTTACGCATTTTTGGGAAGTTAAAATTCTATTTAAAAAATGCTTCGGTAATTGAGCAGTTGGCAAAAATAGACACCTTTATTTTTGACAAAACAGGTACCATAACTTCCAACCAAAAAAGTAAAACAGCCTATAAAGGTGAAACGCTTACAGAAGAGGAAACAGTTATTTTAAGTAGTACACTTAGACATTCTAACCATCCATTGAGTCGATCGTTATACAACTTGCTTAAGCAAAACAACATTATAACCTTAAGCCATTTTGAAGAACATTTAGGTGAAGGTATTTATGGCGAAAGCAATAATCAATCGGTTAAAATAGGTTCTGCAAAATATGTTGGACAACTTCAACCAGAAACCGAATTAAGTACAGCTGTTCATATTAGCACCAATAACACATACAAAGGAAAGTTTACCTTTTACAATGCATACCGAAAAGGCATTTCAAAACTGTTTAACAAACTAAAAAAAGACTACGATTTAGCGATACTTTCGGGTGACAATGCAAGTGAATTAAATAACCTAAAAAAATTACTCCCAAGCAAAACCAAACTTATTTTCAATCAAAAACCAAACGATAAGCTAGAATACATTAAGCATCATCAAAACAATGGCGCTCAAGTACTCATGGTTGGTGATGGTTTAAACGATGCTGGTGCTTTAGCACAGAGTAATGTTGGCATTGCTATTTCAGAAAATATCAATGTGTTCTCGCCTGCTTGCGATGCCATTTTAGATGCTTCAAAATTCAATCAATTATACAACTATATAAAAGCTTCAAAAGGAGCTATTAAAATTATAAAATGGAGTTTTGTGTTCTCCTTTTTCTACAATGCTATTGGTTTATACTTTGCCATTACGGGTCAACTTATGCCTGTGATTGCAGCTATTTTAATGCCTTTAAGCTCCATAAGTATTGTTGTATTTACCACAATTGCAACAAACCTTTTAGGTCGAAAATTAAAATGAAAAAATTAATGAAACATGACAAATATCATCTTTTAAAAAGAGATGCCAACGTAATTTTGAACTATAACTTCAAGTAGGTATGAGTGTTATTTATGTATTACTAGCTATCAGCATTATCATTGCTATTGTCTTTTTTATTGGATTTATAAAAGCCGTAAAATCAGGACAGTACGATGATGACTATACACCATCTGTACGCATGCTGTTTGAAGACGAACTGGTTAAAAACAAAACCAATAAATCCATTAAAAATCAAAAGTCTAACTAATTATTATGGAAGTACAACAATTTTATTACGACAACAAGATTGTTAAAAAATTCTTACTCGCTACCATGCTTTGGGGTGTTGTGGGTATGCTTGTAGGTTTACTACTAGCCTTTATGTTCTTGTTCCCTAACCTAACCGACGGTATTTCGTGGTTAAGCTTTGGTCGATTGAGACCTTTGCACACAAATGCTGTTATTTTTGCCTTTGTAGGTAACGCCATTTTTGCAGGTGTGTATTACTCTTCTCAACGTTTACTGAAAGCGAGAATGTTTAGTGATGCTTTGAGTAATATCAACTTTTGGGGTTGGCAACTTATAATTGTTGGAGCAGCAATTACACTTCCCTTAGGTTATACAACTAGTAAAGAATATGCCGAATTAGAATGGCCTTTTGATATAGCTATTACTATTGTATGGGTCGTATTTGGTTGGAACTTAATAGGAACAATTTTAAAACGTCGTCAACGTCACATGTATGTTGCCATTTGGTTTTATTTAGGCACATTTGTTACAGTTGCTGTTCTTCATATTTTTAACAGTTTAGAATTACCTATCAGCGGATTAAAAAGTTATTCAGTTTATGCAGGTGTTCAAGATGCCTTAGTACAATGGTGGTATGGACACAATGCAGTAGCATTCTTCTTAACAACTCCATTCTTAGGATTAATGTACTATTTTGTTCCAAAAGCGGCAGATAGACCTATTTACTCTTATAGATTGTCAATAGTACACTTTTGGTCATTAATATTTATTTATATCTGGGCAGGACCACATCACTTATTATATACTGCTTTACCAGAGTGGGCTCAAAATTTAGGTGTAGCATTTTCGGTAATGTTATTAATGCCTTCTTGGGGAGGAATGATAAATGGTCTATTAACATTAAGAGGCGCTTGGGATAAAGTACGTGTTGACCCTGTGTTAAAGTTTATGGTTGTTGCAATTACTGGTTATGGTATGGCAACCTTTGAAGGCCCAATGCTTTCACTTAAAAACGTAAATGCTATTGCACACTTTACCGATTGGGTTATTGCTCACGTACATGTTGGTGCTTTAGCTTGGAATGGCTTCTTAGCTTTTGGTATGATTTATTGGTTGATTCCAAGATTATTCAACACCAAGCTACACTCAACAAAATTGGCAAACTTCCACTTTTGGATTGGAACTTTAGGAATTATTATATATGCATTACCTATGTATGTTGCTGGATTTACTCAAGCAAGTATGTGGAAACAATTCAATCCTGACGGAACATTAGTTTACGGTAACTTTTTAGAAACTGTTTCTGAAATCATCCCAATGTACTGGATGCGTGCTATTGGAGGATCGTTATACATTATTGGAATGTTTGTCTTAGCTTACAACATAATTGTTACTATTAAAAAAGGTAGCAAGGTAAGCGATGAACTTGCTGAGGCTCCTGCTCTACAACGTGTTTCAAAAAGACGAATTGCTGGAGAAACCTTCCATACTTGGTTAGAGCGTAAACCAGTGCAACTAACTATACTAGCTACTATTACTATTTTAATTGGTGGTATTATTCAAATTATACCAACAATAATGGTAGAGTCTAATATCCCAACTATTTCAAGTGTTAAACCATACACACCTTTAGAACTTGAAGGTAGAGACATTTATATACGTGAAGGTTGTGTAAGCTGTCACTCACAAATGGTACGTCCTTTTAGAAGTGAAGTAGAACGCTATGGAGAATACAGTAAAGCCGGAGAATATGTATACGACCATCCTTTCCTTTGGGGAAGTAAACGTACAGGACCAGATTTGCATCGTGTAGGCGGAAAATATTCTGACAACTGGCACCTTAACCATATGTACGACCCACAAAGTACCTCATCAGGTTCTATTATGCCTGCTTATCAATGGTTGATTCGTGATGAACTTGATAAGTCTATGACTGAAGCTAAAATGAAAGCTATGGTAAAATTAGGAGTTCCTTATACCGAAGAGGATATTGCCAATGCACAACAAAGCATGACAGAACAAGGTACTCAAATTGAGAAAAACCTTTATACAGATCCTGATTTTGCTGAAAGCTACGAAGCTGATAAAAAAGCAGCTGGAAGCGAATTTATTGAAATGAGAAATAGAGAAATTACAGCTTTAATCGCTTATTTACAACGTCTTGGAACTGACATAAAAGTTCAAGAATTAGAAGCACAATTAACAACACAAAACCAATAAGTCATGTTGAAATTTGTAAAAAACCACATGGAAAGTATTACTGGTATAGAGATATATCCTTTAATATCCTTAATGATATTCTTCCTCTTTTTTGTTGCACTATTTTGGTGGGTTATAACAGCTAAAAAAGAGTACATAACTACTGTGAGCAATTTGCCATTAGACAAAAAAAACAATTAAAATTATGAGACAATTTATTCCATCATGGCTTAGAGTTCCAATCGTATTTTTCGCTATTGCTTTTTTTGCTGAATATATGATTGACTCAGGTGATAAACCAGCATTTATTGAGTACCCATTGCTATCACTGTTTTTGGTATTAGTACTACTTATTCTTATTGCTACTGAAGGTATAGTAAGTTCTATGGATAATGTACTTTATCAAAGTTTAGATGACGAAGCAAAAGCGAGATACGACGCACAACGTACAAGAACACCAAAATTCATTAAGTGGATTCAAAACACCTATAAAAAACTATTAGGCGCAAAACCTATCGAAGAAGAGCACGAAATTATTTTAGACCATAATTATGATGGTATTAAAGAGTTAGACAACTCTCTTCCGCCTTGGTGGATTTATAGTTTTTACATCTCAATTGCTTTTGCTGCTGTGTACTTATTAAAATACCATGTATTTAATGGTGACAGTCAATATGATGAATTAGCACAAGAATATGCCGAAGCAAAAATAGCTATCGAAGAATACAAAAAAACGGCTAAAGACTTGGTTGATTTTAATACTGTTGAATTACTTACTGAAGCTTCAGACTTAAGCAACGGTAAGAAAATTTTTGACACCAACTGCGTTGCATGCCACAAAATTGATGGTGGTGGTGGTATTGGTCCCAACCTAACCGATGAATATTGGATTTTAGGTGGTGGTATTAAAAATGTATTTAAAACAGTATCAGAAGGTGGAAGAACTGGAAAGGGAATGGAACCATGGTCCAAAAAAGGGCTTCGTCCATCAGAAATTGCCCAAGTAGCAAGTTACGTACTCACATTTCAAGGTACAACACCTGCTGAACCAAAAGACCCTGAAGGCGAACTTTGGATACCTGAAGGTTCTAAAACTGAAAATGCAGAAACCAGCTTAACAGAAGAAATTTCTACTGAAACTGATTCAACAACTGTGAATTAAACGTTGCTTAATGAGCCAACAAACACAAAATAACGAAAACTTTAGAGACTCTATTGGTACTATTACCGATGAAGGCAAGCGCGCTTGGATTTATCCAAAAAAACCAAGCGGTAAATTTTATGAAAGACGTAAAATAGTTAGCTACTTTTTGCTTGCCTTTTTGTTCTCTGCTCCATTTATTAAAGTAAATGGCAATCAGTTTTTAATGTTTAATGTGTTAGAAAGACGCTTTAACATTTTTGGGTTTCCGTTTTGGCCTCAAGACTTTCACCTATTTGTTATTTCAATGATTATTGGTGTCGTTTTCGTTACACTTTTCACAGTTGGTTTTGGACGTATATTTTGTGGATGGATTTGCCCTCAAACCATTTTTATGGAAATGGTTTTTAGACGTATTGAGTATTGGATTGATGGCGACAGAAACAAACAACGTAAACTAGACAAACAAAAGTGGGATGCCGAAAAAATAAGAAAACGTCTTTTAAAGTGGTTTGTCTTTTTGATCATCTCGTTTTTAATAGCTAATATCTTTCTTGCGTACCTTATTGGTAGCGATAAACTTTTAAGATACATTATCGATGGTCCTCAAGAGCATTTAGGAACATTATTTCCATTACTCATTTTTACGGCTGTATTCTACTTTGTTTTTGCATGGTTTAGAGAGCAAGTGTGTATTATTGCTTGCCCTTACGGAAGACTACAAGGTGTATTATTAGACAATAAATCGGTAGTTGTTGCTTACGACCATAAGCGAGGTGAAGGTGAAAATGGTCGTAAAAAATTCAGAAAAAATGAAGATAGGACTGCTTTAGGACATGGAGACTGTATTGATTGCCTACAATGTGTACATGTTTGCCCTACAGGAATTGATATTAGAAATGGCACACAACTAGAATGTGTAAACTGTACTGCTTGTATTGACGAATGCGACCATATCATGGAAAGCATTAATTTACCAAAAGGCTTAATTCGTTATGCAAGTGAAGATGAAATTGAGAAAAAAGAAACCTTTAAGCTTACTAGCCGAATGAAAGGCTACATAGCTGTCCTAACTATTTTAACAGGAGTTTTAATAGGTATGCTATTATTAAGAAATGATGTTGAAGCTAGAATTCTTAGACTACCAGGACAACTTTACGAGAAAAAAGACAACAACATTATAAGCAATGTGTTTACTTATAAAATTATAAACAAAACCACTCAAGAAATTGATAATGTAAGTTTTAAACTTAGAAATTTTGAGGGTGAGATAAAGCTTGTTTCAACAACTAAAGATTTTATGGTTCCTGAACAAGGTTTAGCAGAAGGCACATTATTTATTGAAATAAATAAAAGCCATTTAAAAGGTGATAAAAACAAGCTTATAATAGATGTGTATAGTCACGACAAATTTATAGAAACTACAACAGTTAACTTTTTGGGACCAAGAAGTTATCATTAAAAAATAGTGTTATGAAATTTAATTGGGGAACTGGAATTGTACTTGCATTTATTGGCTTCATTGGTTTTATCATGTACTTTGTTGTTACCATGAGTACAAATGATAAGTACGATCATGATTTAGTTACTGAAGATTATTATAAACAAGAATTAGAACTTCAGAAAAACATAAACAAAGAAAAAAACGCAGCTCAGCTAAAACATAATATTACCTGCAAAAAAACTGATACAGGTTTATTAATAAGCTTTCCGGAAGATCTTGATGCATCAAAAATAACCGGAAAAGTGTTCCTATATAGACCATCTAACAAGCAATTTGATTTTGAAACACCAATTTCTTTATCAAACCACAATTTGCTCGTACCTGACAACCGTTTGTTAGGTGGTCGTTGGAACATTACTATTGATTGGGAATATAACGAAATTCCTTATCGTTTTAAAAAAGAAATTGTTTACTAAATGCTTTGGTCTGCATTCATATTAGGTCTATTAGGTAGCTTTCACTGTGTTGGTATGTGTGGTCCTATTGCCTTTATGTTACCTGTTGACAGAAGTAATTCCGTAAAAAAAATAAGTCAAATTACAACCTACCACATTGGAAGACTGTTAGCATACAGTACAATAGGGCTAATTTTTGGGCTTATTGGTAAAAACCTTTACATCTTTGGTTTACAGCAACAACTTTCAATATGCATTGGTGTATTAATGATTGTTGTGGTTTTATTACCCTACAAAACGTTTAGCAAATACAACTTATCAAAACCGTTACACAAAATAATTTCAAAAGTAAAAAGTGAACTAGGTAGTGCCTTAAAAAAGAAAACTGCAGACACTTTTTTAACTATTGGATTTTTAAATGGGTTTTTACCTTGTGGATTAGTTTATATGGCTGTTTTTGGGAGTTTAGTAAGCAGCACCATTACACAAGGTGCTATGTATATGGCTCTTTTTGGTCTAGGGACAGTTCCTTTAATGACAAGTGCTATTTATTTAGGAAAATTTTTAAACACAACTATTAAACAACGAATCCAAAAAGCGATTCCTGTTTTTGTAGTTATTATTGGTATGTTATTTATTTTAAGAGGTTTAGGATTAGGAATTCCTTACATATCTCCTACTCCTGTTGTGGAAATGGTTTCAGGGAACATCAACTGTCACTAAAACAATTAAAACCCTCATAACAAACACATTGAACTATAAAACTGTATCTTTGTTAAACGAGGTAGTATACTATGAAAAACATTCTTCTTCTTACCGATTTTTCTAAAAGTGCAGATAATGCTATTAGCTATGCGTTGTCTCACTTTAACTCCAGTCCTTGTCACTTTTTCTTGATGTATGTGTATAAGTCTGGAAACTTTATAATGGACGATTTAATGACTAGCAGTAACGATACTGTTTTTGATGCTATTATAAAAGACGAAAAACAAGAGTTAGAACATTATAAATCTAAACTTACAGATGAATACAAGCAGCATCAATTTTCAACCATTATAGATTATGACGATTTATTGAGTGCCATATCTCAATCTATCGAATTAAATACTATTGATTTAATAGTTGCTGGTTATGATGGAGCTACAAGCTTAATGGAAACTGTTTTTGGTTCTAATACGCTTAAAATTATCAGAAATATTGAACACCCTACTTTAATTGTTCCTGAGGAGTTTCACTATCAAAATATTAAAAATGTTTTAATTCCATTAGATGAGTCTGATAAGTTAAATACTAGCGAGTTTGACAGATTACTAAAGTTTATAGATTTAAAACACACAAATATTCAAGTGCTAAGAATTGACAATGATGATACTTTAGCCGAAAGTGATAAACTTCATCTTGAAGAAAAGGCAGTAAACTACACTTATAATATTATTAAAAATGTTGCTCTACCTGATGCTGTAATGACATACCAGCAGTTAAATGAAATTGATTTAGTTGGACTAATAATTGAAAAGGAAAGCTTCTTAAAGCGTTTAATTTCTGAGTCTTCAACAACAAAAATCAGTAAGAGCTTAAACTTGCCCTTACTGATTGTTCATAATTAATACCAAAGTAATATATAACTATATTAGATTTTAAATGTCATTACTGGCAGTATTGCGTGGTTTGCAATATCTTCAGAAATACTTCCTTCAAAGAAATGTGTAATCCCTTTTCTACCATGTGTTGCTACAGCAATTAAATCGGCATTAATAGCATTAGCATGATTTAAAATACCAGATTCAACTGTATAATCTGATACAAAAGTTGTTTGCGACATTGCATCTGTATTGCCTGCTGCAGCTGTTAAAAAACCAGACACCTTTTGTCTCATTTCGGTAGAATTCAAAAACTTACCAGGAGTATTTACATAAACCAAGTGTACTTTTGCTCCCATACCTTCAAATTTATTAATTGCTGTTTTATAAACATCTATAGATTCTTTAGAGAAATCTGTTGCAAACAATACATTTTTAAAAGCAGTAGACTCTAACTTGTTTTTTAAAACCAAAACAGGAATTTCAGAATGTCTTACCACCTTCTCTGTATTTGAACCTACAAATATTTCGGATAAGCCACTAGTACCATGCGATCCCATTACTATTAAATCTGCACTATGGTCTTGTGCTACTTGACTCACTTCACTAAACACCTTAAAGTGTTTAACAATTGGAGTTACAGTCACACCTTTTAGATAGTCTTTATCTAAAAATTCTTCAAATCGTTTTTCAGCTAGTTTTAAATAAAAAATAGCTTCTTCTCCTTGTTCTAGACTTCCTTTGGTTAAAACTGCATCAGAAAGCTCCAACATGTGTAACGCCAAAACCTCTCCATGATTTTGTTTTGCCATTACAGCAGCAGCTTCTAAAGCATATTCAGAGTGTTCAGAAAAGTCTATTGGAACTATTATTTTTTTCATTTTTAGGGTGTTTTTAAAGGTTAAATTTTGTGTTTTTTGTAAGTATTAATTTACAACTTTTTTATGTGTTTCACAAGTTTTTAAGGTTATTAAATTGTCATAGAAAACAATTGTTTTTCAGGTTGTTTTCTTTGTAATAATACATCAAATGCCATACAAATATTGCGAACAAAAGGCTTTCCCTTTTTAGTAACCTTTAAACCTTCATTTTCTAGTATTAGTAACTCATCTTTTATCATTTCAGATAATTTAGCTTTAATTGATTCTAAATCATTAAGCTTTAACGACTCACATTTCCATGAGGTTTTATAGTGACACATTAAATTAAGAATATGTTGTCTAATAACTAAATCTTCTTCATTTAATATATGTCCTTTAAATACAGGAATAATTCCTTCTTCAATTAAATGATAATACTCTTCAATACCTTTTACATTTTGAGCAAAACCATACCAACTGTCGCTAATTGACGACACACCTAGTCCTATCATCATTTGAGTTTTTGAAGCTGTATAACCCATAAAATTTCTATGTAGTTCTTGTGTTGTCATAGCTTCATATAAGGTGTCTGTTGGTAATGCAAAGTGATCCATTCCTATTTCAGAATATCCTGCCACATTAAGCATATCTTTACCTATTTCATATTGTAATCGCTTGTCTTCGGCTTTTGGTAAGTCGGTATCTTTAAATCCTCTTTGACCATTACCTTTTATCCATGGCGTATGCGCATAGCTATAAAATGCTATTCGATCTGGCATTAGCTGTTTTGTTTTTTCAATGGTTTCTTTAATATGCTCAACTGTTTGAAACGGAAGCCCAAAAATAATATCGTGTCCTATGCTTGTATATCCTATTTCTCTTGCGGTTTCAGTCACATATTTTACATTTTCGAATGGCTGAATTCTATGTATTGCTTTTTGAACTGTTTCATTATAATCCTGAACTCCAAAACTCACTCGTCTAAATCCTAGGTTAAAAAGTGTTTGTAAATGCTCTCTTGTAGTATTGTTTGGATGTCCTTCAAAACTAAACTCATAATGGTCTGCCAAAACTGCTTTTCGGGTAATTCCTTCAATTAAACGCTTTAAGTTTTGAGACGAAAAAAAAGTTGGTGTGCCTCCACCTAAATGCAATTCTTTAATTACAGGTTTACTCTCAAACAAATTGCAGTACAATTGCCATTCTTTTAAAAGTGCAGTTATATAAGGAGATTCTACTTCATGACGTTTGGTGATTCGTTTATTGCAACCACAAAATGTGCATAAACTTTCACAAAAAGGCAAATGAATATAAAGACTAATCCCTTCGTTGTTATTACTCTCAACAAACGATTGCTGTGTTGAGGCTTTCCATTGCTTAAGAGAAAATGTATCCATATCCCAAAATGGCACTGTTGGATAGCTTGTATATCTTGGTCCTGGTATGTTGTACTTGCGTATTAATTCGTTATGATTCATTTGTGTAATTTTATACTTCAAAGGTAGACGCACAACAACAGTTATACTATGACATTTATCATATAAAAGTTAGCTATTGTTTTAATTTATTTGAAATAATGCTTACCTTCACTATTCATTTAAAAACCTAAATACAAAATGAAAAAAACACTTCTTATTATAGTTGCATTAGTATTAAGTTTCAATATTTCTTGTAAAAGCGATAAAAAAGAAACTGAAACAGCAACAGACAATGTAGAAACCGAAACTCCTACAGCTACCGAAACAAAAAAAACAACCTCAGAGCCTTACGTTCCAACTGATGTAGTAAAAAAAGTAACTGTAAAACTTGAAGCTAAAAGCGAAAGTAATGTTACTGGTAATGCTCTTTTTAAAGAAGAAAAAGGTGTTGTTACTATGATTGCTGTTTTTGATGGTTTAACTGAAGGTTCTCACGCTATTCACCTTCATGAAAAAGCCGATTGTTCATCATCAGATGGAACCTCAACAGGTGGTCACTGGAACCCAACTGCTCAACCTCATGGAAAATGGGGAGACGACAAAGGATACCACAAAGGAGACATTGGAAACTTTAGTGCTAACGCAAACGGAAAAGGAACCGTTACTTTTAGTACTGACCAATGGTGTATTGGCTGTGGCGATGACACTAAAGACATTTTAGGAAAAGCTGTCATTGTTCACCAAGGGACAGACGACTTTACCTCTCAACCATCTGGAGCTGCAGGCAGTAGAGTAAGCTGTGGAGGAATTATTGAATAACAAAATTAAATACTCAATAAAGATTTAAAGCTACCTCGTGTAGCTTTTTTCTTTGGTTTAAATTCACTATTTTCGGTATTCTTAAAACCAAACAATGCAACTAGAAACTCTTATATCTCAGTTTCAACAAAAAGACGAAAAAGCATTTGAATCGTTATACAATATGTATAGCGAAAGCATGCATGGAGTTATCTACAACATTGTTAGAGACAACGATATAGCTGGAGAAATTATGCAAGATGTTTTTATAAAAGTATGGCATAATTCTAGCAGCTACTCACCTGAAAAAGGTCGCTTTTTTACTTGGATTTTAAACATTGCAAGAAACGCAGCCATAGATAAAACAAGGTCAAAAGCATTTAAGAACTCAAAGAAAAACCTTGATGCGGAATTTTTCGTAGATATCTTGGAAAACAATGAAAACCTTAATGACAAAACTGATGCCATTGGTATTTCAAAATATGTAAAGAAACTTGCCAAAAAGTGTATTAAAGTTATTGAGCTACTTTATTTTAAAGGTTACACTCAAAAAGAAGCTTCTGAAACACTTGAAATGCCTATAGGTACCATAAAAACAAGAAACAGAAATTGCATTAAGGAATTAAGAGAAATGTTAATAAAGTAAATGGATATTAAAGCATACATAGAATCTGGAATTTTGGAACTTTACGTTGCAGGATCACTTTCTGAAAAAGAAAGTAAAGAAGTGTATGAACTTATGCTAAAGCATCCTGAAATTTTACAGGAAGTATTAGAAATTGAAGCTTCTGTTATAAAGCTTACAAGTGCTGTATCGCCAAAATCTAGCTCTCATATTTTCAACATAATAAAAGAAAAACTAAAACTTGGTGATAACGAGGTTAAGGTTGTTTCAATAAATAAACCTAAGTATAATTGGTTTACTTATACTGGTTGGGCAGCTGCTCTTATTGTAGGAGCTGGTTTACTGTGGACACTAAACCAAAACAAGCAATTAGAAGCCGATATTACTACAGCTGATATTGAAAATGCCTATTTAGAAGAGCAAATTGAAGCTGCTAAAAATGATCTTGCAGCAACAAAAAACCTTTTAAATGTATTACGTGATAAAGACATCATTGCTGTACCTCTTGGTGGACAAGGTGAGTTTGAAAATGCTTATGCTAAAGTATACTGGAATAAAGCAGACAACAGCATTTACTTAGATGCTCAAGGATTACCTAATGCACCTGAAGGTAAAGTTTGGCAAGTATGGTCGTTAACCCTAAACCCATTAACACCAACTAGTTTAGGTACTATTGATGATTTTAATACTGATGACAACAAGATATTTGCTATAGCCAACACTTTTGAAAGTCAAGCGTTTGGTATTACATTAGAACCTGAAGGCGGAAGCGAATCTCCAACAATGGAACAACTTTATACACTTGGTGTTGTTACGCCATCTACCCCTTAAAAAATCTCTTTTAGAAAATAACAAAAAGCATTAAACTGTTGTTTAATGCTTTTTTAATTTAAAAAAAGAAAATGCCTGCTTACACAAGATAAACAGACACTTTCCACTAACAAAAAAACTCTAAAAACAACCATAACTAGTATGGTTTACCACTAATTCAACCTATATCAATTTATTTTTTGCTAGTTGTTGTCAACCATTATTTCCCTCAAATTAATAGTCAAATTACATCTTCTATTTAAAACCTGTATGCAATAGTTCCTTTAATAAAAAAAGGTGTTCCAGGTGTAAAATGTATTTCTTCAACAGACTGTGCTTCGTTTTGCAAACGAGACTCTGTAGCAAACTGTGTTTCATTCCATTCGGTATCAAAAAGGTTTTCTATTACAAACCCTAAAGTGATATTATCAAAACTATAGTTAGCATTAAAATCGGTTACAAAATAGCCTTCTGCTACAATACTATTGTCTTCATTTGCTGGTCTATCATCAATATATCTATACCTAATTCCTCCAGAAAATCCATTCAAATCATTAACCGATAATCCTCCAGCCAATGTAAAATCAGGAGCTAACGGAATATAGTTTTGTCCATCAGGATCTTCTGTACTTCTAGCATGCGTAATTGTTGCATCAGTATCAAAAAACAACCAATCATTAAATTGATACCTTAAGCCTAAATCAAAACCATAACGTTCAGTTTTTCCGCTAGGTTCTACAATTCCAGCATCTCCTACATACACAAACTCTTGTTCTAAAAACAAATACCACAATGCCGAATTAAGCACTAGTTTTGGAAATGGCTTCCATACTTTACCAAAATCCAATCCATAAGCTCTTGGTAAAATATCTTCTCCTTGATTGCTTACAACAACTCTTGTATCATTAGAGTGAAAACCAATTCCTGATTTTAAAAACAGTTGAAGGTTACTAGCCGCATCGTAATAAAAATTAAGTTTCGGACTTAAAATTGTTTTAGTTTCAGACTGCGTAGTGTAATTAACTTGTAACTTATCGTTGTATAAAAACTTAAAATAGTCTAAGCGCAATGCAGGAGCTACTTTAAGCTTTCCAAACTCAAATTCTGCATTTACAAAAGCATCTACATTTGTTTGATTTAAATCACCCAATTGTATTTGCTCTAAAGTGGTTTTTCTGTTAAGTGTATGCGACAGTTCAATATCATTTACAATATCGTGTCTAAGACCTAAACCAGAACTAATAGTTACAGGAGTTGACCCTAAACTAGTTTCTTTAACAACACTTGCATTAACACCAAAAATATGTCTATCCTCTTGCTGTTTGATTTGATCTCCATTAACTGGATCTTCTAAAAAAAATGTGAAGTTAGAATACAATTCAAAAGCATAATGCGAATAAAACGCATTGGTTTTTAAGCGTGTGTTATCTGTGATATACTTATTGAATTCAACGTTAAAATTTGTGCGTTGGGTTTCTCCTCCTTCTGTATCATCAATAGCTCCAAAACGTGTAATATTTCCATTATCAACTTCGCGTTGCGGAATTTGACCAGAAGCATCCCATCTGCTTGTAAAGTGAGAAGCAGTTAATGACAATTTTGAATTATCTGATGAAAAAGCAACATACTTTCCAAATACATTAATTCGATTAAAATTTTGAGGCGACTCAAAAGGTCCATCGGTTGCTAAATATTCAGTAGCTATATATGCATTTTGATGTTTTGACTTTTCTAGAAGATTAAACATCCCAAGAGTTCTTAAGGTATTAAAATCTCCCATTGAAAATGTTATCGCACTTTCTTTTAGATAATCTTTTGTAGAAAAATCTACAAAACCTGCTGTAGTAAAATCGCCTTTATCGCCATAATAAGGACCTTTACCAAAATCTATTTTATTAACCGTTTCTGGTATTAAAAAATGTAAATCGCTATAACCTTGTCCATGCGCATGAGACACCATGTTTACTGGCATACCATCTACATTTATTGATACATCAGTACCATGATCTATATCAAAACCTCTAAGAAAAATTTGTTCTGCTTTTCCTCCTCCAGCATGCTGTCCAATAATTAACCCAGGTACTTTACGCAGTGCTTCTTGCGATGAATTCAACGGATTGGTATTCATATCCAACCTAGTTATAGTACTTGCTGTATTTAATTCTTCAGTAATTATCATTTCATCTAATTGAAACGCCTTTTCCTGAAGCGTAATAGGTAGTGTTGCTTCAAAACTTGAAGAGCTTACAACAACAAACTTTGTTTCATAACCCAATAATCCTATTTTTAGACTGTCTCCTACACTTGTATTATCAATAGTGAACAGACCATTTTCAGATGAATGTGCATGACTTTTTGTAGTAACGTTAAATACATAAGCAGATTCCAAAGGTTGACTAAAAGTATTTAAAACCTTACCTTTTAAATGCTGTGAAAAAGCAGTAGAACTCACTATTAACATTAGTAATACCAATATTGTATGTTTTGTTTTCATAATGTTGAGTGATTAAAGTTGCTCTATCTTTTCTTTCATGGTTGGTCCCAGTTCATACAGACTTCCTAAGAGTTCTTCTTTTAAAGGTTTCACTTTTTCATACTTACCAAAAGCCTTGTAAATTTCAGCTATATGGTATAGTGTTTCAGGTTCAAAAGTTTTATCAGCTATATGGTTTTCAACAATATTTAAGGCTCCATTTAGATTTCCGTTTTTAAATTCAGCCCAAGCCAACAAATCATAAGATTGTGGTGTTGGTCTGTTATCTACTTCAGTTTTAGCAATCATTATAGCTTCATCCCTATTTTCTTTTTCACAAGCATAAAGCAACACATTGAATTTGTTATACATATCACCATACGAAGTATCTTTTACAGCTTCTTTATACAGTTTTAGTTGCTCGTTTTTTAAAGCTATGTCTTGTTTATATTCGGCAATTTCAGCTTTAAGCAGGTAATAATCTGGAGCAAAAAAAGTGGTCGTAACTGTTTTTAAAATTCGTAAAGCTTCATCAGGATTGTTCTCATAAGAATAAACGATCCAAGCTATTCCTTTTTTAGCATAAGCATCGTTTGGATTTAATTCTAATGCTTTTAAATAATGAGTATACGAAGCTTCGATTTTTCCTGCATGACCATAAAAATCGGCAAGATTGGTGTAAGACCATTGTTTAATTCCGTCAAGATTAGAAGATTCAGCAATAGATTTTGCTTTTTCCATGTATTTAATAGCAGCATCCAGATTTCCTTTATGATCGCTCCATTTTGATAAACGAATGAGATAATCAAAATCACTAAAATCTTTAAACATCTCCAGATAGCCTTGTGCTAACTTATAGTTACCCAATTCTAAATGTGCATCAAAAAGCATTTTTTGGGTTGCCTCAAGATTTTCTCCTATTAACTCAGCCTTGGTAAGCTGTTGTAAAGCTTCTTTAAATCTGTGTTGAGAAATATAGTTTGAAGCTAATGCTCTTAAGTAACCAGCATCTTGTTGTTCGGTTGCCTTATTGACTTGTATCAAGTAGTTTTCAGCTTGTTTTAGGTATGAAATTTTGCCTGTAATTTCAAATAAATTAGAATATGACGTTGCAAGTTTTCCTAAATATGGAAACTGATTAGGTGTAGTTTCTAACTTTTGTTTCCAAAATTCATTATCGTTCTTAGCAGCTTGCAACGCCTTATTCTGGGCTAATTCAAGGTAAATATTATAATCATTAGTATCAGTAATTTTTTTTGGTGGTGTTGTGCAACTAGATACAATAATTGCACAGCACAACACTATTTTATATAGAGAGTTCATGAGTATTGAGAGTTATTTGTTAGTTGTTAAATAACCTTGAAATACGACTAACTAAATATTTCAAGGTTATTTAAAATTGTATTACCATGGCGAAGCCAAGTATGGAAATGAGGTAAGGAATTCCTTATCATTTGCGTCAACGTTATCATTGCTTAAAGTTGGGTTTTCAGAAAAATCTTCTCCTCCAAAAATCAATAGCAGTTCTACTGTAATAACATCATCAGCTAGTGCTCTACCAGTAAGCACATTGGTACCATCATAAAATGTAGTTGTTCCATCTAATGATACATTCAACACATCAGTAGCTAAAAGACCTGTAAATGTTGCAGAGTCTAAGCCTAGTGCATTAGTATCTCCAGGATTTGCATAAGCAGGACTTAAGGCTTCCAAGTTAGTTTGAAACATAGTTTGAAACGCTGCTCCTTGATTTGAAGGTATTGTAGTATTAAAATCGTCTTTACTAGATGAAGACACAAACACTGTGTTTACAGCTGGTCTACCCATTTGGTCTTCTTGTATATATGTACCCGAAAAATCAGGTCCAATTGGTTCGGTATTACTATCATCGTCATTATTACAGTTATATGCTGTTAAAGCAATAAGTGCTGCAATAGCATAAAGTTTTATAGTATTTAGTTTCATAATATTAATGTGTTTAAAGTTTATTGTTTTCTTTTAGTTTCAACCCAAGTAATTATTGTTCCTGTTCCGCCAATCATTGATTTTGGAACTTCAACAACAACAGACATTACATTGGTTCCAGCAAATGTGTCGTCACCTGGATTGTTAAACGCTGTAGCTGTTCCGCCAACAATTGCGCTATACTGAGCAAAGTCCATAAAGAAAGGGTCGTCTCGTGGTCCTGCAAAAAAGCGCATTCCGCCATTTGTTGAAATAGTAGCAGGAGAACCATAGCTTGTAATGTCTACAACTCCTTGTTGGGAAGCTGTTAAAATAGAACTGCTTAACCCTGTTGAGCTAGGTGCTGCTGGTCCAAAAAAGTACATTTTACCATCTCTTGCAGTAGCTTGAATTACCAAGTCTTCAACATTATCTCCTGTAGTGTCAATGTTAAACTCTATAAGAGTATTTTCATCAAACGAAGCACTTCCAGTGGCTGAAGGACTCAAAAGACCTTGTGTATTTGCTACAAATACCAGATTGTTTGTGTCTTCTCCCTGAAAAGCATAAAAGTCAGTAATATCGTTCGTACCACCTTGAACCGCTGGCGCATCAATGTGGTCTGCTGCAATAGCAATGAAACCTGCAACTGCAACAATTGCGATCCCTAAAAAGATTTTTGATTTTTTCATAATAATGAGATTTTTGTTAATTAATTGTTTTGTCTCTGCTCTACCTACGGAAAAATCTAAAGTGCGGTTTTGTTAAATTTTTGTTAACAAAAAAATTATAGCGCTTTTAAAATTTAAAACTATCTTTACTCTATAATCTTAAGCCCATGAATCCTTCTGCCAATGGCTGGATAAAAAAATTACTCAAGGAGCTCAGTGCCAACACCTCTTTTTGTCAACTAAAATTGGACGACTTTTATGTAGCCTTAAAGCAAAGTGGATTTATCTACGGAAGTAATATTTCTATTGTAGATAATTGCATTGAAAACAGGGAGTTTCTTCATGAAGAGTTGACCAAAGTAAACCTTTTGGCCTCTTTTTATTACATCCACAACAAGGAAGGTGGCAAAGCAGATTTTGTTGAAAGCGTTATTAACTTTTACAACACTATCGATGTTTACAAATCTTCTTTTTTTGAAGAGCTTTTAGGTGAAAAAAAATCCTCTGAGCTTTTGGAAGCTATGGTGAATAAACGTGTGCATATTGATGACAATATCCTCACAAAAAACTTTAATTACTTTATCACCAATGCACTGCTTTTTGTTGATGTTATTGCGTATCAAAAGTACCTTAGAACAGATGTAGTTTCTGAGACCTACTTAAAAAATCTTGAAGCAGCTATTGAAACCATTATTATTGATGTTTTTGAAAACAAATCGGAAAAAACCAAATACGACAAAAGCCTTATTAAACTCATTGAAGCATCATTGAGATACCAAGACAATAGAACGCATAGCTATAACGAAGTGATCACTTTTATAAACGGACGGCTCAGCAAATACTACATTACTGATATTGTATGTATGGCGTTTTGGAGTGATAAAACCATTGACCTTGAAGAGAAACAGTTTTTAAAAAAACTAGGTAAAGACCTTGATGTAAAACAAGATATTATTGAGGCTTCCATTGAGCACATTAATGTGTTTTATGAAACCAATAAAGATAAAATTGCATTGCTGAACTCTAAAAACATGGTTCAGAGTTTTTATGACAACTCCAGTAAAATGGTACGAAAACTCATAAAACGCAATAGCAAACGCTTACTCAAAGAGCTTAAAGAAAGTAAAGAGCTCATGATATTGCTTACCAAATCAACCACAAGACCACTTAGTGACGACGAACAAAAAAAAGTACAAGACCAATTACTAGATATTTTTAAATCCATACCTAGCTTAGCCATTTTTATGTTACCAGGTGGTATGCTTTTACTACCTATTTTTATAAAATTTATTCCTAAATTGTTACCATCGGCTTTTGATGACAACCGTATTGAAGAGGATTAAAAAATGTTGTAATTGTATATCTGTCAATAATTTATGAAACACACATTGAACATTTTACTTCTGATTTTAACTTTTATTTCGTGTAAAAACAAATCAAATTTTGAATTAAAAACAGAAAAAACTGAAGTTGAAAAATTAGAATTTCAGAAAGCAGAAAAAGTTGATAGTATTATGAATGAAAATAGTTCAAATTCTGAAGTAGCAAATTATGTGCCTACAGAATTAGAAATTCAAAAGAATTTACCAAAATTTGTTAATAATGCTAAAATTCCTGATAGTTTAAAAATAGTCTATGATGAAATAATATTTGGAGATTTTAATGGAGATGAAAAAGAAGATTTTGCTTCAACATTAATAAACTTGGAAAACGGTTATTTTGGGGTATTAGTTATTCACAATAACAAAAAAACCGATTATTCAATTTTTGGAGCAGGAAAGGAAATAAATGGGATGAAAAACCTTGATTGGATTGAAGGTATCAAAACTATACCAAAAGGACAAGTCATTTCACCAACTATAGTAGATGAAGAAACAGGAGATATAATAGAACAAGACAAAAAACAGAATTTTAAACTAATTGGAAACGGAATCTATTTAAGTATTGAGGAATCTCATGGTGGCGGAATTATATTTTGGAATGGAAAAGAATATAAATGGTATCATATAGAATAAAAGCTAGTAGCTAACAATATATTAATTGACACTACTCCAACCACAATTTAAAATCCTTTACGCGCTCTCTAGCTACAATAACCTCTTGTTCATTATAGTTATTTAACTTTACCTGAAGTCTGGAGTTGGTATAGCTAATCATGTCTTTTATAGCGTTAATGTTGACAAAGAACTTTCGGCTTATTCTAAAAAAGGTTTGTGGTTCTAGTTCGTCTTCCAACTGCTCTAAGGTTAAATCTAACAAGTAGTTTCTACCTTCGACAGTATAGGCATAAGTGCCTTTGTTTTCGCTGTAAAAACATTCAATCTCATCAATATTAATAAGCTTAAGGTGTTGACCAACTTTTACCGAAAATCGTTTTTTATACTCTCGCTCTATTGGGTTTACCAACAGTTTTTTAATATCGTTAAAATCTAACGTTACGGCTTGTTGCTGTGGTAAACGCTCTTTGTATTTGCTTACTGCTTTAGCAAGATCGTCTTCGTCAATAGGCTTTAATAAATAGTCAATACTATTTAATTTAAAGGCTTGTAACGCATACTCATCGTAAGCTGTTGTAAAGATAACAGCAGACTTTATATCAATGTGTTCAAAAATTTCAAACGATAAACCATCGCTTAATTGTATGTCTAAAAAAATTAAATCAGGATGTTGGTTATTTTGAAACCAATCCAAGGCTTCTTCAACCGAGTGTAACATGGTTTCTACAGTAAGGTCTAACCTTTCAATCATTCTATGTAACCTACGTGCTGATGGTTTTTCGTCTTCAATAATGATAATTCTCATTGCCAATCTTGTTTATCTTTATCCATAAATTCTTTTATTTTTTTGGCTTCCCACTGCTTTCCAAATAAAAAGTCTGGTCCAAAAACGCCTAATCCGTGAAAAAGCAGTCCTATTCCCCAAAAAAAGGCTGTTGAATAGGTAGCAAAGCTTTTTAAACTGCCACCACTATACACTATAATAAAAATAACAACAATATTTATAATAATGTATGATGCCAAATGCCAGTAGAAGCCTACTATTTTTTCTACTTTTTTCTTAGCTCTTAAATACGCTTCTTCATGACGTATTTTATCTTCGAGTTGATTATTCTCGGGATTGTAATTAAACTGTTCCATAGCTTTTAGTTCCATTTTTTCTGTTCTTCTTCTTTCATAAATTGCTCAATCTTACGCTTTTCCCAGGTTCTACCTAAAACGCCATCGTTAACAAATACTTTGTAAGCATGGAAACCTATTCCCATTCCCCAACCTAACATTGGAAACCAAAACCATTGAAATCCCCAATACGTTTTGTAATTGATGAAAATTAAAAAAGGAATGACTAAACAGTACGAAATTAAACCGTAGTAAAACTCTTTTAGGTTATCTACATGCTTTCTTGCACGTATGTAACTGTCGTCAAATTGCGATGGTAATTCAGACTTTCTCATGATTGATATTTGTTTTGTAAGCATTGGTATTGCAACTGCAAAACGGTTTGCTTGTTGATTGATGTATACTTTTTTAGTGGTAAGGAGCTGATAACGTTGTTTAATGTTTTCGAGACCTACTCCACTACTCTTTTTTACTATTTGTTTGGGTTGCAGATTATTTTCAACAACCAGGTTTTCATTTGCATCTTCATATATTTTAATATGCAAAGGCTTGGTAGATGTTACCATATTATGCTTTACAGCATTTTCTAACAGTAACTGTAACGATAATGGTACCACTTTACTTTCAGGGTTTGATGCCTTTTCAGGAATATCAAACGTTAAGCTATCTTCAAACCTCATCTTTAAAAGCAGCATATAGGTTCGAGCAAAATCCAATTCTTCGTCAACGGTTACTAAATCCTTATTTTTTTGCTCAAGTACATATCTATATACTTTTGAAAGAGATGTTGTAAACCGTTGTGCACTGTCTGGGTTTTCTTCAATTAAACTGGTTAATACATTTAAACTATTGAACAAAAAATGTGGGTCTAATTGATTTTTTAACGCGTCAAACCTTGCTGTTGCTGTTCCTGCAATTACTTTTTGCTCCTTTACTTTATTCTGTTGATAGCGATTATAGAAATAGACTAGATGAAAAATAACAACAATGGTCATTGTAATCCACAATCCAAAACTATATTGGTTCCAGCTTTGTAAGGCTATAAAATCTTCCCATGACACACCACGATAAACGATGTACTGAAAGGCATTCATAATAAACAAGCCTAACATGGTAATAGCAACCGAACCAACAAGACCTATAAGTATTCTTTGAAAACGCTGCTTTTTGGTCCAGTTGAATTTTTCAAGGAACGCAAAATAGTAGTAGTTAGAATACCCAAGCAAGAAACTATACATTTGATAAAAGCAAAAGCTTATCAAAAAGTCGTTGAAGTTATCAAAATCAAACCCATCATAAAATAAATTACCTACTATAAAAACTGCACAGCCAATAAAGAACGTAAGCGCTGCATTTTTGAAGGATTTGATCATGATACTTTAGTTTTTTGTTTATTATAATTATTCTTTACAAGCAGCAACTGTTTGTTCTACTCGCTCTTTTCCCCAATTAGGGTGAAATGGTGATTCTGGTTTAAAGTTAGCAAAAAGTTCTAATGCTCTTTCTAGATCTTTACAAAATGGTGCTGTATCTTGTCCAAAGTATTTAGCACTTCCCATATCCCATTCGGCTTTTCCTGATACTACTCTTGGATTATCTGGAGCAATTTTTAAGGCTTTACTGTACAATTCACTAATTTTCCCTGAGTATTTCATTCCGTAGGTCATCCCATCAAAAGCAACCCAGTTTGTTAATACATGTGCTTGCATTACCAATAATTCAGGATTGTCTTTACTAATTGACATAGCAGTGTTTAAGTGTTCCTGAGCTTTGTCTAACTGTGCTTTAAGAACGTTAGCATCTTTTTCGCTCCAGCTTTTTAAGCTATTCATTTGAGCAATGTAATAATGTGGTAACCATTGGTCTGACTCAGCGTTTGCAATGCGTTCAAACATATTTTCGGCTTCGTCCCATTTGTTAGCTTCCCAAAGGCTAAATGCTTTTTGCATTCCTTTTTCAAAATTGGTTTGCGAATGTATAGTTCCTGAAACCATTAGTGTTGCGATGATAATTAAATGTTTCATTTTTGTATTGATTTAGTGTTTGTGTTTTTAATTTGATTCAAATATCTTAAGTATGGTAACCGTTTGAAAATCTATAGTACTGAACTGTAAATTTTGGTTACTGAATTGTGATTTTTATAAATTATCTAACTGATTATCCTTTCCATCGTCGCTAATAGTCCAGAAAAATCCAACAAAGAAGAATTGATCTGCTGCTGGTAAAATGGCTTGTCTGTTAAAATTACCGTTAGCATTTGCCGTATTAGAATATTGATACCCATTAATATTATTAAACCCTAAGACGTTATTTACTGAAAAGTAAAGTATCTTTTGTTGGCTTAATAAATAGGCCCAGTTAAAACTTAAACTGTTATAGCTTTTAGTGGTTTCATTTAAAAAACCGTTTCTGTTTGGGTTAGTATATGGTCGTCCTGAAGCGTAGCTGTAACTTAACCCAAGTTGACTTTTCCAATCATCTACCCAATACTTTACTACTGCTGAAAAATTATGTGTATTCGCAAAACTTGGCTGCGCTTTTTCTGGGTAATTAAGGTATTGTCTTTCGGTATCTAAATAAGAATAACTTAACCAGTAATCTATATTTTTTAAACTCTTATTATCTCTCCAAAAAACATCTAATCCTTGAGCATATCCAGAGCCTTCATTAGTATAGTCGCTATCAAAACTCGCCATATCAGTATCAAACAATACCAAGTTGTCATACGCTTTTCTATAAGCTTCAGCTCTAAACAATCTGCCATCACTTACATGCTGATAGTTTAAAATATAATGCTGTGTGTTTTGTGTTTTTAGATCGTTGTCAAACTTTAAATAATCTCCTGAAACAGTTTGAAAAAAGTTACCATAAGCTAATGATACCTGACCGTTTTTTGAAGTCTTGTAAGCTAAAGATGCTCTAGGTGCAACATCAAAACGCTTAGTAGTGCTGTAATAATCACCTCGTAAACCAGCTTTTAACGCTAGTTTTTTACTGAATATAATATCAGTTTCAGCAAAAACTGCAGATATATTGTTATTAAAGCCATAGCTAGCACTAATGCTCTCGTCAGTATACGTTTCATTAAAATCGGTTAAAAATTGTTCTGCACCAAAGCTTAGTTTAAAACGACTACTGAATCGTTTTTTAAGTTTTAATTTAAAATGAGCAGAATGTTCTTTATTATCAATATCACTATCAATAATACCTACATCAGTATTGGCAACTGTATAACTTAAACCTGATTTTATAGACCAGTTATTGTTTAACACACCACTGTAGCTCGCGTTTGTGTAGAAATTGTTGTTTTTTAATTTAAAATCAATTCCCTCTTCATAATTAATATCTTCTTGATTCAATTCTAAATTAGAAGTATCAAAAGCAGCATAAAACTTTAATAAACCTGAGTCGAATTTTTGTCTAAAAACAGCTTCTCCTTGAGCACCTCTATATGGCTTTTCCCAATCATTTCTATCAGGAAACAAAGCAATATAAGGTGCTAAATTTATATAAGACGCATTAACACTCAATGAGGAATTGTTCCATTTTTCGGTGTGACCCAATCCTCCACCAACAGTCATTATACTAATATCTGTTTTTTCTTGGTCTGGTTCGTCAATAGTGTTCAACAGCAACACACTAGAAAGCGCTTGTCCGTATTCTGCTGAATATCCACCTGTAGAAAATGTAATTCCGTCAAATAAAAATGGAGAGTATCGGCCTCTTGTTGGCATATTGTTAGGTGTTGGACTATAAGGTGTAAATACTCTAATACCATCAATAAAAATTTGAGTTTCAGCAGCATCACCACCTCTTACAAAAAGTCTACCATCCTCAGCAACTGTTGATGTTCCTGGTAATGTTTGTAAAGCACCAACAAAGTCACCTAAAGCACTTGCAGTAGTTACCACATCTAAAGGTTTAAGTACCGAAACTTTACTGTTGTCATTAGCTTCAAAAGTTCCTGCTGAAATAACTACAGCATCCAATACACTAACGTCTTCTCTTAACTTAATTTGAACATCAGTAAATGTTGTTACCTCATTGGTAATTGATTTTGTTTCATAAGATAAGAAGGACACTATTAAAGTTTGTTGTCCTGTTTCTTCTGTAGTAAAGCTAAAATTACCTTGTTCATCAGTCGTAGCACCATCGTAAGTACCATCTAGATACACATTTGCTCCAAAAACTGGCTCACCAGAAGTATTGGTTACCTTACCACTAACTGTTGTTTGAGCTATAGTAAGTGTTGTAAAAAGCAATACTAAATACGTAATAATTTGTTTCATTGTAATAGTTGATTTAAACTGTTCGTTTTTTGATTGATGCCACAAAACTGCAACAGACCTATTAATACTGAAATTCAATGTCACCGAATTGTATGTTTTTTATGACGAATTGTAAAAAATTGAGAAAATGAGTAACTAAAAGCCTACATTTACTACTAATGAAGTAGCTATTACTTATCTAAAAACCAACACAATGAAAAAGTCAGTTTTATTCCTGTTCAGTATCTTGTTTTCAATAACCTTTAATGCCCAAGACAAACGGCTTAGAGGCATAGAAAAGGAACTCAATAAAATACTCGAAGTAACTAATGCACCTGGTTTTGCAGTTGCTGTTGTTGAAGGCGACAAAGTAGTTTATGCCAAAGGATTTGGATACAGAGACTACGAGAACAAAACACCTGTAGATATCAACACCCTTTTTGCAATTGGGTCTTCCTCAAAAGCATTTACTTCTGCCATTTTAGGAATATTAAGAGCTGACGAAAAACTCTCTTTTGATGATAACCCTAGACTTCACATACCTGAATTAGAGTTTTATAATAATGATATGAACAACAATATCATTATTAAAGATCTTATGAGACACAGCACAGGTCTTCCAAGGCACGATGGTTCATGGTATTTTTTCCCAACGCATGACAAAGACAGCTTATTGGCAAGAGTAAAATATCAAGAACCTTTTACAGGTATAAGACAACAATGGTATTACAATAATTTTGGCTTTTTAGCTCAAGGTGTAATCGCTGAAAAAATTACTGGTAAAACTTGGGAAGACAATATTAAAGAGTTGTTTTTTGAACCTCTTGGTATGAATCGTTCCAATGCATCTATTTCTGAAATGAAATCAGCCTCAAATGCTGCTTATGGCTATTTGTTAAAAGAAGACAACACCATTAGTAAAATGAAATACTATGATATTGCTGGTATGTCTCCTGCAGGAGCAATAAACAGCAGTGTGTATGATATGACTAAATGGCTGATTACATGGATAAACAATGGAAAATTTAATGATAAAGAGATTATACCTGAAAGCTACATCACTGAAGCTATAGGGTCTCAAATGGTTATTAGCAGTAATATTCCTGACAAAGAATTTCCTGATATTTATTTAAACAACTATGGTTACGGCTGGTTCTTACAATCTTATAAAGGACATTATAGAGTGGAACATGGAGGCAATATTGATGGATTTTCGGCTAACGTAGCGTTTTTCCCTACCGATAAAATTGGAATTGTTGTACTTGCCAACCAAAATGGTTCAGCGGTTCCATCATTGGTTAGAAATACAATTGCTGATAGAATGATTGGTGCAGAACAAACTGATTGGGCAGAACGCCATAAAGAAAATCTTGAAAAAAGTAAACAAGCACAAGCCGAAGCAAAAGAAGAGTCTTCAATTTCAAACGTAAAAAACACAAAACCTTCACATATTACTCTTGACTATACAGGAACTTACTCCAACAAAGGTTATGGCGATTTTAAAATTTATGTAGAAAACGACTCGTTATTTTCTGAAGCTAATGGAGAAAAAATTTATTTTAATCATTTTCATTATGATGTTTTTGAAATGATTGATGTTACTGACAATAAAGTTGACACCACGCAGTATGGTAAAGCGCTTAAGATAAACTTTCAAACTAATGATGCTGGAGACATTTCAGGAGCAAAACTAAAGTTAGATCCAATGGTTAATGCTATTGAATTTAAACGTACTCCAAGTACTATTGACATAGACTTAAAAACGCTTGAGCAATATTCTGGTGAATATGAATTAGCTGGCACCACTTTAAAGGTGTATGTTAAAGAAGAAACACTGTATCTTTTTGTTCCTGGTCAACCAGAATATGAACTCATGGCTACTGATAGACATAAGTTCTCTTTTAAAACCCTTGAAGGTTTTAAAGTAGAATTTGTTGAAGCTGAAGATGGTAAAATAATTGAACTGAAAGCAATACAACCTAACGGAACCTTTGTGGCAAAACGAAAGTAACTTCTTAATTATAGAGTATTAAAAGCACTTTTACCAAAGTGCTTTTTTTTATGAGTCTGCGTTAGTCAATATATCATGAGTAGCCCATTGTACTGCAGCATCTAAATCGTTAAAACGTCTTATTTTTTGTGTGAAGAATAAGCTTTCAATTAAGGTATTAAGAAAGCTTTTACTAGAATAGCCAACTACTCCATAACCTTTTAGCGCATAATTTCCTTTAAAGAATTTCACCCAACCATTAGGTTTTACAGAATAAGAATGTATTCGGTGTGATAGATATACAATATCTGCACCATTGCCTCCAATGAATTTTGAAACGTCTTCTACAATTCGATTACCATGATCTTCCCAAGTAAAATTAATACCTTCAGAAATTTCAGAAATCAAATACCCTTTAAACACAAAAACATCTCCAAATTCATAATTGAATTCTTTCAATACTTGTTCGTATAAAGGCGTATGTTTTACACTTATCATAGATTGAAATTAGTAATAAAACGAATACTATAAAAAGCATATAATAGTTTTTCGACGTAATGAATCAAAAACAAGTTAATCTATTGTATTTTAAATAGATAAGACCAAAACAAAGTTTTACAAAACCTTGATAAAAAGTAGTTTTAGTCCTTAGTTTGTAAAGAATCTTGATACTTAATAAGTGTTTCGGCAATGTTTTGTGCTCTCGTGTTGCGAGGATTCATTTCAAACGCAATTTTGTAGTTTTTATAGGCTTGCGCACTATCACCTGCACTTAAATATGCTTCACCCAAACTATCATACACATTTGAGCTTTCAGGAAACATAGCCACATTCATTTTTAAAACTTCTATAGCATCGTCGTATTTTTTATCGTTAATTAAGCGATAACCAAGTTGATTAATTTCACCTTCGTTAACCACATCTATAGTGGAATCTTTTTTCTTTATTGCAAGAAAACCTTCAACCGCTTGCTTGTACTCTTTATCTTTTAAGTGCATACGTGGTGTTTTGTAGTCATCTGCAACCTTTATAAAATCATAAGTAATTAAATCTTCATTGTCCTTTGAAATTTCAGATAGGTAAAACACCTCGGTTTCTGGGTGTTTTACAAACCTCAACTTAGCATACAAATCACTTACAAAAAACTCATTGCTATCCATTACGACAGGCTTTATAACACCTTCACGCCAATTAAAATATATGGTATTATCTTTATAGAAGACGTCAATTACATCATTATCATGATACAAATAACGTCCTGTAGTTTGCGCTTTAAATTCTGGAGAAAATTTGACGTTTTTAGAACACGCACTTAGAAGAATTACTGTAAGTAAAAGAAATAGTGTATTACGTTTCATAATAGTTGGTTGGATTGGTTATTAGTTGAGACCAGAGCAAAAAAAAGTCTCATTTATAAATGAGACGATTTTTTTAATGTATTGTTACGTGTTTACTGTAAAAAGTGGCAATCTACTTTACATCCATCAATTCTACATCAAACACTAAAGTAGCGTTTGGAGGTATAACTCCACCTGCTCCTCTACTACCATAACCAAGATCGCTAGGTATTACTAAACGTGCTTTATCACCAACGTTTAATAAGCAAATACCTTCATCCCAACCAGGAATAACTTGTCCTACTCCTACCTGAAAATCTAACGGTTGGTTACGCTTGTATGAAGAATCAAACACAGTACCATCGGCTAACTGACCTTTATAATGTACTGATACCATTTTACCAGCTTCAGCAGCTTTTCCGTTTCCTTTTTGAATGATTTGATATCTTAAACCGCTTTTAGTTTCATCAAAACCAGCAGCTAATTTATCTAGCTCAGCTTTTGCAGCTTCACGTTCAGCAGCTAAACGTTTTTCTCTTGCACCTTCAAATGTTCTAAACGCTTCAACAGCATTAAAGTTTTCAGCATCAGCTCCAACTCTTACAATCTCTAAAGTATTAATTTCGTCACCTTGTGCAATAGCATCTACTACATCTTGTCCTTCTACCACTTTACCAAACACAGTGTGGTTGTTATCTAACCAAGGTGTTTCAACATGAGTGATAAAAAACTGACTTCCGTTTGTTCCTGGTCCTGCGTTTGCCATAGACAATACTCCTGGTCCATCGTGCTTTAAATCTGGGTGAAACTCGTCGTCAAACTGGTATCCAGGATTTCCTGAACCTGTACCTTGTGGGCAACCACCTTGAATCATAAAATCTGGAATCACTCTATGAAATTTTAATCCGTTATAATAAGGTGTACCTTGTGGTTTTACTGAGTTTTCTAAGTTTCCTTCAGCTAATGCTACAAAATTACCAACTGTTCCTGGTGTTTTTTGATATTCTAATGCGACTACTATCTCGCCTTTTGAGGTATTAAATTTTGCGTATAAACCGTCTTGCATGCTATTTTATTTTAAATGAGGTGCAAAGATAAAAAAGTATGTGCGAAGTACGAAGCAAGAAGTGAGAAGATTAAAGCAAATGTTAATCTATTCTAAAACAAAGAATTAATTGCTACAAACAAAAAACTATAAACTATAAACTAATTAGCAACTTCACTAATAAATTTAATTCGATAAAGGCGTAATTCTTCATCATCATAATCACCATCAAACTCTTCTATAGCATCAGAAATTTTATCGGTTTCAGACTCCATAAAGTACTCATGGATTTCTTCTTGCTGGTCTTCATCTAAAATTTCATCAATCCAATAATTGATATTCAATTTTGTCCCTGAATACACAATCGCTTCCATTTCCTTTATAAAATCTGGCATATCCATACCTTTTGCTGAAGCAATATCATCTAAAGGTAATTTTCTGTCCACGTTTTGAATGATGTAAAGTTTTATAGCAGAGTTAGTACCAGTACTTTTAACCACCATATCATCTGGTCTTATGATATCGTGTTCTTCAACATAGTTTGAGATTAATTCTATAAAATCCTTTCCGTATTTTTTAGCTTTACCATCTCCAACACCATGCACATTACTCAATTCGTCTAAGGTAATAGGATATTTTAAAGCCATGTCTTCTAAAGAAGGGTCTTGAAAAATCACAAAAGGTGGTACTCCAAGTTTTTTAGCATTGCGTTTTCTTAAATCCTTAAGTAAACCCATTAGCTGTTCATCGGCTACTGCTCCTCCTCCTTTTGAGGCTGTAATAATACTATCATCGGTAGTTTCATCAAACACATGGTCTTCAGTCATCATAAAAGACTCAGGAGAATTTATAAAGTCCTTACCTTCATTTGACAATCTTAAAACACCATAGGTTTCAATATCTTTTTTAAGGTAACCAGCCACCAAAACTTGGCGTATCAATGCCATCCAATAGCGTTTATCATGATGACTTCCAACACCAAAAAAGTCTTGTGCATCAGTTTTATGCGAAGCAATTAATGCGTTGGATTTTCCTGTAAGTACATGTACCAAATCCTTAGACTTGTACTTCTCGTTAGTTTTTGCAACAGTCTCTAAAAGCACTGCAACATCTTCTTTGGCTTCGTGCTGCTTTTTAGGATTACGCACATTATCATCCATATCGCCTCCTTCTCCAGTTTCGTTGTCAAACTCTTCACCAAAATAATGCAGTATAAATTTTCGTCGGGATACCGAACTTTCTGCAAAAGCAACAACTTCTTGTAATAAGGCTTGCCCAATTTCTTGTTCAGCAACAGGTTTACCTGACATGAATTTTTCGAGTTTCTCAATATCCTTGTAAGCATAAAATGCCAAACAATGTCCTTCACCACCATCACGACCAGCTCTACCAGTTTCTTGATAATAACTCTCAATACTTTTTGGCATATCATGGTGAATAACAAAACGTACATCAGGTTTGTCAATTCCCATACCAAAAGCAATAGTAGCTACAACCACATCTGCATCTTCCATCAAAAACATATCTTGATGTTTAACTCTGGTTTTTGGGTCTAATCCTGCATGATAAGGTACAGCGTTTATGCCATTAACCTGAAGCACTTGTGCTAATTCTTCAACTCGCTTTCTACTTAAACAATATACAATACCCGATTTTCCTTCGTTTTGCTTTATAAATCGAATAATATCAGCATCGACGCTTTTAGTTTTAGGACGTACTTCGTAAAAAAGATTCGGTCTATTAAAGGATGCTTTAAAGGTATTGGCTTTGGTGATATCTAAACTCTTTAAGATGTCTTCTTGTACCTTAGGTGTAGCAGTTGCTGTTAATCCAATAATAGGTATGTTATCACCAATTCGTTTTATAATGTGTCTTAAATTTCGGTATTCTGGTCTAAAATCGTGTCCCCATTCACTAATACAATGGGCTTCATCAACAGCCATAAATGATATTTGTACAGACCTTAAAAACTCAACATGTTCTTCTTTAGTTAAAGATTCTGGCGCTACATAAAGCAATTTTGTAACTCCATTTACAATATCTTCTTTTACTTTTCTAACTTCTGTTTTATTGAGAGAAGAATTTAAAACATGTGCAATTCCTTCTTCGTTCGACACACCTCTTATGGCATCTACTTGGTTTTTCATTAAGGCAATTAAAGGCGAAACAATAATTGCTGTTCCGTCTTTAATAAGTGCTGGCAACTGATAACACAGTGATTTTCCGCCACCTGTAGGCATAATCACAAAAGTATCGTTGTCTTGAACTATACTTTTTATTACAGGCTCTTGAAGCCCTTTAAATTTTGAAAAACCAAAGTATTGTTTGAGTGCTGAATGTAAGTCAATTTCTTTTATACTCATTAATCCCTATTAGTATTTTATATACATTTGCATAACAATAAAGATAACAATTTCTTTAGACGCATCAAACCCAAAAATTAATAAATTTTGAACATTAAAGATTCTATCCTTAATACTGCAAAAAAAACAATCGCTATTGAGCAAAATGCTATCGCTAATTTAAGTAATTTACTTGACGATGACTTTGCAAATGCAGTTGAACTTATATATAACTCCAAAGGACGTGTAATTATTACAGGTATTGGTAAAAGTGCCATTATCGCTAATAAAATTGTAGCCACTTTAAACTCTACAGGAACTCCTGCAGTTTTTATGCATGCTGCCGATGCTATTCATGGTGATTTAGGTTTAATTCTTGAAGACGATGTAGTAATTTGTATTTCTAAAAGTGGAAACACACCAGAAATTAAGGTGTTGGTACCACTTATTAAGAATGCAAAAAATAAAATGATTGCCATTACTGGTAATAACACCTCATTTTTAGCACAACAAGCCGATTACATTTTAAATGCTTATGTAGAGCAAGAAGCTTGCCCAAATAACCTAGCACCTACAACCAGTACCACTGCGCAATTAGTTATTGGTGATGCCTTAGCGATTTGTCTACTGGAATTACGAGGCTTCTCGAGTAAAGATTTTGCAAAATACCATCCTGGAGGAGCTCTTGGTAAACGACTGTACTTAAGAGTAAGCGATTTATCTTCGGTTAATCAAAAACCTCAAGTAACACTCAATACTAATGTAAAAGAAGTTATTGTTGAAATTTCTGAAAAAATGCTTGGTGTAACTGCTGTGGTAGAAGACCACAAAATTGTAGGTATTATTACTGATGGTGACTTAAGACGTATGCTTACCAAAACCGATTCGTTTTCTGGGTTAACCGCAAAAGATATTATGAGCAGCAATCCAAAACGTATTGATGAAAACGCAATGGCTGTTGATGCTATGGAAGTTATGGAAGAACACGGTATTTCTCAACTTTTAGTAGAACATAAAGGTAAATATGCTGGAGTTGTACATCTACACGACCTCATCAAAGAAGGAATTATCTAATGGCAAAAAAGAACATCAATGAAATGTCATTTCTTGATCATCTTGAAGATTTAAGATGGCATATAATTAGAGCTATAGTAGCAATATTAATTGCTGGTGTGGTGGCTTTTATTTTTAAAGGATTCATTTTTGAAACCATCATTTTTGGTCCTAAACAAATGAGCTTTCCTACCTATAGAATACTTTGTGACATTTCAACCTTTGTAGGTGTTGACACCACGTTTTGTGCTGATGAGTTTCCGTTTATTATTCAAAACAGAACCATGGGCGGACAATTCTCTGCTCACATTTGGACATCTATTTATGCTGGTTTGGTTATTGCATTTCCGTTTGTAATCTATCAATTCTGGAAATTTATAAGTCCTGGACTTCATGAAAACGAACGCAAACATTCTAGAGGGTTTATAATTATTGCATCCTTACTATTCTTTATTGGTGTCCTTTTTGGATATTATATTGTAACGCCTTTATCTATTAACTTTTTAGGAACCTATACAGTAAGCCAGCAAATTTCAAACGAGATAGATATTAGTTCTTACATCTCTTTGGTACGCTCATCCTCTTTGGCGTCTGGTTTTATTTTTGAATTACCTATTCTTATTTATTTCCTAACAAAAATAGGGTTGGTTACACCTGAGTTCCTTAAAAAATACCGCAAGTTTGCCTTAGTTATTGTATTAATCCTTTCGGCAATCATAACACCTCCTGATATTACAAGTCAGGTAATTGTGGCTATTCCTATATTAATACTGTACCAAGTAAGTATATACATTTCAAAATTTGTGGTAAGAAAACAAAATAAAAAAGCAAAACATGTCTAATATAATTAAAGAATTTAATGACTATCGTTCTAGAATGAACGATGCCATACTTGCTGACAACAACAAAATCATAAAACGTATTTTTAACCTAGATACCAATGCCTTTTCTGAAGGTGCTTTGGATGTAAAAACCAAAGAGCTTTTGGGCTTGGTAGCCTCTACTGTATTACGTTGTGACGATTGCATCAAATACCATTTACAATCCTGTCACGAAGCTGGTTTAAGCAAAGCTGAAGTAGTTGAAGCTTTAAGCATTTCTACGCTGGTTGGTGGCACTATTGTTATTCCTCATTTGCGAAGAGCATATGAATTTTGGGATGCTTTAGAAGCACAAAACTAATTAGCGACCAATGTTTAAGCACTTTATCATCACACGTTTTAATTTAAGACTTAAAGAATGGTCTGTAACAAAACATGGTGATGATGTGCTTTCTGAAACTTGGTTAGCTAATCGATTTCAGCTTTTTGAAACCTATTGCTTACCTTCTGTACAACAGCAAACCAATCAAAACTTTGTTTGGTTACTGTGTTTTGATACAAAAACACCTGAAGTTTATAAGCAAAAGATTGAGGCTATTGCTAATACATATAGTAATATTCAGCTGCTCTACATTGATGGTCAAGAACAATTTTCTGAAACTATCTCTAACACTATAAATCAGTCGTTACTTGAAACGGACACACACCTTATCACAACACGTTTAGATAATGATGATGCGATCCATAACACCTTTGTAGATACTATTCAATCACATTTTAAACCTAAAAAACAGTTAACTATCGACTGCACTGAGGGTTATCAACTTATCTTAAAGCAAAATAAAAAACCTACCCTTCGAAAGATGCATTATGTAGGTAATGCTTTTATAAGTCTAATTGAAACTAAAGCTAATTTTAAAACGGTATTAAGCAGGCGTCATAATTTGTGGAGTGAGGTACCATCTATTCAAATCAATACTAAGCGCCTTTGGATTCAACTGGTGCATCAAGAAAACATTTCAAATGCTGAAAAACTACAGCATCCTGAAACCAATACATTTACACCTTCTGATTTTGCAATAGACCCTAAAATTGAGTTAAAATCAAACCGTCAAATACGTTTTGGTAACTTTTGGAGTTTAGTACAACGTGTACTAATCAAATTAAAAATCGTAAGTTTGCCGTCATAGTAAACAGTGTTCAAAATGTTAAGCCTGTGAAATTAAGAGCTGAAAATTTAATGAAGTCCTATAATGGACGTCGCGTGGTAAAAGATGTGTCCCTTGAAGTTAATCAAGGTGAAATCGTAGGTCTTTTAGGACCTAATGGAGCTGGTAAAACCACATCCTTTTATATGATTGTTGGGTTGATAAAACCTAATGGTGGAACTATTTATTTAGAAAACACTGACATCACCAAATACCCAATGTACAAAAGGGCTCAAAACGGAATTGGATATCTAGCACAAGAAGCTTCAGTATTTAGAAAATTGAGTATTGAAGATAATATTTTAAGCGTGTTACAACTCACAAAGCTTAGCAAAAAAGAGCAGCATCTTAAAATGGAATCCTTAATTGAAGAGTTTGGTTTAGGACATATTAGAAAAAACCGAGGCGACTTACTGTCTGGTGGTGAGCGTCGTAGAACCGAAATTGCAAGAGCCTTGGCAACCGACCCAAATTTCATTTTATTAGATGAACCTTTTGCAGGTGTTGACCCTGTTGCGGTTGAGGACATACAACGTATTGTAGCTCAATTAACCAAAAAAAATATTGGTATCCTTATTACCGACCATAACGTACAAGAAACTTTAGCGATTACTGATAGAACCTATTTAATGTTTGAAGGTAGTATTCTTAAAGCTGGTATCCCTGAAGATTTAGCTGCAGACGAAATGGTACGTAAAGTGTATCTAGGGCAAAACTTTGAGCTTCGTAAAAAACGATTGGAGTTTTAATTATTTCCCTTTCTTAAACACTGTCTTTAATAACACATACAAAAGCGCAGTTTGCAATAGTAGGTTGATAAACACTAGCAATAAAACCTTCCATATACTTCCCATTGCATAAAACGGGTAGCTTCTATCCATCAAGCTCAATGGCAAACTCGTTAGTGCAACAAGATAACCCAAGAGAGTATTTATAAAACTTTCTGCTAGAGTACTACTATTAGATGTTAATAAGTGAAGGACTTGTATAACAACCACTGCTAAAACTACAATTAAAAATAGCTTAACAAAGTACTTAATGTTAATGCGATCCTTCACCTTGTTTCATTTTAGCATGTTGGCTTTCTGCTAATAACTTCTTTTGATAACGACCTTGAACCACATCTACAATAACCAAAACAGCCAATACAAAATAGAAAGTTGTTTTACTCATTGGCACTATTTCGTTTCCAAACAATTTAATGTGTGCCAAATGACCGCCTTCGGTAACTAGCATGATACCAACTATAAATAGTATGAACAATCCAAGTACTTCGTACATTCTGTTTTTTGCCAAAAACGCCGAAATCTTATCCGCTAAAATAAGCATTAGCAATCCGCTTATCACTATAGCAATAGCCATAATAATAAAGGCTGTGGTAGGATTTTCAATATCACTGGTTAAACCAATAGCAGCTAAAATAGAATCAAAAGAAAACACTAAGTTCATTAACACAATACTCACTATGGCAGCATTAGCAGATTTACTACGCTTAGAATTAGCAGCTTCAACATCTTGTGTTAAATCGTGTTTAGAAATCATATGCCATATTTCTTTAATAGCAGTATAAATAATAAACCCACCTCCTATTAAGACAATTAAACTATGACCATTAAATGCAAACTCTGCAACATCTTTAAAGTCTCCTGTTAAAAACGAAAATGGTTCTTGAAAATAATCAATAAGCGACACCAACAAAAACAACAGCACAATACGTAACCCTATAGCTATTAAAATCCCTACTTTTCTTACGCGCTTTCTATCTTGTTCTGGTGCTTTTTTAGACTCTAACGAAATGTATAAAAGATTATCAAATCCAAGTACAGCTTGCAACATCACAAGCATTAAAAGGGTAAAAATATTTTCAAGCATAGTAAATGAGGTTATTTAGTGAATAGAGAAACTAAAATATATAAAGCTATAATCAGTGGTATTGCTGCAAACTGCAAAACAATTAACAACACAGCGCTTAAAATAATAAAGACATAGCGTACACTATTATTTTTAAAACTCCAATCCTTAAATTTTAGCGCAAAAAGTTTTAGATTACACACAAGCAAGTAGCTACTTACAACTGTCAGCACCAATAAAAACCAAGAATTAAGAATCACAGCGTTTAAAAACGAATGATTTTGAAACTCCATTATTAATGGCAGTGAAATAATCAATAAGGCATTGGCAGGCGTTGGTAAACCTTTAAAATAGGTTTGTTGGTCTTCATCTACATTAAATTTCGCCAAGCGATACCCTGAAGCCAAAGTAATCAACAACCCAAAAAACGCAAAAGGCGACACGTTTAAGCCATACCAATGCATTGCAGAAGTCCAATCTCTTGTAGGCTCATAAAAACCAGAACCGCTCATACTTAAAGCCAATAGTTTAAACATGATAATTCCAGGTACCAATCCGCTAGTTACCATATCAGCCAAAGAGTCTAGCTGAAGTCCTATTTCACTTTGCACATTGAGTTTTCGGGCTAAAAGCCCATCAAAAAAGTCAAAGAAAATTCCTAAGAAAACAAATACTGCAGCAGTTACAAAATTGTTATGCACTGCAAAAATCACAGCAACAGCGCCACAAAATAAATTCAGAAGCGTAACAAGGTTAGGAATGTGTCGTTTCAAAAGTTGTCAATTAGTTTTGTGTAAAAATAGAAAACTATTTTGAAAATAGTGAGGCAACTTGCACTTCCTATACAATATCTCCTCTAATTTCTAGTTTAATAGATGAAAAATATTGTGCATATTTGTAAAAATTTTTGCTATTGAAAAAGTACATACTCCTTACGCTTACCTTAGTTTCATTGTTAAGTAACGCGCAAACCACCCGAAAGTACTCTAACGAATTTATGAATATTGGTGTGGATGCTGCTGCATTAGGGATGAGCAACGCAGTAGTGTCGCACACAAGCGATGTCAATTCGGGTTACTGGAATCCTGCTGGTTTAATAGCACTCGAAGACAACCAATTGGCACTAATGCACTCTAGCTATTTTGCTAATATTGCCAACTACAACTATGCTGCTTTTGCAATGCCTTTAGACGACAGAAGTGCAGTAGGTATCTCGTTAATACGTTTTGGAGTCGATGATATTTTAGACACCACTCAGCTTATTGACGACCAAGGAAACATTAATTACGACAGAATTAAACTCTTTTCAACTGCCGATTATGGCCTTACCTTTTCCTATGCTAGAGACCTACCTGTTCCTGGACTAAGTTATGGTGTTAATGCTAAAGTTATTAGAAGGATTATTGGTGATTTTGCCTCTTCTTGGGGATTTGGTTTAGACCTAGGTGTACAATTTCAATCGGAAAACGACTGGAAATTTGGGATTATGGCAAGAGATATTACCACAACGTTTAATGCGTGGTCTATAGACGAAGAAAAGTTTGAACAAATAAGTGGTGCGGTTGAAGGACAAAACCAGGAACTTCCTGAGAGTTCAGAAATCACGATCCCTAAGCTACAAATAGGGATGTCTAAGCAATGGATATTTCACTATGACTATTCACTCTTAGCTGCTTTAGACCTTAATGTGCGTTTTGAACAAAACAACGACATCATCTCTACCTCTTTTGCCAGTGTCAATCCTGCACTTGGTTTTGAGTTTGGGTATACCGACTTGGTGTTTTTACGTTTAGGCGCTGGGAATTTCCAAAACGAATTACAGTTTGATGATTCTGAAGATTTAACCTTTCAGCCTAATTTTGGCGTAGGCTTCAAATACAAAGGCATTCAGCTTGACTATGCGTTTACCGACATAGGAGACCAAAGTGCTGCCTTATACTCTAACGTGTTTTCCCTAAAACTCGATTTTAGTATCTTTAGATAAATAATAGCTACTTATGAGATGTCTTTTTAGCCTTATTGTTTTATTATTAGCAATAAACACAGCAAGCGCACAACAGGTACTATCACCTAATGCCGAAATAAGTGTTCTTACAATAGGACCAGGAGCGTCTTTAAACGATGCTTTTGGACATAGCGGATTTAGAATCAAAGATAGAACACAAGGCTTAGATGTAGTCTATGGCTACGGACAATACGATTTTGATGCGCCTAATTTCTATTTAAAATTCGCACAAGGAAAACTCAACTACCTTATTAGCAAACATAATTTTGAAGACTTTTACAGAGCCTATGTGTATTACAACAGAACCGTAAAAGAACAGGTTTTAAATATCACTACAGAAGAACAACAAGCACTTTTCAATTATTTACAGAACAATTACAAACCAGAAAACAGAGCCTACCTTTACGATTTCTTTTATGACAATTGCGCGACTAGAATAAGAGATGTAGCCAACACTGCTTTAAACCAAAATATTACTTACAACACACCTGAAGATTACCAAGAGCAAACCTTTAGAACGCTCATTCAAAACAACCTCAACAAAAACAGTTGGGGAAGTTTAGGAATTGATATTGCCTTAGGATCTGTTATAGATAAAACAGCAACACCTAACGAACAACTTTTTCTTCCTGAAAATATCTATAGGTTTTTTAGTACTGCTACATTACAAAACGGACAACCTCTAGTCAAACAATCTCAAGTACTCTATACAAAAAAAGAACAACTAGAATCTTCTAGCTTTCTGTTAAGTCCTTTGTTTATACTTAGTATTTTAGCATTACTTATTATACTAATCACTTACAAAGATTATAAGAAAAAGAAACGCACCAAGTTGCTAGACGGTATTATCTTTTCTGTTACAGGCTGTATTGGAATAGTACTTTTACTCCTTTGGTTTGCTACCGACCATAGTGCCACAGCAAACAACTATAATCTGTTATGGGCATTTGCCCTTAACGTATTTGTAATACAACAAGTACTAAAACAAACACCTTCTAAATGGTTTTTAAGATACCTCTCTTTTTTAATAATTATGCTCTGCCTATTGGTATTTCATTGGCTAACAGGAGTACAAGTATTCGCCATCACCTTAACACCTTTACTAATCGCCTTAGCGATAAGGTATATATTCTTGTTACGTTACTTTAAAAACAGCACAACAAACTAAACCCACTACTTACTGCCCTCTATAATACAACACAGCACTCAAGGTTTTCACTAGGATATTAACGTCCATAAAAAAGCTACAATGCTTAATGTAGTAAAGGTCGTATTGCAACTTCGTTAAACTATCATCAACCGAACTCCCATACCTCGACTTTATTTGTGCCCAACCTGTTAGTCCAGGCTTTATCACGTGACGCATTTCATAAAAAGGAATAATCTGAGACAGCTCGTTAACAAAATAAGGACGCTCTGGTCGAGGTCCTATCACACTCATTTCGCCTTTAAGCACATTAACAAACTGCGGAATTTCATCAATTCTCGAACGTCTTAAAAAACGTCCAAACGGAGTCACTCTACTGTCATTTTTTTGAGCCCATTTGGCCTCTCCTGACGATTCTGCATTAACAATCATACTTCTAAGCTTCACAATGTTAAAAACAGCACCATTTTTCCCAACACGTTCTTGAACATAAAACAAAGGCCCTCTGTTTGCAATAAAATTCCCTATAAGAATGATAGGCAGCATAGCTACTCCAAAAAGCAATCCTACAGTAGAAAAAATAAGATCAAATGAACGATGAAAAAGTTGATAGAGTTTATTTTGGTGACTTCTACTAAACGGGAAGTATTTATAAAAATCCTTACCTACAAATTGAATTGGCACTCTATGGGTAATCTCTTCATAAACTTGAGTGTATTCACGAATGGTAAAACCACTTTCTAAAAGCATCATAAGGCTTCCATATATCTCATTAGTAATAGTCTCAGAGTTATAAGCTGCCACTAGAATCTCCGAAATATTCTGCTCATTAATAACTGACAATAACTCGTGAGGCTGAAACTCTTTAAGCCCTCTAAACTTAATAGGTGCTTCGTGCTCTTGTTCACAGTTAATAAATCCAACTATTTTGTAATTAGGATCGGCTTGTTTTAAAGGTTTAATAATGCTTTCAATATTTGAAATCTCGCCTACCAGCAGTACTTTTTTATAAAACCTAGGCTTAGTAATAAACGTCACATATACCACACGCCACAAAAACACCATAACAATAATTGACGAATAGAAGTATACTATTTCAATACGTTTATCAGGTAAAAAAGGCGTAAAGAAAGGAGTTAACATGTATATCAATACAACTGTTGAGGCAGTAAGCACTACATTCCTAAACGTAACATCTAGGGTACTGGACTTTTGTAAATCATAAATTTCAAAAACGGTCCCTAAAATAGTAAGATAAAAGACTAAAACCACTAAAGCGACTCCATGTTCTTGATGAAGTGTAAGGTAATTAAAATCAAAAAACTGCTCAAGAAGATACAGTCCCAAAAACACCATTACAATATCCAGTATACGCAGCAACACCTTTCGTTCGGAAATCTCAAAATGGATGTCAGTCTTGAGTTTACTCATCTAAGCCTCTGATTTGGGTATAAATATAACAAGAAGTTTAACATATCAAATAATGAAGCAAGTTTTTTGGTTACAATACATCTTTCCATAGTTGTTTAACACAATTCCAGTCAAAAGACTCGGCAACTGCTCTAGCATTAGCTATCATGTGTTCGCGTTCAGTAGCGTGTTCAAACAGATAAAGGATAGCCTCTACCATAGCCTCTACCGATTCAGGAGCTACAAGCAATCCTTCTTGTTGATGTTGTATTAAATAAGGCATTCCACCCACATTGGTAGACACTATAGGCAAACCTAAAGCCATAGCCTCAATCACACTTACTGGAGTGTTGTCAAAATTAGTGGTGTTAATAAAACAATTGTAGTCTTGAGAAAGTTGAGTCCATGCCGCTTTACTCAACTTTCCAGTAAAGGTCACTTCAACCCCTAAGGTAGAAGCCAAGGCTTTTACATTGGCTAAAGTACCATCACTATCGGGTCCCACCATACAAAGGGATGCTTTATAACCTTTATCCAATAGTGTTTTTAAGACCTTAACCGCTAGTTCTGGGTTATAAAGCACCGAAAATGAACGTACCCATAACAGCCGTATTGTAGTATAGTCTTTGGTTTGAAATGGATACTTCTCAATTTCTATTGTATTTGGAATATAGGATACGTTGTCATAGCCATAAGACGCAAAAGCCTGCTTTAAGTATAATGAAGGAGAAACGTTTACTTTGGAGTATTTAAAAATCATACGGCACATAATAGGGTGCTTATGCAAACGCGCAGGCAAATTTCCACCATTTAAGCTAGGAATATACTCCACCCTAAAAACGCGACACAATTGGCTAATAACAAGTGCAAAATAAAAATTATGGGTACTATAGGTATCAATAACTACAGTATTCACACGATGTTGAAGCCTAAAAAAAGCAAACACCATATCTAATAACCTTAACACCTTATTGCTCTTGCTCGATGCATAATACATGCTATACCCTTCGCGCTGTAGTAAGGCGCCTAGGTTTTGAATGGAAGACACATTACTACGGTTATTTTGTAAGTTGTTGCCTATGTACAGAACGTGTTTCATTAGTAACGTGTAATAAACTTAATCCATAAATAAATGAAGGGGCAGCAATACGCAACCCTGAATGGTTAATGGTCGCAAACCAAAAACATAAAAAGGCATAAAAAAATATATTCTTTTTATTTCTACCCCTATAAGCCAAGGGAGCAATAATTAGGATGAGTAAAATAATCACCCCAAAAAAACCATGTTCAGACAATAAACGGCCTACTTCATTATGTGAGGGTAAATGACCAACACCTTTTTCCACCCTAGCATTTTTAACTCTACTGGCTCCAATACCTAAAAACGGACTATTCAAAAACCCTTCTATTTCTTCTACAAAAAGTGTAACGCGACCTGTTGTAATATCACCTTTTTCTCTACCTAAAGCATCTTCATTGGCATAACGTTTATCAATTAACCCCATAGTTTGATTAGAACTGATCACCCAGGTTACCGATATCGCAATAATTAATAAAAATAAAGAGCCTATAATTTGATTTTTTTGCCGCAAAGAAGACTTAAAAAACAAACTCCATAAAAACGCAGCCACCACAATAACAGCTGCAAAAATACCTCCTCGGCTAAAAGTTACAATAGCTCTAAAGGTCATTGCACCTAAAATAGTAAGGTTAAGTAACTTTAAAGCCAAATTTGGAGACTTTAAAAACAAGCGCACTACCATAATAAACATCCCAAGCCCTAAAATAGTCGAAACCTGATTAGGACCAAAACCTCCTGAAGTGGCTGCATTCGATGCAGTCCCTGATAAGGTATCTTTAATGCTTGGGTTATACAAAAACAAATAAACGGTAGTGCTAATCAATGGCAACATCATATAAATTAATACGTTATGAATTTGTTGATAGCTTACCTTCCTATCGTAACAAAACAAGGCTGCTGCTCCTAAACACACTGGTCCACTTAATACAAAAGCAATATTGGTTCTAAAATTGGCATCTAGCGTCAAAGTAACAGACGCAACAACTATTGCAGGCACCAGAAGTATCAGGTATATAAAATAAGGATATCCTTTTCCGGACAAGCCCTTATAAAACATACCCATAATCACAAAAACAATCACTAAATACTTAGACGCCTCATAAGCCAACCCTCCTTTAGTCATCCTAAATAATACCTCAGCACCTACAAAATAAGCCGAAGCATATAACACAGCCTGCACTTTCTCTTTCTTGGGTACTAAAATAATTTGAAGCGTAAAATACACTAAAGCTATTATAAAATATAGTTTTGCAATTGGTTCTATAACAAACAAAGCAAAACCTAATACAATATGGATTAGAATTAACGATATATACTTTTTTTCCTCTTTCAAGATAACGTCAATTAACTTTTAATTACTTTAAGTATTCTTTTATTATAATATTCAAAAGTAAACATTTCCACTATGCTACTTGAGTTTTTAATTAATGAGTCATATTCACTTTCATCAATTTCGACTAACGCTAGTATAGTTTTAACTATGGTGTTAGTATTTATAGGTGAAATTAGAAATCCATTTTTAGCATGAATATAATGCCCTATGGCTGAAATATTAGACACTAAAGGAATACAACCAAAGTTCATAGCCTCAGCAATAACTTTGGGAAATCCTTCCGAAGCCGTGGTTGGCATAATAAACCCGTGACACTGCTTATAAATAGCAAACACCTCGGTTCTTGGCAAAAAACCATGAAACACTACCGTAACACCTACCTCCTTAGAAATAGCTTCAAACTGTGACCGTTCAGGGCCATCGCCTACCAAATGCAAAGTTCCTATTTTAGCCTTTTCATCAACTGAAAGTGCCTTAAACGCCTCCAAAATACGACCAACGCCTTTTTCTGACTCTAAACGTCCTACATAACAAAAATTCCATACGGTTGGCCATTCACGAGAGGTACTATAGGTAGCACCTAGCGCAACCTCTGCTTCTGTTAAACAAGGATTTTCAAAAGTCAAACAATGCTTAGGCTGTCCTTCCCAACGTCCATTAATAGTAACGCTTCGCGATTGGTGCTTAAGCATCCAGCGTTGTAAACGATAGCCTAAAGGTGGATGTGTTTGATTCCAATTGCCTGCATACTTGTACCAACCTTTAGTCTTGTTAAAAAATGTAAGATATGGAATTAAATACACGCCTATTCCTGTGGGTGTTCGCAATTGAAATACAGTAGCCTCTCGTAATACTTTAGCAACACTACGTATTACTTTTGGAGCGTATACCATACTTTTTAGCTTACTACCTATCCCACGACCTCCTAATGCTGGTATGGAAACAAATGTAATGCGTTCAGAGGTATAAGGTAAGGCACTAGGAGGCGCTTTACCGTCATGCAACATCGCCACATGAATAATCTTATCAAAATGGACTACCAGGTGGTTAATCTCACTAATGGTAGGTCCCCAACCCACAAGGGTACCATCGTCAGTCTTATAATGTTCGGTATGGGATATTATTACTAAAGTCACTTCTCAAATACTGCTATATAACGGTTTACAATTACAGCCCAATCATGCTTCAAAGCCCAAGATCGTGCATTTTCTTTGTAACGTGCATTTTGGGTAATCAACTCCTCAATACTTGTTTTAAAAGCAACTAAATCATCATAGGCAATCAATCGCCCAGATTTAAAGTCTTCAATAGCATCTTCAATCCCACAACCTAAAGCCCCTATTGCTGGCAATCCCATGGCATTAGCTTCTAATATCGCAATTCCAAAACCTTCTACATCACCTGTTGAAGTCGGACTACTTAACATCACAAAAATATCACTTTCATTTAAAAAAGAACGTAGCTCCATATCTGAAACCCGTCCATGAAAACTAACATGCTCCAGTACGCCTAACAAAGACGCTTCTGCCTCAAACGCATCACGTTGAGTAGGCAATCCCACACAGTGATAATGCAATTCTGGATAAGCTTTTATAAGCTCTGGTAATTGTCGTATAACATTCAACTGTCCTTTACGTTCGGTAACATTCCCTACGGTAATCAGTTTTGGATAGCCTTTTAAATCCTTTGGTAAAATAGCTTGAGCCTCAAATTGACGAACAGGTATCCCATTGGGTATGACAACTACGGCATCATGATGATCTTGCACAAGGGATTTGGTAAAATGGGAGACTGCAACAAGGGTTGTAAAGCGCTGAAGCGAAACCCTTATAGAACGGTTTAACAACGACTGGGTAAAATTCACTTCACTACCATGCAGCACTGCCATATACTGACGCTTATAAAACAAACTCGCAAAAGCGACCACCCACAACGGAAACTTACCTGAAGCAATAACAATCTCATTGGAAGGCAAATACTTAAAAAGTAAACATAAACGCTTAAAGTACATCAGTACTCTTAACCGACGCTTTACAATTCGCTGAACCTTAAAAATCAAAGTGTTATCAAATTTAGCTTCTTCAACTCCAGAATCAGAACGCTCATCGGCAATAACCGTAACAGTATGCGACGCCTCTTGTAAATGGTGTGCTAATTGATAGGCATGAGTACCAATACCTCCCGGTTGTGGAGGAAACTCTGAAGTCAATATCAGTACACGTTTACGCTGCAATAAATGGTTTATTTATAATACCTTAAGTTATACTTTATTCAAACAATCCTACAAAGACACACCATCAAACGCCTTACTTTCACCTTCTATCTTCTCACTTATGTCTCATGCCTTTTTAAACTTTCAACCAAGCACTACATACCAAACAATTATACTTCGCACTTCCATCTTCAGTCACTCAAATTCTCAATCCTAGCGCCTATTTTCAATTTCTCACTAGCCAATCGCCAAGACTTAACTACCTGATACAACACCAAAGGAATAAAAAACAAAGAAACAAAAACCCCTATAATCTGCAAGCCTTTATGGGTTTTAAATTGATAAGGCATTATGGATAGTGGTATGGTACGCCATAAAGCGCGTTTAGCGGCAGCATTACCATAATAGCCTCTAAACAGATACAACACACTAGGGATGGGTCGTGGTGACAGCCAATGTTTGGTTCTAAAAGCATCCCAACTCCCCATAGTTCTTAGACCTCCAGAGTTAACTTTTAAATGCAAACGCTTTGCATAAGGGTTAGACACATTTAAAAACCCGTGTAAATACGCACGCAATCCATACTCCCCATCACCCATACGTTGTTGTTCAAACTGTCTATCAAATAAACCTAGTGTTTTAAAAACAGACCTTTTAATAAGTACGTTTCCTGTATCTAATTGGTCACTCACTCTAAAAAAAGCATAATGCTCTGGTACTTTCGCGCCAACTTTAGAAATGGACACCCCAGAAGACAAAGAGGCCTTAAAAAAATCAATACACTTCAAGTGATTTCGAATCCAGTCACTCGAAACACGACTATCGTCATCAAATAACAGTAAATAGTCTCCTGTACTTCTACGTATGGCTGTATTTCTTGCCAACCATAAGGCCTGTTCTTCTTGGTATACAACATCTAATTCTAAGTCATAGCCCTCATAAAACGCTGCTTGAAACGGTGTGGATTGATCAACCACCAACACTTCAAAATGGGTATAATCTTGCTGTTCCAAGTCACGCAACACATCTTTTAGGTAGGCATAGCGGTTTAACGTAGGAATTATAACACTCACTTTAGGTGCACTGGCCACAAGTGTAGATTCAAAAGTATCCCATTCCGGATACTTAAAAGGCGTATTCCAATAAGCACTTCGTTGAACCCCTCTAGTCTTAAAATAAGCGCTGAGTTCCCGTAGCGGAGACTTAAAACTAAGTAAGCGATACAGCAACACATACAACACCCAAAATGGACTAAAATATTTTCTCATAAAAACATAATTATCCACAACAGGTAAAGATGCAATCTGTACTATAGTGGCTGTGTCTCCTATATAGCCTTTATGTAAAGCTTGCCACGACAAATCGTAGTCTCGAGCCAAAGCACTAGTGTAATGCCCATCAGGTTCCAACTGTGTTTGTAGTGCTTCTGGTAACGCTTTAAAAACAGGAAACACACTTTCACCATTACGTTTAAGTAATGAAAAATAATGTGTAGGCTGCAAATACTTTAAAAACTCAAAAAGCATATCTATTATTTAGTAAAACACCATACAACATGATCTGTCCTTAACCCAAAACGATCTACAAACTCAGTTTCTAAATCTTTAACCAACAACTGACTAACTTTAAAGCCAATAGCTTCAAAACGTTTATAGTAATCTAAGCCACAACTTCTACAGTGGTCATAATGCCCATGAATTCTCTCATAATCCTCATAGGGTAAATTAACATCTTCAAAAGTCGTCATATTTTCTAAAGGATATATTGGTACACTCACTAAAAAATGACCTCCTTTTTTCAATAGTCTATACACCTCAGCTATAGCTTGTTGATCTTTTGGTATATGCTCAAGCACATGCCACGCAATAGCCAAATCATAACTAAACTCTTTTAAACTAGTATTTGTAAGGTCTTGAACTATGTTTATGTGCTTTACTGGTCTAATGTTTAAGCGGTCATAACTATCTAAAGGAGTAACTTTATCCTTAATATAATTGAATTCATTTACATTAGGAGCTACATGCAATAGTTTAGGAGTGTCATTTAAGAGCTTAAAATATGCTAATGAAAAAGGAATTAGTCGTGTCCTTGGTAATGAGTTACATTTAGGACAACACCCTTTAAAAAACTTTTTTCCTCGCCAATTACAAATTTCACAAACAACTATATCCCCTCTATAACATAGAACTCTTACCCTATTTCTAATCCGCTTATAAGCTATATTAGCATAAAGCTCAGGATTAAGTATTAATTTTTTAAAATTCATCTGAACTTACATTAATCATTTTCATAAAAAGCCATAAATAACTTTTGGTGTTTGTCTATTGAAAACAGATCAAGTACTCGCTGTCTCGAGGCTGCTCTAACTTCTGCTTTAGTCGATTCGGGTAAATGTATAATATTAAGTATAGCTTCTGCTAACAGTTTAGCATTTTTTTTAGGCACAACCCATCCTGTTTGCTCATCAATAACATTTTCAGGCAAAGCCCCTCCATCTGATACTATTGTTAATAATCCCATGGCCTGTGACTCTAACACTGAATTGCAAAACCCTTCTGAAATACTATATTGAACATATACATCTGTAACTTGCAATATTTGTTTCAATGCTTCCTGAGACATTCTTCCTTTTAAAAAAACATAATCTTTTAATTTTAAAAAGTCTATCTGCTTCTGTAAAAGAGAATATTCAGGTCCATCTCCTATAATTAAATATTCAAAATTTAACCCTGCCTGTTTTAAAAATACCGCAGCTTCAATCGAGAATTTAAGTCCTTTGATAGGGTGTAAGCGTCCTACAGTTGTAATAGTGGTTTTTTCATTACTTGTTCTAAATTTATGCCACTCATTAGAAAACAGTTTTATATCTACAGCAGGTGTAATAACCATTGAAGGTGTACTCTTATCTAAACCTAAGGTATAAGCTTTTTGTAAAAGATAGTTTGATATTGAATGTATTTTATCAACTTTAGCCCATAACAAATCATAACAATTAGGATGTAATTCAGCATAAACATCTATATCATATCCTCTAAAACTTACAGCCATTTTTGCGCCTATAGCCTCTGCTACACTTTCGCTTTGTAGCGCTATCGTTGCAAAACCAAAGTGTACCCAATTAAGTGTCTTGAAGCGAAGTATGTGAGAATTATTATAAAGGTTTTTTATTATTTGTGTCCAACTTCTTTTTGATTGTCTCTCCAAAGCAATAAACTTAAAAAAACGTATTGGATGAAACAGACTCAATAAAAATAATGTTGTACTCACCTTAAAAAATCTAACCCAAAGAGGATATTGACTTAAACTTAATACAGATTTTACTTCACAAGCTTTGAAATAAGGATCTCTATTCTGAGTAAACAGAATAACCTCATATCCTAACTCTTGCAACACCTTTATTTTAAGTCTAAAAAAAGTCTCGGAATATTGTGGAATTTGTGAAAGTACGATACCTATTCTCAAAAGTATTATCTTTTATTATGCTTTTTAATTTCATTAGCTAGAACAATTGAATACGCTTTTCCTGATGCTATGTCTAGATGATGCCCATCAATGTAATCATAATCTAAATTCTGCTTTGTACCATTAATGTAAAGAACATCCATTTCGTTTGACAATGTTTCAATAACAACATCAAAGTTAGGTAATAAATCGTCTTCAATCATTAGCATCTCTTCTTGTATTGGCAACCTAACCAAATAGACTGTTCCAAAATTTTGTAAATATTCTATAGTTTTTCGTAAATACTCCATTCGTGCTTTAGACAGTCCTACATACTCTTCTTTAATCCTTTTATAGCTATTCAGAGAACTCTTTATACGCTTTTGCTTTCTACTTTCATTATCAACTAAACGTACCTGATACCAACCATTATCATGAACATATAAATCTTCTCCATAAAAATTCCCCCCTTTCTTTGTAAAAATCTCAACATTCCGCCCATCATAAAAATTCAACAAATAATAAAAATTTGGATGTATCGTTACCTGTTCTACGGTTCCTAAAAAAGAAGATTCTTCCCAAAACTCTGTAGTAGTAGTTTTGTTTTCAATTTTATTACAAACTGTCCAAGGATTAACCTCTAAAATAAACACTCCATTAGCGGTTGTGGTATCCAGTTTCTTTTTTATGCTTTCTAGGTAAGGCGCCCCATAAGGCGTATGCACTCTTGAAAATGCATAATTATAAAGACTACTGTCTCCTAGTAAACTATCAATATATTGTGGTTGCAACCCTTGAGCTGCTCTAGATGATCCAACAATAAGTGATTGCTGTTTTGGAGTGGTAAACTTTACGTAAAAAGCATCTGTATGTCCATCAGCTTGCATAAATACATAAAGACAACTAAGTAAAACTATAGTCAAAAACGCTAGAGTATGTATTAAAAATCTCTTCATCAAAACTGAAAATAAATAAACTCTTGTTCTTTACCGCCATACAAAAAAATCAGCATAGCAATCACATAATAAATCCCCCAACGCACAGCTCTAGGATAACCTAACCATAACCGCTCAATGGCATATTGCTCACGACGACCAAACCATTCTACCACAATAAACAGCAACAATAATACAAACAAAAATCTAGGTCTAACCTCTGGCATCGAAAATAGCGACCTACTAAAAACACCCTGCAAATAACTAAAGGCCTCTTGCATACTAGCAGCCCTAAAAAACACCCAAGCAATAACTGTTAAAAAGAATGTACTCCCAATACCCACAAACTCCCTAAAATTAGGAAGCAACCTAGTTTCAGCCACCACACCAGTATGCACTCTATTCCGTTTTAGCACTAATAAAGGCACAAAATAAAGCGCGTTTAAAGCACCCCAAACCATAAAGGTCCAGTTGGCACCATGCCAAAAGCCACTTACAATAAAAATCACAAACACGTTGCGTAGCACCTTCCATTGACTAACTCGCGAACCACCTAGTGGGATATACACATAATCTCGAAACCAAGTGGATAACGATATATGCCAACGTCGCCAAAACTCAGCAATATCTCTTGAAAAATAAGGAAAGGCAAAATTCTGTCGCAAATCAAAACCAAACAAGCGTGCGGTACCTATAGCAATATCACTATACCCTGAAAAGTCACCGTAAATTTGAAACGCAAACAACACAGCACCTAACAGCAAAGTGCTTCCGGAGTACGAACCGTAACCATCAAAGATAATGGTCACAAACTCAGCACAATTATCGGCTATAACAATCTTTTTAAACAAGCCCCACAAGATTTGTCGTAAACCATCCACTGCTTTAGAATACTCAAAAGAACGTTTTTTGTAAAACTGTGGCAATAAATGGGTAGCACGCTCTATTGGGCCTGCAACCAACTGCGGAAAAAAGCTCACAAAAGCTGCAAACGAAATAAAATCACGTGTAGGTTTTAGTTTACCGCGATACACATCTATGGTATAGCTCATGGTTTGAAAAGTATAAAAACTAATCCCTACAGGTAATATAATGTTCAGCGTATTTGGCTGTATAGACAGCCCAAAAAGAGAAAAGGCATCTACAAAGGCATCTACAAAAAAATTATAGTACTTAAAAAAGCCTAACAACCCTATATTTACAAAAACACTAACCCATAAGAGTGCCAACCGATGTTTAGGGTGATGCTGCTGTTCCAATTGTAGCCCTATGGTATAATCCACTAAGGTACTAAAAGCTATTAAGGTCAAAAATCGATAATCCCACCAACCGTAAAACACATAACTGGCAACAACTACCAAGGCATTTTGAACACGCAAATGGCGCTGGGCAACACACCAATACAGCACAAACACAATGGGCAAAAAAACAGCAAAGTCTAAAGAATTAAAAAGCATAAGGTTAATGGTTTTTAGTTGGTTTCAAATAGTTTCATTTTCTTTAAATTACTTGCAAATTCTTCACTAAATAATCGAGATCCTTTAGCATTCAAATGTTGACTATTATAAAATAAGCTTTTGTTATAACATAACTCATCATTTGAATAATCTAAAAAAGTGATTTGATGTATTTCAGCTATACTTTCATAAGTACTAATCAACTCACTTCTATTTCTAACAAACTCCTGACCTTCAATATACTCTGGAGCATAAACCATAACTACCTTAATATCTAGCTTTTTACACTCTTCTAAAAACTGATGCATTAAATCCTTATAAGGCTCATATGTATTTACTTCATAGTAAGCCATTTTAGACTTTGCTTTATTAAAATCTGCTGTCCATGTTCTATGTTCTGCCCTATACCCTTTACGCCTAAAAACAGAATCTTTATAGGTATTATCCTTACTTCTAAAAGCCTCTCCTATATCTTTTGTTCGACCATAGTATCTAAATAAAGGTAAATAATAATCCAAACAATTAAACCCAGGATATTCAGAAGTATATTTACGAATATCTTTATTATAAATAAAAGGCAAGAATTGACGTGAATTATAAAAACCTTTGTACTTTGTAAATCCAAACATATCTACTGAAAGCACTATAAGTTTTGGCTTTGGATTATTTTCTATCAGTAATTTATGCCTAAGGTGTTGAAACCAGAAATTGTGTCCATCAATACCAAAATTATAAGCACTCATACTTAAGCTATCTTTTATAATTTCAGGATCAAAATGCACCCATGCTCTTGATGAGCCATAAATGTATATATCTTCAGAAATACGACCTTCTACAATCTCATTCCATATAAAAGTTTCACCTTGAGCGTAATAATCTGAAGATTTTAATCCATTAGAGATTAAAAAATCTAAAGCAACACAAATTGGCAAAATTACAATTACAAATAATAAAAATCGTTTAATAAATAATTTCATTTACTAATCAATGTATATAATTTTTCATGATTCTCCACAAATGACTCTATTTTGAAGTCTTCTAAAGTTATTAACCTCATCTGTTTTTGCAAAACTCCTCTTTCTTTATGACTCATTTCTAGTATCCTTTTTATTTTAGAAGACAGATCAGAAACTTGACCTGCTTCAAATAACAAATCCGTTCTTAGTCTCAAAACGTCCTTTATTCCTGAAACTTTAGAACCAATAGCAATCCGTTTTGACGACATAGCCTCAAGTAAAGCAACAGGTAAACCTTCTCCAATTGATAAGGTAGGCAATACAAACACATCAGCTACCGCAAGATAAGGGCGTACATCAAGCTGTTTACCTACAAAATGCACCTGTTCAGAAGCATACTGGTCTTGCAACGCTCTTGCATAAGCACTTTCAGTACTACCTACCACCAATACCTTTACACGAGCATCATCAAGCATACCCACAGCCTCTAGCAAAACTTCTATCCCTTTTACGGGTACCAAATTGGCAACTGTCACCACTACAAAATCTGTATCGCTAAATACTAACCCCTCAGGAGTGGTATAGCGCTTAGGCAATGGTTTAAAATAATCAACAGCAACACCTAAAGGAATATAACACACCTTTTCAGCCATAGCACTAAAAAACTGTGGCTGCATATCAGTATTAATAGCAATAATCTTTCGGCTCAATTGGCTACGCCATCTCCAGGCACGATTACCCCAACCCATAGCCTTCTTCGTGTACACAAAAGGCACTCCAGCTAATCGAGCAGCCAAAGGTTCAGTAAAATCACTACTCCAATGCCACGAGTGGATCACATCAAACTGATGTTGTTTAAAAAACCGTGCAATACGCCAAACCCTAAAGGGCAAACTTAAAAACGGACGATAAGGCGCAGTAAACTCAAAAAAATGAATAGGCACTCCCAAGCTCTTAATAGTTTCAAAATAGGCGCCTTTACCATGAAAACAACAAATCTCAGGTGCAAATCGAGTACGGTCTAAACCTGCTATCAAATCATACACCACACGACCACTACCTGCAGTGTCAAAATTAGGAATGGTAAATAAAATTTTGATGCGTTTTGTCATACTGAGCTTGTCGAAGTATCTAACTAAAAGGTCAAAGCATTTAATTGGTTAAACTTAGCAAAAACTAACAACATATTGATAGCATGCGCATTCTTTAAAGCGTCTTGGTTATAAAAGTCCGCAACATAATCACGCACTAGAGCTTCAGGAATCCAGTCCTCTAATCCGCTTTCAAACAAATGTGCACTAAGATGGGCTTGATTGCTAGCGCCTAAAAACTGCAACTCCCAGTTGCGTTGTACATAAGGCTTACCTAAAATACTATTAAATGTGCGTTTTACTTTATTAGCTACTCGATATGGAGTAGCATACGGAAACCGGTTCTTATGATAATTGTTTAAATGAAACGGACGTTGGTCTTGCCAAGTAATTGAAGCTAACTCAGGAGCATAACGTTGTATATAGGCAATCTGTAACTGCCTACCGTTTAAATAGGTTTCCGGCACAGTACAGATAAATCTGCACAGTCGCTCATCGTAATAAGGCAATGTAATAGGTTGTACCGAAGCAAATACCGAATGGTTAACCGAGGTCCACCGAGGCGCCCAATACAAACTCTTAAAGGCACGCAACTTAGCATTGGAATCAGGTATAGCAATACCATCCAACAAAGTGGCTAATCGTCCTTTAAAGTACGATAAAAAATCACCATCAAGCCCCCAAGTTGTCCATAGTTTACTAGCAAGTGCTAAACCACCACGCTTCAACAACTTCTTACTAAGTAAATCCACAAGCTCAGCGTCTGACAACTGTGGCAATCCCATAGAATCAAACAACACATCACCCCAATGTCCTAACGAAAACACATCGCCTTTAGCGCCTAATTGGTCAATGACCGCCATTTGACGCGGACTCGTAAACTCGCTGTAACAACCATTCAATTTGGCCAAATCATCAATAACCCTCCACAAATAGCCTGAGTTAATAGTAAAGGCCTCAAAATCAAACTCACAAACTTTAGCAATAGCACTAGCAATAGCACTCTCAGGATAACCCTGTGCAAAGGAATAACTATAAGAAGACACCTCAGCGCCTATGCGATACAATCCTGCGGCTTGGGTTCTACTGTCCAAACCACCCGAAAGCGGTAAAATAACACGCTGTCCATGGGTCTGCTCCTTAAGGACCTCCTCAAACAAACTGGCATACCCATCTACAGCAGCATCAAAAGTCATGGGCTTAGGGTCATAAAACCACTCAAACCATGGCTTAGAGTCTAGCAAATACCCATCATCGTCTAAGCGATGCGTATGCGCAGGCTTTAAAACAACCTCATCCTTCCAATACGTATCAGTATCCAAAAAGAAACCTATAGCAGCAAAAACACATAAGGCCTCTAAATGCAATTGCCTATCAGCATGCACTTTGGCAAAAGTCTGTTCTGTGGGTATAATAGCGGTTTTGATGGTCATATAACAACAGGACTAATATAAATAAATTGAATTACTAATCACCATTCACACAGCACTTAATACTAAAATAACACACTTGCTGTCAGCAACACCCAAACACTACACACCAAGCACCAACTAAAAACCAAAGCAAAAACCCAATGTCACTTCGAGTGATTTGGTATCTCGATAGAGATAACAAATAGTATCGAGAAGCAACTTATACCTTTTGCCTTTTCAACTTTAAACTCAAATACAATACTGAGATACAATAAAAAAATTACCTGTATTCATTATTTTTCTCAAGGTCCACTTTATATAAATAATAACCAACATCGGCGTAAACCAGCTCTAAAAACTCAACATCAATAGAGCGTTTAGTTAGTATAAAATCTATTGTATAGGAGTGTTCTTTATGCTTTAGCACTTGTATATCTTGCAGTAAAGAGTTTTTAAACAACACACGCTCATACCAACCCGGTATTTCACTCATAATTGCTGGAATAAATTTATACTCTACAAATGGATCTCTTTCAATATGCCTAGTAAGCGAGAGTTCGCCTGTAGCATTCAATACAACTGCATCCCTTTCTGTTTCCGTTTTTATATAAACACTTAACCGCTCCATTCGTGTATCGGTTTTCGTTAAAAAACTATAAATATTTTTAAAATTAGGTTGCGCTAATTGCAATAAAAAAATGGTTGATAAAAATACAATAAGTATGCTATAAGCACTTTTATACTCTTTTTTTACGCTTATAAATACTAGCGAAGACAGTATTAATGTTAAAACAAACACTGTTAATGTATTTATACGAAATGGATAGTATTTTATAATAGCACCTTCTTTATCAAAAAACGCTATTAATACAGCAATCAACACTCCAAACAAGGATACTAAAACAAATTGATTAAGTCTTTCTAAGCGTTCTGTTGTTTGAATTCTAAAAAACAGTATTGAAAAAATTAAAGCAATGCCGCTTAATATAACACCTATAAAATGCTTAGAATAAAAATAACTTAAATCTTTAAACAACCCAATGTGATGTGGGTGTCTATAATACGAATAAATCCAGTCAACACTTGGAGTATATTCAACTGTTGAGTCTACAGCTGTTTTTAGATAAATAATAAATGGTATAATCAAAAAACAATAAGCTATAGCCAATTTGATATAGTAAAATGTTGGCTTTGACTTATCAAATAAAAATAAAACCATCATAAAACATAAAAAAGAATACCCTCCTACTAGAATATGTATATAGGTTCCAAATACTAAAAACACTACCATATATTTATAATTCTTCTTTATAAAATAATAGAGTGCGTATAACACTAAAAGCCAAGCAAAGCCTTTTGGTTCAACAGAAATAAGCATCCACGAACCTGCAAATAACGATTGTTTGGTCAAAAACAATATAGGCAAATGAAGCAACACCTGTACATTACTTATTTTTAATTCTTTATAAATTTTTGATAATACATGTGAAAAAAATACACATAGAACTAATCTCGAAAAAAACAACACCCATTCAAAACTTATAAAACTAAGCAACCAACCAATAATGATCTGGTATAGTATTCGTGTTCCTGCAAACTCATTTAATGAATCAGCAATAATCCAATCCCTATTCATAAACTGTTTAGCATAGAGCATATACTGCTCTTCGTTTTCAGTTAATTTGAAAGTCAAAAAACTTAACCCTAATAGCACAAAAACAAACAACATCTTGTTAATGCGTTCTAAGCGCTTAACCATGTTAAAAGCCAATAGATAATCACTTATTTTCAAAATAAAGTTATTCATGTAGTTAAGAAATGAGTATTAGTTTAAATGATGCGTTGATAATATAAAAGAAGTGTAAAACGACTTAGGAGGATATTTAACAATGCTCTTCTGGTTAAGCTGAAATAACAATATTAAAAAAGTAATAAGTATCACAATTGCTAGTATGTTAATTAAAACCAAACCTATTATTGAAGGCCAATCTAAAAAAGACACTTTTGTAAACACGCTTAAAAGCAACAGACCTATTAAACCTAAACCAACAATTGCTGAACAAAAAAAAGAAAGAAAAAGCAATCGTACAGACACCACATCTAAATATATAGATATTGAGCTCAAACCGTGCAATACTAAACTTTGAAAATTCATTTTCGACTCTCCTTGATAACGACTACCTCTATCTGTAGAGATTGAAACATAAGGCACTTTAGACTTAATGATTGCTCCCGAATAATGGTTCCACAACTCAGGAATAGCCACCACCTTACCAAGTAAAGCATGAGGTATGGAACTAAAGTTCCCAAAATCGATATGCTTGGTGGTAAGCATTGAAAATATACGTTTGTAAATCTTATAAAAAAACCTAAACACAAAACCTTCATTGCGCTTTTCGCGTTTAGCAAACACAATACTGTCCTGCCTCACAACTAACTTAGCAATATCCTCTGGTCTGTCCTCTCCATCACAATCCATTACAACTACATTATCAAAATCTTTTAAATGATCATTAACATAAGACAATCCAACCGATATAGCACGTTGATGTCCCATATTACAGTTTAATTCAACTACAGTAATATTAAAGTTTGAATCAAAATTATAGTCTATCACATCAACCGAACCATCATTTACCGCCACAATATGCTTAATCGTATAAGGTGCTGTCAATGCCATTTCTTTTAAAGCCTTTAACAAACACCTAAAACTCTCCCAATCGTTATATACAGGACTAACAATTACAATATCTATAGTTTCTGATAATTTACTGGTATAATTCATAACAACAACTCTTGAGATATTTACAATACTTAAGCATTATGCTTATTTAAATAGAATTTTACAACTTGTAGCTTAAGTCTAAGTGGCAACTTAATAAAAGGCATTATTTTATCCTTTAATGTTCGGTTATAAAAATACTTAGTTACAAAGGTGTTTTCTTGATACCGCAATTCATTTTCAAAAGTTGATTTAGGAAACATTCCTTTAATATTATTTTGTGTTAACAGTTGTTCAAACCATTCTATAAGCTTTAATAACGTATATGCAGGCATACTATAGTCATGACCAATATACTTAAAAACAGCCGACTCATAGGCTTCATCCCAATTAAAACCGTAGCATCGTGCAATACGCTTAAAAATACCAACATTTAAATGTAATTGTTCATGGCGTCTTGTAGCGGTTTGCCCATCAGCAGAATACCTAATAAACATTAATGGTGCTTCAAGCTTATAAAACTTACCCTCATTTAAAAGTCTGGACCACAAATCATAATCTTCAGACGGTACCATATCCACAGTATACATATACTTTTTAATCACCTCCATTGGCATCATTACACTTGCATGAATAATAACATTCCTAAACAAAAGCCCTATTTTTAGTTCAGTATCGGTTAAATAAGGTCGATCTCCTCCTTTATTTTGGTCATTTGTAGCACAAACTACTACGTCAGGATGCTGCTCCAAAAATTCCACCTGAGCCATCAGTCGTTCTGGCATACACACATCATCATCATCCATTCTCGCAAAGTACTGTCCTTTAGCCTGTAATATACCAACATTTAAGCTATCGGCTATCCCTGAGTTTTTAGGCTTAGCCACAAACTGCACACCTTTATCACTAAAAGACTCAACAATAGCTTTAGTACCATCAGTACTACCATCATCAACAACTATCAACTCAATATTAGGATAGGTTTGGTCTAGTACACTTTGTATCGCTTCTGCAATACACTCAGCCCCATTATAGGTAGGCAATATTACGGATACTAATGGTTTATCTTTCATTTGTTAGGTTTCCTTTTCTAATAACATTTTGTAATAAGTGATGGTTTCTTGTATCACTTTTTCTTGATCAAAATTTTGCGCAACAGTACGTCTAGCATTTTTTGCAATTTGCAACACATCATAATGTCCTTCAAAAATAGACTGAACAGTATCTATATAATCAGGTATAGTATCACACATAAACCCATTGTCTTTATCCACTATCACCTCCCTAAACGAATCTATTGCTGACACCACTACAATTTTTTCCAAAGCCATTACTTCCAACAAACCTATCGAAAAATTTTCACCATACGAAGGAAAAAGCACAATATGAGCTGTTTGCAGATAAGAAGCAACGGCTTTATGCGGAATTGCACCATAATAATGGGTACGCTCAAGAGCAGACTTCGATAAAAGCTTAACTGCATGAGTATTCCAGTAGTCATTATTATTATTTCCCATAACATGAAAACTAGCTTCAGGATATACCTTAGCAACCGCATCAAACACGCTACATGCTATTGCAATCCCTTTTCGCTCTCTAATAGACCCAAAATAAAATATTGAAAAAGGCACTGTTGGCGCACTCAAGTAATCATCACAACGCGCTACTTTAGGCAAAGTAACACCATTGTAGATTACCTTGGGTACGTTCTTTAGCTTAAAAGCACTCGCAGTAGTGTTTGCCGAATACTGCGACACTGCCAATACATGCTTTTGAAAACGCTTAAAAAACAACCCTTCATAATAAGCATCGGGTTGACGCTTAAAATAACCCATAAACTGGTGCAAGGTCATTGCCGACCCATGACAACGTACAACCTTAGGAATTCGGCTTATAAAAAATGGAGCATCTCCACCGTAATCATGAAACTCTACTAGGTCAAATCCGTTACGCTTTACAAATACAGTTAAATACAGCGACACATATAACCTGTTAAAAAATTCCAGCACACGCTTTACGGTAAGATACCCAGGCAACCTATAGCGTCGCATAGGAGATTTTATAGTCTCATTAATGGTGGTAAGGTCTTTAATTCTTACCACACGTACGCCTTCATCATTAAAGCGTTTGGCAGTAGCACCAAACGAAAACACAGTAATAGTAAAATCATGGGCTTTTAAAACGCTTGTAAACTGTTTTACAAACACACCAATACCACCTGTTTTACCCATAGCATCATGGGCATACTCTCTAGTGACAAAACAGATTTTAATAGCCATCATAAAAACTCTATACTTTTCGTTTTAAATTTAATAAAGACTTTATACTTTCAACACACCTTTTACCTATTATAGATTTTAAAAAAAATTTTAAATACACACTCTTTTTTAACTCTCCTCCATAAATCTCATTTAGCTTTTTATTTTTTTCTTCAATAATTTTATTCAACCTAATATTCCTATAACTAAATAAAGAGTAATGTACTACATCTCTTAATGGATTATAAACTGTTTCACTATCAAATTGAAATTTTTTTGGAGTTGCCACAACCATATTTTGCTTATACCATACAGGTATTTCAGCATTATTCCAAAATAATGGTCTAAGTATATCATGAATCACGTAGTCATGTTCAATAAATTTATTTTCCCAATAACTAAGCCATTGTTCATTAATATGATTTTGTCCTCCTTGATAAGGTATTGCGGCACTAAAAAGTATGATTTCTCCTGCGTTAATTAGATTTTTAATAAAGTTATCTGCAGCCTTTTCAGATATATGCTCAGCCACTTCTAAACTCACTACCAAGTCATATTTCTTTTCCAGCTCAAACTCCTCTTCAAGATTTCTAATTAAAAATTCGTTCTCATCGAGATACTTTTTCAAAAGTTCTCTATCTACCCATTCACCATCTATTCCAAGTACTTCTTTAACTCCTTCTTGCTTAAAACAATATAAAAAAGTACCTACACCACATCCAACATCGACGACATTATTTGGTTTAATTATCTCAATTATTTTAGGCACAATTTCCATTGGAGCTGATAAATTGTGTATTTCTTCAGTATGTATGTATTTTATTTTATTTTTTTCCATTATAAACTTTCATAAGCGTATTCAACACCAAGACATCTGGCTTCAAATAAGTATTATAATACTTAAAGTTTTCATTCATCATATTAAATTGTAATTCCTTATTATTTAGCAATAATTTTATTTGACTAATAAGTTCTTCTATATCTCTAAATTCTAAATAATTCTTTCCTTTAATAAAATCTCCAGGCAAATCATAATTTAAAGGCATACTTACAATTACTTTTGAAGCAGCTACATATTCTCCCATCTGCCATCCAATAGAACCGTGTAAACCTGTTGTACTAATACAAATATTTGATTCTTTTACTACCCTTAAATAATTTAGTTTATCTGTTTCTTCCTTTGAAGCCAAAATATCAGGGCATTGTGTTTTAGAAAAACTTGTTGTCATTATGCCTCCTCTAAATAAATCTCCAAACTCACTTTTACATGCTCTTATGATAGCTATCCTTACTTGGTTAATCTGTTCCCTTTCTTTTTTTGATATTTCATTTTCTACATCATCAGGATTCCAAAGTTGAGCAAAAAAAACAATATAGTTATTCTTATGTAACTTAGGAGCTGATTCAAACAACTCACTTGGGTACCTTCTGTAATTAGGTTTTAAGTACTTGAATAAATAGGAATTCACTACTAGTCCCTTTAAGAATTTATACTTACCTTCTGTGTTTAAAGGATAATTTAAACCTAAAGGGTAAACACTACAATGTTCTGGGGAAAACTGTTTAAGTTGGTCAGTATAACTTCTTTTAAAATAATAGTCAGCTTCTGTAGTAGTTTTAAAATGATTAAGTTTTTCTTCTTTAGTACTTCCATACCAGTGAAGCCCATCTATTAAATCATATATTACGGTATATTTATCATCCAAAACAACTTTTAAGATTGGTTTTGCTTCATCACCATCAACCTTTATATAGGATAAATCCACCAAACCTTGTTTTTTTAATTTTTCAAAACCATCATAAACTTGAGCTAGATGAGGGCTTTGAAAATAATGTATAACACACTTAAATAGTTTTTTCATTATTAGCTCAATTTATTAATAGATTAATTAGATTTTCTTTTTAACCTTTATAATTTTCTAGCAATAACAATATCCTGAAAACTTAAATAAGGCTCTCTACCACTCCAGTTACCATAGCGTATTGGGGACTGTATCTCTAGTTTATGTGTTTTATAAAGCGACCTTATAGTGTCTAAGGTATAAGCTACTGCATATTCAGGCTGCTGCATATCTTCTATAAATGCTCCATCTTTATCATGCCTAAAACTAAACACACCTCGCTTATGCCTTATTTGCATTAGTGAAATATCATCTAGTATAAAATAAGTTATTAAACATACTCCTCCTGGTGTTAACACTCTATTAATCTCTGATAAATAATGCGCAACATCATCATAAAACATATGTGTAAAAACAGAAGTGAGATAAACAAAATCAAAAGTTTCATTGTTATAAGGAAATAAAAAGTTTGAAGCTTCTTGCCTACCTTTAGGGTTATAACGCTCATTATAAACATCTATATACTGAAACTTGAAATTTGGATATCTAGTTGTAAATTTTGAAGTACACCAATTAACACCATCTTGTATTATCTCAAGACCTTCATAACGCCCTTCTGTACTAAGGTATTCTGTTAATGGAATAGCCATTCGCCCAAATCCACTACCAACTTCTAAAACCGAATCCGTTGGCTGTAAGCCACACAAATCTTTAAAATAGTTAAAAAACTCTTGGTTTATTTCAGAATTAACACCAGAGTTTATGTAGTTATACCGCCTAGGGGGCAACAAAGGGTGTCGCTTGCCTAACCTAACCTCTAGCTCATCTTTAAACAGTAACCATCGGGTCTTTAATGACTGCTGTATACGTTTATAAATCTTTGTCATTGGGTCTATAAAGTCGTTGTTCAGTGAGTTTATCAATAGCCTTAGGCAATACCTTTACACTTACAGCATACACTAGCAATCGAGCAAGCAAGCTCATATACTGCTTAAACCCTAAAATATCATGTTGCCTATACAATTGTAATAAGCGCATTGAGGGTTTTAAACCTCTCTTTGCTAATGGCACGTAAAAATACTTAAACCATAAATGTAAATATAACAACAAATAGGGTTTTAAATGTGTTTTCTCTTTAACATCTAGCAGTTTAGCAATATCAGGCACAAACAACTGTAAACTTTTATAAACCTTAGTAGTAAACACCGCTTGGGCTTTAACACTAGGTATAAAAACGCTATCGTAGTCATAATCAGCAAACACCTTATAGTCTAGATGGTCTTGCAATAAGGCACGTATCATTAACTCAGGGTCATTAAAACGTGGATACCCTTCAGCAAACCCATTTAAAGCCTTTAAAAAATTCCTGTCCCAAATAGGGCACATAGTTTGCCAAGGTAAATCAGCTGACAAAAAACGAATCAAATAATCAGTATGTTCAGGTATTTCTTGCTTTACAACAACATCTTCCTTTTGTACACCCATCGGAAAAACTAAAAAATGAGCGGTAGGATTCTTTTTAAAAGCAGCAACACGCTGCTCCAAACAAAAAGGCAACAAATAATCGTCAGAATCTAAGTAAATAACATAATTACCCTTAGCATGCTGTAACCCTATATTTCTACACGTTGGTGCACCTTTAGGTAACCGCTCTCGTGTGTAATACCGTATCCGTGCATCTTCTGCCACATAATCAGCCAACACCTTTACAGTACCATCACTCGAACCATCATCAACCACTACACACTCCCAATGCGTATAACTTTGAGCTTGTAAGGAAGCTATAGCTGTACCTATCATATGCGCGCGATTAAACACAGGAATAATTATAGTTACCAAACAACTCATACCCTTTTTGTAGTGTGACTATTTAAATAATGTGGATGCTCTTCTCGGTTCAACCGCCTACTCTTCTGCACCTCTAGCAACAACGAATCTATCAACTTTAACTCTTTCTTATAGTAAAAAACCCTCTTAAACTTTAATTGCAAAATTTGTTTTACAATGGTTTTCTTAATAGAATGTTTATACCGAGTTATTAAGGTTTCAACCTCTATATTTATATCAGCCCAGTGAGTCTTTAACTTTCGCTCTACTAATTGAAGCTTTTCTGCATCTGTTTGAGGCTCTTTTGTAATGCGTTGTTCTCTATCATGTAACAAAAACACGTTAGGCACAACACCTATCTTGTACCCATGAAACAATAATCGTTGACAATAATTAACATCTTCTCCATAATGGTAAAAAATAGGATCAAAACCTCCTATACTTTTAAATGTTTCCTTAGGTACTAACCAACCAGCAGCATTAACAAAAGGAACATCATAAACTAACGCTGTGTAATGCCCTTTTAAAGCATCATAAACAAGAGATGTATTCTTTTGAATATAATTAGAAAAATTAATATCAAGACCCAAACCTTTCCCATTTAAATGAATAGGACTCAATACACCATAGCCTAAAGTCTTTTGATGCACTTCTATTAACTGTTCTATAGTCTGAGTTTCCAAGTAAGCATCTTGATTTAACAAAAACACATAGTCTGCATTTTTACTTAGTGCATATGATATACCAATATTATTAGCTTTTCCAAAACCATAATTCTCATCTAATAATATAAGTTCTACATCAGTAAATCCTTTTATAATTTCACAGCTCGCATCTGTACTATGATTATCTACTACTATAACTTTCAACGCTATTGTACTACCAAACACATGCGTTAAGCAGTCAAATAACCAACGTGCTCCATTATACGATACTATAACTACAGCTACTTCCATTGTAATCGTTTTAACCTTTTTAAACCTTTAAAAACTAAACGTACAAATGGATTGTACTTTTTCAAAAAATAAAGCCTCATATCCTTATTTAAACTCCATAAATAATCATCATACATAAGCCTATCATATATAACATAATCAGTTTGGTCATTGTTCTTGTTTAAAACTGTGGCTTGTTGACCATGTAACCTAAACTTCACAAGTGGTTCTTGCATAATAGCAATAGAGTAACGCTTCAACACCCTATTATAAAACTCATAATCCAAAATTTGCTTTAAATCTTCTCTAAAATAACCAACAGTATCTAGTAACGAGGTTCTAAACAATAGCGTCGATGGCTCTCCTACTTTATTTCTAGGAGAATCAAAATAAGATTGATGCTTAAACAAACTTCTATTCAATACTTGAATAGCATTTTTAACCGGATAGTCTAAAGTACACTGTAAATCATTGTAAGTGTCAATCCAAGCCTTTGACGTATCATTCAAATAAGAACTTTCTACAATAAACTCTCTTTTTGAAGCTACTAAAGCAATAGTTTGGTGCTGCTCTAAAACAGCCACCATAAGAGCAACACATTCAGGCAGCAGCACATCATCCTGAAATAAAAACTTAATATATTCCCCGTTAGCCTTTCTTACACAATGATTCCAGTTAGCTCCAATACCATTGGGTGTATGATGATGTATGTAAATAGGGATTGAAGTCTTGGTCTTATAAGAGGCTATAAGCTCTAGAGTAGCATCTATGGAGGCATCATCAGACACCACAATCTCTAAATTTGGGTAGGTTTGCGCTAATGCAGAGTCCATCGCTTGCACAATATAATCGGCACCATTATAAGTGGGTATACAGATAGATACTAGTGGTTGATTCTTCAATTTAACGACCTTTAGTTTTAAATAAAAATACAATAGCTTTCTTAAAAGAGCCAACACTTACTCCCATAGCAAACAAATACCTAAGCTTAGTACTAAAACTAATAGCTTCATCACTCAATCTTGAATACCAATATCGCCTCACAAAATTAAGCTCATCTTTTGTTGGTATATCAAAACAATAACTAGGATTAGTATATAATTTTAAAATAGAGTTAACCCATTCAGTTCCAAAATTACCTTTTGAAAAATGTAAAAGCTGTATACTCGGTAAAACTATATTTTGATAGGTTTTTGAAACTCTTAATGAGAAATCTAAATCATATCCATGAAAACCTTTAATTGTTTCGTCAAACTTTACATGCTCCCAAACGTCTTTTGGTACAGCCATAAAAACACCATCAACACTTTTAACAGCGAAAGGAGCTTCAACACGCTTACTTTCTTCATCATTATCATGTAATACAGTAATGCTCCTGTAAGCTTTTATGCCTAAATCAACACCTGTAGGCAATTTAAATCGCTTTGAACAACCTGCTAAACCTACAACACCTAATGCTGTATTTTTGTAAGCTTTCAATAACAAAACACCCCATTCATTTGTAATAAAGCTAACATCTTCATGCAAAAAAAGCAACAAATCATATTGTGCGGTTTTGGCTAAGTCATTATATACTTTAGTGATACTATAAGTTCCTTCGTTATGAATTTTTAAAATCTCATAATCTACAGCTCCTATAGTTTGCTTTATATTCAAACACAGCGCCTTAAATAATTTTTCTCGATATGTGGATACTAGTATCGAAATCATTTAACTACCTAAGTTTAATTAACTGACGTAACTTTCTTTTAAAAGTTTTACATTTAGTTATCATTTTTTTAAGAAGTCTAAAAAAAGTATGATTAGACACAAAATAATTGGATTGAACTAATTTTAAAGAATTATATTTTTCTTCCATTAACTTCAATTTTTCTTCTATCTCTAAATAATGGCTTGTTACAACATCTAATTGCTTTTTATAGATTATCTTTTTTAGTTTATGATCATCCAAAACTGAGACCATACATGAATATAATTTCACATTATTATTCGCTATATCCAACCCTGTCATTTTAGAAATAACTCCAACCCCTACCCTATATACACTCATAGCCTCATTTAAATACTTAATATAACCATGCTGTGCTAATAACATATATAAAAAATAGTCACCAAATGGCACCTCATTAAACTCCACAGGGTATTCTTTAATTATATTCTTGAAAACTACTGAAGGCGTATGTATATAGTTTCCATATTTAGCCAGAGTTTCAATGGTCTCATAGTGCTCCGGAATTTTTGTTATGAAGTCATCAACGATTTGACCATTAGATTTTAAAATTTTCACTTTATGAAAACAAATCACATAGTCGTCATTCGCTTCCAAAAAATCAACCTGCTTCTGCAGTTTCAAAGGGTCTGTCCAATAATCATCGCCTTCGCAAAGTGCTATATAGTCTCCTTTTGCTTGCTTATATAAAATAGGAAACACTGGCACACCTGTAGACTTAATATTCTCTTTTCGTAAGATGAGCTGAAACCTACTATCATTACCCACCTTGGAAAGAATAACATTTTGCGTCCCATCTGTTGAGGCATCGTCATGTATTAAAAACTCAACATCAAAGTTCGTTTGTTGTAGTAAAAAACCATCAAGACATTCAGCTATATACTTTTCATGGTTATAGGTAATACAGCAAACTGTAACTTTAGGTTTAGACATTTGTTTTAAGTATTAAAGTTAATTTATTATTTAATGAAGACACTACCTCAAACCCATGTCTTTCATAAAATGCTTTAGCTATAATATTCTCCTTATAAACCTCTAACTCAATGGAGTCCATCTCATCATTCAAAAGAGTATTTTTAAGCGTATTCAATAAAGTACTCGCTATACCTGCGCCTTGATAATCTTTTTCAACACTCAAATTACTAATATAAATTGTAGACTCTTTATGATAAAAAGCCAATAAAGCGATTAGTTTATCATTATCCCATACTTCATACCTTTCTGAATATTCTGTGAGCTTTTTAGAGTACTCTGGTATATCTACATAAGTTGATAGTTCAGGCTTAAAAGAACTATTACATCTTACCAAATGCGCTACAATGTCCTTAAAAGAACTAGTATTAATTTCAACTTTACTTAAGCTCATAATCCTCACTTAAAAAAGTTTGTATGGTCTGAACTGAATTATGCATCATCACATCTAAAATAGACAAATGAGATTGAAATGAGCTTGAAAACTGAGAATACTTTTGAGGTTTAAAGGTTAAAAACTGTAAACTTATACCATTTGAGGCAAACTCTGATTGACTATATAAATCAATACCACCTTCAGGATTGACATATACAGTACCATTAACTGCTTTACAAATCGCTAAAACTTTGTCTTGCCCTCTTAAATCATGATTAACCGCTACCTGAGACGAAACAGTAATAGTATAATCTATAGCCAAATAGTCACACAGTTTTTGTATGGAGTTAAGCGTAAAATCAAAAAGGTTATGGCTATCAAAAAATAGTATAGCTTCAATTAAAGGATAAACAGTATCAAAATAAGGTGCTTTATGATAGGCATTCTTCACCCTACTTAACAATTTAACTCTTTGAATATCAAAGTTAGTAGCTAGACACCTTTCATTCACATTCAAAAAATCCGAATCCTTTTGAAGTGGTAAAGTGATGTATTTAATACTATTATGCTCTAAAATCCTATTTCTATGAAACCAGCCACTTTTAGAAAATTGTATATTGTCATAAATAACAAACTCATCCACTAATTTCAGTAATTGAAAGTAACCTAAATAAGGCAAAAAATAAGGTTGCATAATAGCTACTTTCTTAGGCATCATAAACAAATTTGTTTTAGTAGGTCAAAATGTGTTTTACCTAAGGCTTTTACTTTAGGAATTTTTTCTACCAAATCGTTATGTATACTTTCCCTATTATCCCAAACGGTATTCATTTTAGTCTGTAAACTATCTTTTTCATCAGGATGGGCAACATAAGCGTCTTGTCCAGCTACTTGAGCAAAACCTCTTAACTTATGGGCTTTAGGTTCATGCCCATAATCTATAACAACAGTAGGCACACATTGACTCATTGCAGCAACAGCAGCATGAACTCGCCCACTTACCACCATATCAAAAGCACCTAGTATTCTTTTGGTTTCCCATGCAGAATAAACACCATCAAGAGCATAAACATTTCTACAATTAGCACGCTCCAATAACACCTTTTGTAATTGCTTTATAATTGGATAGTCTCTTCCATGTTGTAATTCAAACTGTTTTGGTGGAACAGGAAATCCATTTGAGTGCGACATTAAATAAACATCAACGTCATAGTTATCGGTGAATGCTTCAATAGCCTCAGCAAAAACCAAATATTCACTATCATGCCTTGGCCATTTATCAAATGGGCCTGTAGTAAAATTCCAACCACATATTAAAAAGCCAACACTTTTACGGTCTTTAGCAACAATAGCCTCCAAAGCATCAAATTTTAAGAGGTTTTTTAGGTCTGTAGGTTCAAACAAAAAAGCAGGACAAGTAAGGCTTTTGGTTTTACTAGTATCAAACCCATTCTCTTCTAGCAATTGTATACTAATAGATTCTCTATTTGTTACAAGGTCAAAATTGGCATACACTTCTTTCGCAAAATCAATATTCTTTTTGGAATTAAACGGACCTGGAGACCCTGCAAGCATTACGGTTTTCTTTGCTAATAATTGTGCTACCCTATCTTTTAAGAGTCCAACCATAAAACGATCCTCTCCTAAAAAATCTGCATTATCGCCCCATATATCGCCACTAAAGTCAATTACCAAGTCCATATCCTTTACTACATCAATATAAGGTGTAGTACGTTCTAACATTCCATTCTCTATATAACGGTTTGCTATGACTAATTCGTCTTTTGCCTGTACTAAGTCATTATCCCAAGAGTAATATAAATGCATTGGTAATACTTCCACAGACTCTTTTAAACAAAACGCTTCCGACATTTGAAACGTAGTACTAATTTGAGCATCAGGAAAAACACGGTGCAACTGTCTAAAAAAAGGCTCTATAATATAATAGTTTCCAATATTTCCAAACTCCATTCTTCCCCAGTGTAAAGTACACTGCCCAATCACTAAAATCTTCATATATTAGTTTTAATAATTCTAATTATTTGGTTTACAGTTTCAAAATCGTTCGCTTTCAAACCTACATAAAGTGGCAAACACATCACGCGCTTAGAAATAGATTCCGAAATAGGCATAGGTGTAATCTCTAAATAAGGTAATGTATTCAAGCTAGGGTAAAAATAACGCCTCGGAAAAATCGAATGCAATTCTAAAGCAGCTTTAACCTTTAGCAATTGAGCTTCACTCTCAAACAGCACAGGGTAATAACTATAATTCCAATCGGTATCAGGTCTTATAGGCAACTCTTCCAACGGTGTCAATTCAAATGCAGCACTATACTGCTCACATATAAGCTGTCGTTCGTTTAAAATCTCCGTCATATAAGGCAATACTGCTAATCCCATAGCAGCTTGTGGCTCACTCATCTTAGCATTAATCCCCAACCCTTGAAAAGCTTCATTGCCTTGATGTCCAAAATTATGATGGTAAAACAACACATCATAATACTCAGGTTGACAAAACAACGCACCACCTTCTCCGGTATGGAATAACTTGGTAGCATGAAAACTACAGGTACTCACATCACCATAATTAAAAACAGACTGCCCTTTGTACCGCACCCCAAAAGAATGGGCCGCATCATAAATCACTTTTAAGTGGTGCTTTTTTGCAATAGTTTCAATAGCTTCCACATCACAAGGGTTACCAAAAACATGGGTCGCTAAAATAGCAGTAGTACGCTCGGTTATAGCAGCTTCAATTTGGGTCTCGTCAATAGTCAAATAGTCTGGATGAATATCTACAAATACAGGCGTGCAACCTTCCCACACAATACTACTCGTCGTAGCCACATAACTAAAAGGTGTGGTAATAATTTCGCCGCTTAGTCCTAAGCCTTTAATAGCAATCTGTAAAGGCAAAGTACCATTGGTCATAGTCAAAACTCTAGGCACATCCAAATAAGATTGCAATCGAGCTTCTAAAGCCTTTACCAAAACCCCTCGGTTAGTCATCCAACCCGTATCCCAAGCTTGTTTTAATAGAGCTTGATACTCATCTTGCGGAGGTAAAAACGTTTTAGTGACGTTGATCATCCTTAAATTTTATTATAGTCTTGATCCAACATACCTTCCTTTTTTATAAAAACAAATTCACTCAACCATAAAACATTATTAGAAAAAGGTCTATTAATATCTGTAATATCAAATAATTTAAACCCTTTATCGTCTAAATAATTTAAAACATTTAATACGGTATTTTCCATTCTAGGATTGACAATTGCCACTTCTACCATAATAACCTCTACACTCGATAGTAAAGCTAAACCACCTTCTAAAACCTTAAGATCAAGACCCTCAGCATCAATCTTTAAAAGATTAGGTGGCTTTAAATTATTATCAACAACAAAAGAATCCAACCTTACGATTGGCAATTTAATTTGTTTAAAGCCTTTTACTTTGGCTTCATCCTCGGTATAATTATACGAACAACTATCATCCCTTTTATGTATTGTAAAATTCAAATCATCATTAACATCACCTACACCTACAGAATACAAATGGACATTTTTATAATGTCCGACAAGATTTTTTATATCACTTTCAAGACTCTGCTGAGGTTCAAATAAGTAATATGTAGCATTAGGAAAATATTTTAAGCATTCAAAAGTCCAATTACCCTTGTTTGCCCCAATATCATAGATAGCTTCAGGATAAAAATTCAGGCTTTTCAATAAGGAAAAAAAACTATCCAACAGCTCACCTTTAGCATTAATGCTTTTATGATTGGTTAGCTTGTCGAAACTTTCATTTTTCACTAATGTATAACCTATTTTTTTTATTATATGTTTTATTCTTTTTTTCATTTTTAATTGTTTAATCCAATTACCTTTGAATCTAATAAAAATGCTGTCCATATTTGTTTTTCATGGTCAATTTGGATCGTTAATGCTTTATGAATTTTAAAATATGCATTTGAACCAAATTGCTCAGAAGCGGTAAATGTTATGTTATAAAAACCTTTGGACAAGTATAAGTTTTTTAATTCAATAGCATAAGTAATTTCATTTGAAACAATACTTAAATCAGAATTTTGACCTGATGGAAACATTTCTGCTACTCCTCTTTGCTCTTTATCATATACAGCTAGAGTCACGAAAGGTATGCTAGATAAGTTAGCTACTTTAATTTTAAACTTTAAAATAATGCTTTCACCCCATTTAACTTTATATACATTGTTAGTTTTTGATTTACCTTCTATTGAGGCCTCAACCAACTCAACTGTATTATCTGTAAAAACAACATCCGAACTATTATTGGATGTAAACTCATTATAATACAAGTCTATAGCTTTACTTACATCTTGTCCTTGAAATTTAGCTTTTCCTTTATCCATTAAGACAATTTGATTACACATTCGAGACACCATAGGCATACTATGCGACACAAAAATAATTGCGGTATGAGGCAGTATGTTATCAATAGTCTTAAAGCATTTAAGCACAAAGCCCAAATCACCCACCGCCAACACCTCATCTATAATCAATACATCGGGTTCCATCTGTGCAGCCACAGCAAAGCCCAAACGCACTTTCATACCACTACTGTAATGTTGTACTGGCATATCTATAAACTCCTCAAGTTCTGCAAAGGCAATAATGGTTTCAAGTTTACTATCAATCTCCTTTCGGCTAAAGCCTAAGATAGCACCATTGTTATAGATGTTTTCGCGTCCACTCAATATTGGGTTAAACCCAGCACCCAACTCTATCAAAGCCCCTACACGTCCTTTAATAGTGACTTTTCCTTCATCTGGGTTTATGAGTCCGTTTAATATTTTTAGCAAGGTACTTTTACCAGCACCATTATGCCCAATTAAGCCCAAACACTCGCCACGTCGTAGTTCAAAATTAATATCCTTAACCGCCCAAAACTCTTTAGCACGTAAACTTTGGTCTTTACTACCACCGCGAATACCAGTAACCAAATCCTTAACACCATACCACAAACTGGTTTTAAGGTCTTTGCAAAACTTTTTGCTCAAACCCTCAACCTTAACAAGAACCTCGTTATTATGTTGTATGTTACTCATTAGTTATTTAATTTAAAATCGTTTAGTCGTGAATCGTTTTCTCGTGAATCGTGAATCGGATAGTCGTGAATCGTGAATCGGATAGTCGTTTCACTACTCACTTTTCACTCCTCACTACTCACTACTCACTTCTTACGTCTTACGTCTTACGTCTCACATAATTCCTATATCCCAACAATAGTTGTTTCACTTCAATCAACAAATTATTTAAAATAGTATTAGGCTCTGAAAACTTCAAACGCAATACAATTAAATACTGTGTTTCCAATTCAGCAACAGAACCTAAAGCAATATTTATAAATTGCAACAACTCCTTATCTCCTTTTCTAGCACTCCCTTCAGCAATATTGGAAGGAATAGAAACAGCAGCTCTACGCATTTGCGAAATCAAACCATATTTTTCTTCATCAGGAAATAATGTCGTCCAGTCATAAACCTCAACCACTAGGTCCATGCTCTTCTTCCATACATCTAAATCCTTATGATTCATATCTTTATTTTCTTTAATATTTTATCGTGAATCGGATAGTCGTTTCACTACTCACTTCTCACTTCTCACTTCTCACTTCTCACTTCTCACGTCTCACTTCTCACTACTCACTTCTCACGTCAAACTACGCACTCAACCGCTCCACCACAATAGGAATAGCAATACGATACATCACCAAACCTAAAAACAATAACGGAAAACAGCATGCTAAAACAATTAAAAAATAGGTTAGATAATGCGGCATAAGCCCCACAACCAAATCCCTTGCTGTCAACACAATAGGAGTAATAGGGTTAAGTAACATAATCGTTTTCATAAACCCTTCTTTAGGTATAGCATACACTACAGGAGTAGCATACATTAAAAACTGCATCCCAAAAGAAATAATTTTACTTATATCCCTATAAAGCAACCCCATAGGCGTTATAAACAAACCTAACGTTGTTCCAAAAAGAATAGCACCAAGTACAGCTAAAGGGAACAACAACAAACTCCAGTGAAACCCCACACCATACAAAAAAATAAACACTACTAGTAAAATCAGCTTTATAAAACTATCAAACAATAGCTTATAAATACCTGAAACCAATAAAGCTTCTTTAGGAAAATTGATTTTAGTTAAAATACCACGTGCAGCATTAGTACTTTGCATTGGCGAGTTAATAGATGCAACAATTATAGACCATATCAAAGTACCCGAAAATGCATAGACTGGATAAGGAATACCGGTATCCGATAATCGCACCGTACCACTACTGTTTAAAATAATCCAAACAAAAGCAGTAGCCAATGGTGTTACAAACGCCCAAATAATGCCTAAATAAGACTGTCGGTATTGCGCTTTAATATCACGTTCTGCCAATTGTCGTGCTAAAAATCGAGACGAATAAATATCTTTTAAACTCGCTTTTAAAAGCGCTCCTATTTTTATAGTACGTTCTTTTTGATAAACTCTTGTCTCTAAAGCCATAAATTAGGATATACTGCGAATATAATAATTCATAAAATATTTAATCGTCTCAAACACATTATATTTAATTAAAGTTTAATAAGCGTTTGATTACACGTTCTGGAGCTAGCTCCTTATTAAAATACTCTAAAGACGAAGCTTCCAATGAACGTCTTAAAGCTTTAGAACCAAATAGCGTATTCAAAGCGTTCTCAATACCACTAACACTTCCATCTGTAATTAAAAAATGAACTCCATCTATTAAGGGTTTGGGCATTACACGTAATAAAGGAGTGCTTATTATAGCTTTACCCAAACATAAATACTCAGCAAGCTTCCATCCATGACAATCCTTTACCGCAGGTGTATTAAAAACAACTGCCGATTGTTTTATGCGTTCTAAATAAACAGACATGTCTACACGACTAGCAGTAGTTAAAGCTTCAAAACCTGAAACGTCGTTATGACGTCGTGGTGCAAAACCACCTTCAAAATCAATTAAAGGATAAGAACGGCAGCTTTTTATAAAATTAGCACGATACCTATTTGTCGCTTGCTCTTGCTTCCATATAGAGGCCATAAAAAAAACGTCTCGCTCATGTGATGGCTCAGGAGAATATGATTCTAGCTTAGGGCGTTTAAACTGAGCCTTATAATCCGACATAAACTTTCGTTTATTTGGTATACGATTGTATGCTTTTATCAAGTTTAAACCGCAATACCACAAAGTTTCAAACAAATTATAAATCTTAACCCCAAAACTGGGTCCTATAGCTACAATCTTATCACTTGAAACTGAATTAAAAACTAAATTAATTTTCCCATAAACATCGCACCACCCTAACGCTTTGTCATCTATAAGTTTAGAATCGGTAAAATCTACAACCACCTTTCTTTCCTCACCTTTATTAACAACTACAAAAGCAAAAAAGTGATTACTATGCCTAAAGCCTTTAAAGTAACGAGAACTATAATGTACACGCTGCCTTCCAAAAACAGAATAGAGCCCCTGTATGTAGTATGAGGAGTATAATAAATCACTCGATGAGTCTATGTAAACACGTGCTTCTTCTAAATTCATTTTATCAACACCCCTTTAATTACACTTACTCATTTGCATTAACTCCACTTATAACCTCTTTAATTAAATCAAATGCATAGGACTTAGGCTGTAAATCAAGTAATCCTTTTAAATCTGATATCAAATCATCATAAGTCATACTATCAATCTCAGCATACAGATCGGTGTTTAATAGTAACGTGTTACCTGTTATATTAGTTTTAAACCTTACAATTCCCAAACCATTATCTGTATCAATAACACACGTACTCAGTAAATCAGAATGTGCACGCCTTAAATACACTATAGTTTTCCATACATCCCCACACCAAGCTCCAGTCCAACCTCCAACAGCTTCTTGTTCTGCTTTTGTTGGAAAGTGCTTTGTTGCTAAAGCAGCAGCTTTATTAGGAGGATAACAGTCATGCATAACAATAACACCTTTTCTATTCAAATAACTTAAAGTATTTAATACATCATTTAATGATGTCTCAAAAGTATGCAACCCATCTATTAAAGCTACGTCAATTGGACTAATCGAATTTAAAAACGACTGCTTTTCTTTAAAAAAACGATCACTCTCCAATTCAAAATATCGGTTTCTTATATTCTTAAAAGATTTAAAAACCCATATCACAGCATCCTTTTTAAATAAAAGATGAAAAAAAGGGTCTACTGCTATTTTTCTTTTGGCCTCTACTGGGAAAAAAGTCCTGCCTCTATAACAACCAATTTCCAAATAGGTATCAAATGCTGTTAATTTAAATAACTCTTGTATTAATTGCAACCGTTTCATAAGACACTACAGCTTTTAAAAAACGAATTATAAAAATCATTCTTAAAATTCATTGAGCTTAAAAAAGTAAAACTAGGAACGCAACAAAAATCTCTTACTAAGTGTTGTTCTGAAGAAAAATTAAAAAACAATGAAGTTATCCAACATGCCATAACATTTAAATTAGAAGATAGCAGTTGATAAAGATAGCTAGTAGTTAACCAAAGAGGTTCAGTTAATGCAATCAAAAATCTTAATCCTTTAAGTTTAAAGGCTAAGATAACAATTCATTTCAGAAACTCAAGGACTTAAAGCTAGAATCCAATTAAATTTAGAAAGGGCATATACACACAAACTCTAATTGAGAAAATCATCCTTTAAACCAATCCCAAGTAAGTTTCAACCCTTCCCTAACCGTATAATGAGGACGGTAACCCAACAATTGCTCAGCCTTAGAAATATCAGCTAAAGAATCCCTAACATCCCCTTGGCGCTCAGGACCATAAACCGCTTCAACTGTAGAATGAGCAGCTTCCTTTAAAGTAGTCCAAAGATAATTAACACTAATACGTTCGCCACAAGCCACATTAAACACCTCATTCTTTGCCGCTTCTGAAGCAAAAAAGCCTTTAACATTAGCTTGAACAGCATTGTCTACATACGTAAAATCACGCGTTTGCTCCCCATCACCATTAATCTTAGGCGGTACACCATCCTTTAAAGCCTGCATAAACAATGGAATTACTGCTGCATAAGCACCATTAGGACTCTGCTTAGGCCCAAACACATTAAAATAGCGTAACCCAATAACATCAGTACCATAAGTAGCTCCAAACACAGTAGCATATAACTCGTTCACATACTTAGTAACCGCATAAGGCGATAGCGGATTGCCAATAACAGCTTCTACCTTTGGCAAGTTCTTACTATCGCCATAAGTTGAACTCGAAGCAGCGTACACCATGCGCTTAACAGTAGTACTTTCTTTTAACGCAATCATCATGTTTAAAAAACCGCTAATATTAACCGCATTGGTAGTAGCAGGATCATTAATTGATCGTGGCACCGAACCTAAAGCCGCCTGATGACTAACATAGTCAATGTCTTTCATCGCGTCCTTACAAGTTTGCAAGTCCCTAATATCTCCCTCTATAAGTTCAAAATTAGGATGCGACTGAAAAGCACTTAAGTTCTCCCTATACCCATTAGAAAAATTATCTAGTACCCTAACGGTTTTAGCATTGTATTTTAATAAATATTCCACAAGATTAGAGCCTATAAAGCCTGCACCTCCTGTAACTAAAAAAGAGAGTTGCGATAAATCTTGGGTATGATATGCGTTTTCGTACATGTTGTTTTATTGTTTACTGAATTGTTATGTTCTATGCTTATTGTCAGTCTGAGCCTGTCGAAGATCCTTCAAGCGTCTCTCTCCTCACTCCTCACTACTCTCCTCTCCCTTACAACCTTGCATCAACCAAGTCTCTTGGCAGTAAAGATTTTACATCAAACACCACACAGTGATCAGATTTCATAGACTTAACATCCAGCCCTAAAAAGTCTTTGTGAGATACAGCAAGCACAATACCATCATACTGCTGTTTGAGTAACGAAGCATCACAAAGCAAATTGAGTCCGTACTCTTCATGCACTTCCTCAGCAGAAGCCCAAGGGTCATACACATCTACGGCTACATCATAAGTTTCAAATTCTCTTATAATATCAATAACTCGAGAGTTTCTAATATCTGGGCAATTTTCTTTAAAGGTAATACCCAGCACTAATACGTTAGCATCTTTAATACGCGCTCCCTTTTTAATCATCATCTTTACAGTTTCTTGGGCTACATAGCTACCCATACTGTCATTCATCTTTCGTCCTGCTAATATAATTTCTGGGTTATATCCAGTCTCAATAGCTTTTTGTGCTAAGTAATATGGATCAACACCTATACAATGACCTCCAACTAAACCAGGCGTGAAATTAATAAAGTTCCATTTTGTTCCAGCAGCCTCTAGTACCGCTTTCGTGTCAATATCTAATAGTCTAAAAATCTTAGACAGCTCATTTACAAAAGCAATATTAATGTCACGTTGAGAATTCTCAATAACCTTAGCTGCTTCTGCCACTTTAATAGAAGGCGCCATATGAGTCCCTGCAGTAATAATACTCTTATAAAGGTCATCCACATATTTAGCAGTCTCTGCTGTAGAACCCGAAGTCACTTTAAGTATTTTAGTAACAGTATGTAGTTTATCACCAGGATTAATTCGTTCAGGAGAATAGCCCGCAAAGAAATCTTTATTAAAGGTTAGTCCAGACTCTCGTTCTAATATAGGCACACAAATATCCTCAGTAACACCAGGATACACAGTAGACTCATAAATAACAACATCCTTAGGTTTTAATACTTTCCCTACGGTCTCACTGGCTTTAACAAGCGGTGTAAAAATAGGTTTATTGAGCTCATCTGTAGGCGTTGGCACAGTCACAATATATACATTAGCAGTCTCAAGAATTGAGGTATCGTCAGTTACACAAAGTCCAACACCTTTAGTTAAATCATCTGATAATACCGCTTTCAACTCATCACCTTCAACCTCTAAAGTACGGTCAACAGCCCCTTGTAATTCTTTTACTCGTTTTGGATTAATATCGAATCCTATTACTGGATATCGTTTTGCAAATTCTACTGCTAGTGGTAATCCTACATACCCTAACCCTATAACGGCAATCTTGTCTTGTGTATTCATTATCAGTTGGCTATCGATTTTAATATCATTGTCAAATCTAAACAAAAACTCCAATTCTCCACATATTTTTTGTTGATTTTCACTTTATCAGGCCAAATGACACTATCATTATAATATTGAGGGTCTGCTTGTTGACTCAACAAAACATCTTCGGCTTTATATTTTAAGGTTGCTGGACCAGTAATTCCAGGTTTTACACTTAAAACAATACGATCATCACCTTCAAGACAATCAGCATATCCAACAACATCTGGTCGCGGACCCACAAAACTCATTTGCCCTAAAATAACATTAAATAGCTGTGGCAATTCATCTACTTTTGTTCGCCGTAATAGTTTACCAAGAGAAGAAGCATATACATCAAACTGACCCAACTGGTGCGCTCCTTGTTTTAGTGTACGTAGTTTATAAATTTTAAACAACCGTCCGTGTTGACCAACACGCTCTTGAGAAAACAATCCCCATTGTTTGGTATCAATAGTCGCTAAAATTATCAGCAACAGAATAGGCAACAACAATACAGGGAGCAATAAAAGGCTAAGCGCCAAATCAAAACTTCGTTTTACAGCTAGTTGTTGAGTGCTAAGCAAAAGGCTAAATACGTTTTAGGAATTGTCTGAAACGCTTCCACATAGATTGTTTATCGTTTTCATGGTATGCATTACCATAAACACCATAACCGTAGCCATAACCATAGCCATAACCGTAGCCATAACCATAATTATGATTGGTTTTATGCTTGTAGAAGTTAAGCACAAAACTAATATTCTTTACTTCACCAGCTTTGTACTTGGCATTTATTAAAGAAAGCATTCCTTTTTTAGTATAATCTAAACGCACCATAAAAATAGACGCGTCAGCAAACTGCGCCAACTCCAAAGCATCAGTAACCAATCCCAAAGGCGGAGTATCTAGTACGATAATATCATAAGTTTCTCGTAACTGCGAAATTAATGAACGCATAGAATCACTCATCAACAATTCAGAAGGGTTTGGTGGCACTGGACCAGAAGGTATAATATCAAGGTTTTCTATATGTGTAGTGAATTTCACCTCCTCCAAAGTGCTTTCCTCTATTAAATAATTGACAACACCTTTATCATTAGTGATATTAAAGTCTCCAAATATCTTTGGTTTACGTAAGTCTAGTCCAAGAAGAATCGTTTTCTTACCAGATAATGCATAAACCGTTGCCATGTTAATAGAACAAAAGGTTTTTCCTTCACCACTAACAGAAGACGTGATCATTAAGGTGCGACCTTTATCTGAAACACCTTGTTTTTTATAGATAAATTGCAAACTAGACCGTATAGCTCTAAAGGACTCCGCTACTGCCGACTTAGGCTTTTCATAAACTACTAAATTGTTTTTGTAATTATACTTCCCAACCAATCCAAGTATAGGAATATTAGACAATTGTTCTACCTCATCCGAACCGTGTATGGTATGATCTAATAAGTAAATGATGAAGATTAAAAACATTGGCGTAAAAAAACCAATCATCAGCGCCATCATATAATTAAGGGACTTATTAGGTCCTATTGGAGGGTTACCAATATCCTTAGCCTCATCAATAACAGAAATATCCGAAACATTGGCAGCTTTTACAATAGCCGCTTCACTGCGTTTATCAAGATAGACGTCGTAGGCTTCCTGACTTATATTCATCTTACGCTCTATCTTAAGGTACTCCTGTTGCTCTTCTGGCAATTCACTGAGTTCAGCTTCAAACTTAGCAATCTTGTTATTTATTGAAGATAAATAAATACCTATAGTGGTTCGGGTGGCGTCAATAGTTTCAAGTAACACATTCTTCTCTGCATTGATTTGACGATCTAAATCCTTAAATAGAATATTACCTTCTTTAGTAGTGTACTCTAAGCTCTGACGCTCTATAGCCAATGCTGTAATCTTACCAACACTGCTTAATATATTACCTTCTTGTATCCCTACTGAAGTAGGTGCTGCAATATTGGTATAGTCTGTTTTGGTTCGTAAATAAGTTTCTAAAGAATTAAGGTAATCTAACTTAGACTGCTCAGTCTCTTTTTGAACATCAAGCTGACGCAATTTTCCTGATATTTCAGTCATTTCCTCATTGACGTCAAACACCTTGTTTTGTTTTCTGAACGCATTCATCTCATCAGTAACATCCTTAAGATTATCATTAACAGCATTCAAACTACTGTCAATAAACTTAATGGTATTAGTGGCGTAAAGGTTTTTGCGCTCCAATTCTGTCTTGCTTAGTATGGCTGTAGTGGCATTTAAGTAATCAACAATCTTAGCTTTATTGGTTCCTGCCATTGTTAAGCTTAACACCGAAGAAGACCTAGAATACGGATTGATTTTTACAGCACGTTGGTAACTATATACAACAGCATCAAAATTAAGGAATTGAACAAAAAACTCGGTATTAGGAATAATACGTTTCCCTGCCCTAGGAGTAATAACTCCATTTAAAAAAGGCAGTTTTATAGAATCGCCCAATCTAAACGTTTGAGAAAAAGCACCTAAAGGCACTGTGACATTGTACTTGGTTTTATCGGCATATCGCTGAACGGATTTTCGTTCAGAAGTAAAATCAGCAAATACTTCAAACTGTTCGTTATCTAAAAAACGAATACCTATGGGTTGACTTAATATTTGCCCTTGGGTTTTATCAATAGAAAATTTAAAAGGCGCAGCAGTGTAGACATCTACCTTACGATACTTACCCTCTACCAAATACCGCATGTAGTATTGAAGTGAATCTACAACCAATTCATTATGGCGTCGGGTATTAATTGACGTCATAATTTTACCAACCTTCCCAGAAACACCTCCCCAGTTAAAGGAAATACTAGTATTGGCAGTAAAAAAAGGGTTCTGATCACTCTCAACTGAAATCAAAGATCCTAGTTGATAGACATTTTCCTTTCTAACATTAATTAAATAAGCCACTACTAAAGCCACACCAATACTCAACAATACTAGCTTCCACAAGTTTAAGGCTTTAAACAAAAAGCCTTTAAAATCAAAGGTACTCCCTCTTGGTTCAGATGAATCAATATCAAATTGGTCTTGGTTCATACCTTTAAATACGATTAATTAATAAAAGAGTAGTTGTAACAATTGATAAAACTGTTACCACAGATGTTAAGTTTTCTCTTAAGGTCGTTCCTGTTCCCCATGATTTTTGCTTCAATGGCTTAATATAAATTATATCATTGGGTTGAACATAATAATAAGGGGACTGCATCACATTAATATCAGTAAGATCTACATGATGAATTTGTTGGCCTTGTGGATATTGCCTAATAACCAAGACGTCTTTTTTATTTCCAGTCACAGGAATTTCCCCACTATTGGCAATGGCTTCAAAAATATTCACTCGCTCTTGAAATAACGTTTTAGTTCCTGGACCACCTATTTCCCCCATAGTGGTGTATCGTAAACCCGCTAGTTTTACGGTAACAAACAAGTTTGCAGTTTCCTTAAATTGCTCTTCAAGGAGTTTGGTTTCTACAATATCTTGTATCTCTTTTGTGGTATAGCCTAAAACATTAATTTCTCCAAGCGATGGTATATTAATATTACCATGGTCATCAACAGTAAACCCATCAAAATAAGCGCGTTCAGAACTACTCGCGTTTAGATTCTCATCTCCAGCAGGATTTAATATAGAAACCGACTCTTGGTCTAAGGCCTTAACCCGAATACTTAATATATCATTGATTTGTACCCTATAAGGCTTATGCTGCTCAGTCATAAGCTGTAAAGAATCTACAGCTTGCTCTTTATTTTGTAAATACAGTGTGTCTTTATGTGGAATACAAGAGGTAAAACCAATTGCCATGAGTAACACTAGCAGTAAACATCTATTCATAGTTGCGTAACTTGTTGCCTCACAAATATAATCCATCAACAGGAATATCAAAACTATTCCTTCTTTTTTTAAGGATTATCCCGTTATTTGCAAAAAAATGACTTTTGAATTACTTAACCGTTGAACATATCTCAAAATCTTATGGTGTACTGGAGCTCTTCAGTGACATTTCTTTTAGCATCCATAAAGATCAAAAAATAGCTTTCGTCGCTAAAAATGGTAGCGGAAAAACCTCTATCCTTAATATCATCTCAGGGGCAGACAGTCCTGATTCGGGTCAGGTGATTATGCGTAATGGGTTACGGGTTTCCTTCTTGTCGCAAACCCCAAACTTTGGGGACAGCAAAACTATTGAAGAGGCCATTTTTAATGCAGACCTACCCATACTCAACATCATATCCAATTATGAAAAGGCCTTACAAAACCCTGAGGACACTGAAGCCTACCAAAAAGCCTTTGAACAAATGGACATCCATAATGCTTGGGAGTTTGATGTGCAGTACAAGCAAATTCTGTTTCAGTTAAAGCTAGAAGATATCCATCAAAGCATCAGTACACTATCTGGTGGTCAAAAAAAGCGTTTAGCACTAGCAAAAGTACTTATCAACACACCTGATTTACTTATTCTAGATGAGCCAACCAACCACTTAGACCTTGAAATGATTGAGTGGCTAGAGCAGTATTTTGCAAAAGCGCAAATGACACTATTTATGGTCACACACGACCGCTACTTTTTGGAGCGCGTTTGTAATGAAATTATTGAACTAGATCATGGCAAACTCTACACCTACAAAGGCAACTACTCCTACTATTTAGAACAAAAAGAAGCTCGAATTGCTTCTGAAGACGTTGAAACAGGAAAAGCCAAACAACAGTACAAAAAGGAATTGGAATGGATGCGCAGACAACCTAAAGCGCGTACGACGAAATCAAAATCTAGAATTGACGACTTCTTCGATATAAAGTCTAAAGCACACCAACGCCGAAAAGACCACCAAGTACAGTTGGAACTCAACATGGAACGTCTTGGAAGTAAGATTGTGGAACTACACAAAGTCTCAAAAGCCTATGAAAACAAAACTATTCTAAACGGCTTTGACTATGTCTTTAAAAAAGGCGAACGTGTAGGTATTATTGGAAAAAATGGTACCGGAAAATCCACATTCCTTAACATGCTAACCAAAACCATAGCTCCCGACTCAGGTAAAGTTGTTATTGGTGACACCGTAAAGTTTGGGTATTACACGCAATCAGGAATTAAAATAAAACCTGAACAAAAAGTCATTGATGTTATTAGGGAATTTGGTGAGTACATCCCATTAAAAAAAGGGCGTCAAATTAGTGCACAGCAACTCTTGGAGCGTTTTCTATTTGATAGAAAGAAGCAATACGACTTTGTTGAAAAACTTAGTGGTGGCGAACAAAAGCGTCTGTACTTATGTACTGTACTTATTCAAAACCCTAATTTTTTAATTCTAGATGAGCCAACTAACGACTTGGATATTGTGACTTTAAATGTGCTGGAAGACTTTTTGCTTGACTTTCCAGGATGTTTAATTGTGGTTTCTCACGACCGTTACTTTATGGATAAAATTGTAGACCACCTTTTTGTGTTTAATGGCGATGGCACCATTACTGATTTTCCAGGAAATTATACCGATTATAGGGTTTATGAAAGCTCTACTCCTCCTGAAACTTCGCCTAAGGAAACTACTAAAGTTACAGAAAGCCAAAAGCAAAACGAAGCACAAAAACTCTCATACAACGAGCAAAAAGAACTCAAAAACCTTGAAAGTAAGATTCGTTCTTTAGAACTTGACAAAAAAGCACTTGAAGCTAAGTTTAACGACACAAGCTTATCTCAAGATAAAATCAACGCGTTATCGCAATCACTTCAAGACATTATTGATGAGATCGCAACCAAAGAAAGCAGGTGGTTTGAACTCTCAGAAAAACTAGAATCCTAAGACGCAAGACACGTATGCATCAAGTGATTCAATATATAAGATTCTTATTTAAATCCACCAACCAACATGGTGTACACTCGCCTTTTGTATTTGATTTGGTTACTAAATGTTTTTACGACACTACTAACTACCCTGACTACGACAAGCTTAAATCCTACAGACAAAGTCTACTGAGAAATGACAGTTTAGTTTCTGTAACCGATTTAGGTTCTGGATCTAAACGCACAACATCTAATACTCGACAAATATGTGCCATTGCAAGAACATCTGGCACTACTTACAAACGTGCTAAACTACTTTATAGATTATCACATTATTTTAAATTTAAGTCTATACTCGAACTTGGAACTTCGGTTGGCATAGCAACTCATGCATTACATCTTGGAAATCCTAATACAATACTTACAAGTATTGAAGGCTGCCCTAATCTAGCACTACTTTCAAAAACAAGATTTACCAACCAACCAAATATTACTATCATTACTGGAGCATTTGACGAGCAGATTCCGCTTTTAAAAACTTCAAACTACGATTGTATTTTCTTTGACGGCAACCATACTAAAGATGCAACATTGCACTATTTTGAAGCCTTACTACCTAAAGCCACAAACGATACTGTCTTTATTTTTGATGATATCTATTGGTCTAAAGGCATGACTGAAGCTTGGGAAACTATAAAGCAACATCCTAAAGTCACAGTAACTATTGACACCTTTTTTTGGGGCTTTGTGTTTTTTAGAAAAGAGCAAGCCAAAGAACATTTTACCATAAGATTGTAACAAGATTGTTGTTTTAGCGTCATATTAATCGCAAATATGTATCTTGCATAGCAACTATAGTTCAACTAAAAAAGTGATAATGGGTAACGTTATAGAAATACGTGATATTGTTAGAGATTTTCAATTAGGCCAAGAAACCGTACATGTTCTTAAAGGCATTGACCTAGACATTGAACGCGGAGATTATGTCGCTATAATGGGACCTTCTGGATCAGGAAAATCCACGCTTATGAACTTATTAGGCTGTTTAGACACACCAACATCAGGTTCTTACAACCTTAACGGAAAAGATGTAAGCAAAATGAGTGATGACGAACTTGCTGATATTAGAAACAAAGAAATTGGTTTTGTCTTTCAAACTTTTAACCTCTTACCACGTACCACAGCATTAGACAATGTAGCATTACCTATGGTGTATGCTGGTGCTTCTAAAAAAGAACGTGTTGCAAGAGCTGAAGAGGTACTAAACGACGTAGGTCTTGCTGACCGAATGGACCACAGACCTAATCAGCTTTCTGGTGGTCAACGTCAACGTGTTGCTGTAGGTAGAGCTTTGGTTAACAAGCCTTCTATTATACTTGCCGATGAGCCAACAGGTAATCTAGATTCTAAAACCGGATACGAAATCATGAATCTTTTTGATGAGATACACAAAGCAGGAAACACCGTTATAATGGTTACTCACGAAGAAGATATTGCTGCTCATGCAAAACGCGTTATTCGTTTACGTGATGGTATCATTGAAAGTGATACTAGAAACTAATTGTCATGCTTTGGATACTTTTAATTTTAGTTGGTGCTTTTATTCTTGTTAAAACTATTTTCACAAACAATCAACGCTTAAGGGAACGTCGTAATAAAGACACTATGTTTAATAAACGTCGATTTAGACGTTAAAACATCCTTTACAATTTTCCAATAGAACTTTTAAATCTTACCTTGCATTTGCAAATTCCAAGATTCGGTTTAGCACACCTACCTCTTGTAATTCAGTAAACCCTGAAAGTTTAAAATATGAAAGTATACACAAAAACCGGAGACAAAGGCACAACAGCTTTGTTTGGTGGTACACGAGTACCAAAACACCATATAAGAATTGAAAGCTATGGCACTGTTGATGAATTAAACTCCTATATTGGCCTGCTTAGAGACCAAGACATCAATACCCACTACAAAAACGTATTAATACAAATACAAGACCGCTTATTTACTGTTGGCGCTATTTTGGCTACCGACCCTGAGAAGGCCATTTTAAAAAACGGAAAGTCTCGATTAAATATTCCTAAAATTTCTGAAGAAGATATTACTACTCTAGAGCAAGAAATGGACACCATGGATGCTGCGTTACCACAAATGACACACTTTGTATTACCAGGAGGTCATCAAACCGTGTCATTCTGTCACATTGCACGCTGTGTGTGCCGTAGAGCCGAACGTTTAGCGTCTGCACTTAATGACTTAGAACCTTTTCAATCGGAAACTTTAATGTATTTAAACCGCTTATCTGACTACCTTTTTGTGTTGGCACGAAAGTTGACTTATGACTTGCAAGCCGAAGAAGTAAAATGGATTCCGAAAAAAGAATCGTAACATTTTTTGGGTATTTAAAAAACTTTGCTTTATTGATACTATCAAGTTCAAGAATTAGCAAATAGTTATACGCTCTTTGATTAATGACAATGTGCTATTTAAACTGTAAAAAAAGCACTACAAAACACTTTGTAACGTACTCAGTTTAAACAAAACATTAAATAATTCATTTTTTTCTTGACTTTTTGAACTAAAAATTTATTTTTGCAAAAAATTAAAACGCATAAGAAATGTATTGGACACTAGAACTAGCATCTTATTTAAGTGATGCACCTTGGCCAGCAACTAAAGACGAATTAATAGATTACGCCATCCGTACAGGAGCGCCTCTGGAAGTAGTTGAAAACTTGCAGGCTATTGAGGATGAAGGTGATTCTTATGATTCTATTGAAGAAATCTGGTCAGACTATCCTACGGATGAGGACTACCTCTGGAACGAGGACGAATATTAAACAAAATCAAAAAGAATAGTTAAAAAGTCTCATAATGAGACTTTTTTTGTGGACTATCCTTTTAAAAAACATAACACAAACCCTATCTTTGTAAGCCTTACTAAAGCAAACCAAAGATTACAATAACAACTTAAGACCGTATTACTTCGGTCTCATAAAAAATAGACTACATATGAGTTTTTTAGATTCAGTTTTAAAAGTATTTGTAGGTGATAAATCTAAACAAGATGTAAAATCCATTACACCTATTGTTGATAAGATTAAAACCTTTGCAAGTGCTCTTGAACAATTATCACACGATGAATTAAGAGCCAAAACCGATGCTTTTAAAGCTAAAATAGCAGAAGCGAGACAACCACTTCTAGAAAAAAAGGAACAACTCCTTAAACAAGCCGAAACCACTGAAGATATTGACGAGAGAGAAGACATCTACGTTGAAGCCGATAAAATAGAAGACGACATCTACCAAGTTACTGAAGATGTACTTAACGACATACTACCTGAAGCCTTTGCTGTAGTTAAGGAAACCGCTAAGCGTTTTGTAAGTAATACTGAAATTACAGTAACTGCAAGTACGTTTGACAGAGAACTTTCAGGAAGTAAAGATTACATCACTTTAGAAGACGATAAAGCGGTTTGGTCAAACTCTTGGGATGCTGCTGGTAAAGCGATCACTTGGGATATGGTACATTACGATGTACAGCTTATTGGTGGTGTAGCAATGCACCAAGGTAAAATTGCAGAAATGCAAACTGGTGAAGGTAAAACTCTTGTTGCAACCCTACCTGTTTACCTTAACGCATTAGCAGGAAAAGGTGTTCATTTAGTTACTGTAAACGACTATCTAGCAAAACGTGATAGCGCGTGGATGGCTCCAATTTTTGAGTTCCATGGTTTAAGTGTTGACTGTATAGACTATCACCAACCTAACTCAGCTGCTCGTAAAAAAGCTTACATGGCAGACATTACTTATGGTACAAACAACGAGTTTGGTTTTGATTACCTAAGAGATAATATGGCACACTCACCTGACGACTTGGTACAACGTCCGCATCACTACGCTATTGTGGATGAGGTGGATTCGGTATTAGTTGATGATGCGCGTACACCTTTAATTATTTCGGGTCCAATTCCGCAAGGAGACAGACATGAGTTTACTGAGTTAAAACCAAAAGTTGATAATATTGCTGGTGTACAACGTAAAATGTTAACTGGTGTGCTTGCCGAAGCAAAAAAATTAATTGCTGAAGGCGACACTAAAGAAGGTGGCTTTTTATTGTTGAGAGTGTACAGAGGTATGCCAAAAAACAAAGCATTAATTAAGTTTTTAAGTGAAGAAGGTATTAAACAACTCCTTCAAAAAACTGAAAACTACTACATGCAAGATAACAATAGAGAAATGCCAAAAATTGATGCTGAGCTTTACTATGTTATCGATGAAAAAAACAATCAGGTTGAATTAACTGATAAAGGTGTTGAATTCCTCTCAGGTGAAGATGATCCAAACTTTTTCGTGATGCCTGAAATAGGTGTTGAAATTGCTAAAATTGAAGCCCAAGGTCTTTCAAAAGAAGAAGAAGCTGAAGCTAAAGAAGATCTATTTAGAGATTTTGGTGTAAAATCTGAACGTATCCACACCCTTAACCAATTACTTAAAGCGTACGCTTTGTTTGAAAAAGACATTCAATATGTTGTTATGGACAACAAAGTAATGATTGTTGATGAGCAAACAGGTCGTATTATGGATGGTCGTCGTTATAGCGACGGACTTCACCAAGCTATTGAAGCCAAAGAAAATGTAAAAATTGAAGATGCTACTCAAACTTTTGCAACGATTACGCTTCAAAATTACTTTAGAATGTATCGCAAACTTTCTGGTATGACAGGTACTGCTGTTACCGAAGCTGGTGAGTTTTGGGAAATCTATAAATTGGATGTGGTTGAAATCCCAACCAACAAACCTATTGCAAGAGATGATAGAGAAGATTTGGTTTACAAAACCAAACGTGAAAAATACAATGCTGTAATTGATGAAGTTACTGCCTTATCGCAAGCTGGTCGTCCAGTTCTAATTGGTACCACATCAGTAGAAATTAGTGAGCTTTTAGGAAAAATGTTATCCATTAGAAAAGTACCTCACAATGTCCTGAATGCAAAGTTGCATAAAAAGGAAGCTGATATTGTTGCTGAAGCTGGTAAAGCAGGACAAGTAACCATTGCCACCAATATGGCTGGTCGTGGAACTGACATTAAGTTAAGCGAAGACGTAAAAGCTGCTGGAGGATTAGCTATTGTTGGTACTGAGCGTCATGACTCGCGTCGTGTAGACAGACAGTTACGTGGTCGTGCAGGTCGACAAGGAGATCCAGGAAGTTCGCAATTTTACGTGTCTCTTGAAGACAACTTAATGCGCTTATTTGGTAGTGAGCGTATTGCAAAAATGATGGATAGAATGGGATTACAAGAAGGTGAAGTAATTCAGCATTCTATGATTTCAAAATCTATTGAGCGTGCTCAGAAAAAAGTAGAAGAAAACAACTTTGGTGTTCGTAAACGTTTATTAGAATATGATGACGTTATGAATGCACAACGTGAAGTGGTTTACAAACGTCGTCACCACGCATTATTTGGTGAGCGCTTAAGAGTGGATTTGGCAAACATGATTTACGATACTTCTGAAGGTATTGCACAAACCAACAAAGACGCCAACGACTTTAAAAACTTCGAGTTTGAGCTTATTAGATACTTCTCAATGAGTTCGCCAATTACTGAAGCAGAGTTTTCTAAACTTTCAACTCAAGACATTGCAGGAAAAATCTATAAAGCTGCTTTTGAACATTATCGTGAAAAAATGGAGCGTAATGCAGAAATTGCATTCCCTGTAATTAAAAATGTATACGAAAACCAACGTGATAAATTTAAGCGTATCGTTGTTCCTTTTACTGATGGTGTAAAGAACTTACAAGTAGTTACCGATTTAGAAAAAGCTTACGAAACCAACGGTAAGCAACTTATCAACGATTTTGAAAAGAATATTACTCTAGCTATTGTTGATGATTCTTGGAAAACGCACTTACGTAAAATGGATGAGCTTAAACAGTCTGTACAATTAGCTGTTCATGAGCAAAAAGATCCTTTATTAATCTATAAGTTTGAAGCTTTTGAATTGTTTAAGCAAATGCTAGACCAAGTTAATAAGGATGTGATTTCATTCTTGTTTAAAGGTGAATTACCTACAGAAACGCAAAACACCATTCAGGAAGCTAGAGCTAGAAGAAAAGAAAATCTTGAAACTTCTAAAGAAGAAATTCCAAATATGGATGAACGTTCTGCGCAAAACAGAGCTGCAGGTAACACACAACGTCAACCAGAAGTTATAGAAACTATTGTTCGTGATAAACCAAAAATTGGTCGAAACGATAAAGTCACCATAAAACACGTTATGAGTGGTGAAAACAAAACTGTAAAATACAAACAAGCAGAACCCTTAATTGCTAAAGGTGAATGGGTTTTGATTGAAGAGTAAAACCTTATAAATAGTTTATCATAGTCCTGATGCATTCTTGTGTCAGGACTTTTTATTTGTATAAATATAGTACAAGGGATTGCGCATTTACTAGTAATCAAAACCACGGTTTTTGAGTATTTTTACCACCAAATAAAACTTGAAAATGCAGATTAAAACCATAACAACTTACCTACTCTTTTGTATCGCCTTATCAATAATCAGTTGTAAAGAAGCTACAACAACAGCTTTAAACACTAGTAACACATTAAAACACAAAGCTGTTTTAGAATACCAAATACAATCAAAATTAGGAGAAGGCTCGTTTTGGAACTACAACACCCAAGAACTCTATTGGGTAGATATTCAAGGAAAAACATTACATATTTACAACCCTAAAACCAAAAGCAATAAAAGTTTAGTTGTGCCTTCTATGATTGGCACTGTAGTTCCTTCAACTCAAAGCAACAAAGCCATTATAGCTTTACAAGATGGGATTTACAGTATTGACACGAACACAGGAGATTTACAACTACTTTCAGCTGTAGAACAAGCTATAACTACCAATCGTTTTAATGATGGAAAGTGTGACCCAAGTGGTCGTTTTTGGGTAGGCTCTATTGCCTTTGATGAAACTCCACACGCTGCAAAACTGTATATGTTGGACAACAACCAAAATGCCATTTTAAAAAAAGATAGTGTTACTATATCCAACGGAATTGTTTGGACCAGAGACAAAACCACTATGTATTATATCGATACGCCAACAAGCGAAATAAAGGCTTACGATTATAATGATCCTACAGGAGCTATATCAAACGAACGTGTTGCAGTAAAAGTGAGTGATACGCTTGGTTATCCTGACGGAATGACCATTGATGAACACGATAACCTTTGGGTTGGTTTATGGAATGGAAGCGCTGTTGGGTGCTTTAACCCTAAAACTGGTAATTTGATTACAAAAATTGAAGTTCCTGCGCTTAATGTAACATCTTGTGCCTTTGGTGGTAAAAACCTAGACACGCTTTACATTACCACAGCAACCAAAGATATGGGTACTGAACAACTAAAACAGTTTCCATTAGCTGGTTCAATATTTAAGGCTGTTCCTGGAGTAAAAGGTGTAAAAGGACATTTTTACAAAGAGTAACTCTTTGATAATTTGTTTTTTAAAAAAAATAAACGATATTCGTTCCGCTAAATAATCATTTTTTTTTAAAGACAATAACTCTAACCAAATCAAAACCATGAAAAAAACTGCCTCTATTTTAATGATGCTATTAAGCATCACGATGTCATTTGCTCAAACAGAACTTACTGATGATGACGCTGAAGCAAAGCTTCTTGTTAATAACGACAGATTAATTGTACTAGACTTTTATGCTACTTGGTGTGGACCATGTAAGCGTATGGAACCTATCATTAAAGAGTTAGAAGCAAAATATAAAGATAAAGTTGACTTTTATAAAGTTGATGTTGATAAAAACAAAGTAGATGATGCGTTAAATGTTACAGCAATGCCTACGTATTTTTTCCTTAAAAACAGCTCTAATTTAGAAGTTGTTGAAGGCGCAATGAGTAAAGCTGAAATGGAAGACTTGATTCTAAAACATATGGGTGGCGCTGTTGCTTCTAGTTCATCAAACACTATTGATCTTGACGACTTTAGTCAATCCAATATTGACAAATATTGGAACTCCTCTAACAGCTTAAACAGTTTAGCTTGGAATGCCTACGAAAATTATAGTGACATCAAAATTCTATTAAAAGCTATTAAAGCTGTAGAGCGTTCAATTGAACTAGACCGAAATTCCCATAATACTGATACATACGCTGCGTTGTTATACAAAACTGGAAATTACACCAAAGCTTTAAAAATGGCAAAGGAATCTATTGACATTGCTAAATCAAGTGGAGAAAACTATCAAATAACTACTGAACTTATTGAAAAAATTATTGATGAGATGTAAAGCTTAAAGGCTATTCATTAAACATATAAACTATCAAAAGCTTGACTTTTTTATAAAAACAGTTGAGCTTTTTTGTTATTGATATTCGTTATTGAAAGAATTTATATCTTTATAAAGTTACCAAACATTTGAAAAAAGTAGAGCTCGAAAATAAAATCCAAGAAGCAACATCAAGTTTGATTGATATAGCAACCGATATTTGTTGGAATAAAATATCAAGAAATTGCTTATATATTATGTCGGAAATTGATGAAAGTATCGGAAAAAACTTTTTTGAACATGCGAAAATTAGAAAAAGGATTAATGACAAAAAAGCACCAAAAACGTTGAACAGAATTGTAGCGGAACTATCTACGATTTATGAAAATCTTTATGACATAAACCTATACATTTATAAATCGTTGCGGAATAAAACCATAATTGAAATTCGGTATTTTCTTAAAACTTCACATATAGAAGAATTTTATCCAACAATAAAGGATAACGAACCAATGTTACATTGCAAAGTTTCAAGACCTTTCTATGTGACAGAATCACTAAACTCAAACAAACCAGAACGAAAATTTGACGTTAATTGGGAGTTAGGTGGAATTAGACACGAATGGAATAAATTTATAGGCAAATTAAAATACCATACTTGGAAAATAAAATATGACCGAAAAAGAAAATACAGGATAAAAAATGAATCCTGAATTAAAATCACTTCTTTCTAAAGGCTTTAAATATTTCTATGGCGTTACTTTGCTTGCTTCTTTTGTAGCAACTCTTATGCTGATTTCATATATCGGAATGAAAAAAGATATTGATTGGAATGGTGCACTAATTTTATATGGAATTTTAATTCCATCATTATTGATTTTTAGATTTATTAGTAAAAAACTTGAAGAAAAAAACGTTGGGTAACACCGTATATAATCTATTGCTTGTTCTCGCCTACTTACGAAGTTAAGTGTTAACCCTCGCAACTACTCATAGCCGAGACCCTTAAACGAACCCTTCAAAAAATTACTCCAGTTTCAACAACACATTTGGGTTTGGACAATTGCTTAAATAATAGTCTAAATCTTGTTTTGAGCTTACTCCTGGATAATCACCTACATACTCACCAATATCTTTTATAATTTGAAAATGCAAGTGTGGAGGATAATCGCCGTTTACAGTAGGATCACCAAGTGTTGCTAATTCTTCTCCTTGTTTAAACTGTTGTCCTACGCTTAAATGCTCAATAGACGCAGTACTTAAATGTCCATATAAGGTGTAAAAACTCACCTCTTTTATGGTGTGCTTTAAAATTATAGTTGGTCCATAGTCTCCAAAATTGGTATTGTTTTTAAAACTATGCACTACTCCATCTAAAGGCGAAAGAATTTCTGTATCAGCAGCAACCCAAAGGTCAATTCCTAAATGAATGTTACGTTCGGTTAGTGGATTTTGTTCGTTAAAATGTGTACTACGTTGGTAAATGTTTCGCACTTCGTTATAACCACCAAAGGCAACCAACCCATTATGCTTGTTTATATGCGCATTTACAAATGCTTCAAGCTTTGAAGATGAAGATACATCAACCGATTGCAGTAAGGTATTGTGCTTAGAAAGATCTAAAGAAATGTACTGTGAATTTGAAATTGAAGCATCTAGTACTCGAAGTGGTTTTGTACTAATGCGTTCTAAAAAATCGTGGAATGTGTTTGAGGGCATTTCAAAAAAATATTTCTATAAAAATACACTTTTTTGAAACGTATAGCCTTTATACAACTGTAAGATTTCTGTTCATACAAGAAGCTTGATTATTGCATTATAACATGGCTAAATTTAGCATTAACCACAATTGTTTTATTACTATTTGGGCTATTAGTAGAAAACGACGATGTGTTTTTAGCATCTTGTTTTTCTGGATGGGTAAAACGCGTTCTATCTCCTTTATATTGCAAGTTGAATGCTGTTTTTGGCAAACTTATAAGTGCATCGCTATTTTCTAACACCAAATTGATATTATTAAACGAATCGTTGATTTTTGAAATGGTTAAATCTCCAAAACTACCATCAATAATTGCATTGCCATTTAAATTGTCGAGACTAATGTTTGATGAGTTAGAATTTAATACAATTCTGTTTACTTGCTTTACATGTGCTTTATCCACATAATTTAGTTTTAACTCACCTTGACTCCAAGTGTCAATTAACACAGGTGAATAAGATACATTGATGGAAGTCTCGCTTCCATCAATGTGATTTGCTACTAATGTAGAGTGTGAAATATCTGCTCTTAAGTTTTTAATAACCGAAGTAAACTTCAACTCACCATGTCTTACATTTAGGTTTAGTTTAGCATCTTTAGGCATTTTTATTTTAATGGTCTTTTTTACTTTACCACTTCTAGCCTCAAGTGTTCTAGACAGTTCAGCACGACGCTTTTCGTTGCGTTCTATACGCTCTTCAAGACGTTCAGCTAAATGAGCTTGTCTTTCAGCGTGAGCTTTTTGGCGCTCTTCAAAACGTTTTGCAATTTCTGCACTACGCTCTTCCATTTGTTTAGCGCGTTCTTCCATTTGCTTACCGTGTTTTGCTTCCCATTCTTCCATACGTTTAGCATACTCTTTTCCCCATTGCTTATCAAACTTCTTGCTCCACTCTTTTAGCTTTACTTCATAATCTTCACCAAACTGCTTACCATACTCTTCTCCCCATTTTTGCATTTCCTTTTCGTAGTTATCAAAATCAACTTTAGAAAATTCTTTTGCCCAAGCTTTCATTTTATCCTTGTACTCTTTTCCATACTTTTCTTCATACTCTTTGCTCCATTTTTCAAGGTATTTTTCACCATCTTTTTTGTAGGCTTCGGTATCAAAATGTACTGAATGAATCCCTTTTGGTAATTCAGGTAATTTTGGAAGCTTAGGAAGTTTTGGCAATTCCATTTCTGGCATTTCAGGTAGCTCAGGCATTTCGGGTAACTCTGGCATTTCAGGTAATTCAGCCAATTCAAATTCAAGCTCTCGTAAGGCATCAAATTCGAAATTGTTGTCAAACTCAAATTCAAACCCTTCCATGTTAAAGTTTCCCCATACATTTCGGCTTCCTTTAGAGCTTATACTTACATTTTTTCCTGAACCTTCAACGCTTATATTCCAGTTTTCAAGTGCTTTTTTAAGCTCTTCCTTTGAAAGTTTATCGCTTTCTATATATGCTTCAACCTCAACAAGATCTTTATTCCATGTATCGATTTCAATTTGCACATAGCTTGTGTTTAAATCTATGGTAACGTCTTTATCTACTTTTATAGATTGAGATATTTTATTTAACCGTTGCTGTGCAGTAACACTAATGGTAGCACACAACATAAACAACATTAATTGTATTGTTTTCATTTGTTCGTTTTTATTGCTTTAAGCATTATCCTGACTCATTTCTGAGTCGTTTAAATCTTTTAATTGTTCTTTTAAGCGATACAATAAATTAAGTCTTAATTTTAAGTTATCTATTAAGGCACTTACAGTAAGCTCGTTTGGTCCATTTTCGGTTAGTTCAACCGAAAGTCTATCGTACTCTTTATTGAGTTCTTCAAGACGTAGCACGTAACTATCAAACAATTCTTTATTTTCTGAAGTGAGCTTTACGTTGGATAATTCTAAGTTAATATTAGCCAGATAGTAGTCTTCAACCTTTTTTAAATCGGGTGAAATATCACCAAGCGACTTTAAATTGGATACCACTTCTTCCTTACCGTTTGAAGGCTCAATTGGAGGCACATTGTAAAATTTATATGCTCCAAAACCCATCCCAATAAGAATAACAACACTTGCCGCTATTTGCATTATACTGAAACGTTTTTTGATTGTTCTTTGCGGTTGTGCGTTATCTAGCTTCTTTAAAAAACGGGCTTCATGTCCTTTAGGCATTTTTTGATTGGAAACCTTTGGTTCGTCTTTAAAGAGTTCTCTAATATCTTGTTGTGCCATTACTTGTAAGTGTTAACAGTTCTTTTAATTTTACTTTTCCCCTAGACAGTTGCGTTCGAGAAGCGACTTCGCTAATACTTAAAATTTCAGATATTTCCTGGTGGTCATACCCTTCAACCAAATACAGCATAACTACGTATTTATACTTTTCTGGCAACTTTTTTATAGCTTCTTTGACTTCGTCTAGTGTTATTGTATCTTCAACAAACCAGTTGTCATCATTATCATCAACTACTTTTAGGTGCACCTCTTCCAACTGCAACAAATGTTGCTTTTTGGATTTAAGTAAATCGATACTTTTATTGATAACAATACGTTTTAACCAAGCTCCAAAAGTAACCTCTGCTTTGTATTGGTGTAGTTTAGCAAAAGCTTTTATAAAGGCTTCCTGAACGATATCTTCAGCTTCCATAGAATCCTTTACAAATCGCATTGCCACAGCATACATACCATCACAATACTGGTTGTAAATTTGTAGTTGTGCAGCACGATTATTTTGCTTGCATTTTTCAATAATTTCAACTTGAAACATGCGTTAGTTGATCTTTTGGTTATTGGTTTAGTTCTCTATAAAGACGATACAAAACATACAGTGTTGCAAAATTTACCTCTTTTTTTTAAAATGATACCAAATTATTATAAATGAACGTTAAATAGATAGTCTTTAGGTGTTTTTGATATATCTTTAGCACTTAATTTTAAAATTCGAATTTTTAGGTATGAACACGTTTTTAAAACGAATCCTTATTGTTTTAACTTTAGTCGCTGTAGGACTATTTTTATACTCTTATTTTGTTGAAAATATTTTTTCTAAACGCTTGAGCCCAAAAGATAATGTAGAATACAAACTCAACGATTTACAAGTTGAAGTGTTTTACAATAGACCTTCAAAAAAAGGAAGGGAAATTTTTGGCGGACTTGTTCCTTACAATCAAGTATGGCGAACAGGAGCCAATGAAGCGACAACTTTTGAAACCAACAAATCGCTTTATGTAAAAGGAATTGCTATACCTAAAGGCATCTACACGCTTTGGACAGTACCAAAAGACAGCTCTTGGCAAGTCATTTTTAATAAAAAACTATATCCTTGGGGAGTTGATGAGCAAATGAAGCCAATGAGAGAACCTCAACACGATATACTTGAAATTGAAGTTCCTACTGAAGAACTCAATACTACTGTTGAACAATTTACCATTGGTTTTGATAATACTACAGGTGACCTTCACCTTACAATGGCTTGGGATAAAACAAAAATTGCCGTACCTTTAACTGTAATCAAAGATTCAATTGAATAAAGGTAAGACATTATAACTTGGCTAAAAACACTAAATCATCGTCTGCTTTACACGAAAAGAAAGGAGTTTCAGAGTCTGAAATTACAAACAAGGATTCTATTGAAACCATAAAAAACCGAAGACGTCATAAACCTTCTGCCGAAGTATTGGCTCAAGGTATTATAAAAGGTGACATTACATATTTAAGCAGAGCCATAACTTTGGTAGAGAGTTCTAACCCTTTACATTTAGAAAAAGCCAATACCATTATAAAACACTGTTTGCCTTATGCTAACAAATCGGTAAGAATAGGTATAACAGGAGTTCCTGGAGTTGGCAAAAGCACATTTATTGAAGCTTTTGGTTCGCAACTCACAACAAATGGTAAAAAAGTAGCTGTTTTGGCAGTTGACCCAAGTAGTAGCTTAACCAAAGGCAGCATTTTGGGAGACAAAACTCGAATGGAAGATTTGGTAAAAGACCCAAATGCTTTTATACGACCTTCTCCTTCTGGCTCCTCGTTAGGTGGTGTTGCCAGAAAAACTAGAGAAACTATTATTTTATGTGAAGCAGCAGGTTTTGACACCATTATTATTGAAACGGTTGGTGTTGGTCAAAGTGAAACTGCTGTTCATAGTATGGTAGACTTTTTTCTACTTTTAAAACTTGCAGGAGCTGGTGATGAACTTCAAGGTATTAAACGTGGTATTATTGAAATGGCAGATACCATTGTTATTAATAAAGCAGATGGAGACAACCTAAAAGCTGCTAAACTTGCCAAAGTAGAATTTAATAGAGCATTGCATTTATATCCTGCTAAAGCTTCTGGTTGGCAACCTAAAGTTACACTATGTAGTGCTTTACAACAAGAAGGTATTGACGCTATTTGGGATATTATAAATGACTATGTTGAAGCAACCCAAAAGAACAATTATTTTGAACATCATAGAAACGAACAAAATAAATTTTGGCTACTACAAACAATTGAAGACCGTTTAAAATCTGATTTCTTTGGAGATTCAAAAATAAAAGAAGCACTCAAATCTCAGCTTGAACTTATAGAAAATGGTAAAACCACTCCATTTGCTGCTGCAGAATATATATTGAGTTTATGAAAAATTGGCTTTAAACCATTCTACTTGAGCTTTCACAGCTTCTAACAATGTAGTTTGCGGATTGTAGTTTAACAACTTTCTTGCTTTATCGATATTTGCTTTAGTACGCAATTGGTCTCCAGGACGCTTTGGAATAACATTAATTTTTATAGACTTTCCTAAAACAGCTTCAACAGCTTCAATACCTTCTTGAGTGGTGTGTTCTACCTCAGTTCCTAGATTAATGATTTCACCATTGACCTTATCTTCATTACCAATTACACTCACTACACCATCTACAATGTCGCCTACGTAAGTAAAACTTCTAAGGTGTTTATCGCTGCCTTCATACAACGGAAACGCTTCGTCCTTCAACCCTAAATCTATGAGTTTTGTGTACATTTTTTCAGGACGCTCTCTTGGGCCAATAACAGAATACAACCTTAATGAGCATGATTTTAATTGCTTTTCTCTACTTTTTTGAAGCACTAACTGCTCAGCAGCTAATTTAGTAACACCATAGTGAGATGCTGGTTTTGGCGCAATACTTTCAGGGAAAGTCGCTTCTAAACCATAAATTGAAGAGGTTCCAATATTTACAAATAATTTAAGATTGCTACACTGTAAAGCGTAATCCATTAAATTTTTAGTTGCTATTATATTATTGCTAAAATAGTCTTCAAACGTAGAAGTTGATGAAATACCTGGTTGAGCAGCATAGTGAAAAATATAGTCGATGTCTTTAGGTAACACTTCAGCAAGGTCAGAATCTCTTAAATCTTTTTTCAAGATTGAAATGCCTTTTTGGGTTAAAGCATCAGCATTTAATTGCTTTAATTCCAGACTGTAATAATCATTAAAATTATCAATTCCTAAAACATCATGCCCTAAAGCTTTAAGTCTTTCAGCTGTGTGAGAGCCAATAAAACCGACAGCTCCTGTAACAAGTATTTTCATTTTATTAGTTTAGAGATTGCAAATTAACAATTATTCCATTAAAAAGAATAATTTCAGTTTAGTTAAAAAACAATACTTTTGTAGCAACTAACTTTTAACAGATGAATTACAAATTCACTATCATAGTTCCTGTTTATAATGAAGAAGATAATTTAGAAAGAGTTGAAAAGGAACTACTAGCTTACACGAAAATCGCTTCCTTACCTACAAAAATTTTATTTGTAAATGATGGCTCAAAAGATAGCAGTCAGCAACTTATTGAAGATATTTGCAATAGAAACACTGCTTTCAACTACATTTTGTTTGAAGCTAATAGAGGTTTAAGTGCTGCTATAAAAGCTGGGTTTGATTATGCTGACACTGAACTTGTAGGTTATATAGATTCTGATTTACAAACTGCTCCTGAAGATTTTAATTTACTTTTAAAACATATTGACACTTACGATTTAGTAACTGGTGTAAGAGCAGACCGAAAAGATAGTTTTGTAAAAAACATGTCGTCTAAAATTGCTAATGGTATTAGAAGAGCTTTTACCAAAGACGGAATGGACGATACTGGTTGTCCTTTAAAAGTTATTAAAACCGAATATGCTAAGCGTATTCCTATGTTTAAGGGTTTACATCGTTTTTTACCAGCAATGATATTATTGCAAAATGGTAAAGTTACCCAAATTCCTGTACGTCATTTTCCAAGAATTGCTGGTACTGCAAAATTTGGTTTATGGAACCGATTACTTGGACCACTTATGGATTGTTTTGCTTACTTATGGATGAAAAAAAAGTACATCAACTATACAGTTTCTAAACAAGGTTAATGAACGATTGGTTGATATATTGCATAGGTTTTATCGCTCAGATTTTATTCTCTTCGCGCTTAATAATACAATGGATAACTTCTGAGAAACACCAAAAAGTAATAACTCCAACCTTATTTTGGACCTTAAGCTTAATTGCCTCTTTCTTACTATTTATATATGGCTACCTTAGAGATGATTTTGCCATTATGCTTGGACAAGGGTTAACCTATTTTATTTATATACGCAATTTGCAATTACAAGGCGAATGGGAGAAATTCCCAAGAATAATGCAATACATTTTACTAGGTGCTCCTACTCTAATTGCCATATATTACTTTAACAACAATGTTATTGATAGAGATGTTTTATTCAAAAATGAAGCTATTCCAACCTGGTTGTTAACCTTAGGTATTGTATCTCAAATTATTTTCACGTTTAGGTTTATTTACCAATGGATTTATTCTGAACGCAAAAAGCAATCGTCTCTTCCTTTTGGATTTTGGATGTTGAGCTTAATAGGTTCTTTGCTAATTCTTATTTATGCCGTTTACAGAAGAGATCCTGTGTTATTTATAGGTCATGGTCTTGGTTTAATGATCTATGCCAGAAATTTATTCTTAATAAAAAAATCAAATGCTAAAGAAACTACAGCATAACCCTATACTTACCATAACAGTACTAGTGCTTTTAATGCTCACTTTTGGCGTACAATACCTTTCAGTAAGTATTATGGAAGCACGTAATTTTATTACTGCCAGAGAAATGCTAACAGATGGTAATTGGCTCCTTACAACCATGAATGGTGAAGCTAGATATGAAAAGCCTCCTTTACCAACATGGTTAGCTGCGTTTTTTGGGATGATTTTTGGAATAAAAAACCTACTAGCTATTCGCTTTCCTGCTATTATATTTATAGCAATCACAGGTGTTTTTACCTACTTACTTTCTAATAAACTTTTAAATAATAAAAACCATAGTTTAATTAATGCTTTAATTGTAGTGACTTCCTTTTATGTTATTGGAATTAGTATTGAAGCTCCATGGGATATTTTTACTCATGGGTTTATGTTAATGGCTATTTATTTTTTATTTCAATACTTACAAGGCACTCCAAACAATTTCAAAGCAATTCTTATAGCTGGTTTGTTTTTAGGATGCTCAATACTTTGTAAAGGTCCAGTTTCTTTTTATGCCTTATTACTGCCTTTTTTAATTGCATATGGAGTGGTTTTTAAATTCACTGCTATAAAAAAACAGATATTACCATTACTCGCTTTTTTAATTATTGGACTTATAGTTGGTGGTTGGTGGTATTTGTATGTAAGAGTTAACGATCCTGCAACCTTTACTGCGATTGCTGAACGAGAAACAGGAAATTGGTCTAGTTACAATATAAGACCTTTTTACTATTACTGGAGCTTTTTTACGCAAAGCGGAATTTGGACTATTCCTGCTTTTATTAGCTTAATATATCCCTATTTAAAGCGAAGAGTGAGTAATACTAAAGCCTATAGGTTTAGTTTTATTTGGACCATTGCTGCTGTTATTTTGCTTTCATTAATTCCTGAGAAAAAATCAAGATACCTAATGCCTGTTTTAATTCCTTTAGCTATTAACACTGGTTTTTATATTGAATATCTCATAAGATGCTTTAAAGATTTAAAGGACAAGCGCGAAACTATACCTGTGTATTTTAATTTTGGACTTATCGCCTTAATTGGTTTAGCGTTTCCTATTGTAGGTTATTTATTTTTAGGCGAAAAGCTTTCGGGTTATAAGTTTCCTTATGCCATAGCTTCCATAACCTTAGTTTTATTGGGTGTACTGATTTTTGTTCAGTTGAAACTAAAAAACATGGAAAAGGTGTTTTATCTTACTATTTTCTTTTTTGCTGCATTATTAATATCTGGTTTACCGCTTTCAACAGCTTTAATAAACAATAATTACAAACCTATTTCAAACTTAAAAGAAGACACTAAAAAAGAAGCTATAAACGTGTATGGTTTTAATTATATCTCACCTGAAATGATTTGGCAGTTTGGTGATAAAATTCCAAATATAACTCAAGAAGATGGTACAATAAATTTTCCTGACGAACCAGTGTTTGGGATGCTTGCTAATGGTATAAGCCCTGAACATCAAGAACTCTTACTCTCTAAATACCACATTGAAAAAGTTGCTACTTATGACCTCAACACTTCAGCTAAAGACAGTAAAAGTTATAGAGGACGATTGGTAAACACCTATTATATTCTTACTAAGAAGTAAAGCGTTTAGCTAAGTACTTATTGAGTTTATAAAACCCAAAACCTGATAGCGCGCCAAAAATCATTCCGCAGAAAATATCCAACGGAAAATGCACTCCTATATACACTCTACTGTAAGCCATTGCTGCTGCCCAAAATAGCATTAAAAAGATAAGATACTTGTATTTATGTTTTAACATTAAACCTGTAAATACAGCTACAGCCATTGAGTTAGAGGCATGACCTGAGAAAAAACCATATCTACCACCACAAGAAGGTTTTACCAATCGCATTAATGAATTTACGGTCTCGTCATGGCAAGGTCTAAAACGTTCAAAGCCATATTTAAATAAGTTGGTAACTTGGTCAGTAAAAGACACCATAAGTGCTACAACCAAAACAGTTATTAAAAACGTTTTTCGATCGTGGTTTTTAAACATTAAGTATAGTAAAATGGCATAAAGTGGAATCCAGTAAAATTTTGTGGTGTAAAACATCCAAAATCCATCCCAAGACTCAACGCCTAAATTGTTTAAAAACAGGAATAATTCTTTATCGTATTCTATTAATTGGTCTATCATCTAATCGTTGTATTGTTCTATTTCGCTATCATAAAAATCGGTAGCTGCCTGAATTAAATTTTCAATTTCAGACTCTAATTCTCTTTGATCGTGTTCATCAAATTCTTCTAACCATTCCACCTCATCATTTTCTAAATTAATAATAAACCTAGGAAAATCGGTATGAATAATATATATAGCATTAGGAAATTGGGTATTGTCTCCAAGTATAAATTTAGGCAGTTCCATAATTATGCTGTTTTAATGAGTTTGTTAGTTAAATAATTAAATCGAATATACAATAAAATTGCTGCAGTTGTTAAACCTGCTAAAAGACCTAGCCAAATACCAAAACTCCCATAGACTTCTTCTTTCCCTAAAAAATAGCTTATAGGAAATCCAATAACCCAATACGAAATAAAGGTAATTATAGTTGGTATTTTTACATCTTGCAAACCTCTTAAAGCACCTAAAACAACAACTTGAACACTATCACTTATTTGAAAAATTGCTGCTGCAATTAAAAGCGTTGACGCGATACTAACCACTTCGGTATTATCAACAAGGTTAACAGCATCGTCATAATCTACATACAATTTTGGTAGGTGGTTGTGAAACAAAAAGAAACAAATACCAAAGCAAATAGCAAGTATTGTTGCCAATAAAAATATAGAAATAGCGATTCTACGTAGTTCTAAAAAGTTATTCAAGCCTTTTTGGTTTCCTACTCTCACCATTGCAGCAACACTAAGTCCCATTGCTACCATAAATGTCATTGACGATAAGTTAAGTGCAATTTGGTTTGCCGCTTGTGGGTTTTTACCTAGTAAACCACTCAACCATATAGCTGCTGTAAAAATGGCTACTTCAAAAAACATTTGCATAGCGCTAGGTGTTCCTAAATTAATCAGTTTGTTAAGCATTAGTTTATCTAAAACAAAAAACTTGATATTTGTTACAAAAGCTTTAGATTTTTCTTTTTTACTCAATAATATCCAAATAAACGCCACCATTACAAATCGCGAAATCAATGTTCCATAAGCAGCTCCTACAATACCCAACTCAGGAAAACCAAATTTCCCAAAAATGAGCAAATAGTTAAAAACAACATTTACAATATTAGCTATCAATGTAGCATACATTGGGTATCTTGTCATTGACAAACCATCGCTAAACTGCTTAAATGCTTGAAAAACCACTAACGGAATTAAAGAAAAAGCAACCAAATCTAGATATGGAATTGCCAACTCAACGACCTCAATAGGTTGCTTCATTAAATACAAAAGCGGTTTTGCGAAAAACACCATTAAAAACAATGAAATACCTAGTATTGTACATAGAAACAATCCATGTTTAAAAGCCGATTTTCCATTTTTAAAATCATTGGCTGCATCAGCTTCAGCCACAAGAGGTGTAATGGCTGTTGAAAACCCAATACCTAAAGACATAGCAATAAACATAAAGCTATTACCAAGTGAAACTGCAGCCAACTCAGCAGTTCCTAATTGGCCAACCATAATGTTATCAATAAAACTTACAAAAGTATGTCCTAACATGCCCAACATTACAGGAGCAGCAAGTTTCCAGTTGTATTTGAATTCTTTAGTATAATTTGATAAAACCACTTATGCTTTTTTGAGGTTTCAAAGGTATGCCATAGAAAACTATATAAGAATTTTCAACTGAATATTTTTCAAAAAACCTTTATGAATATTGAATATCAAGCAATTATATAATCAGATTGTTAATAAGTTACTTTAGTATAATTTCTATAAATCAGTTAAAAGCAATATTTTTATCAAAGTTATTTTCAATATAAATTTCAGTGTTTACTTGGTATATATTGAAAATAAAGAAACTTTTTTAGCTATTATTTTAGAGGGATTTAAAAAATTAATGACGTTAAAAAACGTTTCAATAAAAAGAGGGTATTTCTACCCTCTTTTTTTATGGCTTTAGCCTTGTTATAAATTAACATATTTTTAAAATCTGCCAATGCTAAGGTTTTGTAAATTGCTTAAAAGCACAAACAATGAAACAAATTACCCTTAGTATCATTTTTCTTTACAGCTTATTTTCGTTTTCTCAATCATCAACTGAAGATGTTATAGAGCCTTTTTTAGAAGACATCGTATCTCAGTTTCCTAATGTTAGAGATTTAGCCATTTCTCCCAACGGAAAAGAAGCAGTATTTTCTGCACAAAGTTTTATGGGAGACATTTCTGCATTAATGATTGTTAGTAAAACTGACACGAAATGGAGTAACCCTGAAGTTATTTCATTTTCTGGACAGTATTTTGACATCGAACCTTTTTTCTCAAGTGATGGTCTTAAGTTATTTTTTGCATCGAACAGACCCATGAACAACACATCTACAACTGTAAAAGATTTTGATATTTGGTATGTTGAACGCTCTTCTACTGAAGCTTCTTGGTCTGCTCCTATTAATTTAGGCGCTCCTGTAAATACTGAAATGGACGAGTTTTATCCTGTGGTTACAAATTCAAACAACCTATATTTTACATTAGATAATCCTTCTCTTAAAAGAAAAGACGATATATACATTAGCGAATTTAAAAATGGAGCATATACACAACCTAAACCTTTAAGTGACTCCATTAATTCTGAAGGTTATGAGTTTAATGCTTTTATAGCTCCTGATGAATCTTTTATAATCTATACTTGCTATAATCGTGATGATGGTTATGGTAGTGGTGATTTATATGTAAGCTACAAGCAGGAAAATGGCGAATGGAGTATTTCTAAAAACATGGGACAAAAAGTCAACTCCAACAAAATGGAATATTGCCCATTTGTTGACACTCAAAATGGCATTTTATACTTTACAAGCAAACGATTAAAAACGACTAGCTTTAAAGAAAAACAAAGTATTGAAGATTTAAAAACCACTTTTTACAGCTATGAAAATGGTTTAAGTAGATTGTATAAAATCTCTATTACAAACCTTATCGAGAAATAACTTAAAACATTTCGTTTTTTATACTCTCTTTGGCTTCTCTATATTCTTCAACAATATCAGATACAATTTCAGCTACAGGTTTTATATCATGAATTAAGCCTGAAATTTGTCCAATTTCAAGTTCTCCTTCAATAAGGTCACCTTCAAACATACCTTTTTTTGCTCTTGCTCTACCTAATAAGGTTTTCAACTCTTCAACAGTTGGTCCTTTTTTGTATAATTCCTGAACATCGTTATAAAACTTATTTTTCACTAATCGTACAGGAGCCAACTCTTTTAAGGTTAATTGCGTATCACCTTCTTTAGCATCAACAACAACATTTTTAAAGGCAGCATGTGCCGATGATTCTTCACTAGCCACAAATCGTGTTCCTATTTGAACACCATCTGCACCTAAAACCATAGCCGCAAGCATTGCTTTTCCTGTGGCAATACCACCTGCTGCTATTAATGGAATTTGCAATTGCTCTTTTACCATAGGTATTAAAGTAAGTGTAGTTGTTTCATCTCTTCCATTGTGGCCTCCAGCCTCAAATCCTTCTGCTACAATTGCATCTACTCCTGCATCTTGTGCCTTTAAAGCAAATTTTACACTACTCACCACATGCACAACAGTTATCCCTCTTTCTTGTAACCAAGAGGTCCAAGTTTTTGGATTTCCTGCTGAAGTGAATACAATCTTTACACCTTCTTCAACAATAATATCCATAATCTCTTCAATATTTGGATACAACATTGGCACATTAACACCAAATGGTTTATCAGTTGCTTTTTTACATTTTTGAATATGCTCACGTAATACTTCAGGATACATTGAACCTGCTCCTAAAAGCCCTAAAATACCTGAGTTACTAGCAGCTGAAGCTAACCTCCAACCACTATTCCAAATCATTCCTGCCTGAACAATAGGATATTGAATATTGAACAGTTTGGTAATTCTGTTTGTCATTTATGATTTAATAAGTTTAAACGTTTTTGATGAGTCTCCAGATTGAAGTACTAACACATACACACCTGAAGCAATTTCAGAACAATCCATTTGTTCTACTGAGTTTGTTAGTGTCTGTTCCAAAATTATATTCCCAACCATATCATACATTAAAAAATTAGTAGATTCAAATTGACTAGGAATATGGATATTTAAAAGGTCATTTACTGGGTTTGGAAAAAGTTTAAATTCAACAATTTCCTGTTCTTGCATTGACAATGCTATGTTATAAGCTAAGGCTAAATCTGGAATTCCGTAGCCTAAAAAATTGTCTGGTGTGGTATATTGTGAAGCAGACATCCTTATGTACTGCATAATTTCGATATTTGAAGCATTAGGTAATGCTTGCCACAAACATACAGCTCCTCCAGCTAGAATTGGCGAACTTAATGACGTGCCATTATTAGTAATAATTTCATCATTTTCATTAACCACATAAGCTCCTAAACCTTGAGCTGCAACATCAGGTTTTTGTGTGGGTTGGATAGCACTTCCTTGAGAGCTAAAAAACGCATAATCTTCGTTGCTATCAACTGCTCCAATGGATAATACGTTTGGAGAATCGGCAGGTGCACCAACAATTACCCAAGCATTACCTCCAGAATTTCCAGCCGATGTAATTACCAACATTCCTTTTTCTGAAGCAATAGTTGCTCCTCTTGTAATAAATGCGGTTTGACCATCCATATCTTCGTTAGTATAGCTGTAATTAGGATTATCATAAGTTGTATATCCTAAAGAAGTGTTAATCACATCAACACCTAAACTGTCTGCACGTTCAGCAGCTTCAACCCAATAACTTTCTTCAACAGGGTTTTCGCTTCCAGCATCTTCAGTTCTAAATAAATAATACGATGCATCTGGAGCAGTACCAACATACTCGTCTTGTAAATAAGCTGCCATTGTACTCAACACTCTTGTACCATGAGTATTTGCTGTATAGGCATATACATTTTCTGTTCTATCCACAAAATCATAACCATCCAATAAATCGCCATTATCTCTCAAGCGCTGAAAAGCTGACATGGTATTAACATTTGTAAAGCCTGCATCTAAAACCGCAACTAGCATACCTTCACCAGTAAAATCATCTAAATGCAAATCATCTGCACTTATCATTTGTACTTGGTTTTGGGTATTTCCGTAGGTGAAATCGGTTAGTGTTTCTTCTATTTCAAATTTATCTTCATTTTCTGAAAATCTTCCAGCTTCAGCATTCAAGCTTTTATCAGCAAAATCGATATTAACTACAAACTCTAAACCTAAAAGCATATTGATGTTTTCAACCGTTCCTCTAACATGAACAGCATTAAGCCATTTAGACTTTGCCATGACCGTAATTCCTGGTTGTGCTTTTAATGTAGTAATATGGTTTTCATTTACAGGAACATCTCTGGCATCTATAGTAACACCATGAGCATTCTTTCGGTCTATTGCTCTTTGTGCAAGAATCGTTAACGGATTACTTATTGCAGTTTCAACATTTTCCTTTTCTTCCAAATACACCCAAGCATCTTCATCTTGCGCATATAACTGAAAGGCAAAAACTGTAAAAAGAAGTAAAAGTATTTTGTGTTTCATGCGTTGGCATTTGGGAGTATTGCAACTGCAATTTAAGAAATTACTCCTGAACCAACTAATTCATCATTTAAATACCATGCTACAAATTGACCTTCGGTAATTGCAGATTGTGCAGCTTCGAACTCAACGTAAAGCCCACCATCAACTTTATGTAAAATTGCTTCCTGTAAAGGTTGACGGTATCTAATACGCGCTTTCACCTTCATTGTTTCATCAACATTTAAAGCTAAATCTTCACGAATCCAATGCAATTCATCGTTATTGACAAAAAGTGCTTTTTTTAATAAACCAGGATGCGATTTTCCTTGACCTGTGTATATGATATTGTCATCAACATCTGTCTCAATTACAAATAATGGTTCAGCAGTACCACCAACAGCTAATCCTTTTCGTTGACCTTTAGTAAAATAATGTGCTCCTTGATGCTTCCCTACAACTTTTCCATCAGTAATAGAATACTCAATTTTTCGTGATAAATATTGTAGTTTTTCTTCTTCAGAATTAAACTCAGGAGTTTCTTGCTTATACACATCAATAGCTTGTGGTATCTCAACAATAACACCTTCTTTCGGTTTTAATTTTTGCTGAAGAAACTCAGGCAGTCTTACTTTACCAATAAAACATAATCCTTGAGAATCTTTTTTCTCAGCTGTTACCAAATCGAGTTTTGTTGCTATTTCTCTAACTTGTGGTTTTGTTAATTCACCTATAGGGAATAATGCTTTTGACAGCTGTTCTTGCGACAACTGACATAAGAAATAAGATTGGTCTTTATTACCATCAACACCAGCTAATAACTGATAAACTTCTTTACCATCTTTTTGAAGCGTTCCTTTTCTGCAATAATGACCAGTTGCCACATAATCTGCTCCTAAATCGAGAGCAATTTTCATGAAGACATCAAATTTTATCTCTCGGTTGCAGAGTACGTCAGGATTTGGCGTGCGTCCTTTTTGGTATTCATCAAACATATAGTCTACAATACGCTCATTATATTGCTCACTTAAATCTACTGTTTGAAAAGGTATACCTAATTTATCTGCTACCAACATAGCGTCATTACTATCATCTAGCCAAGGACATTCATCAGAAATAGTTACTGAATCATCATGCCAGTTTTTCATAAACAAGCCAATAACCTCATAACCTTGCTCCTTTAATAAATAAGCCGCAACGCTAGAATCAACACCACCTGAAAGTCCAACTATAACTCGTTTCACGATTTTCCTTTAAAATTTGATTTTGCAAAATTACAAAATAAAAAATGGCAACTCCACAAAGTTACCATTATAAAAAATTATGCTGTTTATAGTTTATAACTATTGTTGTTTAGGGTTGTTACTCGTTTTTGTAAAATTCTTTTCCTCAGTCAGTTTCCCATTGGTATAATACTTCCAAATACCATGTTTTTTACCACGCTTGTATTCCCCTTGAGCTAATAACTGTCCATCTGCATTATAGTATTTAGACAAGCCGTGTAATTCATCATTTTCATAACTAAATTCTTTTACTACAATCCCTTTTTCAGAATACCAAGTTGAAATACCTTCTATTTTCCCGTTGACGTAGTTTGTTTTTTCTGCTATTTGTCCATTATCATATAGTACTTGCTTTTCGCCATGTAACTCGCCTTTATCATTATAATATTCAATAGACATGACAGCATCACTTTTATTATGGTAAAACACCCACTTACCTATAAAGAGTTTTCCGTTCATTTTGCCTTCACTAATAAGTTTACCTGTTGAAGCAAAAAATTTAACCTCAGCAATATTGTTGTTAGGGTTAAATGTTTTGGTAGCACTCAATACACTCTTTTTTTGTTTAAGCGTATAGTATTTAAAAACACCTACTTCCTTTCCATGCTCAAACTGTCCTTCATAACGAGGCTCATTGGTTTTGTCAAAGTTCTTTTTCCAAACACCATGACGTTTCCCGTTATTATCGTATTGATTTATAGAATTTTGCGCAGATAAATTTGCATAAAAAAATGTTAAAATTATAACTGTTATAATATTTTGTTTAAACATTTAGTAAATTTGTTAAACAAACTGACGTTTGTATATGTTGAACATTAAAACTCAAAAAAATGAAAATTATTTCAAACATTTCAAAATTTGCCCTAATACTTTCTGTAGTATTTGCATTTCAATCTTGCAGTAGTGATGACGATAACAATGATGGAGGAACTCCTGAAGAGTTAAACATTGTTGAAACTGCGTTAACAGCACCAAACTTAAGTAGTCTTGTTGCTGCATTACAAGCTGCTGATGGTAACCTAGATGTAGTACTTTCTGGTAATGGACCATATACAGTACTTGCTCCAACAAACGATGCTTTTGCAACCTTTTTATCAGATAATGGTTTTGCAAGCTTAGACGAAGTACCTACTGATGTTTTATCACAAATTTTATTGAATCATGTTATTTCTGCAAATGTGACTTCTACAGACCTAACTACTATGGGTTCTGGTTACACTTCAACAAATGCAGATGGTGTTGGAGGCAACAAGCTTAGTTTATATTTCAACACTTCTAGTGGTGTAACATTTAATGGTATATCTACAGTTACAACTCCAGATATTGACGCTTCAAACGGAACAGTACATATTGTTGATGCTGTTATAGGACTACCAGATGTAGTTACTTTTGCAACAGCAGATCCAAATTTTTCAACTTTAGTTACTGCTTTAACAAGAGATGATTTAACATTTGACTACGTTACAACATTATCAACAGCTAACGGAACAGCTCCTGCTCCTTTTACTGTGTTTGCACCAACAAACGACGCCTTTGGTGACTTATTAGCCGAACTATCATTAAATAGCTTATCAGATATAGATGAACCAACTTTAAAAGCAACATTAGATCACCATGCAGTAGCTGGAGCAAATGTAAGATCAACAGATTTAATGGACGACATGACAGTTAGCACATTAGGTGGAGATATTACAGCAAATGTTACTGGTGGAGCGACATTAACTGATATGAATGATAGAGTTAGCAACATTATTGCTGTAGATGTTCAAGCAACAAATGGAGTAATTCATGCCATAGATAAAGTAATATTACCTCCTCTATAATTAATAGTGATTGTATTAATTGATTAGTTTTAGTTAGCCAAAAAGCCTTTAAACAAAAATGTTTAAAGGCTTTTTTAGTTATTAATTAGATAATCTTAATTTATTTTCTTCCTTGTTGTTGGCGTTTTTGTTGTTCAGCTTGCTCCATCATTTCTTTCATTTTTCGTTGAAAACGACTTTCCTTTTTAGGTTGTTTCTTTTTCTCTTGAATTTTAGCCAACACTTTATCTTCATCAATGATAAAGTTCTTAATCACTAACATAATACCTATACTAATTAAGTTTGAAATAAAGTAATACAAACTCAATCCTGAAGCGTATTGGTTAAAAAATATAAGCATTAATAATGGTGAAAAATAAATCATGTATTTCATCATCTTTTGCATATCAGGCATACCTTCTTGAGTAGGTTGAGCTGCTACTTGCTGACCTGTAGTCATACGCATGTAGAAGAAAATTGCAATAGCTGCCAATATTGGGAACAAACTTACGTGATCACCATATAATGGGATATTAAAAGGAAGTTCAGCAATGATATCATAAGACGATAAATCATCAACCCAAAGGAATTTTTTCTGACGCAAATCAAAAGCTGTTGGGAAAAACATAAACAATGCATAAAACACAGGAATTTGCATTAAACCAGGTAAACAGCCACTCAATGGGCTTGCTCCTGCTCTTGTTTGCAAGCTCATAGTTTCTTGTTGTGCTTTTAATTTATTGTCTTTGTACTTTTCTCTTATTGCGTCTAATTCTGGCTTAAGAATTTTCATTTTTGCTTGTGACAAAAACTGCTTGTATTGTACAAATGATAATAAAATTTTAACCAAAATAGTCATCACAATAATAGCAATACCATAAGGTAAAAAGCTACTTAAAAATCCAAATAGAGGAATAAATACCGACTTGTTGATCCATCCAAAAATTCCCCATCCAAAAGGAATACTTTCTTCAAGATTTTGGTCGTAAGTCTTTAATACTTTACTATCAGTTGGTCCATAATAAAAACTCATGTTTTCATTAAGCTCTCCACCTTTTACTTGTAACGGTAACTTTGAAGCAAATGATTTTGTAAACAACGTATCTACATCTTCATCTTCAACTAAATTCTTAGACGTTAACTTTACTGTTTTAAAAGGTGCATCAGATACTAAAATAGAACTGAAAAAGTGCTGTCTGTATGATAACCAGCTTACACCTTCAACATCTTCTTCGTCATCACCAGTTTGCGCCAACTTGTCTATTTTTTTACCATCATGCTGATAGGTTAATCTTGTGTAACGGTTTTCATATTGAATACTTCTATCATGTCTGTATCCATCAAGTTGCCAGTTTAAATCTATATTTTGAGAACCATTGATAACATCATTTAAACCTTGAGATTTAACTGTAAACCCAATCATATAATCATCAGGTTTTAGCTCATAACGATATTCTAAAAACTTAGTTTCTGACACTTTTAATTTCATAGAAACTATAGTGTTTTCACCATTTTTAGTAACCGATGGTTGAAAATAAAGCTCTTTAGTATTTAGGGTTCTATTATCTGTTGTTCCAAAATTGATATTAAAATCAACATTATTCTTTTTTATTAAATGAATAGGAACAGAATCGTAATCGACAAAGTTTTTCAGCTTAACTTCTGACAAGTATCCACCTTTATTACTAAACTTTAAAGAAAACACATCAGTCTCAACAGCAGTTTCTCCATCAGTTGCTGAAGGCAACGTTGCTGCATAAGCAAAAGCGCCTAATTTTAATTTTAATGCCTCTAATTGTGTAGAGTCTTTTACTGAACTGTTTGAGTAGTCTTGAGCAGTTGTAGTTAATGTTGCCTCTTGTGCTTGTTGCTTTTTCTCAGCTTCAATTTGCTCTTGTTTTGCTTTTTCTTGTTCGGCTAATTCCTCTTCTGTTGGTTGGTTTTGCCAAAGCATGAATAATAATATTCCGAAAATAAGTATAAACCCAATAACGGAATTAACGTCTAATTTTTTTTCTTCCATAAGTATTTAGTTTCCCCAATTAAAGTTAGGAGTGGATGTCTTTTGGTGTATCAAAAAACTGTCCAATATTATTTTTGTGTCATACTGACACTTTTCTCGTCTTTTTTAAAGTTTAAAGCAGCTTTTACAAATGCTACAAATAAAGGATGCGGATTTGCAACAGTACTCTTATATTCAGGATGGTACTGCACACCAACAAACCAGCTATGTGAAGGAATTTCAACAATTTCAACCAAACCAGTTTCAGGATTAAACCCTGTAGCTTTCATACCTGCGTCTTCAATTTGCGTTTTAAATGCGTTATTAAACTCATAACGATGTCTATGACGCTCTTTTACAGCATTTGAACCATACACTTGTTGTACAATACTACCATTTATTAGTTCGCAATCCCAAGCACCTAAACGCATAGTCCCACCTTTATCAGTAATATCTTTTTGAGATTCCATAAGGTCAATAACAGGATATTGCGTATGCTCATCCATTTCGGTTGAATTGGCATCTTTTAATCCAAGTACATTTCTAGAATATTCAATAACTGCCATTTGCATACCTAAGCAAATCCCTAGAAACGGAATATTATGCTCTCTCACATATCTAACCGCTTCAATTTTTCCTTCTATACCACGCTCTCCAAAACCAGGAGCAACTAATACTCCATCTAAATGTTGAAGTTTACCAGCAGCATTTTTTGGTGTTAAAAATTCTGAATGAACAGATTCTACATTTACTTTCACTTCATTTTCTGCTCCTGCATGAATAAAAGCTTCAAGTATTGATTTGTATGAATCTTGGAGTTCAACATATTTTCCGATAAGCCCAATAGTAACTTCTCCTTTTGGGTTTTTATGTCGGTTTAAAAACTGATTCCATTGCGTTAAATCTGGAGTATCACTTTCTAAATTTAATTTTTTAAGCACTACTTTATCCAAACCTTGTTCTAACATTAAGTTAGGCACATCGTAAATTGTTGATGCATCTATAGATTGAATAACAGCTTCTTCACGAACATTACAGAATAAAGCTAGTTTTCGTCTTAAATCTTCAGGTAATTCATGTTCTGTTCTGCAAACCAAAATATCTGCTTGAACTCCACTTTCCATTAGGGTTTTTACACTATGCTGAGTAGGTTTTGTCTTTAACTCACCAGCTGCAGATAAAAATGGAATTAATGTTAAGTGAATAACGATAGCGTTGTCTTGACCTAAATCCCAACGCAATTGACGCACAGCTTCAATGTAAGGCAAGGATTCAATATCACCAACGGTTCCTCCAATTTCTGTAATAACAATATCGTAATCTCCTGATTTTCCTAAGATTTGAATACGTTCTTTAATTTCGTCAGTAATATGAGGAATAACCTGAACCGTTTTACCTAAAAACTCACCTCTACGTTCCTTTTCAATAACACTTTGATAAATTCTTCCAGTAGTAACGTTGTTTGACTGACTTGTAGGCACGTTTAAAAAACGCTCATAGTGACCCAAATCTAAATCGGTTTCTGCACCATCATCGGTAACATAACATTCACCATGTTCGTAAGGATTAAGAGTTCCTGGGTCAACGTTAATGTAAGGGTCTAATTTTTGGATTGTGGTTCTGTAACCTTGAGCCTGTAGTAATTTTGCCAATGAAGCAGCTATAATTCCTTTTCCTAAGGAAGAACTTACGCCTCCAGTTACAAAGATGTATTTTGTGTTTGTTGTCATGTTGCGCTTTTAAACGCAGGCAAATTTACAAAATTTTAATAGTTATTAGGTAGTGTTTTGGGTTTTAATTGCTATTAAAAATACAATATTATTACATACGTTCAGGAACATTAATTCCTAATAGCCCAAACGCATTTTTAATGGTGTTACCAACTACCTTAGATAACTGTACTCTAAACTGTTTTTCGTTGTCATTATCAGCACCAAGTATAGATACATTTTGATAAAATGAATTGAACTCTTTCACTAAGTCATAAGTGTAATTAGCAATTAATGCAGGACTGTGTTGTTCTGCTGCATTTTGAACCACTTCAGGAAACAGTTGAATTTGCTTTAGCAATTCTTTTTCCTTTTCATGTAAATCAACTGTAACTTTTGCAGACGTATCCACATCAGACTTTCTTAAAATAGACTGAATTCTTGCATACGTATATTGAATAAATGGTCCTGTATTTCCTTGAAAATCGATAGATTCTTTAGGGTCGAAAAGAATTCGCTTTTTTGGATCTACTTTAAGGATGTAATATTTTAAAGCACCAAGACCAATGGTTTTGTACAGTTCTTGTTTTTCTTCTTGGGTATAACCGTCTAACTTACCGAGTTCTTCAGAAATCTCTTCGGCAGTTTTGGCCATGTCTTCTACTAAATCGTCAGCGTCTACAACAGTACCTTCTCTACTTTTCATTTTTCCTGAAGGCAAATCGACCATACCATAGCTTAAATGGTATAAGTTTTTAGCCCAATCAAAACCTAATTTTTTGAGGATTAAAAACAGTACTTTAAAATGATAATCTTGCTCGTTACCTACAGTGTAAACCATTCCGCCAACATCAGGAAAATCTTTAATACGTTGAATAGCTGTACCAATATCTTGTGTCATATATACTGCTGTACCATCGCTACGAAGCACAATTTTTTCATCAAGCCCTTCATCGGTAAGGTCGCACCAAACAGAGCCATCTTCTTTTTTAAAGAAAACTCCTGTTTTCAATCCTTCGGCAACAAATTCTTTCCCTAATAAATAGGTTTGACTTTCGTAATACAGTTTGTCAAAATCAACACCTAAGTTTTTATATGTAACATCAAAACCCTCATAAACCCAACCGTTCATTTTTTCCCAAAGTGCAACTGTTTCAGGATCTCCAGATTCCCATTTTTGAAGCATTTGCTGAGCTTCCACCAAAATAGGAGCTTGTTTTTTTGCATCTTCTTCAGTCTTTCCTTCTTCTACTAATTGCTGAATTTCGTTTTTATACTCTTGGTCAAACTTCACATAATAATTACCTACCAGCTTATCGCCTTTTAAGCCTGTGCTTTCAGGAGTTTCACCATTACCGTAACGTTTCCAAGCCAACATACTTTTACAAATATGAATACCTCTATCGTTTATAATTTGAGTCTTATATACCTTTTTCCCAGATGCTTTTAAAATTTCAGCAACGCTATATCCTAACAAGTTATTTCTAATATGACCAAGGTGTAATGGTTTATTAGTATTTGGTGAAGAATACTCTACCATTATTGCATTGTCGCCTTCTTTTGGTGTTACCAACCCATAAGTGGCTTGATTAGAAATTTCGTTAAAGAAATTAAGGTAGTAGGCATCATTAATTTCAACATTCAAAAAACCTTTAACTACATTAAATGCTTTTACCTCATCAACCTTTTCAACAAGATATTGACCTACAGCTTCTCCTATTTGCACAGGATTACCTTTTACAACACGCAACATAGGAAAAACAACAATTGTTATATCTCCAGCAAATTCCTTACGAGTAGCTTGGAATTCAACCGATTCTAAATTAGCGTTATACAATGAAGTTATAGCTTCTTGTACGTGTTTTGTCAATATATCTTGAAGACTCATTTGTAGTTAATTTTTAAGTGTGCAAAGATAGCATTTTTATTAAAATTTTAAGACCCAATGCCGCTTAAATACTTAATCTTAAAGCACAATACAGAAATCTAAGTTTATATGGAATGTAAAAAAAGCGATTGACAATTTGCCATTGAAGTCTGCTTTTTAAAATATACTCTTGTTTGAAAAAAATAACAGTCTTAAATTAAGAATGGTAAATTAATTAAGTTTTGTGAAGTTATAGCGTAGCGTTATCAAATTACTTCAAAATTTATTTTTAATACTAAAATTCTGACAATCAATATTTTAAACAAAAATTTGTTAATAACTTTAATTAACGTGCATTTCGTCGATAAAAGTGTAGTTTTTCTATGATTTTTTACCGTTCATCGAGTAGGAAAATTTTTAAAATTAAATAATATTCCTTTTATCTAATTTTTTGGTAGTAAAACCTAGAAATTAGCTTTTTATAACCCTTTTAAAGATTTTTGGAAAGCTATTAATCAAAGTCCCAATCGTTGATGATACCTATTTTTCAACCTTTAACAGGATTGTTATTGTGTTTTGTGTTTTTACTTTTCCTATCCCTCAAGGCAAGTTGGCGTCAAAGCAGCATTGCAATTTATAACACTAATTGTAGAAGATGAAACAGTTAATAACTTTAGCTGCTTTTTTTTCTGTGCTCTCTACTTTTGCTCAAAAAATAGAGAAGGATAGTCTTTTTATTCAATCAGAGATTGAACACCTAACTATTCAATTAGCTTACCAACCTCAGGATTCTGCAAAGGTTGAAACTTCCCTTTTATTAATTGAAAAGCTATACACTGTAAAAGACTACAAAAAAGCGTTATTGTTTATTGACCAAACTGAAAGGTTATCTGAAACTTTAAAATATAAAAGAGCAATTGCCGAAGCCAAATATTTTAAAGCCCTTATTTATTCAACAAAAAATGATTACTACAACGCAATTGATAGTTACAATAAGTCCAAGAGACTATTTAAAGAACTTGACGACACACTAGGTTATGCCAGAGTTAGTAATGGTATTGGTCTTATTGAAATTAAACGTGGAAACTATGCTGAAGGTCTTGAAAATGCTTTATTAGCTATTCAGGTTTTTGAACGCATGAACTTAAGAGAAGAACTTAGTTTAGCCTACAATAGTTTAGCCGAAGCTTACTACAATACAAACCAAATAGATAAAGCGCTTGAGTTTAATTATAAAGCTTTAAACGTTAGAACCCAACTACAAGACAATGCTGGAATTAAAAACTCAACCAAAAACATTGCTTTACTTTATTCTGAAAGAAAAGAACACAGAAAAGCTATTGAGTATTTTGAGAAAGTTTTAAATCTTTTAGATACTGAAAATGATAATGACTTAAGAGGAGAAATTTTACCTCGAATTGGTGAAGAATATTTGCAGTTTAGAGAATATGAAAAAGCTGCAGAGTATTTACTTGAAGGATTAAAATACAACAGAAACACACAAAATGAAGATGGATTACTTAGGTCATTAAACTCCATAGGTCATCTCAATTTAAAACAAAACAAGTTAAAACTTGCCCAAGCACAATTAGACGAAGCCTACAGTATTGCAAAAAATGGAGTTAACAAACATGAGCTTTTAAAAAACTACAAACTCCACAAAGAGCTAGACTCCATACAAAAGCAATATCAAAATGCATTTTTCTGGCAAGGAAAATATTATGACTTAAAAACTGAACTTGATAAAGAGAGTCAACCCAAAATACCTGTAATTACTACTCCTGTTACTGAAACCAATATTGACGAAGCGTTTACTAACGAGGTGAGTATTGAAAATGAAGCAATAAATAAAGAGAATGAAAAATCTATTAAACGATTAAAACTGCTAAGTTACGTCTTAGCTTTTGCTGTTTTAGTATCCTTACTTGTTTTAGTTATTTCTCACCTAAAACATAGAAAACGCTTAGAATACGCTAGAGAACTTGAAGAAAAAAACAAACAGATAGAGTTACAAAACGAAGCTATATTAGAGCAAACACACCATTTAGAAGAGGTTAACAAAGTAAAAGATCGTTTGTTTTCTATAGTATCTCACGATTTAAAAGATTCGATTTCGTCCATTAAAGGATTTATTGATTTGCTTCGCGAAGACAGTCTTACCAAAGAAGAATTTTATGAGCTTATCCCTGAATTAAGTGAGAATGCTGACAATGCTTCTTTATTACTTTTTAACCTATTAAACTGGTCTAAATCCCAAATGCAAAACTTAGAGTCTAACCCTGAGTTATTCAACATCCAAGATGTATTCCACAATAAAATGGGATTAATAGAACAAAAGGTTGAACAAAAACGAATTGTTTTAATTGACGAGTCGCAAAGAGATTTTGTTTATGCCGATAAAAGCATGATAGAAATTGTAATTCAAAATCTACTTACAAATGCTGTTAAGTTTAGTAGAATTGGTGATGCTATAACTGTTTCAAACAGAGACCAAAATGGTAAATCCTTAATATGCGTAGAAGATACTGGAGTTGGTATTTCTCCAGAGAATCTAAACAAGCTATTTAAAAACAATACATTTACTACAATAGGTACCAAAAACGAAAAAGGTACAGGATTAGGATTAACTATTTGCAAAGAACTAGTTGAACTTAATGATGGTAGAATTTGGGTTGAAAGTGTTCAAAATGTGGGAACTAAATTTTTTGTTGAACTCCCAAAAACAAAGTCTTCTTCTTAAATAACATTTTTGTTTATCTTAGCGCAAAAGCCATAACACTAAGATGAAACAATTTATACTTTCACTTGCTACACTAATAGCATTTTATAGTTGTAAAGATTCTCAAAAAACAGCTGAAAGCACAGAAGCTCCTAATCACCTTGAAGAGTTATTTACAATAATGCAAGGTTCATACAATTCTGAAGCTCAAGCAAAAGTTGACTCAACTTATTTTAATATTTCGCTTCACATGTACCCTATTTGGAAAGACAAAGGTAATTACCTTTATGTAGAGCAAGCTTTAAACGCAAGACAAAACAATCCTTACAGACAACGTATATACGAAGTAACTAAATTAAATGATAGTGTTTATAGTTCTGCTATTTACACAATTGAAAACGACTCGTTATGGATAGGAAAATGGAAAACACCTCAAGCTTTTGACTCGCTATCAATACAACAAGTTTCTAAAAAAGAAGGATGTGAAGTACTCCTTAAACGTTTAGACTCTAATCATTTTAAAGGTGAAACAGGAGAAAAAACATGCGAAAGCACTCTATATGGAGCTTCATACGCAACTAGCGAAGTTGAAATTTTCCAAGACAAAATCATCTCATGGGATAGAGGATTTGACGATAAAGGAGAACATATTTGGGGAGCCGAAAAAGGCGGTTATATCTTTAATAAGCTAGATTAGTTTTTTGGTAAAAACACCTCAGCCATCATACAACGAGCACTTCCGCCTCCACAAGTTTCTATAGTTTCTAAAGAGCTAGAAATTATCTCACAATGCTTTTCAATTTTTGAGATTTGCGATGCTGTCAAACTATCATGAGCAGCTTTACTCATTATCAAATAAGGTGTATTGTTTGCTCCTTTTAATTGAAGCATGTTACCAGCAAACTGATGCATTTGAGACTCAGTAATTTCTATAATTTCTTTACCATCCGATTTTAGATGCTGAATAACATTTTTGCGTTCTTTTTTATCATCAATAGTATCCAAGCAAATCACAGCAAAGTTTTCAGCTAAACACATCATTACATTAGTATGGTAAATTGGTAACCGCTTACCATCTACAGTTTGGTTAGCGGTAAATACTACAGGAAAATAGTCGAAATCTTCACAAAACTCAATAAACAACTCTTCGTCTGCTCTAGGTGATAACGCACAATAGGCTTTACCATTAGCTCTATCTAACAATAAACTTCCTGTTCCTTCAAGAAAAATACCTTCATCTTCTGCACTTGTATAGTCAATAATATTTTCAATTTTGAAGCCTTCGTTTTCAAGCCTAATAAATATCTCTTCGCGTCTTTCTTTTCTTCTGTTTTCGGCAAACATTGGATAAATTGCAACATCACCATTTTCATGAAAACTCACCCAGTTATTAGGAAAAATTGAGTCTGGAGTATCTGCTAACACATCATCTTGCTCAACAATTACATTAATGCCAACTTGCCTTAACTTTGCAACAAAAGCGTCAAACTCTTCTTGAGCTTTGGCATTAATCTCAGCATTTTTAACATCTATAGTTTCTTGAAAATAATTGTTGACAGCTGTCTGTTCGTTCATCCTAAAGTTTATAGGACGAATCATTAAAATAGTATTCGTAATCTGTTGCATTATTGGTAAAAATTCTGCTGCAAAATTACTACTTTAAAATGTATTTTTCTCTAAAGACATCAATGAAGTATGTGTTAAAATTTACATTGAAATTCTTTTATTTTTCTCTTCATTAAGCCATATCAAAGCTTCTTCTCTTAGATAAAACATTTTCATTGTCCAGTTTTCATCATTATTCAAACTCAATATTGTTTTAGTAGCCATTTTACTACCAATTGAGTTCACAACAACTGCTACAGCAAAAACTTCTTTCAATTTTGAAATCTTACGTTGAACATCAAAAGTATAAGAGTAAGAATGAAGTTTGTTTACTAAAAGTGAAAATGGAGGCGTTAAATTTTCGAGTAAAAAATTATGATATTCTTCCATTAGTTTTTTGTCCATTTCAACACCTTCGTCAATAATTACCTCAGCTAAATGCTCATTGAGAATAATAATAGTGCCAAATGACAATTTGTGAGAAAGCTCTCTTTCTTGCATATTATTTTAGTTAATAAGGGATAGTTAAAAATAAAAAAAATCCTTGATTTTGCTAAGGTTTTGACAAAATAAATCCAGGATATTCTAACATAAAACGATAACAATCTTAAAATCAATTACTATTTTAAGTAAGTTTGAAATATCAAAAATCATACACATGAAAAAATTTGCGCTACTTTTTATAATACTGTGTTCTTGCTCCCAAAACAACCCCAAAAAAACTTATGATTTCACTACTGTTTTTGAAAAAAGTGAAGGCAAGGAAACTGCCACTTATGAAGAAACCATACTGTATTATAAAAACTTAGCCCAAGCTTACCCTGAAATTTCGATAGACTCAATTGGTAAGACAGATTCTGGCAAACCACTTCATCTTGTAACATTAAACCCTGACAAAGTTTTTGATTTTTCGCAAATAAGAGCCAACAATAAGCGCATACTCCTTATCAACAATGGTATTCATCCTGGTGAAAGCGATGGTATAGATGCCACAATGCTGCTTTACAGAGATATTGCTCAAGGCACTATTGAAATGCCTAAACACACTGTTTTAGCAACCATACCAATATATAACATTGGAGGTAGCTTAAATAGAAATTCTACAACAAGAACAAACCAGAATGGACCTGTATCGTATGGTTTTAGAGGAAATGCTCAAAACTATGACCTCAACAGAGATTTTATAAAATGCGACACCAAAAACGCTCGTGCTTTTACTGAGATTTACCATTTAATAAACCCTGATGTATTTATTGATAATCATGTAAGCAATGGTGCAGACTACCAATATACGCTCACTCATTTATTCACACAACACAATAAATTAGGAGGCGATTTAGGCAATTATATCCATACCGAAATGATGCCTAAACTAGAAGAAAAACTAGGCGCAAAAAATTGGGATATTACACCTTATGTCAATGTGTTTAACAGAACTCCAGAAACTGGTTTTAATCAGTTTATGGACTACCCAAGATACTCTACTGGTTACACAACACTATTTAACACTTTAGGTATGATGGTTGAAACTCACATGCTAAAACCCTACAAACAACGTGTTGAAGGCACTTATGAACTTATGAAAAGTATGATTGATATTATTGAAGAAGATTATCAAAAAATACAATGGAAACAAATAAGCACAGAAGAACATATTCGTGATTATACTGAGACCTATACCCTAGATTGGAAAATCGATACTAGCAAAACCTCTACATTAAGTTTTAAAGGATATGAAGGCAATAGAATACCAAGCGAGGTTACTGGAGCGCAACGCTTAAAATACGATCGCACAAAACCATTTACAAAAGATGTGGTTTACAACAACTATTTTGAACCAAGCATTGAAGTAACTATACCAAGTGCTTACATTATTCCACAAGGTTGGTGGAAAGTAATAGAGCTTTTAAAGCTCAATCAAGTAGAAATGCGCCAGTTTAAAAAGGACACTACAATAACAGTAGAATCCTATGAGATTGAAAGTTATGAGAGCAGAAAAATGCCTTATGAAGGCCATTATCAGCATTACAACACTAAAGTTACTAAAACAGAACAACAAGTAAAATTCTTAAAAGGCGATTATATTATTAATACACATCAAAATGCGTTCAGGTATTTAATGGAAACATTAGAACCTGAAGCACCAGACTCATTCTTTAACTGGAACTTTTTTGATACAATTCTGCAACAAAAAGAAGGTTTTTCACCTTATGTATGGGAAGATATTGCTAAAGAATTATTAGATAAAAACCCTGATTTAAAAACAGAATTTGAACAGAAAAAACAAACAGATACTAATTTTAACAATAACTGGTATGCGCAATTAGACTGGTTACATAAACAAAGTGACTATTACGAAAAAGCACACTTGCAATATCCTGTGTACAGATTGCACTAAACCAAAATTTTAATATTAGCATAAGAGTTTGTCATAGCTTCTTGACGTTGCGTTTCGTTGAGCCATTCTACCTTGGTAATACCTTCTTTCTCTTCTGGTTCAAGTTTACCTGAGTAAGTTGTTTTCATCTCAAACCAGTAAGTTACTTTTATTTTGTGCTTACCATTTCGCTTAAAAATGTGATAGGTAGTATCAAGCGGTTTTACAATTTCAAGACCTTTAACACCTGTCTCCTCTTCCACTTCTCTAATTGAGGTTTCTTCTATCGATTCTTTAGCTTCAGCTTTTCCTTTTGGTAAGTCCCATTTTTTATTTCGGTAGATAAAAAGTGTTTCTCCTTTTTCATTAATAACCTTACCTCCTCCTGCAACTACATTTGGTAATTTCTTTAAAAATTTTTTAAGGAGTTTATCTGGGTTTTTGTGTATTAATCTCACCTCTTCCAAACTGGTAGAATTAAGTTCTTTTATAACTTTACCAATATTAACTGTATCTAATAAATAGTTTTTAAAGTTAGTTTCTTCACTAACAATAGTCGTTAATATAATTGGTTTGTCACCTACAAAAACTTTATACATAATATTTGGGCAAATAGGTTTTCAATGGTAAAAATATAACTTTTAAGCACATATTACCATTTTCAAAAATTAATTTTATTTTAAGTTTTGAAATTTAAATTTAACAAAATTGTGTAGTTTTGCGCTATGATTTTTAACAAACATACCGCTAAAAAAACTGCTGAAGTTTTATTGCAAGTAAATGCGATAAAACTTAGCCCTGAAGAGCCTTTTACTTGGGCTTCTGGCTGGAAATCGCCAATATATTGTGATAACAGAATTGTGTTATCTTATCCGCAAATTCGCAACTACATTAGAGAAACCATGGCTAAGCAAATTGAAAAACAATATGGCAAGCCTGATGTTATTGCTGGTGTTGCTACAGGAGCTATTGGTATTGGGATTTTAGTTGCTGAGTATTTAGGACTTCCGTTTGTTTATGTAAGACCTGAAGCAAAATCGCATGGTCGCAAAAACCAAATTGAAGGTCATCTAGAACATGGACAAAATGTGGTAGTTGTTGAAGACTTAATAAGTACTGGAAAAAGTAGTTTAAATGCTGTAGCTGCTCTTAAAGAAGCTGGTGCCAATGTAAAAGGAATGATTGCCATTTTTACTTACGGTTTCAATGTTTCTAAAGACAGTTTTGAAGCTGAAGACCTTACTTTACATACTTTAAGTAACTATGAAAGCTTATTAGACCAAGCACTAGAAACTAACTATATCACTAAAAAACAACAGGACCTTTTGGCACAATGGAACGCTAACCCAAGCGAATGGAACGCTAATTGATACACCTTTAGAAAAAAACTTATATACATGAATTTAGAATCGCCAAAGGTAACCCTTAACAAATCAGCTCAAGAGACTTTTGATTTTTTATCTGATGTGAAAAATTTTGAAGCTTTAATGCCTGAAAACATCAGCAAATTTGAAGTTTTAGAAAACGACAAATTTTTGTTCGCTTTAAAAGGAATGCCTGAAATAGTGCTTAAGAAAAAAGAAGCTACACCTCCTAATAAAATTGTACTTGGTGCTGCTGGTGGAAAACTAGACTTTTCACTTACTGGAAACATCACTGAAGTAGATGCTAATACTAGCGAAGTCCAATTAACTTTTGAAGGAGAGTTTAATGCTATGATGGCTATGATGATTAAAGGCCCAATCAGCAAGTTTATTGAAACTCTAGCAACAAACATGACTACTGCTGTTTAGTACAACAGAGTTATTTCTTTTAAATCAAATTCTTTAATGATTTCATCTTCAAGCAACACTTGAAGATTACCAGAATTTGACACACCTTTTATATAACCTGAAAACATATTACCTTCCATATCTTTAAATGTGGAAGGTTTATTTTTTCTAAAAAGATGCTCTTCATACTGAGCTTTAAGTGTAGAAAAGCTATTCTTTTGTAGTAATTCGAAAAAATATTCAAGCTTCTGCAATACAGTAATCATTACCTCATCCAATTCAAAAAAGCGTCCAGACATTAATTGTAAAGACGAAGCTTTAGGTAAATTTTCAAATTCTATTTGATTTACGTTAATACCAATGCCTATTATTGAAGCCTGTAATCTATTTTGCTTTATGACATTTTCAATTAAAATTCCAGCTATTTTTTTATTTTCTGACAAAATGTCGTTAGGCCATTTAATGCTTAGCTTTTCAACGTTAAGGCTTTTTAAAGCTTCAAAAACCGCTAAAGACACAGCTATACTAATATAAAAATTACGTTCTACATCAACACCTGTAATGTCTTTAAACACGCTCATAGTAAGATTTTTAGCATCTTGAACGTTCCATTGGGTCCCCATTTGTCCTCTGCCTTTTGTTTGATGTTTAGCAACAACAACCGTAAAATCCTCAATAGCCTTACTAGCACTTAATTGTCTTAAATAAGTATTAGTTGAGTCAATGGCATTAAGTTTGATTATATGCATAAAAGCAGCAAATGTTAATTTATAATTTTCTTAAGAAGAATTAAAGTTCAAAAGAACTAAAAAAATAATAACTTTGCACAAAACTAAATCAATTTAATGGCGAAAAAAAATAGTAATGTCGACCAATTAATAACTACCATATTAGCTGGTATTGAAGATGTAAAAGGGAAAGAAATAACAATCCTTGATTTAAGAGAAATTGAAAACACAGTTTGTGATTATTTTATTGTTTGCGAAGGTACTTCAAATACGCAAGTAAACGCCATAGTAAATTCAATTCAAAAAAAGGTTAGCAAAGAACTTAAAGACAACCCTTGGCATGTTGAAGGTGTTGATAATGCCGAATGGGTTTTGATAGATTATGTTAATATTGTTGTACATGTTTTTCAAAAACACATTAGACAATACTACGACATTGAAAGTCTTTGGGGAGATGCAAAAACAACTGTTATAGAAACTAGTTACTAAAAAAGAATTAATGGCAAACGAAAATAAAAATACAAATAAGAAACCAAAACTGAATCCATATTGGATTTATGGAATAGCAATTTTTGCTATTATCGCTTTTCAGTTATTTTCAGGTGGATTTGGATCGCAAAATGTGGCGACCACAACCCCTTCTCAATTTTTAGAATATTTAAAAAATGGTGATGTTTCAAAAATTGAAATCATAAACCGAAGAGAAGCAAAAGTTTATCTTACCGAAGAAGCACAAAATAAAGAAATACATAAAAAGACCAAACCTAGTAGTATTTTCCCTGCAATGACTCCTGCTCCAAACTATTCGTTTGAGTTTGGTGATTTGCAAAACTTTGAAAAAGACATCAACAAAACCCTTGAGGATAACAACTTAAATACTGAGCTAAAGTATAAAACCGAAGAAAATCTTTGGGGTAACTTTTTAATCTCCTTATTACCGTTTATCCTAATCATAGGTGTTTGGATTTTTATAATGAGACGTATGTCATCAGGTGCTGGTGGAGGCGCTGGAGGACAAATTTTTAACATCGGAAAATCTAAAGCAAAACTTTTTGATGAAAAGACTGACATTAAAACTTCATTCAAAGATGTAGCAGGTTTAGAAGGTGCAAAAGAAGAGGTTCAAGAAATTGTAGACTTCCTTAAAAACCCTGAAAAATACACTTCACTTGGTGGAAAAATACCTAAAGGAGCTTTACTGGTAGGACAACCTGGAACAGGAAAAACCTTATTAGCAAAAGCTGTTGCTGGTGAAGCACAAGTACCTTTCTTTTCACTATCTGGTTCTGACTTTGTAGAAATGTTTGTAGGTGTTGGAGCATCGAGAGTACGAGATTTATTTAAACAAGCAAAAGAAAAATCGCCTTCTATTATATTTATTGACGAAATTGATGCAATTGGTAGAGCTAGAGGAAAAAACAATTTTTCAGGATCTAATGACGAACGTGAAAATACCTTAAACCAATTATTAACTGAAATGGATGGTTTTGGCACTAACACCAATGTTATTGTATTAGCTGCTACAAACAGAGCCGACGTATTAGATAAAGCTCTTATGCGTGCTGGACGTTTTGATCGTCAAATTTTTGTTGACTTACCAGATGTAAGAGAGCGTAAAGAGATTTTTGAAGTTCACCTAAGACCTATCAAAAAAGCAGAGGATTTAGATATCGATTTTCTTTCAAAACAAACACCTGGTTTCTCTGGTGCTGATATTGCTAATGTATGTAATGAAGCTGCACTTATTGCTGCTAGACAAGGTAAAAAAGCAGTAACAAAACAAGATTTCCTTGATGCTGTTGATAGAATTGTTGGTGGATTAGAAAAGAAAAACAAAATCATTACTCCAGAAGAAAAACGTGCCATTGCTTTCCACGAAGCTGGACACGCAACTGTAAGCTGGATGCTAGAGCACGCTGCTCCATTAGTAAAAGTAACTATTGTTCCTCGAGGACAATCGTTAGGAGCTGCTTGGTATTTACCAGAAGAACGCTTAATTGTTAGACCAGAGCAAATGCTAGACGAGATGTGTGCTGCATTAGGTGGTAGAGCTGCTGAAAAAGTTATTTTCAATAAAATATCAACTGGTGCTTTAAGTGATTTAGAAAAAGTAACCAAACAAGCTCGTGCCATGGTTACAATCTATGGATTGAGTGATAAAGTAGGAAACTTAACCTACTACGACTCTTCAGGTCAGTCTGAGTATGGGTTCACAAAGCCTTACAGCGAAGAAACTGCTGAGTTGATTGATAAAGAAATTTCTAATATTATCGAAACGCAGTACAAAAGAGCTGTGGCACTTCTTGAAGAAAATAAAGATAAACTTACTGAACTTGCAGAAGTTTTATTGGAAAAAGAAGTTATTTTTAAAGATAATTTAGAGAAGATTTTTGGTAAGCGTCCTTTTGGAAAAGACGAGGAAGAATAAAAGCCAAAAACATAATATTATTATAAAAAGCTTAAATTAATCACGTGTTAATTTAAGTTTTTTTATATTTGAAATAATACGCAAATTAAAACCTAGGTAATAGCAACCCATACATGAGTCTATTTCGTAAAATCTTCGGTCTAAAATCTGATAGTGAAGAAGATAACATAAAAAGCGAAGAGAGAGGCAAATATATGCCTGAAATTAAATTGCCCGCTGACGAGAGATTTACCATAAATTTTAAAGCCAATGGCGGAAAGTTTTTGTATTGCGAAAATTTAAACGAAGTCAAGGATAATTTATCGCAAATTCTTAGTGAAAATGAATGGGAAGACAAAAACGCTTTACTCTTTGATGATAGACTTTCTGAATTATTTAAAGATTTTCATTTAAATCCAACTAAAAAAGTTTCAGAAAGCACGTATTTTTTATCCACTTGTGAATACCTTATTTCAGATGATGGTTCGCTATTAATTTCTTCAAATCAAATTGCTGAGAAGAAACTAAAAGAGCTGCCTACCAATTTTATAATATATGCAACAACAAGTCAGTTTGTTGAAAATATAGGTGAAGGCCTTAGAGGTATTAAAGGTAAAAACAGAGAAAAAATCCCAACTAATATTACTACGATAAAGCATTTTAAAACTGTTGAGGATAAAGATTTTCTAACTTATGGAAGTAGCTCAAAAAACCTATATTTGCTTCTTCTAGAAGACCTATAGATGAAAGAAGCCGTTACCAGAGCATTATCCGGAGCAATATACATCACATTACTAATCTTGTCACTGTATTGGCAACATGCATTGGCTGCATTATTTTTTGTGTTTGGTATTATTTGTCTAGCTGAGTTTAAAAAACTTATCAACTTAAAAGATTTTTATCCGTTTATAATTTTCACGATTTTATATTTTGTGTTTGGATATTGGTCTACTATTATAACCACTACACATGGTTTTGATGAGGCTATTCAAATACTTCATGTAATTACAATTTTTGTTCAGTTGTTTTTAATTAAAGATTTATTTTCTGAGAAAACCATACCGCTTTTCAGCTCTAAAAGATATCTAATCACTACTTTTTATTTAAGTAGTGCGTTTGTGTTTTTAATTTTAATAGCAAACTTTAAGCATCAGTTTACACCATTGTTGCTTTTAGGTACTTTTATTCTAATATGGATCAATGACACATTTGCGTACTTAGTTGGAAAAAACTTTGGAAAACAAAAGCTGTTTCCTAGTATTTCGCCTAAAAAAACAGTTGAAGGATTTTTAGGTGGTTTGTTTTTTTCGTGTGTTGCTAGTTATTTTATTGCTAAATTTACAAATACGTTAGATTCTACTTATTGGTTAATTTTAGCAATTATAGTTAGTGTTTTTGGTACACTTGGAGATTTGATAGAATCTAAATTTAAACGACAAGCTAAAGTAAAGGATAGTGGTGTAATCATGCCTGGTCATGGTGGCTTATTAGACAGACTAGATAGTATAATATTTGCTGCTCCTTTTATTTATTTATTTTTAAGAATAGTAACTTATGTTTCATAAAGAAGGCCATAAAATTATATTTATTTCGCTAGTTATAGTAGTTGGAGCTGTTTTGATCATTGATTATTTTATACAACTACCTTGGCTAAGAACTTCACTAATGCTACTTTTTGTAGTGTTCTTGGTTTTAATTCTTCAATTTTTTAGAAACCCTAAACGAAACACCATTTTAAATGAAAAACAAGCCGTTTCGCCTGTTGATGGCAAGGTTGTAGTTATTGAAGAAGTTTTTGAAAAAGAATATTTTAACGACAAGCGCATACAGGTATCTGTTTTTATGTCGCCAATTAATGTTCATGTAACACGTTATCCTATAAGTGGAAATGTATTGTACAGCAAATACCATCCTGGGAAATATTTAGTTGCATGGCATCCAAAAGCCAGTGAAGAAAACGAGCGCACGACTATTGTTGTAGAAAACAACTCGTTTGGAAAAATACTATATAGACAAATTGCTGGAGCACTAGCAAAACGTATTGTTAACTATGCTAAGGTTGATGACAAAGCAATACAAGGCGCTGATGCTGGGTTTATAAAATTTGGGTCGAGAGTAGATTTATTTTTACCTTTAGATGCAGACGTTAAAGTAACCTTGAACCAAGTTGTAAAAGGAGGCGAAAGTATTATTGCTGAAATTTAAAATGACACCTGAAGAACTAGACATAGAGTTTAGAGACGCTGTAGAGCGTATAAACAATCATACCGAACCTTTTCCGGCTGATTTTTTACTTCGCCTTTATGCTTACTACAAAAAGGCTACAAACAACTATGGTAGACCAAGTAGCCGAAAGCCTATAATTAACGCGTTTAAAACAAATGCATTATTTCAGGTTAAAGATGTTTCGCCAGATGAAGCTAAACGTATTTATATTGATTTGGTAAACAATTATTTTTTATACCGAAAATAAGTTAATCCCTTATCAAAGGCATTGTAGAGCAACGTAGTAAACCTTCTTGTTTAGCTATTTCTGCATAAGGCACTTCTTCAACAGTAAATCCATTTTTTCTTAACCAAGTATTTAATCTTGTAAAGTTTTTTTCTGAGATAATCACGTCTTCAGATATTGAAAAAATATTACTGTTCATATCATACATTTCGTCTTTTGTAATGACAAAACAATTTTCTTCTCCAAAGAAATTAAGCAACCACTCATACTCTTCTTCAACTAAAAACCCTTCTTTATGTAAGATTGCTTTATTTGTTCCTATTGGCTGAAAGCAGCAATCTAAATGTAAAGCGTTGTCTCTAGGGTTTACTTGAGATTTTCTAAGGTCGAAACTTTTTATGGTTTTATGCGGAAATTTTTCAGTAATGTAATCTACACCTAATTGGTTTGTACGAGCCACTATATAATCAGAATAATCAGCTCCTCGGTAAGTTCCAATAAAGATATGGTCATTCCATACGATCACATCTCCTCCTTCAATATGAGCTTCTTCAGGAGGTCTAATTACTTTTTTAGGGTCAATTTGGTCAATAACATATTGAATGGCTTCAAGCTCTTCTTCTCGATCTGGTAATATATTGGCTTTTACAAACACATCGTCAATTACAAAAGCTATATCTCTGGCAAAAATTTGATTACAGTCCTCAATAATATTAGGTCTGTACACTTTTACATCATACTTTTCAAAAACTTTAGCTACTGCTTCCATTTCATTAACCATATCGGCTTCTAACGGATATGTTCCTGCTTTTATGTGCTCAAGAGATTTTGGGTCGTATGCATCCTCTATTTTAGGAGTTGGACCATTACTTTTAGCTGTTCCTAAAACCACTGCTCTAAGACGAGAAGTTTCATTTTTAACATTCAATTTCAGCATAATATAAATTATAAAAAAAGCTTCATTAAAATAAATAATGAAGCTTATATGATGTAATAAGCCTAAGCTTAACGCTCGTTAATTCCTTTAAACGATCTTAATGTTTCACCTGTATATACTTGTCTTGGACGACCTATTGGCTCTTTATTTAAGCGCATTTCTCTCCATTGAGCAATCCAACCAGGTAAACGCCCTAGTGCAAACATTACTGTAAACATTTCAACAGGAATATTCATTGATCTATAAATAATTCCTGAGTAGAAATCTACGTTAGGATATAGTTTTCTTTTTACGAAGTAATCATCTTCTAAAGCTTCTTTTTCTAATCCTTTAGCAATATCTAAAATAGGATCTTCAACACCTAAATCACCTAAAACGTCATCGGCTGCTTTTTTGATTATTCTAGCTCTTGGGTCAAAGTTCTTGTATACACGATGTCCGAATCCCATTAAACGGAAAGGATCTTCTTTGTCTTTTGCTTTACCCATATATTTTTTAGTATCTCCTCCATCTTCTTTGATAGCTTCAAGCATTTCTAAAACTGCTTGGTTTGCTCCACCATGTAAAGGTCCCCAAAGTGCAGAAATACCTGCAGATAAAGAAGCAAATAAACCTGCATGCGAAGAACCTACTATTCTTACTGTAGAAGTTGAACAGTTTTGCTCATGATCAGCATGTAAAATTAAAAGCTTGTCTAAAGCATTTACTAAAATTGGGTTTTGCTCATAGTTTTCATCTGGTCTTTTAAACATCATTTGTAAAATGTTCTCAACATAACCTAATGATGAGCTTCCATAATCTAATGGTAACCCCATTTTCTTACGCATTGTCCATGCTACTAAGATTGGGAACTTACCTAAAATTCTAACAATAGCATTGTACATTTCTTCTTCAGAATCTACATTTACTGACGAAGGATTAAACGCTGTTAATGCACTTGTAAGTGAAGATAAAACTCCCATTGGATGCGCTGACTTAGGGAAAGCATCTAAAATTTTCTTTATATCGTCGTCAACAACAGAATGCTTTTTTATGTCGGAGTGAAATTTATCTAATTGCTCTTGTGTTGGCAATTCTCCAAAAATCAAAAGATAAGCTACTTCTAGGAAATCTGCTTTTTCAGCTAGTTCTTCAATTGAATATCCTCTATACCTCAATATTCCTTTTTCTCCATCTAGAAATGTAATGGCACTTACACAAGATCCTGTATTTTTATAACCTGGATCAATTGTAGTAACGCCTCCTGTTACACTTCTTAAGGCCTTAATATCTATTGCAACCTCATTTTCGGTTCCTGTAATTAAAGGAAATTCATGTTTTTGACCGTTAATTTCTAATGTAGCTTTATCTGACATTTTTATGTTTATATTTTTTTAAAGTTTTATTGTTAAAAAGATTGTACGAAAATACGAAATATCTTAGGATTTTTAAAGCTTCTCCATAAAGGATTTATCTATTGTGATATTACGAAAATTGATGCTTGGATGTAACTCATAATTGAAAATGCAAACGCACATAAACTGCAGCATTATTTGACATTTATTTTATACAATTTCTTGTAATATTCTCTTACTGAAGATTGCCAAGTAAACTTTTGTGATTTAGCATTGAGGCAAATAGTATCCCATTGACTTTTGTCTTCAAAAAAGATTTTTAATGCTTGAGAAAATACCGCCAAAAAGTTAGCATTCTTTTCATCAATTGTCTTTCCGTTGAATGAAAATCCTGTTTTTAAATGTTCGACAGTATCTTTCAATCCACCTGTATGGTGTACTAGACATGGTTGCGCATTTCGCATTGCTAGCATTTGACTTATTCCGCATGGCTCAAAAAGACTGGGCATTAAGTATAGATTAGATTCGGTATAAATCGAATCAATAACCTCTTCGGACTGTCCATTAAAAAACACAAAGTTGTCATATTCATAGCTTATGTTTTGTAATAGCTGCTCATACTCTGGTGCTCCAGTTCCAAGTACTACATAAATACCATTTACAGCTTTTAGTTTTTCTAAAATTGATTTTAATAATTCAGGTGAATTTTTAAAAAAGAAAAACTTCTGCTCTGTTAGTCTTGCAACACTGGCACAAACAAATTTTGCTGGTTCTTTTATGAGTCTTACAATTTTTTCTCCTGTATGAATTAAAAAATCAGCTTTATATTCTTTTTCGGGTTCTTGCAACCACTCAAAAATCGCTTGAATAGCATTAACATAAAATGCTCCATGTTGCACTAAGTTTATGTTTTGATAATTACAACCGTTTAAAATTCCTACTAAGCGGTTTTCTTTATTAGCTTCTTTTAAATAGTTTTCTAAACCTTCTCCACCAATAAAATCTGGAAAATTGCTAGATTTCATTATATCTTCTTTATAGGAAGGAGACACTGTGTGCACAACATCGGCTAGTTTAATTCCTACAGCCATAAGGTTTATACAATCTTGATATCTTGGATCTTTTAAATTCTCATAATCTATATCTAACTCAGGGTAAAAAGCATGTAACGAAGAGTAATTATCATTAAATGGTCTAATACCTTGAATAGCTAAATTATGAATTGAATATACAAACCTTATATTTTGCAATACTTTATAAGAAGGATGATATTCTTTTAAAAACAACAGTAAACTAGTATGCCAATCGTGTAAGTGTACAACATCTAATTTCCCAAAACTATTTTGTGTTATACTCTCTGCTACTGCACTACAGAATAAGGAGAACATACAAGCATCAGTATAAAATGGTTGTTCTGGGTCATTAAAATAAATATGGGCAATATTACCTGACTTTATATCAGGATGATGAATAACATAATGTGTAATGTTTTCAATTTCTTTCTTTGGAGCTACTTGATAGATAATTGCTTTGGCAGTTTCTCCTCTATAAGAAAACTCAACCTCCTTAATCTTTTTTTGCCCTATGTGCAATCGTCCATAAGCAGGAGTTATAACACTAACTCTATCACCTAAAGCTGCTATTTGCCTAGGAACGTCTCTAACAACATCTCCCATACCACCAGCTTTACATTTTTTGATGGCATCGTTTTCAGCAGAAACAAAAAGGAAATTTGACATTAAGTACTGAGTTTTAATAATGAAGTATAAATTACTTAAAATAAATTTACTTAAAAAACTAATACACATTAATTAGTCGTTAAAAGTAAAAAAGGCTTCTGTAATTAAACAGAAGCCTTTTTTAATACCATATTTTAAATGTTACTTTACTTTAAAAGCCTTTTCTTGAGGATAGTAAGCAACATCATTTAATTCTTCTTCGATTCTTAATAACTGATTGTACTTTGCCATTCTATCACTACGAGATGCAGAACCTGTTTTAATTTGACCAGTGTTTAATGCTACTGCTAAATCAGCAATAGTATTATCTTCAGTTTCACCAGAACGATGAGACATCACTGACGTATAACCTGCATTATGAGCCATATTAACAGCTGCAATAGTCTCGGTTAAAGTACCAATTTGGTTTACTTTAATTAAAATTGAGTTAGCAATACCGTTTTCAATACCTCTTGATAAACGCTCTACATTGGTTACAAATAAATCGTCACCTACTAGTTGTACTTTATCTCCAACTTTTTCGGTTAAGTATTTCCAACCTTCCCAATCGTTTTCATCCATTCCATCTTCAATAGAAATAATAGGATATTTAGCTGCTAATTCAGCTAAGTAGTCTGCTTGCTCTTGACTAGTTCTTACTTGACCTTTGTCTCCTTCAAACTTAGTATAGTCATATTTTCCATCTACATAAAATTCGGCCGAAGCACAATCTAAAGCAATCATTACTTCATCACCTAATTTATAACCTGCTTTTTCAACAGCTTTGGCAATTGTATCAAGTGCATCCTCTGTACCATCTAATGTTGGAGCAAAACCTCCTTCATCACCTACAGCAGTACTAAGACCTCTATCGTGTAATACTTTTTTAAGGTTGTGGAAAATTTCTGTACCCATTTGCATAGCATGAGTAAAGTTTTTTGCTTTTACAGGCATTACCATAAACTCTTGAAATGCTATTGGCGCATCACTATGAGAACCTCCATTAATGATATTCATCATTGGTACTGGTAACGTGTTTGCTGAAACACCTCCAACATATCTGTATAATGGCATTCCTAATTCGTTTGCAGCAGCTTTAGCAGCAGCTAAAGACACTCCTAAAATAGCATTAGCTCCTAATTTTGATTTATTTGGTGTACCATCTAATTCAATCATTAATTGATCGATAGCATTTTGTTCAAACACTGAAACACCTAACAACTCTTGAGCAATTATAGTATTGACATTTTCTACAGCTTTTGTAACTCCTTTTCCCATATAGGCATTTCCACCATCTCTAAGTTCAACTGCTTCATGTTCTCCTGTTGATGCTCCTGATGGTACTGCAGCTCTACCTACAACTCCATTTTCTGTAGTAACATCAACCTCTACAGTTGGATTACCACGTGAATCTAAAATTTGTCTTGCATGAATATTAATTATAATGCTCATATGTTTCTATTTAATGTTGTTTAATTGTATGTCAAATTTACAAAATTGTTAATCTAAAAGGTATTTACCTATTCATTATTACATTTTAATTTTACTAAAATGTTTTCGTAAATAAAAAACCTCAATGAAAATCGATTTTCTTTGAGGTTTGTTCATTATTTATTTTTAATGTTTTCTATAAATTGGTCAAATAGATACGACGAATCGTGAGGTCCAGGACTTGCTTCTGGATGATATTGAACTGAAAAACAGTTCTTACTCTTCATTTTAATGCCTGCTACAGTATCATCATTTAAATGCAAATGAGTAATCTCAATATCTGGATGATTTTCAGTTTCTTCTCTATTGATAGCAAAACCATGATTTTGTGAAGTAATCTCTCCTTTACCTGTAATAAGGTTCTTTACAGGATGATTAATACCTCTATGTCCATGGTGCATTTTATAAGTAGAAATTCCGTTTGCTAACGCGATTACTTGGTGTCCTAAACAAATACCAAATAGCGGAAGGTTACGTTTAATGATTTCTTTAGCCAAATTTTGTGCTTCAACCAAAGGTTCAGGATCTCCTGGTCCATTAGATAAGAAATAGCCATCTGGTTTAAATGCTTCTAACTCTTCAAAAGTCGAATTGTAAGGAAACACCTTAATGTAGGCATCTCTTTTAGCTAAATTTCTAAGGATATTAGTTTTAATTCCAATATCTAAAGCTGCTATTTTATACGTAGCATTTTCGTTACCAAAATAATATGGTTCTTTAGTAGATACTTTAGAAGCCAACTCTAAACCATTCATATTTGGCACATCTGCTAGTTGTTTTTTAAGGTCTTCAATATTATCAACCTCAGTAGAAATTACAGCATTCATAGCTCCATTATCTCTGATATAGCTTACAAGAGCTCTTGTATCTACATCAGATATAGCCAATACATTATTCTTCTCAAAGAAATTTTCGAGTGAATCATCTGCTGCTGGTCTTGAATAATTAAAACTGAAATTTTTACAAATTAGACCTGATATTTTAATGGAATTAGACTCCACTTCTTCAGAAAGTGTTCCATAATTACCAATGTGCGCATTGGTAGTCACCATTAATTGTCCGAAATAAGATGGATCGGTAAATATTTCTTGGTAGCCTGTAGTACCAGTGTTAAAGCAAACCTCTCCAAATGCAGTACCTTTTTTTCCTATTGATTTTCCATAGAATATGGTTCCGTCTGCTAGTAATATTAGTGCTTTTTCTCTTTTATTATACTTCATAGATTCTAAAAGTTTCGCAAAATTGCATAAAAAAAAGGATAAACTAAAATGTTTATCCTTTAATATTTCAAATGCTTATTAACATTTATTCTTCTTCGTTAGTTGCCTTAGTTTCTGCAACAGGAGCTGCAGCTGCTTTGCTACCACCTCTTCTACTTCTACGAGTAGATTTTTTCTTAGGCTTATCAGCATTGTAGATTTCATTGTAGTCAACTAATTCTATCATTGCCATATCAGCGTTATCACCAAGACGGTTACCAAGCTTAATAATTCTTGTATATCCTCCTGGACGATCACCTACCTTAGCAGCAACATCTCTAAATAATTCTGCCACAGCCTCTTTTTGTCTTAATCTAGAAAATACAATACGTCTGTTGTGAGTAGTATCTTCTTTAGATTTTGTTACTAAAGGCTCAACAAATTGTTTTAACGCTTTAGCTTTAGCTACTGTAGTGTTAATACGCTTGTGCTCTATTAAAGAACATGCCATATTAGCTAACATCGCTTTTCTGTGGGCAGTTTTTCTACCTAAATGATTAAATTTCTTTCCGTGTCTCATGACTTTTGTTTTATCATCTTGCTACCAAATCCAAAGAGTAAACCTCTGGAGAGCAAAATATGATTAATCTTTATCTAATTTGTATTTGCTTAAGTCCATTCCGAAGTTAAGACCTTTAACATTTACTAATTCTTCTAGCTCTGTTAAAGATTTTTTACCGAAGTTACGGAACTTCATTAAATCATTTTTGTTGAATGATACTAAATCTCCTAATGTATCAACCTCTGCTGCTTTTAAACAGTTTAAGGCACGTACAGAAAGATCCATATCAACTAATTTAGTTTTTAATAACTGTCTCATGTGAAGTGATTCTTCATCATAAGTTTCAGTTTGAGCAATTTCGTCAGCCTCAAGAGTTATACGCTCATCAGAGAATAACATGAAGTGGTGAATTAATATCTTAGCCGCTTCAGTTAAAGCATCTTTAGGATGAATAGAACCGTCTGTGATAATTTCAAAAACTAATTTTTCGTAATCGGTTTTTTGCTCAACACGGAAGTTTTCTATACTGTACTTCACGTTTTTTATTGGCGTATAGATTGAGTCAGTAAAGATAGTTCCAATAGGTGCAGAAGCTTTTTTGTTTTCTTCAGCAGGAACGTATCCTCTACCTTTTTCAATAGTGATTTCCATATTGATGCTTACTTTAGGATCTAAGTTACAAATCACTAAGTCTTTGTTTAGTACTTGGAAACCTGAAATAAACTTTTGGAAATCTCCAGCTGTTATTTGCTCTTGACCAGAAATTGAGATTGAAACAGACTCGTTATCGATTTCATCTATTTGACGCTTAAAGTTTACTTGCTTTAAGTTCAAAATCATTTCTGTTACATCTTCAACTACACCTGCAATTGTAGAAAACTCATGATCTACACCTTCTATTCTTACAGATGTGATTGCGAAACCTTCTAAAGAAGATAATAAAACTCTTCTTAAAGCGTTTCCTACTGTTAGTCCATAACCTGGTTCTAGTGGTCTGAATTCGAATTTGCCTTCAAAATCAGTAGAATCGATCATGATTACTTTGTCAGGCTTTTGAAAATTTAATATTGCCATAGTGTTCTTCGTTTTAATTGTTATTTAGTTGCGCGATTTAAAAGCTTGAAGACGTCTAATAAATCCTTTGGCTAAATACCAATATGTTTAATTTATTATTTAGAATATAATTCGACGATGAATTGCTCGTTGATGTTCTCAGGAATTTGAACTCTTGCAGGAACAGATACAAATGTTCCTTGTTTAGTATCGTTATTCCATGTAATCCACTCATAAACATGACTAGAGTTTGTTAATGAATTTTGGATTGCTTCTAAAGATTTTGATTTTTCTCTTACTGCTACAACATCTCCTGCTTTTAATTGGTAAGAAGGAATGTTTACGATATTTCCGTTAACAGTAATGTGTCTGTGAGATACTAATTGTCTAGCTCCACTACGTGAAGGAGACATTCCCATTCTGTAAACTACGTTGTCTAAACGAGACTCACAAAGTTGTAACAACACCTCACCAGTAATTCCTGGAGCAGCAGTTGCTTTTTTGAACATGTTTCTGAATTGCTTTTCTAAAATACCGTAAGTGTATTTAGCTTTTTGCTTCTCCATTAATTGGACAGCGTATTCAGATTTTTTTCCACGACGCTTGTTTGCACCATGTTGACCTGGAGGATAATTTCTTTTTTCAAAAGCTTTATCATCTCCAAAAATAGCTTCACCAAATTTACGAGCTATTTTAGTTTTAGGACCAGTATATCTTGCCATTTTTAAATTAAATTATGAGAGTGTTTATGAATTAAGGTCTTAATCTTATCCTTCGATAAACGTGAATCTCTCGTTGATACTTGTTTAAAATTTTTCAGTTTGCAAATTTACATATAAAAAATTAATATCAACTATAAAAAACAGTTGATATTAATTCTTCAAAATATAAATTAAACTCTTCTACGTTTTGGTGGACGACATCCATTATGTGGTAATGGAGTAACATCTACGATTTCTGATACTTCAATACCAGAGTTGTGAATAGATCTAATTGCAGATTCTCTACCATTTCCAGGACCTTTAACAAACACTTTCACTTTCTTTAATCCAGCTTCTTTTGCTACTCCTGCAGCATCTTCAGCAGCTAATTGTGCAGCGTAAGGAGTGTTCTTTTTAGAACCTCTGAATCCCATTTTACCTGCAGATGACCATGAAATTACGTCACCTTTTTTGTTTGTTAAAGAGATAATGATGTTATTGAAAGATGCTGCAATGTGCGCTTCTCCAATTGCATCTACTATTACTTTACGTTTTTTAGTACTTGACTTTGCCATATTTTTTAGTTTCTAGTTGTTAGCTTTTAGTTGTTAGAATCCTAAACCTTTCGATTTCGAACAGATTCATCTAACGTCTAATTACTAATGACTACTGTCTTGTTATTATTTAGTTGCTTTCTTCTTGTTAGCAACGGTTTTTCTTCTACCTTTTCTAGTTCTAGAGTTGTTCTTTGTACGTTGACCTCTTAATGGAAGCCCAGATCTGTGACGAATACCTCTGTAACATCCAATATCCATTAATCGCTTAATGTTTAATTGAGTTTCAGAACGCAATTCACCTTCGATAGTATAAGTTCCAACAGCGTCACGGATTGCTCCAATTTGATCATCTGTCCAATCTTGTACTTTTGTGCTTTCATCAACTTTAGCCGTTGCCAAAATTTCTTTTGCTCTACTTTTACCTACTCCGTAGATATAAGTTAAAGAGATTACTCCTCTTTTCTGTTTTGGTATGTCTACACCTGCAATTCTTGCCATAATTATCCTTGTCTTTGTTTGAATCTAGGATTCTTTTTGTTAATTACGTAAAGTCTACCTTTTCTACGCACTAATTTACAATCAGCGCTTCTTTTTTTAACTGATGCTCTTACTTTCATCGTATTAGTATCTATAGGTTATACGAGCCTTTGTTAAATCGTAAGGACTCATTTCTAATTTTACTTTGTCTCCTGGTAACAACTTAATATAATGCATACGCATTTTACCAGATATATGTGCAGTCACAATATGACCATTTTCTAATTCAACACGAAACATCGCATTAGATAATGCTTCTATGATTGTTCCGTCTTGCTCTATTGCTGCTTGTTTTGCCATAGTATATAGTTTTAAGCTACTGCTTTTCTATTTTTACCTGTTTTCATCAAGCCATCATAGTGTTTATTCAACAAGTAAGAATTTACTTGTTGCATGGTATCAATTGCAACTCCTACCATAATCAATAATGACGTTCCTCCAAAAAACAATGCCCAACCAGCTTGTACGTCCATAAGCTTTACAATAATTGCTGGGAACACAGCTATTAATGCTAAGAATAATGATCCTGGTAAAGTTATTTGAGACATTATTTTATCTAAATACTCAGAAGTTTCAGTTCCTGGTCTAATACCTGGAATAAAACCACCGCTTCGTTTTAAGTCGTCAGCCATTTTGTTTGTTGGTACTGTAATAGCTGTATAAAAATATGTAAACACTATAATTAAGAGTGCAAATACTAGGTTGTACCAAAATCCGAAAATATCAGAAAACTGTGTTTGCATCCATGTACCTACTTCTCCTGATCCAAATGATTTACCAATTAAACTTGGCACAAACATGATAGCTTGGGCAAAGATGATTGGCATAACTCCTGAAGCGTTTAACTTTAATGGTAAAAACTGTCTAGAGCCAAATGCATTTTTTTCGTATCCACCTGTAGCTGTACGTCTTGCATATTGCACTGCGATTTTACGTACTGCCATAACTAGCATTACTGAACCTAGTATAATTAACAACCAAATAACAAGCTCAATTAAAATCATAATTAAACCTCCATTAGATTGTGTTACTCTAGCAGCATACTCTTGTAAAAATGATTGTGGTAAAGTAGCTATAATACCTACCATAATTAATAATGAAATACCATTACCAATACCTTTATCAGTAATTTTTTCACCTAACCACATTGCAAAAATACATCCAGTAACTAATATTATTACTGAAGAAATCATAAATGTAGTTGGAGAAAAACCATTAACTAAAAGTGCACTTGTTGAGTTAACTCCTGTTAATGATGGTAAGCTTGCTAAATATCCTGGTGCTTGAACCAAACATATACCTATTGTTAACCAACGGGTTATTTGAGTGATTTTCTTTTGACCACTTGCTCCTTCTTTTTGAAGTTTTTGTAAATAAGGAATTGCTATTCCCATTAACTGCACTACAATAGAAGCAGAGATATAAGGCATAATACCTAGGGCAAATACTGATGCGTTAGAAAAACCTCCACCAGTAAACGCATTGATTAACCAAATTAATCCACCTTCGGCAGCATCTCCTTGTAATCCTGATAATTTAGTAAAGTCAATACCTGGAAGCACAATTTGTGCACCAAAACGGTAAACTAAAAGCAAACCAAGTGTTAACATGATTCGGTCTTTTAGTTCCGTTATTTTCCAAACATTTTTTATAGTGTCTATAAATTTCATACTTATAATAATCTTATAAAGTTACAGCTTCTCCTCCTGCAGCTTCAATAGCAGCTTTTGCTGAAGCAGTAAATTTATGAGCAGATACTTTTAATTTAGATTTTAATTCTCCACGACCTAATATTTTTACTAAATCGTTTTTACCAGCCAAACGTAATTGTACTAGCGTTTCAAAATCTATAGTATCTTTTATCTTCTTATCGTCAACCAATTGTTGTAATGTATCAAGATTTACACCTTGGTATTCTACACGGTTGATGTTAGTAAATCCGAATTTAGGCACACGTCTTTGAAGTGGCATTTGTCCACCTTCAAAACCAAGTTTTTTAGAATATCCAGAACGAGACTTTGCTCCTTTGTGACCACGTGTTGCAGTACCACCTTTTCCAGAACCTTGTCCTCTACCTACTCTTTTTCCTTGATTTTTAACTGAGCCTTCAGCTGGTTTTAAATTACTTAAGTCCATTTTTATGTCTTATTATTTTGTTTCTTCAACAGAAACTAAATGTTTAACTTTATTAACCATACCAACGATATTTGGAGTGGCATCATGTTCTACAACCTGACCGATTCTTTTTAAACCTAAAGCCTCTAAAGTTCTCTTTTGGGTTTGAGTACGATTGATTGTACTTTTTACTTTTGTTACTTTGATCTTTGCCATCTTCCTTAAGATTAACCGTTAAATACTTTTTCTAATGATATTCCTCTATCCTTAGCAACTGTGTCAGCACTTCTTAATTGTAATAAAGCATCAAAAGTAGCTTTTACAACGTTGTGAGGGTTAGAAGATCCTTGAGATTTAGATAATACATCATGTACACCTACTGCTTCAAGAACTGTTCTTACAGCTCCACCAGCAATTACTCCTGTACCAGGAGCAGCAGGAATGATGTTTACTCTAGCTCCACCAAATTTACCTTTTTGCTCGTGTGGCAAAGTTTTTTTGATGATTGGTATTCTAACCAAGTTTTTCTTTGCGTCTTCAACTGCTTTTGCAATTGCGGTAGCAACATCTTTAGATTTTCCTAAACCATGTCCTACTACACCTGCTTCATCACCTACTACTACGATAGCTGAAAAACCAAATGCTCTACCACCTTTAGTTACTTTTGTAACTCTTTGTACACCAACTAAACGATCTTTAAGATCTAATCCACCTGGTTTTACTAATTCTGCGTTTTTATATTTTTGATACATAATGTCTTAAAATTTTAGTCCGCCTTCTCTAGCACCTTCTGCTAACGATTTTACTCTTCCGTGATATTGATATCCACCTCTGTCAAAAGAGATAGTTTCTACACCTGCTTTTAATGCTTTTTCAGCTACTGCTTTACCAACTAAGGCTGCAATTTCTGTTTTAGTACCTTTTGCAGAACTAATGTCTTTGTCTCTTGAAGATGCAGCACTGATAGTTTTACCTGTTACATCATCCACAACTTGAGCATAAATTTCTTTATTACTTCTAAATACAGCTAAACGTGGTCTAGATTCAGTTCCTGAAACTACCTTACGAATTCTGCTTTTTATTCTTAATCTTTTTTGATTCTTTGTTAATGCCATAACTAAACTATTAAGCTGATTTACCTGCTTTTCTTCTTAATACTTCTCCTACAAACTTAATTCCTTTTCCTTTGTAAGGTTCTGGTTTTCTAAATGCACGAATTTTCGCTGCTACTTGTCCTACCAATTGTTTGTCGTGAGATGTTAATTTTACGATTGGGTTTTTTCCTTTTTCAGAGATTGTCTCTACTTTTACTTCTGGAGCTAAATCCAAAATAATGTTGTGAGAAAATCCTAAAGCTAAATCCAATTTTTGTCCTTGGTTAGATGCTCTATAACCTACACCTACCAATTCTAGTTCTTTTGTCCATCCTTCAGATACACCTTTAATCATGTTGTTGATTAAAGCTCTGTAAAGACCATGCTTTGCTCTTTGGTCTTTTTTATCTGTTGAACGCGTTACTTGTACGCTTCCTTCTTCAACAGCTATATCTACGTCTGAAAATTCTTGAGTTAATTCACCTAATTTACCTTTTACAGTAATTACATTGTCTTTAACTTCTACTGTAACTCCTTGTGGGATAGTTACTGGGTTATTACCTATTCTTGACATGTTCTTTCTGTTTTAAATTAGTAAACGTAACACAATAATTCTCCACCAACGTTTTCTCTTTGCGCTTGTTTTCCTGTTAATACACCATGAGATGTTGAAACAATTGCAATTCCAAGACCGTTAAGGATTCTTGGCATTTCGTTAGCACTTGCGTATTTACGTAAACCTGGTTTACTTATTCTTTGAATTTTCTTAATTACAGGTTCCTTAGTCTCTTTATTGTACTTAAGAGCTATTTTAATAGTTCCTTGTACTGTAGAGTCATCAAACTTGTAACTTAAAATATATCCTTGATCGAATAATATTTTAGTAATTTCTTTTTTTAGATTAGATGCAGGTATCTCAACCACTCTGTGGTTAGCTTTTACTGCATTTCTAACTCTCGTTAGATAATCTGCGATTGGATCTGTATACATTTATATTAATTTGCGGTTTTGGTTTTCGAAAGTTAGTTTTCGAACTTCAAACCAATTTATAATTCTTTGTTTACCAACTTGCTTTTTTAACTCCTGGTATTAAGCCTTTGTTAGCCATTTCGCGTAACATTACACGAGAAATTCCAAATGTACGTACGTATCCTTTTGGTCTTCCTGTTAATTTACAACGGTTGTGCATACGTACAGGTGATGCATTTCTTGGTAACTTTTGTAATGCTTCGTAGTCTCCAGCTTCTTTTAAAGCTTTACGTTTTTCAGCATATTTTGCTACCGTTTTTGCTCTTTTCACCTCACGGGCTTTCATTGATTCTTTAGCCATATCTTAGTTCTTTTGAAAAGGTAATCCTAATTCAGTTAATAACGATTGTGCTTCTTTATCTGTGTCTGCAGATGTTACGAAAGTAATATCCATACCAGAAATTCTGTTGATCTTGTCAATATCAATCTCAGGGAAAATGATTTGCTCAGTAACTCCTAAGTTGTAGTTACCTCTACCATCAAATCCTGTAGCTTTAATACCATCAAAGTCTCTAACTCGTGGTAAAGCTGAAGTAATCAAACGGTCTAAAAACTCATACATTTGCTCACCTCTAAGTGTAACTTTAGCACCTATTGGCATTCCTTTACGTAATTTGAATGATGCAACGTCTTTTTTAGATAAAGTTGCAACAGCTTTTTGACCAGATATTTTTGTTAATTCTTCAACAGCGTGATCAATTAATTTTTTATCTGCTACTGCTGCTCCAACACCTTTAGAGATTACAATCTTTTTAAGTTTTGGAACTTGCATTACATTTTTATAACCGAATTCTTCTGTAAGAGCAGAAACTATTTTGTCCTTGTACTCTTGTTTTAATCTTGGAATGTAAGCCATAATTATATTACTTCATTAGATTTTGTAGAAAATCTTACTTTCTTATCACCTTCCATTTTATATCCTACTCTTGTTGGTTCACCTTTACTTGTTAAAAGTGACAAGTTAGAGATATGAATTGGTGCTTCTTTTTCTACGATACCACCTTGAGGGTTTTGTGCACTTGGTTTAGTGTGTTTCTTTACCATGTTTACACCTTCTACGATGGCCTTGTTTTTATCGATAAATACTTTAAGTACTTTCCCTTCAGATCCTTTGTGATCTCCAGCGATTACTTGTACTGTATCTCCTGATTTTATTTTAAGCTTTGTCATCTTGTTTATCAATTAAAGCACTTCTGGTGCTAATGATACAATTTTCATGAATTGTTTATCACGAAGTTCTCTAGCAACAGGTCCAAAAACACGTGTTCCTCTCATTTCTCCTTGCGGATTTAAAAGTACACAAGCGTTATCGTCAAATCTGATATAAGATCCGTCTGGACGTCTTACTTCTTTTACTGTACGCACAACAACAGCTGTTGATACTGCTCCTTTTTTAATGTTTCCGTTAGGAGTTGCGTCTTTTACTGAAACTACTATTTTGTCACCAATAGAAGCATATCTTCTTTTGGTTCCACCTAGAACACGTATTGTTAATACTTCTTTTGCTCCAGTGTTATCAGCTACTTTTAATCTTGATTCTTGTTGTACCATAATTACTTCGCTCTTTCAATTATTTCTACTAATCTCCAACATTTAGATTTACTTAAAGGTCTTGTTTCCATGATCTTTACTGTATCTCCAATGTTACAGTCGTTTGTCTCATCGTGTGCAACGTATTTTTTCGTTTTTAACACGAATTTTCCATACATAGGATGTTTTACTTTTTTAACCTCAGATACCACAATTGATTTCTGCATTTTGTTACTTGTAACAACTCCTATACGTTCTTTTCTTAAGTTTCTTTTTTCCATCTTTCAGCGGAATACAATTATTGTATTTCTCTTTTAGTTAATTCAGTTGCGATTCTAGCTACTGAACGTCTTACGTTTCGTAACTGGATTGGATTCTCTAAAGGAGATACTGCGTGAGCCATTTTTAGGTCAGCATAACTCTTTTGTGTCTCACCAAGTTTTTCTTGTAACTCAGCCGTTGATAGCTGTTTAATTTCTGATTGCTTCATAATACTACTATTAAGCCTCGTAATCTCGAGCTATTATAAACTTTGTTTTAACTGGTAACTTTTGAGCTGCTAAACGTAATGCTTCTTTAGCAGTTTCTAAAGGCACACCTCCAACTTCAAATAAAACTCTTCCTGGTTTTACCACAGCTACCCAATATTCTACAGAACCTTTACCTTTACCCATACGTACTTCAAGAGGTTTCTTTGTTATAGGCTTGTCTGGAAATATTTTAATCCAAAGTTGCCCTTCTCTTTTCATGTAACGTGTTGCGGCAATACGAGCTGCTTCTATTTGACGTGATGTTAAGAAATTCGAATCGAGTGATTTTATACCAAACATTCCATTAGATAACTGGTGTCCTCTTCCGGAATTTCCTTTCATACGTCCTTTTTGGACTTTACGAAATTTTGTTTTTTTCGGTTGTAACATTTTCTTTTACTTTAAAAATTACTTTCTGCGACGAGATTTATTGTTCCCACCACGTCCTCCACCAGACTTACCTTGTTTTTTAGACAACCCTACAAGTGGAGAAAGTTCTCTTTTACCATATACTTCACCTTTCATGATCCATACTTTAATTCCCAATCTACCGTAAGTAGTATGAGCTTCAACTAAAGCATAGTCAATATCGGCTCTAAATGTTGATAATGGAATTCTACCTTCTTTGTAATGCTCGCTACGTGCCATTTCAGCTCCGTTTAAACGACCACTAATTTGAATCTTGATTCCTTCAGCATTCATACGCATAGCAGCAGCAATAGCCATTTTTATTGCACGACGGTAAGAAATACGATTTTCAATTTGACGTGCAATGCTTGATCCTACTAAGAATGCATCTAATTCAGGTCTCTTAATTTCGAAGATGTTCAATTGAACTTCCTTATCTGTAATTTTCTTAAGCTCTTCTTTTAACTTGTCTACCTCTTGACCACCTTTCCCGATAATAATACCAGGTCTTGCAGTAGTGATAGTAACGGTTACAAGTTTAAGTGTACGCTCAATAATTACTCTAGACACACTAGCTTTTGATAAACGTGCATGAATGTACTTTCTGATTTTGTCGTCTTCAGCAAGTTTATCTCCATAATCGTTTCCACCATACCAGTTAGATTCCCATCCTCTGATGATTCCTAAGCGATTTCCGATTGGATTTGTTTTTTGTCCCATACCTCTATCTTAGCTTTGTGTGTTATTTAATGCTCCAATCACAACTGTTACGTGATTTGAACGTTTTCTAATTCTGTGTGCACGACCTTGAGGTGCTGGACGTAATCTTTTTAACATAGATCCACCATCAACTCTGATCTCTTTTACAAATAGGTTTGCGTCCTCAATACTTGCATCTTCGTTTTTTGCTTGCCAATTAGCTATTGCAGATAACAATAACTTCTCTAAGCGACGAGAGGCTTCTTTTGAACTAAACCTTAAAATTTGAAGAGCTTTCTCAGCTTTTTGACCTCTAACCAAGTCTGCAACTAAACGCATTTTTCTTGGTGAGGTTGGACAGTTGTTCAACTTTGCAAAAGCAACTTGTTTTCTGTCTTCCTTTATAGCATCTGCCATTTGTTTTTTACGACTTCCCATAGCTCTACTTATTTTTTACCTTTATTTTTTGCACCTGCATGTCCTCTAAACGAACGTGTTGGTGAAAATTCTCCTAATTTATGACCTACCATATTTTCAGTTACATAAACTGGTACAAATTGACGACCGTTGTGTACAGCTATAGTCTGCCCAACGAAATCTGGTGAAATCATTGATGCTCTAGACCAAGTTTTAATAACAGTCTTTTTATTTGAAGCTACGTTTTCTGCAACTTTCTTTTCTAATTTATAATGGATGTAAGGTCCTTTTTTTAATGAACGTGCCATATTATCTCAATTATTTCTTTCTACGTTCTACAATATACTTGTTACTCGCTTTGGTTTTAGAACGTGTTCTATAACCTTTAGCTGGAATACCATTTCTAGATCTTGGGTGTCCACCAGACGAACGTCCTTCTCCACCACCCATTGGGTGATCAACTGGGTTCATTACTACTGGTCTTACTCTAGGTCTTCTTCCTAACCAACGTGTTCTACCTGCTTTACCAGATACTAACAACTGGTGGTCAGAGTTTGATATAACACCTATTGTTGCCATACAATCTGCAAGTACTAAACGTGTTTCACCTGATGGTAATTTAATAGTTGCAAATTTTCCGTCTCTTGCCATTAATTGAGCAAACGCTCCTGCACTTCTTGCCATAACTGCTCCTTGACCTGGACGTAACTCTATACAAGAGATAATAGTACCAAGTGGAATTTGGCTTAAAGGCATTGCATTACCAATTTCAGGAGCGATACCTTCTTTACCCGAAACAATGTTTTGTCCAACTTGTAGACCGTTTTGAGCAATGATGTATCTTTTTTCTCCGTCTTGGTAGTTCAATAACGCGATAAAAGCTGTTCTGTTTGGATCGTATTCAATTGTTTTAACTTCAGCTGGAATTCCAGTTTTGTTACGTTTAAAATCAATGATACGATACTTCTTCTTATGACCTCCACCAATATGGCGCATGGTCATTTTTCCTTGACTGTTTCTACCACCAGATCTTTTGTTCGGAGCAAGTAAACTTTTCTCCGGCTTATCAGTAGTGATGGCGTCAAATCCATTTACTACTCTAAAACGCTGAGCTGATGTGATCGGTTTTAATTTTCTTACTGACATTTTCGTCTAATTACATGTTACTGTATAAATCAATAGTCTCACCTTCCGCCAGTTGTACAATTGCTTTTTTAATTGCATTTGTTTTACCATGTTGAATACCTGTTTTTGTGTAACGGGTTCTTCTATCTGGACGGACATTTATAGTACGAACTTTTTCAACAGAAACTCCATAAGCAGCTTCAACTGCTTTTTTGATTTCTACCTTGTTCGCCTTTGTATTCACTTGGAAACTAAAGCAGTTGTTTAACTCACTATTAGTTGTCGCTTTTTCAGTGATAATAGGTTTAATTAAGATACTCATGGTTTTCTTATTTACTTAAATTCGACTCAATTTCTTCTAGAGAACTCTCTAAAAGAACTAATTTATTTGCGTTTAAAATTTTATAAGTGTTTAATTCTGAGTTAGTTACAACTTCAGACCCTTTAAAATTTCGTGATGACAAATATACATTATTATTTGAAGCACCCAACACAAACAACGATTTTTTGTCTTGTATGTCTAATGCTTTCAGTACTGCTGTAAAGTTTTTCGTCTTTGGAGCATCAAAATTGAAGTCTTCCAAAACAACGATATCTTTATCATTAGCTTTCATTGTTAAAGCAGATTTTCTTGCTAAACGCTTCAAGTTTTTATTTAATTTGAAGCTGTAGTTTCTTGGTCTTGGTCCGAACATACGTCCACCACCTTTAAATACACCAGACTTGATACTACCTGCTCTTGCAGTACCAGTACCTTTTTGTTTTTTAATCTTACGTGTACTTCCTGCAATTTCTGCTCTTTCTTTAGCCTTGTGCGTTCCTTGACGTTGGTTAGCAAGATATTGCTTAACGTCTAAGTAAACAGCATGATTGTTAGGCTCAATAGCGAACACATCTTTAGAAAGCTCTGCTTTTCTACCTGTGTCTTTTCCGTTTATATCTAAAACTGCTACTTTCATTATTTCTCAATGATTACATAAGAGTTTTTGTGTCCAGGAACACATCCTTTTACAACTAGTAAGTTCTTTTCAGGAACTACTTTATACACTCTTAAATTTTCAACTTTCACTTTTTCGCCACCCATTCTTCCGGCCATCTTCATTCCTTTGAATACTCTCGCAGGATAAGAAGCTGCACCAATAGAACCTGGAGCTCTTAAACGGTTGTGCTGACCATGCGTTGCTTGACCAACTCCACCAAAACCATGACGTTTTACAACACCTTGGAATCCTTTTCCTTTAGATGTACCAGCAATATCTACAAACTCACCTTCAATGAAGTGCTCTACAGTAATTGCATCACCTAATTTGTAATCTCCTTCAAATCCTTGGAATTCTACGACTTTAGTTTTAACAGAAGTACCAGCTTTCTTAGCATGACCTAATTCAGCTTTAGTAGCACTTTTATCTGTCTTGTCATCGAAACCAAGTTGAAGGGCATTGTACCCGTCAACCTCTTCGGTTCTGACTTGGGTAACGATACATGGACCTACTTCAATTACTGTACAAGGAATGTTTTTCCCGTTTTCATCAAAGATGCTGGTCATACCGATTTTTTTTCCTATTAACCCAGACATATTTATTAATTATTAATTATTACTATTCTATTTATTAAAACTCAAGGCTGAAAAATACGTTTCAGCCTTGAATTGTATTTTTAACCGTTTTTCCCTCGCTCGCAGCTCAGGACATGTTTGTGTTCACTTACACTTTTATCTCAACTTCAACTCCACTTGGTAATTCAAGCTTCATTAAAGCATCAATTGTTTTTGAAGATGAAGAGTAAATATCCAATAATCTCTTGTAAGAACTTAATTGGAATTGTTCTCTTGACTTCTTGTTTACGTGTGGTGAACGTAACACAGTGAAAATCTTTTTATGTGTTGGTAACGGAATTGGTCCTGTTACAACAGCTCCAGTACTTTTTACTGTTTTTACAATCTTATCAGCAGACTTGTCAACTAAATTGTGATCGTAAGACTTTAATTTTATTCTAATTTTCTGACTCATTTTCTTTTAGTTTTAAGCTTCTACGCCTTTAGCTGCTTTGATTACTTCTTCTGAAATGTTTGAAGGAGTTTCAGCATAGTGTGAAAATTCCATTGTTGATGTCGCACGTCCTGAAGACAATGTTCTTAATGTTGTTACATATCCAAACATTTCTGATAAAGGCACAACAGCTTTTACTGTTTTAGCTCCTGCTCTGTCTCCCATATCACTTACTTGTCCTCTACGACGGTTAAGGTCACCTACGATATCACCCATGTTTTCTTCTGGAGTGATAACTTCTAATTTCATCATAGGCTCCATAATCACAGCTTTTGCAGCTTTTGCAGCAGCTTTGAATCCTAATTTAGCAGCTAATTCGAATGATAGCTGATCAGAATCTACATCGTGGTAAGAACCATCAGTTAAAGTTACTTTCATAGCATCAACTTCATATCCTGCTAAAGGACCGTTTTGCATTGCCATTGTGAATCCTTTCTCAATTGAAGGGATAAATTCCTTAGGAACGTTACCACCTTTAATTTCAGAGATAAATTCTAAACCTTCCTTACCTTCTTCAGCTGGCTCAAGAGTAAATACAATATCTGCGAATTTACCACGTCCACCAGATTGTTTCTTATAAACTTCTCTGTGTTCTGCACGTTGAGTAATAGCTTCTTTGTACTCTACTTGTGGCTGACCTTGGCTAACCTCTACCTTAAACTCGCGTTTAAGACGGTCAACAATAATATCTAAGTGAAGCTCACCCATTCCAGAAATAATAGTCTGTCCTGAAGCTTCGTCAGTTCTTACTGTAAACGTAGGATCTTCCTCAGCAAGTTTACCTAATGCTAAACCTAATTTATCAACATCAGCTTTAGTTTTTGGCTCAACTGCTATACCAATTACTGGATCTGGGAAATCCATAGATTCTAATACAATTGGGTGTTTTTCATCAGACATAGTATCACCAGTCTTGATATCTTTAAATCCTACTGCTGCTCCAATATCTCCTGCTTCGATATATTCAATAGCATTTTGTTTATTAGAGTGCATTTGGTAGATACGAGAGATACGCTCTTTTTTACCTGAACGGTTGTTCAAGATATAAGAACCTGCATCTAAACGACCTGAATATGCTCTAAAGAATGCTAAACGACCTACGAAAGGATCAGTAGCGATTTTAAATGCTAAAGCAGAAAAAGGCTCTTTTGCATCTGGTTTACGTACTTCATCAGCACCTGTATCAGGATTTGTTCCTACAATATTATCTCTATCTAATGGAGATGGCAAGTAACGACATACAGCGTCTAATAAGAACTGCACACCCTTGTTTTTAAATGAAGAACCACAAATCATTGGAATGATAGCCATATCCATTACAGCAGCTCTAAGTGCAGCGTGCACTTCTTCTTCTGTAATAGAATCTTCATCTTCCATGAATTTTTCTAATAAGTTCTCATCGTAAGTAGCTACTTCTTCAATAAGAAGTGCTCTATATTTACGAGCTTCTTCTTTTAAATCATCTGGAATTTCAATTACATCAAATGTTGCTCCTTGAGTTTCTTCATGCCAAACAATAGCTCTGTTTTTTACTAAATCAACAATACCTTTAAAGTCTGCCTCATCACCAATGTTTAATACAATTGGCACAGCGTTAGACTTCAACATATCTTTAACCTGTTGGCAAACAGCCATAAAGTTAGATCCTTGACGGTCCATTTTGTTAACGAAACCAATACGAGGCACTTTATAGTTATCAGCAAGTCTCCAGTTAGTTTCAGATTGCGGCTCAACACCATCAACCGCACTAAATAAGAATACCAACCCATCAAGTACACGTAAAGAACGGTTTACCTCAACCGTAAAATCAACGTGACCTGGAGTGTCAATAATATTAAAGTGATAACCTTTAGTTTCTGGAGTTGGTTGTGCGTTTTCTAATGGAAACTGCCATGTACAAGTTGTAGCAGCAGAAGTAATTGTAATACCTCTCTCTTGCTCTTGCTCCATCCAGTCCATAGTAGCAGCACCATCATGTACTTCACCAATTTTGTGAGATACACCAGTGTAATAAAGGATACGCTCTGTAGTTGTTGTTTTTCCTGCGTCAATATGCGCAGCAATTCCTATGTTTCTAGTATATTTTAAATCTCTTGCCATTTTAATTAAAATCTAAAGTGTGAGAATGCTTTGTTTGCTTCTGCCATTTTATGAGTATCAACTCTTTTCTTAACAGCAGCTCCTTCTTCTTTAGCAGCAGCTAAAATTTCAGCAGCTAATTTTTGTGACATAGATTTTTCATTTCTCTTACGAGCATAACCTATAAGCCATTTCATTGCTGTTGAAACTTTACGATCTGGACGTATTTGCATTGGAATTTGGAATGTAGCTCCACCAACACGACGACTACGTACTTCTACGTGAGGCATAACGTTAGATAATGCATCTTTCCAAGTTTCTAAAGCTGTTTTTTCTTCATCTGTTTTTTTCGATTCTACAATATCAATTGCATCATAGAATACTTTAAAAGCTACTGACTTTTTACCGTCCCACATCATCATGTTAACGAAACGAGTTACTAACTGATCGTTAAAACGTGGATCTGGTAAAAGCGGTCTTTTTTTCGCTTGTCTTTTTCTCATGTCTTCTTCTTAAAGTTTTTTAATTACTTCTTAGGGCGTTTTGCACCATACTTAGATCTACGTTGCGTTCTACCTGAAACACCTGCTGTGTCTAAAGCACCACGAACGATGTGATATCTAACACCTGGTAAATCTTTTACCCTTCCACCTCTAACCAATACTATCGAGTGCTCTTGTAAATTGTGACCTTCACCACCGATGTATGCATTAACCTCGTTTCCGTTTGTTAAACGAACCCTTGCCACCTTACGCATTGCTGAGTTAGGTTTCTTAGGAGTTGTCGTGTAAACACGAGTACACACACCACGTCTTTGTGGACACGAATCTAAAGCAGCCGATTTACTCTTCTTGGTTATTTTGGCTCTTCCTTTTCGTACTAATTGTGAAATTGTTGGCATATATTACTATATAATTTTTATTAAACCCTTGTTTAAAGGGCTGCAAAGGTAGAAATAAATATTAATTTTTCAAACGTAAATCAATTAATTTTAAATTAGTTGCCTATTTATTTTTAGCTAAACATATTTTTAGTGATAAAAATCCGTTAGCTTTGGGTAATCTTTTTATTTATGCCTGAAAAAAAATTGCTGCTACAATTTGCGATTTGGTTGCTTTTTACAGCCAACCTTTTTTCGCAGTCGTTATATTTATCAGCGATTGGTGATAATGAAAATGAAACCGCTGTTATCGATTCATTATTATACAGGAAAACATTTAATGATTACCAAAGTTTATTACAGGAAGTAGACACATTAAAAGCTAGGTTAAACACTATTGGATATGTTGAAAGTGAACTCAAGAGTTTTAACAAGTCTAATGACTCAACCTACACTGCTCAGTTTTCTTTAAACAATAAATACGATTACATACATATATATTACAAAGATGTCATCGACAAAAAACTATTATCTTTAATATCTAACTCTGTAACTGATGATTATTTTGAAGTTAACATCAGCAATTTAGAAGCGTCATTAAACATTCTAAATACTGAAATTTCTAATCAAGGTGATCCGTTTTCTTTTTTACAGTTAGATGAGATTTCTAAAAAAGACACTTCTACACTATCAGCAAACTTAGTACTATCAAGTAAAAGTCAAAGATTTATTGACAAGATTATTGTAAAAGGTTACGAAAAGTTTCCGAAGTCTTATTTACGACACTACCTTAATATTAAAAAAGGACAGACTTTTAATCTTTCAGACATAAAAAATAAATCTTCAGTAATTAACGATTTGAGGTTTGCGAATCAAATTAAAGATCCTGAGGTTTTATTCACAAAAGACTCTACCATATTATATGTATACATCGAAAAAGTAAAAAGTAACAATTTTGATGGTTTTTTGGGCTTTGGCACAAACACTGAAACCAATAAAATTGAATTTGACGGTTACTTAAATTTAAATCTTACAAACAACTTAAATTATGGAGAGTCTTTAAAACTACTTTACAAAAGTGATGAAAACGAGCAAAAAACTTTTGACATTAACACCACGTTTCCTTATATGTTTAGAACTCCTTTAGGCGTAGATTTAAATCTAAATATATTTAAACGAGATTCTTCATTTATTAATGTATCACAAAAGGCGAAGCTTTTTTATCAGTTAAATCCAAACAATCAAGTATCATTAGGAATTAATTCTATAAAATCTGAAAACTTACTTAACTCAAACGTTACAACCATTACTGATTTTAAATCAGATTATTACACTGCCAACTACATCCACACAAGGCCACAAAACTACAACATATTATTTCCTACAAATTCTCTCTTCGACATTACATTAGGTTTGGGAAATAGAAATTCTGAAGGTGAAGATGAAAGGCAAACCAAAGTAGAGTTAAACACCTTTAAAATTTTCAATTTAAATGAAAAAAACAGCTTTTATTCACGGTTAAATTTTGCCTATTTAGACTCTAACACCTACTTAGAAAACGAATTATTTCGATTTGGTGGAATAAATTCAATTAGAGGATTTGAAGAAAACAGTCTTACAGCAAACCTATACACTGTTTTAAATACAGAATATCGCTACCAACTAAACAACACTCTCTACGTAAACAGTGTTATTGACGCTGCATATTTTGAAGACAATTTCAACTTAATAAAAGAAAAACTTTTTGGTTTTGGGTTTGGCTTCGGACTACTTACAAATTCTGGTTTATTCAAACTAAACTATTCAGTTGGTAAAACCGAAAATCAAAAGTTTAAGTTTTCTAACTCAAAACTTCACATTAGCTTATCCGCAAACTTTTAGGGAAAACCATAATTTATTTTCAAAATTTTAATACAATATTATTGTTTTATTAACTTTTTATTAAGACTTTTGGCTTAGGCTAATTCAAATTAATTTAAATATGAAAACAAAGTTTAGTGGAATTCTAACGCTATTACTAGCGTTTGTCGTGCAATTAACTTTTGCACAAGAAAAAACAGTCTCAGGGACTGTGTCAGACGAATCTGGCTTACCTCTCCCTGGCGTTAATATCATTGTAAAAGGAACTACAAACGGGACTCAAACTGACTTTGATGGTAAATACTCCATCAATGCCAATGCGGGTGACGTGTTAACTTTTACATATGTAGGATTAAAAACCCAAGAAATTACAGTTGGATCATCTGACACAGTTAATGTAACTATGTTAGAAGACGCTGCAGTACTTGATGAAGTAGTAGTAACAGCATTAGGTATTGAAAGAGAAAAGAAATCTTTAGGTTATGCAACCCAAGAAGTTAAAGGGGATGCTGTATCTAAAATTAAAAGTTCAAACTTTGTTAATTCACTATCAGGTAAAGTTGCTGGTTTAGATATTAAATCTTCTGGTACTTTAGGTGGATCAACTAACGTTGTTATTAGAGGTAACAGTTCTATCGCTGGTAACAACCAAGCATTGTTTGTTGTTGATGGTATTCCTATTGACAACGGAAACACTAACTCAAGCGATCAAATAACAGGTCGTGGTGGTTACGATTATGGTAATGCCGCATCAGACATTAACCCTGACGACATTGAATCTATCAACGTTTTAAAAGGTGCTGCTGCATCTGCCCTATACGGTTCTAGAGCTGCAAATGGTGTGATTATGATTACAACCAAAAAAGGCGCTAAAAAGAAAGGTTTAGGAATTACGATAAGCTCAAGTTTAACTTTAGGAAATGTTGATAAAGAAACATTACCTGTATACCAAAAAAGATATGGAGCTGGTTATGGACCATATTATGATGACCCTACTGGTTATTTTGGTTTAGCAGATATTGATGGAGATGGAATAGATGACCTTACTACAGTATTTACTGAAGATGCTTCTTATGGAGCTGAATTTGACCCTAACTTAATGATTTTTCAATGGAATTCAATCTTTCCACAGTTAGACACTTACCAACAAGCGTCTCCTTGGGTTGCAGGAGCTAATGACCCTAACTATGTATGGAAAACAGCATCAACAGCTGTTAATTCAGTATCAATTGATGGAGGTACAGACAAATCTGCTTTTAGATTAGGGTTTACCAACATGCTGCAAGAAGGTGGTTTACCTAACAGTAATATTAAAAGAAATACTATTAATTTTTCTGGTTCTCATGAGTTATCAGATAAATTAACTGCATCTGCAACAATGACCTATACCAAAACAAATGGTAAAGGTAGATATGGTACAGGTTATGACGCTAACAACGTAATGCAACAATTTAGACAATGGTGGCAAGTAAATGTTGATGTTAGAGAACAACAACAAGCTTACTTCGCAACTCGTGAGAATATCACTTGGAACACTAACTCTGCTACTGATTTAACTCCAATTTATTCTGACAACCCTTATTGGACGTTCTACGAAAACTATCAAACAGATGAGCGTAACAGATATTTCGGTAATGTTGCTTTAAACTACGAAATTAATGACTGGTTGAGTATTTTAGGACGATTTACATTTGACACCTACAGTGAGATTCAAGAAGAAAGAACAAACGTAGGAAGTGCTAATGTTTCTAAATATAGCAGATACAATAATAATGTAGCCGAATACAACTATGATTTCATCTTAAGTTTTAACAAAGACCTAAATGATAAATTAGACTTAGATGGTAACTTAGGTGCTAACTTAAGAAGAAATGAAAACAGCAGTATTTATGCTTCTACAAATGGAGGTTTAAACTTAGCTGGCCTTTATTCATTATCTAACAGTGTAAGCCCAATTAATGCTCCTGACGAATACGAAGCTGTACAAATGGTAGACGGTATTTATGCGCGTGCAGGTTTAGGTTATGACGATTTTGCATTTGTTGAAGGTACATATAGAATTGACCGTAACTCAAGCTTACCAAAAGCTGATAACACATACGATTATTGGTCAATAACAGGTAGTATGATTTTTACTCGCTACTTAAAAGCAGATTGGTTAAACTTTGGTAAGTTACGTGCTAACTATGGTATTGTTTCAAACGGAACTATTCCTTACAGAGTATTTAATACTTACGGAATTGGAACTCCATTTGGAGGTACTGGTATAGCATCTAACCAAGGCTCACTAAATAACGCAAACCTTAGACCAGAAGAGCAAAAAAACTGGGAAATAGGTTTAGAAATGCAGTTCTTAGACAGACGTTTAGGATTTGACGTAACCTATTACGATGCATTAAACGTTGATCAAATTACAGCTGTTCCAGTATCTAACTCAACTGGGTATACTTCTGTCTTACTTAATGCTGGTACTATATCAAACAAAGGATGGGAAGTACAATTAAATGGTACTCCTTTAAAGACTGAAGACTTTAGATGGGATGTAAACTTAAACTGGGCGAAAAACACTAGTTTAGTTGAAAGTTTAGCTGATGGTATTGATAACTTAGTACTTGGTTCTTTCCAAGGTGGTGTATCAATTAACGCTACTCCTGGACAACCTTACGGTACTATCAGAGGTACAGATTTAGTATACCATGAAAACGGTCAACCAATTGTTAACCAAACTGGTTCTGCTTCAAGAATTGGTACTTACATGGTATCTGACACAAACAACGAAGTTATTGGTGATATCAACCCTGAATGGACTGCTGGTTTATTCAACAGCTTCACTTACAAAAACTTCAATTTAAGCTTCTTAATAGACATGCAAAAAGGTGGAGACGTTTTCTCTCTTGATACATGGTATGGGTATGCAACAGGATTATATGATTTCTCAGCTGGAAACAACGAATTAGGAAACCCTATTAGAGATGCTGTTACTGGTACTCCTGGAAATTATGGTGCCGACAGTGGTGGTATAATACTACCTGGTGTTGCTCCAGACGGTTCTCCTAACGAAGTAAGAGCTAACGCAAATATTTATGCAAACCCTTGGGGTTATGCAAGAGCTGCTAATAAGCAACACGTTTATGATGCAGGATTTATTAAACTACGTGAAGCAAGTTTAACTTATAATTTAGATTCTAAAATTTTAGACAGACTTCCTTTTACAAGCGCTTCGGTTTCAATTATTGGTAGAAATTTATGGATAATTGATAAAGATGTTCCTTATGCTGACCCTGAAGCTGGTTTAAGTTCTGGTAATATCCAAGGATATCAATCTGGTTCTTACCCAACTATGAGAGAAATAGGAGCAAGTCTTAAATTACAATTTTAAAAAAGAAGAATTATGAAAAAAATATTTTTAACAGCTCTATCACTTGTAGTATTGGTGTCTTGTAAAACCGATGACCAATATGAAGATTACAATAGAGACCCAAAAAATCCAACTCAAGTAGCTGCTGAGTTTACTTATAACGCAGCTGTAAAAAGTTTGTTTGACCAAATGACTAGCACAAATGTTAACACTAACATATTTAGACTTTTAGGTCAACATTGGACAGAAACCACCTATACTGATGAGGCAAACTATGATTTTACAACGAGAAATATTCCTCAAAATCATTGGTCTGAAATGTATAGAGATGTATTACTAGATTTAAAAACTACTAAAGAAATAGTTGCTAGTGATACTGAATTGACAGATGCTGAAAAAACAGCAAGAACTGCTCAAGCTGAAATCTTAATGATATACACTTGGCAACAACTTGTGGACACATTTGGAGACATCCCTTATACTGATGCTTTAAGCGATGTGACATTACCAACATATGATGATGACACGATGATTTATGAAAATTTAATTGAAAGAATTAACGCTGCTATCCCAGATATTTCTGCTTCTGGTTTTTCTGATGCTGATAAAATTTACGGTGGAGATGCTGCTGCTTGGAGTAAGTTCGCTAACTCTTTAAAGTTAAGGCTTGGTATTCGTTTAACCGATGTTAACCCAGGATTAGCTCAGTCAACAATTACTTCTGCGGTAAGCGCTGGTGTATTTACTTCAAATGCTGATAATGCACTATTACAGTATGAAGGTGCAACACCTAACACTAACCCTCTTTGGGTTGATTTAGTTCAATCAGGACGTTCTGACTTTATTGCTGCTAACACTTTAGTAGATATTATGAATGACTTAAGCGATCCTAGAAGAGAAGTTTACTTTGATCAAAACTTAGGAGCAGGTGTTTATGTTGGTGGTCCTTATGGCGAGAACAATAGTTTCCCTAATTACACTCATGTAGGAGCTGCAATGCACGAACCTACTACTCCAGGAGTCTTATTAGATTATGCTGAAGTTTCCTTTTACTTAGCTGAAGCTGCTGAGCGCTCAATTGTAGGAACTCCTGCAGACGCTGAGATGTACTACAACCAAGCTATTACTGCTTCTTTTGATTATTGGGGAGCGGACATCACTGGTTATTTAGCCAATCCTGATGTTGCTTATACAACTGCTGCTGGAGACTGGAGACAAAAAATTGGTACCCAAATGTGGTTAGCAATGTATAACAGAGGCTTTGAAGCTTGGACAGCATGGAGAAAATATGATGCTCCTGCATTAAATATTGCTGCAATTTCTGAGTTACCTGTACCTACTAGATACACTTATCCAGTAAACGAACAAAACCTTAACCAAGTTAATTACGAAGCAGCTTCTGCTGCTATAGGTGGTGATGATCAAACCACTAAAGTATTTTGGGATACAATGTAATTGTAAACCATTATATTAAACAACTAAAAAGCCCGAAAAGTTTAAACTTTTCGGGCTTTTTCATTACAACAACCACCTCCTTAATTTAACATATTTTAACGTTTTTAGCACGCTTTTTTAAGATTTAATCATTTTTCAACCCTTATTTTTGTGAAAATTGTTAAAAAAAGAAAAATGCTATTGAAAAAACACTACTCAATTTTATTGATATGTCTTCTATTATCCATCATTACCAAAGCTCAAAATACAGTTGGTACTATATTAAATACTGAAGACTCATTTGGTGGATATACACTTTTTACAGCTCAAACTGAAACTTATTTAATAAACAACTGTGGTGAAGTTGTAAACCAATGGACTAGTCAGTACCCTCCTGGTAACTCTGTATATCTATTAGAAGACGGTTCTTTATTAAGAGCCTGCAATGTAGGTAATACGCATATACAATTTGGCGGTACTGGTGGTAGAATTGAAAAATTTGATTGGGATGGAAATCTAACTTGGGAATTTGATTATTCTAATACCACTATGTTACAGCATCATGATATTTTCCCAATGGATAATGGAAATATACTGGTTTTAGCCGCTACTGAAATGACTAGCGAAGAAGCTATTGAAGCTGGTAGAGACCCAAGTAAATTAGATAACGGAAGATTATTAAACGAGCAAGTTGTTGAAATTGAACCATCTGGAACAAACTCAGCTACTATTGTCTGGGAATGGAATATTAAAGACCACCTTGTTCAAGATTTTGATAGTACTAAAGACAATTACGGAGTAATTTCTGAAAACCCAAATAAACTTGACATTAACTATCTAGGTGGTTTAAGCGGAAACGAAAACTGGTTACACATAAACTCTATTCAGTATAATAAGAATTTAGACCAAATTGTATTATCGTCTAGACATATGAATGAAATTTACATCATAGATCACTCAACAACCACAGCTCAAGCAGCCTCAAGTACAGGAGGAGTTTATGGAAAAGGTGGTGATTTTCTTTACCGATGGGGAAACCCACAGGCTTACGACCATGGTACTGAAAGCGATAGAAAACTTTTTGGTCAGCATTACCCACATTGGATTCCTGAGGGATTACCATATGCTGGAAAATTAATATTATTCAATAATGGATTTGGTAGAGTTCCTAGTTTTTCTGAAGTATTTATAATTACTCCACCAACTACTAGTCCTGGTGTTTATTCATATTCTCAAAATGTAGCATTTGGTCCTACTTCTACTGATTACACATATACTGACCCTAATAATGAAACGGAATTCTTTTCAAGAATTTTATCTGGAGCTCAAATGCTTCCTAACGGAAACATTTTAATTTGCGATGGAGATTCAGGGTACTTTTTTGAGATAGATTCAAACGAAAATACTGTTTGGGAATACATAAACCCTTCAAGCTCTAATGGAATTTTATCACAAGGTGATAATCCAAATGAAAACCCAAATATAGTATTTAGAGCCACCAGATACTCTCCAAGTTATTCTGCATTTACTGGAAGAGATTTAACACCTGGAGATCCTATAGAATTGAACCCTAATTTATCAGGATGTGAAGCTCTTAGTTTATCTGAAGTTAAGCAAAACTCTGTTAGCGTATATCCTAACCCAACAACAAACAGAATCAATATTAAAACCCAAGGAACTATTGATAGTATTGAAGTATATGACGTCATGGGTATGAGAGTAGCTCAAAACAAAAACACCAATGGTATTGATTTGAACAACTTAAAGTCTGGAGTATACTTTTTAAATATTACAGATAATGGTAAACTAACCACAAAAAAAGTCATAAAGCAATAATTCTTTAAATACCATTAACTCTTTTACTTTTAAAGGTTGGTTTTTTATACCTTTGACCCAATGGAAAAAGAGACCACAATTTTCGGCATAAGAGCTATCATAGAAGCTATTAAATCTGGTGAGAATATTGATAAAATATTTCTTCAAAAAGGTTTAAAAGGAGATTTATTTACAGAATTGGAACAACTTATAAGACAAGAACGATTGAATGCGTCTTATGTTCCTTTTGAGAAATTAAACCGATTAAGCAAAAAGAACCATCAAGGAGCTGTAGCTCAAATAGCTCCAATTTCATTTTATGATATTGAAGATTTGGTTCTAAATGTTATAGAGTCTGGTAAAACACCATTATTCTTATTGTTAGACCAACTTAGTGATGTTAGAAATTTTGGTGCCATTATTAGAACTGCTGAATGTACTGGTGTTTCAGGAATTATTATCCAGAAAAAAGGCGGAGCTCCTGTAAATGGAGACACTGTAAAAACAAGTGCTGGAGCTATTTTTAAAATCCCAATTTGTAAAGTTGATCATATAAAAGATGCTGTTTTTCATATGCAAGCATCAGGAATTAAAGTTATTGCAGCCACAGAAAAAACTGATAATACGATTTATGATGTTTCGTTTAACGAACCTTGTGCTATCATCATGGGATCAGAAGGTAAAGGCATTAACCCTTCGGTATTGAAAGTAGCTGATGAAAAAGCAAAACTTCCTATTCTTGGAGAAATTGAATCTTTAAACGTTTCAGTAGCTTGTGGTGCTTTTTTATATGAAGCTGTTAGGCAACGTCGTCTTTAATCGTCACCTTCTTCTTTCTTCCTAAAGTCATACACAACCTTTATTGACCTTTGCTCTGAATCCACATTTGTTTCAGGTTCAATCTCAGATTCTATATGTTCAATAAAATTACCATTTTCATCAAAATGCCTTAAAAAAGGATCGTCTTCTTCGTTGTACTCTGGTTGCTGCCAAACATACTTTTCTGGTTTAGCAATAGCTTTTCTAAAGATTAAAGCAAATACAAAACCAGTAATTAATCCTGCTAAGTGACCTTCCCAAGAAATGCCTTTTTCAACAGGAAATACATACCATATCATACTTCCGTATAAAAATATGATTAGTAGTGATAATGCTACAAGCCTAAAATGTCTTGCAAAAACGCCTTTAAAAAATATAAAACTTACAAGCACATAAATTAAACCACTGGCTCCAATGTGGTTTGCTGGTCTACCAATACACCAAGTGATTAATCCTGACAGTAAAATACCGTACAAAATCACTTTCCAAGAAATTTTTCGGTAGAAATAAAACAAAGCCATTGAAAGTAAAAACAACGGAATGGAATTATTGTATAAGTGTTCAATATCTGAATGAATAAAGGGACTTAGTACAATTCCTTTTAGTCCTTTTAATGTTAATGGATACACGCCTAAGCTTTTTATACTAGGAAAAAAACGCACTTGCATCCAAAACACAAGCCATAGCAACATAACAAAAAAGACAGGATATGCTATCACTCCTGTAGAATACTTAAACTGTTGCTGATTGCTCATAGACTAAATTTAAAATTTTATATTCAAAATATTGACCATTTATAGGTTTTATGAAATATTGTCACCTACAATTTTGTAATTTTACTTTATGAATGAACCTTTAGCAGAACGTCTACGACCAAAACACTTAAAAGACTACCTTAGTCAAACGCATTTAGTTGGAAAAAACGGAGCACTTTCACTGCAAATAAAGCAAGGTATAATCCCTTCCATGATATTTTGGGGACCTCCAGGAATAGGAAAAACTACACTTGCTAACATTATTGCTAATGAATCTGACAGACCGTTTTACACGCTAAGTGCTATAAATTCTGGTGTTAAAGACATTAGAGAGGTTATTGATAAAGCGAAACAAAGTGGTGGATTATTTACTACCAAGAACCCTATTTTGTTTATTGATGAGATTCATAGGTTTAGTAAATCGCAGCAAGATTCATTATTGCAAGCGGTTGAAAAAGGTTGGGTTACGCTTGTAGGAGCAACTACTGAAAATCCAAGCTTTGAAGTAATACCTGCTCTCCTATCTCGCTGCCAAGTGTATGTGTTAAACTCGTTTAGTAAAGACGATTTAGAAGCACTTTTAAATCGTGCAATTACTGAAGACGAACAACTCTTAAAACGCAATATAGAGCTTAAAGAAACTGAAGCTTTGATACACCTTTCTGGTGGTGACGCTCGAAAACTGCTTAATATTTTTGAACTGATTGTAAATGCCTTTGATGCAGATAAAAAGCTAATTATCACTAATGATTTAGTGCAACAAAAAGTACAAAACAATACTGCCAGATATGACAAAACTGGTGAGCAACATTACGACATTATTTCGGCTTTTATAAAATCTATTAGAGGTAGCGACCCAAATGCTGCTGTGTACTGGTTGGCACGTATGATTGAAGGTGGCGAAGATGTAAAATTTATTGCGAGACGATTACTTATCCTTGCTAGTGAAGATATTGGAAACGCAAACCCAACTGCTTTGGTAATCGCCAACAATACATTTCAAGCGGTTTCAGTAATTGGAAATCCTGAATCTCGAATTATCTTAAGCCAATGTGCTACTTATTTAGCCTCTTCTCCTAAAAGTAATGCTGCATATCAAGCTATCAACGATGCGCAACAATTGGTAAAACAAACTGGAGATCTATCAGTGCCATTATCTATAAGAAACGCACCTACTAAACTTATGAAAGAGTTAGGTTATGGTGATAATTACCAATATGCACATAACTACGAAAATAATTTTACTGCTCATGAGTTTTTACCTGAAGAGATAAAAAACACTACTTTATATCAACCAGGTAATAATAGTAGAGAAAATGCGCAACGTGAATTTTTAAAATCGCGTTGGAAAGACAAATACGATTATTAAAACTTAATATTTAATGTTTTAATTGAAACTGTTTTTCCATCATTGCTTGAATAATACCAAAACCCATCTTCTTTATACACAATTGCATTTTGGTCTTTTACAATAAATACATTTAGCTTTTTGGTTTCTAAAAGCACCATAACAACACTAGGTTTCATATCAACAACCTGAAACCCATTAGCTATTGGTTGTGCATATAGTGCATCAACTTCAGTAAGTTCTGAAATTGTAGGTTCAGTGTGTTTAACAGCTTCAACCACTGGTTGCGCTTTAACTTTTGGTTCTTTTGCCGCCTTTTCTTTGGCTTCTTTTAAATCGTCAATTTCTTTTTGCAAACGTGCAATTTCAGCTTTTGACTGTTGTACTTCCTCAACAGCAACAACATCAGCAGATTGTGTTTGAGTTGAAATTGATGTAATTTTAGCATTAGGTTCATACTTATAATCAAGGTGTTGATACGTTTCAAAAGCATCTCTTAATGCTAAATTGTAAGCTTTATCAAACTCTTTTTCTCTAGTTTCACCAACTTTAGATTCATATACAATTCTTCCATTACAGTCTTTTAAGTCTATCTTAATCTTAGTCTTAAAAAGTCCTTTTTCATTTGACACATCAGCATACATTGCTAAACACCTGTTAGACTGTAAATCATCAGGAAATTGGTCTTCATAAAAAAATGCTGTATAACCGTATTTATTAAACAAAAACTTGGTAAGCGAGTTCAATTGGTATTGATCTTTCTCTTTTAAGAAACTATATTCTGAAGGTATAATTATATACTTATAGCTATTAATAGACTCTTGCGAAAAAAGTTGTGATGGCAAACACACTATTGCCAACAACAGTAGTATAGACTTGTAAAATTTCATTCTTACGTAATGGTTTTCAATATTTATATACAATAGTTAAAGATAGTTTTTTAATTGTAATAATGTATCAACTTCTTTAATGTTTGCCTCAGGTTTTAGTTTGTGGATGTTATATAAAATGGCTTCTAACCCAACATCTAAAGCACCAAGAATATCGGCTTCATAGTTATCTCCTATCATAATACTTTCATTTGGTTTTGCCTTAGCTTGATCCAAAGCAAAATTGAAAATTAATGGGTTTGGTTTTTTTACACCTACCATTTCAGAGTTGGTAACGGTTTCAAAATAATGAAGAATATTAGATGCTTTCATCTTTTTTTCTTGAGCTTCTTGAAATCCGTTAGTTATAATATGTAATTTATACCTTGGTTTCAAATAGTTTAAAATATCTAAAGTATCATGAAACAAGTGGTTGAAAGAAGTTAAGTATTCAATATAATCCACTGATAGTTTATTGATAACTTCGTCTTCAATAGTATGTTCAATACTATCAAAACTATCCTTTAGTCTTTTATACCTTAGGTTTTCCTTATCTATTCGTTCTTCACGGTAAAGCTTCCAATAGCTTAAATTAATAGGCTCATACACTTTTAAAAAACGGTCAATTTCAACCTCAACATTGTGTATTTTAAAAATTTTTTCAAAAGTCAATGCTGAGTTTTTATCAAAATCCCAAAGTGTATGGTCTAGGTCAAAAAATACATGTCGTATACTATTCTTCATCTACTGAATCTAAAATTACACCAAATAAATCTCTAAATCCTTTCCAACGTACATCATCGCCAAAGGTATAATTATGAAATACAGGTGTAAAGGTTCCATTTACTTGCTTTACCTGTTGTATTAAGCGTTCTAGTTCTTGTTTTTTATCTAAAAAAGACTGCCTTTTTAGCAACGCATAATCTATACAATGAAATGCATTGATTTGCAAAGGTGTTTGCACCTCGTAGTCTAAATCGTAAAACTGAAAAGGTGTACAAGTTCCTGCTCTAAAACCCAGTTCGTTAATATAACCCATTGTGAAATCCTGTTTTACCTCAAGCTCTATAAGGTTTCTGTAAGATTCTGGTAAGTTCAATTTAGAAAACGAATGCCTTGAAGCCTCTAAACCATAATTGACAATAGACTCCATTTTTTTCTTTTCCTTTTTCAACACTTCAATATCTTCCAATGCAAAATAAGAAGCTTTGAGTCCTACTTTGCAATAATCAGAAACCGATTTTATCAACGATACAAACTGCTTTCTATTAACATTAATGTTCTTGTCATAGGTTGAATAATCGCCTATCAAGAAAAAGACAACAAACTTAAACTTGGTTTGTTTTTGCTTAGTGATAATCCATTTAAACGTATCATAAGGGTCTCTTTGAAATCCAAAAAGCACCAAATAGCGTTGGTAAAACTGCCTGAATCTAAACCTGAACAAATCGCCTAAAGTTCCGCCAATGGTACGTAGCAATCCTTTTTGCCTAAAGTAGTATGCCATTGGAACATCAATAACTGGCTGAATGGAATACGACTTCTTTGGAAATTCAAAATCTGGAAATTGAGCTTGTAACACACTTTTAAATTTATATGCCCAAATATCAATTACAGGTTGGTGTAAAAATCCGTTTTTAAAGGCTAAACTTTCTTTTGCTAAAAAGCGTCCGTACTCATCTTTTACATGCGGCAAATATTCTTCATAGCGACTTAACAGATAAAAAGTAGCTGCAAAAATATCATAAGGCAAACTACTCTTTTCTGAAGTGCTAAAAAATGCTTTAGTAGTGTCCCAATCGTGCACGTGTATTTCTACATCGTTGAGTCCTTGTTCAAACAACAACTCATGACTTCTTATAAAAATCTCATTACTCAACGGTTGTTTAGCATACGAAATCTTTAAGCTTTCATGAGCTATAAACTCTTCAATAGTTGTGGTAAAACTTACTGGAACACCTAAAATTCTTGTGCATATATGCTTAAAAGCATAGCTTAACCTTGGTGTTATTTTATGGGTAAAAACTAATAGCACTTATAAGATATTTTCATCTGCAAAGCTAAAGTATGCTTTTTCGGTAATAATTAAGTGGTCTAGCACTTTTATATCCAAACTCTCTCCTGCATATTTCAGTTTTTGGGTAAGTTGCTTGTCGGCTTCACTAGGTTTTAATGTTCCTGAAGGATGATTGTGTGCTAAAATAAGTCCTGTAGCACCAAGCTCTAATGCATTTTTCATCACCAAACGTACATCTACTAGAGTTCCTGTAATGCCTCCTTTACTTAATTGTTGCTTTTGAATCACTTTATTAGAATTGTTTAAATACACAATCCAAAACTCCTCATGTGGCAACTCACCAATAACAGGTTGCATCAATTCAAATACCGAAATACTTGAGGTAATTTTCTTTCTTTCCAGTGCTTCTTCTCCTCTACGTCGTCGTCCCAATTCCATAGCAGCTGCAATAGTAATGGCTTTAGCTTCGCCAATACCTTTAAAATCCATCAACTGTTTGAGTGATAGTTTTCCAAGTTCGTTTAAGTTATTGCCCACGCTTGCCAAAATACGTTTAGACAACTCTACAGCACTTTCTTCTTTATTTCCTGAACCTATCAATATAGCTACTAATTCGGCATCACTTAACGTTGCTTTACCTTTATCGCGAAGCTTTTCTCTAGGTTGGTCATCTTGACTCCAATGCTTTATAGAAAATGAAGTGGGTTTCTCCTGCATAGCATAAAGATAAATATTGTAACTTTCAGAAGCAATTTTTTATCCATTCAACCTTTTAAAAACTTATTATGAAATCATTGTTTTCAGAAGACGCAGTTACAGAAATAAAATCTCGTTTAGAACAACTATCTCCAACTCACAAACCACAATGGGGAAAAATGAATGTCTCTCAAATGTTAACACACTGCCAATTTCCGTTACAGGTTGCTGTAGGCGAGTTAAAACTTGAAAGACCAAATGCCTTTAAACGTGCGTTGTTTTCAATGTTTAAATCCTCATTATACAACGATAAACCTTGGAAACAAGGATTACCAACAGCTAAAGAATTTGTAGTTACGACTGATACTGAATTTGATCCTGAAAAATCAAAGTTACTCACTGAAATTGATAAGTTTCACGCTAAAAAAACGCAAACCCAGTGGCCTGAACATCCTATGTTTGGTAAGTTTAATTCAGAACAATGGGGACAAATGCAGTATAAGCATCTTGACCATCATTTAAAACAATTTGGGGTGTAATGAACTATCCTCCAAAAATACATCAGGATGACAATAAAGCTCACATGATTGCTGTGATGCAACAGTATCCTTTGGCGACGCTTATTTCGGTGAAAAACAATGAACCTTTAGTAACGCATTTACCTTTGATTTACAAAAACGAAGCCCTTATTGGCCATTTAGATATGTTTAATCCGCAAGTCGAACTACTTAACAACAACCAAGCTGTAACGGTTATTTTTTCTGGACCTGAATGTTACATATCGCCAAGTATTTACAGTACCGAACAACTCCCAACATGGAATTATGTAAAAGTACATCTTAAAGGAACGGTTGCCGAAATTGATAATCCTGAAGCCATAAAGCAAAGCATGATTGCAATGACCGAGTTTCTTGAACCTGATAACACGTATGTACTAGAACCTGACAACCCTAAAATGGATGCATACCTGCCTTATGTAAAGGGTTTTAAAATTACAATTACTGCTTGGGAAGGCAAGTTTAAACTCTCCCAAAACCGAAATAAAAAAGATTTTGAATTGGCTAAAGACGAACTGATTAAACAAAACCAGAATAACATTAAAACTTTTTTGGATAATATATTTTGATTTCTCAGTTACTGAAAAGAATAACTTTGTAATTTCCTGTAGTAACCAGCAGTTTCTGCTGAAAGAAAAACATGATCATCTTTAACCAACCCAATTCCATCAGAATAATAAACGCGATTTTTAGCAGGATAAATAAAGCCATCATCCCTTACAAAAGATACTATTAACTCAAGGCAATCAAAAGTACCTGCTTCGGTATCATACATAACGATTTCAGCTTGAGTTTCTGCAATACTATTTACTATTCCCGAATTCTCTTCATAAGAAGGATATATTATAAAAGAGTCATTAATATTGTTAGAAAATTTAATTCCTCCTTCACTATTAACTAAATACCCTAGGGAATCTCTATAATATTCAAAATGCTCTCCGTTTTCTGGCACAAAACCATAATTTCCATTAAAATTCCCAGTTATTGTTCGACTGAATTTATAATATAAATTGTCATTGATTTCCTCCATTCCTACAATTGAAATTGTTTCATGTAAATCCATTGGGTTTTCATTCCCCTCATTATCGATGCCATACCATCTATACTCCCATAAATTACCTACAGTTAAGGCGTAAAAATTGTTTTCGCTTTCAGACTGAGGTTGTGAACTATCACCTGAATTGCAAGAGAAAATCAATGTTAAAAAAGCTAGAAAGAAAATACTACGTTTCATTTTTGAAAAAATTAGTCGATTAATAACGTAGTTCTATTTTATAAAAAAGTATTGTTGGTTGATATACTCCTTAACGAAAAGGGGTTGGGATTATTATGTTATTTGATGTAAAACCCAAAGAAACAAAGAAGATTCCGCATCGAAGTACGGAATGACAAACTACCCAATCAATCCTTTAATGGCATCAAAATCCAATCCGCCATAATTCCCAGAACTCATTAACAACAAGGCTTTGTCTTTAAAATCTTGAGAGAATAAGTAGTTTTTAAAATCGTCAGGATTGGTATAAATAATTAAATCATCACGCTCAAACGCTTTGGCAATTTGCTCGTGCGTTACTGCATCTAGCTTTTTTATTTCCACAGCATGCGGACTATAAAATACCACTGCAACATCAGCAGCATCTAAAGCACCTTTGTATTCTTTTAAAAATTCAGCATTTAAACTAGAATAGGTATGCAGTTCTAAACACGCAACTAGCGTTCTGTTTTTATACTGCTCTTTAACCGCTTTTGTTGTGGCTTCTACCTTACTTGGTGAGTGCGCAAAATCTTTGTAAGCAACACTGGTTGCGCTTTCAGCTATTTTCTCCAAACGTTTACTAGCGCCTTTAAAGGTTGCAATAGCTTCATAAAAATCGTCTTCGTCAATTCCCATGTGTTGGCAAATCCATTTAGCTCCTGCAAGATTATTTAAATTATGCTTACCAAATACTTCAATAGGTAAAGGACCTTCTGGAGTTTCTAATAGGGTTTCGCCATCTTCAACCGTATATTCTGGTGTGTAATATGGTAGCTTACGTATGGTATTTTCACTAGCTTCTACTACTCTAGCAACTTCAGCATCTTCAGCATTATATGTCACACTTCCACCGCGAACAATACTATCAACAAAAATGCTGAATTGCTCTACATAGTTTTCATAGGTTGGAAATACATTAATATGATCCCAAGCAATACCACTTAACAAGGCAATGTTAGGTTTGTACAAGTGAAACTTTGGTCGTCTGTCTATTGGTGAACTTAAATATTCATCACCTTCTAACACGATAAAATCGTTGTCATCTGTGAGTTTTACCATAACATCAAACCCTTCAAGTTGCGCACCAACCATATAGTCGACATCACGATCGTGATAATGCATCACGTGCAAAATCATAGACGTAATAGTGGTTTTACCATGGCTTCCACCAATAACAACACGTGTTTTTTCTTTTGACTGTTCGTACAAAAACTCTGGATAACTATAAATTTTTAAGCCTAATTCTTGAGCTTTAAGCAACTCTGGATTATCAGCTTTGGCATGCATACCTAAAACGACTGCATCTAAATCTGCTGTAATTTTTTCAGGAAACCAACCAAAAGCTTCTGGTAACAAACCCTTGTTTTCTAAGCGAGTTTTTGAAGGATCAAAAATAGTATCGTCGCTTCCTGTTACTTGATAACCTTTGTTATGTAATGCAATGGCCAAATTGTGCATAGCTGCACCACCTATAGCTATAAAATGTACGTTCATAGTAAAAAATAATTCGAAATGTTACTTCGAGAAATTCCTGTTAACACAGGATTAAATTAAAAAGTAAATATACTAATTGATGCTGGAAGACCGAAGTTTGAAGTCACAAGTTTTTCTATCTTTTTCAAGCTTGGGTTAAGGTCGCTTGCTTTCAAGTTTAGCTTTACGAGTTAACAAACTTTCATCTTTAAGACTCGCATAGGCTTCGTCAATAGTTTTTATTGCCAACTCATAATTCTCTCGCTTTTCATACAAATCGATTAAATGCGTGTAGCACTTAATAGAACCTCCTACTCTCACTGCATTTTTATAATTGCTTTCAGCTGGTCCATATTCTTTTTCGTCTTCATGCACATGACCCATTGCCAAATATCCATCAACTGGAGAAATGGCAAAGAGTTCCTTGGCATACTTCATTGCTTTTTTTGAGCTTCCACCTATAATTCCTGGAACCTCAAGATAATAATGTACCAAAGCCCAACGAGTATCAATGTGGTTAGCGTCTAAATTTGCTGCTGTTAAAAATGCGTCTTCAACATCTCCAATTAAGCCTAACGCTCTAAACTTACTAACCGATTTAGCTTTCATACCAAGAGCTCCTCCATACTTGTAATGGTAATTAGCCACATTGGGTTTAGCTTCAACCAATTTTTCATAGTTCTCTATAGCGTTGTCCCAATCTTTTTGGTAACCATAAACATCACCCAAAACTTCAATAGCTTCGAGATTGTTTGGATTTTCTTTATGATATTTAAGCGCTAAGGTTTTTGCTTGTTCAAGTTGATTATTGTCTAAAAGCGTATGAATCTGCTCTACAGTTTTTGACTGTCCAATCAGTACCAATGGAAATAAAAGAAAAGCAAAAAATAATTTCATACGTCTTTAATTACTATTACAAATCTAAACTTTCAAATTCAAATGTTATTGTTTTTATAACCTAATTCTGTTTCTTAGTCTCTTAAAAAATGGCTACTTTAACTCAACCAATACTATACTTTACTAATTCATCGTTTTTTGGAATACATTTTGAAGTTAGTTTTGAAGAAAACGCATATTTATGAAACAACTTATAGCACTTTTGATGATAATTCTTTTTGCAAACCACACACATGCTCAGTCCAATAATTATGACGATCTCTGGAAAAAGGTCAGTCAGTTTGAAACTGACGGTTTACCAAAATCGGCTTTAGAAGTTGTGGAGCAAATAAGAACACTTGCCAAAAAAGACAACAATGCTCCACAAAACATTAAAACACTTATCTACAAAAGTAAATATGCTTTAACGCTAGAAGAAGATGCGCAACTCAATATTATTAATGAGTTTAAAGCTGAAATTAGCACTAGCGAAACACCTGTTAAAAATGTATTGGAAAATATGCTTGCCACAATGTATTGGCAATATTTTCAACAAAACAGATACCTTTTCTACAACCGTACGCATACTGAAACCAAAGTGGATAGTACCGATTTTAGAACTTGGGATTTACAAACCTTGTTTAACGACATTCATTTGCATTATCAAAATTCTTTAAAAAACGGACTCATACTTCAGCAAACACCTATGGTAAACTATGATGATATTTTACTTAAAGCAACTGAATCTAAACGTTATAGACCAACACTTTTTGACCTTTTAAATCACAATGCATTAGCGTTTTATAAAACCGACGAAAACAGCATTACCAAACCTGCTTATCAATTTGAAATTGACAATGCAAACTATTTAAGTGATGCCAAAACATTTGCTAACCTAAACATTACATCAAAAGATTCTACTTCGTTACAACTACATGCGCTCAAAATTTATCAAGACCTGATACAATTTCACGTAAAAGATAAAGAACCTTATGCATTAGTTGATGCTGATATTGACCGTTTACTGTTTGTATCTCAAAAAAGCATTTTAGATAATACCGAAAGTCTTCTTCTAGATACCTTAAAAGCTTCACAAGAGCTTTGGAACACACATGAAACCTCAGCTTTATATAGTTACCACATTGCTTGGACGCTTTATCAACAAGGTAATAAGTATGTACCTAGAACAAATGCTGATGTGAGATGGAAAACTAAAGAAGCCTTAGAACTTTGTAACGCAGTAATACAAAAATTTCCTGAAAGTAGAGGTGCTGAAAAATGTGAAGTTCTTAAAGGCATGATTTTGCAAAGCAACCTTCAAATTACTACTGAACGCTTTTTACAAATTCAGCAGTATGGCAAAGCTTTGGTAAAGTATAAAAACATTAACCAATTGCATTTTAAAGCTTATAAAGTAACTAGTTCAGAAGCTACAGCTTATAACAAATTATATGATGCTGAAGAACGCCTGAACTACATCAACAAACTAAAAGTTACTGAGCAATGGCAAGTAGAATTGAAAAATGAAAATGATTACCAATTGCACACTACCGAAGTGATTTTACCAAAATTAAACAATGGTCAGTATATCATAATGGCAAGTGTTGATAATGAAGACAAGACATTTGCAACCCAAATCCTTCAGGTCACTGATATGGCAGTTGTTGAAAAATCAGACAAAACCCATCATATTTACCAAATTATTGAAAGGGAAAATGGACAACCAATTGCTGGTTTGGACGTAAAAATTTCTTATAAAAAAGACTATAATCGCAGCTACATTACCGAAGAATTAACCACAAATCAAAATGGTGAATTCAAACTAAAAAAGCATAAAAATGATTTCTTTTACGACCTTAGTATTTATGCTGAACGCAAAGGCGAAATCGCTTTTTTTAACGGATTCTATTTAAGAAATTATGGTTGGAGAGATGATATCATAACCACTTATCGAGCATTTTTATTTACTGATAGAAGCATTTACAGACCAGGACAAACCGTTTATTTTAAGAGTATAGCCATGAAAGCCAAAGATGGAAAATCTGAGGTTTTAACAAATGAAAAATTAAGCGTTGTACTGTATGACACCAACTATGAAGTTGTAAAGGAATTACACCTAAAAACCAATGAGTTTGGTTCTATTTCAGGAGAGTTTATACTACCTAGCAACGGACTTACTGGTAATTACACACTTGATTTAAAAGCTAGCAGCAACGATATTCATGCTTCAAGTTCAATTTCGGTTGAAGAATACAAACGTCCTAAGTTTGAAACCAAGTTTAATCCTGTTACCGAAACCTACAAAGTTAACGACTCGGTAACTGTAAAAGGAACTGCTTTAGCTTATGCAGGAAGCAACATTACTGATGCTAAAGTGGTTTATCGTGTACATCGAAAAGTGCAATATCCTGATTGGTACTATTGGTATCGTCCTTGGTTTAATAGCGAACCTCAAGAAATAACACATGGTGAAAGCATAACCAACAGCAAAGGTGAATTTGAAATCACCTTTAAAGCGCTTCCTGATGAAAGTGTTGATAAAAGCAGTTTGCCTGTTTTCAATTATGAAATTACTGCTGATGTTACCGACTTAAATGGTGAAACACGCAGTGCCACAGCTATTGTTAATGTAGGTTACCATGCATTAATGGCTTCTATTTCGGTTAACAACACATTAGACAAAAACAAAAAAGACCACACTATTAGTATTAATACCAAAAACCTTAATGGTGAATTTGTTGCTGCTAAAGGAACGCTTAAAGTATATAAATTAAATGCTCCTGACAGAGTTTTAAGACAGCGTACATGGGATGCTCCAGATTATCAAGTTATTTCTAAAGAAGAATTTACAAGCAAGTTTCCTCATGAAGCTTATAGTAACGAACATAATCCAGACAATTGGGAAAAAGGCGCATTGGTATTAACCAAATCTTTTGATACCGAAACCTCAAAAGAGGTTAAACTAGGTACCATTAAAAGATGGGAATCTGGTCAATACATTATTGTTTTAGAAAGTGAAGACAAGTTTGGTCAATTGGTAAAAGACCAAGCTAAAACTACACTATTTAGTGACAAAGACAAAACTTTGGCAGACAATCAACTATTCAGTATTACAACAGACAAGTCAACTTATAGTGCCAATCAAAGTGTATTGGTCACTTTAGGTTCAGCTGCTGAAGATATTATTGTAACGCTTGAAGTTGAGAAAGACCAAGACATCATCAAGACATTTATTATTCCGTTAAGCAACACTAAAAAAACCATTACTATTCCTGTAACTAGTGATGATATTGGTGGTTTTGCTATTCATTATAGTTTTGCGGCTTACAACAGTTTTGTCAGTTCAACATTGCCTATTACTGTACCATATCCTAAAACCGATTTAGAGATAGAAACCCTAACCTTTAGAGATAAGCTACAACCTGGAGCTGATGAAACTTGGAGTTTTAAAATTAAAGGTTCTAAAGGTGAAAAAGTAAGTTCTGAGTTGTTGGCAAGCATGTACGATGCCTCTTTAGACCAATTTAAAGCTCACAACTGGACGTTTAACCCAATACAACAACCAACCTATTACTCCAACCATAACCGAAATGGGTCTCGCAGTTTTGGCGCTCAAGGTTTTAGAGTGTTTAATCCTTCACTAATCCCTAAACGTTTTGAGCAGCAACAGTACGACCAACTTAATTGGTTTGGGTTGTCTTTTGGAAGTAACTATCACATGTTACGAGGACGAGTTGCTGGTTTAGAGTTACGAGAAGAATCCATGAGAACTTTTTCTGCTGCTGAAGAGATGGAATTAGATGAAATTGTTGCATCTCCATCAGCTGACACTGTTTATTTTGTAAGAGATGGAAAATTCAGTTCCTCAGAGGACCTAGAAAATTCTGAAGCTTATTTTCTAATGAAAAAAGCCAAAGTTGTTCCTAATAAAAAAGTCGAAATAGGTGGAACAAATATGTTATTAAGTGAGATTACTAAATTTGACAATGTAGTAATTAGAAAAAACCTTCAAGAAACCGCATTTTTCTTTCCGCAGTTACAAACCGATGAAAACGGAAACGTGAGTTTTAATTTCACAACACCAGAAGCCTTAACCAAATGGAAATTGCAACTTTTAGCACATACCAAAACGCTTCATAGTGCTGTAAGCAGTTTTGAAACCGTAACTCAAAAAGAGTTAATGGTATTACCAAATACACCTCGTTTTTTACGTCAAGGTGATGTTATTACCATTAGCACCAAAATTGCTAATCTTACTGAAGGAGCGCTTTCAGGACAAGCTAAATTAGAGTTAACAGATGCTATTTCAGGAAAGGATATTAATCAAGATCTTATCAGTTCCAACATAGTTGAAACCTTTTCTGTAGATGCAAAAGGTAATACTCAAGTGTCATGGACGCTAAACATTCCTGATAATGTGAGTGCTATTCAATATAAAATTATAGCAAAATCTGGTGATTTTAGTGATGGTGAACAAAGTGCATTACCTGTGCTAACTAACAGAATGTTAGTCACCGAAACATTACCGATGTGGATAAAAAGTAACGAAACCAGAACGTTTACTCTAGACAAGCTTAAAAACAACGCATCTACAACCTTAAAACATCATAAGCTTACTTTAGAGATGACCTCTAATCCTGCGTGGTATGCTGTTCAAGCATTGCCTTACCTTATGGAATATCCGTATGATTGTAATGAGCAAACCTTTAGTCGTTACTATGCAAATGCGTTGGCAAGTCATATCGCAAACAGCAATCCTAGAATACAAGAGGTTTTCAATCAATGGGCATCTCAAGATGCATTAATCAATAATCTTGAAAAAAATGAAGAATTAAAATCTATTCTTATTCAAGAAACGCCATGGTTACGCGATGCACAAAGTGAAACCGAACAAAAGAAACGTATCGCTTTGTTGTTTGACATGAATAAAATGAACAAAGAATTACAATCTGCATTACGTAAGTTACAACAAAACCAAATGAGCAATGGTGCTTGGTCTTGGTTTAAAGGTGGACGCGAAAACCGTTACATTACACAACATATTATTACTGGTTTTGGGCATTTAAAACACTTAAATGTAACCTCTGGTTTTGAAGAGCAGTATATGATAGAACATGCTATGGAATATCTAGATGCTGAATTTGTAAAAGAATATAAAGACCTTAAAAAATACAATAGCAAAGTAGATTTAGACAAAGACCATTTGAGCTATACACAATTGCATTATTTGTACATGCGAAGCTTTTTCCCTGAAATTAAAACATCAAAAGAAGTTGAAGACATTACCAAATATTACCACACACAAATAGAAAAATATTGGTTATCACGTTCGTTGTATGCTAAAGGATTAATGGCTTTAATTACACACAGAATGGAAGATGACAAAACAGCTTCTAAAATCTTAAAGTCATTGAAAGAAAACAGTATTACTTCAGAAGAATTAGGTATGTACTGGAAAGAAAACACAAGCTCTTGGTATTGGTATCAAGCACCTATTGAAACGCAAGCGTTGCTGATTGAAGCGTTTTCAGAAATTGAAAATGACACCAAAACTGTAGACAACCTAAAAATATGGTTACTTAAAAACAAGCAAACCAATCAGTGGAAAACCACAAAAGCAACTACCGAAGCAGTTTACGCATTGCTATTACAAGGCAGCGATTGGTTAAGCGTTACCGAAATGGTTGATGTTGTTTTAGGTAATAAACCTGTTGAACCTTCAAAATTAGAAGCTGTAAAAGTTGAAGCAGGAACTGGTTATTATAAAACATCTTGGAATACTAGCGAAATTAAACCTGAAATGGCAGAAGTAAAACTCACCAAAAAAGGAAATGGCATTGCTTGGGGAAGTTTATATTGGCAATATTTTGAAGATTTAGATAATATAACTTCTGCTGAAACACCTTTAAAACTTCAGAAGAAATTATTTAAAAAGAATAATACTGATACTGGTGAAGAGCTTACAGAAATTACTTCTGAAACTTATTTAGAAGTTGGCGATTTGGTTCGTGTACGTATAGAATTACGTAGTGATCGCGCTATGGAATTTGTCCACATGAAAGATATGCGAGCAGCAGGACTAGAACCTGTTAATGTAATGTCGCAATACAAATGGCAAGATGGATTAGGCTATTATGAAGCGACCAAAGATGCAAGTACAAATTTCTTCTTTGATTACTTACCAAAAGGAATTTATGTGTTTGAATACGACTTACGTGTAAACAATTCTGGAGATATGAGTAATGGCATCACAACCATTCAAAGTATGTATGCACCAGAGTTTAGTAGCCATAGTGAAGGCGTGAGAATTTCAGTTAATAATTAAATAAAAAAGGCTTCAAAAATTTGAAGCCTTTTTATTATTTACTTGGTGGCGTTGTTGGCCTAACCTCTATTTTACTAGGTAAGGTTCTTGGATTCATTTTTAATAAATCAACAACCAATTCACCAATATCTTCACTTTGAATTTTCCAAGCATCTTTATCACTTGGTTCATTACCATTAAAATGTGTAGATACTGATCCTGGCATAATAGTACTTACTTTAATACCATACTTACGCAAATCTAACATAACCGCTTGTGTAAAACCTGTAACACCAAACTTACTGGCATTATAAGCAGAACCATTCGCAAAGAAATTGGTTCCTGCTAGACTGGAAATAGAAATATAATAGCCTTGACTATTTTTTAAAGCATCAACACTTGCCTTAATAGTATAAAATGCTCCTGTAAGGTTAGTATCAATAGTATCTTGCCATTGCTGTAACGTAATATCTTCAATACTTGCAAAATGACCAACACCTGCATTAGCAATTACAACATCCAACTGTCCAAATTGGGAGACCACGTCTTTTACAGCGTCTTGTTGGCTTTTAAAATCAGTAACATCGGCTTTGAGTCCAATAGCTTTTGCGCCTGATTTACTTGACGCGTTTAATTTACCTGCAATTTCATGTGACCTTGCACTACTTCTACTAGTTATGGCAACATGAACACCTTGATCCATTAAACATTTAGCAATGCCATAGCCAATACCTTTTGTGCCTCCTGTAATGAGTGCAACTTTATTTTGTAACATATATAAATTATTTTTTTGGTGGATAATTTTCTAAAATCTTTACCACAATAGCTTTGAACTTAGCTTCGCGTTTATCTGGTTTAGCATTTGGATTAAAACTGTCTTCACTTACGGCTTGCCAAAACAAACCAACACCGTTTTCATCAACAAAATCGATAATAATTTGACGATTGAGATTTGATTGTCCAACAGGAATTCCAATAGAAACGCCTCCTCCTACATTACGTCCTCCTCCACCTAGACCAACACCAACCGAACTTCGGTTTGCTTCTTGAAACTCATCGCTTTTAATATCTATAAAGAAGTCTGGTGTTTCAGACAAAGTGAGCCCTTTACTTTGAAGCTCTTCGTCTAAAGCGTTCATTAAACGGTTAGTATCCAGTTCGTTTAACCCTGATTGGATATTGGCGTAATAATTATAGGTTTTATAAGTTGTAAAGTCGGTTGCAGTTTCGTAGTCGTAATTCACTCTAATTGGAGCGCAAGACACCAAAAACAGCACAACTATTAATGATAAATATCTCATAACTTTTTTATTTAAAGTTACGAAATTAATTACTCATCAGCAGGTTTTGCGTTAAGCATTTGCCAAAGTTTATCTTTAAGTTCTTGAAGACCTTGTTGCGCTACTGAAGACATAAACATATAATCTACTGGGAGTTCATTATCTAATTCTTCTTTAAGCTCTGCTTTTAACTCGTCATCTAGCATATCACTTTTAGAGATAGCTATAAAACGTTCTTTATCTAAAATTTCAGGATTGTAGCGCTTTAATTCATCTAGTAAAATATCATACTGTTTTTTAATATCATCAGCATCCGCAGGAATTAAAAACAACAATACTGAGTTACGCTCAATATGACGAAGGAAATAATGTCCAAGTCCTTTTCCTTCTGCAGCACCTTCGATAATTCCAGGAATGTCAGCAATTACAAATGATTGATGATCTCTATACTCTACAATACCTAGGTTAGGTTTTAAGGTAGTAAACTCGTAATCGGCAATTTTAGGTTTAGCAGCTGTAACCACTGAAAGTAGTGTAGATTTTCCTGCATTAGGGAAACCCACTAAACCAACATCAGCTAAAATTTTAAGCTCAAGAATAATGTCACGATCTTCTCCGGGAATTCCAGGTTGCGCATATCGTGGTGTTTGGTTAGTAGAACTTTTAAAATGCCAGTTTCCACGTCCTCCCATACCACCTTTGGCAATGATTTTTTCCTCGCCATTTTCGGTAATTTCAAAAAGGATTTCGTTAGTTTCTTTATCTCTAATTACAGTCCCTAGTGGCACATCCATGTACACATCTGCTCCATCGGCTCCTGTGCTTCTACTCTTACCTCCATGCTCACCATGTTCAGCTCTAAAGTGCCTTTTAAATTTATAGGTATACAATGTCCATAGGTTAGCATTACCACGAATAATAACGTGACCTCCTCGTCCACCATCACCACCATCTGGACCTCCTTTTTCTATATATTTTTCACGATGTAAATGCGCAGAACCTTTGCCTCCATTTCCGGAAGCAACGTGTAGTTTTACGTAATCGACAAAATTACCTTCAGTCATTGTATGAGTTTAAAAGTTGAAAGTTTAAAAGTTATAAATTTTTAAACCCAAATAAAATTATAACGAATCTATAACAGCACTTAATCGCTCAGTAATATCTTCAATACTACCAACACCATCTACACCATAATATTTGTCTTGTGCAGAATAGTAATCTTTAAGTATGGCTGTTTTTTTGTAGTATTCTTTAATTCGGTTTCTAATAATGTTTTCATCAGCATCATCAGCTCTACCACTAGTTTTACCACGCTCTAATAAACGTTGCACTAAAACTTCATCATCAACTTCAAGAGCAATCATAGCATTAATTTGAGAGTCCTTTTGATCCATTAATTTATCTAATGCTTCAGCCTGTGCATTGGTACGTGGAAAACCATCAAAAATGAACCCTTTAGCATCAGCATTTTTTTCTACTTCAGCATTAAGCATATCAATAGTTACTTGGTCAGGAACCAACTCTCCTTTGTCCATGTATGATTTTGCTAACATGCCAAGAGCGGTTTCATTTTTAATATTGAATCTAAACACATCTCCTGTAGAAATGTGTACTAAACTGTATTTTTCTTTTAAAAATTCGGCTTGTGTGCCTTTTCCTGCTCCTGGAGGTCCAAATAGGACAAAATTAGTCATGTGTTGTGTGGTTTTTAATTGATATATAGCTGGCAAATCTCTACCCAATCCATCATAGTCAAGTCCGTAACCAACTATGAATTTATTAGGAATTTCCATACCAACATAATGTAGTTTAAAATCTTTCTTATAGGCTTCTGGTTTATAAAACAAGGTCGCTATTTTAAGTTCTTTTACATTTTCGTTTTTGAAAATTCTATGAACTTCAGCCAGTGTTTTACCAGAGTCGATAATGTCTTCTAAAATTACAACAGTTCTGCCTGTTAAATCTTGTGTTAAACCTACTAGACGCTGAATATCGTCAGTAGATTTTAAACCTTCATAAGACGCTAGTTTTATAAAAGTAACTTCACAAGGTTTTGGGTATTTCTTTACAAAATCGCTTACAAACATAAACGACCCATTTAAGATCCCAACAAACACTGGCACTTCATCTTGCAAGTCGTTTGCTATGGCAGTAACCATGTGCTCTACAGTCGCTTGAATTTCGTCTTCAGAAATAAACGGTTTAAAATGTAAATCGTGAAGCTTTATCACTTGTTTTTAATTTTAGAAATGCAAAGATAATCATTTGATTAACGTTTTGCGAATTCTCGTTTAGATTGTTAAGATTTTAGTTTTTTCAGAGGGTTTTGATTTGTACTTTTGTGGAAAATCAACACAATGAATTTTTTCTCTTCAGAATTTAAGCTAGGTATTCTTGGTGGTGGACAACTTGGTAAAATGATGCTTTACAATACCAGAAAATTTGACATCCACACTAAAGTACTGGATGCTAGCAACGAAGCACCTTGTAAAATTGCATGCGACGAGTTTCAACTTGGTGATTTAATGGATTTTGATGCGGTTTACAATTTTGGAAAACAGGTTGACGTTTTAACCTTTGAGATTGAAAACGTAAACACAAATGCACTTGAAGCTCTAGAAAAAGAAGGCGTAAAAGTATATCCTTCTTCAAAAACTTTGAGAACCATTCAAAATAAAGCAACACAAAAACTGTTTTATAAAGACCATAACATCCCTACAGCCGATTTTACTCGATTCGCTTACACTTCTGAAATTAAAGAAGCTATTCACAATGGAGGCTTACAACTCCCTTTTGTATGGAAAAGCGCACAGTTTGGTTATGATGGTAATGGTGTAAAAGTTGTAAGAACTATAGAGGATTTAGAAGGTTTGCCAAATGTTGAGTGTATTGCAGAAGACATGATTCCGTTTAAAAATGAACTCGCAGTTATTGTGGCTAGAAATGTTGATGGTGATATAAAAACGTATCCAGTAGTTGAAATGGAATTTCATCCTGAAGCCAACCAAGTCGAATATGTTATTTGTCCTGCACGAATTGATGACACTGTTGCGCAAAAAGCTCGTGAAGTGGCTTTAAATGTTTCTAAAGCATTTAACCATGTTGGACTTTTAGCGGTTGAAATGTTTCAGACTAAAAACGATGAGATTTTAGTTAATGAAGTGGCTCCAAGACCTCACAATTCGGGGCATCAAACTATTGAAGCGAGTTACACTTCACAGTTTGAACAACACTTACGTGCTATTCTTAATTTACCATTAGGGCAAACCGATAGTAAAGTTGGTGGAATTATGGTAAATTTGGTAGGAGCCGAAGGTCATACAGGAGATGTTGTTTATGAAAACATTGCTGAAATAATGAAACTAGAAGGTGTTACACCTCATATATACGGAAAAAAACAAACACGTCCGTTTAGAAAAATGGGACATGTAACCATTGTAAATGAAGATATAAACGAAGCAAGACGTGTAGCTGAACAAGTAAAGAAAACCATTAAAGTTATAAGCAAATAAACTATGAGCAAAGTAGGAATCATTATGGGAAGTAAAAGCGATTTGCCTGTTATGCAAGACGCTATTGATATACTAAAAGGATTTGATATAGATATAGAAGTTGATATTGTTTCGGCTCATCGTACACCTGAAAAACTGTTCGATTACGGTAAAAACGCACATACAAGAGGCATCTCAGTAATTATTGCTGGAGCTGGTGGTGCAGCACACTTACCTGGTATGGTAGCTTCTTTATCTCCACTACCTGTTATTGGTGTTCCTGTAAAAAGCAGCAACTCTATTGATGGTTGGGATTCTGTTTTATCTATTCTTCAAATGCCTGGTGGTGTTCCTGTTGCAACTGTGGCTTTAAATGGTGCAAAAAATGCAGGAATTTTAGCTGCTCAAATTATTGGTAGCTCTGACCAATGTGTTCTAGATAAAATAATGGTTTACAAAGAAGGTCTGAAAGCCAAGGTAATAGAATCTGCTAAAGATTTATAACAAAAAAACCTCGACAGAAAGCCGAGGTTTTTAACGCTATTAATCAATTATTTCTTTAAAGAGCTCTCTTTAAAACTCTTATGAAAAATCTGCCGCAAAGATAAAATTATATTTTAAATAAAAACCTAAAAAAAAAGTTAATATTCAGTATTTCAATTTCTTAGTAGGAAAAATATCACACTGACTTTAACAATTAATAGCACTTAAAATGAATATTTTAAACAAACCCTTTGACACTCAATTTCATACTGCTCCGTTTTCAAAAATAAAGAACGAGGATTTTCTTCCTGCAATTAAAAAAGGAATTGAAGATGCAAAAGCAGAAATTGATGCCATAACCAACAATACGGAAGCACCAACATTTCAAAATACTATTGAAGCTTTAGATTTTTCAGGTGAACAGTTAGATAGAATCTCAAGTATATTCTTCAATTTAAATTCTGCTGAAACCAACGACGAAATCCAAAAGATTGCTCAAGAGGTTTCACCTTTATTATCTGAATTCAGTAATGATATTACTTTAAACGAAACGTTATTTAAACGTGTTAAAGCCGTTTACGATGCCAAAGACAGTTTAGATTTAACAACCGAACAGTTAACACTTCTTAATAAAAAATATAAAGGGTTTTCTAGAAATGGAGCCAACTTGCCTGAAGACAAAAAGCAACAGCTTCGTGACATTGATAAAGAATTAAGTAAACTAAAACTAAAATTTGGCGAAAACGTATTGGCCGAAACCAACAAATATGAACTTCACATTACTAATGAAGCCGATTTAGATGGTTTACCAGAAAGTGCCAAAGAAGAAGCCAAACAAACTGCCGAACAAAAAGGTAAAGACGGTTGGATGATTACCTTACAATATCCAAGCTACATACCGTTTATGACCTATGCTAAAAATCGTGAGCTGCGTAAAAAACTAGCTTTAGCTTTTGGAGCAAAAGGGTTTAACAATGATACATTAGACAATCAAGACATTGTTTTAAAAATTGCCAAACTACGTCATCAACGTGCTAACTTATTAGGATACAAAACGCATGCGCATTTTGTTTTAGAAGAGCGTATGGCAAAAAATCCTGAAACTGTAAACACCTTTTTAAACAATTTATTAGAAAAGGCTAAACCAGCTGCCGAACGTGAGTTTAAAACATTAAGCGATTTTGCTAAAGAACTAGATGGTATTGAGCAATTACAAAAATGGGATGGTGGTTATTATTCTGAAAAATTAAAACAAAAGCTATTCGATTTAGATGACGAAAAGCTAAAACCATATTTTCAACTTGAAAACGTTATTAATGGCGTGTTTACCATTGCCGAAAAACTATACGGTTTACAGTTTGAAGAAATCAACACGATTGATAAATACCACGACGATGTGCTTACTTACAAAGTGGCTGATAGTGACGGTAATTATATTTCGGTTTTTTACGCTGACTTTTTCCCAAGAGCAGGAAAACGTAATGGTGCGTGGATGACTGTGTACAAACCACAATATGTGAAAAATGGCGAAAATAGCAGACCTCACATTTCTATAGTTTGCAACTTTACCAAACCTACAAAAACCAAACCTTCACTTCTAACCTTTAATGAAGTTACCACACTTTTTCACGAGTTTGGTCACGCTTTACATGGTATGTTAGCCAACACTACCTACCCAAGCATATCTGGTACAAGTGTGTTTTGGGACTTTGTAGAATTACCAAGTCAGGTGTTGGAAAACTGGTGTTACGAGAAAGAAGCTTTAGAGCTATTTGCAACACATTATGAAACTGGAGAAGTAATCCCAATGGATTTAATTGAAAAAATAAAAGCTTCAGCTACGTTTCATGAAGGTATGCAAACTTTGCGTCAGTTAAGTTTTGGGTTACTGGATATGAGTTGGCATGCTAACGAAGCACCAGAAACAATAAATTCAGTAAAAGCACACGAACAAAAAGCATTTGAGAACACGAAACTTTATCCTGATGTTGCTGAAAATTGTATGAGCACCTCGTTTTCCCACATTTTCCAAGGTGGATATTCATCTGGTTATTACAGCTACAAATGGGCTGAAGTATTAGATGCTGATGCATTTGAGTTTTTTAAAGAAGAAGGCATTTTTAGTAAAAATGTTGCACAGAAGTTTAAGGACAATGTGCTTTCACAAGGAGGAACTGAAGACCCTATGACGCTTTACAAACGATTTAGAGGAAAAGAACCTCAACCAGAAGCACTACTAAAACGTGCTGGTTTGATTGAGAAATAATTATGATTAAATAACGTTGTTGTTTTATGAAGTTTTTAAAGCTTTTAGTACATATCTGCGTTATTCTATCTCTAACTGTAATTACACAAGTTGGTGGAATTGTATGGCTTTTATCTGTTTTTGTTTCAAAAAAGATGAAAACTAAAAAGCGCTATACATTTCCACTTTTATATTTAGTCTTTAACCTTTTAGTTGTTCCGCCAATTGCTAAAATATTTGGTCGTGAAAAGTTACCTATTTTCAGTTCAGAACTTAAACCAAGAAATATAGCATACCCTTTACTTTTTAGAAATTATGTAACTCCTGAATTAAGTAATCTGTTAATAACTTCAGCTGCAGATTTAAAACCCAGCAACATTTCAATTACTTATCTAGATGCTAACTTTCCTTTTTTTAATGGTTTTCCGTTGCTACCACATTTAAGTCATAATGATGGTAAAAAAATTGATATTTCATTTCAATATTTAGATAATAAAGGAATGCCTACCAATAAAAAACCTTCTATTTCAGGATATGGAGTTTATGTCAATTCAACAAACCAAACATCAGAAAAATGCAAATATAAAGGCTATTGGCAATACGACTTTCCAAAATACTTATCCTTTGGAAAAATAAATGAATTAACTCTAGATGAAAAAAGCACTAGGACTCTAGTGTTAGAATTCGTTAACAACTCCAATACTCAAAAAATCTTCATTGAGCCATATTTGAAGCAACAATTGCAGTTGCAGAATTATTCAAAAATCCGATTTCATGGGTGTCAAGCCGTAAGACATGATGATCATATTCATTTGCAAATAAAATAACTTTCAATAATTTTTGAAAGTTTAAAATATTTTATATATTTGCTCTATGGAATATCAAGAAGCAAAAGAAAAATTTATTAGCACTTGGGGAAGTTTAGGTTCGCTTTGGGGAATAAATAAAGCCATGGCGCAAATTCAAGCACTGCTTTTTATTTCCACAAAACCCTTGTCTATGGAAGACATTATGGAAGAACTTAAGATTTCTAGAGGCAACACTAGCATGAACTTAAGACAATTAATGGATTGGGGAATTGTAACCAAAGAAATTATTCCTGGTGAGCGTAAAGAATATTTCACTACCGAAAAAAATGTACAAGAATTAGCACGAATTGTCGCCAAAGAACGAAGCAGACGTGAAATTAAACCAGTCGTTAAAATACTAAAAGATGTATCATCTATAAAAGATGATGGCACTGAAAAAACTAAAGAACTTATAAAACAAACTAAAGCATTACATGAGCTAACCGACACAATGGATACTATGATAAACAAAGTGGTAAACCAGCAACAAAATTGGTTAACAAAGTCGTTACTTAAACTCTTTAAATAAAAAAATTTAAAACGTACTTTCAAAATTTATTGAAAGTTTAAAAATATTAAAATGAATTATAACATCATAACATACTGTATATATATTCCAATTATATTCTTCATTATGATTAGAGTTGGTTGGTTATTTTACAGTTATGGTGAAGTCTATCTATTACACTTATTTCATCAAAAAAAATCAATTGTAAAAAACATTAATAATCTCCTACTAACAGGTTATTATCTATTAAATCTAGGCTACGCTATTGTAACAATCTCGTATTGGGAAAAGGTAAATTCTTTTTCTGAAGCAGTCAATTCTATCAGTTGTCATTTAGGTATAATTATTATTGGTCTAGCAATATTGCACTATAACAATATTTTATGTTTAACATACTTAGTAAAATCAAAAACTTTAAAACAATAAATCATTATGGAAAATTCAAAAATTATTATCGGTTACATTGTATACCTACCTATTGTTATAATACTAACAATCTATGTATCTAAAATGTTATTTAAAAATGGTAAACTTTTTATGATAGATATCTTCAAAGGAAAAGAAGACATCGCATTAGCTACAAACAAACTCTTTGAAATTGGTTTTTATCTCACCAACATTGGTTTTGCTCTATATATTATGGAAATTCACTATTACAATAATAGCCCAATCACTAGTCAAAATCTAATAGAGATTTTAAGCAAAAAAATAGGGGGCTTTACCATTTATTTAGGGATTATTTTATTCTTGAATCTGTTTCTTTTTTTTAGAGGAAGAAGGATTTCTAAACAACCTACAAAACCATCAACACAACAAAAAACGAGTTAAAATGAAAACAATAATAATAGCAGGTGGAAGTGGGTTTCTAGGCAAAGTGCTTGAAGATTACTTCGTCCAAAAAGGGTATTCTGTTAAAATACTGACTCGAAAACCAAAAAAAGAAAATGACATTTACTGGAATGCAAAAGATATTGGAAAATGGGTAGACGTTTTAGAACATGCTGATGCACTAATCAATCTTACAGGAAAATCAGTTGATTGTAGATATACAGAAAAAAACAAGAAACTAATTTACGACTCTAGAATAGACTCAACTCATGTTTTAGGCTTAGCAATAAACTTATGCAAAAACCCTCCAAAAGTATGGATAAATTCTTCTACAGCTACAATCTACAAGCATTCATTGCATAAAGAAATGACAGAAGAAAATGGAGAAATTGGTAATGACTTTTCAATGAACATTGCAAAGTCTTGGGAAAAGACATTCTTTTCAGTTATCAACCCAAACACAAGAAAAATAGCATTGCGTACATCAATTGTATTAGGAAAAAATGGAGGGGCTTTAGTTCCTCTAAAACGTTTAACAAAATTTGGTTTAGGAGGTAAACAAGGTAATGGAAACCAAAAAGTAAGTTGGATACATGAATTTGATTTTGCTAGTGCAGTTGAATTTATATTAAACACTGAAACTCTACAAGGCAAATTCAACTTAAGCGTACCTCATCCTACAACAAACTCTATTTTAATGAAATCTTTAAGGAAAATATTAAAAGTACCTTTTGGATTATCACATCCAAAACCCATATTGGAATTTGGAGCAAAATTAATTGGTACTGAGACCGAGCTTGTCTTAAAAAGCAGGAATGTTATTCCAAAACGGTTAATCGATAATGGTTTTAAGTTTAAACACCTAAAAATCGAGAATGCTATACACGACTTATTGACTAACTAATTTATATTAATTAATATTATTTAGCTATTTTTGACTAAATACTTGAAAAAGAAACATGCCTAACCATACACTAAATCCTGATAATTGGATTGACAACTATTCCGATTATCTTTTTAACTATACCATATCGCGTGTAAACGACCGTGAAATGGCTAAGGATTTGGTTCAAGACACTTTTTTTGCCGCATTAAAATCAATGAAAAACTTTAAAGGCGATGCCAACGAACGCACATGGCTTATTGCTATTTTAAAGCGAAAAATCATTGACCATTACCGCAAGATAAACTCTAAAAAAGGACAAGCTGAAGTGCGTATGTCTTACAACTCCGATGAAGCTGAAGGCGATTGGCTTGAAGAACGTGTTTCGGATCCATTTGATAAAACAGCGGAAGACAAACTTGAAAACGAGGAGTTAGGCGATGCTATTTACAACTGTTTAGGCAAACTTCCTGAAAAACAAGCTAATGTTTTTAAAATGAAAACCATAGAAGGATTAGATACTGAAACTATTTGTAATGAATTAAACATTACTGCGTCTAACCTTTGGGTAATTATCCATAGAGCCAGAAATGCTATGGCTGAATGTTTAGAAGAAAATTGGTTATAATAACAACAAATGAAAAAAAGTGTACTGTTTATATCGTGCGAAGAAGCAAAACAAATTTGTGATAAATCACAATATGGAGATGCTACTTTTTGGGAAAGAATAAAGCTTACAATACGCTTATCTTGGTGTAGAGTAACAAGAGCTTATACAAAACGAAATAAATCGCTTACAAAAACCATAAAGTTTTCGGATGTGGAATGCTTAAAAAAAGAAGAACGTCAAGCACTTAAAGATCAATTAAGTCAGCAGTTGAAAAACCAAAATTAATAGCAACCACAAAACAGGAATGCCTTCTACAAAAAAGGCACTGTAATATTTTGATTGTTCTTTTTTAGCCAACACAACACTTAGCAAAGTAATAGCAGTAATTACCAATAAAACCAGTAGATTCATTAACTGCATATCATCTTTTAAATAGTCCAAAAAGAAGAACACCATAAGTAACAACACACCTATCAATTTAGTTTTTTTAACTCCTATTTGCTGCGGAATTGTTGCTAGCTTTACACTATCATATTGTAAATCTCTTATTTCAAATGGTAACATCAACACGAGGACAAATACAAAACGCTGAATTGCTGTAATACTCACATCCCAATTCATTAAAAAATCTGCATTCGCAAGCGGTAAAAACACAGTAACACCACACCAAACTAAAGCTATCACATATACCTTAAGACCACTTAAACTTCTTAAATTTTGTTTCTCATCAAGAAAAATCTTTTTGGGTAAAAATGGGATTGCATATAAAAATGTAACAACTCCAAAAACAGAAATATAGACTAATGTTGTTTGCTCCAGCTGCAAGACATAATAACACATCAATAAAAAACAAACCAACGAGAATAATTGAATATATTTCAACCACGTTGCCAAACTTCTATGATGAAACTTTGCTAAGCCAAAAAACTTCACAAAATTATATCCTGTAATTGAAGCAAAGAAGATGAAAAAAAGGACATTTTTATCATAAGGCAATTCAAACTCTAAAAGTGTAATCCACGCTAATGAAAACACTGATAAAGCCACATGAATACTGCTATTGATATAAAAATCAAAAATACGCTTCAAAACCTTCATATAACAAAAATAGTCAAAGTGTTAATAACAGTTGTATTTGGTTAAAAACTTTCATTTTCATTAACAAAAAAACATGAATAATTCCGTAATTTTGCGCTTCAAAACACAACATAATTTTAATGAATACAAATGCTTTCGCACTTCGTCATATTGGTCCTAGAGAAGACGACCAAAAAGAGATGCTAAAAACCCTTGGTGTTGACTCTTTAGAACAACTAATTTACGAAACCATTCCTGATGATATTCGCTTAAAAAAAGAATTGAATCTAGATGAACCAATGACTGAACATGAATACAATATTCATATTCACGAATTATCAAAAAAGAATAAGGTTTATAAAACATACATAGGTTTAGGATACCATCCAACTATTTTACCTGCAGTTATTCAGCGTAATATTTTAGAAAATCCAGGTTGGTATACAGCTTACACACCTTACCAAGCCGAAATTGCTCAAGGTCGTCTAGAGGCTTTATTAAATTTCCAAACTATGGTTACAGACCTTACAGGTATGGAAATAGCAAATGCATCTTTACTTGACGAAAGTACTGCTGCTGCTGAAGCTATGAGTTTGTTATTTGCAGTAAGAGAACGCGACCAAAAGAAACAAGGTGTTAACAAGTTTTTTGTTTCTGAAAACATATTACCACAAACGCTATCTTTACTAGAAACAAGATCCACTCCTATTGGTGTAGAAATTGTAGTAGGCAATGAAGATGAGTTTGATTTTTCTTCAGAGTTTTTTGGCGCTATCCTTCAATATCCTGGAAAAAACGGAGAGGTTACTGACATAAAATCTTTCATTTCGAAAGCTAACGAAAACCAAATTAAAGTAGCTGTAGCTGCTGATATTTTAAGTTTAGTTAAACTGGAAGCTCCAGGGCAATTTGGAGCTGATGTTGTTGTAGGTACTACCCAACGTTTTGGAATCCCAATGGGTTATGGTGGACCACACGCAGCTTTTTTTGCAACTAAAGAAGCCTACAAACGTGATATTCCTGGTCGTATTATTGGTGTAACAAAAGACACTAATGGCAACAGAGCTTTACGTATGGCGTTACAAACACGTGAGCAACACATTAAGCGTGACAAGGCAACATCAAACATTTGCACTGCTCAAGTATTATTAGCTGTTATGGCAGGAATGTATGCAGTATATCATGGTCCTAAAGGGCTTAAATTTATTGCTAACAAAGTTCACAATTCAGCTTCAACACTAGAAAAGGCATTAAAAAAATTAGGTTATAAGCAAGCTAACACTTCTTACTTTGATACGCTTCAAATAAAAACTGATGCTAAAAAACTTAGAAAGATTGCCAAAGAGAAAAAAGTAAATTTCTTCTATCCTGATGATAACACAGTAACTATTGCGTTAAACGAAACAACATCAGTAAGAGATTTAAATTATATTATAGCTGTTTTTGCAAAAGCGGCTAAAAAAGAGGCTTTCGAAATTTCTTCAATTACTGAAGACGTTAATATTGCTGAAGATTTACAAAGACAGTCAGACTTTTTAACGTTAGATGTTTTTAACACTTATCACTCAGAAACCGAGTTGATGCGTTATATAAAATCTTTAGAGCGTAAAGATTTATCATTAAACCACTCGATGATTTCTTTAGGTTCTTGTACCATGAAACTTAATGCAGCTGCTGAAATGTTGCCTTTAAGTATTTTTAAATGGGCAAACATTCATCCTTTTGTTCCTAAAAAACAAGCTGAAGGTTATCTTACGGTTTTAAAAGAACTAGAAGATCAACTTACAGAAATCACTGGTTTTGCAGCCACTTCCTTACAACCAAACTCTGGTGCTCAAGGTGAGTTTGCTGGACTTATGGTTATAAAAGCATATCACGAATCTCGTGGAGATCATCACAGAAACATTTGTTTAATTCCGTCGTCTGCACATGGCACCAATCCTGCAAGTGCAGTAATGGCAGGAATGAAAGTTGTAGTTACTAAGTCTACTGACGAAGGTAATATTGATGTTGATGATTTACGTGAAAAAGCCGAATTACACAAAGACAATTTGTCTTGTTTAATGGTTACTTACCCTTCAACACATGGTGTTTACGAATCTGCGATAAAAGAAATTACTAAAATCATCCATGATAATGGCGGACAAGTTTATATGGATGGGGCAAACATGAACGCCCAAGTAGGGTTAACAAACCCTGGAAATATTGGTGCAGATGTATGTCACCTTAACCTTCATAAAACGTTTGCTATTCCTCATGGTGGTGGAGGTCCTGGAGTTGGACCAATTTGTGTTGCTAAACAACTTGTACCTTTCTTACCAGGAAATCCAATAGTAAAAACTGGTGGTAAAAAAGCTATTACAGCTATTTCGGCTGCACCTTTTGGTTCTGCGTTAGCATGCTTAATTTCTTATGGATATATTAAAATGCTTGGTGCAGAAGGTTTAACTCAAGCTACCAAAATTGCCATTTTGAATGCCAATTATATCAAACACCGTTTACAAGGAAGTTTTGATACACTGTATTCTGGGGAACGTGGTAGAGCAGCTCATGAAATGATTGTAGACTGTAGAGCATTTAAAGCCAACGGAATTGAAGTGGTTGACATTGCAAAACGTTTAATGGATTATGGGTTCCATGCACCAACAGTATCTTTTCCTGTGGCAGGAACAATGATGATTGAACCTACTGAAAGTGAAAGTAAAGCTGAAATGGACCGCTTTTGTGACGCTATGATTTCTATTAGAAAAGAAATTAGCGAAGTTTCTAAAGAAGACGACAATAATGTCTTAAAAAATGCACCTCACACTTTAGAGTTAGTTACCTCAGACGAGTGGTTACTACCTTACTCTAGAGAGAAAGCTGCTTTTCCTTTGGACTATGTAAAAGACAATAAATTTTGGCCTTCTGTAAGACGTGTTGACGATGCTTATGGAGACCGTAATTTAATATGCACTTGCGCTCCAATTGAAGAATATATGGATGCATAATACGATGTTGAACATCGTAAAATAATCAGATAATAAAGACGCCTTTAATTTACAGCTAGTATATTTGTTATATTAGTAAAAATTAAAGGCTTTTTTCTTTTATGAATATAAAAATTACAGGTACTGGAAGCTATATCCCTGATACCATTGAAAAAAATGAAAACTTTCACCAACACCAGTTTTTAAACACTGATGGCTCAGAAATTAATCATCCTAACGAAGTTATTGTTGATAAATTTAAAGCCATAACTGGTATTGCTGAACGTAGATATGCAAAACACCATTTAACAGCGTCTGACCTTGGGTTCTTTGCTGCCGAAAAAGCTATTGCTAACGCAAACATAGACCCAGAAACTCTAGATTATATCATAGTATCACACAATTTTGGTGATGTTAAACACAACACCATTCAAAGTGATATTTTACCATGTTTAGCAGCACGAATAAAACACAGCTTGCGTATTAAAAACCCAAAATGCGTTGCCTACGACATTCTTTTTGGTTGTCCTGGTTGGGTAGAAGGTGTTATACAAGCTAATGCATTTATTAAGGCTGGTATTGCAAAACGTTGCTTAGTTATAGGAGCTGAAACTTTATCGAGAGTGGTTGATAAGCACGATAGAGACTCTATGATTTATAGTGATGGAGCTGGCGCAACAATTATAGAAGCTACTAATGATGAAGGCGGAATTTTAGCACACGAAAGTGCTAGTTTTACTTATGATGAAGCTTACTATTTATTCTTCGGAAACTCAAACAATCAAGACCTTTGTAGAGACACACGTTACATTAAAATGGATGGTCGTAAAATTTACGAATTTGCTTTAAGCAATGTTCCAAGTGCAATGAAAGCCTGCTTAGATAAAAGCGGAATAGACATTAAAGAGGTGAAAAAAATATTCATCCATCAAGCTAATGAAAAAATGGACGAAGCTATATTAAAACGCTTTTACAGACTCTACAAAACCGATATCCCTGAAGGCATTATGCCTATGAACATTCAAAAATTAGGTAATAGTTCTGTTGCAACTGTACCTACACTTTTTGACTTGGTAAAGAACAATAAATTAGAAAATCATAGTCTTACAAAAGGAGATATTATTATGTTTGCAAGTGTTGGTGCAGGAATGCACATTAACGCTATTGTTTACAAATATTAATAATACTTCCACTGTTGTGGAAAGAAGCTATGTACGAAGGAAAATTTCCACACAAGAGATATAAAATAACTTTAGAGTTCTTAAAAAAGCATATTAAAACACCTGCTTCTGTTTTAGATTTAGGTGTAGAAAACCCATTTACAGAAATTATGAAAGCAAATGGGTTTTCTGTTGAAAACACTTCTGGTATTGATTTAGACGAAGACACTTCTGAAATTGAAAACACCAATACTGATGTGGTAACTGCTTTTGAAATTTTTGAACATTTGCTTTCACCTTATACTGTTTTAAAGTCTATAAAATCAGATAAATTAGTAGCTAGCATTCCTTTAAAATTATGGTTTGCTTCTGCTTACAGAAGTAAAACCGATATGAGAGATCGTCATTACCATGAGTTTGAAGATTGGCAGTTTGATTGGTTATTAGAAAAAACAGGTTGGAAAATTATAGACTCTAAAAAATGGACCAATCCAACAAAAAAGATAGGTATTAGACCCATATTACGTTGGTTTACGCCAAGATATTACATTGTTTATGCTGAAAGAGTTTAACTTTGAATACTTAATATTTCAAATTTTTGAACTTTTATATCGTCATACCAGCTCATAATGAAGAAGATTGCATAGCGCAAACTTTGGAGTCGTTAGTAAATCAATCGGTTTTACCTAAAAAAGTGCTTGTAGTTAACGATAACTCTACAGACAAGACTGAAGCTATAGTCTCTTCTTTTTGCTCAAAACACTCCTGGATAACCCTTGTAAATTACAAATCTTCTAACACTCATCTTCCGGGTTCAAAAGTAATAAACGCCTTTTACCAAGGCTACAACACGCTAGACGATAACTACGATGTAATTTGTAAGTTTGATGCAGATATTATTCTTCCTACCAATTATTTAGAGCGTATAAAAATGGTTTTTGAAAGTGATAAATCTGTTGGAATTGCTGGAGGTTTAGCCTATATAAAAAAAGACCATGAATGGGTTTATGAAAACATTGCCAACAAAACGCATGTTCGAGGTCCATTTAAAGCTTACCGAAAAGCTTGCTTTAAAGCTATTGGTGGTTTAAAACCATCCATTGGTTGGGACACGGTAGATACTTTACTCGCTAAATACCATAATTGGAAAGTGGTTGTAGACGAGTCGCTTTGTGTAAAGCATTTAAAACCTACAGGGAATAGTTACAATAAAGCCTCTAAACACTTACAAGGTAAAGCCATGTATAAAATGCGTTATGGTTTTGTAATTACATTAATTTCGGCATTAAAACTATCTTATAAAAAAAGAAGTTTTGCTCTATTTAAAAATTACTTAGTAGGCTATTTTAAAGCCAAAAAAGAACGTAAAGCGTTCTTAGTTTCTAAAGATGAAGGGAAATTTATACGACAACTTCGTTGGAAAGGAATAATAGGCAAACTCAAACAATAAACTTAGAAAAAGTAGGTATTACAACAATACAAAAGACAATTTTCAATCAAAACTCCACGCTTTGTAACTACTTGAAGCCTCTAACCTATTTTCAATAGCATCATCTAGTTCTGGAAAAAAATCAATTCCTGTTAACGCTTCTAAAGAATCTACCGAAACCACAAACTCATACAATGGTTTATTAGAGTTTTCATGAGGCATCAAAAACGCTATCATTTTTGTATTACCAGTATTATTATCAATAAGTACTTTGTAAAACTGATTAGGAACCGCTACGCGCTCTTCTCCTATAGTTTTTAAATTGCCTTTTAGCAAACCTCCAGAAACCACATATACGCCATCATACTTACTAGCCCAATAACGCACTTTTTGCTCTAAAGTATTCCAAATACCAGAATTAAACGCATGTTCTTGCGGACTAATATTACTGGTTAAAAATGTTTCATCATGAGCATATTTACTGTATTTTCTATCTCCTGCAGGACATAAATGCCCTCGATCATAACCTGACTTTTTATAATTGCGCCAATGTGCTGCTCCAGTTTTTACAGCTTTATCAATTTCAAAATATGGTCGTTTAAAATTAGTATTTGATAAATGCGATTTTTTCAACTCATAAGCTACCCATTCAGCTTGCTCGTGAGGTTCACTGTAAGATAGCGAGTAACCTTCATGATGTACTATTTGTCCTGTTGTGCTTGTTGGCAAAAAGTATTCGTTAGTATCTGTTTTTACAGTTTCTCCTTCAGATACTATTTCGGCTACTTCTTGTTCTTTTAAAAAGTGTTCGTAGCCTAAAACTCCAAAAATGATGATTATTGCAATTACAGAAGAAACTATTTTTTTATTCATTCTATTTCGTTTAACAAGTCCTGTGCTTTTTCGTGATTGTAATATGAATTAGAAATAATGGTATTCAAAACCTCTTTAACCTCATCTATTCTCTCTTGTTTGAGATACAGTAAAGCAGTATACCAATAGCTTATACTGTCATAAGTAGATTCATTATTTTTGAGTTGATCAAAAGTTAACTTTGCCTCTTGATACAAACCTAATTCTGTTTGTGCTATCCCAATATAAATATACAATAATGTATTATTGGTTTCAGACTCTAAAAAAGGTTTAAAAATAGCTAATGAAGCTTCATACTCTCCCTTATCAAATAAATGCTGAGCTTGCACAAGCTGATGTTCAGTTTCATTTGTAGAACCTCTAGTAACAAAGGAAGGCAAGCTATCATAACCAATATAGCTATTGTACAATTCTTGATTAGAAACATTTTGACTGAAGAAAAATTGAAACCCTAAAAAAACCACTACCGAAGCCGCTACTATATAGTAATACAGATTTTTATTGATTCCCTTATGTGCTTGTTTTTGATTAGAATATAGCCTATCAATAGTAAGTTTCAACTCTTGTATGTCATTATCCTGCAATGCTTCTTTATACTCTTGCACCTCTGAAGAAGAATTATCTATATAACTCCATTGACCTTCACTTAATGTATTAAAAGCTTGCTGCTCTAACTTAAATTCAGCTTCAAATTGAGCATCAGAATCTAACCGTTCTAAAAAAGAATCTTCCTCTTCTTTTGACAAAGTACCTTTAAGGTAGTTTTCAATTAAAATAAAATCTTCTTCTTTCATAACTTATGCAAAGCCTTAAAACGCTTATCTTTTTTAATTATCTCTTTTAATTTAGTTTTACATTTAAAAACGCGCTGTCTCGCAACTGTTTCTGAATTATACTTTAGCTTTTCCACAATATCACTATAAGATGATTTAGAAAAGTATAGTTTTAAAACAAGTCTACAGTTTTCAGATAAAAGTTTTAGGCTTTCAGAAAACAATTCCCAACGCTTTTGTTCTAAAATTGCCATAGCAATATCTTCATTTTCATCTCTTAGTTCCATTACTCCATCTTTTGTTACCTTAATTTTTGATTTATTTAATTCTCTACGCCATAAATTTTTACAAACTGTAAAAAAATAAATATCAAAACTTGAGTTTATGACAAACTTTTCTTTTTTGTATCTCACAGCCAATTGAAGTAAAGCTTTTTGAAAAACATCTTCTGCATCAACCTCTTGCCCTTTGTTATTTAAAACAAAAGATTTTACTTTATAAAAATTATTTTTATAGATAGCTAAAATAATTTTAGTATCGTTTTTTAATAGAGCCTCTAAATACTGGGAATTACTTATCACGCCTTTATTAAGTTATGGTAACAAAAATAAACTTTTATAAACTATGAGCGGAAAAGTTTTTTAAAGTCTAAACTGTAATGTCAAGCTGAAAACTTCTACATCTAAATAACTTTAGGAGATTAAAGTTTTTTAATATAATTTGTAAAAGATCTACCAACTAAACTAACCTTCTATGATCTTATCTTTTCATCATCGTGTTTTATGTATTTTTTTATGTTTTGTCTTTGGTATAATTGACTCTTCTGCACAACAAAATGACAGTTTAGCCATTTTAAATTTAGAAAAAGGAAAAAATGCATTATTCTATGCAAAAAACGACAAAGCAATTACTCATTTAAAACTAGCACTAAAAGCCTTTAAGGCTTCAAAAAAACACTTAAAAACAGCTGAATCTTATAATTTACTTTCTCGAGCATACATCTCAAAAAATAATACTGAAGAAGCTTTAGTTACTGCCACAAAGGCTCTAAACATTAGTAGACAAAATAACATTAAAGCTAAATTGGAAGAAGTAATTGCTCTAAACAGCATTGGAACTATTGAGCGCGTTAAGGGTAATTTTGATCAATCAAAAAAAGACCTCAAAATGGCTTTAAGCATTAGCCTAGAGTTTATAAAAGACAACAGCTACAACCTCTCATACTGCTATTATAATTTAGCAAGAACATATCACAGAAGTGGTAATTATAAAGACGCGATAGAACATTTAAACTTAGCTTTAAATTCTTTACAAAATGAATCCCCTAAGGATAAAGCTTTAAAAGCTAAAATAAGTGAAACCTTTGGACAAATTAACTATGATCAAGGAGATTTTGAAGCAGCTTTTGTAAATTTTAAAAACACTTATGAGTTTTCAAAAGAAGCATACCATGACGAAACTAATCATCCATACTTTATAGAAATATATAACCAATTAGGGCTTATCTACAATCAAAATAAAGAGTTTAATGAAGGTGAAAAGTATTTTCAAAAAGCTTTAAGCTTAAGTGTTTTACACTATGGATTAGACACACATCAAAGCCAATTGAGGATTCATTTCAATCTTGGTATGTCTTACTTAGACAGAGGTTTTAAAGAAGAGAGCTTATTTCACACTAAAAAAGCGCTTGAAATGGCTACTAAAATGTACGGAAAAGACCATTTTACACTTCACTTTCCATACAGTCAATTAGGAAGAATTTATGGTGATGAACGCGGTATTCCATATATTGAAAAAGCAATAACACTCCTCAACAAAGCTAATAATCAAAGAAGTAAAATAATAGCTTCGTTTTCATATGCTCACCTAGCTTCGGTTTATTATGATATTGAAGACTATTCAAAAGCACTAGAGAACATTCAAGAATCTCTAAAAATTAGGATAAAATATTTTGGCAAAAATAACATCAACACTATTGAGTCTCTAAACAACATAGCAAAAGTTTATCTAAAACTCAATGATTACGAAAAAGCACTAGACTATAATAATGAAGCTATTAGAGCTAATTATTTGGGGAGTCTTAATCAACAAAACAAACCTGAGTTCTTTCAATCAATTAGCTACTTAAGCAATAAGCTACAACTTGACGCTACAAAAACCAAAGCTGACATATTACTAGAGTTATATCTAGTTTCTGATAATAAAGAGTACTTAATAGAGAGCAATAAATTTTATAAAAAGGCAGAGTCTTTAATTAATTGGCTACGCAACACTAAAAGAAACTACAATGACAAAATCAAATTTTCGAGCACAACAAAAACTATCTATGGAAAAATCATAGAAACTGGACTATTAATGCATAGTCTAGACGAAAATATTGTATCAAAAGATAGTATTTTCTATTACTCAGAAAAAAGCAGAGCTAATGTATTAAGAGAGCTTGCCAAAAACTCAAAAGTAAAAGAAGTTTCAAATGTGAATACTGAAATTATAACGTTAGAAAACTACTTAAACAATGAAATTTCTAAACTAACCTCTCAAATTATTAAAGAGATTTCTAATAAAGTTATCGATACTACAAAAATATACACCTTAGAAGGTAGATTGTTTGACATCAACAAAAGCAAAGACTCTCTAGAACAGAGAATTGAAAAAGATTTTCCCAAATATTATGGTTTGAAATACGAAAAACCAATAGTAAGTATTTCAGAAATTCAAAGCCATTTAGATGAAGAAACAACGTTTATTGAGTTTTTTAAATCACAAACACACATTACGGTTTACATAATTACTAAAAGTACTATTGACATTAAAACCCTTGATGTTAAAAACTTAGATGAGACCATTCAAGTTTTTAATACTAATATCATAAATAAAGACGAAAATGCTTTTACAAAAACCGCATCAGATTTATATCAACAATTAATAAAACCTATCAAAGAAAACTTTAAAGGCAATAAATTAATTATAGTCCCAGATGAGTCTCTATGGCATTTGCAATTTGACCTTCTAATTAATTCTGACTATACAAGACCAAACCATAAGCCAAACTATTTACTCTACGACTATGCGATTAGTTATGCTAATTCAGCAAGCATGCTCTATGAAAGTAACTTAAAACATAGTTCTAAAGATATACTTAATGAATGTATGGCTTTTTCATATACCATTAATGATTCGATATTAAATAACAACGAAATTGATTTACCAGGTTCTAGAAAGGAAATCACGGAACTCTCTCAAGTGTTTAAAGGCAAATACTTTTTTGATGACGATGCCAATGAGACAAATTTTAAAACCTACGTTAACAAATACAAATTAATTCACCTTGCATTACATGCTGAAATAGATAGCTTAAATCCCGAAATCATTAAAATACATTTTTCAGAATCTTTAAAAAACAACAAAGAAGATAACATACTTTATGGTCATGAATTATACACTGTTAATATTCCTGCTGACTTAGTTGTGTTAAGCGCTTGTAATACTGGAGTAGGCAAAATAAATAAAGGAGAAGGTATTTTAAGCTTAGGCAATGCTTTTCAATATGCAGGAGCTAAAAGCCTAATGCTAAGTAGATGGAAAATATCAGATGAAACCACTCCAGAAATAATGAAGCTTTTTTATAAAAACTTAAAAAAAGGAATAACTAAAAGCAAAGCACTTCAGCAAGCTAAGATTGACTATTTAAATACTACAAATGTTTTCACTTCTCATCCCTATTATTGGGGTAGCTTCTATATTTTAGGTGATACTAACACTGTGAAGCTTAGTAGTACCTCTTCTAATATTTACTATTATATTGGTGCTTTTATCACTCTTTGCTTTGGAGTTTTTATGTTTCGTAGAAAAAAAACAAAAAAAATCGGGTAACAAATTTGAAACTATTGAACAAGATTATACAATCAATTGTTTAATTAAATTCAAATTTTATGAAACTAAACTTTTACAAATTAACTCTCCTTATCTTTTTGTGTTTTAACATGATTAGTTTTGGGCAACAAGAAAATGCTAATTGGTATTTTGGAAATGGAGCTGGTCTTAATTTTAATGGTGCTGCTACTCCTATTTTTGATGGACAAACTACTAACCTTCATTATCAGTCAGCAACAGTAAGTGATGATGACGGCAACCTATTATTTTATACAGATGGCAGTACTGTGTGGAACGGTAACCACCAAGTTATTGGTTCTGGATTAAACGGAGGATCAAGAACTGTTTCAATTGTACCAATGCCAGGGGATTGCAATAAATATTATGTATTTACAATATTAATTGATCATCCAACCATAGGAGACGACTATTTTTATTCAATTGTAGATATAGAGAACAATACAATTACTAACCTCAACACTAATTTAAATTTATTGCCGATTGCAGAAAAGGATGAAATCCGTAGAGAAAATCATATGACTGTAGCAACTCATGCCGATGGAGAATCATATTGGTTGATATTAAACCCTTTTGATGAATTGCTCTCTATATTAATAACCTCTAATGGTATTTCAAACACACCTGTAATAACACCAGAAGATCAATTTTCAGAATACCATTTTGGTTTTAAAGGCACATCTGGAATCAGTATTTCACCTAATATGCAGCGTATAGCTTATGCCAAAGTACTGATTGACAACGACCCTCCACCATATGGCTTTACAAGAGTAAATAGAGCATATGTATTTACTTTTGACAACTCAACAGGAACATTTACTTATGAAAAAGGAAATTCTAGTTATGTTAATCCTAGCAATCCAAACCCTAGTCCTTATGAACCTTTTCAAGCTTTTGAATTTTCGCAAAACAGTCAAGTACTATACTCAATACTTGCTGATGAAACTAATAACTCCTATAATATAGGACAAATGAACCTACAAACATCTTCACCTTACTTATCAGGAATTATATTAAATTCTTTTCAAGGTGGAAATGGTTTATCTAATTCACCTACCCTAGTACGTGGTATTGACAATAAAATTTATGTTCCTAAGAGCGGAACGAAATTAGATGTTATTAATTCTCCAAACACCCTTGGACTTGGTTGCAACTATCAATCAAACCAAATCGATTTAGGAAGAGTTACTAGAAAACTACCTCAACAGGTCCAAATTCAGAACAATACGAATAACTGTGACACAGACCCATGTGAAGGCACAAGTATTACTATAGAAAATAAAATCCCTAATTGTGAAAGTTTAGAGGAATTTTGGTATTTTAATTTAAACACTAAAATTATTACACCTGCAGGCTATGATTTAAACCAAGCAAATGCAGATTATTACAGTAACAATTTTAGTTTAGATATTATTGACTTAGATAATAACCAAATTTTCGCGACCCTTCCCACTTCTGCTATTGACAGTGGTCTATTTCAAAACGGAATACTCTATATTAACTATGTTATTGATTGGCAAATAATGGCTAACGCCAACAATAGTGGAAATTATGCTTTTCGAATTAATGCTAATTTAACAACTAGTAATGGAATTTGCGAATTAAGCTATACTGCTTATAAGCTTTCTTTTGATGCATGCGAAGCACCAAATCCATGTGATGAAAATCCAATACAGGTTTCTTCTGAAATACCTAAATGTGATGATTTAGATCTTATTAATGGTTTTAGCTTTGAAATATGTGGGACATATTGTTATGATGATGTAACTGGTCCTTACTTGTTTAATATGGAACTTGACATTATAGATATAGACAATAACAATCAAGTTATTTATAGTCTTCCAGGAAATCCATCTATTATCAATGGTAACTTTTGTTTCGAAATCTTAGATTCATATTTTATAAATGGTCTTGTAGGGAATTATAACTTTAGAATTACGACATCATATCAAGATTTCAATGGCAATATGTATGAGGTTTTAAAAACTATTGAAGGCATATCATTTGAACCATGCCCAATTGAGTGTAATGAAATAAAAGAAGTTAAACTAGAAGAAGATGGACTTCTTTTAATATGGGATCCTGAGGAAGAAGCTGAACAATACACCATACTTTTTACCGAAAACCCTAAGTGTGATATTGATTATGACCCTTCAGAGAATGGTGTTAATACTCATGTTACCTCTTACAACTATTTTGACCTGAAAAATTTGATTGGAAAATATAAAGAATGCCTATCTTTTAAAATCATATCAAACTGTGGCTCTGAAACACCATGGTGTACCCTTAAATGGGTTGATGATCATTTTGAATTTCTTAATGGAAGTTGCTCAGCATTATCAAGAAAAGCTCAAGACAGTATAAATGTTTTCCCTAATCCAGCTACCAATAAGCTATCTGTTTCAAGTGAAAACTCAAAGATAGCTGCAATTGAAATTTACAACATCCATGGAAAACCAACTCAAATTCATAACTCTGTAAATTCACTTTCACAGCAAATTGATGTAAACCGATTACCTAGAGGATATTACATAATGAAGGTTACACTAGAAAACGGAACATCTCAACATAAAAATATATTATTAAAATAATACAACCTTTAGCATAGTTACTAAAAAAGCTGATTAGACAATCTAATCAGCTTTTTTATAGATGTTAAGACACACAAAAACTAATCTAAAACAAACCCTAAAGGTTGTCCTGTTGCACCATTAGGAAAACTAATACCTAAAAATGCCGAAATTGTTGGTGCAATATCAGGTATTACGGTTTTTTGAAATGTTTCTCCATGCTTAATTCCTTTTCCGAAGAATAATAAAGGCACATGTGTATCATAATTTAACCCACTGCCATGAGTTGAACCTGTTTTACTGTATGAAATATGTGCTGGATTTGGCACTACCAAAATATCTCCAGAACGTCTTTGATTATACCCTTTTTGAAGTAATTGCTCTACTCCTGAGTCAAAAGACATTGTACTCATTGTTTTAGATGAATACACTTTATATACATTTTCATAAGTAATTAACTCATCAACAATAGCTTCTTGTACATCATCTAAGTCTAAATCTAGAGTTTTTAGTTTCTCTCTATTTAAAAATATTTGGTCGTTGCTTACATTTTCAACTAAATCAGACGCTCCAAACGTAGCAGTCATAAACTCATTAAAATCAGCTTTAGTTTTTGAGTTATTTAAATACCCAGCAGGAATTTTAACCGATTGTAAATATGAAGGCACATCAACAGCTCCATGATCTGCTGTTAAAAACACAGTATATTCTCCTTTACCAACTGTTGCATCTAAATGATTAAATAATCGCTCTAAGTCTTTATCTAGTCTAAGGTATGTATCTTGAACTTCTTTAGAATTCACACCAAAATTGTGCCCAACATAATCAGTACTTGAGTAACTTAAAACCAAAACATCAGTGATATTATCTTTACCCAATTGCTCTCCATCAATTGCAGCTAAAGCAAAATCTGTAGTAAGGTCGTTTCCATAAGCAGTTGCTTTAAGAATATCAAAACCTCCATTAGAGTCTTTTAAAGCAGCCAAGTCATAAGGAAAAGTTGCTGTTTCCTTACCTTTAAATCCTCCTTCAAAATTGTTTAAATCGCTACCGCTTTCAACATAAGTATTAATATCGTATAAGGTATTCCAAACTTTAAAATAAGATTGCGCAACATTTGAATTATTAAAATCCTTAACCCATTGCGGAAGATCATTCATGTAAAAAGTACTCGATATCCATTTTCCTTCATTTTTACCATGAAACCAATATGCTCCATTAGCAGTATGTCCTGCAGGTAAAATTGCTCCTCTATCTTTCATAGAAATACCAATAGTCTTTCCTCGCATTTGAGTAAACAATCTATTTTCATCAGCAAAACTGGTAGTTAACATGCGTTGTGGTGACATTTTTCCTGAAGAACTTGTTGTCCCTACTGATTCCACCGTGTCATCTCCTGCACAGTACACCATTTGTTTAGCGTCTTTATCATACCAATCATTAGCAATTATGCCATGATATTTTGGTGTAGTTCCTGTATAAACCGATGCATGTCCTGGTCCTGTTTTTGTTGGAATGTAATTGAAATGGTTGTTCTTACAGTTAAACCCTTCGTTAATCATTCGTTTAAATCCACCTTCTCCAAAACGATTATAAAAACGTGTTAAGTAATCGTATCTCATTTGGTCAACTACAATACCTACAACCAATTTTGGTCTTGAAGTTAAATCATGCTCATACTGAGTTTCTATCTCTGTAATTTCATGTTGGGCTTTACATGATAGAGTAATTACTAATAATACTAATAGTGTTAAATGTCTTTTCATTGTTGTGATTTGTAAACGAAGCCCAAAAATACAGATTTTAAAACATCATAATTTAAAATTAAGGTTAAATACCTGTAAGTTTTTTTTACTTTAGCAGTAACAAATTATACTATGACGTACCTTCATAATATTGGTAAATATTTTTTGATGATTGCTGAAATGTTCCGCAAGCCTACGAAGTGGAGCGTAATGAAGCAGTTGATATTAAAAGACATTGACGATTTAGTTATTGGCTCTTTAGGCATTGTTGCATTTATAGCCTTTTTTGTTGGAGGCGTTGTTGCAATACAAACGTCATTAAACATCAACAACCCTTTAATACCAAAATACCTTGTTGGTTTTGCAACTCGACAATCGATAGTGCTAGAATTTGCTCCAACGTTTATCTCTATTATTATGGCTGGTAAAGTGGGTTCTTTTATTACCTCAAGCATAGGAACTATGCGAGTAACCGAGCAAATTGATGCTCTAGAAGTTATGGGAATCAACTCGTTAAACTATCTTGTTTTCCCTAAATTCATTTCGCTTATGCTTTATCCTTTTGTGATTTCCATTGCAATGTTTTTAGGCGTTCTTGGTGGTATGGCTGCATGTGTGTATGGTGGTTATGGTACATTGGAAGATTACGTTATAGGTATTCAAACAGATTTTATCCCTTTCCATATTACATATGCGTTTATAAAAACCATTGTTTTTGCTTTTATTTTAGCAACCATACCTTCATTTTATGGATATTATATGAAAGGTGGAGCTCTTGAAGTAGGTAAAGCTAGTACAACCTCATTTGTTTGGACCAGTGTTGTAATTATTCTCTTAAACTTTTTACTAACCAGTTTGTTATTAGGCTAATGATAGAAGTTAAAAATTTACATAAATCGTTTGGAGAAGCTCATATTTTAAAAGGAATTACAACCTCTTTTGAAAAAGGCAAAACCAATCTTATTATTGGGCAAAGTGGTTCTGGTAAAACAGTTTTTTTAAAATGTTTGTTGGGTTTATTTGATTATGAAGAAGGCTCTATTGCTTACGAAGGAAAAATATTTAGCAAGCTAAGTCCTGATGAAAAACGAAATTTAAGAGCCGAAATAGGCATGGTATTTCAAGGGAGTGCACTTTTTGACTCTATGACGATTGCCGAAAATGTAATGTTCCCATTACGTATGTTTACTAAACAAAGTAAAAGTGAAATGCAAGATCGTGTAGATTTTGTGCTTAAGCGTGTTAATCTTGACGATGCTCACAATAAAATGCCAAGTGAAGCTAGTGGTGGAATGCAAAAGCGTGTTGCCATTGCTCGTGCTATTGTAAACAATCCTAAATATTTATTTTGCGACGAACCTAACTCTGGTTTAGATCCTAAAACTGCAATTGTTATTGACAACTTGATACAAGAAATTACTGACGAGTATAACATTACTACTGTAATAAACTCCCATGATATGAACTCAGTGATGGAAATAGGTGAAAAAATTGTGTTTCTTAAAAACGGACTAAAAGAATGGGAAGGCTCTAAAGACACTATTTTTAAAACTGACAACGAAGCAGTAACAAACTTTGTATATTCTTCTGAATTATTTAAAAAAGTACGAAGAATGTACTTAGAAGAGAATAGCTAAAAAAACTATTCTCTCTTTACACTTATTTTTTCAGTTTTAAGGGTTTGCTTTAACCAAGCTAGCAACTCCCCTTCTTTTACTAAAGCAATACTATCACTAACGTTGGTTTTCCATTTAATATTAGCAATTGTTACTGTATCTACTTTTATAAAGTCTTTAGACTCTAGTCTTTTTGAATATCCAAAATAGTCTAAATCAGAAAACTTAATTTTAGCATCTTTAGCTAAACTAGAAAATGCAACCGCATTTGAAGTGTTATTAGTTTCTAACTGACCATTTAACCCAGAAATGGTTTGTTGTAATTCTCTTATCTCTTGTTCTAGACCAGAAATAATCATGTCTTTTCTATCTAGTTCATTAATAGCTCTATCGTAAGCATCAGATAATTTATCAAAGCTTCTGTTTTTGTTTCCAAAGAACTCAAGTGTAAAATCACTAATGTTATTGTATTGTTTTAACTCGTTTCTTAAGTCAGTTTCAGTAGCTTCAGAAATTTCACCATTAAAGTATAGTGTTATTTTTTTATCAGTATAATGAGGTATTCCTTTTTGATACCAAAGGTCGTTATTAGATTTTACCTCATTTTCAATAAAACTCTCATAATCTCCTTTTAACCTTGTCTCTGTAATAAAATCTATAAAACTTAATGTTGGCCAAATCATTACTACTATAGCAATTAACGACGCTAACTGAGCAATACGTTTTCTCTTTTTAGAGTTTGCATATCTAAGCATAGGAAAACGCAACACTTTTAATACTATAAAAGTGGCAAGAGCAATAAATATAGTATTTATGGTAAACAGGTTCATTGCTCCTAAGAAAAACTCCCAGTTATGTGCTAGTCCATAACCTGCTGTACATAAAGGAGGCATTAAAGCTGTTGCAATAGCAACACCAAAAATAACTGATGCTATTGTTCCTTTTTTAGTCCTAGCTATAATTAAAGCTGCTCCCCCAAAAAAAGCGATTAACACATCTCTAATATCTGGTTTGGTACGTCCAAAAATCTCATTGGTTTGTATATCAGCTGTTGGAAAGAATTTAAAAAACAAAAAGGCTGTGAGTAAACTTAACACAATCATTATCGCTAAGTTTATCAATGATTTCTTAAGTGTATCAATATCGTTGAGCGCAATAGACATACCAATACCTAAAATAGGACCCATTAATGGAGAAATTAACATGGCACCAATAACAACAGCAGGAGAATCAGCATTTAGTCCTACTGAAGCTACCATTATTGAGCACACCAAAATCCAAGCCGTTGCGCCTTTAAAAGGAATATCGGCTTTTATAGCAGCAATAGTTGCGTCTCTATCTGTATCATCTCTAAAGTCTAGAAGCTCACTTAAAAAGTTAGATATACTAGCAAAAAGTCCTTTTGCATCTTTTCTAACAGCTTCTTTTTTCTCTTCTACAGCTTTGTCTTTATCTTTTTGTATTTGCTCGTCTTCAGAGAAGTTAAATTTACTTTCGTTGCTCATATCTTTAAAATTCCAACCTTGTAATAATTTGATCTAAAATAATTACTTTATGAACAGTTAACCATAAGATTCTCCAAATTTTTCTTTCACATTTTGAAGTACCTTTTTGATGTCTTGTTCTTTTGCTTTAGGGAAGATAAGCAAAACTTCGTCTTTATCAACAATTATATAATCTTTTAAACCATCAACAACTACAATTTTATCTTTTTTACTTCTAATCATATTTCCTGTAGCATCTTCAGTCAAAGTTTTAGCATTCACAACTGCATTATTATTAGAATCTTTATCTAGTTTATCATAAAGACTTCCCCAAGTACCAAGGTCGTTCCAATCAAAAGTAGCTGGTAGCACAAAAACATTTTCGCTTTTTTCCATTATGGCATAATCCACTGAAATATTCTCTGCCTTGGCATAATTTTCTTGAATAAAGCCATCTTCCAAATCGGTATTATAAGCCTCAATTCCTGTTTCAAACAAACTATACAATTCTGGTTGATTGCTTTTAAAGGCTTTAATCACACTTTTTGCACTCCACATAAAAATACCTGCATTCCATAGGAAATTTCCTTGTGCTATGAATGATTTGGCAGTTTCATAGTCTGGTTTTTCTCTAAACTGATTTACTGGTTTTATATCTTGATTAGACAATTTATCAAACTCTATATAACCATATCCTGTATTTGGAAAAGTAGGTTGAATACCTAAGGTCATTAGGGCATCGTTTTGCTCACAAAACTCAAAGGTCTGCTTTACATTTTGTGTAAATGCGTTTTCGTCTTCTATCCAATGGTCACTTGGTGCAACAATCATTACTGCATCAGGATTTTCCTTTTGAATTTTTAAAGACGCATATAAAATACAAGGTGCTGTATTTCGCATTGCAGGTTCTAAAACTACTTGTCGTTTTGTAACATCTGGCAACTGCTGAAATACCAAATCGTTGTAACGCTCATTGGTAAGAATAAAAATATTTTCTTTTGGAATAAGCTCAGACAATCTATTAAATGTTTTTTGTATAAGCGTATCACCTGTACCTAACATATCATGAAATTGTTTTGGATACTCTTGAGTACTTACAGGCCAAAATCTGGAACCAACTCCACCAGCCATTAATATTGCATAATAATTCTTATTCATTGTTATTAGTTTAGTAATTCTACTTCTGCGTTTGGATTAAAAAGATATACTTTTCCTGATTTTACCTCAACACACTCAAAACGCTTTCTGCGCTTTTCTCCTTTTAAAAACATCCTGCCATTGTAAAGCTTAAATGTTTTACCCAAAGGTACTTCAAAAACAAATGTTTTATCATTAGGTTCGTCAAATTGCTTTAATGCTAAGGCCAATGGTGCATCTGTATCGCTAGATGCTTTTGGGTTTTTAAAGTGTTTTGCTAATAGAGGTAAAAGCTCATTTGGGAAAACGTTAGGATTTAAAAACGGTAACATCAATTGCTGAAAGGTGTGCTTCCACTCTACTCCATGAGGTTTTATAAAGCGTCCAAATTCTTTGTATGCTTCAAAATGTGCTATTTCATGAATAAGTGTAATTAAAAACCTAAACCTATTCAAGTTAGAGTTTACAGTAATTTGATGTGCTCCATTTGGTAAACGTTTATAATCTCCATGTCTGGTTTTACGTTCATTTTTCACCTTTACAGTTAAATGGTCATGGTCTAAAAGCTCTAAAACTTTTGGGAGTGCACTTTCTGGAATATAATTTTGAAGTGTATTTTGCATCGCAACAAAAATAAAGGTTTTGTATTTAGTTTTTTAAAAAAATAAAGACATAAATTCGTCATTATCTGATAAAACCATTAATTTTCTTGTTCTGATTTAAAAGCTGCTTTTACATGAAAAAACAATTGACAACGAACGACAGCGAGCAACTACTTAAAATTCTCAAACTACGTTTTGAAAAAAATATGCACAGACACAATAGTATTGAATGGGGCAGTGTACAAAAACGACTTGAAAAAAACCCTGAAAAACTATGGTCCATACAGCAAATGGAACAAACAGGTGGCGAACCTGATGTTGTAGATTTTGACTCTAAAACGAATGAATATTTGTTTTTTGACTGCTCATCTGAAAGCCCTAATGGACGTAGAAGCTATTGTTACGACTTTGAAGCTCAAGAATCTCGTAAAAAATTTAAACCAGAAAACAATGCCATTGATGTAGCCAAAGCAATGGGAATTGAATTATTAACCGAAACACAATATAGAGCTTTACAAGAGTTAGGAAATTTTGACACCAAAACATCTAGTTGGATACAAACTCCTGAAAACATTAGAAAACTTGGAGGTGCTCTTTTTGCTGATTTTCGTTATGATACTGTTTTTGTTTATCACAATGGAGCACAATCTTATTATGCAGCAAGAGGATTTCGTGGTTGTTTAAAAGTATAGAAAAGTCCTCTAGGTATTTTCTAGAGGACTTACCTTTTTATTTTTTTATTCTTTTTTTAATCATAAAGAATAATAAACTACCTAAAATAATAAACGGCCAAATATGAATGATTCCTAACACAATGGTTTCTATAAAATTCCAACCAAAAACTAAGCCTTCTTTAGTTTTGCTCCAAAATGATTTTTTATAACTCGTTGGCTCTTCTTTGTAATCAACCGTTTCATATAAATCTATTTGTATGGTACTGTAAGCTACTTTATTGGTTAGGTATTTAAGTCGTCCTTGTTCGCTTTCAATCTCTTCTTGTATCACACGAAGTTTTTCTTCGGTTGCTAAAATTTCTTCAACTGTTTTGGCTTTTTGTCGTAATATGGTTTCATACCTCTGTTTTACTTCTAGTTTAGTTTTTAATCTGGTTTCAATATCAATGTACTCTTCGGTGACATCTTGTGTGGTAATATTCTCATACTCTACAAATTCAACAATTGCACTTATGGAGTCCATCATAGCATCAAAATGCTGCTGAGGCACTTTTACAGTAAACCTGTTTTCGATTCTGTATAAATCGTTTTGAAATCTTAAGTCGGAAATATAAGCGTCAAAGTTTAAAGCAATTTGCTTTATTTTCTTCGTTGCAGCCTTTACATGCTTTACCTTATATCTGGCATTTGCCGACTTAATAATTTTTAGGTTGTTAGGAATTGTACTTGTTGATGGTTCGGTTTTTGAAGTTACTGCCTCATACTCTTCAGACACAGCAGTATCTGCTACTGATACATTTTCTTTATAACTTTCATTTTGACATGCTGAAAGCAGCATAACAAATAAACTTATAGTTATAATTTTAAATACTGATTTTAATGGATTTGCGTTCATAATTTTATATTTTTAAAATTTACATAGCAAACCTATTAAGCAATACCATTTTTATATTGTAAAGCTGTAGAAAAGCTTTTGTAAACTATTTTACAATTAAAAAAGACACTAAAAAACAGCAGTTTACACTATTTGAATCCTGAACATTCATATCATTTTAATCTTTTAAAACAGACTGTTGCAACTACTTTTTTGCAGCATTATAGTGCGCCTAATGCTATTGAAGAATGGAAAGGAGAAGACATTGTTACCTTTCAAGAAGATTTATTTAGCAAGGTAAAAGCAAAGGTTAGCGAAAAATGGTTTTATACCTATTTTAAAAACGAACCTGAAAAACTACCTCGAATTGACATGCTTAATCTCTTAAGTCAGTATGTTGGTTTTAACAATTGGCATGCTTTTAAAGAAGCACATCTATTTTCAAGTTCAACAAAAAAGAAAAACAAAAAGCCGTTATATTGGCTTACAGCACTGCCTATAATTATGCTTATTTTTTATAGTAAGAGTTTGAAAAATGAATTCCACTTTTGTTTTGTTGATGAGATTAAAAATGAAGCCATCACTAAAATACCTTTGGATATTAAAGTTCTACAAAACGGAGAATCTCCTTTACATTTTAAAACCGATAGTCTTGGGTGTTTTGAATTTACCACTAAAGAAAAAACCATCACTTTTGTTGTACAATCTCCTTATCATAAAACTGATACCATAGTAAGGTCAATTGACTCAAACAAAAACCAAACTGTCAAATTAGCTCCTGATGATTATGCGTTAATGCTCCACTACTATACCAATGGTAATATTAAAGATTGGACTACACATAAAACACAGCTTAATAATTTAATAGCTGACAATGCAAAAATTTACCAATTGTTTGCTAACAACATTGGTGTAGAGCTTTATACCAAAGACAAGTTTATAAGAACATTAACCATACCTACTAGCAGCTTGAAATCTATTGAAATTCTAGACAAGCGACTGGTTAATGGTAAAATTGTAATGCTTAAATTTATTGTAAAATGAAAAAGATATTAATAGGCTTTTGGGTATTACTTTTTGTTTCATGCGCTAATGAAACAAAAACTTTTAATGAGAACAATGTCGCTGCTGAATCAGTAATTGATGATCTTGATAATTATTTGAGCACTCAAGAAGACTTTGAATATCAAACTGTGGCTTCTCAAAAACTTCAAGAGCTTTATGATTTGTCTTTACTATTAAAACATCATCCTGAATTTGAAGTGGACATCACTAAGCAAATTGAAAACCTTTCTAACAACGCTGTTAGCTTACCCAACACTACAAGACAAGTACATATTGAAAACGTAACTAAAGTGAATACCGAAACACTTTCTGATTCTGTTTCTAAACTACACCTTGCTTTTGATATTATTACTGATAGAGGTTCACAAAAAGATTCAATAACTGCAATTATACGTTCAGAAAAAACAACTATTGACAACGCTGAACTTATGACTACAAAAGTAAAGTTCGAAAAAAACTATTAGATTAATTCCAATAGTTTTTCCATTGAATTAAAAGTAGTAGTTGCTTCGGCTACTAACTCGTTATTATAATCATGAGCAGTAAATCCAAAAACATCAAAACCACCTGCTTTAGCAGCTTGTATTCCTGTTAGGCTATCTTCAATCACTACGCAGTCTTCAGGTTTAAAACCCATAGTTTTTGCAGCCCAAATAAACACATCAGGTTCTGGCTTCCACTTTTCGATAGTGTAACAACTAAAGATGTTGTCTTCAAAGTAAGGCAGCAAACCAGTAAGTTCTAGGTTAAGGCGTATTTTTTCAGTTGGTCCACTTGAAGCCACACAAAAAGGAATAGACAATGACTCAATCACCTCTTTTACACCTTCTACAGGTTGAATTTGTTCCTTAAACGCATTGTAACTTCGTCTTCTATATTCTGCTATAAAATCTTGAGATAGTGGTTGATTTACCAACGCTTGAATTTTATCTCTACAAGTATATATTGAACCTCCTTTAAAATGCTTAAACGCATAATCTAAATCTATATCAGCTCCACAACTGTTAGCCATATCAACCAACACCTGATTACCAATTGGCTCGCTATCGACCAACACACCATCACAGTCAAAAATAATACACTTGTATCTAGACATTATTAAGGAGTAGAATTAGATACTTGCAATGCTTTTCCGTTGTAATATTTATTTCCGTTAAGCGAAAAGTCTGCAATATACTCAGCCATTTGCAATGCTGTAGTTGGAGCCTCATAACCTGGAAAAGCTTCGGCAAGCATTTCGGTTTGTACTGCTCCTAAAGCTAACACGTTGAATTGCGGACCAGAATTTTTGTATTCTTCAGCCAACAATTCGGTTAATGTAATAACTGCTCCTTTGCTAGAACTATATGCAGCTAGTCCTGGAAATTTCATACTTCCTTGAATCCCTCCCATAGAGCTTATGGTTACAACGTGTCCATCGCTTTTCATAAATGGTAAAACCACTCTAGTCATTTCAGCTACACCAAAAACATTAGTTTTATAAACATGCTCAAAATCATCCATTGTGGTTTCTGAAAAAGGCTTGTTAAGTAATGATCCAGCGTTGTTGATTAAAACATCAACATGGTTCCATTCATTTTTTATGAATTGCTCTACTTTTTGATAGTCATCATCATTACATAAATCAAAAGAAAAGGATGTAATATTATCAAAATGAAGGTTATTTACTGGTTGTGCATTTCTTGATAGTGCCAACACATTGTGTCCTTGATTAGCAAAAAGATGAACCAGCTCAAAACCAATACCTCTACTGGTTCCTGTAATAATAATATTTTTACTCTGCTTCATGCATTACAATCTCTTTAGTTGGCGTATTACTCATAGTTTCAATAACAGGAATTGTAGAGTTGATAAGGTTTGCCATGAAATTAAAGTCCATAAGTTCAATTTCATCATCAACATGATGATAAAAATCAAAATTAGTTAAATCACAGCTTGATAATGTTTGACAAGGTGTCTTAAACTGATCGTAAAACGGGTAATTATCTGAACGCATAAAAAGTCTGTACTTTTTAGAAACTTCAGAAAAACCTATCAGTTTACTTCCTGCGTAAGCATTCATTTTCTCAGCCATATTAGATAACTCATAGCCTGTTAAAAACGCTTGATAATCTCTATCCTTAAAAGGTACACCTATCATTTCAAGATTAACCATTGTATATACATTTAAGCTATCACTCTTTAAACGTTCAGCAAGATGCTTTGAACCTAACAACCCTCTTTCTTCAGCAGTAAAAAGTGCAAATAAAATGCTACGCTTATTGTTTTTTCTAGTTGCAAAATATTTAGCCATTGCCATTACACCAGCTGTTCCAGTAGCATTGTCATTAGCTCCATTAGCAATTGAGTCATTTTCAACAGGTTTTCCATAACCTATGTGGTCATAATGAGCACCTATAACTATATATTCATTTTTTAACGTTTCATCCACACCTTCAATAACTCCAACCACATTAAAAGCATCTAAACTATCAAGCTTAAAATTATCCCTAAAAGTTTCAAAATAAGGTTTTACACCATAGCTTTCAAATTGTTTTTCAATATATGTTGCTGCATCATCTATACCTTGCGTACCAGTATCTCGACCTAATAGTTCATCTGAAGACAAATAAGTCACAGCTTCTTTTAACTCATCACTTGTAATAGTAATTTTAGGTCCTACTTCTACTTTAGGTTCATTTTTACAGCTAAACGCTAAAACAACAATGATAAGTGCTAATAGTTTTTTCATAATTTTTGATTGATTGTATTAAAGCTTAAAGATAAAAAAATCCTGATTGGAAAAAATCAAATCAGGATTATATTATAATGTATGTTCTGCTTGTGCAGAAGTTTCTATACTAACATTGTAACTGGGTTTTCAATATATCCTTTTAATGTTTGAAGGAATTGAGCTCCAGTTGCACCATCTACAGTTCTGTGGTCACAAGCTAAACATAACTTCATGGTATGTCCTACTACAATTTGACCATTTTTAACTACAGGTTTTTCAACAATATTTCCTACTGAAAGAATTGCAGAGTTAGGTTGGTTGATGATAGATGTAAAACTATCTATACCAAACATTCCTAAATTAGATACAGTAAACGTACTACCTTCCATTTCTTGAGGGGTTAATTTCTTGTTTCTAGCTTTACCTGCAAGTTCTTTAACTTCAGCACCTATTTGCGGTAATGATTGCTCATTAGCAAAACGCACTACAGGAACTACCAATCCGTCAGGAACTGCAACAGCTACACCAATATGCACATGGTGATTTAAACGCATTTTATCTGCAAACCACTGTGAATTTACTTGCGGATGTTGTTTTAACGCTAAAGCGCATGCTTTAACAATCATATCATTGTATGATATTTTAGTATCTGGAATAGAGTTAAACTGTGCACGGAAAGCTATAGCATTTTCCATATCAAACTCTACATTTAAGTAATAATGAGGTGCTGTAAATTTAGATTCTGCTAAACGCTTTGCGATCACTTTACGCATTTGCGAATTGTTTACTTCTTCAAAATCTTCTTGACCTGTTGGTACAAATTTACCTACTGCAGCCGCAGATGTTCCTGGTGTGAAGTTTTCTATATCGCGTTTTATAATACGACCATTCTCACCTGAACCTGTTACTTGAGTTAAATTAATACCTTTTTCATCAGCCATTTTTTTAGCTAATGGTGATACAAATACTCTATCTGAAGATGATGTTGATGCTGGAGCAGAAACTTTAGGCGTTTCTTTTTTAGGAGCTTCTGCTTTTGGCTCTGGTTTAGAGGCTGCTTTTGGTGCTTCTTCTTTTGGAGCTTCTGCTTTTTCTCCTGATGATGCTTTGAAATTCTTTGCAATATTTTCAACATCAGTTCCTTTAGGACCTAAAATAGCTAAAAGTGCATCTACTTTTGCAGATTCTCCTTCTTGCAATCCTACGTGTAATAATGTACCTGATTGAAAAGACTCAAACTCCATAGTCGCTTTGTCTGTTTCAATTTCGGCTAAAATATCACCTTCTTCAACCTCATCGCCAACTTTTTTCAACCATGTTGCAACAGTTCCTTCTTCCATAGTATCACTTAAACGTGGCATTGTTACCACTGTAACACCTTCAGGAATATTTACAGTTTCTGTTGCTGGCTCGTTAGTTGCTTCTTCTTTTTCTTCTTCTTTTGGTGCCTCTTCTTCTTTTGAATCTTGAGTAGCACTTCCATTTAATAAACCAGAAATATCTTCTCCTTCTTCTCCTATAATAGCTAAAAGCTCATCTACTTTTGTAGTTTCACCCTCTTGAACACCTATATGTAATAGTGTACCTTCATAGAAAGACTCAAACTCCATAGTTGCCTTGTCTGTTTCTATTTCGGCTAGGATATCTCCTTCTTCTACTTTATCACCAACTTTTTTCAACCAAGTTGCGACAGTACCTTCTTCCATAGTGTCGCTCAAACGAGGCATGTTTATTACTTCTGCCATATCTTATTATAGTTTGTGTTGTATAAATGGATAATCTTGTTGCTCGTAAACCGCATCGTACATAACATTCTTTTCTGGGAATGGAGATTCTTCAGCAAATTTTTCGCATTCGCTTACTAAATCTTTTACGCGCTTGTCAATAACTTTTATATCAGCTTCAGTTGCATATTTGTTTTCCAAGATAATATCTTTTACTTGTGTAATAGGATCTATTTTCTTGTACTCTTCAACTTCTTCTTTTGTTCTGTAGTGTTGTGCATCAGACATTGAGTGTCCTCTGTAACGGTATGTTTTTAATTCTAAAAATGTTGGTCCATCACCACGTCTAGCTCTTTGAATTGCTTCATCAAAGGCTTCAGCAACTTTTACAGGATTCATTCCATCAACAGGTCCAGAAGGCATTTCGTACCCTAAACCTAGTTTCCAGATATCTGTATGGTTTGCAGTTCGTTCTACAGATGTTCCCATAGCATAACCGTTGTTTTCACAAACAAAAACTACTGGTAATTTCCATAACATTGCCAAGTTGAACGTTTCGTGAAGTGAACCTTGTCTTGCTGCACCATCACCAAAGCAACAAAGCGTTACAGCATCGCTACCATGATATTTATCACCAAATGCAATACCAGCACCTAGAGGAATTTGACCACCTACAATACCATGACCACCATAAAAACGGTGTTCTTTAGAAAAAATATGCATTGAACCACCAAGACCTTGAGAGGTACCTGTTGCTTTACCATATAATTCTGCCATAACACGTTTTGGGTCTACACCCATACCAATTGGTTGTACGTGGTTACGATATGCGGTTATCATTTTATCTTTAGTCAAATCCATAGCGTGTAGCGCTCCTGCTAACACAGCTTCTTGACCATTGTACAAGTGAAGAAATCCTCTTACTTTTTGTTGGATATAAACTGCAGCTAGTTTATCTTCAAACTTTCTCCAGAATAACATGTCTTCATACCATTTAAGGTAAACTTCTTTTGTTACTTTTTGCATTTAACTTAATTTATAAAAGAAAAACAATGCGTGTCCTAATAAAATTGACACAAGCGAATAACAAAAGTAACACTTTACATATTAATGAAAAAACAGTAATTCGTAAATTTTTACCGAAAACGTTATAGAAATGATTTATCAAAAACTAAAGGCAGAAGATTTGCCAATGAATTTGACTTTACAACCTTTCCTGTTTCTCCCATAAAATAGATTTCAATAGGTGCATCTTGTTTTACTTCATACTCAGCTATTGCCTGTCTACACGCTCCACAAGGCGGAATTGGAGACATTGTTTGTTTTATTGTAGAACCTGCTATTATTGCCATTTGAACAATTTTAGCTTTGGGATATTTTGCGCCTGCATAATAAATAGCTGTTCGCTCTGCACAAAGCCCAGAAGGATAAGATGCGTTTTCTTGGTTACTGCCTGTAACAACTTCTCCATTATCTAGAAGTAAAGCAGCACCAACATTGAACTTTGAATAAGGAGCGTAAGCATTTTGTCGTGCTTCCATAGCTTTTTCCATTAAGCTTATCACATCTTTGGAAAGCTCTTCTATATTATCGTAAACCGTCAAAACGGATTCTATCTTTACTTCTTTCACTTTTATATTTTACTTAATAAAGGTATAAAACTATTTTAGACAAAAAAACTATTGCTTTTAACAATAGTTTTTAGTTTGTTTATTAAAAATGAATGTCTAATATTCATCATATTCACCATCTCCAAAGTTAAACGTTAATGAGAAACGCAACGTGTTCTCTAACGGACTTTGTACTTTTGATGCTGAAAACAGATATGACATGTCAATATCTATTGCAGAGTATTTAAATCCTGCTCCTAAAGCAAAAAACTTTCTTGCTCCTTTATCTTCGCTTTCATTAAAGTAACCTGCTCTAAACGCAAATGAGTCTTGGTATTTATACTCAGCTCCTAAAGCCCAAGTAAACTCTTTTAACTCTTCGCTAAATCCACCTGGTGCATCACTAAAAGATTGAAAAATACCTTTTACAAAACTTACGTCGTTATCTTTACCTTCAACAATTATTGTTGGTTCATTAGCATCTTGCTGCCCATTAGGCTCTGTATCTCCTTCTTGAACAGTATCAACAAAACCTAAGACTGGAGGTGTTGGTACTAATAACTTGTTAACTTCTGCAGTAACTGACAGTTTATTATAATCGTCAAAAATAAAATCGAATCCACCACCAAGTTTTAGGTTGGTAGGAATAAAGTTTTCTCTTCCAGCATCGTCATATTTAATTTTTGGACCAAGGTTTTGAATTGCAAATCCTGCTCTCCAACGACCGTTAAAATCGTTATAGGCTTCTTCTTCACTTTGATAATATCCTGCAATATCAACTCCTATTGAGCTTGCAGCACTTGCATTAGCATCAACTGCTTGAATTCTTAAATCTGAACGCAAATATCTTAAAGCCACTGCCATTGAAAACTGATCTGCTAAACGTAAAGAATAAGATACATCTACAGTAAGTTCGTTTGGTTTTTCTATTAAAGCTTCAGAAAATTCATCTTGCACAATTTCAATTTCACCAAGGCTAAAGTATTTAAAACTTGCAGCGAAAGCACTTCCTTCGTTAATTCGGTTGAAATACGTAATATTCCCTAAAAAGATGTCATTTACAAGTTTACTTAAGTATGGAGTATAACTTACTCCAATACCTGATTTGGTTTCAGAAAATGCATATTTAGCTGGATTCCATTGTTGTGAATACGCATCGGCTGATGTTGCTACTCCCATATCTCCCATACCTGCTGCACGAGCATCAGACGCTATAAGTAAAAAAGGAACGCCTGTTGTAATTACTGATGATTGATTATCAAAAACAACAGTTTCTTCCTGTGCATTTGAAATATTAAAAACTAATAAAGTAATTAGGGCAATTGTGTATTTTTTCATGTGTTATTAAGTATTCAACTTAGTGATTATAAACCACTAAAATATTTAGCAAATATAAATCTTTATTATAGTATTACAAGTTTTTGAATTTTTTCTACCTGTTTGTTTAATTGGTTTGATCGTACTTTTAGCTTATAAATATAAACCCCTTTTCCTATTTTATCTCCAAAATCGTCTCTTCCATCCCAAACAATGCTTCTAGACAACGAAGATGTCCCATTATTACAGCATCCTTCGGAATTGGTTTGACCGTTTAAAGTTCTTACCAGTTTCCCTGAAACCGTAAATATCTGTATAGAAACGTCTAAATTATCTGAACTATTGTGATTGAACCAAAATTCAGTGTAGTTTACAAACGGATTTGGATAGTTAAGTACGTTAGTAATAACTAGTTTTTCATCTTTATCATGAACTACAAACTGTATTTCAGAAGTTGATGAATTGTTGTAAACATCCCAAGCTTTTAAGGTTAATGTATGCAAACCTGGTTCTAAATCTCTAAATGGATAAGTCACCTCTCCATTTTGGTAATCATCAACGTTAGCTTGATAATAATCGTTTAAAATATAAGGGTTTGCTTCATCTCCATCAATAATAGCAACAATATCATGTCCTACTCCACTAGATGTATTAATACCATTATCATCTTGAAGTTTTGCTAAAAGTGTTGGAGCTTCGTTAGTTATTCCTCCTGAAACAAAGTTTTCATCATTCATATAAAGGTTTATAACTGGTCCAATATTATCTTCTTCAGCATTTTCATTAATACCTCCAACTTGAATATCAAAACTTGCTCCTGTTTGGTCTTGTGCAGGATTTTCAGTTTGAGCATAAAAACTAACCTTACCATTACCTACAGGAATACTAATATCTCTAGGCACCACAAACTCAAAGTCAAATTGACCGTTTTCTACAGTTGCTTGTCCTTTAAAAATAATTTCTCCTAATGTTTCAAAATCCATGATAATGAGTTGACCGTTTTCAGTAGTACCATCATTACCTAATGTTTGTCTTTCTATGTTTTTATCAAAAACTGTTGCTGTTAATACTCCATTATAATTTGGAATAAGGTTACCTGATTCATCAACTACTTCTCCTGATAATTTAACTTTACCCAACGCTTTTAAAACGTCTGTTTCTTGATCAATTGAAACATCATTAACTGCAGTTAATCTAATATCTGATTTTGGTAATGCTAATTTCATTGCTGGGTCTCCTATAAAAAACACCAATCGTTTTTGTGATATTCCTGAAATTGCAGGATCGGTTTTTGTTAATCGTAATGCTTCTGCAATTGAAGTATATTCATTAGAATCAAACGCAAACATCTTTTCTGTTAACTTTATATTAAACGATACACCCACACTCACAAAAATTTGCCTAGTAGTAGTTATTAAAGCTATAGCTCCACCTTCTTTATTCCAGTAAGTATACTCTCCTGCTGTAGGTCTTAAAGGATCATCAAATCTTGTATATTCACATGTAACAGTTACAAAACAATTATATTTACAAGTATTATTAACTTCTTGCGAGTCATTTTTATCAAAAATCCTTTCTCCTGACAAACCATCTTCTCCTCCATGACCAAAGTAATTCACAACTAAAGCTCCTACATCTATTGCGTCTCTAATAGCTCTATTAACAGATGGATTACTATCACCACTTGATGTAGATTCTTGTTGATAAGAATCTGAATGAATTTTTATAGCGTTAATAAATGGTTTTTCTTCAGTAATTAAATCTGCTATATCATCTGTTGTTTCTTGTAAAGTTCTTTCCCAAGCTTCATCGACATCATCTGAAATAAAGATGTAATTATTTCTCCAACTACCAAAAGACGCTGTTTTATAATAGGAATCAATTTTATCTACTAACTCAGTCGCACTTTGTAGATCTTGAGCTAAAATTCTTCCTACTGCGATATCTAATAAGTTATTGGCAGCCATATTACCTTCATTTTCGTCCATCAACCCATAGTAATCATCAGACACAAAAGAATCGGTCAAACTAAAGCTGGCATAAGAATGCCATGATGGAACTACATCTGTTTTAGGCGCTATACGTTCTTTGTGGTCATAAGATGCATCACCAAATAAGCATAAATACTTGAGTCTTTTATCTGGAGCACTTGCATTATGATACACATATCTAACAAGATTTCTTATTGCAGTAACATCAACATTACCTGAACTAAATTCGTTATAAATTTCATTTAAGGTCACAACTTTAACAGTTAACCCATATTGATCTCTATTGATTTGTGCTAGTCTTTCAGCTTGTGACGCTAGTGCATTTGGTGAAATTATTAAATAGTCTATATCTTCAAACTCTCCTGAACTATTCTTAAATATTGTTCCTTTTATATTTTGGTTCGCAATTGTAGTAACACTTTCTCTTAGTGGCTGAAAATAATCTGAAGGCGAAACTGCCAAATATATTTTTGAAGTACCTGCTGTAGTTTTAAAACTAAAGTTTGAACTTTCATCAAAATTTGTATAGCCTACTACATTATACTTATCTGTTATATCCCATACCTCTGAAACGTTAGCTGCATTAGCCAAATTGTATTGAGCTATTCCAGCAGAGGTTGCCACATTAGCATTTTTAAAAGTAAACTGACCTCCTTCAAAACTCAACTCTCTGGTAGCTTCTACAGAAATATAATCTAAGTACCCTAAAGAAGCAGGATTATTATTGTTATTATACTTTAAGTTAAATACAACATCAGGAGAGTTAAGCATTAAATCACTATTAAAAAAACCTCCAGAAGCTAGGGTAGGACTATCAATTGCTGCAAAAGTAAAATTTGAGATTGTATTTCCATTAAGCTTTACTTCCATTGATGTTCCAATTTCAGAAACTGCAGCAGCATAAACCCTCACTCTAGCAGGTTCAGAAGTCACTAAGTTTGGAAATGTAAAAGCAAACTCTTTTTCATTTTCGATATCAAACCTATCTCCAAACCAACGCCTACCTACTTTCACCAAATTATATTGGTCTATTTCATGAAATTGATAATCCTGAAATGTGTTTACTTCAAAATCTGCATCATCGTTTGGCTGAGTAGCTTCCGGGATTCTTTTTCCCATTCCACTACTAATATTAATATAGTAATAAGATTTATCTGTATATGCGTTTATATTCGTATTACTCTCTTCATTATAGCCTCTTGGCCCTTCTGCATAAAACAATATATAATCGTCATTATCAAAATCACCATCTTCTTCACCAACAAACTTAATAGCATTCTCGGTTAAGTCAATTGGATAAAAAACTGAGTTTTCTTTAGGCAACATTGCGCCTCCATTTCCATAGACTTTAATATTTCTAGGATCCACCGAGTTTGTATTAACACCTAACTGATTTAAAAAACTTTTAGTTAGTCTAAAAACACCTGTAGTATCTACATAAAACCTATACCAACTCCCAGAAGCCAACACAGAGTTTGTAACTGCATTTGTTTGCAACATAGAGCTAGAAGATCTTCCTAAAGCACTAGAACTATTAGTTGTGCTGTAGCTTACAGTAAATGAAGTAATTTTTTTATACACACCATTTTGTTTAACAATAGGTTTCAACTCTAAATAAGCAGACACATCATCTCTTGCTATTGCATTTGATAGTTTTAATTCAGGTGAATTAGAAATGGTATTAACTGGAACTCCTTTTAAATCTGTTGAACTAATAGTTGAGTATGAAACATTAGCTAATTGAACAGAGCTTTCATTGATATAGTTGTTGGTTTTCCAATGTGCAAAAAACTTCAACCCATCAGTATTACTAAAATTAAAGTTGTCTTTATTAAAATATGGAACAGTAACAATTGAAGAATCAGCTCTTAATGTTTTTTCTCCTTCCCAATTAATTTGAAATGTTTTTTGTTGAGAAAACCCTATAAAAGGCAGTAATACAAAAAGTAAGAGTAAGTGTTTTTTCATAGTATAATAAACGTTAGTACAGATATGTTATTATAGCTTTTCAATTTTTTATTCAAAATTACAACAATATTTAATTTATTTGTTCGTTAATTGGTAACAATTTACATCGATAAAAAGAGCAAAAATCCGATATCGTGTACAAAAAAAAGGATGAAATGCACTTTTTTTTTGATATAAATTACAAAAAAACGTTGTTATTTTTTCTTTAATTACTATATTGCGTCACTAAAATAAACTAGCTTACTTAAAAGTATGTATATGAAAAATGTATTTAACCTACGGATAATTTTAGCCCTAATGCTATCTTTAGCCATGTTTAGTTGTAAGAAATCTTCTTCGTCAAAGAACAGTTCTAGAGCCACAGGCTGGAACATCAACGACAAAAATGGAGGTTTTCAGTACAATACTAACTTTAAAGAACAAGAAACTGCTCCTGGATTAGTTTTTATAGAAGGAGGTACATTTACCATGGGTAAAGTACAAGATGATGTTATGCATGATTGGAATAATAGCCCAAACCAACAACATGTACAATCTTTTTACATGGATGAAACTGAGGTAACCAACATGATGTACTTAGAGTATCTTGATTGGATTAAAAGAGTTTACCCACCAGACGATCCTAACTTTAGACTTATTTATGATGGAGCTCTTCCTGATACATTAGTTTGGAGAAACCGTCTTGGATATGCTGAAATGATGACTGAAAACTATTTACGTCATCCTGGTTATGCTGAATACCCTGTTGTAGGTGTTAGTTGGATTCAAGCCGTTGAATTTGCTAACTGGAGAACAGATCGAGTAAATGAAATGTACTTACAAGATGCTGGTTATTTAAAAAGAGATTCTCACTTAACTGATACATCTGCTGATAGCAACTTTAACACTGACACTTATATTACTGCTCCAACTGAAACTTTTGGAGGTAACGAAGAAGTACTTAAAGGAGGTAAAAGAAAAGCTAGAACAGATGCTGAGGGTAACGAAATAAATGTTTACGCTAGTAGAGAAACTGGAGTAATTTCTCCAAAATACCGTTTACCATCTGAAGCAGAGTGGGAATATGCTGCTCTTGGGATGAGTGAATTAAGAAACTACAACACTTACAGAGGTAGAAAAAAATACCCTTGGAATGGTCAATACACACGTTCTGGAAAAAGAAAGTCTAGAGGTGATCAATTAGCTAACTTCAAGCAAGGAAAAGGTGATTACGGTGGAATTGCAGGATGGTCTGACGATGGTGCTGATATCACTGCGCAAGTTATGTCTTACGAAGCTAACGATTATGGTTTATATGATATGGCTGGTAACGTTGCAGAATGGGTTGCCGACGTATACAGACCAATTGTAGATGATGAATTTAATGACTTTAACTACTATCGTGGTAACGTTTATACTAAAAACGCAATTAATGATGATGGTACAGTTAAAATTGTAACTCCTGAAGAAGTAGTATATGATACTTTAAGTAATGGTAAACTTGTTGCAAGAAACTTACCTGGTGAAATTTTACAAGTTCCAGTTGACGAAAACGAAACTTACTTAAGAACAAATTTTGATACTAGTGACAACAGAAACTACAGAGATGGTGATGCTAGATCTTCTCGCTACTATAACGAAAGTTTTGACGAAGAAGAAACTGCTAATACTAGAAAAATGTATAACTCTCCAAAACATAATATTGAGAGAGACTCTTCAGGTAACTTAATTAAAGAGTACGACAAGTCAAACGACAGAACCTCTTTAATCAATGATAAAGTAAGAGTATACAAAGGTGGTTCTTGGAAAGATAGAGACTACTGGTTAGATCCAGCTCAACGTAGATTCTTCCCTCAAGATATGGCAACAGATTACATCGGGTTTAGATGCGCTATGTCTAGAGTAGGTTCAAAATCTAAAGGAAAAAACAAGACTAAAAATTAATTCTAGATTAATTTAAAAATACAAAGTCCTAGCAGTAATGTTAGGACTTTTTTATTACATTTAATTTATGAATATCACACAAATTTACAATTGCTTTCTTGAGTGTAAATCAGTCACTACTGATACTCGAAAAATCACAAAAAACTCAATGTTTTTCTCCTTAAAAGGTGAAAATTTTAATGGCAATACGTTTGCATTTGAGGCTATTGAACAAGGTTCAAAATATGCCATAGTAGACGAAAAAAAATACGCTATAAATGATAATATCATTCTTGTAGATGATGTATTAAAAACACTGCAAGAACTCGCAACATATCACAGAACCCAACTAGGCATCCCAATTATTGCATTAACTGGCAGCAACGGAAAAACAACCACAAAAGAACTTATTAATGCTGTTTTAAGTCAGCAATATAACACTACAGCCACATTAGGAAATTTAAATAACCATATAGGTGTTCCACTAACATTACTGTCAATGAATAATCAAACTGAAATTGGCATTGTTGAAATGGGAGCTAATCATCCTAAAGAAATAGCTTTTTTAAGCAGTATAGCATTACCTGATTATGGGCTTATCACTAACTTTGGTAAAGCTCATCTTGAAGGTTTTGGAAGTATTGAAGGTGTTGTTAAAGCAAAATCTGAATTGTACGATCATTTAAAACAGCATAACAAAACAATTTTTGTGAATGAAGATGATGTAAAACAAGTGAACCAAATAGAGAGTTATACCAATACCATAAAGTTTGGAACTACAAGCGATATTCTAAAAATTGAATTTATAGGTGCTCAACCTAATGTTGAAGTAAAATTAAAAGACATAAGAATTGCCAGCAACTTAACAGGAAAATATAACTTCAGTAATATTGCCTATGCAATTGCTATTGGAACTTACTTCAAAATTGAGAACAAAAACATTAAGAAAGCTATTGAAAATTATTTCCCTAAAAACAACAGATCTCAAGTAATTAATGTTGGTTCAAACGAAATTATCTTAGACGCTTACAATGCAAACCCAACAAGTATGATGGCTGCTTTAGAGAACTTTTTACAATACAAGAGGGATAACAAAGTATTGTTTTTAGGAGATATGTTTGAGTTAGGGTCAAATGCGCATAATGAACATCAAAACATTGTAAACTTCATTGAAGATAATTTCAATGCTAACACATATTTAATTGGCGAGAATTTTTACAGCACACAATTAAAAAACACTGATGGGTTTATAAAAAAGTTCAGAAATTTTAATGATTTAGCTATCCACTTTGACACTCTAACTTTTAAAGATAAGCTCATGCTTATAAAAGGATCTAGAGGTATGGCTTTAGAGCGAATATTAGACTTAATAAAATAAAAAAAGTGCCTATTGATATTATATAAATATTATAGACACTATTTTTCCCTTTGTAATTAACTAATAGCGATGTAAAATTCTTATTTTTTTCAAAGCTATACAATACTCAATTTGAGTAGTTTTTAATTAAAATAGGGTTTTATTCATTTTTAACATCCCAATAAGTTCTCCTGTTGACGTAATATTTAGTTTTTTTAGGATGTTCCGTCTATGTGTATCTACAGTATTAGGGCTTATATTTAGTTTTATTCCAATTTCCTTGCTAGAGTAATTCAAAACTAATAAACGTATAATATCACGCTCTCTATTTGTAATATCGTTAGTTAATAGTTTCTGAGAAAAGTTATTGAAATACTTGGTTTCGTACTCATCATTTTCATTTAAATATTTAGCCGTAGCTGTCACACCAAGCTTTACTCTTGAATCTACAACAGTATAATGAGCCAAACCTATTATAGGCTTCTTAAATGAATCGAACTCTAAAGGTGTAGTATTTTGAATAATGTTTACATACTCATCTCTTCCGTTTTTAAACCTATAGTTCCAGGTGTAACTCATTTTATGTCTTTCATCTTCTGAAATTTCATCAAGAGTGTACTCCATTAATGCATTTAAAGCTTGTAACCAATATTCAACGTCTTCTGGGTGTATTCTACTCCAATAATAACGCATAGCTTCTTGTTTCAGCTTTAAAGGGTCAATATGCAAACAAGAAAACATATTCTTACTAATGTATTCAAATCCTAATTCCTGTGTATTTGTAATACAGAAAAACGTAGAACTATGTGGTAAGTAAACATCAAGTTCAACAATCTTTTCAATGTGCTTTTCTAAAGTTGGACTATCGTAAGACTTAAAAATATCTTTGTAGAGGCTTTTAATATTTCCTAATATCATAAAACTTTAAGAAGAAGATTAGCTATTGTTAATTATTTGGATTATAAAAATAAGAAAGATAATGTAAATAGGGCTAAACTTTGAGGTATAAAAAAACCCTAGAGTAAATTCTCTAGGGTTTAATTTCTGTGGGCGCGAAGGGATTCGAACCCCTGACCCCTTGGGTGTAAACCAAGTGCTCTGAACCAACTGAGCTACGCGCCCTCTGTAATTGGATTGCAAATATAAATTAGTTTTTGATATCCCAAAAGCTTTTTTGAAAAAAATTTAAATTATTTCTGCAACAACAAAAGTACTTCCTCCAACATAAATTAAATCTTCTGGTTTTGCACTTTTTTTCGCGTTGCTTAATGCTTCATTTACACTAGAATACGACTTACCCGCAAAGCCATGAACTTTAAATGTGTGTTTAAGATTATTTTCATCTAATCCTCTTGAAATATTTGGTCTGCAAAAATAATATGTAGCTTTTTTAGGCAAAATTGCAATTATGGTTGATAAATCTTTGTCACTTACAACCCCAAAAACGATATGAAGCTTATTATAGACCTCAGTTTTTAATTGATTAACCACATATGTTAACCCTTCTTTATTATGAGCTGTATCACAAATTACTTTTGGAGATTCTTGTAAAATCTGCCATCTTCCTTTTAAACCTGTATTAGAAACAACTGAATTAAGTCCTAAAGCAATATTCTTTTGAGAGATATTAAAATTGTTTTGCTTTAGGATCTGTAAAGTTTGTAAAACGGTTTTTATATTTTTTTGCTGATAACTTCCTTTTAAGTCACTATCTAAAATTGAAGTTATATTTTGGTCTGCAAAATAAATTTCTGAATTATTGTTTTTAGCTGTTTCAGTAAAAACACTTTTGGTTTCAATTTGTGTTTCTCCAATAACAACAGGAATATTAGGTTTAATGATTCCTGCTTTTTCGACTGCTATTTTTTTTAATGTATCTCCTAAAAACTGCGTGTGGTCTAAACCAATATTAGTAATCACAGAAACGAGTGGTGAGATTATATTTGTTGAATCTAAACGACCACCAAGCCCTACTTCAATAATAGCTATATCAACTTTTTTCTTTGAAAAATAGTCAAAAGCCATCCCAACAGTCATTTCAAAAAAAGAAAGTGTATGTTGCTCAAAAAACGGTTTGTGCTTTTTAATAAAACTTATAACAAACTGTTTACTGACTTCTTTTCCGTTAATCTTAATACGCTCTCTAAAATCTTTTAAATGTGGTGAAGTATATAACCCAACTTTATATCCTGCTTCTTGAAGCACAGAAGCCAACATATGACTTGTTGATCCTTTTCCATTGGTACCACCAACATGAACAGTTTTAAATTTGAATTCGGGATGATTAAGATGTTCTGCTAAAACCTGAGTATTATGTAAATCTGCTTTATAAGCCGACTTACCTTGTCGTTGATACATTGGAAGTTGCGAAAACATCCAGTTGATAGTATCCTGGTAGTTCATATTCTTATTGACCTAAACTAAAATCAATTTTAACCCAGCCTATTTGTGTAGCTGGTGCTTTAGAATCTGCTTTCCATCTATGAGACAATGCAGTTTCTTTAGCAGCTTGATACAAACAAGCATCGCCTGTTGTTCCTCTTTTTCCTGGAATAGCTTTAATTACTTTACCTGAACGGTCAACATGAATTTCGACCACAACTCTTCCTTCTTCTTGACAATCTGGAATCACTTTATTATACGTCGCCGAACCTCTACCATTTAAACCGTATCCTTTTCCTCCATTACCACTTCCTGGGTCTCCAAAATAGCTAGGTGCATAAGGGTTACCATCTAGCTGTCCTTTATCTCCTCCGCTATTATCTGGTCCTTCGCCACCTGTTTGAGTGCCTTCGGAGTTACTTACACCACCTATTAAAGCATCAAGCTCCTTTTTCTTTTTCTCTTCTTCAAGTCTCTTTTTTTCTTCAGCTTGTCGTTTCTCACGCTCAACACGTTCGGCTTCTGCCTTAGCTTTTGCTTCAGCTTCTTTTTGCTTTCTTATTGCAATAGCTTCTGGAGACTCTTGGGTAAGTACATCTTCTGTTTTAGCAGAAGACGGATTTGTTTCTTGCGGTTGCGTTTCTTCTACCTTTGGTTGTTCAACAACTTCTCTTGGTTGCGATTTTACAGGTTCAGTTGGCTGGATATTTCCGCTACCAACTTCTGAATTTCCAAAATTAACAGCTACACCATATTCTTCTGGTGGATCCATATATGAATGACCAACAACAAACAGCAGCAAAATCAAAATCACTACAATTAAAGTTGTGATTTTTGCCGAATTACGTTCGTGTATGGTTTCAAAATATTTCATTAATTAGGTTTGACTGCCAAAATTACTTTAAACTTATTTCTATTAGCTATATCCATTACCTTTACCACATTATCTACAGGAACAGATTTTTCTGCTCTAAGCACAATGGTAGGTTGATCTTGTCCTGAAAGTGCTGATAGTAATTGATTTTCCAATACACTTTCTCCAACTAATTTTTGGTCTATATAATATCTTAAGTCTTTAGTGATACTAACAGCAACCGATTTTTTATTCTCGGTTTTTCCACTAGCCTTAGGCAATAGGATATCAATAGCATTTGTAGTCACTAAAGTAGAGGCCAACATAAAGAATATCAATAACAGAAATACGATATCTGTCATTGAAGACATGTTGAATTCTGGTGTAACTTTATTTCTTCCTCTAATATTCATTAAATAGGCTCGTTTAAGTGGTCTAAAAACTCTAGCGAATTGGCTTCCATTTGGTAAACAACTTTATCAGTTCTTACCACTAAATGGTTGTAAGCGATGTAACCAACAATACCTACAATAAGTCCTGCAACTGTTGTAGTCATTGCTGTATATAATCCATCAGCTAGAAGTTTAATATCAATTTGACCTCCTGAATTAGCAATTTCAAATATTGATAATATCATCCCAATTACTGTACCAAGAAATCCAATCATGGGAGCAGCACCTGAAATTGTAGCCAAAATACTTACGTTTTTTTCTAGGTTATAAACCTCTAAACGTCCTGCATTTTCAATAGCTGTATTAATATCTTCCAATGGTTTTCCAATTCTGGTAATTCCTTTATTAATTAATCTAGAAACTGGAGAGTTTACTTGAGCACAAAGCATTTGTGCCGAATCAATTTTACCATTAGAAACATGGTCTTTAATTTGATTCATAAAATTGGAATCTATTTTTGAAGCTGCTTTGATAGCAAAAAGTCTTTCAAAATAAATATAAATAGCAACAACTAAGAGTACAAATAATATACCTATAATTAGCATTCCTGCTGTACCACCACTAAAAATCAATTCAATGATAGAAAGCGTTTTTTCAACAGATTCTCCATCAGTTAAAACCTCAGCTTCTTCAGGAGTAGTTTGTAATAACATATTTAGCATAAAGTGTTAATTTTTTTTATAACGTTAATTTTCTACCTAAAGTATAAATTAAAATATAGTTCTTGTAAACATAAACGCAATTGCACCTACTAAAAACCCAACAAGCGCTAACCAAGATATTTTCTTTAAGTACCAGAAAAAGTCAATTTTTTCCATTCCCATTGCTACTACACCAGCAGCCGAACCAATAATTAACATACTTCCTCCTGTTCCTGCCGAATAAGCAATAAAGTGCCATAATTCGTTATCGATAGGCTCAGAGAACATACCCAAACTTGCAGCAACAAGCGGCACGTTATCAATAATTGCAGATCCAACTCCTAATAATAAAACTACTAAATCGGAAACGCCTTCATGGTGTAACTCAGTTCCCATCATAGGCATTTTGTCTTGTAGTGTAGTTGCAAAACCAAATAGGATACCTAAAGATTCTAATGCTGCAACAGCCATTAATATTCCTAAGAAAAATAAGATACTTGGCATCTCAATTCTAGATAATGAATGATGTACTGGACTGTGGTGTCCTTGATAATCTGCTCCTTCAGCATCTGCATGAGATAATGCAAATTTTGAGTTACTATAAATCTCAGCAAAAATAGCAACAACACCTAAAGCTAACATCATACCTACATATGGAGGCAAGTGTGTTACCGTTTTAAAAATTGGCACTGATACAATACCTCCTAAACCTAAATACAACATTGTTGAACTAAATTTGCTTTTAGGCTTGTCTTCTTTTTCGTCTTCATTTTCTAAATTTCCTTTAAAAGCAGGTAAAAACGAAGCAATAAATGTTGGTACCAACATACAAAGTAGAGATGGTACAAAAAGATATACAAATAAGTGACCAGTAGACACTTTCTTAGCAATCCATAACATTGTTGTGGTTACATCTCCAATTGGAGACCAAGCTCCTCCAGCGTTTGCGGCGATTATTATTAAACCAGCATACCATATCCTAACATCTTTATCTTGAATAAGTTTTTGAAGTATAGATATTAATACAATTGTAGCAGTTAAGTTATCTATAATTGCTGAAAGGAAAAATGCTAAAAACGCAAAAATCCAAAGCAATCGTTTTTTACTTTTTGTTTTTATAAATCCTTTGATAGTTGAAAATCCATCAAAATAATCAATGATTTCAACAATAGTCATTGCACCTAGTAAGAACACAAGAATTTCGGCTGTTTTACCTAAATGATGTAAGAGCGTTTCTTCCATCATGTGCATTTTGTCTTCGTGCTCTAATAATCCAAAATTATCTAGAAGAGCGTGTTTTCCTGAGTCGAACCATTGTGTGAAATTATCGATACCTAAAGCTATCAAAGCCCAACTTATGGCCATCATGACCAAAGCAGGAATAAGTTTATCGATTTTTAAATTGTGTTCTAGTGTAATAGCTAAATAACCTACTACAAATACTAATACAATTAGTGTTTCCATATTAAGTGTTATGTTATATAAGTTGACTTAAAGCAATCTCAAAAGCTGTTGCGCTTATACCAGTTTTTGATTTGTTGTTTTTATGTACGTTTTCTAATGCTTGTTTTATGCGGTTTGAGGTATCATTAAAAATGGCTTCGTCAGTCATTTGAACTTTGCGCTCCATAAAATAAGCAAAAACTCTTGCCATACCGCAATTTGAAATAAAATCTGGAATAAGACTTACTTTATTATCTGTATATTCCATAATTGGTCCAAAAAATATCTCCTTATCAGCAAATGGTACATTTGCGCCACAAGAAATTACTTCAAGGCCTGTATTAATCATATTATCTATTTGCTCTTTAGTAATTAATCGAGAGGCAGCACATGGTGCAAAAATCTCGGTTTCTAAAGCCCAAATCTTTTCATTCATTTCATCAAAAGGAATTAAATGATCGCTCACTAAAGTATTTCCAGACTTATTAGAATATAGCTGAGTAATTTCATCAAAACTAAAACCTTCTTCTTTTATTAATCCACCTACTCTGTCAATAATCCCTACTACTTTTGCTCCCATTTGCGCTAAATAAAAAGCTGCAGCAGCACCAACGTTACCAAAACCTTGAACAATGGCACGCTTACCAACAACTGAATCTTGGTGGATATCATAAAAATGACGAACAGCCTCAGCAACACCATAACCAGTAATCATATCAGCCACAGTATATTTTCTTGTTACATTAGGTGAGTATTTTGGGTTTTCAATAACCTTAATAACACCATGTCTTAACTGTCCTATTCTATTAATTTTATCGGCTTGTGTTGGTCTAAAATGACCTTCAAAAACACCTTCTTGAGGATGCCATACACCACTTTCTTCAGTGATAGGGATAACCTCATGTATTTCATCAACATTTAGGTCTCCTCCTGTACCATAATAACTTTTTAGTAATGGTGAAACGGCTTTATACCAACGTTCTAAAACGCCTTTTTTTCTTGGGTCTTGTGGGTCAAAATTAATACCTGACTTAGCACCTCCAATTGCTGGTCCAGAAACAGTAAACTTAACTTCCATAGTTTTTGCAAGCGACAGCACTTCGTTCATATCGAGTCCTTTTCGCATACGCGTTCCTCCACCAGCAGCACCTCCTCTTAAGGAGTTTATTACTGTCCAGCCTTCAGCTTCGGTTTCTGGGTCTTTCCAATTAAAAATAATTTCAGGGTCTTTGTCTTCGTACTTTTGAAGTAAATCTTTCATGTAGTTAGTTATTCTTCAACAAATATAAAAAACTAAAAATCCTTAAATATTAATTTTATAATAATTTTATGGATAATAAATCCTACCTGAAGAATGATCTTTTTTGGCTCCTGTTACACTTTTTAAACAATTAACTGCTCCTTTGAGTTTTAAAACTCCTAACAATCCAAAAATTAAAGCTTCTTTAAACTCAATAATCTCTTTTGAAGGCAATTCTATACTGTTTTTAGTTTTGGATACAATTAAGTCGAGAAGAAATTTATTGTATGCACCTCCACCACTTACTAATACTTTTGCATTGTGCTTGGTATTGATTTCTTTCGAAATTTGAATAGCTACATGCTCAGTAAATGTTCTTAAAATTGTTTCTATTGAAAGATTATACGCATCAATCATAGGGAAAATAAGTTGTTTAACCCATTCTAACCCCAAAGACTTTGGGTGACTCTTTGAGTAAAAATCTAAATCATTCAGTTGGTTTAACAACTCTGTATGTAATTTTCCTGATTTAGCAATTTGACCTTCATTATCATAATTAAAGCCTAATGGCTTAACATAGTGATTAAGCACAATATTTACAGGACAAATATCGTAGGCAATTCTTGTATCATCAATTTCAGTTGAAATATTAGCGAATCCACCAAGGTTTAAGCAAAAGTCATAATCAGAAAACAGCAACTTATCTCCAATAGGTACCAAAGGCGCTCCTTGGCCTCCAAGTTCAACATCTTGCATTCTAAAATCGCATACAACAGTATGCTGTAAAAGTTTTGAAATTTTTGGTAAGTTCCCAATTTGGTAAGTCATACCGCTTTGAGGTTGATGCAGTGCTGTATGACCATGAGAGCATATAGCATCTACAGTTTCAATATGATGTTTTTTAATAAACGAATTAATGACCTCTGCTAAATATACAGTGTAACCATCATCGATGTCTTTTAATTCTTGCTTAGAGTTTGAAACCAAATGTTTCAAAGTATTTTCCCAATACTGAGTGTAAGAAACAGTTTCGGTAGTATAAATAGTATAAGTCCATTTTTCATCAAAATTGAACTGTACATATATTAAATCGATACCATCTAATGATGTACCAGACATTACACCTATAACTTTGAATGTTTCTTTTATCATATATGGTAAAAATAACAATCATTATTGAAAAAATGCTAACAAAAACTTATCTTTGACATCATTTTTTAACAAATCAATAATTTTATCACTACATATGGATTTTAATCTTACAGAAGAACATCTAATGATTCGCGATGCTGCTCGCGATTTTGCTCAAACCGAATTATTACCAGGAGTAATTGAACGTGATGAGAAACAACAATTTCCACAAGAACTTGTTAGAAAAATGGGAGATCTTGGTTTTATGGGAATTATGGTTGACCCTAAATATGGTGGAAGCGGAATGGATGCCATATCTTATGTGCTTATAATGGAAGAGTTATCAAAAATTGATGCTTCTGCTTCGGTTATGGTTTCTGTAAATAACTCATTGGTGTGTTATGGACTTGAAGCTTATGGTAGCGAAGAACAAAAACAAAAGTACCTTACTAAACTTGCCACTGGAGAATTTATTGGTGCATTTTGCTTAAGTGAACCTGAAGCTGGTAGTGATGCAACTTCTCAAAGAACAACTGCTATAGACATGGGAGACCATTACTTATTGAATGGTACTAAAAACTGGATAACAAATGGAGGTCGTAGTGATGTTTATTTAGTGATTGCACAAACTGATAAAGATAAAGGACATAGAGGTATTAATGCTTTTATAGTTGAAAAAGGTATGCCTGGTTTTGATGTAGGTCCTAAAGAAGATAAATTAGGTATTAGAGGAAGTGACACACATACATTACAGTTTAATGATGTAAAAGTGCCTAAAGAAAATAGAATTGGTGAAGACGGGTTTGGTTTTAAATTCGCTATGAAAACATTATCTGGTGGTAGAATAGGTATTGCGTCTCAAGCTTTAGGTATTGCTTCTGGAGCTTATGAGTTAGCACTTAAATACTCTAAAGAACGTAAAGCGTTTGGCACTGAAATTTGCAACCACCAAGCCATTGCTTTTAAATTAGCAGATATGGCTACCGAAATTGAAGCTGCTAGAATGCTTGTAATGAAAGCTGCTTGGGATAAAGACCAAGGCAATAACTACGACATGTCTAGTGCAATGGCAAAATTGTATGCTAGTAAAGTTGCAATGGAACAAACTGTTGAAGCGGTTCAAATTCATGGTGGAAATGGTTTTGTAAAAGAATACCATGTTGAACGATTAATGCGTGATGCTAAAATTACTCAGATATATGAAGGTACTTCTGAAATTCAAAAAATTGTAATTTCGAGAGGTGTTATAAAAGGATAAATTATTTATAATATATATTTTAGAAAAGGCTGTTTGAAAAGACAGTCTTTTTTGTTTTTATTATTTCACCTGCGATTCTTCCTTTTTCTTACAAAGAAAAAACTTAGTAAGCTACCTACTATTTTTTTAGCTTCCAATATTTAACAATACAAGTAAAACTACTTTATGTTACATATATTGCATATTGTGTTACAATAGTTATATCATTTAGTGTCAAGCATATATAATTTTATGCCGTATAAACAAAACACTAATTATTTATGAAAACACAATTAACTATTTATACATTGCTTATTTCGTTTTTTTCATTAGCTCAAGTAGGTATTAATACTGACACTCCAAATCAAGCTTTGGATGTAAATGGAAAAATAAAGATTGGAAATGACGGTACAACTCCTACCGAAGGTACTGTTCGTTATAGTGCAACTGGTGACTTTGAAGGTTATACTGCTAATGGCTGGACAAGCCTAACAACATCTGAAAATAATATTTTCCCAAACCAAGGGACTGCTGTTTATGGATATAGTTTTGCTATTTCCCCTGGGTCATTTAACCAACTTATATCTATTGAAAGGTTTGATGATCTTTCAAGTTTAACTTCTATTCCAAATGATAAGTTCTTATTAGTAACTTCAATAGTAATTGAGCCTAATGGTTTGAATGCTTCTGGAAAGTTCGAAGCAACAATAGGAAGAGCTCCTGGTGGATTTATAAGTCAATATAGTGCAATACGGCTCAATGGAGAACCTAAAAGCAGAATTTACCAAGACCCTTATGGTATATTGATGGTTGTTAGAGGTGGAGAAGTATTGAGAATATCAAATGAAACATCTTCAGACTTTTCAATAAATGTAAAAATTAGGGGCTTTTTAGTTGACTCATTATAGCTTATTATTTCAAAAATATTCAAAGCAAAAAAATGAAGATATTACTAACCATATTACTATCATCAATATATCTAAATGCGTTAGGGCAGAAAGGTCTTTATGTTAACTCAGGAGCTTATCTTTTTAATGATAATACTAGTATTACTATTAAAAATGGAAGCTTTGTTAATGACAACAATGTAGTTTTAAATGGAGGTTCAATATTAATGCAAGGTTTAGATGGCAACTCTTACAGTTTAGAGTTCAACACCCCAAATACAATTAATAATTTAGAGTTATATGGTACGTCAACTTTTTCCCTTTCGGGAACATTAATTGTAAACAGCGAGCTTAAATTTAATGATATGGCAAACTTTCATCTTAATACTGATAGCCATATAACACTTTCTTCAAATGCTAAAATAATAGGAGAATCTAACTCAAACACTATTACTGGCGAAAACGATACTTATATTACAACAACAAGAAATCATACTGCAGGAGAAACCAACACATTTGGGAATATTGGCTTAGAGGTTTTTAATGGAACAGAGTCTATGGGAACCACTGAAATTTTTAGAAGGTATGGTAGTATAAATATTGATAGCAATACTGCTGTAAACCGATATTATGAAATTAATCCTACAGTCAATACTAATTTAGAGTTAGATGTTTATTTCTATTTATTGGATGTAGACCTTAATGGACTAGAAAGATCAAATTTAGCGGCTTTTAGAAGCACAGACAATGGTAATACATTTACTAATGAAGGCGGAACAGCTGGAGAATCATATCATTCTTTAACAAATATTAATGCTTTTTCATTATGGGCATTTGCAGATTCAGCTGTATTGAATCTAGGAAATGCTGGCAACCCAATTGAAACTATTCAAATATTTCCAAACCCAAGTAACAGTTTAGTTACAATAAAAAATATTAAAACTATAGATGTTATTTCAATTGAATTAACCAACCCCCTAGGACAAAAGTTTAACATAGAATTGTTAAATGAAAATTCGTTTTATGTTCAAGACCTTTCTGAAGGGATATATCTGTTAAACATTAAATCAAAAACAGGAAACACAACAAAGAAATTGATTGTAAAAAAATAAAAAACTTACAACCCATAAAAACCAATCAAAAGTTGATGGGCTTTTATAGAATAATATAAATATCTAAAACCAAGCAAATTTCATTATATTAGTAGAGTTAATAGCATAAAATCTCCCCTAAAAAAATTAATCTATACAGTAGTTTATGACGTTATGGAGATACAAAACCGTTGACAATTTCATTGTTATTTTTCTAACAGTGTTATACACACTTTTTTGTAGCGGTCAAGAAACTATAACCGAAAAACCATTTTCTTTCAACACATTAACCATTAATGATGGTTTATCGCAAAACAGTGTTATAAGTATTGCCCAAGATAGCATAGGTTATTTGTGGTTAGCTACACAAGATGGTTTAAATAAATATAACGGTAAAAGCTTTAAACACTACGACAAGCAATTTGAAGACATTACAAGACCAAATTTTAGCAAGCTTGGTAAAATATATATAGATAAGCAAAATCGATTATGGATTATTACTAACTCAGGAAATCTAGAACTTTACAATCCAAAAACCGATACTTTTAAGCATTTAGAACGTTTTAATAATGTTAGTTCAATCTTTCAGGATAAAGCACTTCACAACTATATAGGAACCTACGGTAAAGGACTCTTCAAAATTGATACTACAACTAAAGACACGCTACAAGTTTTAAACGACCATGACAAACTCAAAACCATTTATGAGTTTATAGAAACTGATACTGCTATAATAGCTGCAGCTTCAGGAGCTGTATTTCAAATTAACAACAACACATACAATGAGATTAATGTTGAATCGCACACTAACGCAAACTTTAGTGCGCTTACAAAAGATAAAGACGACAATATATGGCTAGGAACTTTTGGACAAGGACTTTACTTAAAAGAAAACAACAAAGTGTCTTTTATAAAATACCAACATTCGCAATTACCAAATGACCTTAACATTGAAGACTTACTTATAGACAGTAAAAACAGATTATGGATTGCCACTTATGGCAATGGTGCTTACCTTCTTAATCTTGAAAATAATACTGTTACAAACTTTAAAGCAGACAAAAACAACCCTTTTGCCATACATTATAATGACATCTTATGTTTATACGAAGACGCTACAGGAGTGATTTGGCTAGGTTCTGACGGAACTGGAGCGAGCTATTATGATGCTCACCTCATAAAATTCAATGTGCTCACAAATAATCAAGTCCCTAAAAATGTAAATGTAGATGTGGTTAGAAGCATAAGTACTGATGTAAATAATAATTTATGGATAGGTACATCTGGTAAAGGGCTTACACATATCAACTTTAATAATAATGAATATAAAACATATACCATTAACAACTCTTCAATTGCTAGCGATAGAATAATAAGTTTACTCTACAACAACAATAAATTGTGGATAGGTCACCAAGGATTTGGTTTAAATATCAGAACCGATTCTGGAGACTATCACTCATTCCCTGAAATTTCAAATCTTACAATCTGGAGAATTATAAAAGAGAACGATAATCAAAGTTGGTTGTGTACCGAACGTAATGGTATTATTTTATTCGATATAGATAAAGGTATTGTTAAGCAATTCAATACTGATAATTCTACCCTATCAACAAATGACATTAAAACAGCTATAAAAGGCAATGAGCACACACTTTGGATTGGTACTGATGATAAAGGGTTGTATAATTTAAATTTAAAGACTAATGAAATAACCAATATCAAATCCTTAAATGACAAAATAAAATCACTGCATTATGACAATGAAATCTTATGGATTGGCACAAATGGTAAAGGTTTAAAAAAGTATAATACTATAAACGGATCATTAGATGTTTACAACAAAGTTGATGGTTTACCAAACAATGTGATTTACGGTATACTACCAGATAAAGAAAACAACTTATGGTTGAGCACTAATTATGGTATAAGTAAATTAAACATTAAGGATACTATTTTTGAAAACTACAGCAACTATGATGGTTTACAGGCTTTAGAATTTAACACTGGAGCTTACTATAAAGACGAAAACGAAAACTTATATTTTGGAGGTCTTGAAGGTCTCAACTGGTTTAACCCTAACCAACTTACATTTAACCCAATTAAACCAAAAACCATTATTTCTAAGTTTGAGATTTTTACTGAAGGTTATCCTTTAAAACAAAACTCAACCTTTAAATTCAATCAAAATACTGTAACCTTTACATTTTCTAGTTTACATTTCTCACAACCTGAACGTAACCTTTATAAATATCAACTCGTAAATCATGATGAAAATTGGATTAACTCAGAAAACAATAATTCAGCACATTACACCAACCTACCTCCTAACGATTATACATTTAAAGTAATATCAAGTAACTATGATGGTGTATGGAATACTACACCTGCTACATTTACTTTCACAATACTACAACCTTGGTATTTAAGCAAGCTAGCTATTGTTTGTTATGCACTACTCTTTTTAATTAGCATGTATTTGTTATACAGGTATTTTAAATGGCGTTGGCACATGAAAATGCAATTACAATTTGAACATAATGAAACCGAGCGCTTAAAAAAATTAGATGAATTTAAAACCAGGATTTACACCAATATATCTCATGAGTTTCGAACACCATTAACACTTATTTCTGGTCCAATCGAAAAACAATTATCTAAGTCTAACCTAACAGAAGATGATAAGAAAGAACTCTCTTTAGTTCAAAACAACTCTAAACGATTGTTAAACCTAGTCAACCAATTACTAGACCTATCTAAGTTAGAATCAGGAAACTTAAAACTCTCTGTTTCTAAAGGAAATATTACAGCATTCCTCAAACAAATAGCAGCTTCTTTTGAATATAAAGCTAAAGACAAAAACATACATTTTTCACATAAAATTCAATCAATTCCTGAAGCTTGGTTTGATAAAGATGTTATCGAAAAAATCACCACCAATTTACTTTCTAACGCAGTAAAATATGCTCCAGTAAACGGTCAAATTTACTTTGCTGCAATCGAAAAAAACGGTCAAATTATTATCACAATTATTAATAACGGAAATACCATTTCTAGTAAAGAGTTAAGCAAGCTATTTCAAAGGTATTACCAAAACAACAAAAATGCTGATGGTGTAGGCATTGGACTTTCGTTAGTGAAAGAACTAGCTATTTTATCACATGGAAACATTGTAGCGCACACCATGAATACAGATGATATTCAGTTTACGGTGACTTTACCTATTGAGCGTTCTTTTTATAATATTTCTGAAATAAACGAAGACACTAAAACTGTAAATGATGAGCTTGATACAGTCATAGAAACTCCAGAAACTTCTGAAGAACAAGCTATTAATAATTCTAAGGACAAACCAATTTTATTAATAGTTGAAGACGATAAAGATATAAGAGAATTTATAAGTTCAATTTTTAAAAATGACTATGACATTAAAGAAGCTCCTAATGGTGAAAGTGGCATTAAAAAGGCCATAAAATACATTCCTGATATTATCATTAGCGATATAATGATGCCTAAAATTGATGGTATTGAACTTTGTAATACTTTAAAAAAAGACGAAAAAACAAGTCATATTCCTATAATTCTACTCACAGCTAAAAGTGGTGACGAAAATGAAATAAAAGGATTAGAAACTGGAGCAGACGATTATATTGTAAAGCCTTTTAACAGTAACAAACTTAAAATACGTGTTGAAAAGCTTATAGAGCTAAGACAAAAACTACAGTCAAGATATAGCGCTCATTTTGAACTCAGCAGTATAAGTACAACTCCTGTTGATCAGCAATTTTTAACTAAACTAAAAACTATACTCAACGATTATATTATCGACTCGTCATTTAACTCTAATGTTTTATCTAAAAAAATGGCTATGAGTAGAATGCAACTACACAGAAAACTAAAAGCTATAACAGGATTTTCAACAACCGAGTTCATCCGTAACGAACGCTTAAAGCTAGCGGTTAACCTTTTAAAAGACTCTGACTTAAACATTTCTGAAATCGCATATCAAGTCGGTTTCAATACACCTTCCTATTTTATAAAATGCTTTAAAGACGTTTATAAGTCTACACCTTCAGAATTCACTTCAAATCAATAAATACCAACAACTTTACGACATATGTTACATAGTTGATATAGTTTGTTACATAATTGACATCAAACTTTTTATTCTCATCATAACTTTACAAAACAAACAATGTATCCCTTTAATACATTTTGTTGACCTCTCAATTAATAGCGTCTAACTAAGCACTGTAGTAATGCTAAAAGAAAAACTATTAGACGAAGCTAATAACGACCAGAATATTTATATAAGCATAGACCATTTAAAACATGGTAACTATATCATAAATATAATGCTAAACGATAAAGTTGTTAAATCTATAAGAATCAATAAAAAAACATCATGAAAACAAAACTCATTTTTATAACATGCGCATTTTTACTTTGCGGAATAAATGCCGAAGCACAGCTTTTAAAAAAACTAAAAAAAAGAGCTGAACAAGCAGCAGAACGTACCATCCTTAATAAAACAGATGAAGTAGTATCTAAAAAAACTGAAAAAACTATTGATGATGCAACTTCAAAAAAAGAAAAATCTGATAAAAAAGAAGATGAAGATACTAGCGAACTCGAAGCATCAAACACAGCTTTAACTAAAAATACTGAAGCTAAAAAAGCATTTTTCAAAGAAGATATTATCATAAAAATGCACGAAAATGGAAACTTAAACCAAACTCAGTTTTTTGATGCCAATGAAGTAGCTGTTAGAATGGAAGATCCAAAACAACCTAAACCTGGTTTCATTGATAGTGAAGGTTATATGTATGTATACAGCGAAGGCGAATACCAAAAAACAGGAATTGTAGCACTTCAAAGTCAAGGTTTGATGGCTCCTACTATGATGATTGAAGCCTATAAACTACCACCTGAGCCCTTTATGGCTCAATTTGAAAAACAGCAAGATTTAGGTGTGACTGCTAACCCTTTCAATGGAATTGTAGAGTTTGCATTCATATATAAGCCAGATGATTTTAGGTATGATGATTTTAATGAAACTACCCAAACGTTAAGAGGTAAAACGTTTACTAAGTTTGAGTATTTAAACGAACCTGGTTATGAAGGTAGTTACGTTCTTTTTGATGACCAAGACAGATTAGTTGAAATCTACACTAAAACATCAGAAGAAGCTGAACTTATTGATGGCTTTGGTTCACAAGGACAAGCCGGTGAAAGTTTAATGGTATATGATTACAAACCTGTAGAAGTCAAACTGCCTCAAGCTAGAGAAGTCAAAACCGTTGGAGAGGGACTTATGGGAGGCGTTATGGAAAACATTGTTAAAGGAGGAAATACCGAAAACACCAACATAGATGACGATGATTATGATAGCAGTAATAATAAAGGAAGTGTAAAATCGGCAAGAAGATCAATAAAAAATCATAAAGTAACAGTTAATGATTTACCTGAAAGCTATGACTTTAATTGGCAACTTGAAACAGAAATGACCTTAAACACAAGAAAGAAAGAGACCATAATGATGGTGTTTTTAATTAATGAAAGCGCATCGTATCAAGCTACAAAAATGACTATGGGAAATAACAAAAATACAGGAACTACAACTATGCTGTTTGACATGGACTTAAGCACAATGGTTATGTTTATGGATGCTCAAGGCACTAGTTTTTTACAAATGTATCCTATACCAGAAGTTAAAACCTCTAAAGAGAGTTTAGATAATTATAACATAAAAAAGTTACCAGCTAAAACCATTATTGGTTATACCTGCGAAGGGCTACAATTTGAAGATGATAGGTATATAATGAAAATGTACCACACATTAGATGCAAAAATAAAACTTACAAACTTTTTGAATTTTGGTTCTCAAAAACCATCAGATTTTCCTGATATGGACTCGAGGGTGTTAGATCAATTCTCTAATGGTTTAATTTTAGAAATGGATATCATTGATAAAAAGAAATCTAAAAACAACGTAAACATTATTGCTAAAGCATTAAACCAACAAAAGACATCTATAAAAAAAGCTAATTACAAAACTATGGATTTATTTTCAGGTGCAAGGATGAAAAAAAACTAAGTTTATAAAATTCAAATATGAAAACAATACTTTTAAAAAGACTAATACTAGTTAATATTACTATAGCTGTTATAAGTTCTTGCAGTGAAAATTCAAAACAAGGCAACACTTCTACCAAAATTAAAACTGTAAAAAACACCATAAAAACTATTAGTAAAACTGAAAGTTTATTAGAAATAACACCAATTACAAATGAGGCATTACAAGATTGGTTCCCTAAGCAATTAATGAGTTTACAAAAAACTACAACTAGTAATGCCCCAATGTCAACACATGGTATTAATGGAGCAATTGCCGATTATGATGGAAATAATAAAGAAAAAATAAAAATCACATTATATGATTGCTCAGGTGAGAAAGGAGTTTTGCTTTTAAGTCAATACTCGTTTTATAAAAATATGTCTGTAGATAACGAAAATGATTACAAAATTGAAAAATCATTTAATAAAAGAGGTATGGAAGGTATTGAAGCCTATGATAAGAACAGACAATATTCTGACATTTCCTTTTTATATAATGATCGGTTTGGTGTAAACATTAAAGCTTATAATATGAATAGAGAATCCGTTTGGGAATCTATAAATAATTTAAAGTTTGATGAATTGCTTAAATAAAAACAATTTTATAAATAAAACTTTAACTATAAAGAGGCACTCAAACTTTATTTAGTTTAATTGTTAATTAGATAAAGAACCACTATTAATCCATTAAGAAAGCTCTATAAAACAAAAAAAAAGCATTCATAAAATTATGAATGCTTTTCTAAAAAAGGCGATGACCTACTCTCCCACTGTTGCAGTACCATCGGCGCTAACGGGCTTAACTTCTCTGTTCGGAAAGGTAAGAGGT
>NZ_BAAAGF010000003.1:0-507001 GCF_039524015.1 Gaetbulibacter jejuensis | reverse complement strand
ACCTCTTACCTTTCCGAACAGAGAAGTTAAGCCCGTTAGCGCCGATGGTACTGCAACAGTGGGAGAGTAGGTCATCGCCTTTTTTAGAAAAGCATTCATAATTTTATGAATGCTTTTTTTTTGTTTTTAAGGGTTATGATAGATGATATTTGTTAAGAATAAATTATAGTATAATTACTAATTATTAAACATACTATCTAGAATAGTTTTTAAGCCTTTAAAAGCAAAAAAAATAGCTAACCCACAGATTAAACATCCAATAATTAAAATAGGAATATAGAGTGGTTTTTCTTGATTGCTAAATGCGATGTAAATTAGAGTAGGACCAAGGAACATACACAATAAAGAGAGTCCCATTTTTTTTAGGCCTTGTATTAAAACTTCTTTATTTGTTCGTTTAGTTTCCATGCTTATAGTTTTGAATAGCTAAGCGTACACTTTTATGTTTATTTAGTAAGTGTTGTGCTTCCTCTTGCTGAATGTTAAGTTCGCTCATGATCATTTTTGTACCTCTATCAACTAGCTTATTGTTGCTCAATTGCATATCTACCATTTTGTTTCCTTTAACATGGCCAAGTTGAATCATAGTGGTTGTTGTAATCATGTTTAAAACAAGTTTTTGAGCTGTTCCTGCTTTCATTCTTGAGCTTCCTGTAACAAACTCTGGACCAACAATAATTTCTATAGGAAATTGAGCTGTAAGTGACAATGGACTTTTATAATTACAGGTTATGCATCCAGTTACGATGCCTTCTTCATTACATTTTTCTAAACCACCAATAACATAAGGTGTTGTACCAGATGCTGCAATACCAACGACTACATCTTTTTTAGAGACTTCATATTCCTTTAAGTCTTTCCATGCTTGGTCTTTTGAGTCTTCAGCGAATTCTACCGCTTTTCTTATTGCTGTATCTCCTCCTGCAATTAAAGCTATAACTAAATTGTGTGAGACACCAAATGTTGGAGGACATTCTGACGCGTCAACAATTCCAAGTCTGCCACTTGTGCCAGCTCCTATGTAAAATAATCGACCTCCATTTTTTAATTTTTGAACTATTACTTTTACGAGTGCTTCAATTTGAGTAATTGCTTTTTCAACAGCCATTGGGACTGTTTTGTCTTCGTTGTTGATGTTAGTCAATAACTGGTTTACTGTCATCTTTTCTAGATGATTGTAATTGGAATCTTGCTCTGTGGTTTTTGTAAAGTCCATAGCTCAAAAATAATGATTTTTTTGCTGCGTTAATGATGGTAGTGGCATCCTTTTTTGTTTTACAAAAAAGATATAACGGACAGCATGACCCGAAGGGTAACGCCCTAAAAATAAAAAAGCTCCTAATTAAAGGAGCTCTTATATTAAATTGAGTTTATAATATTGTTGAAGGTGCTGCTTGGTCGCATTACTTTGCTTTCGATGTCGTCTTCGGTTAGGTAATAGCCTCCAATATTTGTTGTTTGACCTTGAACTGCATTTAGCTCGTCAACAATTTTGGTTTCGTTTTCGGTAAGAGCTTTAGCAACTGGTGAGAACATAGTTTTTAGTTCGCTGTCGTTTGACTGATTAGCCAAAGCTTGAGCCCAATACATTGACAGGTAGAAGTGACTCCCACGATTGTCTAACTCGCCACATTTTCTTGAAGGTCCTTTACCGTTTTCTAAGAGTTTTCCGGTTGCTTCATCTAAAGTGTCAGCTAAAACTTGGGCTTTCTTATTGTTGAAAGTTTCGCTTAAATGCTCTAAAGAAACCGCTAAGGCTAAGAATTCACCTAGAGAATCCCAACGTAAATGGTTTTCTTCTAATAGTTGTTGTACGTGCTTTGGAGCTGATCCACCAGCACCAGTTTCGAACAAACCACCACCATTCATTAATGGTACGATAGATAGCATTTTTGCACTTGTACCTACTTCTAATATTGGGAAAAGGTCTGTAAGGTAGTCTCTTAATACGTTCCCTGTTACTGAAATGGTATCTTTTCCTTCCTTAATACGTTCTAGTGTGAATTGCGTTGCAGCAATTGGGTCTAAAATTCTTAGATCTAATCCAGAAGTATCGTGTTGTGGTAAATATTGGTTAACTTTTTTGATTAACTCTGCATCGTGAGCACGATTTTCGTTTAACCAGAAAATTGCTGGGGTTTGTGATGCTCTTGCTCTAGTTACTGCAAGTTTAACCCAGTCTTGAATTGGTAAATCTTTAGTTTGACACATTCTCCAGATATCACCAGCTTCAACTGTGTGCTCCATTAATGTGTTTCCTGATGCATCAACAACTTTTACTGTTCCGTTAGAAGTAATTTCAAACGTCTTGTCGTGCGATCCATATTCTTCAGCTTTTTGAGCCATTAAACCAACGTTAGGAACTGTTCCCATTGTTGTTGGGTCAAAAGCACCATGTTTTTTACAAAAATCGATTGTAGCTGTGTAAATACCAGCATAACTACTATCAGGAATTACAGCTTTAGTATCTTGTTGTTTTCCTTCGGCATTCCACATTTGACCTGAAGTACGTATCATTGCAGGCATTGAAGCGTCAATAATAACATCGCTTGGTACATGTAGGTTAGTAATACCTTTATCACTATTTACCATAGCTACTGCAGGACCATTATTGAAAGCTTCGTTAATTTCAGCTTCGATTAAAGCTTTTTTGTCGGCTGGTAATTTTTCTAATTTAGACACAAGGTTACCAAATCCGTTATTTTCTTCTACACCAATTTCTTCAAGAATATCTCCATATTTTTCATACACATTAGCAAAAAATACTCTTACTGCATGACCAAAAATAATAGGGTCAGACACCTTCATCATTGTAGCTTTCATGTGTAACGAAAAAAGTACTCCTTGTGCTTTGGCGTCTTTAACTTGTTCTTGTAAAAAGTTTAATAATGCTTTTTTGTGCATTACAGTACCATCAATGATTTCACCTTTTAAAATTGGGAAACTATCTTTTAAAATGGTTTCATTACCATTTTGGTCTGTATGAACAATTTTTATGCTAGTATCGTTATCTAGTGTAAGTGATTTTTCGTTGTGTGCAAAATCTCCTTCAGTCATTGTAGCAACATGAGTTTTAGAGTCTGAACTCCAAGCTCCCATTGAATGTGGATTTTTCTTAGCGTAGTTTTTTACCGCTTTAGGTGCACGTCTGTCTGAGTTACCTTCACGTAACACAGGGTTTACAGCACTCCCTTTAATTTTGTCATATCGTGCTTTGATAGCTCTTTCTTCGTCATTTTGAGGATCTTCAGGATAGTTAGGTACATTGTAACCTCTTTCTTGAAGTTCTTTAATTGCAGCTGTTAATTGCGGAATTGAAGCACTAATATTAGGTAATTTAATAATATTTGTTTCAGGTAATTTAACAAGTTCACCTAGTTTAGCTAAGGCGTCTTCTACTTTTTGGTCTTCTTTTAAAAAGTCAGGGAAGGTTGCTAAAATTCTTCCTGCTAATGAGATATCTTTAGTTTCTATAGTAATTCCAGACGATTTTGTAAATGCTTTTACAATTGGTAAAAAAGATTGAGTTGCCAACGCTGGAGCTTCATCTGTTTTTGTATAAAATATAGTAGAAGATTTTGTCATTTGTTGTTAAATTTTATCTATTTATGAACTTTGTATTTTTAAAATCTTGCAAATATAATAATTTCAAGTGGCTATCCCTTGTAGTTTATAGGCAATTATTCAATTATGATATTGTATGTGTTTAAAAGCCCAAAAATTTGCTCTTTTGAAAATTTTGCTTGATTAATATTATTAATTTCTGGATTGATGCTGTAGTTAATTGCCGACCTTAAGTCGGCTTTTTCAAGGTTGGTGTTATCAAAAACAGCATTTTTAAGATCACAATCCGTAAAGATTGCTTTAGAAATATTGGTTTTTGTAAAATCTACTTGCTGTAAATTACAGTTTAAAAAAGGAGTGTCTTTAATATTTAGATTTGTAAATGAAGCTAGATTTAAACTACAGGAATTGAATGTAAAGGATAATAAAAAATCATTACAATCATGAAAGTGGAGCCCTAAAAGTTTACAATTGTTGAACTGTACATTATTGAAAGTAGTATGTTTTATGTTAGCATTACTAAAGTTACAATTGGTAAACTCACACTCCAGGAAACTAATATTTGAGACATCAGCATTAGAAAAATCACAATCTATAAACGAGCAATTGTCGTATTCAGCTTTAGGTAAAAGGGTTTTTGTGTAGTTTTCAGCGCTAAATGTTTTATCTAAGAGTAGTGGTAGGTCCATATTATTGTTTAAAACATCAAATATAGGTGTAAAAAAACAAAAGCCATATCATTGTAGCTAACTACCTTGACATGGCTTTCTCTGAAACTGTTACTACGTGATCTAATTAACACTTCTGCTAAATCAGCCGTATTGGAATTTACATTCACAATCGTCTTTTTCAATTCAAGTTTCACAGTATCAATGAAACATCTCTATAACTTTCAAAATGTATTGACTTGTTATTCAATGTTTCAGTTTAATTGTTTTTCTTGATGTTTTGTCTGTTAAGCTTCGTTTTCACGTTACTTACTTTTCAAAACATTGCACCTATCTTAACATTCGCTTTCGTTCCTGTTACCTTCGAGTACTTTCCACTTTTCTAGTTTTTGTCTGCCTAAACATACAGTACTTTTAAAAGCTTCATGGTTTTTCAACTTAATCATGCATACACATGCTGTTTCAAAACCTCAAAAAACAATTTTATAAAGAACGTTACTTTATTCCGACTTTAACATTAACACCTTTTTTATGGTGACCAACTCAAGGTTGTTGTTTAATCGTTTAGCTAATATAGGTCAAGAAATGAAAATTGCAAATTTTTTAGACCATTAGATATCAACCATTTATGAACCGAAGTTATTAACAATGGTTAATAAAAAAGCCTTGAGAGTATCAAGGCTTTTTTATTATATGGTTTGAAGTGCTTATTTTCTAACTTCTTTAATTCTTGCTTTTTTACCAGTAAGACCTCTAAAGTAGTAAATTCTTGCACGTCTAACTTTACCTCTTTTGTTAACTTCAATTTTTTGAAGTGCTGGTAAGTTAATTGGGAAAATACGCTCTACACCAATTGTTCCAGACATTTTTCTAATGGTAAATGTTTCAGAAGTACCAGATCCTTTACGTTGTAATACTACACCTTTAAAAAACTGAGTACGTGTTTTACTACCTTCTTTAATTTCGTAGTATACAGTAATTGTATCACCTGCACCAAATTCAGGTAAGTCTTTTCTTGTTACAAATTCGTCTTGTACAAATTTTACTAAAGAATTCATTTTGTTTAATTTTAAAATGGTTGATTCAAACCAACATTCACGGATCTCGCCAGAGGTTAATCTGAAATTGGCTGCAAAGATAATTAATAAATACTAACGTACAATTAATAATTAATAATTTTTTGGTGTTCCCAAGCCAAAGTGTAAACACTTGTCTTGGTCAGGCTATCCATTGTATCTTTTTACGTGTCTTCGTCAAGCCTTGACTGACGTAAAAAGGATGCCATTTCTATCCTTAACACAATAACACTACCTAGTCTTTCACTTTTAAGAAGGATATTTAATATTGTGTTACTCCTCTAATAAATCAGGTCTGCGCTCTTGTGTACGCTTGTAGGCTTGTTCTTCGCGCCATTTTTCAATTTCAGGGAAATTACCACTAAACAAAATTTCAGGTACTTGCATACCTTTATACTCACGAGGTCTAGTATATATTGGAGGTGCTAAAAGATTATCCTGAAACGAATCGGTTAGGGCAGAGGTTTCATTACCCAATACACCAGGAATTAAACGTATTACAGCATCGCATAATACAGCAGCTCCTAACTCGCCACCAGATAACACATAATCGCCAATTGAAATTTCTTTGGTAATAAACTTATCACGTACGCGTTGATCAACACCTTTATAATGACCACATAATATAATAATGTTTTCGTGTAAGGACAGTTGGTTAGCAATACCTTGGTTTAAGCGTTCACCATCAGGTGTCATATAAATAATTTCATCATACTTGCGTTGTGCTTGTAAACCAGAAATACATTTGTCAATAGGTTCAATCATCATGACCATTCCTGCTCCACCACCAAACTGATAGTCGTCTACAGACTTGTAATTATCGGTTGTGTAATCTCTAAGGTTATGAAAATGAACTTCTACCAAGTTAGCATCAATAGCTCGTTTAAGTATAGAGGCTTCAAACGGACTACTTAATAGCTCAGGTAAAACGGTTATAATATCTATGCGCATGTTTTAAGTATTGGCTGCAAAGATAGGTTTAATTAGATTATGTTTTTAGGAGGTAATCAACTTCAATTATAAATAGTATGGATTCAATAATTTATAGATGTTTCATGGGTCTAATATTGATGTTTTGCAATAATTTTTGTTAAAAAAATATCTTTTAAACAAAAAAACGTGCTTTTTGTCGGTGTTTTTGAGGATTCAGAATAAAAAAGCAAATATTGTTTTAGTGATAAATGGAGTGAAAGCATATAAATTAATGCTTGAAGAAGGATTTTAAAGTGTAGCGTTATGAAGTTTAAAATAAAACCTGAGTTTTTTTTTAAGAAGTTATTAATTGTTATTTTTTTATTATTAATTGGTAATATAATTGTTAATTTTTTAAAATTCAGTGATTTTCCCAAACCTCGAATAGTTGAAATTATAATCGTCTTTTTTGATTTTGATTTAGAAGAAAACCTACCAACATTTTACTCTACGTTAGCTATATCAATAGCTAGTTTGTTGCTTTTAATTATTGCAATGCGAAATAAGAAAAGGAACCTTAAATATATCGATTGGTTAGGGTTATCTTTTGTGTTTTTGTTTTTAGCAGTTGACGAGTTTACTAGAATACATGAATATTTATGGAACCCGACACATAATTTATTACAAACTACAGGACTCTTATACTACTCTTGGTACATACCTTATGCCATATTGTTTTTAATAATAGCTGTTTTTTATATAAAATGGTTTAATAGATTGCCAATTGAAACCAAAAAGTTGTTTGTTGTATCAGGACTCATTTTTATAACAGGAGCTATTGTTTTTGAAGCGGTTTCAGGATATTTTGATGAGCTATACGGTGTTTCTAATTTTTGGTACTGCTTTTTCTATACCATTGAGGAGTTATTGGAAATGCTAGGAATTGCATTGTTTATTTATGCATTATTAGAGTATATATCTGAAACAAAGTATTTAAAAATTAAAATATCTTAAACTTTTAGGTTGTTTTTTTATTCAGATATTTTGGTTCATTAATTTCTTTTTCAAATTCAGATTGTCGAAAAAATGGCCATACTCTTTCGTCTCCATCTTCAATGTTTTCCAATTCTTTTTCGTCCGAATATTTAGAATAAATTCCGAACGTTATTAAATTTAAAAACCATTTAATGGGATTCGGAAACTTTTGGTCTTTCCATTCGTATTCGTTGTCCGATTTTAGAAATAGAATAAATCGTTTGATGTATTTTTCCGTTTCATCAGTCAACTTATGTTTTCCGAGATTTCTGTGTTCCCTTAAATCATCGTAGTAAAACCAAAATTCGCTTTCAATTGCTCGAATTCCTTTATCGTCTGTTGGGTAAATAGGCTCAATTCTATTCATAAACTCAAAGTTAGTTATTGTTCCAGATAGATAGTGTCGAAGGTTTTCAGCTAATATGTTTCTCTGATTTCTGTTCATTTCACAATTTTTGGTCAAATGCATTAAATAATAAAGATATGGATTATCTATATCGACAGTTAAACGAAGTTAGTAAATTTTAGAGGACTTTTCGATTAGGAAATCAAATGTAATGTGATTACTCTATTGTATTACTCTTTTCCATATAGTGTTGACAGTGTTCCGTTTAAACAAAAAGGGATTACTGATGTATGAGTTTCGTTTCTATAAATGTACCAATCTATATCAACATTATCGTAGTTTCTTTTTTTAAGGAACATACTAAATTTAATCATATTTGATACCATCATTGGGCTTTCATTTTCTCCAGTAGAAATGAAAACTTTGGTTGGAACAATATTCCAGTTTTGGTTATCTGTGAATTTAATAATTGCTGGTTCTAAAAAGATTTCTTCGTTAAGTTGAAATGACGGACTGTTTATACCAAATCTTGTAAAGTAATTATCAGAATTTACAAAACAATATGCCGTAAACAGACCTCCAAGAGAATGTCCTGAAATCCCTCTATCGGAATTTGTTTTATAGTGTTTATCTATAAATGGTACAATTTCTTTTTTAAGACATGCTAAAAATTTATCAGCTTTACCAGTTTTGACTGTTCCTTCTTCTACACCAAATTTTTTCTCAATTCTTCTTTCGGTTATCGTGTCACGATACGGTGTGTAGTCATTAAATCTATTAATGTTTGATTCTATTCCATTTACCTTATGGCTGATTCCAACAAGAATCACATCTTCTATTTTTTCATAATCAATGTAAGATGATTCGAAATATCCAAATGTGCTTTTCCCATCCAAAACATAAAGCACAGGATAAGTTATGCTGTCCTGAATAGAGTAGTTCTCTGGAAAAGACATATGGATTAAATAGTCCTTGTTTGTGATTTTAGAATTAATGATATGGTCTGGTTTAAAGCTATCACGTCCTTTTGGGTCTAATTTTTGTGCAAGTGATATATTTTGAAAAATCAACAAAAGACAAGTAGCAATAAGTAGTTTTTTAGATGTTATAAATATCATTATTTCTTCTTGGGTTTAAATTTGGACTAAGCCAACTTAATAAATTTTTAAGGACTTTTCGATAGGGAAATCAACTGTAATAAATTATATAAGTTGTTGACAATAGTTATTTTTCATATTTACAATTTGTTCCTTCTTCAAAAGAACCGTCAGTTTCACAAGTCTTAATTAACTTTCCGTTTTTATAATATTTCCGAAAAGTGTATTTTTTATTTTCCATAAAGGTTTCTACTTTGTCAAAACCATCGAAATTGTAATGTGTATTTGTCAATCCACTAACTTTTTCATCATCTGAATATATAATTCTGGAATATTGTTTTCCATCTTTTCTGTTATAAATATGCAATCCTTGTTTTAAACCATAAATATCAACAAAGTTTATTGTGTCATTGTTTAAAATGGAAAATGTAGGGTTTTTTCTAACTACTCTAAATTTATGTTCGGATTCGGTTATTTTTTTACCATTTAAAGTTATTGTATAATCTTTATTTTTAAGTCCTTTTATTTTATATGACAGATTAAAAGCACAATCACAATCAGCTACTTCTTCAATCCATTCTTCAGTGACTAAATCGAGTGAATCATTTACTTTTTCTTTGTTAACTTTATATTCTCTTAATCCATGAAAAGTCAAATTTAGTGTATCGTTTTTTAGCTCTATTTCACCTTTTTCAGTACGATTACAATTTGCAACAGCAAAAATGTTATATGTGTGAAAATCGTCTTCTTTATTTATTTCGATAATTCGATTCTGTAATTTGTATAAGTTTGGATAATAGATTCCTTTTTTACACTCACTGGAATTATAATTAATCAATTCAATTTTTGGTTGTGAAGTACAATTAAAATTGACTAAAAATAAATTAATCAGACTTATATAAAATATTCTATGAAGTTTTTTCATTTAATTATTGCCAATAATAAAGATATGGATAGTTTTAATAAACAAAAAATCCGTAAAAACTTTACGGATTTAGTATTCATCTAAAAAAGCAAACCATTATATGCCTTTTTGTTTATTAATTTCATCTTGAAGTTGGCGTCTTACTTTTTGCTCTCTTTCTAAAGCAGTCCTACGATGTTCTTCAAACTCTTCTTCGGTTTCAGCTAACGATTTTTTAGCTTGCTTAGTAATAGCATTACTGTTTTTAAACTTATATATAAAGAGTAGCAACAGTGCAAATAATCCTCCAATAATACTCCACATAAGTACATTGTAGCCTCCTTTGCTCATTTGCATGCCAAACAATGCCATACTATCTTTTTCAAGATTGGTTTTGTCTAATGTGTCTTTGGTATTTGTAAGATTACTTTTAAGCTCAGTAATCTCTAAGGCTTGTGTGTCTACTATAGCTTGTGTGTCTGCCAAATCCTTGTGTATGGCTTTAAGCGAATCTAGTGTGTGTGCTTTTAGTGTATATAACCAGTTCTTTTTTACAACTTTATACTCTTGATAATTGTTTGAGCGTTGTATAACGAATTCAAATTGATTGTCAATACTCCCTTCGTTTAATGATAATTTGTCTTCTTCAGTAGTTTCCTGAGCAATTAGGGTTGTAAAGGATAATATGCAAAGTGTTGTAAGAAAAAGGGTTTTAAAATATTTCATTTTAGTTAGGCTGTTTTTAGCTGTGGTTAATTTTGAACAATATAGCAATTTCTATTGATGTTTGATTATTTTTTAAGCAAATAGCCTCACATTTTGTGAGGCTATTTTATATACGAATGGTTTTATGTTTTGGACGTTTTAGTCTATTAATAATAGGTGTAACGTCTTACTTTTGCAATATATTTTGCTAACCTAATCACCTGATGGCTATAACCATACTCATTATCATACCATATATATAGTATCACATTTTTACCATCTTTTCTAACAATGGTTGCTTTACTATCATAGATTGAAGGAGCAGAGCTACCAACGATATCGCTAGATACCAATTCGTCGCTCATTTCATATTTAATTTGTTCTACCAAGTCACCTTCCAGCGCATATTTTTTCATAATGGTATTGATACCTTCAACAGATGTTGATTTCTCTAATTCCAAATTCAAAATTGCTAAAGAGCCATTTGGTACAGGAACTCTAATTGCGTTAGAAGTTAATTTTCCTTCTAAAGATGGTAATGCTTTAGAAACTGCGCTTCCTGCTCCAGTTTCGGTAATTACCATGTTAAGTGCTGCAGCACGACCACGACGGTATTTTTTATGGAAATTATCAACTAAATTTTGATCGTTGGTATAGGCGTGGATAGTTTCTAAATGACCAGTTTTTACTCCAAAAGTGTCTTCAACAGCTTTTAATACAGGTGTAATTGCGTTGGTTGTACAAGATGCTGCTGAAAAGATATTGATGTTGTCAGGATTGTTTTCAAGATGATTAACACCATGAACAATATTTGGAACACCTTTACCAGGAGCAGTAAGTAATACTTTGTCAACACCTTTTGATTTTAAGTGTCTGCTTAAAGCTTCATTGTCTCTAAAGGCTCCAGTATTGTCAATTACTAAGGCTTTATCAATTCCGTATTTGGTATAATCGATATCTTCTGGTGCATTTGCTGAAATGATATTTACAGTTGTACCATTTATAATTAAAGCGCTGTTTTTTACATCGGCAATAACAGTTCCTGGGAAATCACCATGAACAGAGTCGTTACGTAATAAAGATGCTCTTTTTTCTAAAACAGTTTGGTCTATGGCGCCTCTTGTAACAATAGCTCTTAAGCGTAATTGACTTCCTTTTCCTGTTCTGGTCATTAGCTCTCTAGCTACCAAACGACCAATTCTACCAAAACCATAAAGCACAACATCTTTAGGTTCAATAGAGTTGTTTTTACTAGCATCTTTAAGTTTGTTGGCTACAAATGCAGTTGCATTACTGTATTTTTGATCTTCTAAGTGAAACTCATAGGTTAATTTTCCTATGTCTAGTTTAGCAGGAGGAAGGTCTAATGTTTTAATAGCCTGAGCGATTTCAACAGAGTCGAAAATAGAAATTGGTTTTTGTACAAACTCGCCTGCATATTCGTGTAAGTTCAAAATCTCGCTAACATTTCTGTCAATTAATTGATTTCTGAACAAAACTAGCTCTATGGATTTGTCATACCAAAGGTCGCTAACAATTTTGATAAATTCTACAGTTGCTCTTCTACGATCTGCTTGAAAAGCCAATTCACTTTCATAAGTTTTTGTAAGACTCATTTTATAATGTTTAGTGTGTTGTTAAAATGAAATTTTTTGCAAAAGTAATATATTTCAAACGTTTTCGTAAACTATTTTAACAAATAAAAAACCCTTTAACTGTTAAGTTGTTAAAGGGTGATTTTGAGTTATTGTTATCAAAATGAGTTTACTTCCAATAGAAGCTCTCTTTTTTTCCATTTTTGTTGATGATTTCAAACTTTAAAGGGTCATTACTTGATTTATTTTCAAGTGCATGTTTTACTTCATCAATACTGTTTACAGATTTATCATTTATAGCTGTAACAATGCTTCCTTCTTCAATTCCATTCTTTTTCCAAAAACGCTCATACGTTTTGTCTAACGATGAAATTTTAACACCATTTTGAGCATCTAGTTTTCTTAAGTCTTTCTCTTTGGCATTTTTAACCAACCCAATAATAGGAAGTTGTAAGGTTTGATTCCTTATTAAAGTTACAGGAACAATTTTAGTGTCGTTGTCTCTTAATAATGTTACGTTTACAACATCATCAGGACGTTTGGTGCTCAAATATCCTTTTAGGTCAGAAAACTTAGAAATTTTAATATCGTCTAGTTTTTTAATAACGTCACCACTTTGTATTCCTGCCAAATCAGCACCAGAGTCTTCTTCAACACTGTTTACATAAAATCCTTCAGTAGTAGCAACACCTAATTCTTCGGCATATTTACTATTTAATGATCCACCAGTTACTCCTAAAATTCCATTTTGAACATCACCATACTCCATAATATCTTCAACCACTTTTCTGGCAATGTTACTTGGTACAGCAAAAGAATATCCAATGTAAGATCCTGTTTGCGATGAAATAGCTGTATTTATTCCTACCAAATCACCATTAGCATTTACTAAAGCTCCACCTGAGTTTCCAGGGTTTACGGCAGCATCAGTTTGAATAAACGACTGATGGTTTTGACCTGTTAAATCTCTTGACTTCGCACTGATAATTCCTGCAGTAACAGTGGAAGTAAGGTTAAATGGGTTACCAACTGCTAAAACCCATTCGCCAATTTTAGCTTGATCAGAATCTCCAAAAGTTACAAAAGGAAGTTCTTCATCAGTATCAATTTTTAAAAGCGCGATATCTGTTTTTTCATCACTACCAATCAATTTAGCATCATAAATTTTATTGTCGTTAGATGTAATAGATATTTGATTTGCGCCATTAATAACATGATTGTTGGTTATAATATATCCATCAGGAGAAATAATAACACCACTACCTGTTCCTACTTGAGCACGTTGAGAGTTTCTTCCGTAGAATAAATCTTCAAATGAAGTTGGTCCTTTTACAATAGTTGTGTTTTTAACGTGTACCACTGCGTGTACTGTTTTTTCGGCTGCATCAACAAAATCAGGAACATTTGAAATGTTGTAAGCGCTTGTTACAGTATTGTTTGTGGGCAGAAAAGATACCTGCTCATTATTATTTGTAGTAGATGCCAAAGCACTGTTGTCTTGTTCTAAAAATAGCTTGTAGGCGGATAATGTTATAATTCCACCTAATACTGAAACTAAAACTAAGGTTAAAATCTTTTTCATTTGTTTTATTAGGTTTTGAGTTATGATTTGATAATTATTTAACGATTAAAATTAACTATTTATTGAATTAACAGTTTCAATTTAACGATTTTTAACGTCGCATTTAACGCGTATTTAACACTGCAAAAACCAATGTTTTATTCCTATATTTGTACCGCTTATGAAACTTAATTTCTATAAATATCAAGGTACAGGAAACGATTTTGTAATGATCGATAACCGTTCATTACACTTCGACAAAAACAATACCAAACACATTGCTTTTTTGTGTGACAGACGTTTTGGCATAGGTGCTGACGGACTGATACTGCTTGAAAATCATCCTGATTATGATTTTAAAATGGTGTATTACAATGCCGATGGTAACGAAAGTTCTATGTGTGGTAATGGTGGTCGTTGTTTGTCAGCTTTTGCAAAGCAACTAGGTGTTATCAATGATAAAGCTACTTTTATAGCTATTGATGGTTTACATCATGCTGTTATTGAGCAAGGTGTTGTGAGTCTTCAAATGCAAGATGTTTTAAAAGTTAATAAACAGCAAGACTATGTGTTTTTAGATACTGGTTCGCCTCATCATATAGAAATGGTTAATGACTTAGAACATTTTGATGTCAAAACAAAAGGTTCAGCTATTAGATATGGTAATTTATATGGTGAAGCAGGAAGTAACGTAAATTTTGTTGAAAAAATTTCTGAAGATACTTTTGCTGTAAGAACTTATGAACGTGGAGTAGAAGACGAAACGTTGTCTTGCGGAACAGGAGTGACTGCTGTAGCTTTGGCGATGCATTATATTGGAGAAACCGAAAAAAATCTAGTGACATTAAAGACAAAAGGAGGCGATCTTAAGGTGTCTTTTACTGTTGAAAATGGCACGTATAAAAATGTATGGCTTATTGGACCAGCCACTTTGGTTTATAAAGGGACTTTTGAATGATAACTCTAAAAGGAAAGCATATTTATTTAAGAGCGCTCGAGCTAGAGGATTTGGAGTTTATCCATCAGGTAGAAAATGATGAATCCATTTGGGAAATAAGCAGTACCATTACACCATATTCCAAATTTTTAATAAAACAGTATTTAGAAAATGCGCACAAAGATATTTTTGAAGTCAAACAATTACGACTAGTCATTTCTAGTTATAATGATGACGCTTTAGGACTCATTGATCTTTTTGATTTTGATTTCAGAAATAAAAGAGTTGGTGTTGGTATTTTAATTAAAAATCCTGAGGATAGACAAAAAGGGTTTGCTAGTGAAGCTTTAGGATTGCTTATAGATTACTGTGTAAAACATCTAGATGTGCATCAATTATATTGCAATATTTCAGAAGAAAATACTGCAAGCATTAATTTGTTTGAAAGTCATGGGTTTCAAAAAATAGGACTAAAAAAAGATTGGACCTATACTAATGGTTCTTATAAAAACGAATATTTATTACAACGTATTTCAATTTAAATGTATATAAAGAAAATTCTTTGGGCAATTGCTCTTATAGGTCTAGCAGTAGCTGCTTACTTCGCGTATTTTGTGTATAGTGCAATGTTTAAGCCTAATACAAGTTTTAATAATGAAAATGCCTATGTGTTTATTCCTACAGGAGCCGACTATAACGAAGTAAGAGCACAATTGGAACCATTGTTATTGGATATTGATGCTTTTGATGCGTTAGCAAAGCAAAAAAAATACACAGCTAATATAAAAGCTGGTAGGTATGAAATTAAAAAAGGAATGAGTAATAACGATATTATCAATTCCATTAGAAGTAATAATATCCCAATTAAAGTATCTTTTAATAATCAGGAAACATTAGAAAAACTTGCAGCTAGAATTGCAAACCAAATAGAAGCAGATAGTTTGTCTTTAATTGAAACTATGACTTCTGAAGCATTTTATGAAAAAAGCGGTTTTTCAAAACAAACAGCCTTAGGGATGTATATTCCAAATAGCTATGAGTTTTTCTGGAATACTTCAGCTGAAGAATTTAGAGATAGAATGCTAAAAGAATATAACCGATTTTGGAACGACAGTAGAAATGCGAAAGCTAAAGCATTAAACATGTCTAGAGATAAGGTTATGGCTTTAGCGTCTATTGTATATGAAGAGTCAAAGCAAGCTAGCGAGCAACCTCGTATTGCAGGTGTGTATATGAATAGGTTGCGAATAGGAATGCCTTTGCAAGCAGACCCAACATTAAAATTTGCAGCTTACCAATTGCCTCAATATAAAAATACAGTAATAAAACGTGTATTGAATATTCACAAAGAAATAGAGTCACCTTATAATACATACATGAATGCTGGATTACCTCCAGGGCTTATCGCAATGCCAGATATTTCGGCAATTGATGCTGTGTTGAATTATGAAAAACACAATTACCTTTATTTTGCTGCTGATGCTAAACGCTTAGGGTTTCATAAATTTGCTAAAACCTTAAGTCAGCACAATGTAAATGCTAGAGAGTATCAGCGTTATTTATCTGCTCAAGGAATAAATAGGTAATTTTAATGCGAAAAAAAATCTGTTATATAGCCTTTCTATTTGTATCAGTATCTTTTTCGCAATCTACATTTGAATCGTTTTTAAAGCCTAGTGATAGTTTAAATCCTTCAAGACGTAATGCAGTTGTAATAGCTGAGTCTTCTTTAGCAGGACTAACGCTTATTGGTTTAGATAGACTTTGGTATGCCGATTATCCTCGTTCAAAATTCCATACATTAAATGATAACAATGAGTGGTTGCAAATGGATAAACTTGGTCATGTGTTTACATCTTATCAATTAGGAAGAGTAGGTGCTAATGTTTTAAATTGGAGTGGTGTACGTAAAAAAGACCAGCTTATTTATGGTTCTACTTTAGGCTTTACCTTTTTAACAGCAGTTGAAGTTATGGATGGTTTCTCTGAAGAATGGGGTTTTTCTTGGGGAGACATGATAGCTAATGCAGCAGGAACAGGCTTGTATGTTGGTCAAGAATTACTTTGGCAAGAACAGCGTATTGTTTTAAAATATTCTTTCCACCAAACTAAATATGCTGCTCAACGTCCTGATAAACTTGGAGATGGCTTTTTTGAAGAGTTTTTAAAAGACTACAATGGTCAAACCTATTGGCTCAGTGCTAATGTACACTCGTTTTTCAAGGATAGTAATTTTCCTAAATGGCTTAATGTAGCTATTGGTTATGGAGGAGATGGTATGTTATCTGGTGAAAATGAGACTGTTAATAACTCAATGATAAGTCAAAATAGAATTCGTCAATTCTATTTAAGTTTAGATGTAGATTTGTCAAGAATTAAAACGAACTCTCGTTTTTTACGAACGATATTTGACGTTTTTAATGTTATTAAGGTACCATTTCCAGCATTGGAGTTTACCGATAAAAATGGCATAAAGCTCCATGGAATCTATTTTTAGAGCGGTTAAACGATTAATTTTCAGGTTTTAAAAAAAAGTTATATCTTTGCACGCTGAAATTTTAGGTCCATTTTTGGGGAATTAAGGACTTAATAAATTAGCTATTATGATAAAAAAGAAAACTAATTTTTTTGTTATCCCTCTTGCAATTGGCGCTTTAATTTTTTTAGCGTTGTATTCAAACACTAAAGTAGATTTAACAAATTATTCTACTGAGGGTTTGGAAATAGATTTTACAGTATCTAAGGACATTGCTTTATTAGCAAAAGATTCTAAAGGTGCAGTATCACCTATTTCAAATGACATTCAATTTCCTTACTTAGGGAAATCTTACGTAGGTTTTAAAGAAGCTCTTGGATTCAAAGAATCTGGTAGCAATTATTTTAGAGTTAACACACTTGGTTATTTAGGAAAGTACCAATTTGGTGCTGAAACATTAAAATTGATAGGTATTTATAACCCTAATCAGTTTTTATACAATCCTGAATTACAAGAAAAAGCTTTCTTAGCAAATGCTGAACGTAATAAATGGATATTACGTAAAGACATTAACCGCTTTGTTGGAAAAACAATAGGAGGTGTTAATGTTACTGAATCTGGTATTTTGGCTGCAGCGCATTTAGCAGGTCCAGGAAGCGTAAAAAAGTATTTAAGAAGTTATGGTTCAAACAACTTTAAGGATGCTTACGGAACTTCAATTAGACATTACCTAAAGAAGTTTTCTGGTTATGATACATCGCATATTGTACCCAACAAGAAAGCAAAAGCAGTACTTTAATAAAGATTAATCTTTATGAATAGCAAAGATTGACGGACGTTTATGTAAGTCAATCTTTGTTTTTTTCCACTCATTCACGGTTTGCGTTTTTATATACTCAGTAGGTAATGTAATATCACAAGCAATACATATTCTTGTATTTTGGTGTAACAAACTGCAAATATCTTCTAGCATTTTATTGTTTCTGTAAGGAGTTTCAATAAAGAGTTGTGTTTGATTTTGTTCAAAAGATAACTTCTCAAGTCGTTTTAAAGCAGACTTTCTTTCAGCTTTGTCTATTGGTAGGTAGCCATTAAAAGCAAAATTTTGTCCGTTCATTCCAGAACTCATTAATGCCAAAATAATAGAAGAAGGTCCAACCAAAGGTACAACTTGTATGTTGTTTTGGTGTGCAAGCTTCACAATTTCAGCACCAGGATCGGCAATTCCTGGACAACCAGCTTCAGAAAGCAAACCCATGGGTTTTCCTGCTTTACAAGCATCTAAAAAGTTTGAAATCTCAAAATCTTCAGTGTATTTATTTAATACATTAATATTTAACGAAGGCTGCGATTTTCTTGGGCTTACTCGTTTTATAAAATGTCTAGCTGTTTTTTGATTTTCAACAATATAATCGTCAACCATTTCAATAATCTTCTTTACTGAAATTGGTAAAACTTCAAGTGGAGGATTATCTCCTAAACGTGTAGGTATAAGGTATAATTTACCGTAAGTATTGTTCATTCTTAATTAACAATGAGCTTTTTAAATTGTGTTTGTCCATTATTATTAACTAGTTGTACTAGATAAAGTCCGTTTGATAATTCTTTTGTAGAAATAGTAGTTAACTGATTGTCAAATTCATTAACAGACTTTACAAGCTTACCTTGCATGTTAAATAAATGAACAGAATTTAATGATGAATAAAATTGTAATAGGTCTATAGTGAAACTTTCGTTTGCAGGATTAGGATATAATTTAATGTCAGATAATTGATGCTCATCAACACTTAAATTAGCATCAATGATTTTATAGATCGTTCCAGAAGACAAGCCAGCAACATATAATTCTCCATTAACATCTTCACCAAAACAACTCCATCCATTTCCTGAATATTGTTCAGTAAAGGTATAACTCCAAGTGCCTTCGTTGTTACTTAAAATTCCTATTTCATTACTGCAGTAATCAGCAAAAAAGTAAACACCATATAAATTAGGTTGAGTTGAACCTCTATAAATATAACCACCAGTTATTGAGCATTTAAAGGCTCCAGATGAGGTATGACCATATTCAGCAACCGGAAAAGTCATTTCAGCCATAGGAGGACAGTCGGCTGTGTTATAGGTAGAATTTCCTTCATAACAACGCCATCCATAATTAACACCTAAAGCAGATGCAGAAGGAGTAGCCATATTTATTTCTTCGTACTCATTTTGTCCAACATCAGCAATCCAAATGTCATTGGTTAGACTGTCAAAAGAAAACTTCCAAGGATTTCGCAGTCCATAAGACCAAATTTCGTCAAGAGCAGTTGCGTCACCAACAAAAGGATTTGTAGCAGGAATAGCATAGTTGTTTCCTCCACTAGTATTGTCTACATCTATTCGAAGCATTTTACCTAATAAAGTACTGAGGTCTTGAGCTCTATTTCCTGGATCACCACCTGAACCTCCATCTCCTGTAGCTATGTATAAATAGCCATCATTTCCAAACGCCATGTCACCACCATTATGATTGATATAAGGTTGAGAAATAGTCATTAATATGAGCTCAGAACTTGAGTCTGCTGTATTGCTATCGCTTCTTGTGAATCTTGAGATTACAGTATCACCTGCGTTGTTTATATAATTAACATAAAAATAACCGTTCGAAGCATAATTTGGGTGAAAAGCTAATCCTAAAAGTCCTTGTTCACCACCATTATCAGTAACGTTTACGTCAATATCTAAAAAAGGAGTTGGGTTAATTGTGCCTTCTTGGTTTATGATTTGGATATAACCAGATCGTTCTGCAACAAAAAGTCTATTATCACCTGAATGCTTGATGTTTACAGGGTTTGAAAGTCCTGTAGCAAAAGTTTCAATCTCAATATCTTGAGCAAACCCAATAGAAAAACTAAAGAGTATAACTAGAGAGGTTAACTTTTTCATAGTATTAATTTAAGGGAGTTTGTTGCAACAAAATACAAAAAATCTAACAATATCAATGAATTTAATTGTTAATCAGGTTTTTAGAAATAATGTTGCATGAATTGTCAAGAAGAGAGTATACATGCTCAAAATCTTTAATTGTTCCATAGTAAGGATCAGGAACATTTTTGTCTTTGATGTGAGGGTCTACTTCTAAAATAAGCTTTACTTTAGAACTATCATGAGTGTTCCTAGCGAGTTTAATTACGTTTTCAAAATTAGATTGATCCATCACAAAAATATGGTCAAAAGTATCAAAGTCAGAAACTTTAAACTGTCTTCCGCGTTGGTGCGAAATGTTAATTCCGTTAGCTTTTGCTACAGCAATTGACCTATGGTCTGGGCTGTCTCCAACATGATAGTTTGCTGTACCAGCTGAATCTACATAAAACTTGTCAGAAGGTAGCTTAGATTCTAAAATACCATGAGCCAATGGTGAGCGGCAAATATTACCTAAGCAAACCATTAGAATACTTACCATAACTTAATTTTAGAGCGATAATTTTTTAGAAAGATCTTCTACGTATTTTCTAAACTGTTTGTCAGTAGAAGATAAATTGTCTACAGTTTTACAAGCATGTAATACTGTTGCGTGGTCACGTTTTCCAATTTGAGAGCCAATACTCGCTAAAGAAGCTTTAGTGAATTTTTTAGCAAAAAACATGGCTAATTGTCTAGCTTGTACAATGTGACGCTTTCGGGTTTTAGACTGTAATGTGCTAACGTCCATTTGGAAGTAGTCAGAAACTACCTTTTGGATATAGTCAATTGAAACTTCTCTCTTGGTGTTCTTAACAAATTTTTCAACAATATCCTTAGCTAAGTTTATTGTAATTTCCTTTTTATTGAATGAAGATTGTGCTATTAAAGAGATTATAGCGCCTTCTAATTCTCTAACGTTAGTTTTAATGTTTTTAGCAACATACTCTATAATTTCTTCAGGCATTTCAACACCATCTCTGTAGAGTTTGTTTTTAAGAATAGATACTCTTGTTTCAAAATCAGGACTCTGTAGTTCTGCAGAAAGTCCCCATTTAAAACGAGACAATAAGCGTTGCTCAATATCTTGCATATCAACAGGAGCTTTATCACTTGTTAAAATGACTTGCTTACCATTTTGGTGTAAATGGTTGAAGATATGGAAGAATACATCTTGAGTTCCAGATTTGCCTGAGAAAAACTGAACATCATCAATAATTAAGACATCAATAATTTGATAAAAATGAATAAAGTCATTTCTGTTATTCTTTTTTACTGAGTCAATATATTGTTGTGTAAATTTTTCAGCAGATATATAAAGTACCGTCTTTTCAGGATACTTGTCTTTAATATCAATACCAATAGCATGAGCTAAGTGGGTTTTTCCTAATCCAACACCACCAAAAATAAGTAATGGGTTAAACGATGTTCCTCCAGGTTTGTTAGCAACTGCTAAACCTGCATTTCTTGCTAACCTATTTGAATCTCCTTCAAGGAAATTTTCAAAGTTGTAGTTAGGATTTAATTGAGACTCAATTTTTACATTTCTAATTCCAGGAATTACAAATGGGTTTTTAAGCTCAGGATTTTTATTGTTTAAAGGAATATCAACATCTTGCGACTTAACAGCTGTCCTGTTAGAACTTGGTATTTTTTCAGTAAATGGTTGTTTGTTACCATAGGTGTTTTCCATTTTAATAACATATACCAATTTAGCAGTTTCACCAAGTTCTTTTGTAAGCGCAACTTTAAGGATTTTTACATAGTGCTCTTCAAGCCACTCGTAGAAGAATTTACTAGGTACTTGAATGCTTAAAGCATTGTCTGTAAGTTTAACTGCTACAATTGGTTCAAACCAAGTTTTGTATGCTTGGGGCTGTATGTTATCTTTTATAAAAGAAAGGCAATTATTCCAAACCGATTGCGCAGTTACATTCATTCTCTAAGTTAATTTTTGATGTTTAGTTAGTTTAGTTTAGTAAAAAAAAGAGAAATTCGAGTTTCTCTTGAGTCATTTTTTTTACCTGACAAATATGTGAACAAAATTCTTAAAAAAAAAATCAAAACTCGTTGAATTTTAAGAATTTTTTTCTCATGTTTAAAACTTGTTGAAAGTACAAAAAAAAAATTAAAATTTTATGGTTAATCCTACAAAATGCTCTGAAAATCAGATTAGAGTACGTTATGGTGAAACAGATCAAATGGGTGTGGTTTACCATGGAAACTACGCGCAATATTTTGAAATAGGTAGAACAGAGTGGTTAAGAGAATTAGGAGTAACTTATAAACAAATGGAAGAAGATGGTGTTATGCTTCCGGTTATATCTTTAAGTGTAAAATTCAAAAAGTCAGCGTATTATGATGATGTTATTAAAGTGATAACAAAACTAAAAAAAATGCCAGCAGCAACTATAGAATTTGACTACGAAATTTTAAATTCTAAAAATGAAATTTTAACGACAGGAAATACCGTTTTGGCGTTTATAGATATTAACAAGAATAGACCTACAAGATGTCCAAAATATATTTTAGACAAATTACAAGATTAATCGTTTAATGGGCTTATAGAAACTTCAAATAAGCTATCAAAAGCATTAAAAATAGATTCGCTTTCTTTTAATCTTACAGAAATATTAAGTTGGCAATCTAATTCTAGTTTTTGATCTAAAACCTTTATGTTTTTTTCTTTTATAATACGCATCACTTTATTCATGTTTTTGTAATCAAAAGTGATTTTGTAATGCCTGTTAATAGTTTTAGTAACAATTTTTGAAGCTTCTAAACTTAATTGAGCCGCTGTTTTATAAGCATTTATTAAACCACTAACACCTAGTTTTACGCCTCCAAAGTATCTTACAACTACAATTAAGATATTTGTGACTTCAAAAGATTGTATTTGCCCATAAATAGGCATGCCTGCACTGTTGTTGGGTTCACCGTCATCATTTGCTCTAAACTGTATATTGGTTTCGTCTGTTCCTATTTGGTAAGCATAACACCAATGTCTGGCTTGGTGGTGTTGTTTTTTTAAATCTTCTATATATTGTTTAACCTTATCTTCAGAAGACACAGGAAACGCATATCCAAAAAATTTACTGTTTTTGTCTTTGAATAAGATTTCTTCAGATGGTTTGTTTATGGTTTTGAAAGTATCTTTCATTATGCTAATGTCACTAAAATTATCGAGACAATCGCCAAAACAATACCTATCCAGTTTTTAGCTGAAAGTTTTTCTCCAAATAAAACCAAACCTGTTAAAGTGGAAAGCATCACAATACCTACATTATTTACTGTAAATAGAGTAGAGCTCTCAAACGTTTCGTGGTCTAGTGCTTTTAATAAAAAGTAAATAGAACTGTAGTTTATAATACCAAGAGTAATACCTCCTAATAAACTTTTAGGTTGAAATTTAAATTCGCCTTTAAATAGTTTTGCAATAAGGGTTAATACGCCAATTAATGCTGCGCAACCAAAAATTGTTGCAGAAAAAATAGGAATTCCATTTTCAGGAACGTAAGTAGTTTCTAGATATTTAATAGAGGTGTCTATAACTCCAGAACCTAAAAACAAAAGTATAGGAAAGAGTAAGTTTTTCTTAAAATTGATTTTAGAACCCGCTTTTATGGAAGCTAAATATACTGCAGCTAAAGCTAGCAATATACCTATTAGCTTTTGCAAGCCAGTACTTTCATTATAGACGTAAATACCAAAAATAACAGGAATTACAACACTCATTTTTGAAGCTACTGAAGCAACAGAAACACCGTTTTTTTGAACTGTAATCGCCATTACAATAAAAATACTTATAAATAAAACACCTAAAAAAACGGCTCCCAAAAACCATTTTGAGTTGGTGATTTCAGAAATACTGATAGGCGAATCGTAAGCGATTAAACCAACAATACATGCTATAAAATAGTTGACAACTATAGCTTGAGTAGTGTCGATTTTAAATCGTTGAAAGAGCTTAAAAACAATAAAAATTAAAGTTGAAGCGAGTATGCTAAAAACTAAATACATTAAAATAAATGGTTGTTTATAGTGAATAAATTTACAACATCTTCAGTAGTTGGGTTGATGTTCCAGGTATGAATGCCAAGTTTTGATGCAGAATCAGTGTTCTCTTTGGTGTCGTCAATAAAAAGGCACTCTTCAGGTTTTAAATTGTTTTCATGGAGTACAAACTCATAAATGTTAGCGTTAGGTTTTCTTAAATTGATTTCGTGCGATAAATAAAACACATGAAATTGGTTTTTAAAATCGTCGTAAAATTCCACCTTGTCTTTTATCCAATTAATATGTAATTCATTAGTATTACTTAATAAAATTAGTTTGTAGTCATCAGTTTTAGCTAGTGTTTTTAAAAACTCTAAACGATGAGTAGGGAAATCTCTCAAAATATAGTTCCAAGCATCAAGAATGGATTCTTTTGAGAGTTTAGGGAAATTCTCTACATAAAACTCTATAAACTCTTCGCTAGATATTAGTCCTTGTTCATACAAACTATTTATGGCAATGAGTTCTTCAGGGAAAGTTTCAACTTCAAACAAATTAAGAGCGTTATTCATTGCGCCTTCTTTATCTAAGTTGATAAACACATCACCAAAATCAAATATTAAGGTTTTAATCATAGTTTTTTCGTGTAAACGGATTTTTTTTAGTTATACATCCTTATCAGGATTTTCATAAATCCTTAAAATATCATTTTTAATGTTTTCTTCAGAAATTAGCTTTCCTGTAAAATTTGGTGCTTTTATACCTTCTTTAAACATAGTTTGTCCTGTAAATACACGCGCTTCATCCCAAACACCAGAATCTATAAAAAGCTGTAAGGTTTTTGAGCCTCCTTCAATAATTACAGAATTAATTTCAGCATCATATAAAGCTTTGCAAATTGATTGTGCTGACGTGTCTTTGACTACTATGGTTTGCGCTTCATTATTAAAGACCTTATATGCTTTTGAAAGCGTTTCGTTTTTGTCTAAAACCACACGAATAGGATTTGTTCCAGTCCAATCCCTTACTGTCAAGCTTGGGTTGTCTTGTAAAACAGTATTTGTACCAACCAAAATAGCTTGTTCTTCACTGCGCCACTTATGCACTAATTGACGTGAGTAAGTGTTAGTGATCCAAACAGGCTTTTGTTCTTCTTTAGTTAAAGGAGCAATAAAACCATCAGTAGTTTCAGCCCATTTTAAAATAATATAAGGACGTTGCTTGTTGTGAAACGTAAAGAAGCGTTTATGATGTTTTTTACAAGCGTCTTCTAAAACGCCAACAACAACATTGCATCCAGCATTTTTTAGTTTTTCAATACCTTTTCCTGCAACTTTACTATGAGTGTCAATAGTACCAATTACAACTTTAGGGATGTTATGTTTAATAATTAAATCGCTACAAGGCGGTGTTTTTCCAAAATGACTACAAGGTTCTAAAGTAACATAAAGTGTTGCTTTTTCTAGTAAAGACTTGTCTTTTACTGATGCTATGGCATTTACTTCTGCATGATTGCCGCCATAAGGACTTGTAAACCCTTCTCCAATAATAGAGTTGTTATGCACAATCACGCAACCAACCATTGGGTTTGGTCTTGTGGTTCCCAATCCGTTTTTGGCAATTTCAATACAGCGTTTTATGTAATAGTCGTGTTGTTTCAAGAAGAGTAATAATTAACAAATATTATAATTTATATTTATAGAAAATTAAAATAACATTGAAAAATTTCTTTTATCGCTTATTATCTTATTTAGTTTGCATTTTTATAATGATAATAGGTTATTCACATATGATTTCAATACCTAAGATGGAGTTTCCATATGTATACAAATCAATCTTAACAAGCGCTATTGTAGCATTTTTTCTGATAGCTTTACCATTATTATATATAATTAAAGATTTAATTAAATGGTTGAGAAACAAAAACTGAAATCTACCAAAGCAATTGAATGATTTCTTATCAAAATCGAATTTATAATATGTATCTTCATCCCGAAAAATTTCGGGATAAAAATAATACAATAAAGTGAGCAATAATAATATTGTAATTAGAGAAATACAGCCTGAAGATGACCAGCAAATTGCAAAGGTTATTAGAGAGGTGCTTATTGAGTTTGGAGTGCCTAAAGTTGGAACAGCCTATGAAGATAAAGCTTTAGATTGTATGACAAAAACGTATGATACTCCTAAATCTAAATATTTCGTTATTGACCACAATGGTAAAATTATTGGTGGAGCAGGTATTTCGCAATTAGATAACTACGAAGGAAATGTTTGCGAGTTGCAAAAAATGTATTTTTTACCAGAAGCTAGAGGTACTGGTTTAGGTGCAAAAATGATGGCAGTTTGTCTTGAACAAGCTAAACAGTTTGGGTTTGAGCACTGTTATTTAGAAACCTTGCCATATATGAAAGCAGCCACAAAACTCTACGCTAGAGTAGGGTTTCAGTCACTAGATAAGCCAATGGGATATACAGGACACTATTCGTGTAATGTATGGATGATAAAAAAGTTATGAAGTTAAAAGACATTCAAACATTATTTCATAAAACGCTAGATACTGTTTATGGTAAACAAGAGGTCGATAGCTTTTTCTATCTCTTGACCGAGCATGTTGTTGGTTTAAATAGAATGGTTTTAGCTTTAGAGCCAAATGCTATCATCAATAAAAAAAACGAAGAAGTTTTTCAAGATGCTTTAAGCAGACTAGAACAGCAAGAGCCTATTCAGTATATTATTGGAGAAACCGAGTTTTACGGTTTAATGTTCAAGGTCAATCCAGATACCTTAATTCCAAGACCTGAAACCGAAGAACTTGTAGAGTGGATTATCAAAAATCACTCAGCTCAAAACCAAGATGCTCAATTAAACATTTTAGACATTGGTACAGGAACAGGTTGTATTGCGATTTCTTTGGCTAAACACTTGCCAAATGCTAAAGTTTATGCTCTAGATGTTAGTAAAAACGCATTGGAAGTAGCGAGACAAAATGCTGAAAATAATAATGTATCTGTGCAATTTATAAATGATGACATTTTAAATCCTGATGGGTTTAAATCAGATTTTAAATTTGATATCATAGTGTCCAATCCGCCTTATGTACGACAACTTGAAAAGCAGGAAATAAAACCAAATGTGCTCAATCATGAGCCACACCTAGCGTTATTTGTTGATGATCATGATCCGTTGTTATTTTATCGATCTATATGTGAATTTTCAACTATTTATTTGAAAGAAAAAGGCACTTTGTATTTTGAAATTAATCAATATTTAGGAAAAGAAATGGATGATTTAATACAGACATTTTCTTTTAAAAACGTAGAGCTCAAGCAAGATTTATTTGGTAATGATAGAATGGTGAAAGCAGTAAAGGTTTGAGGTTTTTAATAATTCTTAATGACTAATTGCACTTAATATGGCTTTAATTTTTTTTGAGTCAGAAAAGGTGAGAGGTGTTGAAAATAACGAACCATCACTTTCAATGGTTGAAGAAGCTGATGCGTGAATTTCCTTTAATCCTATTTCTTTAAAACGTTTAGCGTTATTTTGGTTAATGCCACCACCTGCTAAAATGGTAATTCTTCCTTTAGCTTTTTCGTTTAGTTTTTTTAGAGTATTAATGCCTTTTTCAGCTGAAGGTTGTAAACCGGAAGTCAGTACTCTTTCAGTACCTAAATTGATGAGCTGTTCGAGAGCTTCTTCAGGATTTTTAACGCAATCAAACGCACGATGAAATGTAAAAGAAAGTGGTTTGGAGAGTTCTACAAGTTCTTTTGTTTGTTTTAAGTCAATAGTATCATCTGCATTTAAAACCCCTGAAACGATGCCTTGAAAACCTAAGTCTTTACATAGTTGAATGTCTTGTTTCATGATGTCAAGCTCATCTTCTGTGTAGACAAAATTACCACTTCGAGGTCTGATTAATACAAACACCGGAATTGAAAGTGTATCTCTTACTTGTTTTAATAAACCATAACTAGGTGTAATGCCACCAACAGAAAGTTCTTGACATAGCTCAATGCGATGAGCTCCTGCGTCTTGAGCGTTTTTAGCTGATTGATAGGAATTGGCACAGATTTCTAAAAGCATGTTTTTGTGTTTGTCACATCGAGTGATTTTGATTTATCAAAATTGTATCGAGATGATTGTTCTCGATACAAAATTATTACATAATTTCACTCGAACTGACTATTATATTGGTTAATTCACAATTATTTCATCAATAAACGTCCATGCTTTGTTACCAGCACCTTGTTTGCCTTCTGGAATAATACCATGGTTTGGGATTTTAAAGGTGATATAACGTCCTGAAACATTGGGTTCAAACTTTATGCTGATAAGTTTTTCTGTTGCATTCGGAATCTGCATTTTTTCAACTTCATTTTCGATTTCTATTTCGATTTCATTAGGAGCATAAATCCATTGGCCTTGTCCATTGTAAAATCTAGTTTCAATAGAATTGATTTCTGTTTCTTCACCTAAATCAATAATGATCTCAATATCTTCTCCCCAAAATCCCAACCATTCTTTATCTCCATAACGTGAATCGCTTCCAGAAACACCATTGATTAATCCTTCAGCACCACTTCCAAGATAGGATTTGTGAGGTGCTTTATTTATGGTAATCTTTTTTCCTACTGCCTTATGATGATTAATGTTTTGAGTGAAAACTTTGCCTAATTGTTTTTCATTATTAAACAGGGACGCTTTTATGGTCACGCTTTTAGTAATTGGAATAGGTTGATTATAAATTTCTGATTGCAGTGTAGGTTCCGAACTGTCTAGGGTGTACCTTATAGTTTTACCGTCAGTTAGCGTTTTTAGTTGATAGCTAAGGTTATCATTTGATAGTAACTCACCTTCAATCTCATAAAGATGATTAGCATAATTAATATCTAAAGCATCGAGTCTCTTGTGAAAATTCTCAACACGCTTCACAAAATCAGGATAATTTTTGTTTTCTGGTTTTGACCATACCACTTCGCTCATGGCTAACATTCGTGGAAAAGCCATATATTCCAATTGACTTTCGGTGTTAATGTACTCTGTCCAAATGTTCCCTTGTGCACCTAAAATGTATTGTGCTTCGTCATCATTGAGTTCCTCAGGGATTGGGTTAAAACCATATACTTTTTCTAATGGTAAAAAACCACCAATAGCTAAAGGTTCGTTGTCGTTTTCACTTTGATAATAATCAAAATAACAATGAGACGTAGGTGTCATAATTACATTGTGGTGTTGCTTCGCAGCTTCAACAGCACCTTCAATTCCTCTCCATGACATTACAGTTGCATTTGGAGCTAAACCGCCTTCAAGAATTTCGTCCCAACCTATAATTTGCTTGCCTTTGCTGTTAAGATATTTTTCAATACGTGCTATAAAATAGCTTTGTAGTTCGTGTTCGTCTTTCAAACCTTCATTCTTTATGAGTTTTTGACAATATTCACAGTTTTTCCATCTGGCTTTTGGAGCTTCATCACCACCAATATGAATGTATGTGCTAGGAAAAAGAGTAGCAACCTCGTCTAAAACATTTTCTAAAAAAGTAAATGTTTCTTCTTTTGGACAAAAAATATCTTCAAAAACTCCCCATGTTGTAGCAACATCTATTTGTTTTCCAGTACAACCTAATTCAGGATAAGCAGCAATGGCAGCTTGTGCATGACCAGGAAGTTCAATCTCAGGAATTACGGTAACAAATCTACTTTTAGCATAAGCCACAACCTCTTTAACTTCTTCTTGTGTGTAAAAACCTCCATATGTTTTACCGTCAAATTGTTGAGGTTGGTCGCTATAATGACCAATAAGGGTTTCGTTTCTATAAGCTGCAATCTCTTGCAGTTTTGGATATTTTTTGATTTCTATTCGCCAACCTTGATCGTCGGTTAAATGCCAGTGAAACGTATTCATTTTAAGCATCGCTAAAGCATCAATATATTTCTTTATGAATTCAACTGAAAACATGTGTCTGGATACATCTAAGTGCATACCTCGATGCTCGAATTGTGGCTCGTCTTTTATTGCGGCACAAGAGATAAGTGCTTTTGCTTCAGAAAACGTTTTATTTTCAAATTCGGTAGGTAGCAATTGTCTTAATGATTGTATTGCATAAAATGCACCTTGATCTGTTTTGGCTTTGATTACAATTGACTTCGGAAGAATTTCAAGCAAATATCCTTCTGGATTTTCAATGCTATCATCTTTTATGAATGAAATAGAATTATTGTCCTGTAGCTTTATGGAACTTCCATTTTCAATGTAGGATTTTAAAAATTCTGCAGAGATTTTAAAATCGTCAGTATACTTTATTCCGGTAGAATTGTCTAAAACAAAATGTCCTTTATTAATAGTTTGCTCTGAAGGAATTGGGATAATTTGAGGCTTAATGTTGGGTGTTTCAGTGTTTTGACAATTGAATAAAAAACTGATAAAAACAATACAAACGGCTATTTTCTTGAAAGGCATTTTAGTATATTAGATGCTTTAAATATAACTTAAAAAAGATAACTTTTCTCAATTACTTTAATGGATATTAAACAGCAAATAGAAACCCTTCGTGATGAATTGCGTAAGCATAATTATAATTACTACGTATTGGATAATCCTACAATAAGTGATTTTGATTTTGATGTAAAGCTTAAACAGCTTCAAGAGTTGGAAGCAAAATATCCTGAGTTTTATGATGCAAGTTCGCCTACATTGCGTGTAGGAGGAGAGGTTACAAAGAATTTTGAAACTGTTGCTCATGAGCATCGTATGTATTCTTTGGATAACTCTTACTCTAAAGAAGATTTGTTAGATTGGGAAACTCGTATTAAAAAGCAAGTTGATGGTGAAGTACAATATACTTGTGAACTTAAATATGATGGTGCGTCTATTAGCTTAACGTATGAAAACGGACAACTTACAAAAGCGGTTACAAGAGGTGACGGATTTCAAGGTGATAATGTTACCACCAATATAAAAACCATTAAATCGGTTCCGTTGCAGTTGAAAGGCGATTTTCCTCCTAAATTTGATATAAGAGGTGAAATTGTATTGCCTTTTGAAGGGTTTAATAAAATGAATGAAGAGCGTATTGAAATAGGAGAAGAACCATATAGAAACCCAAGAAATACAGCTTCAGGAAGCTTGAAGCTACAAGATAGTACTGAAGTAGCTAAACGTCCTTTGGAGTGTTTGCTTTATAATATTACAGGAACTAATTTGAATATTTCCACACAATTTGAAAGTTTAGAAAAAGCTAGAGCTTGGGGATTTAAAGTTCCGCAAGCCGCTAAACTTGCTAATTCAATTGATGAGGTTTTAGAATTTATTGCCTATTGGGATGAGCATAGACATAATTTACCTTACGAAACAGATGGTGTTGTTATAAAGGTAAACAGTTTGTATCAACAAGAGGAATTAGGATATACAGCCAAAGCACCACGTTGGGCAATGGCTTATAAGTTTAAGGCAGAGCAAGTTTCTACTCGATTAAATGAAATTACTTATCAAGTAGGACGTACAGGAGCAATTACTCCAGTTGCAAATTTAGAACCTGTAGAATTAGCAGGAACAACTGTTAAACGAGCGTCATTGCATAATGCAGACCAGATTGCTAAGTTGGATATTAGAGAAGGTGATGAGGTGTATGTAGAAAAAGGAGGAGAGATAATCCCTAAAATTATAGCTGTAGATTTAAGTAAACGACCAGCAGATTCTAAACCAACTGAATATATTACCCACTGTCCAGAATGCAATACTGAATTAGTAAGAACTGAAGGTGAAGCACAACATTATTGTCCGAATTACAATGGATGCAATCCTCAAATTATTGGTCGCATACAGCATTTTATTTCAAGAAAAGCAATGGATATTGATGGCTTAGGAGGAGAAACCGTTGCTTTGTTGGTTAATGCAGGTTTAATTACAAATTATTCTGATTTATATGAATTAACTGTAGACCAAGTGTTGCCCTTAGAACGTATGGCTCAAAAAAGTGCTGAAAACCTTATTAACGGAATTGAAGCATCTAAGCAAATTCCTTTTGAGCGCGTTTTGTATGCGTTAGGTATAAGGTATGTTGGAGAAACCGTTGCTAAAAAACTAGTTAAACATTATAAAACAATTGATGCGATTAAAAATGCTTCGGAAGAAGAACTTGTCAATGTAGATGAAATAGGAGTGAAGATAGCAGAAAGTGTTGTTGCCTTTTTTGCTTCGGAAGCGAACAGCTCTATTATTGAAAGACTGAAACATTTTGGAGTGCAATTGGAAATTTCAGCCGAAAAATTAGCAAATCAAACCAATAAATTAGAAGGATCTACGTTTGTAGTATCTGGCGTGTTTACTTCTGTGTCAAGAAATGAGCTTAAAAAGCTTATTGAAGACAATGGAGGTAAAGTGTCTTCTTCAATATCTTCTAAAACAAGCTATGTTGTTGCTGGAGACAACATGGGACCAAGTAAAAAAACAAAAGCAGAATCCTTAAATATATCTATTCTTTCAGAAGAAGAATTTTTATCAATGATTAGGTAAAATCCTACAAAATGTTAATTTTTATCGATAAAATGCATTTTTATTCGTTTAATTGTATTTTTTATTTATATTTGTCCCAATAAGGGATTAATTAAATAAATGCAAAAACCAAAAACATTAATAGCATTGCTTGCTGTACTTAGTGTTGTCTTTTTAGGATTACAACTCTTTAAGTATGAGTATTATGCCTCAGGTATTAGAGCATTGCTTTTGGTCTTGCTTAGTATCTTATACTGTTCGCGCGTTGAAAATAAAAGAAAGTTTTTCTTTTTGTTTTTAATAACATTTACAATTGCTGATGTTTTTAACTTCTTGTCTTGGCAAATTTCTCCTGATAGTTTTATGGCTGACTACTCTTATTACATTATTAATGCAATGTATATTTTATCATACTCGTTTTTGATTGTTCAAATATTAAAAACACTGGATATTAAACAAGTGGTTACCAAATTGCCAGTTCATATAATAATTTTATTGGTTTTAGATATTTCGTGTGTAATTGTGGTGACTAATACTACAAAACCTGAATTACAATTTGCAGAGTACTTACTTGAGTTTGTTTATAATACTGTTATAATGGCTTTGTTGTCTGTAGCGCTTATAAACTACATATACAAAGACGATAAAAAATCGATGAACTTTTTAGTGGGTTCAATTTTTATAGTCTTTTCAGAAGTAATACAACTAGCTTATTTTTATGTTTCGGAAGTAAACGTATTAAATGTACTATGTTCTATCTTCTTAGTGCTTGCTTTTGTATTCTTCTATTTACAGGCAAAAATTAGCCACGAGGAAAATTATAATAAACTAGAAGTTTAATTTTTTTCCAATCACAGGAATGTCTTTTTTGTAAAAATAAAGGATAATAGCAGAAAGTATAAAAGTTACTACTGCAGTTGAAAATAAAACTCCTCCATCATTATTAACTTGAATACCTAGTTGTGTTAAATGCATAACTATTGCACCAAAAATCACACCTAATGTTAGTGTTGCACCTGCCCAAACAGTTTTGGGAATAAGTAAAAGTATTCCGGCTATTAACTCAAGAATTCCAATAGCAATCCTGCCATAAGGTTCAAGACCAACTTGCGAAAAAATGTATACACTATCAGGATGTGCTGTAAACTTAAATCTAAGAGTTTGAATTAAAATAATTGCAACTGCTAATCTGAGGATAAAAAGAAGTTTAGTTTTCATGAGATTATTTTTAGTTAATATCCCATTTAGACGCAAAACTAGTTTAACCCTATCATTTTAGTGTTAAAATTCTAAACTATAATAGAGGTTCCTTCAGCAGCTTTGTTTTTATCAGCATCAAAATAAAAGTCGATTTTACCTAGGTTTATACCATAGCAACCTACTTGGTTTACAAGGGTGTTTTTACCTTCAATATTTTTAACAACAGTTGGTTTAGGCAAAAATGTATGTGTGTGTCCACCAATAATTAAGTCAATATCTTTGGTGGCTTTTGCTAAGTTAAGATCGCTTACTTTTTCAGGACTGTTTTTGTAGTAATACCCAATATGCGAAAGACAAATAATTAAATCGCAACGTTCAGCCTCTTTTAAAACGCGCGTCATTTCCTGAGCAGTTTCAATAGGATCCATGTATACAGTTTCTTTATACATATCTTTACCTACCAAACCATCTAACTGAATTCCAAGACCAAAAACACCAATTTTAATACCTTCTTTTGTAAAGGTTTTGTAAGGTTTTACATGAGTGTCCATTATGGTATTTTTAAAATCATAATTAGCTGAAATAAAATCAAAATCAGCATGTGGTAATTGTGCATATAAACCATCTATACCATTGTCGAAATCATGATTTCCAATTGTAGCTACATCGTATTTAAGCATACTCATCAGCTTGAACTCCAATTCGCCACCATAATAATTAAAGTAAGGAGTGCCTTGAAAAATATCGCCAGCATCCATTAATAAGGTATTAGGATTTTCTTTTCGTATCGCTTCAATTAAACTAGCGCGTCTAGCAACACCACCTTTATTTGCGTTTCTGCCATCTTCAGGTCCAAAAGCATCAATATGACTATGTACGTCATTGGTATGAAGAATGGTGATTTTTTTTGGAGGAGTTGCAAACGATTGTAGTCCTAAACCACCTAATCCTATTAAGGTTGATGCAGCAGCTGTTTGTTGTATAAAGTCTCTTCTTTTCATGGCTTAGTTTTTTAATTGAATAAATCTGTCATCAATTACAGGATTAATAGTGTCTACTTTTTTGAAATAATCTATGAGAGCATTTCTAATTTTGTAATCTAAATCATAAAGACTGTCGTTGGTTTTGAAAAAATCCATGTGGTCACCACCATTGTATAAGTAATCATTGGTTAAAACAAAATAATTTTTATCAAAGTCAATAGGAGAGTCGTGTAAACTAGCTGAAGCAACATTGAAATCTGCGTCAATAGCTAATTTTAATTTAGAAATTGGATGCGCTCTTTTTGCTTTAGCTAAATATTCTAATAATTCTTTTACTTGAGCGCCTTTTAAGTCAACCACAACCATTGAGTTTTCAAAAGGCATTAATCCATAAGCAGTTCTTGCTGTAACATTACCTTTAGAGAGTATAGATCGAATTCCACCATGATTAAGTAAAACAAAATCGATGTCTTTTCCTGTTCTTTTCTTAAATACAGGGTTTGCTTGTTCGTAGATAGCATCAGCCATAAAATTTCCTACAGCTGTGTTGTATTCTCCATCGTTTTTTGAGTAGGTATCAACAGAATATGCTAAAACACTATCAAGGTTTTTGTTAACATGTTCACGATAGGGTTTAATGAATGCTTCAACGTCAGAATTAGCTTGAAGACTATCGGTAATTTGTATCTGTTTACCTTCAATTCTATATAAATGATTTTCTTGTTTACAAGAGGTGAAAATCAAGACTGAAGCAACAACTAAAAGGTGTTTGAAATTCATAGGATATTTTAAAAAGTTACAAAAAGATGTAGCACTATTTACTACATTTGCAAAAAGGATAAAGATAAATGATTTTAAAGGCATTTAGGGAAAAATCAAATCAAAAATATATCAACAAATTGTTAAATTCTAGGAATGTGTCTTTTAGCAATACTAAGGTTGATAAAGTAGGAGTGATTTTACACTTAAGTGAATTTTCTGATTTTGAAGCTTTCAGAACGTTTTTTGAGTCCATAGACATTAAGCGAAATAAAGTTAAAATTGTCGCTTATGTTGAAGATAACAAAGATAGTAACGACCTTTGGGATACGTATTTCAATCCAAAAGATTTTGGTTGGAACGGAAAAATAAAAAACGTAGAACTTCAAACCTTTATTGATACAGAGTTTGACATCTTAATTAGCTTTTATAAGCAAGATGTTTTAGACCTTAATTTAATTAGTGTAGCTTCAAAAGCTAAGTTTAAAGTAGGGTTAGCAGGAATTGATGATCGTTTTTACGATTTAATAATAAATGTTGCACCAAAAGAGTTTACGCTATTTAAAAACGAATTAAAAAAATATTTAACGGTTTTAAACAAAATATAATGAATACATTTTACGGCACAGGAGTTGCCTTAATAACGCCTTTTAAATCTGATTTAACTGTAGATTTTGAAGCACTTACAAATATTGTTAATTACAACATAGATAACGGAACAGACTACTTGGTTATTAGTGGTACAACAGGAGAGAGTGTAACCATCACTTCCGAAGAAAAGAAAGCCATAATTAATACTATAGTTGAAGCAAATAATGGTCGTTTACCTTTAGTTTTAGGAATTGGAGGTAATAATACAGCAGCAGTTATTGAAGAGATTAATACAACCGATTTATCTCATATCGATGCTATTTTATCAGTGTCTCCATATTACAGTAAGCCAACACAAGAAGGCATTTATCAGCATTTTAAGACCATTTCGCAAGCGTCTCCAAAACCTATTATTTTATATAATGTACCAGGAAGAACATCGTCAAACATGTTGCCAGAAACTACATTGCGTTTAGCAAATGATTTTGAAAATATCATAGCAGTTAAAGAAGCAGGTAACAATGTGGCACAATACTTAACCTTGATTAAGAACAAACCAGAAGATTTCTTGATTATTTCAGGAGATGACGATTTAGCGCTTGGTGTAGTTTTAGCAGGTGGAGCAGGAGTGATTTCGGTAATTGGGCAAGCATTACCTAAACAATTTACCAAAATGATAAATCTTGGTCTTGAAGGAAAAGCAAGTGAAGCTTACGCAATTCACTTTGATTTAATGGATATTACAAGTTTAATTTTTGCAGAAAACAATCCTGCAGGTATTAAGGCTGTTTTTGAAACGCTTGGTCTTGCAAAAAGCACAGTAAGATTGCCACTTGTAGAAGCAACAGAAGGGTTAAAATCTAAAATTAAAGAAGCGGTTAATAAGCTAGATTAAACCTAAAAAGTTAAAGTTTATATAAAGCTTACTCATAACACGTTACAACCTTTATTTTAGCACAAAATTTTTGTTTTTATAATACGTTATAAATACGTACTTTTGCATTCTGTTTAAATTTTATGAAGAATTTATTTTACACACTTTTATTAGGATTACTGTTAACCTCTTGTAGCGAGTTTCAAAAAGCACTAAAATCTGAAGATATAGCTGAAAAGTTCACTTTAGGAACTGAACTTTTTGAAGCTGAAAAATATAGTAAAGCTAACAGGTTGTTTGCTCAAATAGTTCCGCAATACAGAGGAAAACCACAAGCTGAAAAGTTAATGTATATGTACTCTAAGTCTTATTACATGATGAAAGACTATCACTTGTCTGGTTACCAGTTTGAGCGTTTTGAAAGCAGTTACCCTAGAAGTGAAAAAGCTGAAGAGGCTTCGTTTTTGTCAGCAAAAAGTTTCTATATGCTGTCTCCAGTTTATAGTAAAGAACAAAAAGAAACTTATGAAGCATTAGATAAACTTCAAATCTTTATTTCTAAATATCCTAATTCTGAATACTTACCAGAAGTAAACGAAATGGTAAAGGAGTTGGATTACAAATTAGAAAAGAAGGCATATGAAATTGCAAAACAATACAACAAAATAGCTTATTATGACGCTTCAGATTATGAAGCAGCTATAAAAGCTTTTGATAATTTTTTAATAGATTACCCAGGAACTAGTTTTAGAGAAGATGCTATGTTTTATCGTTTAGATTCAGCATTTACTCTAGCTATAAATAGTGTAAGAATTAAAAAAGAAGCACGTTTAAATACTGCTGTTGCCTATTACAATTCTTTTATTAAGTTTTATCCTGAGTCTGAACATGCAGAAGCAGCCAATAAAATGAATGAAGAATTACAAACAGAATTAGAGACATTCAAAGTAAAAAGTTAATTATTAAGATAATGGATTTAAAGAAAACCAATGCTCCTGTTACAACTGTAACTTATGACAGAAATGAAATTGACGCTTCAACAAGTAATATTTACGAAGCTATTTCTGTAATTTCAAAAAGAGCTGAACAAATTAACACTGACATTCGTAGAGAACTTATCGATAAACTTGAGGAGTTTGCAACCTACAATGATAGTCTTGAAGAAATTTTTGAAAACAAAGAGCAAATAGAGGTGTCTAAGTTTTATGAAAAATTACCTAAGCCTCATGCACTAGCTGTTCAAGAATGGTTAGATGACAAAATTTATTTCAGAAATACTGAAGACAACAATCAGGAATAAGATTTAAGATGTCAATATTAAGCGGCAAAAATATATTACTTGGCATCACTGCTGGTATTGCTGCTTATAAAACAGCTAACCTAGTAAGGTTATTTATAAAAGCAGGCGCAAACGTAAAGGTCGTTATGACGCCTGCTTCTAAAGACTTCATTACACCTTTAACACTTTCTACATTATCAAAAAATCCAGTTCATTCTTTGTTTACAAATGAAGAAGATGACAATGCTGTGTGGAATAATCATGTAGAACTTGGGCTTTGGGCAGATATTTTTGTGATAGCTCCTGCAACAGCCAACACCATGTCTAAAATGACTAATGGTACTTGCGACAATTTACTTTTGGCTACTTATCTTTCAGCTAAATGTCCTGTGTATTTTGCTCCTGCTATGGATTTGGATATGTACAAACACCCATCTACAGTGCAGTCTTTTAAGGCTTTAAAATCTTTTGGAAATATTATGATTCCTGCAACAAGTGGCGAACTTGCAAGTGGTCTTGTAGGCGAAGGCCGTATGGCTGAACCAGAAGATATTGTTGACTTTATTGAAAAAGATATTTTAAACAAACTACCACTTCGTGGAAAAAAAGTATTGGTTACTGCTGGACCAACGTATGAAGCTATAGATCCTGTTCGCTTTATAGGTAATCATTCTAGTGGTAAAATGGGATTTGAAATTGCCAAAGCTGCAGCAAACCTTGGAGCTGAGGTTGTATTAGTGTCAGGACCTAGTCACGAAACAGTATCTAGTAGTTTAATAAAATTAATACGAGTTACCAGTGCTTCTCAAATGTATAATGAAGCGCATAACTACTTTAATGATGTTGATATTGCAGTGCTTTCAGCTGCAGTTGCAGACTACAGACCAAAAAATGTTGCAGACCAAAAAATAAAAAAGAAAGAAGCAACGTTTAGCATAGAGTTAGAAAAGACTAAGGATATATTAGCTTCATTAGGAGCTATTAAAACCAAACAGTTTTTAGTTGGCTTTGCATTGGAAACCAATAACGAGTTAGAACATGCAAAAGGAAAATTAAAAGCTAAGAATTTAAATTTAATTGTATTAAATTCGTTAAACGATAAAGGAGCAGGTTTTGGAGGTTCAACAAATAAAGTTACTTTTATAACTAATGATGACCAAATCATTGCCCAAGAGCTAAAGTCTAAAACACAAGTAGCTGAAGACTTAATGAATCAAATATTAAAACAACTCAATGCGTAATTTTCTTTATATCTTATTTTTATGTTTCGGTTTAAGTGTTACTGCTCAAGAACTTAATTGTAACTTGGTAGTTAACGCGCAGCAAACTGGTAACGAAAATGTTCAGGTGTTTAAAACTTTAGAAAGACAATTAACAGAGTTTGTAAACAACACAACTTGGACAGATAAAAATTTTAAACCACAAGAACGCATCAATTGTAGTATGGTAATCAATATTTTAGATTACAATAGCGATGTGTTTAATGCGACGTTGCAAATACAATCGTCTCGTCCTGTTTTTAATTCAACCTATAGTACTCCAGTTTATAATTTTAACGATAAGAATTTTACATTTAGATATCTTGAGTTTCAAAATTTAGTATTTAATCCTAATCAGTTTGAATCTAATTTGGTATCGGTTTTAGCATACCATATTTATATGATTTTAGGTTTAGATGCTGATACTTTTGAGCAAAATGGAGGTGATGAATATTACAGACAAGCGCAAACTATTTTAAACTATTCGCAGCAAGAAAACTTTAAAGGTTGGAAGCTAGAAGATGGTCAGCAAACACGCTTTGTTTTAATAGACAACATTTTATCTCCAATGTTTAAAGAATTTAGAAATGTGATGTACGCTTATCATATGGAAGGATTAGATAAAATGCATAGAAACGCAAAATCTTCAAAAGAGGAAATAGCTTCGGTTATAGAAGAGTTAAAAGCTATGAATAGCAGACGACCTAATTCTTTTCTTATGCGTGTGTTTTTTGATGCAAAATCCGAAGAAATTCAAGACATTTTTTCAGGAGGACCAAGTGTAAACATTACTGAGGTAATCACATCACTTACTAGAATAGCTCCTATGCATGCTTCAAAATGGAGAAACATAAAATACTAGACACTTTAAAAAAGTGGTACTAGTATAGATTTTTGTTGAAACTTTAGCTTACAATACATTGCTTACATCACTATCCATAAAAAATTACGCTTTAATTGATAACCTTCAGGTTAATTTCAATAATGGGCTTACCATAATTACTGGAGAAACAGGAGCAGGAAAATCAATACTGCTTGGTGGCTTGTCTTTAGTGCTTGGTAAAAGAGCCGATTTGAGTAACGTTAAAGACGCATCAATAAAATGTGTTATTGAGGCCACTTTTGATGTTGCTAATTACAACCTAAAATCGCTTTTTAAAGACGAGGACTTAGATTACGAACCATTAACCATTGTACGTCGCGAAATATTGCCTTCAGGTAAGTCTAGAGCTTTTATAAACGATACACCTGTAAACTTAGATAGTTTGCAAACCTTAGGCGAACATCTTTTAGATATTCATTCGCAACATCAAACCTTACAGTTAACCAATGACGATTTTCAGTTTCAGGTTATTGATGCATTGGCAGATAACGCTAAGTTGCTTTCAGAATATTCTAACAAACTTTCAACATATAAATCGCTAAAACGAGATTTAACTCAATTGCAAGAGCAAAAAAATGAGTTTACCAAAGAGCTAGATTATAACCTGTTTCTTTTAAAAGAATTAGAAGCAGCAAAGTTGGAAGACGACGACTTGGAAACTTTAGAAGAAGAGTATGAAACGCTTAATAATATAGAGGAGATAAAAGATAAACTTTCAGCATCTTATCAATTGTTAAGTAATGAAGATATTGGTGTTATTAGTAATTTAACAGAACTCAAAAATCAGTTTGCTAAAATTTCAGAATATTCGGCAAACTATAAAGCCATTTTTGAAAGAATCAACAGTAGTTTAATAGAGTTAGACGATGTCTTTTCAGAAATTGAAACAGCTCAAGACCAGCTAGAAGATGACCCTAACCGATTAGAAGTAGTGAATGCTAAACTGCAAGTGCTTCATAATCTAATGCAAAAGCATATTGTATCTAATGTTTCTGAATTAATTTCTATTCGAGAAAACCTTAAGGAAAAAGTATCTGTAACTGAGAATATGGATACTCAAATTGTTGCTATTGAAAAGAAACTTAAAACGATTGAACAACAATTAAATCAACTCGCTAAGGATATTCATAAAACACGAGAAAACGCAATACCAAGTTTAACTGAGCAATTAGAAGCTATTTTAGGAAGTTTAGGAATGCCTAATGCTAAATTTAAAGTAGAGTTAAAGCTGGTAGATAAATTCCTTTTAAACGGAAAAGATGAATTGAGCTTTTTGTTTTCAGCCAATAAAGGTGGTCAATTTAATGAGCTTAAAAAAGCAGCATCAGGAGGAGAGTTATCTCGTATTATGCTTGCTATAAAGTCAATTTTATCAAAATATACGCAACTACCAACCATTATGTTTGATGAGATAGATACAGGAGTTTCAGGAGAAATTTCAAACAAAATGGGATCTATTATGCAGCAAATGAGTAAAACAATGCAAGTGTTTACAATAACACATTTACCGCAAATAGCATCAAAAGGAGATGCACATTTTAAAGTCTTTAAAGAAGATGTTGATGAGGTAACCCAAACGCAGTTAAAAAAATTAACTTCAGAAGAACGTATTGTAGAAATAGCACAAATGCTTGGAGGTGCAACACTTTCAGATTCGGCTTTAGAGCATGCTAAACAATTATTAAATTAAGATATTGTGAAAAGCAAGTATTATTTAATAGTCTCTTGTTGTGCGGCTTTAATGGTATTAAGTAGCTGTAATAACGATCCTTGTGATGTAGCGCATACAGTTGTAGATGGCGAGTGTATACCAGATTATGTCTTTCCTCAGAATGAAGACCTAATATCAGGAGATCGATTTTACCATGCCAAATATGGAGTTATTACCTTTAAAGACGATAATTGGTATAATGATGAAGGAAGTATTATTACAGAATTGAACAGTAAAAAGCAGTAATACATTTAAAGTTTTATTAATTTTGAATTTAATATTGATAAAACCTAAATAGGTAATCAAATACCAACTAAATTATAAATATTCAAAAAACTAGTAATATGTCATATAACTTATTAAAAGGAAAAAAAGGAATTATTTTTGGAGCATTAGACCCAAACTCAATAGCTTGGAAAACTGCAGAGCGCGTTCATGAAGAAGGCGGAACATTTGTGCTTACCAACGCACCAATTGCTATGCGAATGGGACAAATAAATGAACTTGCCGAAAAAACAGGTTCAGAGATTATTCCTGCAGATGCTACATCAATTGAGGATTTAGAAAATTTAGTGTCAAAATCAATGGAGATTTTAGGCGGAAAGATTGATTTTGTTTTGCATTCTATTGGAATGTCTGTAAACGTGAGAAAAGGAAAAGCTTATACTGATCAAAATTACGATTGGACTCAAAAAGGAACCGATGTTTCTGCAATGTCATTTCATAAGGTAATGCAAACACTGTATAAAGCAGATGCAATGAATGAATGGGGAAGTATAGTAGCCTTAACATATATGGCTGCACAGCGTGTGTTTCCAGACTATAATGATATGGCAGACAATAAAGCCTATTTAGAAAGTATAGCGCGTAGTTTTGGGTATTTCTTCGGAAGAGATAAAAAAGTAAGAGTAAACACTATTTCGCAATCACCAACACCAACAACAGCAGGTCAAGGTGTAAAAGGGTTTGATGGTTTTATTGCTTATGCTGATAAGATGTCGCCTTTAGGAAACGCCACAGCTTTAGACTGTGCTAACTATACAGTCACTTTATTTAGTGATTTAACCAAACGAGTAACACTTCAAAACTTATTTAATGATGGTGGATTTAGTAATATGGGCGTAAGTGATGCAGTTATGGAAAAATTTGTTGAATAGATAACATACATAATTTTAATACATATAATTAAAAAGAAGAAGGGCTTTTGGCTCTTCTTCTTTTTTTATACAATCACTTGATTTTTAAGTAACTGTTTTTTGTCGGCTTTTTTAGTTTTTAATCGATTAGAATTGAGAGTAGTTTCTTAACAGAAAATTAATCAATACATTTATACATTAACGTTTTATTAACTATTAATTAAAATAACAAATTATGAAAAAAATTACTTTATTGATAGCGTTGGCTATTTTTTCATTTTGTTGGCAATCAAATGCTCAAATTTCTGAAGATTTTGAAGTTGACCCTCCTTCAGGATGGACATTTATGCAAACAGAAGGAGATGACCCAGGATTTGTACAAACAAGTAGTCGAGCAAATTCTGGCACCTATTCTTTTTACCATAATGATGATAATATTGCAACAGAGTCTACTTCTTGGATGATTTCACCATCATATACTGTTTCTACAGGTGATGTTTTAGAGTTTTATTATAATCATAACTATACTTCAATAGGTTATGGAGTAGAAGAAGGAATTTGGATATCTACCACTTCGGCTGATCCAATAAATAATCCTGGAGACTTTACATTATTATATGATTTACTTGCCAATGCATCTGAAGATGTTTGGACTTTATATTCACAAAGTCTAGATGCTTATGCAGGTCAAACGGTTTATTTTGCTTTTAAATATGTTGGTGATTGGGAAGATGAACTTTATATTGATGACTTTTTTGCTGGAGCTCCACCTACTTGTCTTGAACCGTCTGCTATGACGGCTAACAATATTACTTCTACATCTGCTGATTTGTCTTGGACTTTAGGTGATGCAGAATCAATGTGGAATTTAGAGTGGAAAGCTGGAGCTGACTTTAATCCTGGTGCAGGTGAAGAAGATGGGTCAGATTCAGTATCAGGATCTCCTGAATATAATAGTCAATTAACAGGTTTAACTGCCAATACAGAATATTATGTGTATTATCAAGCTGATTGTGGTGGTGGAGATACAAGTACTTGGGCATCATTTACGTTTACTACGCTAGCAGAAACACCTAACTGTGCTGAAGCACCTATTACACCATTAGACGCAGCTGTTGATGTTGAAGGTGAGACTGTATCTTTAAGTTGGACTGCTCCATCATCTGGACCAACTCCAACAGGATATAATATTTATTCTTATGATGATGCCACCGGAACAAACCCAGTTTTAGAGACAACTGTAGCAACAACAACAGCTTCAGTAGATTTTTCTTATAGTCAAGTTGTGTATTGGTCTGCTGTTCCTGTTAATGTTTCTGTAGAAGCTTCTGGTTGTGCTATTTGGAGTTTTACTATTGAAGGTGCTCCAATTGGTTATGACTGTAGCAACCCAATTGTTGTTTCATCAGTACCTTATTCAACATCAGATGACACAGCAAATTATGGAGACGCATATGATCCTTCTGATGTACCTGCTTTAACAGGCGCTCAGTATACTAATGGAACAGGAAGCTCATCTTACTTAGGGTCTAATGACGCTGTATACTCGTTTACACCTGCTTCTGATGGCGTATATAGTTTTGATTTAACATTACCTACATCTGATTGGCACTCTTTATGGTTATTTGAAGGTTGTCCTTTTTCATCGGTAGTGGCTTACCATACTTCAACCAGTGGTTCAACTAGAAGTTTACCTTTAATTAGTTTAACGAGTGGTACAACGTATTATGTTGTAGTATCAGCTTGGACAAGTTATCCTCAAACATCAACTTATGATTTAGATATTTATGAAGTTACTTGCCCTGCGCCATCAGGTATGACTGCAGATAATTTAACTGAAACTTCAACTGATTTATCATGGAGTGCTGGTTATGCTGAAACAACTTGGAATATTGAGTGGAAAGAAGGTGCTGATTTCACTCCTGCAATGGGAGAAGAAGATGGATCAGATACTGTAAGTGGTACACCAGAATATAATGGTATGCTTACAGGGTTGAATGAGAGTACTACTTATTATGTGTATTATCAAGCCGATTGTGGTGGAGAGACAAGTGATTGGGTGGCGTTTACCTTTACAACACCAGCTGCACCACCAGCTAATGATGAATGTCTAGGAGCTATTGAGTTAACAGTTGAAGGAGAAATAGCAGATTTACCTTCTGCAACTCAAATTCCTGGAACAATAGCAGGAGCAACAGATTCAGGTATTGCAGCACCTACAGGTACAGCTAATGATGATGTTTGGTATAGCTTTACAGCAACTGCAACAGATATAAATATTGATGTAACTGATGATTTTGATGGAGTTATCCAGTTATTTTCAGGAGATTGTAATAACCTTACCTCAATTGAATATGATGACTATGACAGTACTTATGGAAATCCAAGAATAAGTCGTACTGACTTTGTTGTAGGACAAACATATTATGTAAGAGTATATTACTATTATTCTGGAACACCAACTTCATCAGATTTTACAATAGCTCTATGGTCTACTTCTGAAGTTTTATCGGTTGGTGATGTAGAAGAGAATAGTCAATTTACATATTTCCCTAACCCAGTTAATGATAAATTAACGCTTAACGCTCAAAGCAACATTCAAAATGTTGCAGTATATAATATATTAGGGCAAGAAGTAATAAACGCTTCTCCAAACACATTAGATGCTGAGGTTGATATGGTAAATCTTAATAGTGGTGCTTATTTTGTTAAAGTAACAATTGATAATGCTACAAAAACTATTAGAGTTATAAAAAACTAAATAGTTTTTAAATAAAAAGAAGAAAAGCCTTAGCTAAATAGCTAGGGCTTTTCTTTTTTTAGTACTTTTAAAATTAAACACTTATATAAATGAAAAAAAACATTTTATCTTTTAAAATAGTATTTCTAATGAGTGTAATTGTTTACTCTCAAACATATTTTTCAGATCAAGCTTCTAATATCGGATTAGGTTTTAGTAGTGGTAATACTCCTTTTGGTAGTGGAATAACTTTTTATGATTATGATAATGATGGTTGGGACGATATAACTTTGGCTTCTCAAGCTGGAACTGCTTTACGCTTTTTTAAAAATGTTAATGGCGTTTTTGTTGAAGAAGTGCTAATTGTGCCAAAAATAAACTCACAATCAAAGCAAACAAATTGGGTTGATATTGATAATGATGGAGATAAAGACCTTTATGTGACAAGTAACGTGTCAGGAAATAGGCTTTTTGTTAATAACGGAAGTATGAGTTTTCACGAAGTTACTTCAACTTGTGGTTTACCAACTAATAATATTTTTACTTATGGTGCATCTTGGGGAGATTATAATAACGATGGCTACCTTGATGTTTTTTTAAGTAATAGAGATGTTACAGGTGTAGTGCCAAATTATTTGTATAAAAATAATGGTGATGGAACATTTGTAAATGTAAGTAATCTTGTAGGTATACTAGAAGTTAGTGATTTATCTTTTTGCTCTGCTTTTTTTGATTATGATAAAGATGGTTGGCAAGACATTTACGTTTCTAACGATAGAGTAGATAACCCAAATGTACTTTATAAAAACAATGGAGACGGTACTTTTACTGATGTTAGTGTTAACACAGGTACCAATCTTTACATCGATGCTATGTCTGTAACAATAGATGATTATAATAATGACGGTTGGTTAGACATTTATGTAACAAATACACCAAGTGGAAATGTGTTATTACAGAATAATAATGGAGAGACGTTTACCAATGTTGCTTCAACAGCAGGAGTCCTTTTTAATAGCATAGGTTGGGGAGCAGTTTTTTTGGATGCTGAAAATGATATGGATTTAGACTTGTATGTAAGTGGAGAATTTAATGGTTCAGTACCAGGTTTTTTATCAGCTGCTTTTTATGAAAATAATAGTAGTGGCTTTTTTAGTATTCCTACCAATGTTGGTTTTGTTAATGACTACAGAAAAAGTTTTTCTAACGCAATTGGAGATATTGATAATGATGGGTTTCCTGATATTGCTGTGAATAACATTAATAATGAAAATATATTTATTTGGGAAAATCAAACAGTTTCAAGTAATAATTGGCTAAAAGTAAAACTTCAAGGAACTGTTAGTAATAGAGATGGTATTGGTTCTTTAATAGAAATTTCAATTAATGGAGAAAAGCAATATAGATATACACTTTGTGGAGAAGGTTATCTCTCTCAAAACTCAGGGACCGAAATTTTTGGACTTGCAGATAATACAGTTGTTGATTATGTAAAAGTAACATGGTTAAGTGGTATTGTTGATGTTATTAATAATGTAAATGCAAATCAAGTTTTAGAGATTATAGAAGGTGAAAACTCGCTGTCTAAAAATGATAATGAGTTTTTAGATTTTAATTATAATAATCCAATATCTGACTATTTAAAGATAAACTCACAAAACAATTTAAATAAAGTTTCAATTTTTAATATGTTAGGGCAAGAACTGTTAACTAAAACACCAAATTCTTCAAAAGTAATTATAGATGTAACTGATTTAATAAAAGGAGTATACTTGGTAAAAGTCTTGACTAGTGAAAGAACTGAAAAGACAATTAAGGTAGTAAAAAAATAATCTATTTTAAATACAACCTAATATAAAAAATAGACTTAAATAGTGTTGTGCGATAATCAAAAGTGTTTTCAACTAAGAAAAAAGTATTTTATCTAAGTTTCGAACTTTAAAACAAGGGTTTAATCTTTTTTTAATATTTTTAATGAGTTATTAATCTAATTATAAATGAAATATGAAAAAAATTACTTTACTACTCTTTACAATTGCTATTAGTTCATTTACACTAAATGCACAGCATACATTTTCAACTGTTCCTGGGCCTGTGAACGTAGCAGAAGGTTCACCAGTTACTTTAAACATCAATGATATGGTAAATTCAGCATCTGTACCTGCTGGGTCATATTTGTCTTACACTGTCACTCTTGATTGGGCGGCAGGAGGAGGAGGTCCTTGGTCAAATGAAGCTGAGGTTAGAGCTTTAACAGCTGCAGGGGCAACCAGTTTATCACCAGCAACTTCTGGTGCTGGAAGTGATGGTAATCCAACTACAATGACTTTTGAAGGAATTTTTAGTGATTTTTATGATCCAACGGTAGATGGAACACTTGATATTGTTCTTTTTCAAACTTATTCTGGTTCTGATGCCAATTTCTCTAATATTGTAGTTACAATTGATGCATACACACCACCACCACCACCAGCTACTGTAGCTACAATTACTATTGGTACAGCACAATGCGGTGTAACACAAACCACAACCAATGCTTATGACCCTGGAGTATCAGACGTAAATTGGATTGAATTTGTATACGATGGAACTTGTGATGCTCTTACTTTTGATACATTTTCTTCGGTATTAGAAGATACAGAAATAGGACTATATGATAGTGATGGGATTTTTATAGACTCTAATGATGATGCTCCTTCAGGAGGATTGTTAAGTGAACTTAGTATATCTAGTTTAGCTGCTGGCACTTATTATATTGTTGTTGGAAGTTATGATATAACATTTGGACCAATATCTTTTAATGCTACTTCTGATGGAACTGAAGTGAATGATATCACTGTTAATGTTTTGGCAGATGCTCCTTTATCTTTAGATAATGTAGATGCCTTTGATAACTTCTCTTATTTCCCTAACCCAGTTAAAAATGAGTTGAATTTAAAAGCTCAAAGCAATATACAAAATGTATCTATTTACAACATGTTAGGACAAGAAGTTGTTAGAACTGCTCCTAATAGTTTACAAAGTGAAGTTAGCATGAGCAACTTAAGCAATGGTGCTTACTTTGTAAAAGTTACTATCAATGATGTAACTGAAACTATCAGAATTATAAAGCAATAAAAATATTAAATATTGTATTTTCAAAAGCCACCAATTAGGTGGCTTTTGTGTTTAGTTTAATTACCTTTGTGGTATATGAATACACTTGATTTTTCATTTATAATACCAGTATTTAATAGGCCTGATGAGGTTAATGAGCTTTTAGAAAGCTTTACTTTGTTAGAAGGCGATTTTAGCTTTGAAATAGTTATTGTAGAAGATGGTTCTAATATTGACTGTAAAGCAATAGTAGCATCTTATATTGACAGATTGAATATTTCCTATTACTTTAAACCTAATTCAGGACCTGGAGATTCTAGAAACTTTGGAATGAAAAAGGCAAAGGGAAATTATTATATCATATTAGATTCAGACTGTTTATTGCCTAAACATTACTTACAAACGGTTAAAAGTAGTCTAGATAACGAATTTGTTGACTGTTTTGGAGGTCCTGATGCGGCTCACCATTCGTTTACATCGCTACAAAAAGCTATAAACTTTGCTATGACTTCTTTTATTACTACTGGTGGAATAAGAGGAGGAAAGACAAAAGTAGATAAGTTTCAACCACGAAGTTTTAATATGGGATTGTCTAAGGCTGCATTTGAAGCTTCAGGAGGGTTTGGTGTAATTCATCCAGGTGAAGACCCTGATTTGTCAATACGGTTAATTAATCTAGGTTTTAAAACTAAATTGATTAACGAGGCATTTGTATATCACAAACGCCGAATTTCTTGGTCTAAATTTTACAAGCAAGTCAATAAGTTTGGGTTGGTTAGACCTATTTTAAACCAATGGCATCCTAAAACAGCAAAACTCGTTTATTGGCTACCAACATTGTTTTGTTTAGGTTTTTTAGCTTCAATAATTTTGTTTGGTTTAGGAATTGACTTAGGACTAAAATTATATGCTTTATATTTTATAGCAGCCTTTATTTTAGCATTAATTAGCTCCAAAAGTTTGGTTGTAGCTATACAAGCTATTATTGCAATAGCAATACAGTTTTTTGGTTATGGTTATGGGTTTTTAAAGTCTACATTAGCTTTAAAGTTTACTAAGAAAACTCCAGAGCAGGTATTTCCTCATTTATTTTTTATACATGGTTAGTAAACTAAAACATAAACTGCTAAAGTCAATAAAGAGTAAAAAACTCAATGTGTTTGGGTTGTTTTTGCTTTTAGCATTTTTGTTTTTGGTAATTTCAAAACTATCCAAAGAGTATACTGAGTCGGTTAATTTTGCAATTAAATTTTCCAATGTTCCCGAGCATTATGTGTTAACAAAAAATGACTCAGCCAATGTAAATGTAGTGATGAACTCTCATGGGTTTAATTTAATGCCTTTATACTTTTCAGATCATTCTTTAAAAGTAGATTTTGAAAAAGATCTAAGCTTGGTTGACGACCATTATATTTGGGTGCCTAATGCAACTGTCCATAATATAAAACCTCAGTTAGGAGATAAAGTTGAAGTTGTATCAATAAAACCAGATACTTTAAAGTTTTCGTTTCAAACGTTAGCAGTTAAAAAAGTACCTGTTGTTGTAGATTCTAAAATTTCATTCTCTTCAGGGTATGATTTACTAAACGGTTTAACGGTTTCTCCAGATTCAATAAACGTTATTGCGCCTCAAAATGTAATTGATAACATAGAGTTTTTAAACACCAAATCACTAGCTTTAAAAGAGGTGAAATCTAATATCAACTCAAAGGTTAATGTGGTTTTACCTAAGGTTGATTATAACATCAAATTATCAGAAAATAATGTCACAGTAACTGGAGACGTCGAAAAATTTACTGAAGGTACAATAGAAGTACCGTTGAATATAAATAATACGCCTAATAATGCCACAGTAAATTTTTTCCCTAAAACCGTATCTGTATTGTATTATTTACCTTTAAAAAACTTTAAAGAAATTAAATTACAAGATTTTAGAGTAGAATGTGATTACAATGAAGTTTCAGGAAGCAATCGTACGTTCTTAACGCCTAAAATTACCAGATTACCTAATGTGGTTAAAAATGCCAAAATAAAACAAAGCAAAGTAGATTTTATCTTAGTAGAATGAAAATTGTAGGTCTTACAGGTGGTATTGGTAGTGGGAAAACAACTGTTGCTAAATTGTTTTCTGAATTAGGTGTGCCTATTTATATCGCTGATGTTGAAGCTAAAAAATTAATGAATAGGTCTAAAGTAATCCGCAGAAAGTTGATTGCACTTTTTGGTGAAAAGGCTTACACTAACGAAGGCTTAAATAGACCTTATATTGCTTCAAAAATATTTAATAACAAAGAACTGCTTGAACAAATGAATGCTATTGTGCATCCAAAAGTAGGTGCGCACTTTAAGCGTTGGCTTAAAAAGCAGAATGGTGCATATGTTATTAAAGAAGCAGCTATCATTTTTGAAGAAGGTATGCAATCTCAATACGATTGTATCGTTTTGGTTACTGCAGATTTAGAAGAACGCATAAATCGTGTGTTACAACGCGATAATACTTCAAGAGAAAAAGTTTTGGCAATAGTCAATAACCAGTTAAGCGATGAAGAAAAGATTAAAAAATCTGATTTTGTGATAGTTAACAATACTATTGAAGATACAAAAGTTCAGGTTTTAAAAATTCATAAATCATTGATAAAGTAAGTCAACAACTCAAATTTTAACATTTTTGTTAATGTAAGGTTAAAGGGTACAAAAACTAAATGTTAAAATCTTAAATTTGAACGATGGGCAAAAAGCTATTCATTTTAATGGTGGTTTTAATGAGTTTATCACTCATAGGGATTATTTTCGTTCAAGCATATTTTATTAATAATACGCTTATAAATGAAAAAAATCAGTTTACCTTAAACGTAAAACGTTCGTTAAGTTTTGTTTCAAAAGCAATTGAAGACAAAGAGTTCGCTGTTTTTGATAATAAACTTCAAGAGTTTATAGAAAAAGGAGGTAAGCCTGATACTACAGCACTGTCTGAAATAATCCTTAAGTATCAAGATAACGCTAATAACGAAACCGTAATTTTTAGAAACGGTATTTTAGAAGAAAGCTATAAAATCCCATCACTGTTCTTTGAAATAGGTTTAGATAGTATAAGTTTAAACAGGGTACAAAGCAATCAGGAAACAAAAGTATACAGCAATAATAATTTAACAGGAGAATTTAAGATTAGTCCTGAAAAATCATTTCAAAATATACAATCTATGTCGCCTTTGCAGCAAGCACATTTTATTGCAGCTACAAGAGAGCGTTTTAAAAACATTCCGGTTTATAAAAGAATTACCAGCGAAGAGGTTTCAGGGTTTTTAAAAAAGCAACTTAAAAATAATGGTATTGATATCAATTTTGAGTTTGCTATTTACGATAAAGATTTGGCTACCAAAGTACAGTCTGATGATTTTGAAGTATCGAGTGCTACACTTGGTGTTCCGGTATTTTTAGATAATAATGGAGAAAGTGATTATAGACTATATGTCGATTTTCCTGAGCGTAATAAGTTTTTGTTTTCAACCATTTTAAAAATGTTGTTGCTTTCAATAATCTTTACAACAATTATTATTGTGGCATACTCAAGTGCTGTTTATCAGTTGATAAAGCAACGTAAAATATCACAGATAAAAACAGACTTTATCAATAACATGACGCACGAATTTAAAACACCAATAGCAACAATTAATTTGGCTTTAGATTCAATAAAAAACCCAAAAATAATTGGCGATCAAGAAAAAGTGATGCGCTATTTGGGAATGATAAAAGACGAAAACAAGCGTATGCATGCCCAAGTTGAAAACGTTTTGCGTATATCTAAACTAGAAAAGAATGAGCTTAACATTAGTAAGGATAGAGTGAAGTTGCACGACTTAGTAGAAGACGCAATTACACATGTAGAGTTGATAGTTGAAGATAGAAAAGGTTATGTAAATATGCATTTAGAAGCTGCTAAATCATCTGTTTTAGCTAATGAAAGTCATTTTACCAATGTTATTGTAAACATTCTGGATAACGCTATAAAGTATAGTGACGATGCACCAAAAATAGATGTATATACAGAAAACGTAGGCAATAACATACTATTAAAAATAGCCGACCAAGGTAACGGAATGTCAAAACAAGTTCAAAAACGTGTTTTTGAAAAGTTTTATAGAGAGCATACAGGAAATGTTCATAATGTAAAAGGCCATGGTTTAGGTTTGGCTTACGTAAAAAGAATAGTAGAAGACCATCAAGGTCATATATCAGTAGAAAGTGAAAAAGGAAAAGGTAGTGTATTTACAATTAAGCTGCCACTAATATCATAATTATGGAAGAACTAAATAAGAAAATTCTATTAGTAGAAGACGATCCAAATTTTGGGACTGTATTAAAGGATTACTTAACCATGAACGAATATACAGTTGTTCATGCTAAAAACGGAATGGAAGGTTTTGAGAAATTCAAAAAAGACGATTTCGATTTATGTATTCTTGATGTCATGATGCCTTATAAAGATGGATTTACACTTGCTAAAGAAATTCGCGAAAAAAACGCTGATGTTCCAATCATTTTCTTAACTGCTAAAGCTATGAAAGAAGATGTTTTAAAAGGATATAAAGTAGGAGCAGACGATTACCTAAACAAACCTTTTGACAGTGAAGTATTGCTTATGAAAATTAAAGCAATTATGCAGCGTAAAGCAACTGACTCTGTAGCTGATAGCAAACAATTTGAATTTAAGATTGGTAAGTTTGACTTAAACTCTAAATTACGTTTCTTAAAATTTAATGGAGGAGAACCAGTTAAGCTTTCTCCAAAAGAAAACGAATTATTACGTTTATTGGCTTTACATGAAAACGATTTAATGCCAAGAGAATTAGCATTGACCAAGATATGGAGAGACGACAACTACTTTACTTCAAGAAGTATGGATGTTTACATAGCTAAACTACGTAAGTACTTAAAACCTGACGAAAATGTTGAAATTTTAAACATACATGGAGAAGGGTTTAGGTTGGTTGTCAATCAAAACGCATAAATTATATAAGAAAGCCTATCGATTTTGATAGGCTTTTTTTTTATGATTTTATATTACGTTCAATTGTAGCTATGATCTCTTTGACATTGGTTTGGTAGTCAAACCAAAAGGTGTCCTTATTCTTTTTAAACCAAGTTAATTGGCGTTTTGCAAAACGCCTTGTGTTCTTTTTTATTTCTGAAATGGCAAAGTCTAAAGTCCACTCGCCATTAAAATAATTGAAAAGCTCTTTATAGCCTACTGTGTTTAGTGCATTTAAATGTTGTTTTGGTATTAAAGCTTTAGCTTCTTCTAGAAGACCTTCTTTAACCATAATATCTACACGAGAGTTTATTCTATTATAAATTATTTCTCTGTCAGCAGTAAGCCCTATTGAAATGGTTTTAAACTGTCGCTGCTTTTTGTCTTTGTTCAAAAAAGAAGAGTAGGGTTTGCCCGAACCAATGCAAACTTCTAAAGCTCTTATCACTCTATGCGGATTCTCAATGGCTATGGTGTTATATGTTTTAAGGTCTAATTCTTTTAATTGTTCTTGTAAGGTAATTAGTCCTTTAGTTTCTAGTGCTGTGTTAAGTTGTTCTCTAATTTCTGGTTTTACATTAGGAAACTCATCCAAACCTTTGGTAACAGCATCAACATAAAGACCAGAACCACCAACCATAATAACAACATCATGTGTTTGGTATAATTCAGAAAGTTTTGTAATAGCATCAACCTCAAAAGCACCTACATTATAGTTGTCTTCAATGCTTTTATGATGAATAAAATGGTGTTTAGCTGCACTCAATTCGTCTGCTGTTGGAGCAGCAGTACCTATTTGCATTTCTTTAAAAAATTGTCTGGAATCAGCCGATACTATTTCGGTATTAAAATGTGTAGCCAATTTAATACTTAAAGCGGTTTTGCCAATAGCAGTAGGACCAACAATGGAGATTAGATATTTACTCATGTTCTAGCTTATTGCCACAGTTGTAACAAAAATCGGCTTTTTGCTTATGGTCGTCAACACCACAATTAGGACAAGGATAATCTTTTTCTAAAGTAAATAACCCTTTTTTCTTTCTGTTTTGAGCAAATTCAGCAGTAACAATTCCTGTAGGAACAGCAATGATACCATAACCCAAAATCATGATTAGCGAAGCAATAACCTGACCTGTTGGAGTAACAGGATGTATATCTCCATAACCAACAGTTGTTAGTGTTACAATACACCAATAGATACTCACAGGAATACTTGTAAAACCATTAACCTCGCCTTCAATAACATACATTAATGAACCTAAAAGCACACAAACTACGAGTACAAAATAGATGAAAACAATTATTTTGGTTCTACTTGTTTTAATGGCTAAACGAAGCTCTGAGGCTTGACCAGTAAAGTGTACTAAGTTTAAAATTCTGAAAATACGTAAAAGCCTTAATGCTCTTACTACGGATAAAATTTGTGCACCACCAAAAAAGAACGATAGGTACATTGGTAGAATTGCTATAAAGTCGATAATTCCATAAAAGCTAAAAATGTATTTAGATGGTGTTTTAATGGAAATAATCCTCAGGATATATTCAATAGTGAAAAATACCGTTATAACCCATTCGCAAATTAAAAGCACGTTGTGATACCTTTCGTCAACAGAGTCAACGGTTTCTAGCATCACCATAAGAACACTTAGTAAAATTAGACCAAGCAGGACAATATCAAAAGCTTTTCCTGCTACAGTGTTGGTGCCATAAATTATGATGTGCACCTTTTGTCTAAAAATATCAAATTTTGATTTCACTTTTATTATCTATTGACGCTAAATACCAAATCTACAAAATTATAGTTGAATGCTGTTGAGTACTCTGCTCTTTCTTAATTTACTTATTATTATTGCTTTTTCTTTAATAAAATAAGTGAGTTTTTTTGAACATCAACTATTTTCCCAAAAAAGGTTTTTAAACTATCATAATATTGAGGTTCGTAATAAGACTGAGTAAAATTAAATTTAAAATATAACAAAACAGAATTCTCATTTACAGTTGTTGTAAAGGTAAGTGATCCAGTATTGTTTGGTAGCTTTAAAACACAGTCTTCAGGAGTTTCTAAAATCTCATAAGCGTCACCAATTTCGAGCCTTAGCATATATAAGTAAGCATCTTTATAGCCGAAATCAATAGGGTAAGTTCTTTCTTGTAGTTTAAAAGGGTTTTCTGTGAAGAATTTAAATAAAAACGGATTTAAATAAATGTTATTAGCAGTTATATCACTTTCGTAAACAATTTCAAACTCTTCTTCAAATTCATAACTGGTTTTTCCTTCGCTGAGTACTTTATGGTCTAAGAAGTCAAGGTTTACATAGGTTTCTTTAAAATAATCTAAGTACTGATTGTTGTTAGAGTAATAGCTTCTTTTTAAAGGTAACCCATGGTATCCTGTGGATTTCGAAGAAATTATTCCTGAAATGTTAGCTTCAGCATCTATGCTAAGCTCAGCTTTGTAAAATCTTGAAGATACTTTTTCATCACTAATATCTATCCATGAACTAGCATCTTTGAAGTCTAATAATCTTCCGTAGTGATTTAAACATTTAAATGGTATTTCTCCAAAGGATAAGTATTCATCAGTAGCGTCTAAAAAGTACTGCTCGTTGTTAATGGTTGCAGCTACAATAAGATAATTAAATTCAGAGATTACTGGGAAAAGCTTAGTAGGCAATCCATTATTTCTAGTAGAAATTAAAACAGGTTTAACATTGATGTCATTTTCTTCAAGTAAGTTATGAAGTAGGATATTGATTTCTGAAGCACTACCAGATTTTTCCTTTATTAAATTTTTTACTGATGTGTCTTTAAACAGGTTGTGTTTTCCATTCCACGTATAATTGTTTTGTACGTACTCGAGAATTTTAGAGGCTTTTTTTAGTTCGTCATTTTCATTTATGATACTATCGCTTAGTAAATTTTTTAAACCACCACTTTTTCCTAATTGACGACCTATGTTATTATCTGTTTTTAGTTCTTTATCTGTCGTTTTCCAGTTTTTTGTGATATTGTCAACTCTTCCATCAAAACCTCTAAACACTTTAAGTTCATATTCAATCCTAGATAAATAATTACTTTTTGTGGTCATGTAATCTTCTTCAATAAAGGCTGGTATATCTTTCATTATATATCTTGTATCTGTACAATTAGCATAACCACCATTTCCAACTGATAAGCAGTTGTGCCTTATGTTGCTGTCTTGGTGAAACAGTTTTAAAAACCCAACCAGTTTAATGTTGTATTCGTAGTTACCAGGAATGCTAGTATTATACTCGCTATAAAGTTTAGGAATATCTTCTTGAAAGCTCCATCCTTTATATTTGAAAACAAATGGAGACTCTAATGTGTAACTATAAATAATTACAGAACCTTCCTTAATATTTGGAAAAGTAGATTTTACTATAGTATAGTTTTCGTTATATTTTTCTTCAAATATTTCACTGTTTTTAAGTTTGGTTTTAGTGACCGAACCATTTTCAAGATTGTATGTGGTAGCTCTTAAATCAGATACTTTTTCCTTTTTGTTTTTGTTGTTGTATAGAAATATTTCCAAGTTGGCTTTATCAAATCCGTTTCGGTTAAAAATCTTAACCTTTTTAGTGATTTCGGTTTTAAGTTTAAAACTATTTTTATCTATATAGCTGTTACCATATTCATAAATAACCAAAGCATTAGCAGTCGAGTCCTTTTCGTAATAATTTGTTTCTAGATCTGCTTTTGTTACAGATGCGCCTTCGGAGTTAAAAACAGACTGACCAGTAAATGTAAAAGAAGTAAAAAATACAAGTACTAAAGCGAAGTATTTCATTTAGTGTTGATTAAGGTTGATGATTTTTAGATTCTTGTTTTTTCGTAAGTAGTTTTGAATAATATGCTGAGAGTCTCTATTGTTTTCCATTGGAGTGATTAAAGACTCTAATACATCCATATTGGTAATTTGATAGTTTAAATTGAAGTGTCCTAAACCGTTGAACAATCCATTTTTTATCAATACTACGCTACGTTCATCAACTTCTCGTCCTTTATCAATAATAAGCATATTCTTATTTGTGTAACTGTTTTTATCAATTAATTGCTTTACACGATTGTTGTAGTCAGTAATACTTTCTTCTTGTATACAAGCTCCTGAGCATTGTTTTATAGTATAGTTAAAGCAATTACTTTTTGTTGGATATACACCAGAAAGCTTTTGACAAAGCTGGAATTCTTCAATAGCTTTAAAGATAAAATGTTTTGCACTTTGCTTATTACTAAATGTGGTAATTGCATGTTTTCTACCATCGGCTTTGTCTATAGTTAGGTTAATATAACCATTGTCATCAGTAAAACTATATAACGCATAATTAAAAATGTGTCTGCGTAAAGCTCTATTAAATAAAGGCTTGTTCTTTTTTATTTCCTGAGATTCTTTTAGTAAGGCAATAAGTTCACTGCCAGTTTCTTCATAAGTTACAGCTGCTGTTTGTAGTTGAATTTTTTTAGACTTAGAACTGGTGTTGGTAAAATGCTGGCTAATTCGGTTTTTTATGTTGTTGCTCTTGCCAATGTAAATGATTTCACCATCTTCATTGTGTATGTAATAGACTCCAGTGCTGTTAGGAAGTTCGTCAATTATACGCTTTAAACTAGGTTTTAGTTTTGATTTAGCTTCAACTTGTATTGCATCTTGAACAATAAATTTTTCAAGGTCTTTGGTCAATAACATTTTAAACAACTTTACAGTTGCCATAGCATCACCAGCAGCTCTATGTCTGTCGCTTACAGGTATTCCCAATGATCTGGTAAGTTTACCTAAGCTATACGACTCTTGACCAGGAATAAGCTTTTTAGATAACTCTACAGTACACAATGTTTTTCGCTTGTAACCAAAACCCAAACGCTTAAATTCGGTTTTTAAAATACGATAATCAAACTGCGAATTGTGCGCAACAATAATACAGTCTTCGGTAATTTCAACAATACGTTTAGCAACCTCATAAAACTTAGGAGCATTTTTGAGCATGTTGCTATTAATGCCTGTAAGGTTTACTACAAAAGGTTGAATTTCTCGCTCAGGATTTACAAGACTTATAAATTGATCAACTACTTTATGACCATCAAATTTGTAGATTGCAATTTCGGTTATACCTTCTTCATTGTACTTTCCACCAGTAGTTTCTATGTCGAGTATTGCGTAAATGAGTATGCTTGTAAAAAGTTGTTAATTATAATTTCTAGCTCCAAATATACTACTTCCAACTCTAATCATGGTACTTCCGTTTTTAATGGCAAGTTCATAATCGCCACTCATTCCCATTGAGATGGTTTGTAGGTTACAATTTTCAGTTTGAAGCGGTTTTAATGTTTCAAATGTAGTTTTTAGGTACTGAAACTCTTTTTCAATTTGATTGGTATCTTCAGTAAAAGTCGCCATACCCATTACTCCAGTAATACAAACGTTTTGTAGTGTTGAAAGTGCTTCAGAAGTTATTAATGCTTTAGCGTCGTTTGCAGACATACCAAATTTACTGTCTTCTTCAGCAATTTTAATTTGAAGTAAACAATTAATAGTTCTATTGTGTTTTTGAGCTTGTTTGTTTATTTCTTTAAGTAACTTAAAGCTGTCTACACCATGAATGAGGTTAACAAAATCAGCCATATACTTTACTTTATTTCGCTGAACATGACCAATCATATGCCATTCAATATCTTTTGGCAATTGCTCGTGTTTGTCAACCATTTCCTGAATTTTGTTTTCACCAAAAATGCGTTGACCGCAATTGTAAGCTTCCATAATAGCGCTTACAGGTTTGGTTTTTGAAACAGCTACCAAAGTAACATGCTCAGGAAGTTGAGATTTTAATGTATTTAGTTGTTCTGAAATTGTCATTATTGTTTCAATACTTTTATAAAATGGTTTTAAAACTCATAAATAGTTACACCACTACGTATTTTGGGTTCTATAAACGTACTTTTTGGTGGCATTTTAAGTCCATCGTCAGCAATTTGCTTCATGTCTTCAATATCCACAGGAATCATACCAAAACCAACAGCAAACTCACCATTGTCAATACAACTTTTTAAATTAACAATATCTTTTTTTCCGTTGATGTAGGTAATTCTAGAGTCGTTACGTAAATCGTCAATCCCTAAAATAGGTTGTAGAATGGTTTTATATAAAATTTGAGTATCAAGAGCATCCAACGACGTTTTAAAATCATAAAGCGATTTTCTAAGATACAGTGAGTAGAACTCACCATCTAGATACATGCTGAAATGATGTTTTTTAGAGGGTTTGTATGGCATAATGCCTCTATTTTCAATTCGGTAAATAGCATCTAACTGAATTAAAAACTCCTCTTTGGTCAATCCGTTAAGGTCTTTTACAACTCTGTTAAATTCATGAATTTGTAGTTCAGATTCAGGAATCAGATAACTCATAAAATAATTATAAGTTTCAGAACCATTGTGGTTTGTGCTGTTTTCTTTCAAATCTTTATACAGCAAATAAGATGATGCAGACCTATGATGACCATCAGCAATATACACTGTAGGCATGTTTTTAAACTCCTCTTGAATGATGTTAATAGTGTCTTGGTTGTCAATCATCCAAAGATAATGTGTGTCTCTGTATGTTGTTGTAAATTCAAACTCAGCGCGTTGTTGCTGTATGTTTGAAATTAAATTTTGAATTGTACTGTTATCAGGATAGGTGAGGAGTACAGGTTCTGCATTAAAACCAACCGTTTTTAAGTAGTCTTTAAACACATGCTCTCTGTGAACAATAGTGTCTTCGTGCTTTCGTATCACATTGTTTTCGTAATCTTCAGCACTTGCCGCAGCTACAATACCATTAAAAACCTGACCTTCTCGATTTACAATTTTATAAACGTAAAAACAATTGGTTTGGTCTTGTACAAAAATGTTATCTTCCTTAAACTCTAAATAGCGATTTTTCACCAGTTTATAGCGTTCAATTCCAGAAATTTCCCTGTCGTATTTATACCCTGGATTTACAATATGTAAAAATGAAAACGGATTATAATCCAATCGTGCTTCCCTTTCAGCTTGTGTATAGGTTTGGTAAGAGCGAGATGCTACCAAACTCACTTTGTCTCTTGTAGGACGAACAGCTTTAAAAGGGATTATTTTTGCCATAGTACTTCCTGCGAAAGCAGGAATTTCATTTGTTATTAAATTAAGTGTGTTGTTATGAAAAGATTGCGAAACTTAGTTTTGTAAGTTTCGCAATACAATATAATGTTGTTTTGTTATGCAAACTGCTTCGCTACGGTTTCAGCTTTTCTGCTTTCTGAATAATCATAAAACCCTTCACCAGATTTTACACCTAATTTTCCTGCTTGTACCATATTAACAAGTAATGGACAAGGTGCGTATTTTGGGTTTTTAAATCCATCATACATAACGTTTAAAATAGATAAGCACACGTCTAAACCAATAAAATCAGCTAATTGAAGTGGTCCCATAGGATGTGCCATACCTAATTTCATTACAGTATCTATTTCGGTTACACCAGCAACTCCGTTGTAAAGCGTTTCAATAGATTCGTTTATCATTGGCATTAAAATGCGGTTAGCAACAAAACCAGGATAATCGTTAACCTCAACAGGAACTTTACCTAAGGTTTTTGAAAGTTCCATAATAGTATTGGTAACGTCATCACTAGTGTTATAACCTCTAATAATCTCAACCAATTTCATAATTGGTACAGGATTCATAAAGTGCATACCAATTACTTGTTCTGGTCTTGAGGTTACGGCAGCTATTTGCGTTATGGAAATTGATGATGTGTTTGTTGCTAAAATAGTGTCTTTAGGACAAGCTTCGTCTAGTTGCTTAAAAATATTAAGTTTTAAATCTACATTTTCGGTAGCAGCTTCAACCACTAAGCTCGTGTCTTTAACACCATCAGTAATGCTTGTAAAGGTTGAAATATTGCCTAGAGTTTCTTCTTTTTGAGCTTCAGTAATTTTTTCTTTAGCTACCATTCGGTCTAAGTTTTTAGAGATGGTATCCATTCCTCTTTTAAGTGAAGCTTCACTAATGTCTATTAAGTTTACTTTAAAACCACTTTGAGCAAAAGTATGTGCAATACCATTTCCCATGGTTCCAGCTCCTATGACAGCGACATTTTTCATAAATAAATTAATTTTTGTTCCTGCGAAAGCAGAAGTATTTGTTATCTGTTAGTTTAAATAATTAAGAGTTCCATTTAAAACTGCTCAATAATCATTGTAGCTATACGTAAGGCTTCAGTACCATCGTGTAAGGTTACAACTGGTGTTGTATTGGTAGTGATTGCATGAGCAAACGTTTCTAGTTCGTCTAGTATAGCATTATTATTAGCAACTTCAGGATTGTCAAAATAGATTTGCTTTTTGATGCCTTCAGCATTTTGAAGAATCATATCAAAATCACCTGGAGTTTCAGGTGCATCTTTCATTTTTACGACCTCACATTTTTTCTCTAAAAAGTCCACTGAAATGTAAGCGTCTTTTTGGAAAAAGCGTGTTTTACGCATGTTTTTAAGCGATATTCTACTTGCGGTTAGGTTTGCAACACAACCGTTTTCAAACTCTATTCTTGCATTGGCAATATCTGGAGTATCACTAATTACCGAAACTCCACTTGCCGAAATAGCTTTAACTTTAGATTTTACGACGCTTAAAATAATATCAATATCATGAATCATTAAGTCCAATACCACAGGAACATCAGTTCCTCTAGGATTAAACTCAGCCAAACGATGCGTCTCAATAAACATTGGGTTTTCCAGCTTATCTTTAATAGCTGTAAACGCTGGATTAAAACGTTCTACATGTCCAACTTGTCCACGAATATCGTGTTGCGCTAACAACTCTCTTATATGTTCAGCTTCTTCTACAGTATTGGTAATAGGCTTTTCAATAAATATATGTTTGCCTTTAGCTATTGCTTTTTTTGCACAATCATAATGCGAAAGAGTTGGTGTAACAATATCTACCATATCAACCGCATCAATAAGCGCATCAATAGAATTAAAATATTTATAACCAAACTCAGCTTCTACCTTTTTTGCGTTGGCTTCATCAGCATCATAAAACCCTATAAGGTCATATTTTTCAGATTGTTTGAGAAGTCTTAAATGAATTTTACCTAAGTGACCAGCACCAAGTACACCTGCTTTTAGCATTGTTTTTTACGTTTTTAACAAAAATAAGATTTTAGTTTTAGAAATTCTAGATTAGAAATTAGAAAAAATGGTTAAACTTCAACTTTTAGACTTTGAACTTTTTTGGGTTTGAATTACCTTAGCAACGAAAACCTGCCATACATTGAAAGATACATTTAAGCATCAAGGATTACGACAACAATTGGTTAATACCATTAAAGAAAAAGGTATTACAAACGACAACGTTTTAAAGGCTATTGGAAAAATACCAAGACATTTATTTATGGATTCTGGTTTTTTAGACCATGCTTATCAGGATAAAGCGTTCCCAATTGCTGCAAACCAAACTATTTCGCAACCCTATACTGTGGCTTTTCAAACTGAATTATTACAAGTAGAAAAAGGACACAAAATACTTGAAATAGGCACAGGAAGCGGTTACCAAACTGCTGTGTTATGTTTGCTAGGAGCTACTGTGTATAGTATTGAACGCCAACTAGAGCTGTTTAAAATTACTAGCAAATTTTTACCTAAACTGGGTTACAGACCAAAAAAATTAATTTTTGGCGATGGTTATAAGGGGTTAAAAGAAGAAGCTCCTTTTGACAGTATTATTGTAACTGCTGGAGCACCAATGGTACCTAAAGCCTTGTTGGGTCAATTAAAAATTGGTGGACGTTTGGTGATTCCTGTTGGAGAGGATGTGCAAACCATGACCTTGTTTGTTAGAAAAGGACCAAAAGACTTTGAGCAAAGAGAGTTTGGTGAGTTTAGGTTTGTGCCAATGCTTGAAGATAAAAACTAGTTGGCAATAAAATGAAAAGATTATATAGAATAATTACTGGAGTTATATTCATAGGAATCTTTTGGTTGTGCGAATATAATTTGAGTCATGGTGAATTTGAGATTTACCTCAAAAGAGACATTAATGAATTAAAAGATACTCTATTCTTTGTCTCGATTCTTATCTCAATTGTTGTTGCGTTCTTCATGGTCTTTGAAGAAAATCTTGCAGACGGGAAATGGAAAAAAATTGACCATATTTTATATATAGGAATTATGTCTTTTCTAATTTATCCTATGACTGAGAAAATAGTATTAATTTCAGGACTTAAACTAAACCGAATTTCAGAAAGTGGACAATACAATGAGCCATTTATTATTTCTGTCAAAGACCATTATAGCAATAAAGACAATTATGTTTGGGGAAGAATCCCAAATAAAACGGAATCTGGACAAGCGGAAAAAATAAAGTTAAGCCAAACACTATATGATGAAGTAGAAGAAAACCAAAAAATTAAATTGAATTTGAAAAAGGGAATATTCGGAATTCCTTATGACCCAATCGGGACAAAATAAAATTAATTAAATATGAATACATGAAAGATGAATGGATTGATCTTTCCGACTTATTCCTGCAAAGAAAAAAACTGAAAAGAATAAAAAACATTAATCTCGTAAATAAATACTAGGTATAGGGTTTTTAGCAGTTTCTTTTGCCCAATATAAATTAATAATCCACCAACGTTTTCCGTCGTAAAGCAACTGTATACTATTAATACCTCTCATAAACGGTTTGCTGTCTAACTTGCTATGATAGGCTTCATAAGTGCTAAAAACATGAGTAATTTTGCCAAAGGTTTCGGTTTTTCTATGAATTTCTTTTTCAATGAAACCATTTTCAACCAACCATTTTGCTGATGATTTTATATAGTCTTGAGGTGACATATAGCGTACTCTGTAAATACTGTCTTTAGGCTTTGTAGATGCTATAAGTTTAGCTTCTGGTTTAAATAAATATTTAAAAAGATCCCAATTGCGCTCTTCTTCTTTTTCTCCTGAAATAACCTTGTATAAGGTCGTAACAATAGAGTCTAGCGATTTCACATTTTGAGTATAATCAGGAACTGTAGCGATGTCTTGTGCTTGTGTTGAAAACGCTATCAACACAAACAAAATGGTGCAAAATTTATTCATACTTCAAAAGTAATTAAAAAAACTTGAGACCAAACAAAATGGCATCACTTTGAAATCCGCTTTGGTAGGAACGTAAATAATCCAGTCGTAAAAATCTAAACTTCCCAAAACCAATATTGTCTATACCAATGGTATATTCTTGATAAGGTTTGTTGTCTGGTGTTGCAAGGTTGTGTGCACCAATTATTAAATTGAAATTAAGCTTGTTTAATAACGGAATCTTTCCAAGGATAAACCCATTAAAATCGTGTTCAGCATGCATTTCTAAGTACGAATCGTTTGTACTTGCAGTATAGTAAGGCAAGTTATTAAAAACATTTAAGTATGAACCTTGTCCAATATGGGTTTGGTTACCATTAAAGTGTTGGTAATCCATAAACGCAATATTATCAGCATTAAAGAATTTACCTGCTTTTATGTTGTATTGAAATAGGCCTTTATCGGCAATATTAAAGCTTTGGGTAAGTCTTGCTTTTACTTGGTCAAAATTGTAATCATCTACTGAAGCCGAAAACCCTTTTTCATAGCCTAAGTAAAGCGTTGGGAACTTTCTGTTTGGGATATTGTATTTACTATCAGGATAACTTAAGTAGTCTTGGTCAAAGTTTATTCTTGCATCAAGACTCGCTTTTATAATGTTGTGTGTTTCAAAAGGAGCAACGCCATAAGCTGTTGGATCTATTGGGTTATTGCTAGTGTAATCCCTGTCATCTTGTGGATACCAAGCTTGGTCTGTGGTATTAAACAATGCTTTTCGTCTTTGGTAGCTTAGGCTTGCGTTAAGTCTTAGTCCATTAAAAACTTCGTCAGAAAAGGCTACATTAACATAGCTTAAGTCATACAGTTTCATGTAATTCTTTTCTGCTAATAGCGAATATGCTGAATTGAGCAGATTAGAAATAGGTTCACTAGAATTGAATTGCTGTACAACAACACCTCCAGAAACCGATAAAAATGGTCTGCTAACATCATTAAACTTGTATGTTGCGCTAAGCGTTCCTCTTAATCTGTCGTCACTAAAACCATAGTTTAGATTTCCGTTTATGCTTAAATATCTTTTATAATCATCATAGTTTTTTCTGAAATAACCACCAACATTTGCATTCCAACCTTGAACAGTGTTAAAACTTATTTTTGATATTGGCGAAGTGATACCAGCACTCCAGTTTTCATAAGTGTTTGAATAATTGTAACCTGAAAGGATATCGCCTAATTTAAACTTATTATTTACAGCATCTACTGAGTCTTTGTAGGTTTTGGAGTCTCTAACCACTTGAATGCTATCTTTCTTTTGGTAGTCTAAAACTTCTTCGTCAGTAAGCGGAACTGGTCTTAGTGTTTTCCAGTAGGTAGAATCTTTTTTATTGGCTTCGTCTTCAAAAGAGACTATTTCTCTGCCAAAATCTTTTTGGGTTAAATCCGTATTGAAACTGTAATTGCTGTAAACCGCAGTAAAACGACCATCTCCTTTTATACCAAATAAGCCATATTGAAAATCAATAACCTGAGAAATTTTTGCCCAAATAGCATAGTTTTGAGAGTAGGAGTAGTTTTGAGTGATGGTTATTTTGTCAGCAGCAGGAATTTTTGCCTGAATACCTGTAATATCTAATTCAATTCCATAAACGGTCCATTGGTCTTCAACAATATAGATAAACCCTGAAAACACTGGGTCGTTGTCTCGTTTTGGTGTCGCCTTAATTTTATTAATGAGATTACCTTTGTCATCATAAAACACACCTTCTAGCTTGTAATTGTAGTACCCAAAAGCGTTGTTGGCAATAGGAGAAACAATTTGATTACCAAGTTCAATAGTATTATCATAAATTTCAAAATCTACATCAATAGCATTGTTAAAGCTAAAACCATTGTCGTCTCCACTAACTTTTGAAGCTATTATTTTTTCTTTTAACCTGTTAGGTCTTAAAAATTCTAGTTTTGAAACCGTTTCTGAAAGGTAAATAACACCACTTCTTGTAGAATCGAGTCCACCACCAAGATCACCAATTTCCTGTCCTAGTATTTTCTCAGGAGCGTTTTTAATTCTAATTAAACCTCGTGAGTAAAAATCGGCTTTATAGCTTTGGATTTTTTCAAGATTTTCTTTTCGCTTAGCGATTGCTTGCCTAATAATTTTATTGGCAGGATTTTCTTCGGAATTAATAACTACTTCGTTAAGTGTTATTTCCTCGTCAATTAGCACAGCATCTAAAGTGTATGGGAAACTACTGATGTCAACTTTCTTTTTTAAAGTTTTATAGCCTAAAAACTGAAAAACAACAGTATGTGCTCCTGTTTTGGTCAGGTTTAGCTCGTAGTAACCTTCAGTATTACTGGTGGTTCCTGTGTAAGTGTTTTCAATGTAAATGTTTACAAAAGGTAGTGCTTTGTTGTTTTTGTCGGTAACTGTACCTTGTATTTGAGCGAATGAGGTGTAAGCGGTAAAAAAGCAAAGAGCAAGAAGTAATTTTTGTTTCATTAGGTTGTTGATTGATGGGTTCTATAATAATAGACGCACTTTTTTATAAAAAGGTTGCCTTAAGAACACCAAACATAGCTATAATTTTTAGCTGTAATTGTTAAACTATCCTAAATTACTTATAAATTTTCTTAATTCTATCAAGATTTCGCTTATTGTCCCTGTCTTTAATCGTATCGCGTTTGTCGTATAGTTTTTTACCTTTTCCTAAAGCAATTTCTACTTTAGCTAAGCCTTTTTCGGTAATAAATACTCGCAAAGGAACAATAGTGTTTCCTTTTACATTTACTTCGCGTTCTAGTTTTTTAAGCTCTCTTTTGTTGAGTAATAATTTGCGTTCAGCCTTAGGTTTATGGTTGTAGTAGTTGCCATACACATACTCTTGTATGGTCATGTTAATAACAAAAAGCTCGCCTTTGTCATTAAATTCGCAAAAGCTTTCTGCAATTGACGCTTTACTATCTCTAATAGATTTTATTTCGGTACCAGTTAATACAATACCAGCAGTGTAAGTATCAAGAATTTCATACTCAAACTTAGCTCTTTTGTTTTTTATGTTTACTGGTTTTTGCATAGGAGCACAAAGCTACGCTTTTTTTGCATTTACCAAAAGAAACTAAGCTTACTCTATGGTTAATAATTGATGTGAAGCAACACCATTTGTAACTGTTACAATGAATAATGATGTGTAATTGCTTTCGTCTAGTTGCTTGTAAACCTCTTCACCAATAATTGTGTTTGCAAACACAGGTGTTGTATTGCTGTGTCCTACAACCAATACGGTTTTGCCTTTGGTGTTTTCGATAAAAGCTTTTTTATCCATTTTAAAAGGATCGTAGGTTGTGATCTCCAAATTGTGTTTTGAGGCAGAGGGTTGTGCGGTTTCTATTGTTCTGTGGTAGTTGGTAGAGTATACTGCATCTAATTTAATATTGGAAAGTAGAGTACTCCATTTTACAGCTCTTGATTGCCCTTCTTTGGTTAAATGCGGATTTCTATTACTAGAGTCGCTAGTGTCTTTTTCTGCATGTCTTATAAAATAGTAGGTTGTAATTTCAGAAGGGGAAGCGTCTTGAGCATTTACCATTGGTATTAAACCAAAAGTGAATACTAGGAGTAAAACATATTTCATACTAAATAAAAACAAATGATGATTACCAAAAATAGAGGGTAATCATCATTTGCTATAATAAATATATGTTAAAGTTTTGATTTGTAGCTGCTAGTAGTTGGCAGTTGCTAAGGAGCCATTAATTATATCAACTCCAGAGGATGTGCCTATTCTATCAGCACCTACATCAATATATTTTTTTGCAGTTTCGTAATCTCTAATGCCACCAGAGGCTTTAATTTTAGCATTATCGCGTACAGTCTTTTTTATGATTTTTACAGCAGTAAGTGTAGCTCCACTTTTTGTAAAACCAGAAGAGGTTTTAATAAAATCTACTTTAGCATCTAAGCAAATTTCACTGGCTTTAATAATCTCATTTTTTGAAAGTTCGCTAATTTCTATAATTACTTTTAAAGGTGTTCTTCCAATAGCAAGTTTAACATCGCTTATGTCTTTAAATACCGCAACATAGTTTTTGCTTTTTAGGTAACCAATATTAATTACCATATCAATTTCATCAGCTCCTTTTTCAATAGCGTCTTTAGCTTCAAACACTTTCGCTTCGGTACTCATTGCTCCAAGAGGAAACCCAATAACAGAGCAAATCTTTACACTGCTTCGTTCTAGTAATTGTTTTGCTAATGCTACGTAGCTGCTATTAATACATACAGAATAAAACTGATGCTCCTTGGCTTCATTGCATAAGTCGATAATATCCCTTTCTGTGGTATCGGATTTTAATAAAGTGTGGTCAATATATTTATTGATCTTCATGGATGTAGGTTAATAGTATTATTCACAGTTCTTCATAATCATGAGGGAACCTGTGAGTAAAGGTTAATAATACAGTTTATGTAATTTGAGGACTAATAGCAATTCAAATTTAGTAAAATAATCTTATATATTTTAATGAGAAAACCTAAAGTTTTATTGTGTTGACGTTAAAGTTTCCTAATGTTTTCAATAAAAAAACCTCTATGAAAGAGGTTTTATATTGATAATGAGAATGTTGTTTTTTTACATTATAGGTTTTACTGTATAGCCTTTTTTCTGTAATAATTTTATTACTCCATTTTCTCCAGGTAAATGTCCTGCACCAACACCAAAAAAAGTAGGTTGCTGTTTAGCGAAGTCTTCTATTTTAGCAATCCAGTTTTTGTTTCTGTTGTCTAAAATGACATCTTTGTGTTTAGTATTGGTAAGATTAACATCTTCTTCCATAAGTTTAGCAAGTCCTTCAATATCTTTTTCAACATAAAGTTCCATCATTTTTTGAAAAGCAGCTTTATCAAAACTCATATTGTCTTTAGCTGATCGTAATAAGTCCTGTGCTTGGTCTTTATAAGGAATTTGATCAAAAACTGCCATTTGTTCTTCTACAGTTTCTAGACCCAAAACTTCTTCTTCTTGTTCGTGAGCTATTTTCATAAGTTCGTTTTCAAACGATTGTACTGCTGCACAGTCTAAAAGTTTTGGATACATCATAGCTGTAATAAAAAACGGTTTGATGTTACCAATCATTTCAGCAGGCATTCCTGTTTGTGTTTTTAAAAAGTCACTAAGAATTGTGTAGTCTTCAGCACTCACTAAATCCTTAAGGGTTTTACCATCTTTCATATATATATCGTTTGCCATTTTCACTGCCATAGAAGGGTCGTCCATATCTATTTCTAAAACTAGGAGTGATGTGTCGTCTAAGGCTTTTTTGATATTAGCATCTAAAGAAGCATCACAGGTCATGTGAATGGTTCCATACAGATAAGAAGGTTGTTCTAATCCGTTTCCAGAAATTTCCCAAAGTAAAGATTTTTCAAGGGTTTGAGCAGTGCTAGTTGTTGAAAATAAACTAACCGCAAACAGTAAAAGAAAAGTAAAGTGTCTCATAATTGTGTTTTTTTAATTAGTGTATAGATGCTTAAAAATGTTACAAAAAAAAGCAACACTCCTCTAATTAAAGACTTGTGCTGCTTTCACTAACCAACCAATATAAAGACGTTTTAAAACTACATTTGTTACAGTGTTTAGTATTCTTCTGAAACTAAATCGCCTTGGTTTCTAAATACTAATTTATCATCAAAAGCATCTAGTAAAATAATACTGTCTGTAGATACTTTTCCAGATAGTATTTCTTTACTTAACTCGTTTAATACTTCTCTTTGTATCACTCGTTTTACAGGTCTTGCACCATATTCTGGATTATAACCTTTTTCAGCTAAGTACTCAACAGCTTCAGGTGTTGCGTCAAAAGTGATACCTTGTTTTGCAATCATTTTAGTAATGCCTTTTAGTTGTAAACCAACAATAGCTGTAATGTTTTCCTTGCTTAAAGGCGTAAACATAATAGTATCATCAATACGGTTTAAAAACTCTGGTCTTACCGATTGTTTTAATAAGGCTAATACATCTACTTTTGCGGCTTCCATAGCAGCATCAATATCTTTTGTAGCTTCAAAACGCTCTTGTATCACATGACTTCCCATATTTGAAGTCATAATGATTATCGTGTTTTTAAAATCTGCTAAACGTCCTTTGTTGTCTGTTAGATGTCCTTCGTCTAGTACTTGTAATAAGATGTTGAAGGTATCTGGATGCGCTTTTTCAATTTCATCCAATAATACTACAGAATACGGTTTGCGTCTTACTGCTTCGGTCAATTGTCCGCCTTCGTCATAACCTACATATCCTGGAGGCGCACCAACCAATCTGCTTACCGAATGACGCTCTTGGTATTCACTCATATCTATACGCGTCATCGCATTTTCGTCATCAAACAGATATTCTGCCAAGGCTTTTGCCAATTCGGTTTTACCAACACCTGTAGTTCCTAAAAACAAGAAAGTTCCAATAGGCTTTTGCGGATTTTGTAAACCTGCACGACTACGCCTTACAGCATCACTTACAGCAGCAATAGCTTCTTCTTGTCCAACCACACGCTTGTGTAATTCGTCTTCAAGCTTTAGTAGTTTTTCACGTTCGCTTTGTAGCATTTTGGTAACAGGAATTCCTGTCCATTTTGCAACCACTTCGGCAATATCATCATAAGTGACTTCTTCCTTAATCAATGAGTTTCCAGATTGATTCTCTTGAAGTTCTTTTTGAAGTTTATCTAACGATTCTTGGGCTTCCTTAATTTTTCCGTAGCGAATTTCAGCTACTTTACCATAATCGCCTTCGCGTTCGGCACGTTCAGCTTCTAGCTTGTAGTTTTCAATAGCTTGTTTGGTATTTTGAATATTGTCAACTACTTCTTTTTCGCTTTTCCACTTGGCGTAAATTTCGTTGCGTTCTTCTTTTAGGTTTGCTAAATCTGAACGTAAAGACTTTAATTTTGCTTCATCTTTCTCACGTTTTATGGCTTCAATCTCAATTTCCAACTGCATGATTTTTCTGTCTAAAACATCCAGTTCTTCTGGTTTTGAATTGATTTCCATACGTAGTTTAGATGCAGCTTCATCCATTAGGTCAATCGCCTTGTCTGGAAGAAAACGGTTGGTGATATAACGCTCTGATAATTCTACAGCACCAATAATCGCTTCGTCTTTAATACGCACTTTATGATGTGTTTCGTACTTTTCTTTAATACCACGAAGTATTGAAATGGCACTTTCGGTATCAGGTTCATCAACCATAACTTTTTGAAAACGTCTTTCAAGGGCTTTATCTTTTTCAAAATATTTTTGGTATTCATCTAAAGTTGTTGCACCAATAGCACGTAACTCACCACGCGCTAACGCTGGTTTTAAAATATTGGCAGCATCCATAGCGCCTTCGCCTTTTCCAGCACCAACAAGTGTGTGAATTTCGTCAATAAAAAGTACAATGTCGCCTTCGCTTGTGGTTACTTCTTTTACAACCGCTTTTAATCGCTCTTCAAACTCTCCTTTATATTTAGCACCAGCGATAAGTGCTCCCATATCCAAGGCAAATATTTGCTTATCAACTAGATTTTCAGGGATGTCACCATCTACAATTCTATGTGCTAAACCTTCAGCAATAGCCGTTTTACCAGTTCCTGGTTCACCAACAAGAATTGGGTTGTTTTTCGTACGACGTGATAAAATTTGAAGAATGCGACGTATTTCTTCATCACGACCAATAACAGGATCCAATTTTCCGTCTTTGGCTAATTGGTTTAGGTTTTTAGCGTATTTGTTTAACGAGTTATAAGTGTCTTCTTGACTTTGAGACGTTACTCGATCACCTTGACGTAGCTCATCAATGGCTTTTACAAGGTCTTTTTCAGTAACGCCTTGGTCTTTTAGCATTTGTGCAATCTTACTGTTTGACTTAAACACAGCAAGAATAAGATGCTCAACAGACACATAATCGTCATTCATTTTTTTAGCAATAATTGCTGCTTCGTTAAGGCTTTTTCCAGCTTCGCGAGAAAGCATAATGTCACCACCAGATACTTTAGGTAAACTTTCTAGTTGTTTATCTAAAACCTGTTGTAGGGTCTGAACGTTTACATTTAGCTTTTTTAAAATAAATGGTAATACGTTTTCATCAACAAGCGTAATGGCTTTAAAAATATGCTCATTTTCTATTTGTTGATGTTGTAAGCTTTGGGCAAGCTGTTGCGCTTGCTGTATCGCTTCTTGTGATTTTATTGTATAATTATTAAAGTTCATGTGTTTAAATTTTTCCTTTCTTTGTGGAGTATAAGTCAATAATCTTACCAACACGTTTTGTGAGACAAAATGTCGTTTTACAGCAGTTATAACGTGACTTTTAGTCAGTTTGTAAGATTTTAAGTTTAGAACGACTTAGTAGTATAAGGTATGAATTCCGTATCGAGACGGAATGAAAAAAACAAATGTTATGGGATTTTTAAAAAACATATTTGGCTCTTCAGAACCTAAAGACGAAAAGGTATTGCCTTGGATATTTTTAGACGATATACAACAATTAGATTTTATAGAAGAAAAGTCTAAAACCAAACCACAACTTATTTTTAAGCACTCTACACGATGTGGTATTAGTCGAATGGTTATGCGACAGTTTGAAGCACAATATCCTTTTAGTAGTGATGATGTGGATTTGTACTATTTAGATTTATTGACCTATCGAGACATCTCCAATACCATAGCGCAACGTTTTGGTGTATTTCATGAATCTCCACAATTACTAGTGGTAAAAAATGGAGTAGTGGTTACTGCTTCTTCGCATGGTGCTATTAACGATTTAGAGTTAAGTACACTACTTTAATTTTTTTAGTTATTTAAAATTTTATGGTTTTTATTAAAACCTTAACAATTTATTTCTAAACGATTGTTTAGATTTGTGGAATAGTATACCGCTATAACTTTATTAAGTATTAATTTTTGTTCAAAAAAGATATCAAACCCTAAATAAAATAAGCATAATGAGAAAATTTGAAAAAGCAATTATAGGAATCACTAGTTTGTTAATGGGTTTAGTATTAGTAAGATTCACCATTTCTAAACTTGCAGGTTGGGAAATATCGGTAAACGCATTTATTGAAATGGCAAAACCATTAGGGATTAACCCTACTTTTTTTAGAGTTTTTACAGGAATTTTAATTCTACTAGTTGTAACCCTGTATTTTACAACAGTAGTGTTTGCTCTATTTGAAACTAAATTGCAATCTTATAAAAAACTGAACTTTATATCAGTTAGCACGTATTCAAATACTTTAGGCTTACTCACCATGGTAGGCGCTTTGCTTGCTGAGTTTTATTTGCGTGTGCAACCTAAGTGGTTGCTAGTTTATATTGCAGCCGCTATTGTTATCTTTTCGGCTATAAACCTATTGATTATAAAAAAGCAACAAAAGCAATTAACACAAATCACTATATAAACACTATCACCATGAACATTTTAAAAACACTAAGCCTATGCTTGGTAATGAGTTTAACGTTTTCTTGTAAAACAGAACAAAAAAAAGACGAAAAGTCAACAACAGAAACACCACAAGCCACTATGGAAGAACTAACACCTACGCAAACAGAAGCTCTTGAAGCTCGTAAATCAAATTTTAGTAAACAAGCAGATGATAAAACCAAAGCTATTTATAAAGATGGTTTAGATGCTGTATTAGAGTCAGGAATATTAGACAACGCTAAGCAAGTAGGCGATGCAGCACCTACTTTTACGCTTAAAAATGCAGTAGGCACTGAAGTAGCATTGCAAGATTATCTTGCTAAAGGACCAGTAGTATTGGTATGGTATAGAGGCGGATGGTGTCCTTACTGTAACATCAATTTGCGCTATTTGCAAGAAGAATTACCAAACATAAAAGCACAAGGAGCTAATCTGCTAGCTATTACACCAGAGTTACCAGACCAATCGATAAGCACAAGTGAAAAAAACCATTTAGAGTTTGAAGTCCTAAGCGATATAGGTAATGGTGTTGCGAAAGAGTATGGTGTAGTTTTTAAACTTACCGATGAAGTAGCAAAAATTTATAACCAAAAGTTTGACCTTAACAAACACAATGGTGACGACTCTAACGAGTTACCACTAGCAGCAACGTATATTATAGATACTGATGGAACTATACGCTATGCCTTTTTAGATTCTGACTATAGAAAACGCGCAGAACCTAGTGATCTTACTGCTTTTTTAAAGCAAATGAAACAATAGTTAATTATTACTTAAAGTATTAAAAACACCCTTATTGGGTGTTTTTTTTGCTTAAAAACTACGTAACGTTACGTATTGTTTGGTGTTTTTAAGTTGGCTATATTGCTATGTTTTGAAGTGGATAATTATAATTTAATTCATATGTTTAAAGTAGGCTTAATACTTCAAATTCATTAATTTAACTAGTTATTGTTAAAAGATGAACGCAACCATTTGATGAAATATGCATCTATATTACATAAACTTAAAAACAAGTTTCTTATGAAAAAATTAGTTTTAGTTGTTTTGGCACTATTTTTTATTAATTGTAGTAATAGTGAAGATATTTCTGAACTCAACAACCAGAGTACAATTGATGTCTATGTTGCAGGACAAAAAAATGGTAATGCAACTTATTGGAAAAACAACACTGAAATCACTTTAGATAATGGTGGGTTTAGTACTTCAACTGCTAATAAAATTATTGTTCATAATAATAATGTTTATGTTTTTGGAAGTAGTGGTTCTACATATATACTATGGGAAAATGGTAGCTTAACAAACTTAAATGAAGAATTTCAGGAACCAAGCTATGAGTTAGACTATATAACTGATATGATAATAGATAGTAATGATGTGTATTTTATAGGATATTTAAAGAGTTTAACCAATCCAACAATTTATGATTTAGTTTATTGGAAAAATGGTATAAAAACAGTTATTCTTTCAAATTGTATTTATAGACATCAACAATCTTCAATTAAAGTTATTGATGATAATATTTATGTTTTTCAAAAAACAATAATAATCAAAAAGGTGTTTTTATAAATAATAGCTTTATTCCTATTGAGTCTTCACATTTAGCATATGGTATAAAAGTAAAAGAGAATGATATTTATGCCTACGGTACTATAACAGGAAATTCTGATATATTAGGTTTTTATAAAAATATCATAACTGGTATAGAAACAACTGTTGAACAACCTATTGTAAATTTGGCTTTTGATGTGAGTGATATTTATACTGTAGCATTTCACATTGATAATAATCCTTATAGTTCCCGAAGAGAAATTTTAAAAAACAATGAATCTTATTATGTCTCACCTGAGGGTTTTGAATCGCATATCATAGATTTAAAAGCTGTTAATGGTGATGTCTATGTTATAGTTAGAGAATTAACTTCTGCTAATTTAGGTCCAAATAAATTATTGATTAACAATGAGGAAGAATTAATTCTAGATGAAAATCCTTTCAACCTATTAAATAGTGTTTACATTGAAGTAAATTAAGGGTTAAACGAAGTACTAAAGCTAATGTTGGTAAACAATCGCTATTGCAGGCTTATCTTTAAAATCCCTGCCGAATTTTTTAGCTTATCATGTGCTTGAAAAGTCTTTACCAATACACACTCTCATACACTTAACCGTTAACCAAAACACATCAAAATACACCCTTATTGGGTGTTTTTTTTTGCTCAAAAACTACGTAACGTTACGTATAGATTTTTAATTTTTAAAGGTTAACTTCGCTTAGCGCTCACTACAGATTATAAAAGCAATCTATATATTTTAAAGAGTTAGCAAATATTAGAACCAAGTCTATGAAAGGTATATACATAACAATCATACTTTCTATTTTTTTTAGTTGTTCTTCATCTAAAACGGTAATTAGGGAAGAGAAATGTCCAGAAATTTACAAGAATAAGTATACGGAAATTTTGAATGAAAAATATGTTGCTGTAAATGGAAAAGACACTACAGAAATTAATGAAATTAGATATGAGTGTGTATATTCTGCTTTTTACACTCATAAAGTGATGTATGATAAATTTGGGAAATGGGATAAGGAAATTTTTCCGAGTAACAGAAATCACCCAATACTAATGTGGAATAATATAGACCTTTTGTCAAACGGAAAAAAATATACAGTTTTTACAAACGGACTAGAGGAATGGAAACATATTTACGCATCTGTTATGATATTAGATGAAAAAGAAAGAGACGTTTTGACGGAACAAACTGAAGAAAAAATCGCAATAACTAACCGCTTTGGAGAATTGATAAAACACCACAATCCAGAAAAGAAAGATTTTTATGAAGTTTATTGGAAAATGGTTGACCAAAAGCGTTAGGACCTAATTAAGCAGTATCAAAAGAATATATAACGTTTGCTAAAAAAGGTAATGTGTAATAGTTTGTTATTGCTTACTTTTTTTAGATTATATAACAGGTTTAATTTGAAGCTTTTGTTGGTTTGGGCTGCGTAACGTTATTAACAGTTTTTTAATTTTTAAAGATTGACTTCGCTTAACTGTTGATTTTAGATAATTAAAATTAACTTGTGGATAATTTGAAACAGTCACTAGAAATTGAGAAAAATATGAGTAAATACCTTGATGCAAGTCTTGAAGCTGGAAAAGAGTTCTATAAAAATTTCAAGGACAAAGGAAAAGTTCTGATGTTGAACTTACTGAAATTTAGGGTGACTGCTGATTATTCAGGTATAGATAAATTAAAGCCTAACACTGAAATCAGCGGCGAAGAAGCCTATCAATTGTATATAAAAAGTACTCTACCTGAATTAGAGAAAGCGGGAAGTAGAATTGTCTATTTTGGAAGGAGCCTAAATTTCCTTATTGGACCCGAATCTGAAAAATGGGATGCAATTTTGCTAGTAGAACACGAATCTGTTTTGAAGTTTATGGAATTTGCTCAGAATCCGGATTACCTTAAAAACGCAGGACACCGAATAGCAGCATTGGAAGATTCTAGATTACTACCATCAAATGAAATAAAAAATTACATTTAGTAAACCTTGCAAAAACTGTTAACCAAAACACATCAAAACACCCAACAAGGGTGTTTTTTATTTTGAACTTTAATCGTTTAAAAATCATATCTTTATTGAGTAAATGTTAACTAAAAAAACAAATATGAAAATTTACCTAGTAGTTACTTTAACTTTTCTAACCTCAATAGTAGGGTTTTCTCAAACGTCTGAAACAGACTCCATTTCTAAAGCTAAAATAAAAGAATTACAATTTATGGTAGGAAACTGGAAAGGAACTGGTTGGATGATGGGAAGACATGGAAAATCAGAATTTGACCAAACTGAAAGAATAGAGTTTAAGTTAGACTCAACAGCTGTACTTATTGAAGGAAAAGGACTATCGAAAGGGAAGGTTGTCCATAATGCTCTTGCTATTTTAACTTATGATAAAATTAAGGGTAATTATGTATTTCGTTCATACTTACCAAGCGGACTGAATGCAGAGTTTAAGGCTGAAATAATTGAAAACAAATTGTATTGGTATCCTACTGAAAATACTCGATATATTATATGGCAAAATGAGAAAGAACAGTGGTACGAAACAGGAGAATATAAAATAGGACAAAACTGGAACCAATTTTTTGAAATGACTCTTGATCGAGAAAAATAACGACTAACACTATTTTTTACCATAATTGTAAAAACTCAATCTAAATTAAAAAATATAGTAACTTTTAAACCGTAATAGAAGGTTGTGTGAACCTGATAGGTAAATTACAAAGGATTAGGCTTTTACTACATTTCATCAAACCCATTTAACAATTCAGGAATTATTAATTTTAATTCTTACCAAAGTAATAGACTTTTGCAAGTGTAAATAACTAACACTAACACATACTACTATGAGCAAAAAGAAAACCATAATACTTAGGGTCATTTTACTTGTTGGTACAGTAACCTCATTGTTTTTTGTGCCATGGCTTTTGGTAAAAGCTTGGATACTTCCATTACCAAATACGGTTCAAGAACAGCTAGACGAAGCCATAGGTCATGGCTTTGATGGAATGGTTGTGTATGTAGACCAAGCCAACAAGCCACCTCAGTATTTTGCTTCTGGTTGGCACAATAGAGATACTAAAATACCAGCTAAACCCAATGCACTTTTTAAAATAGCTAGTATTAGCAAGTTGTATGATGCTGTTGCTGTTACTAAGTTGGTGAACGATGGTAGGCTTTCATTGGACAAAACCATTGCAGATTACCTACCAGAACTTGTAGGACGAATTGAAAATGCCGATAAAATAACTTTACGATTAATGATTCAGCATCGAAGTGGGATTCCTAATTTTACTGATGCGCCAAACTTTTGGGGAAATCCAGCTACTAGCTATGAAGAAAGTTTAGCGTTGATATTGGATAAACCAGCCAATTTTAAACCAGGTGAGGACTATGAGTATTGCAACACCAATTATTTGTTAATCAATAAGATTATGGACGATGCTTTAGGGTACCCAAACTATCAATTTATAAAAGAGGAAATCCTAGTGCCATTAAAACTTAACAATACGTTTGGCTCGTTAAGTGAAGTCAATATTGATGATGTAATGAGTGGTTATCATGTTGGGTATCCTTATGATTTAAAAGAGGACGAACGTGGTATGGTAGCCACTGCAAAAGATGTAGGTACATTTTTAAGAGCCCTAAACGATGGTTCCCTATTTAAAGAAGGAGAACAGGACATTTATAGTTCAATATATGAATACGAACACTCTGGTTGGGTTCCAGGATATCAAAGTTTTGCCAAATACTATAAAGATATTGATGCTGTGGTAGTACAGTTTTACAGTACAACCGATCCAAAACTTTACAACTGGAACCTATCGGAAATAGTGAACAGCAGAATTAAAAAAATAATAAGCAAAGACAAAACAGAATAGAGTTAGATAAGCATTAAAACAATTAGTGAAAACACCCAAGTAGGGTGTTTTTTTGGTTCAACTACGTAACGTTACGTATTGTTTGGTGTTTGGAGAGTATGTATATTGCTCTATTGTAGATGTATAAATCGAATAGTTTAAAAACCTTAAGACATTAAAATACTATTTGTAGCCTATGCTATAAATGTTTCGTTGACGCTTTTTTTAACCAACCTGAAAAACACCCATCTTGGGTGTTTTTTTATTAGTATTATATTGTTATGTGTTGATTTTGTGGTTTTTAAGTGTTAAATTCGTTCGGTAATCTAAGTAGTGTAGTGATAAATTTATAGTTTAAACCAATCGTAATCTTAATGTTTAATATCTAAAACGAAATCATGAGAACACCCATCTTATTCATTTGGACAGTAGTTTTAATATGTTGTGTAACAACTCAATTACAAGCCCAAGAATCGTGGATTGACACTTCTATTCATGATGGGTTAATAGAGTTGCAAACTAAATATTCTTTTAAAACTTTGGTTTCTAATGATTCCATTAATACTACAACAGAGACTTTAAGTCATTTAAACAACGCAAAGCTGTATTTTGATAAAATTTTTCAAACCGAATTAGATTTTGCTGTTCTGTTTATAGAAAATAAAAAGTGGAATAAACATGCATATTTTCCTCCACCAGGATTGCCACAAGCAGGAAAAGGAAATATAATACTAGGACTTGATAAGTCAATAGTTTCACAAGAAGTTGAAAAAATGATTACTCAATTACCTAAACAGTATTGGGCTACATTAAAACCAGTTTATGGTGAAACTATTAATTTGGACCTATTTTATCGAGAAACTTTAGCAATACACGAGTTGGCTCACCTTTATCATTTTAAAGAAGGCACTAAGCCGCAAAGAAAGTGGTTGCAAGAACTGTTTGCTACAATGAGTATGTATTCATTTATAAATGAACAACAAAATTCTTTATTTGACTTAATGAATACCTATCCAGAATTTGTTTTGCAGTCTGGTGATAGAATGGCTGAATATAAAACTCTGAAAGATTTCGAAGAGAAATATGTTCAAAAACTCACGCCTCAAAATTATGAGTGGTATCAAATGCAACTTTATAAAGCAGCAAAGTCAATAATTGATTCAAAAGGTAGTGATATTTTAATACGCTTACATGATTTTTTAATTCGTACAGATTTAAGCAAAACTGAATTACTGACTGACTCAGAATTATCAAGGCGCTTATCGGCTGAAGTCGGAAAGGAAATAGCAGATATTTTAACAAACTGGATGTATAAGTAATCAACTGTTCTAAACTGGTTTTAAAATATAATAAAGTTAAAATTGAAAGCAAGATGTAGCATGTAGTAAAAACGCTAGTTATAAGCTGATAAAACCTAATGATAATGGAAATTTTAGATGCAATTTTAAACGTTGATCCCAACTATATAATAATCGGTTTGTTGGCTTTTTTCTTTACGCTCGAACAGCTGTTAGACAACCCTTTTTCTTTCAAAAAACGCGGAACCCATTTATTACAAAACATTCTTTTTCAAATAGTATTTTTTGCAATTAACTTATTTTTCATTTCTATTTTAGTCTATTGTATTGAGTGGCTTAACGCTCATGAAATAGGACTTCTCTTTTTATTTGATATACCGTTTTGGATAAAACTAATTTTAAGTGTAATGCTTTTTGATTTTGCGACATATTGGTTACATAGAGCGTCGCACAAAGTTCCTCTTTTATGGCGATTGCATAGAGTGCACCACAGTGATACAACTATGGACTCTTCAACAACATTTAGGTTTCATCCTATTGAGCTCGCAATTATTTACCAAGGCGGTAATATTGTAGCAGCAGGAATTTTTGGATTAGATGTAACAGCATTGGCTTTTTACTATTTTATAGTTTACATTTTCTTCTTTTTAGAACATTCAAATTTAAATTATCCCAAATGGTTAAATACCACACTAGGCTTAATCTTTGTGATGCCAGATCATCATAGAGTGCATCACCACCAAGAACAATTTTATACAGACTCAAACTTTGCAGATATTTTTATCATTTGGGACCGAATTTTTGGAACGTTTAAACTAATTCCTACTGCACAAATGAACTATGGCTTAATTGAATTTGAAGAAGAAAAAAAACAGTCCTTTCTCTATTTAATGAAAAGTCCATTTATAAATATTAAAAGAAAATAAAACCGCGTTTTAACTTGATATTCTAATGGTGTTTTATGGGTTTTGATTTGTGATGTGTTGACTATGTGGTTTTTAAGTGTTAAATTGCTTAGCATAGACAATATATAGTCTTGATACACTAACCAATCAATATAATAGTATGAACCGTAAAAAATTTTTAAAGTCTACAGCAGTTGGTATTGGAGCATTTTCAATGATACCTATGCTTAATGCTTGTAAAACAGAATCGACAAAAGAGGCTGAAAGCGAATCTTCAGAGGTTAAAGAAAAGCCTTCTTTAGAGCATAAAATAGTTACTAATGATAATGGTGATGCGTTGAATGTTTTGGGCGATAATCAAACTATTAAGCTAACAGGAAAAGATACTAATGGACAATTTACATTAATAGAACAAAACAATGACCCTGGAGTAGGAATTCCGCCTCACGTTCATGAAAACGAAGATGAAGTATTTCAAGTACTGTCTGGTAAGGTTGAAATGAGCATAGACAATACCACTACTGTTCTGCAAGCTGGCGATTTAATTTTTTGCCCTAAAGGTGTACCACATTCTTGGAGAGTTATAGGCGACGAAAAAGCTAAGGCAATGTTAAGTATTTTTCCAGCTGGATTAGAGGATATGTTTTCAGAATTATCGCAATTACCTAGTGGACCTCCTGACATGAAAAAGGTTACTGATATTTGTGCAAAGTATAAATTAAAATTTGTTTAAATCTAGTCCCTTTATCACTCTATAGTTGAGAGGTATTAGGCAAAATAAACACATTAAAAAACATCCAAAATGGGTGTTTTTGTGTTAGTACAGTTACAAATTGATTTTATGCTTAAAAAAAATTAACTTCGTGATGTTACTATAAACAGATATAATTACTTGTAATAATGTAATTTAAAATAAAAACAATGAAACACATTAGAATAATTATTATAACGATATTGCTAAGCTCATTTAGTGTTCAAAATTCACTTTTTGCTCAAAGTAGTAGTGAGCAAAGGTTTCAAACCAAATTAAATCAAACTCTTGAAAAAAACAAAAAAGGACTTATAGATTACGATACAACTTTTAAGGAAATATGGTCTCATTTACAATTTGTTTCAAAAGAAAAGGAAAAGTTAAATTGTGTCAATAATAACCGTAAAGCCTTGCAAGAAATTGATATGCTTTATCCTATTTATAAAGCAATGCGTGAAGGTAGATATATACCAGTATATAACCCTATAACCGAAAAATGTAATGATTGTGAAATAAGCTTAGGTTTAGTAAAATATGCTGCTAATTCAGGTAATGCCGATGCTAATTGGTATTTAGGGTTGCTTTATGATTCGACCAGTAGGTTCCATAGTGATTTTAATTTTAAACCAGATTTCCAAAAGTTTCAAGATTATCTATCTAAAGCGCATCAGTTAGGTCATAACGAAGCTGCAATTGTACTTGCAAATGCCTTTGAAAACAAACAAAAATATTCTAAAGCTGTCGAGTGGTATGTTAAAGTAAAAAGTCACTTACGCTCCCAAGCACTTACATCAGTTAGTGTTATTTACAGAGAAGGAAAAGGTGATGTTGTTAAAGACCAAAAAACAGCTAACGATTATCTAGTGGCTGCAGTTAATGATAAAGGCAGTGACCCTTCAAGTAAAGAGTATGCTCAATTTCTCTATGCTAAGTATTTGTATCTTGGAATTGAAGGGTTTAATAAAGATATCCAAACAGCAAAAAAAATATTACAAGCCTTAAATTATAAAGAGGATTATAGTGCTGAAAAATTTATAAAAGAACACAACATAAAGTTTTAAAAGTTAATACACTTATATGCTCTGTGTTTTGTATCTAATTTTATACGCTCTATCTTAGCTTAAGATAAAAATGTAATCATGAATAAATTTACACTGTTACTTTTAGTATTTACACTAACGTTAAGTTGCTCAAACAATGAGAAAACTAGTAAAACCCAAGAGGAGTTAAGCCAGTTGCAAACTGAACTAGACAGTATAAAGCAGTTGTACAAAGACAATATAAAAACTACAACCAACCAAATAGCTACATTTTTAACTTTTCAAAAAGGAGATGCCGAACAAGCCATGAACTTTTACATAACCTTGTTTGATAATTCTAAAATTGAAGATGTAAAACGTTGGGGAAAAGATGCTCCAGGACAGGAAGGAACAATAATGCATGCAACATTTAGTTTAAACGGAAAACAGTTTATGTGTAGCGATAGTCCTGCAATACACGATTGGGGATTTACTCCAGCAGTTTCTAATTTTGTAGAGTGTAAGGATAATAGTGAACTAGAAGAATTATTCACAAAACTATCAGAAAACGGAACAGTGATGATGCCATTAAACAACTACGGTTTCAGTCAGAAATTTGGTTTTGTCGAAGACCAGTTTGGTGTGTCTTGGCAACTCAATTTAAAATAAAAACGAGGGTAATCTTTTGTTGACACTTTTTAACTAACCCATCTTAAAACACCCAATTCGGGTGTTTTTTTATTGTAGCTACTTTTTACAATCCTCTAAACCCCATTCGTCTAATCCTCTTAAAATAGTTTCTAACGATTGTCCTCTTTCACTCAATCGATACTCAACTTTAGGAGGCACTACAGGAAATACTTTTCTTGTAATAAGTCCATCGTGCTCTAACTCTCTCACAGTTTGGGTAAACATTTTATTAGAGATACCAGGAATTTTCTTTTGCAAAACGCCTGAGCGTAATCCTCCTTCTAGCAAATGAAATAATATTAAAGGTTTCCATTTTGTGCCTATTAAATTCATGGTGTAATTCAAAGGGCAGTGAAGTTCTTTATTCAAAATTTAAATTTTATTATATTAATAATTAGCATTTTACTCCTTTTGGTAACTATACTACTTTTTGGTAAGTTATTGCCTATAAAGCAAATATAAATTAATTTTGCCATTAAAAATAAAGTTTATGACATCTATTAAAAATTATCCAAAATCATTTTCGCATATAGGTATTACAGTACCTGATATTCATAAAGCTGCAAAGTTTTATTCTGAAGTAATGGGTTGGTATACCATTATGCCACCTTCTGAAGTTAAAAAAGAAACCGATACTGCCATTGGGCAAATGTGTATTGATGTGTTTGGTAACGATTGGGACACTTTTGAAATTGCTCACTTAGCCACATCTGATGGAATAGGAGTGGAGCTCTTTAGTTTTCCACATGGTAAAAAAGAAGCACCAGAGTTTAATCCGTTTAACACTGGTTTATTTCATTTTTGTGTTCAAGATCCTGATATTGAAGGTTTAATTGAAAAAATAGTAGCTGCTGGCGGAAAACAACGAATGCCAATTAGAGAGTACTATCCAAACGATAAACCGTATAAAATGTGTTATGTCGAAGACCCTTTTGGGATTGTTTTTGAAGTTTACACACACAGTTACGAGTTAACCTATTCGTCTGGTGCTTATGCACATAAGCAATAAAACAATAAAACGTCGTATTAAAAATAATGTGAGTATATAAGAAATAAGCCAAAAGAGTTAAAATAAACTAATCTTACAAAACTTAAACACTATAAAAACTCCCTAATCTGGGAGTTTTTTTATGAAAATTACGTAACGGTATTACGTGTATAAAATTTAAAAATATTAATTTCGCTCAGCAATTTGTATGGGTAATGAAAACGACCCATATTTTTATTTTAGCAAACATTTTAAACCCCAAATATTTACCAATTATGAAACAAATTTACTTTTTAGCAATTTTTATTTTGAGTATTAATAAAATTAATGCACAATTAAATGATGTAGTTACAACAGGATTAAACACACCAAATAATATTATTCTTAACGGAAATGATTTATACATTTCTGAATATAATGGAAATAAAATTTCAAAAATTGACATTACAGCTACAAATCCAGTTGTAACAGATGTGATTTCAGTAAATAGTGCTTATGGAATATGTCTTAAAGGAAATGATTTGTACATTGCTGAATATCATGGAGATAAAATTTTAAAAATAGACATTACAGATACAAATCCAGTTGCAACAGAAGTGGTAACAGGTTTGACTAACCCTTCTGGACTTGTATTTGATGGAGATGATTTATACATCGCTCAAGGTAATGCAAATAAAATTGTAAAAATTGACATTACAGATACAAATCCAGTTGCAACAGATGTAATAACAGGCTTAAATAACCCTTATGGACTTGTTATTAATGGAAACTATTTATACATCGCTGAATATAGTGGAAATAGAATTTCAAAAATTGACATTACAGCAACAAATCCAGTTGCAACAGATGTGATAACAGGTTTAGCTAATCCTGAAGGTATTGTTCTTAAAGGAAATGATTTATACATCTCTGAATTTGGTGGAAATAAAATTTCAAAAATTGATATCACAGCAACAAACCCAACAATAACAAGTGTGATAACAACAGGCTTAAATAATCCTTCTGGGCTTGTATTTGATGGAGATGATTTATACATCTCTGAATTTAGCGGAAACAAAATTTCTAAGTATACAGATCTTACGTTATCAATTGACAATATCTCTTCAGAAAATGTTGCAATTAAAGTCTATCCTAACCCAACAGCTAACATTATTAAAATAACCAATTTAACTGAAAGTGAAGATTATATAATTTATAATATCTTAGGGATGGAAATAAATAGAGGAACTATTTCTAACAATGAAAAAATCAATGTTCAAAATCTTACTGATGGAACATATTTTTTAAAATTTAATACTGGAAACGCAGTAAAGTTTATAAAAGAATAATACTGCTAGTACTGTATATAAACTATGGCTTTGTTTGTCCTTATATGCGAAATCCTACAGATTTTTACGCAGCGTACATAGTCAAAGCCATTAAGCGAAACATAAAAACTCCCAATTTGGGAGTTTTTTTATGAAAACTACGTAACGTTACGTATTGTATACTGTTTTAGGAGTTGGTATCTTGCTGTGTTTTGGATAGGGATAATTAAAACAACCCACATCTTATAAAGTTACCTGTAATTAACCAAACAACGAAAATAGAAAATGAGTAAAACATATAGACTTTCTTTTTTAGGCTTATCATTTCTTATTTTAATAGTTATAGGAAAGCTTCTAACTGGTAACTTTGATTTTATTTTAAACCATTTTTGGTTTACCTCTGGTTTACTTCTATTAATATTACTTTCATTAATTGACCAACCTCATTTCTCTAAAGATTCAAACATATTTGTAAATGCTATTACTGCTGGAATTTCACTTTTAATAGTTAAAGAAGTTGACAGAGATTTTATTTTTTACACTTTTCTTTCAGTAATAACATATCTAATTATAAGTAGTTATCTATTGTTATGGTTAAGACAAAAAAGTTTAGGTTTAGAATCAAAAATAATAAGGTTTATATCTAGAATTAACAGAGAAATAGGTAAACCCGAAGCTTTGTTTTCTAGTTTTTTCATTTGGGGAGCATTCAAGCAATTTGGAACTGGAAACGATCAATTCAACGGATTACTACTATTTTGGGCAATCTTTATAACATTAAATATTCCATCTTTATCAAAAGCAATTGAAGACTTATTTCAAATAGGTAAAGATAAAAGTAACAAACTCGCTTTGGGTCAAATTTTTGGTGTTCAATCTAAAAACACATTTTTAGTACGTCTTTATGATTCATCCGAAAGAATTGTAAATACTAGAATATTTGACTTTGTAGAATTTAAATATTCAACAGATAAAAAAATACGAAAAGGGTTACTTCTTGATACATATCTACTAAACCAACAACAATGGGTAAAAGTCTTATCTAATAATGAAATAGAAAAAATATTTGATAAAAACATTTTTGACAATCACAAATCAGATGTTGTATATAGAATCGACAATATCCCTGAAAATGATTACTTAAATAGATTTGTAGGTATTGTCACTGAAAATAGTACAATTAATAAAATTAGATTTATTTATAATTCTAAAATTAAAATTAACGAAGGTCAACTATTAGAAGTTAATATTCATAATCAAAAGATTCTTTATCAAATTGTCGAAGGAACAACTAAAATCGAACAGTTAGAACAAAAAAACCAAACGGGTTTAATAATTGGTGAAGCAATTCAGCTTGGTACTTGGAATACTGGACTATCAAGATTCGAACAATTTGGGTGGGTTCCTGAAATAAACTCACCAATATACCTTTCTTCAAGAATAGAAGAACAACAAAATAATAATAATGAATATACGATTGGATATATTCCTAATACTAACTATCCCGTAATTATAGATAAAGAAACATCAATAACTCATCATACAGCTATTTTAGGAATAACAGGTTCTGGAAAATCAGTATTCACTAGAAATCTTATAAAACAAATAACTTCAGACACAACTAAAGTCATTATAATAGATTTAACAGGAGAATACAGAGATAAAATAAATGACATAAAAGCTATAATTACTGATGAAAGTGCTAAAAAAGCATTTGATGCAATCGAGTTATTAAGTAAGGAAAAAGCGAAATTTCAAAATCAATGGGATCACGAATTAATTGAGGCTCAAGAAAAGATTATAAAAACTGAATTCTACAACTCAATAAAACTATTTCTAGAAGGAGATGAAACGGAATCAATTTTTGAATTACCAGACATATCTAACAGCTCAAATGTTTTAGATTACACAAAATGGTTTTTCTTAACATTATTTAAAACTGCAAAAACTAAAGACAGTTTTGGAAAAAGAGTTTGTGTAGTTCTTGAAGAAGCTCATACAATAATTCCTGAATTAAATGCAATGGGAGTTTCAGATTTTGCATCAAAAGCATCAGTAAATACAATTTCTCAAATTGCTTTACAAGGTAGAAAATACAATATTGGATTTTTTGTTATTGCTCAAAGAACAGCTAATGTTTCAAAAACAGTTCTAACTCAATGTAATTCAATAATATCTTTTCAGGAATTAGATAAAACAAGTAGTGATTTCCTTTCTAATTATATGGGACAGGAATTTGTAAAAATACTTCCGAATTTAAAATTCAGACAAGCAATTGCAGTTGGAAAGGCATTTAAATCAAATGTTCCTATGATATTTGAGGTACCTGAAATAAATGAAGATGAAGAATAATAACTACAGGTAACAACGTATAAAATTAATTGCTAGTTTTAGATAATTTACGAAAGTCCTCGCAGATTTTCTATTCGGTTTGTTCTTGCTATATTAGTTACTGAAGCACTTTAAGTGAAACACAAAAAACTCCCAAACTGGGAGTTTTTTATTTAGTTATTAAAATCGCTAATAATGTTTTTTAGCTGTAGTTTAAGGTCTTCACCAGTATCGTACACCATTTGTTCGTTACTAGGAAATGGTACTCTACGGTTGTTCACTAGGTCTAGGTCTTCGCGTGTTAAGGCACGTTTGTCGCCTCTAAAGGTGGCAAACAGGTTTTCAAACACAAAGCCACTATCAATAGGAAACGCATCTAGCGTAGTGTTGCTTTTTAAATCGGTATACACCACATTGGCAACTACCTGTGAGCTTTTACGTTGCAATACTTCAAACAGTCTTGCTTTTACTGTCACAATTTTATCTACTTTAATATCGTTACCAAGGCTATCCTTCATCACATTACCATTGCTATCAAGTTGGTATTTCCAACCATCAACAATTTGCTTTTCGCGTAGTAATTGACGCTCAGTAATTTTTTCAGGTGTAATATTAATACGCTTTAACTGTAATTGCATTGCAAAGTCATAGTCAATCTCATTGCTTGGATTAGCATGGTAAGCTGTCCAAAATTGGTCTAAACCATAGGTGTCAAAATTAAGTAACTCATTTTCCAAACGTTTAGGAATAACCTGATTGGTTTGGTTTTGTATAGTTACAATTACATAATGGATTCCACGTTCGTGCGCTTCTTGCATTAAAGCTCTAGTATCTTCATAGTTTGGGTTAATCTTTTCAATATATTGATAGATACTGTAGGCTTCACGAATGTTGTACTTGTCTTCGGTTTCTAAAAGCGCTAAGCCTTTTTCATATAAATAGTCTGACGCAAACTCTCTGGCTTCAATAATATCGTTGGTATAATCATTAAACTTAAAGTTTATGGTTTTACCATCAACTACCAAAGGCAATACAGGTTTTACTGCTTCCTGACGTGCATTAAGCGCAAGGTACAACTCATAAATGTTAGTGTACAGCTCTGGGTTGTTATCCTTTTTAAGATGCTTTATGTTGTTTAAATCGCGCTCATTAGCTTTGTAGTAAGCGTCTTGAAGCATAAGCGCATAATCTTGTTTACGTTTGCTGTTTTTATTGGTTTCAAGCTTTTTTAAAGCATCATAAATCGCTTGGTTGTAATTACCAGTATTTATGGCTTTTTCAACTTGTTTTCTTCCACTACAGGAAACTAATACTGAAAGTAATACCGAAAGGAGTAATAATCGTTTCATAAGCTGTAATTTTAGGGTTATAGAAAAGTGTTTTCAATTTTGATGCCAAAAAAGAACCCTCATTGCTGAGGGACTTAAAATTAGTTGGTTGATTATTTAACTTTTTTGGGTTTGAAAACAGGCAGCAATTGTGTGGAAACTTCTCCAAAGCCAATGCGAGTACCATCTTTTTCGCAATAACCTCTCATGATAACCGTATCGTAATCGTTAATGAATTTTCGTTCGCTACCATCTTTCATTTTTAATGGTTTTTCACCTCTCCATGTCAATTCAAGCATAGAGCCATAAGAGTCAGGAGTAGGACCAGAAATGGTACCACTTCCCATCATATCACCAGAGTTTACAGGACAACCGTTAATAGTGTGGTGTGCCAACTGTTGTACCATATTCCAGTACATGTATTTAAAGTTGGATTTGCTCACTATGGTTTCTTTAGCGGTTTTAGGCTTTATAGATACTTCTAAGTTAATGTCATAACTCTTTTTACCCTTGTACTGTAAGTAAGATAATTGTGGTTTTAAAGGCTTAGGGCTTTCTACTCTGTAAGGTTCAAGCGCATCTAATGTTACAATCCATGGTGAAATGGATGATGCAAAGTTTTTAGCTAAAAAAGGACCAAGTGGCACGTATTCCCATTTTTGGATATCGCGTGCTGACCAATCGTTAAACAGTACCAAACCAAAGATGTATTCTTCAGCTTCTTCAATTGGGATAGGTTCACCAAGGTCGTTGGCATCTGTAGTAATAAAAGCCATTTCTAGCTCAAAGTCTACCAACTTAGAAGGTCCAAACTCAGGAGTATCACTACCTGCAGGTAAGGTTTGCCCTTGTGGACGATGCACAGGAATACCAGAAGGGATGATAGAAGAACTTCTACCATGATACCCTACAGGAATGTGCAACCAGTTAGGCATTAAAGCGTTTTCTGGATCACGAAACATGGTTCCTACATTGGTAGCATGCTCAATGCTTGAGTAAAAATCGGTATAGTCACCAATTTGAACAGGTAATTGCATTTCAATTTCGTCTAAACGAAAGAGAACAATTTCTTTATGTTTTTTGTTGTTTTTTAAAGAGGTGTTGTTGCTGTCAAAAATTTGTGCAATTCTATTTCTTACAGCTCTCCAAGTTTTTCTTCCATCAGCAATAAAATCGTTTAAAGTATCTTGAAGAAAAATATCATCTGTTAATGGAATATCGTCAAAGTAACCTAGTTGGTGCAATGCTCCCAAGTCAATGGCAGTGTCTCCAATACGAGTACCAATAGTAATGATATCGTCTCTAGTAAGGAAAACGCCAAAAGGGATGTTTTGGATAGGAAAATCAGAATTCTTTCCAACGTGCAACCACGAAGTTCTATCAGGATTATTTGCAGATAATGGCATAGGCTATTGTTAATTATAAGTTTTATAAAATCTATTCAAACCTACATAAATTTTTTAATCTTTTTGAATAAAAACCATAAAAAGTAGGTTGGTTTTATATAGTTGATAAATTGTTGAAAATACAATAGTAAATATATAGGTTTTGGTGTATTTAACAGATTGTATTTATTATTTTTGATAAATTTTTTAATCAAACCCAATATTATGCAACGCGATCAAGAGATATTTGACCTAATACAAGAGGAAAAAGAAAGACAACTACATGGTTTGGAGCTTATTGCTTCAGAGAATTTTGTTAGTGAGCAGGTTATGGAAGCTGCTGGCTCAGTATTAACCAATAAATATGCTGAAGGGTATCCAGGAAAGCGTTATTATGGTGGTTGCGAAGTGGTTGATGTTGTTGAGCAAATTGCTATTGACAGAGCTAAAACCTTATTTGGTGCTGCTTATGCTAATGTGCAACCACACTCAGGAAGTCAAGCAAATACAGCGGTTTTTGCTGCATGCTTAAAACCAGGAGATAAAATATTAGGTTTTGATTTGTCTCATGGAGGACATTTAACTCATGGTTCGCCAGTAAACTTTTCTGGTAAGTTATACAATCCTGTGTTTTATGGTGTAGAAGAGGAGACAGGAGTATTAAACTATGATAAAATACAAGACATAGCTACTAAAGAACAACCACAGCTTATAATTGCTGGAGCTTCGGCATACTCTAGAGATATCGACTTCAAGCGTTTTAGAGCTATAGCTGATAGCGTTGGCGCAATTCTTATGGCAGATATATCGCATCCTGCAGGTTTGATTGCTAAAGGTATTCTTAACGACCCAATTCCTCATTGCCATGTGGTGACAACAACTACACATAAAACTTTAAGAGGACCAAGAGGAGGAATGATTTTAATGGGTGAGGATTTTGACAATCCGTTTGGTTTAAAATTGAAAAATGGTAACCTACGTAAAATGTCGTCCTTGTTTGATTCGGCAGTTTTTCCAGGAAATCAAGGTGGACCATTAGAGCATATTATTGCTGCTAAAGCAATTGCTTTTGGCGAAGCTTTAACTGACGAGTTTATGCATTACATACTTCAAGTAAAGAAAAATGCAGCAGCTATGGCAAAAGCGTTTGTTGATAGAGATTACCATATTATTTCTGGTGGAACCGATAACCACATGATGCTTATTGACCTAAGAAATAAAGACGTTTCTGGTAAAGATGCTGAACAAGCCTTGGTAAAAGCAGAAATAACCGTTAATAAAAACATGGTGCCTTTTGATGATAAGTCGCCTTTTGTAACTTCAGGAATACGCGTTGGAACAGCAGCAATTACTACCAGAGGATTAAAAGAAACTGATATGGAGTACATTGTTGAATTGATTGATGAGGTTATCAAAAATCATGATAACGAAAGTACTTTAGAGGCTGTTGGAGAAAAAGTTAACGCGTTAATGCAAGACCGACCATTATTTTCTTAAATTTATGAAATGAAGTTGAACAGAAACATATTAGTATTTTTCATTTGTGCTATTGTTTTAGTAGTTCAACCTGTACATTCACAAATTTTTTTTGAAGAACAAGCCAATGCACTCGGAATTAATATTTCGGGAGGCTCTACTGTACGACTTGGTGGCGTAAGTTTTTTTGATTACGATAACGATGGTTGGGATGATTTAACTTTTGGAACTAAAGATGTTGATCCTGTTCGGTTTTTTAAAAACAATAACGGCACTTTTGTAGAAGAAACCTTTAATATTAATATCAATGGTCACTCCAAACAAGTTATTTGGGTTGATTATGATAATGATGGCGATAACGATTTGTTTGTAGCCAGATTAGATGCAAACAATAAGCTGTTTCAAAATGATGGTAACTTCAATTTTACCGATGTTACTGCTTCAGCAGGTTTTTCAAATGCAGCATTGATTTCTTATGGTGCTTCCTTTGGCGATTATGACAATGATGGCTTTTTGGATGTATTTATATCCAATAAAGATGATGATGGCATTATTCCTAATCAGTTATACCATAATAATGGAGATGGTACGTTTACTGATGTTTCGGTAGCTGCAGGAATTAGTACAGTTGGGCATTTATCGTTTTGTTCTGCCTTTTTTGATTATGATAAAGATGGTTATTTAGATATTTACATTTCAAATGACCGAATGAACAATCCTAATATAATGTACCACAACAATGGAGATGGTACGTTTACTGATACTAGTGCTGCAACAGGAACTAATATTATCGCTAATGCTATGTCTACAACTATTGGCGATTATAACTACGATGGTTGGTTAGATATATATGTAACCAATACTTCTGAAGGTAACTTTTTACTTAAGAATAATGGAGATGGTACCTTTACTGATATGGCAAACTATACAGGAACCTTGTTTCACAGTATAGGTTGGGGAGCAATTTTTTTGGATGCTGATAATGATATGGATTTAGACATGTATGTATCAGGAATGATTAACAATCCAAATATTGGTGTGTTAACTTCTGCATTCTATGAGAGTGTTCCTGGTTATATATTTCAAATTCCTTCTAATGCTGGATTTGCAAATGATAACTACCGAAGCTTTGCCAATGCCATTGGTGATGTTGATAATAATGGTTATCCTGATTTTATTGTAATGAACGAATCGCCAGATAACCATACCTTATGGCAAAACTCAGGTGGTACTAATAACTGGTTAAAAGTAAAGCTCGAAGGTGTTATTAGTAATAAAAACGGAATTGGTTCGTGGATTGAAATTATGGCTAACGGACAAGTGATGTATAGGTATACTTTATGTGGAGAAGGGTTTTTAAGTCAGAATTCTGCTAGTGAGTTTTTTGGATTAGGAACAGCAACCACTATAGATTATATAAAGGTAAATTGGTTGAGTGGAGTGGAAGACATGTATTACAATGTAAATCCAAACCAAACCCTAACATTAGTTGAAGGTGAAACCTTGTCTACTAACGAGTTTTCTCAAGCTAATTTTCATTTAACACCAAATCCTACTACAGGAATTATACAAGTGTTTAATATAACCCAACCTACAAAAACTGTAGTGTATGATGTTGCTGGACGCTTAATAGACGAAATGACATTAACTTCTGTAAATCATACTATTAACCTTAAAGCACAAGCTAAAGGCATGTACTTTGTTACCTTAGAGCAAGGTGGACGTAAAGTTGTTAAAAAAGTAGTATTGCAATAAGTTTTATTGCATTAATCTTCTTCAAATATAATATGCTGATATGCTCCTAAATCAGGACTTGTGGTTCTGTTAGTGTTTAAAATATCAACAGGTACTTGAGCAGCAAAAAAGTCGTATAAGTCATTGCCTAAGTTATTTGCTCCAGAATCTTCACCAATTCTTAAATCGTTTTCAAAAGGAAGTTTAAAATCAGGATCACTATTGAAGATACAATTATCATAAAGCTCACTATTGTTTAAATTATAGTTGTCACCAGGAAAGTTATTGTTATTATCTTGGAATCGTATCAAGCAATTGGTGAATTTAAAACCAAAATCGGCTCCATCATTTTCATCTAAAATAATCTCAGGATTATCATTTCCGTAAATGATACAGTTATTAAAATTAGCGTCTAACACATTAGGCGTAGCATTTTCGTTTTCATCTAACAAATAGTTATTTAAAAACACTGATGGAAATTGTCTAAAACTACTATCCCAATAGTTGGCAATGGTACAGTGTGTAAAATTGTAAGTTCCTCCAAAAGTTCCAGCAAATGACGACTGACCAGAGTTGTTAATCACAAGATTTTCTCCTGTTATAGCACTAGCTCTCGCCAAAATACCAAAGTTACTAGAGTTGTAAATTTTAGAGTTAGTGATGTTTAATTTGTTAGGATCGTTTTGGTTGCCTTCGGTTAAAACACCTACAGTTGCATTTTTAATAGTCGCAAAATCAATGCTATTGTTTGTGCTACCACTATATAACCAAATGGTTCCCCATTGTCCAGGAATGTCTTCATAAAGTGGTTCTAAACGGTCTCCTTGTATAATGACTTCGTTTTCTAAAATATCTTGGTCAGTACTTAATGCGCCATTAATTTGTAAAGACGCAGTATTAGTAATTAAAAGCCCAGAATTAGCATGAAAATGGACTCTTGCTCCAGCTTCCATTGTAAGGGTTTCACCTTCGTTTACAGCAGCATAACCATAAATAACATAAGGTTTTTCGTTGGTGAAAGTGAGTTCGTCATTTTCTAAAAAGCGACCTTGAATTTCGGTCTGGTCTGGTGTACCATCACCATCTACATCAAAAGCCAATGTTTCAATAACACCATTAGCATCTTTGCTTGGGTAAATAAATACAGCATCTTTAACTAAGGTTACCAAGTCCACTTTTTGATAATTACTACCAGAATCGAATTCAATGACATCAGTATATAAAAACTGATTGTCACTAGCTGCAAGCGCTTCAATATCTATTGTGGTTTCAATGAACACGTACATGCTATCTTTTGCCAATAACTCGATGTTTTGAAATTCCTTTCCTGCCATTCCATCGACATTTAAGCGGTAGTTAGAAGCTTCGCCTTGTCCAAGTCTAAGCGTTGGGATTACAATATCATCATTACTTCGGTTATACACTTTAAGGTTGTAAGTACTTGAGCCAATATTAGTAAACACAGTGTCTAGATATACAGTGTCTTTAGAGAACTCAAGGTTACCAGTACTTGGAGAAAAATCGAAATCCTCACGACAAGAACTCCAAAATACGAGAACAAAAAGTGTGAATACAAAGTATAGAATTTTTTTCATGTTAATGTCTTTATCTGTAGCAATATGCCAAAAATATAACTTTTGAAGTCATATTTTTATTATAAAGACGAAAAATTATTTGTTCATTTTTTTGAGGTTAAAAGACTTTGAAGTTAATGCTTTAATCTTGCTGTTGTTCTTTTAGCATCAAATTAAATTCTTTACTCAAGGTGTTTAGTCTATCTAATAGCGGAAGTTCTTGGTTGGTATCAATTAATGCTTTGTTGATGTTTTTAGCACTACAAAAGTCAAAGAACAGTTGATGATATTCATTAGGTATCTTTAGCTCTTTGGTGAGCATTCGTGAGTTAAAAAACGAATGTGTTTCAAACAGATGAATAAAATCTTCAGTTTCTGCATAAACTATTTCAGGAGTTTTGTTTTTCTTTTTAAAGAGCTTGCCAATTAGTTTTGCAATAGCAACAAAGTCCATATTGCCACTAGGAGGTGGTTGGTATAAATAAGGTCTTTCTTTATAGTCGTTGTTGATTTGTGTGCTAAACTCTTCAGTATATACTATAGAATCGAACTTTTTCTCCTTGGCTTTTAAAATTTCAACTTCATCGAGTTCGTTAGTGATTTTTTTAAGTTCTATAACAGTGTCTTCTTTAAAATGTTCTGATGTTACAACAATTGTTTTTTCATGATGAAAGAGTGAACTAAACACTAAAGTGTCATTAGGTTGAGCACTGATATTAAAAACACCTTCGTCGTTAGTGTATGAAAGTATGTGTTGTGTGCTATTAATGATTTTTGCACCTTTTACTGTAGCTTCAGCGTCGTAAACAATACCTTTTAGTTGTTGCGCATTTAAAGACAGTGAGACTAGAAGAAAGAGAATGATTGATAATGATTTCAATTGTAATAGCTTAGTTGGTTATTTCAAATAAAGAGAAATAACTGCATAGCTAATTCAGGATTAAGAAACTTTAACAACGGTTTTAGGCAATTTTTAACTAAAGAGTGTCGCAATTTCTGGAGTAATGCGTGTTGGTCGATGTGTTGTTTTAGACATCAAGCACCATTCAGTTTCTGAGGTAGTCAGTAATTTATTGGTTTGCTGGTTGTAGATTTCCACAACTCTAGTAGATTTGACACCTTCGGCTTTGGTTACAAATGTTTTGAGAGTGATTACATCGTTTAAAATTGCTTCACCTTTATAGCGTATGTGATGGCTTAACATTACCCAATAAAACGTATCAAGTATTTCAGGTGTTGCTCTCGCGTTCCAATGTTGCTCAGCTATATCTTGAACCCATTGTACATACTGTACATTGTTTACATGGTTGAGCATATCTAGATGCTGATTGGAAACAGTAATTTGGGTTTCAAAAGTTTGCATGCTATTGCTCAATAATTTCAACTTCAAAAAGTTTATCCCAACGTTTTCCTGTTACAAATAAAGTATTGGTATCAGGGTTGTAGGCAATACCATTAAGTACGTCCAGTCCTTGATGTTGTGTAACCAGTTTGTGTAAAGGTGAAAAGTCGATAACCGCTTCCATAGCACCATTTTTTGGATTGATAATAGCTACACCATTAAATTGATATAGGTTAGAGTATATTTTTCCGTTAACCCATTCCAATTCGTTTAGACCAACAACTTTTCCTTTTTCTCTATACACTTGTATGGTTTCTTCTTCGGCAAGAGTTTCAGGGTTTAGCAACCAGATGTTCTCTGTGCCATCACTTTTAAAAATACGAGTACCATCGTTACAAAGTCCCCAACCTTCGTTGCTTTTTCCGTAGGTGAAACTGCTCAACTTCTCAAAACTGTTGACGTCATAAACAAAGCCTGTGTTTTCTCTCCATGTCAATTGATAGATTTTATCGTTTAAAACGGTTAAGCCTTCTCCAAAATATTGGCTCTGTAAGTTGATGTTCTTTAAAACTTCGGCAGTTTTATAATCTACTTTTCTCAGTTTAGATTCTCTATATTGTCCAGTGCTTTCATACAATTCACCATTGTAAAACTCAAGACCTTGTGTGTAAGATGTAATGTCGTGAGGATAGGTGTTTACAATCTTATAAGTGTAAATCTTAGGCTTGGTATTATTTAAAACAGTAATTTTTGTAGACACATCAGCAGTCGTATCGTCGTAGCTAATAGTTGCTGTTAGCGTTTGAACACCTAATTTTAAATCGTTTGTTGCAAAAGATTCAGAAACCTGTTTGTCGTTAATTTTATAAGACACAGCAGTTATAGTTTCATTTTTTGGGTTCTTTATAGAAAGATTTAAGGTTTCACCTAAGGTTATAACGTTGTTTTTAGCATTAGTTTGAAGCGAAAAGTTATGTTTTTTAGTTTCGGTACTACTTCCGCAAGCAAATAGAGATAAGGCTAAAAGTGTGATTGATAATAGTTTAAAGCTGTTGTTCATGCCTATAAATTTTGAAGCAATTTATTTAATAAAATTCAGTTTAAAAAACTATTGCAAAAGTATTAAAAGGTTGTATCTTTGCAGTCGGCAAGTCCTACACAACCAGCTCCTGTTTAATCCTCCAGGGCGGGAACGCAGCAAAGGTACGCGGTCGTAGCGGTGTGATGTAGGTAGCTTGCCTTTTTTTGTACCCAAAACTCAAATCTTTTTCACTTTTTCTTCTGAATGAATATTACATTGTTAATTTTACAGTATTAATTATAGTTTATGTCTAAAGTTGTTTTAATCACAGGAGGTTCTTCAGGTATAGGGAAATCTATTGGAGAGTTTCTTTTAGAAAAAGGATTTGTTGTTTATGGAACCAGTAGAAATCCTGAGCGATATTCTGAAAGTAAGTTAAACCTTTTAGCTTTAGATGTTTCAAATACCCAAACTATTACCAAAGCTGTTCAAACTATTATAGACAAAGAAGGTCGACTAGATGTCTTGGTTAATAATGCAGGAGCTGGAATTACTGGACCTATTGAAGAAATTCCAGACGAGGAGATAAAACGTAATTTTGAAACTAATTTTTTTGGACCTATCAATGTAATAAAAGCGGTATTGCCACAAATGCGTAAGCAAAAAAGTGGACTAATTATCAATATCACCTCTATTGCTGGATACATGGGATTGCCATATAGAGGCGTTTACAGTGCAAGTAAAGGTGCGTTGGAATTAATTACGGAAGCCTTTAGAATGGAGATTAAAGATTTTAATATTGAAATGACCAATATTGCTCCAGGAGATTTTGCTACTAATATTGCTGCTGGTCGTTACCATGCACCAGTACAAGAACAGTCGCCTTATAAAACACCTTACGGAAACACTTTAAAACTGATGGATGCGCATGTTGATAGTGGAAAAGACCCATTGTTGATGGCAAAAGCAGTTTATAAAGTGATAAGTACTAAAAACCCAAAAGTGCACTATAAGGTAGGCGAGTTTATGCAAAAATTTTCTATTGTTTTAAAACGTATTTTACCAGACAAGGTGTATGAAAAAATGCTGATGAAACATTATAAGCTGTAATAGTAATCCATTTCGTTTTTTACTACCGTAGATTGTTAATATTATTTCATAATATTTCTAATTAAAACCTGCATATAAATTGTAATTTTGCAACTTAAATAACACAACAAATAAATTAAATACATGAAATTTTTTATTGATACAGCTAACCTAGATCAAATCAAAGAAGCTCAAGATATGGGTATTTTAGATGGTGTAACTACAAACCCATCTTTAATGGCTAAAGAAGGTATTACAGGAACAAACAACATTTTAAAACATTATGTTGATATCTGCAACATTGTAGATGGTGATGTAAGTGCTGAGGTTATTTCTACCGATTTTGAAGGTATGGTTAGAGAAGGTGAAGCACTAGCTGAATTACACGATCAAATAGTTATTAAATTACCTATGATTAAAGATGGTGTAAAAGCATGTAAATACTTTAGTGATAGAGGTATAAAAACCAACGTAACTTTAGTGTTTTCTCCAGGACAAGCCTTATTGGCTGCAAAAGCAGGAGCAACGTATGTGTCACCATTTATTGGACGTTTAGATGATATTTCAACTGATGGACTAAACCTTATTGCTGAAATTCGTCAAATCTATGATAACTATGGGTTTGATACTGAAATTTTAGCAGCTTCTGTGCGTCATACAATGCACGTAATTGATTGTGCTAAACTAGGAGCAGATGTAATGACAGGACCTTTAAGTTCAATTACAGGGTTATTAAAACACCCACTTACTGACATAGGTTTAGAGAAGTTTTTAGCCGATTATAAAAAGGGTAACTAAGAATTAGAAATATATAGAAAAAGAAAACTCCTGAATAATTCAGGAGTTTTTTTATTGGGTTTATCTGCTAACGAGCGTTTGTATCTCGTTTTCAAAATCTTTATTAAAGAGGCTTCCTCTAGAGGTCACTATTTTACCGTCATCATCAACTAAAATTACAGTGTAAATTGAGTTGATAGCCAAAACATTTGACATGCTTTTATCTTTAAATCGATATTCGTTTTGGGTTGGAAATTTTGAGTTTTGTAGCGTGCTTTTCCAGTATTTTTTGTCGTCGTTGTTAATATTAATAGCAATAAACTCTACCTCAGGAAACTTAGCTTTTAGACGTTTGGTTCGGTAGTGGCTATTCTTAAAAATTAAATCGTTGTTAGAAGACCAGAAATAAATAACTGTTGGTTTAGATATTAAGCTATTCAGCATAACATCTTCATCATTAAAACCTACAAGTTCTGCATTTGGTAAATTTTTTCCTGGTTTTAAATTATTTAAAATAGTTAATAGCTTATTTATATCTTTTTTGTCATTATCGTCAGTTGCTTTTTCTAAGTAAGAGTTTAAAACTTGAGAAATTTCATCAGAGTCTGTACTGTTGTAAACAAACTCTCTGGTGTTAATTTTCAATAGGTAGTTTTTGACTTTATTAGAGGTTACTAAACTATCTATTAATCGTAATTTTTCTAGATTATAGTTAAGCGATTGTTTATCAAAAGCTTCATGGTAAGCTACGTTGTCATAATAATCAGTTAATGCCAAATTATTAAAGTGAGCTAGCATAAATTGATTGTAGCTTGGATATTCACTTAAATGGTCTAGTCCATAATCTATTTCTTTTCTGTAATCATAAAAATCTTGAGGCAAATCTTTGTAATGGGCTAGTTGATGATTACCGTAGTAACCAAAAGGGTAAATTTCTTTATAATAATAGTAATTGTAGTCAATATTGGCTTCAGCAATAGACTTAAATAAGTCAGAAAAAGGTTTCTTGTCTAAAAAACTATTTAATTCTTCAAGCTTTATTTTTTTTGTAGAGTCTAAATACGATTCAAGCTCTTCAGGCGACATTCGGCAAAACGTATTACGCTTTTTTATTTCAATTTCATTTTCTAAAAATGTTTTAATCAGGTAATTGTTCTTTTTTGAACCAAGACCTGTAAATACTAAAGACTCGTCAAAATCTATAGTGTTTAGTCTAAGCATAATACTATCACTAGGCTCTAAAAGTACCAATTGGTATTCGCCTCCATGCATAAAAGAAAATAAACCAGGTTTAAAAGTCTCTAGCTTTTTTAAAAAACGATTCTGCTTATCAAGAAATAAAGTATCGTATCCAGTTTCTGGACTGTATAATGTAACGTGATTATTTTTAGGGTTAATAATTTCACCGCCAAAATAGGTGTAATCACTGTTTTCAGTTGAAATATCTTTGCATCCAAAAACCAATACAGATGCTAAAAAACTTATGATGTAAAACTTCATATATATTACTATAACGTAGGCTAAATATGCATATCACACAAAAATAAAATTTGAAACGTATATGTGTTGTTAATACGCTGTTAAAACTTGAGTTGCAAGCTTTTTTAATACATCGAAAAAACAGCTTTAAGTTTCTTCTTTATGGATTCATTTTTCTACTTTTGCAAAAAATTAAAATAGACACTATGTTAACAGTATCTAATCTTTCGGTTCAATTTGGTAAGCGTATTTTGTTTGATGAGGTAAATACCACATTTAATCAAGGTAATTGCTATGGTATTATTGGAGCTAATGGAGCAGGAAAATCTACTTTTTTAAAGATTTTATCAGGAAAAATGGATCCTACATCTGGTCACGTTCACCTAGAGCAAGGTAAGCGTATGTCAGTTTTAGAGCAGGAGCACAATTTATATGACGAGCATACTGTGTTAGAAACTGTAATAATGGGAAATAAACCATTATTTAAGTTAAAAACAGAAATAGATGCGCTTTATGCAGATTATACTGATGAAAACGCTGAAAAAATTGGAGAGCTGCAAGTACAGTTTGAAGAAATGAACGGTTGGAATGCCGATAGCGATGCTGCAGCAATGTTGTCTAACTTAGGTATCAAAGAAGATCTTCATTATACCTTAATGAAAGATTTAGATGGTAAGCAAAAAGTAAGAGTGTTATTGGCACAAGCCTTATTTGGAAATCCAGATGTGCTTATCATGGATGAGCCTACCAACGACTTGGATTATGAAACAATTTCATGGTTAGAAAATTTCCTAGCCAATTATAACAACTGCGTTATTGTGGTATCTCACGACCGTCACTTTTTAGATGCAGTATGTACACATATTTCTGATATTGATTTTGGAAAAATCAATCACTTCTCAGGTAACTACACATTTTGGTACGAGTCTTCACAATTAGCAGCAAGACAAAGAGCACAACAAAACAAAAAAGCTGAAGAAAAGAAAAAGGAGCTTGAAGAGTTTATTAGACGTTTTTCTGCCAATGTTGCAAAATCTAAGCAAGCTACCAGTAGAAAGAAAATGATTGATAAGCTTAATATTTCTGAAATTAAGCCATCGAGCAGACGTTATCCTGCAATTATTTTTGAACGAGAAAGAGAAGCAGGGGATCAAATTTTAAACGTTGAAAACTTATCAGCTTCAATTGATGGTGAAGTACTATTTCAAAATGTAGATATCAACTTAGCTAAAGGAGATAAGGTAGTAGTGTATTCTAAAGACTCTAGAGCAACTACCGCGTTTTATCAAATTATTAACGGAAAAGAAAAAGCCGATTCTGGTAAGTATGCTTGGGGAGTTACAACCTCTCAATCTTATTTACCACTTGATAACAGCGAGTATTTTGAAAACAAACTTACGCTTGTAGATTGGTTACGTCAATGGGCAACTACCGAAGAAGAACGCGAAGAGGTTTACATTAGAGGTTTTCTTGGGAAAATGATTTTTAGTGGTGAAGAAGCCTTAAAAACTGCCGATGTATTATCTGGAGGTGAAAAAGTGCGTTGTATGTTGAGTAGAATGATGATGATGAGAGCTAATGTTGTGATGTTGGACGAACCAACAAATCACCTTGATCTAGAAAGTATTACAGCATTCAACAACTCATTAAAAAACTTTAAAGGAACAGTCTTGTTTACAACACATGACCACGAGTTTGCTCAAACGGTTGCAAATAGAGTAATAGAACTAACTCCTAACGGAATTATTGATAGATATATGACTTTTGATGAGTATATGGATGATAAAAAGATAAAGGAGCAAAGAGAAAAAATGTATGCTGTAACAGCATCTTAAAACTAAAATCCTGATGAATTTCATCAGGATTTTTTTTATACTTTAAGTTCAGATTTTACTGATTCTACAATGGGTAGTGCGTTGTCCAATTCGTCTTTGTTAACAAAGAGTTCTTGAAATCCTTGAATGGATGACCCAAAACCAGCAAGCCTACCAGATTCTGATTCGTCTTTAATAATAGCATTAATGCCAATGCTTTGTAATCTGTCCAATACCAATTGCACAATAATAAAATTACCTGAAAACACTTTTATATAATTAACATCCTCCATAATAATTCGCTTTAAATTCTTTCTATAAGATACAAAAAAAGTACCATAGAATTTCAAAATAAAACAAAAATTTAACAAGGTAACAAAGCATGACTAGTTTGATGAATTACTGAGGACTTTTATTTTTTTTAAAAACCGCTTGATGAGTTTTTTCGTTTATATACCAAACAATTATAAACTTAAATCTAAAGTATTATGAAAAAGATTAAATTATTCAGTTCAATTATTTTGTTAGCAACATTTACTATAGGCACAAATACTATAGCACAAAGCAAAATGAAGAAAGAGGATACCAAAATGGTAGGTGGAGCTGCAATGTACCCAAGTAAAAATATTGTAGAAAATGCTGTAAACTCTAAAGACCACACTACACTAGTTGCAGCAGTTAAAGCAGCAGGATTAGTTGATGTGTTAATGAGCGAGGGACCTTTTACAGTTTTTGCACCTACAAATGATGCTTTTGGTAAGTTGCCAAAGGGCACAGTTGAAAACCTATTAAAGGAAGAAAACATCTCTACACTGCAAACTGTATTAAAATATCATGTGGTTGCAGGAAAATGGAGCGCTAGTGACGTTATGGGAATGATAAAGAAAGGAGATGGAAAAGCAAAAATAGAAACTGTAAGTGGTGGATGGTTAACAGCGTGGACCAAAGGAGGAGATGTTTACATTACTGATGAAAATGGTAACTCAGCTAAAGTTACAATAGCAGATGTTAACCAATCCAATGGAGTTATACACGTTGTTGATACAGTGCTTCTTCCAAAATCATAATAAAGTTGTATTAGTCATTAATAAAGGTCTCAATTGAGACCTTTTTTTTGTTTTAATTACTGTTTGTTATTGAATTTTTGTTTTCTATAAGTTTTATCAATAATAATATTATTTATAAAAATGTAATTTTTAATCTTTTAGGATGCATTTTTCTTAATTTTATAGAATATAGAATCATAAAAAAATAATAAAAATGGAAAACAATAATCATTCTAACAATTCAGACCCAAACAAGTGTCCTTTTTTAAGCGGAAAGCAAAATACTGTTGGTGGAGGTGGAGTAAAGAATAGAGATTGGTGGCCAAATGAATTAAAATTAAATATTTTAAGACAACATGCTGCAAAATCGAATCCACTAGGAGAAAATTTTAATTATGCTGAAGCATTTAATAGTATAGACTTTGCAGAATTAAAACAAGATGTTTTAAATATTATGACCGACTCGCAAGATTGGTGGCCAGCAGACTATGGCCATTATGGAGGTTTTATGATTCGTATGGCGTGGCATAGTGCAGGTACTTATAGAGTTGGAGATGGTCGTGGAGGAGCAGGTACAGGTAATCAGCGCTTTGCACCAATAAATAGCTGGCCAGATAACGGAAACTTAGACAAAGCAAGATTATTATTATGGCCAATAAAAAAGAAGTACGGTAATAAAATCTCGTGGGCAGATTTAATGATTCTTGCAGGGAACTGTGCGTTAGAGTCTATGGGATTCCCAACCTTTGGTTTTGCTGGTGGACGAGAAGATATTTGGGAACCTGAGCAAGATGTATATTGGGGAAGCGAAACAGAATGGGGAGCAAACGAAGAGCGTTATGGAAATAGTGATAACTACAATGAACGAGATTTAGAAGATCCTCTTGCTGCTGTTATGATGGGATGGATTTACGTAAACCCTGAAGGTCCAGATGGAAAACCAGACCCAATGGGTTCTGCTAAAGATGTAAGAGAAACTTTTGGTCGTATGGCAATGAATGATGAAGAAACAGTTGCTCTTGTTGCTGGTGGTCATACTTTTGGTAAAGCACATGGAGCTGCAGATCCTGGTCAATATGTAGGTGCTGAACCACATGGTGCACCAATAGAACAAATGAGTACTGGTTGGAAAAACACTTATAAAAGTGGTGTGTTAGACGATACAATTACTAGTGGTATTGAAGGTGCTTGGACACCAAACCCAACGCAATGGGATGCCGATTATTTTGATGTGTTATTAAATTATGATTGGGAATTAACCAAAAGTCCTGCAGGAGCACATCAATGGACGCCAACAGCAGCGTCTAAAGCACGTATGGCTCCAAAAGCAGGTGACCCAAACGGGAAGCAAGCCTTAATGATGACTACAGCAGATATTGCTTTAAAAACAGATCCTGAATATTTAAAAATCTCACAACGCTTTCATAAAGACCACAAAGCTTTTGAAGATGCTTTCGCTAGAGCTTGGTATAAGTTAACGCACAGAGATATGGGACCAATTGATCGTTACTTAGGGCCAGAAGTTCCTAGTGAGCAATTAATTTGGCAAGATCCTGTTCCTAAAGTGGATTATAAACTAAGCGACAGTGACATTACCTCATTAAAGAAAATGATTTTAGCGTCAGGTTTGTCTATTTCAGAATTGGTAAGAACAGCTTGGGCTTCGGCTTCAACGTATAGAGATTCTGATAAGCGAGGTGGGGCAAATGGAGCACGATTAAGATTAGAGCCACAACGCAGTTGGAAAGTAAACAATCCAGAAGAATTAAATAAAGTTTTGGGTGTTTATGAAGGCATTCAAAACCAATTTAACGGAACAATTTCTATGGCAGATTTAATTGTGCTAGGAGGTGTTGCGGCTATAGAAGAAGCTGCTAGTAATGCAGGTCATACTATTTCAGTGCCTTTTGCTCAAGGTAGAGGAGATGCTACTCAAGAGCAAACTGATGTTGAGCAATTCAACTATTTAAAACCACTAGGTGATGGATTTAGAAATTATATGAACCCAAATGTTAAGGTTGCTGCTGAAGATTTATTAGTAGATAAAGCTAATCTTATGGCATTGTCTATTCCTGAAATGTCAGTATTAGTAGCAGGTCTAAGAGTTTTAGGTGCTAACTATGATGGTTCTAAGCATGGAGTATTTACTGATAATGTAGGGCATCTTACCAATGACTTTTTCAAGAATTTAGTAGATATGACCTACACATGGAGTGCAACTTCTAGTGATGACCAATTATTTGAAGGAAGAGATAGAAGAACTGGTGAAGTGAAGTTTACAGGTACTCGTGCCGATTTAATTTTTGGTTCAAATACTGAATTAAGAGCAGTAGCTGAAGTATATGCAGCCGATGATGCTGAAGAGAAATTTGTTAAAGATTTTGTGGCAGCTTGGACTAAAGTGATGAATGCTGATAGATTTGATTTGAAATAATTGATAAATAGTAACTCTAAAAAGGAATGCATTAGTTATGTAATGTGTTCCTTTTTTTATTGAATACATAGATATGAACGAAAACGAATTATTTTTTAGAACCATACAGTCTGGTAATACCGAAAACATAAAACTACAACTTGATAGAAACCCTAAATTAGTTAGTATAACTGATGCAAGAGGTTTTACGCCTTTAATTTTTGCTAGCTACTTTGATAAAGAAGGTATTGCTAAAGTGTTATTAGAGCATCATGCAGATGTTAATGGAAAGGATGCTTCTGGTAATACAGCCTTAATAGGAGTGAGTTTTAAAGGAAATCTTGCGTTGGTTGAGATGTTGCTAAAACATGATGCTAATGTAAATGCGCAAAACAATAATGGTACAACTGCTTTAATGTATGCAACACAATATAACCAAGAGGCAGTTGTAGATGTGCTTTTAGCTCATAATGCTGATAAATCACTTAAAGATTTAGAAGGTAAAACAGCTTTGGATTATGCTAAAGAAAAAGAACTAAAGACAATAGCAGAGAAATTATAAAACATAAAAAAAACCACTTCATTTGAAGTGGTTTTTTTATTCTTCTTTTTCAATTAATGCTATTATTTATCGATAGATCCAAGAACACGAGACATAAAAGTATTTAAAGCTTCCTTTTTTGGTGTGCCATCTTTTACCATTTTGTGTACTTCAATTGCACCATACATATTAGAAATTAATTCACCTATAACATCTAACTCCTCATCTTTTAATGATGGTACTTCGGTTAGGTTTTCTAAGGTTTCAATAGTCTCTAATACGAAGTCTTCGTCATTATCTTCGATAAACTGGGTTAATTGTTTTATTACTGGTAACTTCATAATTTAAATAACTTCATTAACAAGTTCTTTTAAAACATCGAACTTATTAGTTTGTACTTGATTTTTGAATTCACCATTTTTAAAAGTAGCAAACGTAGGTAAGTTGTCTACAGTTGCTAATTTTCTACTCTCAGGAAATTTTTCAGCATCAGCAATAACGAAAGTAATATTTTCATTTTCTGTTGCTAATTTCTTGAACTTTGGCTTCATTATACGACAGTTTCCACACCAAGTTGCTGAGTATTGCACAACAACTGTATCGTTTTCAGAAACTATACTTTGTAAATTGTCTTGATCTAATTCTTGAACCATAACTAATACTTAGTTTAAGTGTGCTTTTAAATACTCTTTAGTACCTTGAGCATTAGCTTGCATTGCATCTTTACCTTCTTCCCAGTTAGCAGGACAAACTTCACCTTTTTCTTGCACGTGAGTTAAAGCATCGATGATTCTTAAATATTCATTTACATTTCTACCAAGTGGCATGTTGTTGATACTCTCGTGTTGTACGATACCTTCTTCATCAATGATGTAAGTAGCTCTGTAAGTTACGTTATCGCCATCTACAGTTACAACTCCAGTTTCTTCGTTGTAAGTTTCGTTAGAGATATCTAAAATACCAAGAGTTGATGCTAAGTTTCTGTTAGAATCAGCTAAAAGAGGGTAAGTTACACCTTCAATTCCACCATTATCTTTAGCAGTACTTAACCAAGCAAAATGAACTTCAGCAGTATCACAAGAAGCTCCAATTACTATAGTGTTACGTTTTTCAAACTCACCTAAAGCAGCTTGAAAAGCGTGTAATTCAGTAGGACATACGAAAGTGAAATCTTTCGGGTACCAAAATAATACTACTTTTTTGTTATTGTTTTTTGCTTCTTCAAGAACGTTTAATTTAAAGGTGTCACCCATTTCGTTCATTGCGTTTACATTTAAATCTGGAAATTGTTTTCCTACGAATGCCATGTTTATTTATTTTTTAAGTGATTATTAATTTCACTACAAACATAAGGACTTAAACAGCGTGTTTTGATAGAAATAAATAATATAAAATTATATACAAATAGTATTAGAATATGACATCAAAATAAGGTGTTGATTTTTGTTAAATCAGCAATTATTGATACTCTAAAATATCAACTTGGTAAAATGAGTTTAAAATGATTGAATTAATAATTATTTCTTAGCAGATAATTGTTTGATTTTAATCGAAAACGCAGCAAAAGTTAAGGTCATAAAAGGGCTTAACCAGTTAAATATGGCGAAAAAGAAATAATCTACAACAGGTACTCCAAGCACACCACTTTGGTAGGCTCCACAAGTATTCCATGGTACTAAAACAGAAGTTACAGTACCAGAATCTTCAAGAGCTCTACTTAGGTTTTCTGGAGCTAACCCTTTATCTTCATAAGCTTTTTTAAACATTTTTCCAGGTACAACTAATGCTAAGTATTGGTCTGATGCTGTAATATTTAAAGCTAAACAACTAGCCACTGTACTTGCAAAAAGACCAAATGTGGTTGTTGCTAAACTTAGTAGTGCTTGACTAATTCTTGTTAATGCTCCAATGGCATCCATAACACCACCAAAAACCATTGCACAAAGAATTAACCAAATGGTTCCTAACATACCATACATTCCTTTTCCTGAAGCAGAAAATAAATCTTGTAGTGTTTCATTGTCAGTAGCTATTGTAGTTTTTACTGTAATAGCATCCATAACACCTTTGTAAGCAGAAGTTAATGTTAAAGAGTCAGTTCCTGCAATTTGTGTGACTATGTGTGGTTGAAATAGCAATGCAAAAATTCCTCCTAATAATGTTCCTATCAAAAGTGCAACAAGTGGAGGTGTTTTTTTTATGATGAGTACAATAACAAATATGGGAACTAAAAACAGCCAACCATTAATATTAAAAGTGCTATCAATATCATTAAGCAGTAAAGAGGTATCAGCATTTCCTGTTGCGTCTTGCGTAAATCCTAAAATGATAAATACTATTAATGTGATTACAATTGTAGGTACTGTGGTTAAAGCCATATACTTTATATGTGTAAATAATTCACTTCCTGCCATGGCAGGAGCAAGGTTTGTAGTATCACTTAAAGGAGACATTTTATCTCCAAAATAAGCACCAGATAAAACAGCACCTGCTGTCATTCCTAAAGAAACACCAAGCGCTTCGCCAATACCAATTAAGGCGATACCAACGGTTGCTGAAGTTGTCCAAGAACTTCCTGTAGCTACTGATATGATTGCACATATAATTACACAAGCAGCTAAAAATATGGTAGGATTTAGTATTTGTAAGCCATAATATATCATAGCAGGAATAATACCACTAATAAGCCATGTCCCTGCTAAAGCACCAACCATGAGTAGAATTAAAATAGCTCCTGTGGTTGATTTTACATTTTCAGCCACTTCATCAATCATTTGGCTAAACGTTACTTTATTATAAAAGCCAACAACAGCGGCAACAGCAGCGCCTAAAAGTAAGATAAACTGATTGCTACCACTAAGCGCATTATCACCATAAACAAATACATTAAAAGCTAGCATACCAACTAAAGCAATAACAGGTATTAAAGCTTCCCATATATTTAATTGTTTGTTTTCAACAATATGTTCATCTTGTGGTTGTCTAGGCTTTATATCTTGGCTTTCCATAGGTGTTAGTTAGAAGTTTTATTGATGTAATGTTACGATAATGTTGTCTATAAAGCAAATGCAGATGTTTAACTGTTTTTAAATACTTGAATTATAATGATTTTGTAAAATAAAAAAGACGCTTTCGGTTTATGAAAGCGTCTTTAGTGTATTAATTATGTCAAAAAAATTAAACTAAGCTAGCTTCACTTTTTTTATCTAAGATGTTTAAAGATTCCATACATTCACGCATCATGTTGTATGTGCGTTCAATATCAGCATCTAGTCCTATAGAAAAACGAATAAGACCATCGCTTAATCCCATTTCTTTTTGCTCATCTTCTGGTATTTCAGAAGATGTTGAAGAACCTGGAGCAGAGAATAATGTTTTATAAAACCCTAAACTTACAGCAAGATACCCAAGGTTTTTTTCTTGCATTAGTTCCATAAGTGCATTGGCCTTATCAAGTGAACCAACATCTATGGTAAGCATACCTCCAAAACCATATTTTTCGTTCATCATGCTTTTAAATAACTCATGTGAAGGATGCGATTCTAATCCTGGATATACCGTTTTTAAACCATCTGCTTGAAATTTTTGAGCTAAATATGTAGCGTTATGGCTATGTTGTTGCATTCTTATGTGTAGTGTTCTTAAGTTTTTTAAAACAGAAGCAGAGCGTAAACTATCCATTGTGCTTCCTAATAGCATACAAGCACCATCATTAACGTTTCTTAAGGCGTCAATAAATTCTTGAGTTCCACACACAACACCACCAACAGTATCGCTAGAGCCATTAATAAATTTCGTTAAACTGTGTATAACAATATCAGCACCTAATTTAACAGGTGATATTGATAATGGCGAAAACGTATTGTCTACTACAAGTTTTAAATTATGTTTTTTTGCTATAGCAGCAAGTCCTTTTATGTCGGCAACTTCTAATAAAGGGTTACTAACCGATTCGCAGTATAAAACTTTAGTATTTTCGGTAATTGCAGCTTCAACAACATCTAGTTTAGTAATATCAACAAATGAGGTACTAATATTAAGTTTTGGTGTGAAGTTTTTAAGAAACGCATAAGTACCACCATAAATAGTTCTACTAGATACCACATGATCTCCAGCACCACAAAGCTGTAAAATTACAGGTGTAATGGCTCCCATACCTGATGCAGTTACATTAGCAGTTTCAGTACCTTCCATAGCAGCAAGAGCTTCTCCTAAATAAAGGTTAGAAGGCGATGAGTGACGCGAATACAGGTAGCAACCATCTGCATTACCTTCAAACGTATCAAACATAGTTTTTGCTGATAAAAAGGTGTAAGTAGATGAATCTGAAATAGAAGGGTTAACACCTCCAAACTCACCAAAATATTGTAAGTCTTGTATATTATTTGCGGGTTTAAATGACATAGTAAAGTGTATTTAGTTAATACATCAAAAATCCGAATAAATAGATGTATTATCAATATATATTTAAAATTTTAGATTATTAATCTGTTATTTGTTACTTTTATAAAAATATTTTACGAATTCAATCTACTAACATGTTAGTTTGAAGAAAATTTTTCAATATGATTTTTGACGATATAGATAAAAAGCTTCTGCATTTGCTTCAGCAGGATAGTAAACAAACCAATAAAGAGTTGTCGTTAAAACTGAATTTATCGGTAACTGCTGTTTATGAGCGTATCAAAAAGTTAGAGCGTGAAGGTGTTATCAATAAATATGTAGCGCTAATTAAGAAAGAAAAGATTGATAAGTCGTTTATTGCTTTCTGCCATATAAAACTTATTCAGCATACTCAAGAATATGTGGTTAAATTTGAAAAAGATGTTGCTAATTTAGAGGAAGTCGTAGAGTGTTTTCATATTAGTGGTGATTATGATTACCTTTTAAAAGTTATAGTAAGCGATATGGAAGCCTTTAGAGAGTTTATGGTTAATAAATTAACCTCTATAAACCATATTGGTAGTACACATAGTATGTTTGTAATTAACGAAGTTAAACACACAACAGCAATACGCGTTTAATTATGAAATCTAACACTTATAAACTCATAGAGTTTTTCATTATTTTCATTCTAATACCAATAAGTTTTGCGTTAGAGTATTCACCATTTATTAAGTTAGGTATTGGGTTAGGAGGATTCTTGTATGTTATATATCTATTACTTAAAGTTGAACAGAAACAATTTAAAGTAGCCAAAGGTTTAAACTGGAAACAGTTTTGGAGAGAAACTGTCATAAAACTAGCCATTATAGCTGTATTAACCACGCTTTTCGTTTGGTTTACTGATAATGTTCGTTTATTTGAAGTGTTGTTAAACAAGCCCTTGCTGTGGTTGGTCATTTTGTTTGTTTATAGTGTGTTTTCGGTATATCCTCAAGAACTTATTTATAGAACGCTTTTTTTTGAAAGATACGCTGTATTGTTTCAAAGCACCTCTTTTGCAATAGTTTTAAATGCAGTAGTGTTTTCATTAGCACACATCATGTTTAAAAGTACTTTGGTGCTTGTTTTAACCTTTCTTGGCGGACTCTTGTTTGCGCTAACCTATACCAAAACAAAATCAACACTTTTGGTTTCCATTGAGCATGCTATTTATGGGTCTTGGTTGTTTACAGTAGGCATGGGAACTATGCTAGGTTTTCCTTCTTAAAGCGAAATGAGTTTTAGAGATTTACAAATCGTAATACTCAAGTAAATTATAGCTTTAAAATTAGTGAACTCACATTCGTAAATAAAAATACAATGTTGTATTTTTGTAATAGTTTTAAATAAAATCTGACAAAAAACAATCTTATGAATTCATACGATGTAGCCGTTATAGGCTCTGGTCCTGGTGGATATGTTGCAGCTATCCGTTGCGCTCAACTAGGAATGAAAACTGCAATCATTGAAAAATATTCAACTTTAGGAGGAACTTGCCTTAACGTTGGTTGTATACCAAGTAAAGCACTTTTAGACTCGTCTCACCATTACGAAGATGCTATTAAGCATTTTGAAGAGCATGGAATTGATATTTCTGGTGAGGTTAAGGTAAACTTAGAAAAAATGATTGCTCGTAAGCAATCTGTAGTAGACCAAACTACAGGTGGAATTGATTTCTTAATGAAGAAGAATAAGATTGATGTATATGAAGGTTTAGGAAGCTTTAAAGATGCTACTCATATCCTTATCAAAGGAGAAAAAGAAGAAGAAATTGAAGCTAAAAACACCATTATAGCAACAGGTTCTAAACCATCTAGCTTACCATTTATAAATATTGATAAAGAACGTGTAATCACTTCTACTGAAGCGTTAAAACTTAAAGAAGTTCCTAAACATTTAATTGTAATTGGTGGTGGAGTTATTGGTCTTGAACTAGGTCAAGTATACAAGCGTTTAGGAGCTGAGGTTTCTGTTGTGGAGTATGCAGATAGAATTTTACCAACAATGGATGCTGGTGTTTCTAAGGAGTTGAATAAAGTATTGAAAAAACAAAAATTCAACATCAATGCCTCTCATAAAGTAAAATCGGTAGAGCGTGTTGGAGATGAAGTTATCGTTAAAGCTGATAATAAAAAAGGCGAAGAAGTAGAATTTAAAGGCGATTACTGTTTAGTATCAGTAGGTCGTCGTCCTTATACTGATGGTTTAAATGCTGAAGCTGCTGGAGTAAAAATAAACGACAGAGGTCAAGTTGAAGTAAATGATCATTTACAAACAAGCGCTTCAAACATTTATGCAATAGGAGATGTTATTAAAGGTGCAATGTTAGCGCATAAAGCTGAAGAAGAAGGTGTGTTTGTTGCTGAAACCTTAGCAGGACAAAAACCACATATAGATTATAACTTAATTCCTGGTGTAGTTTACACTTGGCCAGAAGTTGCAGCTGTTGGTAAAACCGAAGAGCAACTTAAAGAAGCTGGAGTAGAGTATAAGGTAGGACAATTTCCTATGCGTGCTTTAGGACGTAGTAGAGCAAGTATGGATCTTGATGGATTTGTAAAAGTTTTAGCAGATAAAACTACCGATGAAATTTTAGGAGTACACATGGTTGGTGCTCGTGCTGCTGATATGATTGCAGAAGCAGTTGTAGCTATGGAGTATAGAGCAAGTGCTGAAGATGTATCTCGTATGTCTCATGCACATCCAACATTTACTGAAGCTATTAAAGAAGCAGCTTTAGCTGCAACTGGAGATAGAGCTTTACATGTGTAGATTTATAATATTGTTATTCTGAATTAAATTCAGAATTTAAAAAAAGCAAGCCATAAGGTTCGCTTTTTTTTGTTTTAGATAGAATGAAAGACAAAGGAAAGCGTAAGAAAATACTCAAAATGAGTATATAAACATATTCATATAATCTTTAGATTTGTTAAAATGTAAGTTATTTCTTAACCCTAAAATCTGAAATCATGAAAAACAGTCTATTAATGATTACATTATTTATTTCTATTAATACTATTACAGCGCAAACACTAGAAGAAATAAACCAAGCCTCTATAAAAATGTGTGAGTTTTTTGATGCCGATAAATCAAATAAAACAAGGAAAGAGATCCTTGAAGAATTTTGGAAAACCGAAACCAGACCATATCTCCTACAGTCAACTAATTTTCAACATTATGAGTTGTATCAAATTTTAGAGACTAGACTGTTTTTTAATTGTAAAGCGTATCATGACCTAACTATCTCTGACCCTGAACCCATTATAGGTCCAGATACTTCATATGAGCGCATAAAATCAGAGGTGTCTAAATCAAGTGTGGAAAAGTTTTTAAAGCAAAAGCAATTTTATTACGAGATGGCTTTTGTAGGTAAAACCTATTTTGAAATAGCTGATGGCATATGGAAAATACATAAAGATAAAACAGATGATTATACATTATATAAGTACAAACAACTTAATGACACACAATTTGAGCTAGAATTTATAGAAAGTAATGACAGTGAAAATAAATACCTTAAAGGCGACAAGCTAATTATTGAAATAATCTTCTTTGATCGCAAAGACAAGCTATTTAAACTTTCTAAAAGCATAAAGGGAACGTCTATTTATGATTTTGAATATTATTACTACGACTAGACGTCTTCTTTTTTAAAATCAAAATAACTATTATGAAAAAAAACCTACTACTAATTACAACATTACTCTTCACAAGTATAGTTTCTGCACAATGGACAGAGTTAGTCAAAATGGCAGAAGAGAGAAACAAACCAGAAGAATACTATGAGTATTATGAAAATGGTAATGTAAAACTAAAAGCATTTAAAGATAAAGATGGAAATTTTAATGGCATGGCTATAGTTTATTATGAAAATGGAAACATCCAAGTCAAAGGTAACTTTGTAAAAGATAATTTTGATGGAGATGTATATTTTTATAATGAAGAGGGAGTATTAACTGAATTAAAAAAATTTACTTTAGGTACCGTAAATACTAAGTATGTATACTTTGAAAATGGAAAGATAAAAAGTATAAATAATTTTGAAAACGATTTATTAAATGGCGAGTTTAAAGAATTTTATGAAAGCGGGAAATTAAAATATCATTTATATTATAAAGACAATAAACATCACGGTGAAGGTAAAACCTATTATGAAAACGGTAATTTAGAATCTAAGGGAAACCTAATTGAAGGCAAACAAGATGGATTGTGGAAGTATTATTATGATAATGCATCATTGGCATCAGAAGTAGTCTTTAAAAATGGAGAAATAGTTTCTCAAAAAGAATACGATCGAAAAGAAGAGTCTAATACTAATGATTATGACGATATGTTTTATTGGTCAGACTCCTATTCTTCATCTAATGAGGATATTGATAAAGCCTTTAAAGAGTTAACATCAGTTAGAAATTTACAGTTAGTAAGTATAGATGAAATAAAAAATAATTCTGGTTATTTTGGAAGCAATAACTCTACCACACATAGTTTTAAAATTAAAACAGATGAAAGCACCAGAAAATTATTTGCTTCAATAAGGTATGAAGCAGATAAAGTATATTATGAAGGACGTTATTATTATGATGTATTATATGATGTGCAAATAATATTTGATGATGTTTATGAAGTGTATCAAAATGGTGATAAAATTGAATTTGTTTTTTATGAAGATTATGGGTTTTTAAGAAGAGCAAAACCACAAGGCGAATATTGGTCTGATTATGTTAAAAATGAATTTAACTTTTCAATTACTATTTATGACGATGACATTAGAGAAGAAACATTAAAGAATTTTAAGTACTTAGTCGAAAACCCAATTATGAAACGTGAATAATAAACATAAACAGATGAAACAACCTATTGGTGTGAAAAAAACAGCTTTTATTATCTCACTTTTTTTATTTTCTAGCTTTGTTATAGCCCAAGATATATCAGACAAACAAATCCTAAAACATATTAAAGGAAAAGAAATTGAGTGGATTACTGACGAAAATAATTTGGCAAAAGTAAAGATGAAATCCACCAAAAAATGGGGAGTTTACAATATAGATGCCTATTATGATTTAGATGAAGCAATCATCGATTTTGATGAGGTAGTAGCTCCAAAATTCGATTCTATTGGCTGGTTTAAAAATATGGAGCCTTTTACTATTGTAAAAATCAAAAAAAAATACGGTATTCTTTTAAATCCTTATGAAATACATGATGCAGCTGAGAGAGCCAACTGCATTTATGATGCTATAAAAATGAAGGAAGTAGATGGTAGGTATTATGCGCTTGTAAAGCAAAATGAAAAATGGGGATTAGTAGATTGGTTTGAAGATATAGTTTTAGTAGATCCCACTTTCGATAACCCTGAAGATGTACCTTTGGTTTGGATAGAAGGTTGGGCAAAAGATATGTTTGTAACTTCCAAGAAAAAACTAAAAGCGGATATACTCATTTTTGATGAAAGTAATGGCGATGGTGTTTTTAAAGCAAGGAATAAAGCCACTAAAAAATGGGGGATGTATCAATCATTGGGCGAAAATGATTTAACAACACTTATACCTGCAAAATACGATAGTATTCGTTTTTTTGGATACAACTCAAAATATACAGCAGTTTACAACAAAGGTAAAGTGGGTATGCATTTGTCGTATTGGAGTTATAATGAAAACACAAAACTGTCAGTACCTTGTATTTACGAAGAGTATAAAAATTTTGATGCAGATGGTGTACTAAAATTAGCTGTGAAAAAAGATGGAAAATGGGGTTGGGTAAACTGGTTAACAGGCAAAGAACAATCAGAATTTAAATACGAAACGCTCGACGATTTACCATATCCTTATTATAAACAAGACATTTGGATTGAAGACTAAATAAATCTTACATTAGTAATTTTTGAAAATGAACCTTCAACCCTTAAAAATACCAGCAGGCTGGACAGTTGATTGGAATTTGTTAACCGATACAGATCCAACTGAAGACACCATACATGAGTTTACAGGCAGTTCTCTATTGCTTATCAGTTCGCATACACTATTAAAAGCCATTGATGTATCATGGCGACCAGAAGGCGATATTAATGGTGCATACCAACTACAGGTTATATGTTTGTTGCCAAAGTTCAATACTAAAACTAATGCATTAGATTATGAAGGAGTTTGGGAAGCGCCAGAATTAGAGTTTTCTACCAAGAACCGATTAGAACTGGTCGATAAACTAAATCATTTACTGTTTTATTTAAAGCCTTATACAGATACACGTATTTTACTACAACCTGGTGTTGTAGACAAACCTAATGAAGCTATAAGACAAGAGTTGTTAACTAACGATTTAACGGAAGAGCTTGTAGAAAAAATAATAGCATCTAACCATAAAAAACTTCAGGAGTTACTTCTAGACCACAAAGCTGTTTCCTATGCTGATGTAGAAAAATTATCAAAAGAAGGTGCTACTAAAGGTGTAAAAAACAAGGCGAAGCAACTGCTAAACAGTAAGCAGTTTAGAAATCTGAAATCTGAAGTATCATCAAACGTTGATAAGACTAAACTCATTTCATCAATTACGAATAAGATGGAAGCTGTTCTTGCAGAATTACAGCAGCTAAAACCAGAAAAAGAATTCACGCTTAAAACTCATGAGCCCAATGGCTATTGGAGCTTCCATTGGAAAAGCAACAAGCTTTGGAAAACTGAACATTATTTAAAAGAATGGTTTACTGTTAGTTTATATGGTAATAGTGATGCGTTCTCATTAAGTGGCTCACATAGTATTAAAGATGTTTTTGAACAACTTGAAGAGGGACATTTTCTATATAAAGGAAAAACAATAAAAACGCTTTTTAAAATGCTTGATACCATTGAAAAGGAAACAAAAGATGCAGTTTTAAAAGCTATAGATCAACAATTTGACCCTAGTTTCTAAAAAAACAGTAAATATTGCGTAATTAATTATAACTAAGACAATCATTGATTATGATAAAATGCAACCTAATAACTTATGTGCTTTCTATACTTTCAATAGTATTGTTTTTAGGCTGTGATGATGCTAAGAATAAAACAGAAAACGAATTTTTAATAACAAAAGAAATTATTAAAAAGTTTACTGATAATCCGTCAAATGACTTTTATACTAATTGTATATTCCAAAAAGGACTTCCTATTGTATTTAATAAAAAAGAAAATCTAGAATTAGTAAAGGCAACATTAAACCTCAATGATGATTTTGAGACTAAAGTAAAAAATGCAGAAGGTTTTATTATTCCAGACACTTTACTACCTAAACTAAATATCATCACTCAAAAGCAAATAGATAGTTTAGAAGCTATAAAACATACTAAAGACAGAAGAACAATTTATGAAGAGTTAGGTTGTTTAGATGGTTTGTTAAGTGTTACCAAACCAATTTACAACTATGAAAAAACTAAAGCTTATATAAGTCTGTATTTTCATTGCTCAGGAATTTGTGAAAAAAAAGGTATGTTTATTTTGAGCTTAGAAAACAATTCGTGGTCAATAGAGAGAACCTTAGTTGACTAAAATTATTTTAATACTTTTTTCTACGTTTTTTTTGTTGTCCCTGGTTTTAGTTTTTACAATTCTTCATCTTTAATAGGTTTGCTAAAAGATATTTCTTACCGCTTGATTGTGTGTGTATAGCATACTTTAAATTGTACATTCTTCAACTTAAATAAATCTGTTTTTCAAGAAGATTTAGTAAATTAAAAAAAAGTTACACAAAAAAATGTGACTTTAATTAGATGTAGGTGTCTAAATATAAAACCATATTTAAAATTATTCCCTAGCTATTGGAAACCATTAATAACATTAATGCAGTATCTGATGAGGATTTGGTAAGAAAAATTGTCAAAACCAACGATACATTGCTTTTTGAAGTGCTATATGACAGGTATGCCACTATGGTGTATAATAAGTGCTACGGTTTCGCAAAGGATGAAGATGAGGCAAAAGATTTGACTCAAGATGTGTTTTTAAAGCTCTTTGTTAAATTGGCTAGTTTTAAAGAAAAATCAAAATTTTCTACTTGGCTTTATGCATTTACATACAACCACTGTGTAAACTATGTTACTAGGAACACAGCAAAAAAAATAGAAAAGAACGCAGTAGATTATCAAGATATTGAGAACATTTCTTTTGAAGAAGATGATAAAGACTTCCTTCAAATGAAAGTTCATAATTTAAAAGAAGCCCTGAACCTAATTTCTCCTGAGGAGAAAATGATTTTATTACTAAAATACCAAGATTACCTTTCTATAAAGGAAATTGAAAGTGTTTTAGGTATTGGAGAAAGCGCAGTGAAAATGAGAATTAAGCGCGCCAAGGACAAACTTATTAATGAGTATAAAAACAACTTTGAGTAATGGAAAATCCGTTTAAGCAAATAGACAAGCCTTTAAAAGAGGTGCCTGATGAATTGAAGGCAAAAGTCATGAATGATATTGCCATTGCTAAATTACTTATGGAACTAGCTAGTCTGTTTTCAGTAGACGTGGCAAAAATTATTGAAGCAACTATTAAAGAAAGGAACAAATAAAAATCAACTAAAAAAGCAATACATGGAAAAAATAACTGAATGGAACGAAGACGTGATGAACTCTTTGTCTGTTATGACTACCGAAATAGGTAAGGTAATACCCAATATAATTGGTGCTATTGTAGTATTAATTATTGGATGGATACTTACAAAAGTAGTTGTTGGTATTATCAAAAAAGCATTAAAGTTTGCTAAAGCAGATAAGCTTGATGATAAGATTAATGAAATAGAAATTTTTGAAGGTAAAAAGTTAAACTTCAACATTATAAAAATTACCTCAAAGTTTGTAAAATGGGTAATGTATATCATGTTAATTATTGTAGTTTCTGATATACTAAACTTAACAATGGTTTCTGAAGAGATAAGCAACTTACTTCGTTATTTACCTCAATTATTTACAGCTTTAGTCATTTTTACAGTTGGATTGTTATTAGCAAATTTTGTCAAAAAGTCGATTAGGTCATTTTTTGAATCTATGGAGCTTTCAGGTGCAAAAATTATAAGTCAAATAGTGTTTTTGTTAATTCTAGTGTTTGTGTCAGTTACAGCTTTAAACCAAGCAGGAGTTGACACTGATATTATCACTAGCAATATCACTATGATAATGGCTGCCTTTTTATTAGCATTTGCTTTGGCATTTGGTTTTGGAGCAAAGGTAGTAGTAGGAGATATTTTAAGAACCTATTACGCAAGAAGAACCTATGAGATAGGACAAATCATAGAGTACAATGGTAAAACGTATGAGGTTTTAGCTATTGAAAACATATCAGTAATATTAAAAACTGATACAGGAAAACTTATTGTGCCAATTAAAGATATATCCGAAAGTCACATTAAGGTACAAGGTTAACTATAGTTAGGGTTATAGTAATTTAAATTTGGTTAATATTTAAAGAACCTTGATACCTTGTGGCTTTCTTAAACCCTTTTCATTAATTTGAAGAGGGTTTTTTTATTTCCTTTTCTTTTTTTTGTTGTAGTTTTTGTCGCCTCTAGTTTTAGGCTTCTTATATTTTTTGGCTATTTCTCTTCGGTACGAACCGCCTTGGTTTGTTTTCTTGTTTTTTTCTTTCTTTTCATGAAAAGCAGCGCCTGGTTCATAATCATCTTTGTTACGTTTTAAAGGGTTGTAATGCTCCTTTATTTGCGGTCGTTCTTCTTCAATTAATTCCGTAGAAACAGTTACTTCCTCAGGAAATTCAATTAATGCTATTTTTAAATTCATGTAGTTTTCAATAGCTTCAATGTAATCCTGCTCGTCTTCGGTAGAAAATACAATACTGGTTCCTGAGTTTTCAGCTCTACCAGTTCTACCTATTCTATGCATATAGTTTTCAGGATATTTTGGTGTGTCAAAATTTATTACATGACTTACATTATCAATATCCAAACCACGAGCCATAACATCTGTAGCTATTAAAATACGATGTTCGCCACTTTCAAAAGCTTCAATACTACGTAGTCTGTAGTTTTGTGTTTTGTTGGAGTGAATCACACAACAATTACCAGGAAAGATGTCTTCTAGCTTTTCAAACAAGCGGTCAGCCATTTTTTTATTAGACACAAAAATCAGCACTTTATTAAAAGTTGCTTTATCAAATAGCACATGTTCTAATAGGTTAACCTTTGTGTAAAAGTTCTTTACCTCGTAGCGTTGTTGTATAATGTTTTCAAGAGGTGTTCCTGTAACAGCAACAGTAACGCGTTGTGGATTGATGAAAAAGTTTGTGATTAATTCATCTACATCTTCGGTCATAGTTGCTGAAAACATAATGTTTTGTCTGCGTTCAGGTAAAATATCGAAAATGTTCATGAGCTGATGTCTAAACCCAAGGTCTAACATAACATCAACTTCATCAATAACCAGTTTTTGAATAGACTTAAGCTGTAATACTCTACTCACGGCAAGGTCGTACAATCTACCTGGAGTAGCAACTATAATGTCGGTTCCTTGAGCAACAGCTTGTTTTTGAGTGTTGATGTTTGTACCACCATAAACACCCAAAATTCTATTGTTGATGTATTTAGAAAGTTTTTCAATTTCCTCAACAACTTGTACAACCAATTCTCGAGTTGGTACCAAAACCAATACACGTGGGTTTTCTTGTCTAGAATATTTTAGGTTTCTAAGTATAGGAAGCATGTAGGCAAAGGTTTTACCAGTACCTGTTTGTGCAATTCCTACCACATCTTTACCAGAAGCTACAACATTAAATGCTTCTGATTGTATAGGAGTTGGTTTTACAAATCCTAAATCGTCAATGGCATTGTAAAGTGGTGTGTTAAGGTTTAAGTCCTGAAAAGTAACATCGTGTTCCATGTTGCAAAAATAGGCTTAATCCATTAAACTTAGTAGCCATATTCTATTAAACTTGGAATAAGGTTTTTGGTTTGTGTTTTCCAGTCCTTTTCAACGCTATCCCATTCAGTATAACATTTGTACCTTTCGTATGGTGTTTTTTGAGAGATTTCTTTTATTGGTCCTACAATGGCTAAATACTCTTCACCTTCAGCTTCTTCGTATTCATATCCAAAAGAAATAGCATAGTATTCGTCACCTTCATTTTTAATTTTCCCAACTACAGTCATAGTGTCTGGATAGCCTTCGTCTTCGCCAACATAATTGTAAAGTGCAAGTTTTGCAAACTCTTCAGGTTTAATATATTTTTTAGGAACTTTATTAAACTGATTAGTTTTGTGGTAGGCTTCCATGATTTCGTATCTAGAAAACAAACTATCCATTTGTGTTTCAATAAAAGCGTTGTCAAGTGGGTAGTTGTTAACAATTCGTGCTGTTGTTGCTTGTAAGCTAAACCATTGGTTGTCTTTTTCTTTTGCTAGAGTAGAGGTGAAAGTATCGGCGAATTCATTCTTGTATGAAGACTTATTTAAAAAGTTTAAATACGAATAGATTAATGAGTTCATTGAATAGTCGTACTCGTCTTTATCTTTTTCTTCTAAATATTTTTGAAGATCAGACTCCATGTACTGAAACAGTTTTTCCATATTGTCACTTACCAAACTACTGTGACCTGTACTGTCTTGAAGGATGTTTAATGATACATCTAACACATCTGAACGGTATTTTTCATGCTTGATTAAGGTTGAAAAATCTTTGTAGTTTTCAATAGCATAATTAAGTGAATCGGTAAATGGTGATACTACTCCCCAAGTGTAATTTTCAGTATTTACAGGTGGATTATTAAGAAATAAATCTTTGTAAACACTCAAGGCATCATCATTTTCTAAATCTGGAATAATTGTTAAAATTGTTGCTTTTAAATCATCGTTTGTACTTTCATTGGTATACAGATTTTTTAAAACGTCTAAAGTTTTACTATCGCTAACCAATGAAAATTGTTCAGCTATTTTGTCTTTTATAAGATTGGTTTTTTCTTGAGAATCGTAGCTGTAGTTTAAAGCTTCGTAGAGTTTAGGAAGATCGGTTGTTTCAAACTCATAATAATCAAAAGCGCCAAGTGCATTATGGTATACAATTGAATCTTTTGAGCGTAAGTCGTTAAAAATAGCATCAGTTTTTGAACTGAATACATCAAACTCAGGTTCTTTTGAAATGACTTTAAAGGAGTTGAATATAGAATCAGTTAGTTTGCTGTCGCGTTCTTCGTCGCTTAAATAACCTGTCATTAAAAACAAGCGTTTGTTTTGAAGCCATAATTGATGTTTAGTAATCACCTTTGTACCTTCATTTTGAATATGAAATTCAACACCATCTTCATTACCAACTTTGATGTTTTTTTGCTTTATAATACTGTCATTCCAAGATTTAAGCGCGTCAATATTGGTTTCAAAAAACTCATCTTTAGATGCTATTTTAAAATAATCTTTCAAATCGCTGTATCCAAACTGATAGGTTCCTCCAGACATTTCATTGAGTGCAAAATAGTCGTTGGAGTTTTTAAGATAGGTACTTTCATAACCAACAGTGTCAATAACTCTTTTAAGGTCGTCAAAAAACAGAACTTCAAAGTTTGTGCCTCTTGGTTGTAAGGTTGTAAGCTCAGGAGTTTTGTAAGGTTCAAACTTAAAACTATTAAAAAAAGTATCGTCAGTAGTCGCTTTTTCTTTCTCGTTTAGTTTTTGTTTTAGTAAAAGGTATGCTCTGTTTCCTCTTAAATAAATTCTGCAGATAGTATGAAATTTACCATCAAGCAATAATTCATATTCTCGTCCTTCATTACCATCTAAAAATATAGTTTTAGGAGGTGATAATAATTCAGCTCTTGCAGTTAATGTTTCTTGCATAGACTCAAATCCACCAGCAGGATCTTCCATAAAATATCCAAGCGGTTGGTCGTTATATCTAAATAGGTAATTATCGTCGTTTTTATAGTCTGGTGCAGAATAAAGGTATAAATAGTAAGGTTCACCATCTTCTTCTAACGGATTTGGGTATTCGCGCGACAAGTCAGTAGGTTCTTCTGGGATAGTGATAGAAAATGCACCTTTTTCACTCACAAAATCCAGCCATTCTTTAACTTCCATAGGTTTAGCGCTTGTAACTTTAAGCGAATTAAAGAAGCGTTTGGTATTGTTGTTGTCAACACTGTCTTTTAAATCTTCAACCGATAAGTAGTACAGTATATTATTTTGTAAAGTAAACTGAGCACTCATTAGTTTTTCTTCATTAATCTTTACAAGTATCTTGTATTGGAGTCCATCACTGTATTTTATTTCCTTTTTGTCTAGCAGCTCTCCATTAAGATTGTTGACGATGTTGTTTGTGAAATTATCAACAATTTCACTCGGTTTACTATCTTGATTTCGATCTCTTAAGTCTAAAGCAAAAAAGGAATACACGCGCTTTGAATTCGTGTCATTGTAGGAATAGATGATAAAACTATCATAATCATCTTGATAGTTTGGTTCATTAGGTAGCTCTAATGAGTAACCCAAATCGGTATTTGTATACGTATACCAATCCCAAAGAGTTAAATTTGAAAAACTAAGGTTAGAAACCAAAACAAAACATACTGTAAGAAGTATGTTGGTTGAAAAAGAGCGCTTTAAGTTCATGTGCAAAAAGTAGATTTTTGTTTAGTATTAAGTAAAGTCTTTTATATTATTCTAAATTGATAGTTTCTTAATAAATTTGGAAACTTATAAGAATTACCCTTTTGAGAACAATATCCAAGCAAAACATTAGTAACGTTGAGCAATATAAACAAAAATTATTGCATTGGAGCCAACAGTTTCGCGAAGTTGTTTGGTTAGATACAAATGCTTTCAACACTCAATATTCTACATTTGATGCAGTTTTAGCAGTAGATGCTATAACGAGTATTCAAACCGATTATGAAAATGCATTTAAAGCATTAAAGGACTATCAAACCCAAACAAAAGATTGGATTTTTGGATATTTAACCTACGATTTAAAAAACGATGTTGAGCACTTGACTTCAAGAAATTTTGACGGTTTGCAGTTTCCTGAATTGTTCTTTTTTCAACCCAAAAAATTATTCCTTTTTAAAGATGATGTGGTTGAAGTTCGGTATTTAAATTTTGTTAGCGATGAGCTTGATGTCGATTTAAAAACTATAGATGCTATAGATGTTTTAAATACCGTTGAAGAGCCTCAAACCGAAAACATTAAAATAAAGCTTCGCATCCACAAAGATGACTATTTTAACAAGGTGAATACCATGTTAAAACACATTCATAGAGGAGATGTTTATGAAGCTAATTTTTGTCAGGAGTTTTATGCTGAAGACACTTTAATTCAACCCTTAAACATTTATAACAAGCTTAATGCTATTTCCAAACCGCCTTTTGCAACGTTTTTAAAATTAGACGATAAGTATTTACTTTCGGCATCACCAGAACGTTACCTAAAAAAAGAAGGAACTACAATTGTGTCGCAACCTATTAAAGGGACAGCTAAACGTTCAAAAGATAAAGACGAAGATGACAGACTTAAAACAGAGCTTGCTAAAGACGAAAAAGAACGAAGTGAAAACATTATGATAGTGGATTTGGTAAGAAACGATTTGTCTCAAACTGCCACTAAAGGCAGTGTAGAGGTGAAGGAACTTTGTAAAGTCTACAGTTTTGAACAAGTACACCAAATGATTTCAACCGTAACATCTCAAATTGAATCCACGACACATCCAGTTGATGTAATAGCAACAACATTTCCAATGGGAAGTATGACAGGAGCTCCAAAAATTTCGGCAATGAAAATTATTGAAACTTTAGAAGAAACCAAGCGTGGTTTGTATTCTGGAGCTGTTGGGTATTTTACACCTCAAGGCGATTTCGATTTTAATGTAGTGATACGTAGTATTTTGTACAATCAAAGCAATCAATATGTGTCCTATTCGGTTGGAGGTGCAATTACCGCAAAAAGCGACCCTTTAAAAGAGTATGAAGAATGCTTGATTAAAGCTAAAGCTATGCGAGAGGTGTTGGAGAGTTGAAAATTTCCGCTTAAAGTTTAATGTTAAAGGTTTCAAGTTGTTATATTTGAAATAGGTATTAAAAACTAATGCTAGAAAGATTCAACAAACATATCATCCAAAATCTTCCTTTTCTAAAAGAAAGTAAACTCCTTATTGCAATTTCTGGCGGAATTGATAGTGTGGTGTTAATGCACTTGTGTCGTGCTGCTAATTTTAAGTTTGCTTTAGCACATTGTAATTTTAATTTAAGAGGAAAAGAAAGCGATGCAGATGAAGATTTTATCGTTCAACTTGCTGATGATTTAGAAATTGAAGTGTTTGTGCAGAATTTTGAAACCGAAACCTATGCTAAAACACAAAAACTATCTACGCAAATGGCAGCAAGGGAGTTGCGCTACAACTGGTTTAATGACTTAGCAACACAACTTAAGTTTGACTACATTTTAACTGCTCATCATGCTGATGATGATTTGGAAACCTTTTTAATCAATCTCACAAGAGGAACAGGTTTAGAGGGTTTTACAGGAATTCCTATTATAAATAACAATACGGTTAGACCATTATTGCCATTTTCTCGTTTGGAAATTGAAGCGTATGCCAACGACAATAATTTAAAATGGAGAGAAGATAGTACAAACGCATCCACAAAATATTTGCGCAATAAAATACGTCATGAGGTTATTCCTGTATTGAAAGATATTAATCTGCAATTATTGCAAACCTTTAGTCAAACTCAAGCCTTTTTAAAAGACTCAAAAGCAATAATTGACGATAGGATAGATGATGTTTCCGATAAGGTTATAAAAGACATTACAGAGTTTGAAATTCAATTTGATATTTCAGAAATTAAGAAACTCAGTCATCCAAAAGCCTATTTGTATGAATTATTAAAAGTATATGGTTTTACCGAGTGGAACGATGTATTTAATTTGTTAGATGCGCAATCAGGTAAACAAGTGTTTTCTGAAACCCATCGTTTAATAAAAGATAGAGATTACTTGCTGTTGAGTGATTTAAACACTGAAGATAAGCAGCAAGTAATAACAATTTCTGAATGTGACGATAAAATTAAAACTACTGCGGGAGTTCTCTTTTTTGATGAAGCTGATGCAATTTTCGGAAAAGACGCTAATCGTATTTTTGTAGATAAGAAAAAGCTCAAATTTCCTTTAACAGTAAGACATTGGCAAGAAGGCGATTATTTTCATCCGTTAGGAATGAAAGGAAAAAAGAAATTAAGCAAATACTTTAAAGACGAGAAGATGTCGCTCTTAGACAAGGAACACACACTTTTGCTATGCTCTGGAGATTACATTATTTGGGTTATTGGTAAACGTGCCGACAGTCGTTTTAAAGTTACTGACAAGACTAAGAAAATTATTAAAATAGAATTAAAATAACTTGATTTTACAAGGACAAATTGTCGATATTCTTAATCGACGCATCTTTAAAGGTGAAATTACTATTAAAGATGGAAAAATAGTAGCTATTGAAGAGAAAGCACATAACGTAAACCAGTATATACTACCTGGTTTTGTAGATGCTCACATACATATTGAAAGTTCTATGCTAGTGCCAAGTGAGTTTGCACGAATTGCTGTAACTCATGGTACAGTGGCAACGGTTTCTGATCCTCATGAAATTGCGAATGTGCTTGGAGTAGAAGGTGTGGAGTTTATGATTGAAAACGGAAAACAAACACCTTTTAAATTCAATTTTGGTGCGCCTTCATGCGTTCCTGCCACTACTTTTGAATCGGCTGGAGCTGTTATAGACTCTGATGGAATTAAGCAATTAATGGCAAATCCAGAGATTAAGTATTTAGCAGAACTTATGAATTATCCTGGTGTGCTTAATGACGATCCAGAAGTTTTAAAAAAAATAGAATGGGCAAAACACTTTAATAAACCCATTGATGGTCATGCTCCAGGTTTGAGAGGTGAAGCAATTTCAAAATACATCAACGCAGGTATTTCAACTGATCACGAATGTTTTACGTTTGAAGAAGGTTTGGAAAAGCTCCAAAAAGGTATGAAAGTCTTAATACGCGAAGGTAGTGCAGCTAAAAACTTCGATGCTCTAATCGATTTGTTACCAAAACATTTTGAAAACATGATGTTTTGTAGTGATGATAAGCATCCAGACGATTTAATACTTGGTCACATCAATACGTTGTGTGCAAGAGCTGTAGCAAAAGGTATAGATGTGTTTAAAGTGCTGCAAGTAGCTTGCATAAACCCTGTAGAGCATTATAATTTAGATGTAGGTTTGCTAAAAGTTGGCGATGCGGCTGATTTTGTTATTGTCAATGATTTAAAGGATTTTAAAACCCTTCAAACCTATATTAATGGTGAGTTGGTTTATGATAAAGGTGAATCTAAAATTCAATCAACTCCTTTTGAAGTGTTGAATAATTTTAATACTGAAAAAAAGCAAGTTGAAGACTTTAAGTTTAAAACAACTTCTAAACAAATACGCGTTATTGAAGCACTAGAAGGACAATTGGTAACAAATGAAATTATTGCTGAAAGCTTGCTTAAAGATGGAAATTTGATATCAAATATTGAAAACGATATCTTAAAGATGACTGTCGTGAACCGTTATCAAAATCAAAGTCCAGCTCTAGGGTTTATAAAAAACTTCGGACTTAAGGAAGGAGCTATAGCAAGTTCGGTAGGTCATGATTCGCATAATATTATTGCTGTTGGAGTGGATGATGAAGCGATTTGTAAAGCGGTTAATCAGGTTATTGAACATAAAGGTGGTATTTGTGCGATTTCCAATTCCGAAGAAAAAATAGTACCACTTCCTGTTGCAGGAATTATGAGTGATAAAGATGGTGTTGCTATTGGAAAAGACTATGCAGCATTAGATGCTATGGCAAAACAATTAGGTAGCACGTTGAATGCGCCATATATGACTTTGAGTTTTATGGCGTTGTTAGTGATTCCGTCGTTAAAGTTGAGTGATAAAGGGTTGTTTAATGGTAGTACATTTACGTTTACACCAGTAGAAGTGAGTTAATAATGCCAATAGTAGAGTCAAAGTACAAAGCGCCTTATTTTTTTAGAAACGGATTTGTGTCAACAGTGTATTCTGGTTTGGTGCGACGCGTTAAAGATGTTGTTCAAGAACGAGAACGAATCCATTTGCCAGATGGCGATTTTCTGGATTTAGACTGGAGTTTTTCAAAAGAAAAAACCAATAAACTTATAGTATTGTTGCATGGATTAGAAGGTCATGCGCAACGACCATACATTACAGGAACTGCAAAACTGTTTAATACAAACAACATAGATGCTGTAGCAGTTAATTTTAGAGGATGTAGTGGAACACCAAACTTAAAATTTCGTTCGTACCATTCTGGTGCTACCGAAGATTTAGAAGCTGTTATTCAACATGTTTTAGAGCAAAAATCATATGCGCATATATACATAAAAGGCATCAGTTTAGGCGGTAATATGGTTTTGAAATATATAGGAGAACGCGATGATGTACCTAATCAAATTAAAGCTGTAATTGCTGTTTCGGTACCTTGTAGTTTAAAAGGATCTTCGGGTGAATTACATAAAATGAATAATATTTTATTTCACAATAATTTCAAAAAGCATTTGCTAAAAAACTTGAAAGAGAAGCAAACACAACATTCTGGTAAATTGAGTGATAAGGAATTTAATTCAATTAAAACTTTAAAGGATTTTGACGATGTTTATACCTCCAAAGCGCATGGATTTAAAGATGCTTTTGATTATTATGAGAAGAGTAGTAGTCTTCAGTTTTTATCAAATATAAAAATACCAACCTTACTTATTAATGCCTTAAACGATTCGTTTCTATCACCAGAATGTTTTCCTGTTAAAGATGCAAAGCATAATCCTAATTTACATTTAGAAATGCCTAAGTATGGAGGTCATGTTGGGTTTATCGATAGGAAGAACATCTATTACAACGAAAAACGAGCCTTGGAGTTTATATCTTCTGTTAATTAGCTTTTAAACTTTCAGGAAAGCCATTAACAGTAATATCCCAAAGTAGAGGCAGCATAAAATACACAAACAAGGTTAAAATGACTATTGATATAACATTCATTATAATGCCTTTGCGAACCATATCAGGAATTCTCAAATAACCAGAACCAAAAACCACAGCGTTTGGAGGTGTTGCCACAGGAAGCATAAAAGCGCAAGATGCAGCCACTGCAGCACCAACCATAAGAATATAAGGATGCATATCTACAGCTATTGCCATTGACGCTAAAACAGGTAATAGCATAGCTGTGGTTGCTAAGTTGGAAGTGATTTCGGTTAAAAAGTTTACAGCAGCAATAAGTAATAACACAATTAGTATTGATGAAATTCCTACTAAGGTTGTCATTTGGTTGCCAATCCATTGTGCTAATCCGCTTGTTTCAAATCCCTTTGCTAAAGCCATTCCTCCTCCAAAAAGCAAAATAATTCCCCAAGGTAATTTTACAGCATCTTCCCAAGTCATGAGTTGCTCTTTTTATCTTTGGAAGGAATAAAAAATAAGACTATAGCAAAAATAATAGCTATGATGGTATCATCGAGCTGTGGTAATATTGTATTGAATAAAAAGGAGCGTGTAATCCATAAAAATGCTGTTGTAGCAAAAACAATGGCTACAGCTTTCTCTTCGTAACTCAGTTTTCCTAAGTTTTTTAAAAGTCTTTTAATTTCTTGTTTTCCACCAGGAAATTCTTTCTGTTTAAAAGTGAAAGCAAAATTGGTGAGGTATTTCCAACAGATGAAAAGTAATAAGATTGAAATAGGAAACCCAAACATAAACCACTGTAAAAATGTAATTTCATAGTTGTAAGTATCTAGAACAACACCAGCTAAGACAAGATTTGGAGGAGTGCCAATTAAAGTTGCAATGCCACCAATAGAGGCGCTGTAAGCTATGGCAAGCATTAGAGCTTTACCAAAAATTAGGTTTTCGTCTTCAATTGTGTCAGGATTATCTTTTAATTGAGAGACGATAGCAATGCCAATAGGTAGCATCATTACAGAAGTAGCTGTGTTGGAAATCCACATCGATAAAAACGCTGTAGCAACCATAAACCCAAGAATAATATTTTTAACGTTTGAGCCAATAATGTTAATAATGTTTAAGGCAATGCGCTTGTGTAAATTCCATTTCTCAATAGCAATTGCAATAATAAAACCACCTAAATATAAAAACACAAACTTATGACCAAACGCACTTGTGGTGTCACTTAAACTCAAACCGTTTGATAAGGGAAACAAAGCTATAGGAAGTAGTGCAGTTGCTGCAATAGGAATAGCTTCGGTAATCCACCAAACTGCAATCCATGATGTAGATGCTAGTATAGCATTGGCTTCGCTTGATAAGCCTTCTGGATGAAAAAAAAGTTTGATGATAATAAATAAAGCAGGTCCTAAAATAAAACCGATACGTTTGGAGGTGTTCATAGTCTATTAATGCAAATATGCAGTAATGATAGTAAATTTTAATCAATTTATTATTTGTCTTTTTTTATTACATTTAAGGAAACCAATCTTTTATGCTTAAAAAAGTCTTTGGAAGCGCAGTTTTTGGCGTTGAGGCAACAACCATTACTGTTGAGGTAAATGTCGATAATGGAGTGGGTTATCATTTAGTAGGTCTTCCTGATAACGCGATTAAAGAAAGCAATTATCGTATTGCGGCTGCACTTCAAAATAACGGTTATCGAATTCCTGGAAAAAAAATAATTATCAATATGTCGCCTGCCGATTTGCGTAAGGAAGGTTCTGCTTATGATTTAACATTGGCAATCGGAATTTTAGCGGCTTCTAATCAAATAAAAGCTGAAAACCTAGAAGACTATCTCATAATGGGAGAATTGTCTTTAGATGGAACATTACAGCCTATTAAAGGTGCGTTGCCTATTGCTGTTAAAGCTAGAGAAGAAGGTTTTAAAGGGTTTATTCTGCCAAGTCAAAATGCAAAAGAAGCTGCGATTGTTAATGATTTAAAAGTTTTTGGAGTTGATAACATCAAACAGGTTATTAACTACTTTGATAAAGATGAAGCTTTAGAGCAGACTATTATAAACACAAGAGAAGAATTTTATAAAAATCTCGATTTTCCTGAGTTTGATTTTGCTGATGTAAAAGGTCAGGAAGGAATAAAACGCTGTATGGAAATTGCTGCAGCAGGTGGTCATAATATTATTTTAATAGGGCCTCCAGGAGCAGGGAAAACAATGTTGGCAAAACGATTACCAAGTATTTTACCTCCAATGACATTGAGTGAAGCGTTAGAGACTACAAAAATCCATTCGGTAGTTGGTAGAGTAAAAGAGCATACAGGACTGATGTCACAACGACCATTTAGAAGTCCTCATCATACTATTAGCAATGTTGCTTTGGTTGGTGGAGGAAGCTACCCTCAACCAGGAGAAATCTCTTTATCTCACAATGGTGTGCTTTTTTTAGATGAATTACCTGAGTTTAAAAGAGAGGTTTTAGAAGTAATGCGTCAACCTTTAGAAGATAGAGAGGTAACGATTTCTAGAGCTAAATTTACAGTAACCTATCCATCGTCGTTTATGTTGGTAGCAAGTATGAATCCGAGTCCTGGAGGATATTTTAACGATCCTGATGCTCCTGTAACTTCGTCTCCTGCTGAAATGCAACGGTATTTAAGTAAAATTTCTGGGCCATTATTGGATAGAATTGATATTCATATTGAAGTCACGCCTGTACCTTTTGAAAAACTATCTGATGACAGAAAAGGTGAATCTTCGGTTGATATAAGAAAACGCGTTACTGCTGCTCGAGAATTTCAAACTAAGCGATTTAAAGAGTTTGATAATGTGCATTATAATGCGCAAATGAATACAAAACAGATTAGAAAATTTTGCGTTTTGGATGATAATTCAAAACAATTGCTTAAAACAGCAATGGAGCGTTTAAATCTTTCTGCTAGAGCTTATGATAGAATTTTGAAAGTAGCACGTACTATTGCAGATTTAGAGGCTAGTGAAGCAGTAAATGGAGCGCATATTTCAGAGGCTATTCAATATAGAAGTTTAGATAGGGAAGGTTGGTTAGGCTAATGAAAGCATGGTTTAAAAATATAGGTCCAGGACCATTGGTTGCAGCGGCTTTTATTGGACCTGGAACAGTAACAGTTTGTACGCTTGCAGGAGTTGGGTTTGGTTATGCGTTGCTTTGGGCTATGTTGTTTTCAGTATTTGCTACAATAGTATTGCAAGAAATGTCAGCGCGATTAGGAGTAATTACTCAAAAAGGCCTTTCGGAAGTTATAAGAACTGAAATTAAAAATCCTGTTTTAAAGACTATTGTAATTGTTTTAATGTTGTCAGCGATAGTTGTAGGTAATGCAGCTTATGAAGCAGGAAACATTAGTGGAGGCGTATTGGGTTTGGAAACGTTATTTGGTAATCCGAGTGTTGAAATTGGTGTGTTTGATGTGAATGTTTTTAGTTTAATCATCGGTTTGGTTGCGTTTTTAATTTTAACTATTGGAAATTATAAAACACTAGAAAGAATATTAGTAGCTATGGTTATGGTAATGAGTGTTGCTTTTTTAGTGACAGCAATACTAACAAAGCCTAACTTAATTGAGATTTTTAAAGGCTTGTTTGGTTTTAAAATGCCTAAAGAAAGTGTGTTGACTGTTGTTGGTTTAATAGGAACTACTGTAGTGCCTTATAATTTGTTTTTACATGCAGCATTGGTTAAAGAAAAGTGGCGTGCTGAAAGTGATTTGAAGCATGCTAGAAAAGATACTATAGTTGCTGTTGTGTTGGGAGGAGTGGTGTCAATGTGTATTATTATTTCAGCTTCAGCGATTCAGACTAAAACAATTAGCAATGCTGCGGATTTAGCTTTAGGGTTAGAGCCTTTGTTTGGTAGTTTTTCAAAGTATTTTATGGCTATCGGACTGTTTTCGGCAGGCATTACAAGTGCAATTACTGCGCCTTTGGCAGCTGCTTATGTTGCTAGTGGGTGTTTGGGTTGGAGTACCAATTTAAAATCTAAGACCTTTAAAGGTGTTTGGTTGTTTGTTCTAGTTTTAGGAGTTGTATTTTCTTCTTTAGGAATAAAATCTATAGAGCTAATCAAGTTTGCACAAGTAGCTAATGGATTGCTGTTGCCTGTAGTTGCTGTGTTTTTGATTTGGGTTATGAATAAATCTGAATTGCTGGGTAAATATAAAAACAGCTTATTGCAGAATATTGTGGGAATAGTGATTCTTTTAGTGGCTATTTTCTTAGGTTTAAAAAGTGTTTTAAAAGTGTTTAATGTGTTATGATGAATGGATATACTGTAGATATTAATGTTGATGTTGGAGAAGGTTTAGGTAACGAAGCTAGGTTGTTGCCTTATGTGTCTTCGTGTAATATAGCTTGTGGAGGACACGCTGGAAATGAGGAAACAATGATTGTTGTTGCTAAACTAGCTAAAGAGTTTAGTGTAAAAATTGGTGCGCATCCTTCATTTCCTGATATAGAGAACTTTGGGAGAAAGCCAATGGAGATGTCTTGTGCTGATTTATATACTTCGGTAAAACAGCAGGTTAGAGGGTTTATGAATGTGTTGCGTACCGAACATCTTGCATTGCATCATATTAAACCTCATGGTGCATTGTATAACCTGGCGATGAAGGATGAAAAGACTGCTAGTGTGATTATTGAGGTGATAAAAAGTATAGCGCTACCCGTAAAATTGTATGTGCCTTATGGTTCTGTGATAGCAAATTTAGCTTTGAAAGAACAAATTCCTGTAATGTATGAAGCGTTTGCAGATAGAAATTATAATGAAGATTTAAGCTTAGTGTCAAGAGATAAAAGCAATGCTATTTTAAATTATCCTGAAGCAGTTTTTGAACATGTTTTTAATATGATTTCAAGGCAGAAAGTAAAAACAATAAGTGGAGTAGAAGTCGATATAAAAGCAGATACTTTTTGTGTGCATGGAGACTCTCCAAACGTTGAAAAAATATTGCAATATCTTACCGGAAAATTAAAAGAACTTCATGTTAAAATAGCCTAATATTTTGATGGATTTTAATCTAAAATATAAAGCTTATGGTGAGCGTTCAATTTTAATAGAATGGCCTAATGAAATAAATGAAATTATTCTTGAAGATATTCTAATTTTTAAAAATAGTATAGCTGATAATTATATTAAAGAAGTAGTTGAGATAAATAATGCATATAACTCGATATTAATTATTTGCAAATTTACTATTGATAATATCAATGATGAAATTTCAGCATTGAAATCGATTTATTTTAATCGTAAAAAAGTTGGACATAGAAGCCAATTGTTGTGGAAAATTCCTGTGTGCTATGATGCGTTTTTTGGTATTGATTTAGAAGAAATCTCTGCTCAAAAAAAGCTGTCAAAATCAGCAATTATAAAACTACATTCGCAAGCTATTTATACTGTTTTTTTTGTAGGCTTTTTACCTGGTTTTTTATACTTGGGAGGTTTAAAAAATCAACTACATTTTCCTAGAAAATCTTCCCCTAGAATGGAAGTAAAAAAAGGAGCTGTTGCCATTGGAGAATACCAAACAGGAATATACCCAAATGTGAGTCCTGGAGGCTGGAATATTATAGGTAATTCGCCAGTTGAGTTTTTTGATGTTTCCAAAGACGAGCCTTGTTTTGCGAAGAGTGGAGATAAAATTCAGTTTTACCCAATATCTTTAAATGAACATAGAGCTATTTCAGAATTAGTAGCATTGGAGAGTTATGAATTAGAAAGTGAGGTAATAAATGGTTGAGGTTTTAAAATCAGGATTATATTCAACTATTCAGGATTTAGGTCGGTTTGGTTTTCAGCGTTATGGAGTACCTTTTTCTGGCGCTATGGATGCCTACAGCTCAAAAATTGCAAACACAGTTTTAGGCAATAATGAAAATGATGCTGTTTTAGAGATTACAATGACAGGACCAAGGCTTCTTTTTAAAACACAAACAGTCATTTGTTTAACAGGAGCAGACTTATCTCCAAAATTAAATGACGTATCAATTAGTTTAAATAAAGCGATAAAAGTGAAAGCAGGAGGTGTACTTTCATTTGGTAAACTAAATTATGGTTACAGGTGTTATTTAGCGGTTTTGGGAGGTTTTCAGTCTGAAAGTGTAATGGAGAGTAAAAGTATGTTTTCAAACGTGACTAAAGCAAATAAAATAGCTGTGGGAGACTCTTTGAAGATTAATACAGCTTCCGTTTTTAATTTAGAACATAATGCAACACTTAAAGTTAATACGAATCACTTTAAAAGTAAAACTATAGAGGTATTTGAAGGACCTGAGTTTGAAAGCTTAAGCGATAGTCAAAAAGCGTTACTTTTTAACCAAGAGTTTTCAGTGTCCCAACTTAATAACCGGATGGCTTATCAACTTAATGAAAAGTTAGAGAATAACTTATCGCCAATAATAACCTCAATGGTTTTACCAGGAACTATTCAGTTGACACCTTCAGGTAAGCTAATTGTTTTAATGCGAGATTGTCAAACAACAGGCGGTTATCCTAGAGTCCTTTATTTAAACGAATTGTCTATTAGTAGATTAGCGCAAAAAAAGCCTAATGAAAAGATAAGATTAAAATTGTTAAAGCAGTAAAACAATAAAAAATACTTTACAGTATTGAAAGATTTCAATATTTTAGAACCAACTATTAATTCAAAACTTATGAAAAAACTAATTTTACTTTTGTTAGGATTTGCTTTAGGAGCAGTATTGACTTACTTTTTTTGTTGTAAACAATCTGAAACAGGAATGGAGAACTTAACACCTCCTAAAGGATTGATAACACCTCAAGAAGCTAAAGCTTTGGATACGGCTTACAATCCAAGGTATCAATTAATCAGTGACTCTATTGTGACGCGAAGAGGAGGAGATAACCGATCATCTTGGTATTCACTTGATGATATGAGAGCTTACTTGGATTATGCTGAAAACGAAGCCGATTCGTTAGGGTTTACAATGAATGGTATTAGGGTATATCTTGGAGCTTATCCAGATGCTAACGGTATTCCAGGTTATACAACGATGTTTTTTGTGCCAACAGGCTATCTAAAAAGTGCAACCAACACATCTGATGGTAGTATGAATGCTTTTAGCCACTTTATGCAAGGAGGAAAAGGAGATATTACTGGAGGTAGTGGATTTAATGAAGGCGGTAATGGGCATCCTCCTGGAGCTAATTATCCTCAATAAATTATAGTCTACTTTTGGTCAAGTTTATAAATGATTATGCAAGCTACCTCTACTTAGTGGTAGAAATAATAGCAGCTGTAACGGGTTTAATCTTATATAAAAGATACCGTCATACAGCTGCTAAATACTTTATTTACTTTTTAATTTATGTGGTAGCGTTTGGTGTTATAGGACGCTATACTTTTTGGGTTAGAGATGGAATTTTTAGCTTTTTACAAGGTACTTTATTAGAAAAAAACTATTGGTGGTATACAATATGTTGGAGTTTAGGGGCAATTGTGTTTTTTGTATGGTATTATCTCAAGATTCTCACTAATCAAAGGGCTAAAAGTACTTTGAAAATAGCGCTTGCTTTATTTTTAATAGCTTCACTTTGTATTATCATTTTGACTCTACCTGATTTTTTTAAAACTTCTATTCCTTCAATTAGTGTTTTAGGAGCAGTAATAATTATGCTCTGTGTGTTTTATTATTTTTTTGAAATGCTACAAAGTGATAAAATTTTAAAATTTTATAAATCACTGAATTTTTATATCAGTTGCACTATTCTTGTCTTTTGGTTAGTAAAAACACCTTTGGCTTTTTTTGAGCCTTATTTTAGACTAGCAGATATGGATTATGTTAATTTAAGAGGGTATATTAACTTATTTGCGATTTCATTAATGTATTTGACTTTTACTGTAGGTCTTATAGTTTCAAACCCTGATTATGACTAATTTTTTAATGATTTTTTTACAAGAACAACAACCAATATCAACTTCTGCTGAAAGGAATTTGTTGATTTATATGGTGTTTGTGCTTTTTATTTTATGCGGATTTATCGTTGTCTTTTTTATAGTGTTTCAAAAACGAAAAAATAAACTCTTACTAGACAAAATAGCGCAACAGCAGGCGTTTGATGAAGAAATTTCAACAGCTCAAACCGAAATACAAGAGCAAACCTTAAAGCATGTAGGTTGGGAGTTGCACGATAATGTCGGTCAATTGTTGTCTTATGCTAATATGCAACTGAATATGCTAGGAGCATTAGTTCCTGAAAACATAAAAGGGAAAGTTGATGAGACATCAAACATCGTTAAAGATAGCCTCAAGGAAGTTAGAGCACTTTCAAAGTCTTTAAACAATGAAGTATTACTAAATATGGGTTTTGAAGACTCTGTAAGTAATGAACTTAACCGATTAAAGCGGATGAAATTTTCATCAACTGAATTGGAAGTTAAAGGCGAAAGAAAAGAGTTTAGCGATAAAAAGCATGAAATAATTGTATTTAGAATTCTACAAGAGTTTTTTTCAAACACAGTTAAATATTCCGAAGCTCAAAACTTAAAAGTAACGCTCAACTATCAATCTGAAGAACTAATTATAACAGCAACTGATGACGGTAAAGGTTTTGACATGAAATCTGCTGAAAAAGGCTCTGGACTGATAAATATGAAAAGTAGAGCAGAATTAATTGATGCTAAGTTTGATATATATTCAAAACCTGATGAAGGGGTTACTTTAACCTTAACCTATCCTTTAGGTTAAAGGCAAGCGTCCCAAATAGTATCTTTTGGTAAAGGCGCAATAACCGAAATGGCTTCTTTTTTTACAGGATGAGTAAATTCTAGTTGTCTAGCATGCAAACTAATGCTTGCATCAGGATTACTTCTTTTGAAACCATATTTTAAGTCGCCTTTTATAGGACAACCAATACTTGCTAATTGACAACGTATTTGGTGATGTCTTCCTGTTTCTAGTTCAATTTCCAACAAGAAATAATTGTCAAGTTGCTTCAAGATTTTATAATGTAAGATAGCTTTTTTACTATCTGAAGTTTCTTTTATAAAAGCAGTAGACTTATTGTTTTTAGGATTTTTACGTAGCCAATGAATTAACGTATCTTGTTGTTTAGGTGGTTGGTTTTTAACTAAAGCCCAATAAGTTTTATTAGTTTTTTTCTCAGCAAATAGCTTGTTAAGTCTTGGGAGTGCTTTACTGGTTTTTGAAAACAATACAATTCCTGTTGTGGGTCTGTCTAAACGATGTACAACACCTAAATACACATTTCCTGGTTTGTTGTATTTATCTTTAATATAGCTTTTTACAACATCACTTAAAGGCTTGTCACCAGTTTTATCGCCTTGTACAATATCACCTGCACGTTTATTAACCACAATAATGTGATTGTCTTCAAAAAGTACCTGAAGATTTGATTTATTTGATAGAATTTTTTCTGACACGTGTTTAGTTAGTGATTAAAAAAAAGTAATGAGCCCATTAAAGAGAGCATAAAGTTAATAAAGAAACAAATAACACTAGTTTTAATTGAAGAAGTGATTTCTTTTGTTTTAAGATAATTGACTGTAAATAAAAATATCATTGAAATAAATCCAATTAAAGAATAACCAAAAGTCCTATATATAACATTTTCTATTAGATCAGACTTCATTATCAGATACTGTTCGTGTGAACCTATGAAGAAGAAACTTGATAAAATAAAAGAAATTAAGCAAGTTATTAAAATCAAAGCTAGATTAAATGCTTTTAGAAAACTCACTTGTTTTAAGATTAATACTGTTCAGAGTCGTTAGGGAAATTAACCGATTTTACATCACCTACATATTGCGAAATAGATGTTGTCATCTCTTCGTATAAATTCATATAGCGACGTAAAAAACGTGGGTGGAACTCATGAGTCATTCCTAACATATCATGAACCACTAGTACTTGACCATCAACACCATTTCCAGCTCCAATACCAATTACAGGAATACTAACACTCTCAGCAACTTCTTTTGCTAATTTTGCAGGTATTTTTTCTAACACAATAGCGAAACAACCTGCTTTTTCAAGCATTAAAGCATCTTCTTTTAATTTTTTTGCTTCTTCTTCTTCTTTAGCTCTTACTGTGTAAGTTCCAAATTTGTATATAGATTGAGGTGTTAAACCTAAATGTCCCATAACAGGAATTCCAGCATTCAGTATACGCTTTATAGATTCTTTAATTTCTTTACCACCTTCTAATTTTACGGCATGACCTCCTGATTCTTTCATTATTCTAATAGCAGATCGCAAAGCCTCTTTAGGATCACTTTGGTAGCTCCCAAAAGGTAAGTCTACAACCACTAAAGCTCTGCTTATAGCTCTAATTACCGAAGAGGCATGGTATATCATTTGATCTAAAGTAATTGGCAGTGTAGTTTCATGTCCTGCCATAACATTACTAGCAGAATCACCAACCAAAATAACATCAACTCCTGCGCCATCAACAATTTTTGCCATGGTATAATCATAAGCAGTAAGCATGGAGATTTTTTCTCCGTTTTGTTTCATCTCTATTAAAGACTTTACGGTAATTCTTTTGTATTCTTTTTTAGCTACTGACATAAGATTATAGTTTGTTTATTTCTGTAAAAATAATGAGTTTTAATGAATTTTTATCAATGGAACAGTCTACAAATAAGGAAAGATTAACAATCCACTAAATTTACACCAACTGCTAAACCGCCTTCACTGGTTTCTTTGTATTTGGAATTCATGTCTTTAGCGGTTTCCCACATCGTGTTTACTACTTTGTCAAGCGGAACTTTTACGTTATTAGGATCAGTATCTAAAGCTAATTCTGCAGCATTAATCGCTTTTATAGCTCCCATAGAGTTGCGTTCTATGCATGGGACTTGTACCAAACCACCAATTGGGTCGCAGGTTAGTCCTAAATGGTGTTCCATAGCAATTTCGGCAGCAACTAGAACTTGTTCAGGAGTTCCTCCAAGCAATTCACACAAAGCTCCAGCAGCCATTGCTGATGATACTCCAATTTCGGCTTGACAGCCTCCCATTGCAGCGCTTATAGTTGCACCTTTTTTAAAGATACTTCCAATTTCTCCTGCAACTAGTAAAAATCGTTTGACATGCTCAAAATCAGCTTCATGGTTTTCAATTACCATATAATACATCAATACAGCAGGTATTACACCAGCACTACCATTGGTTGGTGCAGTAACCACACGACCTAATGAGGCATTTACTTCATTTACAGCAAGTGCAAAGCAGCTTACCCATTTTAATATTTGTCGAAACTTTACTTCGGTTTTTCTAATAACTTGTAGCCATTCTTCAGGAGATTGATAAGGTAAATCACCTTTAAGTTTTTGGTGCATGTCATAAGCGCGACGTCTCACATTTAATCCTCCAGGAAGATTTCCTTCTGTATGACAACCTACATACATGCATTCTAGCATAGTGTTCCAAATTCTGCTTAACTCTGAATCGATATGGTTTTCATCATTAATAGACTTTTCATTTTCCAATACCACTCCAGAAATAGGTAGATTTAAGTCTTTACAAAACTTAAGTAAATCAACTCCTGTTTCAGTAGGATACGGAAATGTGCAGTAAAAAATGATTTTATTGGCTTTGGCTGTTTTTCGTTCTTCCTGTACAACAAATCCGCCTCCAATAGAGTAGTAGGTAGATTTATAATTTCTACCATTTATAGTAGCCGTAAACGTTAAAGCATTGGCATGAAACGGTAAAAACTTTCTGTTGAAAGTAATTTCAGTTTTTGGGTTGAATTCTAAAGGCTTTTCATTGTTGAATAAAAGGGTGTTGGTGTTTTTTATTGATGCAATAATGACATCAATGGTGTCAACAGGAATACGTTCAGGATCAGCACCACTTAAACCTAGCATAACCGCATAGTCTGTAGCATGTCCTTTTCCTGTTAAGGATAAAGAACCATACAAGTCAACAGCAATTTTTTCAACTTTATCAAACCTGTTTTTATCTTTTAATTCTTTAATCCAGCGTTCAGCTGCTCGCCAAGGACCTAAAGTATGAGAGCTTGAAGGACCAACGCCTATTTTTAGCATATCAAAAACCGAAATACACTCCATTCACGAAATCGTTTTAGTGCGCCAAATATACTCACATTTGAAGCATTCTCAATATAATAATGTGTAAAATTAAAGTTATAAAAAGTGACATCGTGTCATATTTTTTGTCATGGCACAATCATTGACTTATACAAACCGAATTAAAATTAGAACACAACATTTCTGCGAAAGCGGAAATCTTAAAAACAAATAAAAACAAATTATGAGTAAAATTATTGGAATCGATTTAGGTACAACAAACTCTTGTGTTTCTGTAATGGAAGGTAATGAGCCAGTTGTAATTCCTAACGCAGAAGGTAAGCGTACAACACCATCTGTAATCGCTTTCGTAGAAGGTGGTGAAATTAAAGTTGGTGACCCAGCAAAACGTCAAGCAGTAACAAACCCAACAAAAACGGTTTATTCTATCAAGCGTTTTATGGGTAACAAATATTCTGAATCAAAAAATGAAGCAGAACGCGTACCTTATAAAGTAGTAAAAGGTGATAACGATACACCAAGAGTTGATATTGATGGTCGTTTATATACACCTCAAGAATTATCAGCAATGATTCTTCAAAAAATGAAGAAAACTGCTGAAGATTATTTAGGTCAAGATGTAAGTGAAGCTGTAATTACAGTTCCTGCATACTTTAATGACTCACAACGTCAAGCAACAAAAGAAGCTGGTGAAATCGCAGGATTAAAAGTTCGTAGAATTATAAACGAACCAACTGCTGCAGCTTTAGCTTACGGATTAGATAAAAAAGGACAAGACCAAAAAATCGTAGTATTTGACTTTGGTGGTGGTACACATGACGTATCTATCTTAGAATTAGGAGATGGTGTTTTTGAAGTATTATCAACAGATGGAGATACACATTTAGGTGGTGATGATGTTGATGAAAAAATCATTAACTGGTTAGCAGATGAATTTAATGCTGAAGAAGGCATGGACTTACGTAAAGACCCAATGGCTTTACAACGTCTTAAAGAGGCTGCTGAAAAAGCAAAGATTGAATTATCATCTTCTGCACAAACAGAAATCAACTTACCTTACGTAACAGCTACAGCTAGTGGACCAAAGCACTTGGTACGTACATTAACACGTTCTAAATTTGAGCAATTAATTGACGATTTAGTAAAACGTACTATTGAGCCATGTGAGTCTGCATTAAAAGCAGCAGGTTTAAGTAAAAGTGATATTGACGAAGTTATTTTAGTTGGTGGTTCTACACGTATTCCTGCAGTACAAGAAGCTGTAGAAAAATTCTTTGGTAAAAAACCAAGTAAAGGTGTAAACCCAGACGAAGTTGTATCATTAGGAGCTGGAATCCAAGGTGGTGTATTAACAGGAGATGTAAAAGACGTACTTTTATTAGACGTAACACCATTATCTCTTGGTATTGAAACTATGGGTAACGTAATGACCAAGTTAATTGAAGCGAATACAACTATTCCAACAAAGAAAAGTCAAGTATTCTCAACAGCTGCAGATAATCAGCCATCAGTAGAAATTCACGTATTACAAGGTGAGCGTCCTATGGCAGCAGACAACAAAACAATTGGTCGTTTCCATTTAGATGGTATTCCACCAGCACAAAGAGGTGTTCCACAAATTGAAGTAACGTTTGATATAGATGCTAACGGTATCATTAAAGTATCTGCGACTGATAAAGCAACTGGTAAATCTCAAGATATCAGAATTGAAGCGTCTTCAGGATTAACAGAAGATGAAATCCAAAAGATGAAGCAAGAAGCAGAAGCAAATGCTGAAGCTGATGCTAAAGCAAAAGAAACTGCTGATAAATTAAACAGTGCTGACGCTATGATCTTCCAAACTGAAAGTCAGCTAAAAGAATTTGGTGACAAATTATCTGATGATAAAAAGAAACCAATTGAAGAAGCACTTGAAGAATTGAAGAAAGCTTACGAAACAAAAGATATCGCAGTAATTGATCCAGCTTTAGAAAAAATAAACGAAGCTTGGAAAGTAGCTAGCGAAGAAATGTACAAAGCACAAGCCGAAGCACAACAAGGTGCAGCAGGAGCAGAGCAACCTCAAGGTGATGCAGGAGCATCTAACGAAGGTAGCGATGTAGAAGACGTAGACTTCGAAGAAGTGAAATAAGTTCGGAGCTGTCATGCTGAACTTGATTCAGCATCTCAAAAATTTTTACATAACATTTGAAAAAGCGCAATCAGTCATGGTTGCGCTTTTTTATCCCCAAAAAAAAATGAAAACACAAATTCCTTATTCTATATTAGAATTGGCCACTGTAGCAGAAAATACTACCATTCAAGATACTTTTGCTAACAGTTTAGATTTGGCACAACAAGCTGAAAAAATGGGATATCATCGTTTTTGGCTTGCCGAACATCATAATATGAAAAGTATTGCAAGTTCAGCAACTTCAGTGTTAATTGGCCACATTGCAGGAGGCACAGAAAAAATACGTGTAGGTTCTGGTGGTATTATGTTGCCTAATCATTCACCACTAATTGTTGCAGAACAGTTTGGTACTTTAGGTAACTTATATCCTAATCGAATTGATTTGGGTTTAGGTCGTGCTCCAGGAACCGATCAGGAAACAGCTCAAGCTATTAGGTCTGATAGAATGACAGCTGTATATCAATTTCCTGATGAAGTGAGTCGAATTCAGAATTTTTTCACAAGTTCTTACAGAGGTAAAGTTCGTTCATATGTTTCGGAAGGTGTAAATGTGCCGTTATATATATTGGGTTCTAGTACAGATAGTGCTTATGTTGCTGCAAAAAAAGGACTGCCTTATGTGTTTGCTAGTCACTTTGCACCAGCACAGTTAAAAGAAGCTCTAAACATTTATCGTCAAAACTTTAAGCCTTCTGCATATTTAAAAACACCCTATACTATGGCAGGAATTGGTGTAATTGCAGCCGAAACTAATGAGATGGCAGAAACGTTATCGTTATCAATGTATCAAATGATTTTGGGTGTACTTACAGGAAATATCGATTATGTAAAAGCTCCAAGTGTTATAACACCAGAATTGCGAGATGTTATTAACCATCCTAAAGTACAGCAAATGACACAGTATAGTTTTATAGGAGATAAGGCTACTGTAAAATCTAAAACAAAGCAATTTTTAGAAGATACCAAAGTAGATGAGTTAATTGCTGTTTCGCATATTTACGACCATCAAGATAGGGTTGCGTCATATCGTATTTTTTCTGAAATCATGCAGGAGTTATAAGGTTTTTATTTTATGGGTTTATCTAGGGAATTTTACTAAACTCAACACATATTATGTAGAAAACAATCATCTGTTTGGTTGTTTTTTTTATTTTCAAACACTTACTTTTATATAAAAATTACACATGTCATTTTCACCAAAAATTCAATCAACGTATCAACCTAAACGGTTAGCTGTAAAACTCACAGCAAAAGGCGAGCAGTTTGTTTTAAACGCGCATCCTTGGGTATTTTCTAACAGTATTGTTAAGATAAATGACGACGCAAAATCAGGTGATTTGGCAATTGTTTTCAATAAGAATAAAAATAAAGTTATTGGTTTAGGCTTGTACGATGCGTCATCACCAATTCGTATTAAAATGCTACATAGTGGCATGGAAAAAGCTGAAATTAATGCAGCGTTTTTTAAGCACAAGATTGATACAGCTTTTGAAAAACGATTGGATTTGTTACAAACTAAAACCAATAGCTACCGTTTATTATTTGGAGAAAATGATGGTTTTCCAGGTTTAATTGCAGATGTGTATGCATCTGTTTTGGTCGTTAAACTATATTCTGAAATTTGGTTACCCTATTTAGCAACCATATTGCCAATGCTTCAAGAAACAGCACAAGCCAAAACGGTTGTCATTAGATTAAGTCGTGGATTACAAAACTCAAAAGCGCATCAACTAAAAGATGGCGATGTAGTTTTTGGAACGTTAGAAAATGAAGTCATTCAGTTTGTAGAGCATGGTGTAAATTTTTCGGCAAACGTTATCAAAGGTCATAAAACGGGTTATTTTTTAGATCATCGCGAAAATCGAAAACGCGTAGGTGAGTTGAGTCAAGGTAAAACAGTGTTAGACGTATTTTCGTATGCTGGCGGATTTTCGGTGCATGCTTTGGCTAATGATGCTACAGAAGTAACAAGTTTAGATATTAGTGAGCAAGCACTAGAAATTGCTATTGAAAACGGAAAGCTAAATACCTACTCTGGGATTCATAAAACCATTGCAGGCGATGCTTTTGACGAAATGCAAAAACTGATTAATGTAGGTAAAACCTTTGATGTAGTAGTGATAGATCCTCCAAGTTTTGCCAAGCAAGAATCAGAAATAGCATTAGCCAAGAAAAAGTATGCGCAATTAGCTGCTTTAGGAGAACAGCTAACAGCTAAAAAGGGTATGTTAGTATTAGCTTCGTGTTCGTCAAGAGTTCAGTATCAAGCCTTTTTTGATATTAATTCGCAAGCTTTAAAACAAGCAGGTAGACCATTTCAATTACAGTTAAAAACACAACACGATAGCGATCATCCAATTGGATTTCCAGAAGGCGCTTACTTAAAATGTGGTTACTATAAGCTTGGGTAGTTCATTACAGACTAACTAATTATTAGCATGTTTAAAATGTCAAATTGACAATTTTTTTGTGTATAAAGCTTTTTAGATCAGTTGGTTTGGTAAATGAAATGTTAAAATAAATGACAAAGATTCATTTTGGTATTTTTTTTGAAATATAGTATCATGAAATCAGATTAGATTTCAAATTTGAAATAATGTTTAACTTAAATTTTTTAATTATGAGCAATTTAGTAACTGTTCCAAAAAATGGAAGTTTAGCAACTACAAATTCAAATTTAAACTTCCCAACATGGTCTAATTGGTTAGATGATTTATTTAATAGAGAATTACCTTCGGTTTTCACTTCCAACTTTAATACAGGAATTACCTTACCAAAGGTAAATATTAAAGAAACAGCAGACGCTTATTATGTTGAAATGGCTGTTCCAGGACTTAAAAAATCAGATTTCCAAATAGATTTAGACAATCAAGTTTTATCAATATCTACTGAAGTAAAGCAAGAAAATGAACAAAAAGAAGCGAATTACACGCGTAGAGAGTTTGGTTACTCATCATTTAAACGCACCTTCACATTACCTGAAACAGTAGATGAGGATAAAATCCAAGCAAGCTACACAGAAGGTATTTTAAATATTCATTTACCTAAAAAAGAAGAAGCCAAACAAAAACCGGCTAGGACTATTAAAATATCTTAAGTGTTTTTTCTAGAGTTTTAATACAATATTCAAGAAGAGGTTCATAGACAATCTCTTCTTGAATTTAATACAGTTTTGTTTAACTTTTTAAGGCTTTTAGTTATGAAGAAGTATATGTTTTTACTCGTGTTATTTTCATGGTGTGTAAGTTGTAATGGACAAAATTCAGAAGAGAAAAAAGAGTTAAGCAACTTAAAAGAGCATGTTAATAATGATAAACCAAAAGGCAGCTGGAAGGTAGATAAAGAGTTTGATGAACACGGAAACTTAATTAAGTATGATAGCATTTATTCATGGTCTTCTAGTAGCCATTTAAATAATTTGTCTTCTTTAGACAGAGATAGTATAATAGAATCTTTTAAATCAAAATTTCATTCTAGCTTTTCAAAATTTAATGATGATAATTTTGGTGCTATTTTTTCTCAAGATTCACTTTTTAACCAACGCTTTTTCAACGATACTTTTTTTGATAGTAACTTTGGAAAGGATTTAATGGAGTTAGATAAGTTAAGGGAACAGATGATAGCTAGACAAAAAGAATTTCTTAAAAATTACTATCCACAGATTATCAGTCCAGAAAAATAAGAACTTAACCAATAGGGTGTTTTTTTTCTTTGGCTTGCTTTTAGAATTCACTTAAAATATTATGCATGCATAGTAAAAATATAGTATATTTGTTAGACAAAATATACAAACAATGAGCACAAAGCTAACAGAGTTATTAGATATAAAACACCCTATTATTATGGCGCCAATGTTTTTGGTGTCTAATGTAGCAATGGTTAAAGAAGCTATGAAATGTGGTATTGCAGGTTGTATTCCAGCATTGAACTACAGAACTTTAGAGGAGTTACGTGCTGCAATTAAAGAGTTAAAAGCAGCAAAAGTAGAAGGCGGTTCGTTTGGGTTTAATTTGATAGTTAATAAATCTAATCCTAAAGCTAAAGACCAACTGCGTGTATTGTGCGAAGAAGGTTGCGATTTTATTTTAACCTCATTAGGAAGTCCTGAAGAAACCATCAATCAAGCACATGCTGTAGGAATTAAAGTTTTTTGTGATATAACCGATTTAAAATTCGGTCAAAAAGTGGAAAGTTTAGGTGCTGATGCTGTTGTGGCTGTAAATAATCAAGCAGGTGGACATCGCGGAAATATAGACCCACAAGCACTTATAAAAACGCTAAACGATAATTTATCTATTCCTGTTATTTCAGCAGGTGGAGTAGGAACCAAAGCCGATGTTGATACTATGTTAGCTTATGGAGCTGCAGGTGTTTCAGTTGGTAGTCCGTTTATTGCTTCAGAAGAGGCAGGAGTTACTAATGAGTACAAACAAGCTTGTGTAGATTATGGTGCTGATGATATTGTTATGACCGAACGTATTTCAGGAACACCTTGTACAGTAATTAATACACCTTATGTAAAAAAAATAGGCACCAAATCACCTTGGTTAGAACGTATGCTTAACAAAAACCGAAAGCTTAAAAAATGGGTAAAAATGGTCCGTTTTTATATTGGCATGAAAGCCACTGAAAAAGCAGCACAACAAGCCACTTATAAAACGGTTTGGGTTGCAGGACCAAGTATAGAACATACCAACGCTATTTTACCTGTTAAAGACATTGTAAGTAAATTAATTTAGAAGTATTGAAACGGTTAAGCTTTCTAGTTCTCATTTTAAGTGTTGTTTTTGCGTGTAGTGATTCAAACAAAATACAATCAGGAGATATTGTTTTTAGAAGTGCAACAAGCAGTTCGCTCTCTGAAGCAATTAATAATGTAACACAAACTCAAAAAGCAACAAACTATAGCCACATTGGTGTTTGTGATGTGGTAGAGGGTACAGTTTACATTTATCATTCCGATTTAGGTAAAGGTGTCGTTCACGAATCTCTTGAAGCCTTTATGAATTCAGCTGATAGTGTAAAATATGTTGCTGATTTTTACAGAATTAAAAACATAACTTCAAATCAGGTTGAAAATGCGCTCAATCGTGCCAAAACATTTTTGGGCCAACCTTATAACACCACATATATTTTAGAAGACAACGGACTCTATTGTTCAGAATATATCTACGAAGTGTTTAAAGAAGACACTATTTTTGAGCTAGAGCCTATGACTTTTAAAAACCCTGAAACCAAAGTATTTCACGAAGGTTGGATTAAGCATTATAAAGAATTAGGTATTGAAATTCCTGAAGGAAAACTAGGTTGTAACCCTAATGGAATGGCAAACAGCAAACATTTAGAGTTTGTAAAAAGTTTAACAACCAATTAATAACAAAAGTTTTGTAGCTTTAAAGTATGGAAATCACTCTAAAGTATACAGACGCTTCACATTCAGACTTTATAACATTAGTCAGTCATTTAGATGCCGACTTAAAAATTCGTGATGGTGACGACCACGAGTTTTACAATCAGTTTAATAGTATCGAAGCCTTAAAACATTGCATTGTAGCTTATCATGGTAATCATGCAGTAGGTTGTGGCGCCATAAAACCTTTAGATGATACCTCAATGGAAGTAAAACGAATGTTTGTATTTCCAGAACAACGCGGTAAAGGGATTGCTACTACAATTTTAAAAGCTCTAGAACAATGGACCAAAACATTGGGTTATACCTCTTGCAAGCTAGAAACAGGAATTAAACAACCAGAGGCCATTGCACTCTACAAACGCAACGGTTATAACATCATTTCTAATTACGGTCAATACGCAGGAGTAGAAAATAGCGTGTGTTTTGAGAAGCAAGTATAACGCATAATTGCTTTTTTGAATTGAGAACACTAAATTAGTTAACACGTAATTTAATCCTATTCTATGTATACAAAAAAAGTTTTCGGCATTAAAGACATGGCGATGTGGACGCGCTATGAAACCATTGTATTTTTAATAATAGCAATTATTGAGGTGGCACTATTTGTATGGAGTGACCAAGTCATTCAATTTCCATTTACACCTGTTGCACTTATTGGTACAGCAGTAGCATTTATCATAGGTTTTCAGAGTAATTCGGCTTATGGTCGTATTTGGGAAGCTAGACAAATTTGGGGAGCAATTGTCAATTCGTCTAGAACATTTGGTATGATGGCTCAAGATTTTATCACTAATGAGCATACTAAAAACCCAATTTCAGAAGAAGAACTCCAAAACGAACGTAAAATAGTTATCCATAGACACATTGCTTGGTTAACCGCTTTACGCTATTCTATGAGGCAATCAAAACCTTGGGAATATGTTATGCGAGAACACACCAATAAAGAATGGGCAAAAAAGATATATGTTCCAGAATTTAACGAAGACTTTGATGCTACGATAAAAAACTATCTTACAGAAGACGATTTTAAATACCTTTCCAATAAAGGCAACAAGCAAACCGCAGTACTATATTTACAATCTAACCATTTGCGTCAATTAAAAGAACGTGGACTCATTTGGGAATTCTCATTTTTAGAGTTAGAAAACGTAATAGAAGAATTATTTACACACCAAGGAAAATCTGAACGTATTAAAAACTTCCCATATCCAAGGCAGTTTGCCTCGTTAATGCATTATTTCACATGGATTTTCTTGTTGATTTTACCTTTAGCAATGGCATCACAGTTTGGTGAAATAGCAGTAAAAATTTCAGATAAAATAGGGTCTTGTCCAGATTGGATTATCTGGTTGTCAGTTCCGTTTTCAATGGCAGTAATGTGGGTATTCCATACCATGAATAGAATAGGACGTGTTGGTGAAAATCCGTTTGAAGGTTCAGCAAACGATGTGCCTATTTCAACCATAGCAAGAGGCATTGAAATTGATATGCGCCAAAATTTAGGCGAACCAAAAGAGGACATTCCAGCACCTTTTGAAGTTAGAAACCACACGCAAATGTAAACCAAAAAGCAGCTTAAAAATGAGCTGCTTTTTTTATATCTTTAAGAAATGAGAGAAGACTTTAAAACTATTCCGTTAGTAAAAAATGAAACCCAAAAACGTTTCGAGATAGAGGTAGATGGTCATTTTGCTTTTATCAATTATGGCGAATTTGGTAATCAAATCGCATTAGTACATACCGAAGTTCCAGAAGCATTAAGTGGTAGAGGTGTAGCAGCAGTTTTGGTTGAGAAAACCTTAAACTACCTAGAAGCACAAGGCAATTCACTTTTACCATTTTGTCCGTATGTATTTGCCTATATCAAAAAACATCCAGAATGGAAACGTATAGTAAACCCAAAATTTAAGGGTTATGATAAACTTTAAACACAACAAAAAATATGTCTAATACCAAATTAATAATTGAAGAACGCGCAGCTAACATAGGCAATTTTATTGTTGGTAGATTGTTACCCTTTCGTCAAAAACGAATGGTAGGACCATTCATTTTTATTGACCACATGGGTCCAGCTTGTATGAGCGACCAAGATAATATGGATATTGCTATGCATCCGCATATTGGTTTGTCTACCTTAACCTTTTTGTTTGAAGGTGCTGTAATGCATCGTGATAGTTTAGGAACTGCTATGGAAATTACTCCTGGAGCTGTAAACTGGATGACCGCAGGAAAAGGCGTTGTACATACCGAGCGTACACCAGACCGTTTACGAGATTCTAAAAAAATGCTTCATGGGTTACAAATTTGGGTGGCTTTACCAAAAGCCGATGAGCAATGCGAACCATCGTTTACACACGTTTCTGCAAACGACATTCCTAGTTGGACAGACAACAACGTGCAATTTAAACTCATAGCAGGTAAAGCCTTTGGTAAACAGTCGCCTGTGCCAGTGTATAGTCCGTTGTATTTTATCGAAATTAAAACAACCGAAACCAAAACCATTTCCATTGGCGAACATTTATTTGGCGAAAGCGCGCTTTACATTCTAGAAGGTAGCATTACTAGCGATGGTCATACCTATGGACCTAAACAACTTTTGGTAGCTAAAGACGCGACACTTTGTGCTTTTGAAATTGAAGCCAATTCAACCGTGTATATTTTTGGTGGTGATGCTTTTCCAGAAGAACGTTTTATTGAGTGGAATTTTGTGGCTTCAGACAAAGCGCTTATTGAAAAAGCCAAACAAGATTGGAAGGACAACAAATTTCCGAGTGTACCAACCGAAACCGTTCGTATTCCATTACCAGAACCAAAACGTTTTGGAGGATGATATTTTCATTGAAAATGAAATCGAAGATGAAATTTAAGTTGAATTACATTAATAATACCAATAAACAATAATGAAAACTGTATCAGCTGCCATTGGCACACAACTTTATAAAACCGAAATTCAAGCTAAAAATCATATTATAACTGCCGATGAGCCAGAATCGGTTGGCGGACAAAATTTAGGCTTAACACCAACCGAGTTGTTAGAGTCGTCATTAGCTGCATGTTCTGCTATGACTATCAGGATGTATGCCAATAGAAAGGAATGGGATTTACAACAAGTAATTGTAAATGTTGGTTTTAAACGCAATATAACCACACAAACGGTAACCTTTAAAAAGGAGATTGAGCTCATTGGTAACCTTGATGATGAACAACGCCAAAAACTCTTACAAATGGGTTCAAAGTGTCCTATTGAAAAAATGATTACAGGTGAGATTGTTGTTGAGTCTGCGTTAAAATAACACAAGTTAAAACATAAAATTATGAGAGATTTTGAAACCTTAAGTCAAGCTATGAACGCACTACGCGAAGAAGGCTATGTTGAAGACTTTAACCTTAAGCAAAACTGTATTGAGTGTAGAAATGGTGAGTATACAGTATTTCATAATGAGTTTGAAATAGACGAGTACTTCCGTTTTGAAGGCATGAGCGATCCAGGAGATAATAGTATACTGTATGCCATTTCATCAGAAAAGTATGGTTTAAAAGGACAATTGGTAAACGGTTATGGTATTTATACCGAACCTATTACCAACGAAATGCTACAAAAGCTTAAGATGGATTAAAGCTGTTTTTTATAGCACTTTTGTTAATAACTGTTTACAAGTTAAAAGTCTAAGGTGTTGGTTTTAAGGTGTTAAAAAATTAACTTCGCTTAACGGTAGATATGGATATTAAAACTATACATATCCTTTTAAAGTTGTGTGTAAGTTTGACGGACGGTACGAAAAAAAAAGAAAAATTGAACAAAAAACAAAAGTGTAAACATATTGAATGTGACATAGAAACTGAAGGCTATTTAGGTTACTGTCAATTTCACTTTTCTGGAGGTGTTCTTGGTAATGGAGAAACTTACGAACAATATGAGATTATTGAACAAGATTTTATAGATTTTATTAAAATTGTTCCAATTAATGAAACTGAACATTTAAAAGTTCATTCACCTATTTTAAGAGATATTATAATCAGATGTTGCGTTCAGATAGAAGTTTTCTTTAAAGAATGGGCTAAATATATTTGCTCTGAACATAACGATATAGAATTATTTACTTTATATCACGAAAAGTATAGAAAAACACAAGAATTTAAAAAAGCAAGAAACTGGAACTTTAGGAACTATTTTATAATAAAAGATACTTATATAAAGTCAAAGCCTTTATTTGTAAGACCAATGGAAAAAAACATTGAGCCTTTTGATTCTTGGATTACAGAAGAAAAAATCCCTGACTGGTGGAACGCATACAATGCTATCAAACATGATGGTTTAAACAGTAAAAAAATGGCGAACTTACAAAATGCCTTAGATTCATTAGGTGCTTTATTCACTTTACATTGTGCAAATAATTATTCCAAAGCATACTTAAAGGAATTTTCAAGTCCAAAAATAATTAATAAATTAGGAAAACTAAGTGTTAGCTTTGGACAAATAACTACACCTTTAGACTCGAAAAAGTATTTATTTAAAGATGTCTATAGTAATTTCGGAAGTGGAATTGAAATAGAAACAAGCAGTAAGTTTAGAGACAGAGCACGTGGAAAAGATAAAAGTGTATAAAAACCTACACACAACAATGTATAAAATTAATTGCTTGTTTCTAGCCTACTTCTGAAAACCCTCACCTTGAATTACAACTCATTTCTGTTAAACTTTTTTTTAAATTAAAAGACTATTAACAACAAACAGCAACAATTTTAAATAGATATAGATATTGATTATTAAAGCAATCTATATTTTTATAAAGTTGATTTTAATATGAAAAAACTAGTAATCATATTATTTCTGGGACTTCTTTCATGTAAAACAGAAAAAAATATTTCATCTAAAAAATGTTATGAAAGTGAACAACGGGATGTTTTGGAGAATTCAGTTCGATTGTTTGAACTTAAATTAAAAAAACAATATCCTGAGCTTTCCAATGAAGCAGCTTATTTTGAATTTATTTCTGATTGGAGTGACAAAAAACTGTCAGTAGATTTTTTTAAAGATTCACTGGAATTAAAAATCCGTAATCTGAATTTATGGACAGAGTCCAATCGCTCGGGAAAAGACATGGAGTTGGAAAAGAGGTTATTCAATGTTGATTCAATGAATCCAATTAGGATTAAATTGAACGAACAATTTTCTAAATGTATTGCATTTTCAACAAAAGTAGAAGGGATTAGAAATTTTTTAATAGTAAATACTAAGTATCGATATAGTCCAAAACTTGCCAAGAAAAGTTTATTACATACAAGTGAATATGATTTAAAAGAGTTTGATAATAGATTAGTTATAGTTCTTGGTGTATATTATCAGACAATGTTTAACATAAAAGTACTTTAGACAGCAACTTTTATAGCTTATTGCGGCTAAACTTTTTTTAAACTAAAAAGAACATTAACTAAAAGTAACAACACTGAAAAAATATGAATAACGATAAACTTTTGAAAACGGTAAACGAGATTAAAAATTCAGACATTTATGAGAATTCTGAAAATTGGGAAGCTCGTGGACTTAACTCTTCAGACCAGCAAGTAATTGATATACTCAGAAAAGCAACTAATAACTTTCTCGATAGACTTGTCAAAATTGACAATTCAAATGAAACATCTGAAACAAAATTGAAACAGATTTCTAATCTCGTTGACGAATTGCCTTGGGACGAACTCGACACAGAAGAAAAAGAGTTTATGGCAGACACTCTAGCACCTGCAATTGAAGCGGCTGGATTCAACCCATGGAAGATATTTTAAAAAACCCATTCCTGCCTATCAGTTTGGCACACAGCTTGTTTGTAACAAAACACAATAGTTTACTACTTATAAGTAAACACGTTTAACCTTAAAAAATATAGTTATGATACATAAAGGTGCAATAGTACTAGGCGTACTTATAGGAGCAGGAGTAGGAGTGTTGCTAGCTCCAGAAAAAGGCAAAGTAACCAGAGATAAGCTTAAAAAAGAAGGTAAGGACATAAAAGACCAAATAGTAAGCGACTTTACCGAAGTAAAAGACGATGTGTCTAAAGCGGCACAATCTGGTAAAGAAAAGTTTAAAGCAGAGGCAAAGGATTTTGCATCTAAAGCCAGTTACAAAACCGAAAAAGCCATTACTTTTTTAGAAAAACAATTGGCTGTGCTTAAAGAAAAAAATAAAACCTTACAGCAAACCAGTTAATCGTTTTTTAATGTTTTGGTGACTACTGTTTACCAAAAAAAGTGTAACTTCAAGATTAATAAAACACATCTAAGACATGAAAAAACTATCTTTTGTACTACTGCTGTTAGTATTAGTGACAGCTTGTAATTCTTCAAAATCTTCAAGCGAAGATGCGTTGTATAACACACAATGGGAACTGGAGCATTTATCTGGTCCGCGAATCGCTTTTGAGGGTCTTTTTCCTGATAAGAAACCACAAATAACATTTAATAAAGAAGACCAAAAAGTCACTGGTAACAGTGGTTGTAATGGGTATTCGGCTGGTGTTACTATTGATGGTAATAGTATTTCTTTTGGCGAACCAGGACCTGCAACAATGATGTATTGTGGTGAAGGTGAAAACCATTTTAAAAATATTATTAAAAAAGTAAATGCTTATACAATTGATGAGGAAGGTAAACTGCATTTGTTGATAGACGATGTCACAATGATGCGATTTAAAAGCGTAACACCTTAACTTATTAAGCAATGAAACAAATCGTTTTAATAGTATGTGCTATACTAAGCTTAAGTAGCTGTAAAGACAATAAAGACACTACAAAAGAGGTAATACACGATGTTAAAGAGGTTATTGCAAATGAAGAAACACTAACCGCTTTGGTAGAGTTGGGTTGCTTTGAGTATAGTAAAGACAATAACAAGGTAAGGTTTAAAATCACCAATATTTTAGAAGATAGTATTACAGGAACTTTAAGTTATGCCTATGCTGAAAAAGATGCAAACCAAGGTGTTTTTAAAGGAACTTTAAACCATGATAAACTTATAGGAACTTATACATTTACTTCAGAAGGTGTTGAAAGTAAGCGTGAAGTTGCATTTAAGGTCAATGATTCTGTTTTAATTGAAGGCTATGGAGAATTAAACGACTCTGGAACAGCGTTTCAAGACAGAGCAACTATTAAATACACGTCTACAATGCCATTGGTAAGAACTACGTGTGAGTAACAACTTTAATTAAATTCTTTAAAAATGGTCAACTTTATAGTTGGCCATTCGTCTTTTAAAATACCATAGCAGCAGGTATTACGTCGAAAACCATCTTTTAAAACGACATCGCGTCGAAGAATGCCTTCAAGCGTAGCACCAAGTTTTTCTACAGCTTTCCTAGAACGTATGTTGCGCTCATCTATCCTGAATTCTACTTTTTCAAAAGCTAAAGTTTCAAAGGCATATTGCAGCATTAAAAACTTCATGTTGGTATTGAGTCCGCTACCTTGAAACTCGCGTCCTATCCAAGTCCAACCAATATGCAGTGTTTTATTGTCCCAGTTGATGTGACCAAAGCGTGTGCTACCAGCAAATTTCTGTTCTTGTTTATCGTAGATAATAAACGGAATAATGGTTTTATGGTAAAATCCATCAACAGCAGTTTGCACGTAGTTTTTTAGCTTTTCAGGAGAAGAAATATCGCTAGGCGAATAGGCAATTAAGTCTTTTTCGTTAGCGACCTCTTGTAACTTTTTATAATTGCTTAAACCCAGTAAGGTTAAGCTAACACGATCGTTTTCTATTGGAGGAATATTCATGCTCTTAGTGTCTTGTGGTAACAGGTAAATGTTTCACTATAAAGATACTAGTTTTATCAATTGAATGTTACAATACACACATAAGTATTAAATAAAGGTTAATGTACTTTTTAAATTCTAACCGATTGTTTAGTTTTGTATGGTAATTTAGATGTTTATTTAGTTACATGGCAAGAAAAAAAGAATATAACGAAGATGTAGTCGTTGAAAAAGCTATGAATGTGTTTTGGCGCAATGGCTATGAAGCTACATCTATGCAAATGCTAGAAAAAGAAATGGGAATTAACAAATTTTCTATTTACTCTAGCTTTGGCAATAAACACGGTCTTTTCTTAAAAAGTTTGCAATGCTATAAAAACAAGGTAAGTGTCATTTTTGAGAAGTTTAAAAACGCTACCAATGGCGTAGATGATATTAAACAGTTTTTTTATGATTCAGTTGATTTGGAGATTAAGAATACGACTCAAAAAGGCTGTTTAGTAACGAATACGTATAATGAGTTTTGTAATAGTGAAGATGCATTGATAAAATCACAAATGGATGATTTTATGTCTAACCTCAAAGCTATTATCATTGAAAAGTTACAAACAGACAATAGCAAGTCCCAAGACACTATTTTAAAACAAGCTAATTACTTGTTATTAGCAAAACATGGACTTGCAGCAGCAGCAAGAGTAAACACAGATCAAGAGATTAAAGATTATATAGAAATGACCTTTAGCAATCTATAATCCTTTTTTTTGGACTAAAACTAAACGAACGTTTAGAAATAATTAACATAAAAATTAAAATCTATTATTATGACAACATTAAAAATTCATAACATTGAAACTGCTCCAGAAGCGAGTAAAGCATTATTAGAAAACTCACAAAAAGCTTACGGAATGATTCCTGGTTTACATGGTGTATTGGCAGCAGCTCCTCAAGCTTTAGAGGCCTATCAAAAAATACACGAATTGTTTACACAAACGTCGTTTAATGAAGAAGAGTTAACTGTGGTATGGCAAACTATAAATGTAGAGCACGAATGTCATTACTGTGTGCCAGCACATACAGGAATTGCAAAAATGATGAAAGTAGACGATGCTATTACTGAAGCTTTACGTAACGAAACACCTTTGGCTGATTCAAAACTAGAAGCCTTACGTACTATGACACTAACCATTGTTAGAAATAGAGGTAATGTTACTCAAGCAGATTTAGATGCGTTTTATGCTGCAGGTTATGGTGAAACACAAGTACTAGAAATTATTTTAGGACTGTCGCAAAAAACCATAAGTAACTATGTAAACCATATTGCAAACACACCAGTTGATGCAGGTTTTAAAAAGTATGAATGGACTAAAGAGACTGTAAATTCATAATTAGAAAAACCAATAACAACTGTATGAAAAAGAATAGGAGAGACTTTATTAAAAATATGGGTTTAATGGGAACAACAGGTCTTTTAATGCCCAATATAGTATTAGCAAACACAAAAGAGAACACACAAAGTATGATACAAAAAGAGCGACCAAAAGTTTTGTTTTTTGATGTAAATGAAACGCTTTTAGATTTAACCGATATGAAAAAGCAAGTAGGAGAAGCTTTAAACGGTCGCGAAGACTTACTATCGCTTTGGTTTACAACAATGCTTCAATATTCATTAGTAACAACAGCATCCAATCAATATGAGCATTTTGGATACATTGGAGCAGCAGCATTACAAATGGTTGCTGCAAATAACAATATTAGTATGTTGCAAGATGAAGCTAGAAACATTATTGTAAAGTCTTTACGTGGTTTGCCAGCACATCCTGAAGTAAAAGAGAGTTTAACGCAACTAAAAGAAGCGGGTTATAAATTGGTGTCGTTTACAAATTCTTCAAACGAAGGTGTTAAAAAGCAATTTGAAAGTGCAGGATTAACTCATTTTTTTGATGAACGATTGAGTGTGGAAGACATCGGGAAGTTTAAACCGTTTACTGATACCTATACTTGGGGAGCACGTAAAATGGGCATTAAACCAGAAGAATGTATGCTAGTAGCAGCTCATGGTTGGGATGTTGCTGGAGCACTTTGGGCAGGTTGGAGAGCAGCTTTTATTAGCAGACCAGGACAACAACTATTTCCGTTGGCACCTAAAACAGAAATCTCTGAACCTGATTTAAAAAAGATTGCAGATATTTTAGTAACTTATAAGTAATTCTTAATTCTTTACATACAAAAAAGGCCATCATCACAGATGGTCTTTTTTTATGCTAAGCGTTTAATTAAATCAGCATTTACAACATGTTTACCTTCAAAAGGATGAATGCTTACTGTATCTCCAAAAAGGGACTTTGCACGTTGTATTTCAGAAGCAATACGTTCTTCGTTTAAATATTCGTCTTCAGTACCATAAATTAGAGACACTTTAGTGCTTAAATAACTAAAATCTTCAGGAGTTAATTCTTTAGGAATTCCACCAGAATGAATATATAAATGAGAGCATTGTAGTTTGCGTTTTGCAAGATAGCGCATTGCTACACTAACACCTTGCGAGTAACCAAGCACAACAAAATTGAGGTTATTGGGTATATTTTCAGCTTCAAAAACAGCATCAAAATAACGCATGACATTTTCGGTTTCTTTCACAGTGTTTTCTTTGGTAAGCCAACTTGCACCAACATATTTAGATTTTGGCGGAATATAATATTTACTTTGTGCTTGTGGTGCAATAAAATAGTTTTCATTAGCATCAAATTGTTTGAAATATTTTAGAAAATACCGACTTAAATAACCCATGCCATGACACACAAACCATACAGTTTTAGTGCTTTTGGTTAACGTGTTTAAAGTGGAGTATGAGTTTGTAGTAGTATAGCTTATTTCCTTTTCAACTTGAGTCATATTTTGCTCTTGGTTTTTGTATTTTTGTTAGCGACATTAAAAATACAGTATTTATGCCATTAACTAAAGAAGAGATATTAAAACAAGCTAACGCAATTAGTAAGAATACCTTAATGGAAACCTTGCAAATTGAAATGATTGATTATGGAGATGATTTTCTAGTTGCAAAAATGCCTGTAAACTCTAGAGTGTACCAACCAGATGGAGTATTGCATGGTGGAGCAACAGCTGCTTTGGCTGAAAGTGTTGGTAGTTTTGCTTCAAATATATTCTCAAACTTAGAAGAGGTTTTTGTACGTGGTATTGAGATTACTGCTAACCATGTAAAAAGTGTTACCGAAGGTCATGTGTACGCTAAAGCTACTTTTTTACATAAAGGAAGAACAACGCAGTTGTTAGACATTCGTGTCACTGATGATAACGATAACTTAGTCTCTATTTGTAGATTATCTACTATAAGTTTGCCTAAAAAGAAATAATGGAGTTTCAGTCTTTAATAGCGCGATTATCTCAGCAATATAACAATCAATTGCCTTTTGTGGTTTACAGATCACCAAACCAGTCAAGACTAAACGCTTATTTGCAGTTAAATGATATCTTGTTTTCGGTTGAAAATTTCTCAGAAAGAGGTTTTGTTTTTGCACCTTTTAATTCTGAAGCTAAAACAGTTTTAATTCCGCAAGCAGCTTCAAAACATATTGTTAGTGATTATAAATCTACTAATACCAAAGTTGAGGTTGAGGTTTCTGTTGAAGAGCAAGAAGATGAAAAGCAACAACATATTCAACTTATAAAGCAAGGAGTTGAGGCCATTGTTTCTGGAGAATTTGAAAAGGTTGTATTGTCTAGAAAAGAGACTGTAAATATAAAGTCTAAAACCATATTTCAATTGTTTGAAGATGTCTTGAAAAATTATCCTACTGCGTTTGTATACCTATGGTACCACCCAAAAGTTGGGTTGTGGATAGGTGCGACACCTGAAACATTGTTATCGGTAGAGAATAATAGATTTTCAACAATGGCATTGGCAGGAACCCAAGAATATAAAGGGAATATGGATGTGGTTTGGGGACAAAAGGAACAACAAGAGCAGCAAATAGTAACTGATTTTATTGTTGATGGACTGTCTAAAACTGTAAAAAGTATAAGCATTGGTGAGGTCAATACAGTAAAAGCTGGAAATTTATTGCACCTTAAAACTAAAATAACAGGTTTGCTTAAGGACGATTTACAGCATGTGATAGAAATTTTGCATCCAACACCAGCTGTATGTGGTTTGCCTAAAGAGGAAGCTAAGACCTTTGTTTTAAAACACGAAAACTATCAAAGAACCTTTTATTCAGGGTTTTTAGGAACACTTAATTTACAAGACAGTAAAACCAGGAATCGCAATCGACGAAATGTTGAAAACAATGCGTATGCAACAGTAAAAACAACCACAAATTTGTATGTGAATTTACGTTGTATGGAAATTGTAGATGATACTGCTACTGTTTTTGTAGGAGGAGGGATTACAAAAGACTCCAATCCAGAAGCTGAATGGTTAGAAACGGTTGCTAAAGCCAAAGTGATGAAACGAGCAATATTGTTATGACATCATCTCATTTACACGAATGGCAAAGTAAGTTACCTTACAAAGACACAGTACAACCTGTGTTATTTGTAGGACATGGTTCGCCTATGAATGCTATTCAAAACAATGCATTTACACAAGAGTGGAATGCACTAGGCGAAACTTTGGAAACACCTATTGCTATTTTATGTATTTCTGCACATTGGTTAACTAACGGTACATTTGTTACTAATATGGAAGCACCAAAAACCATTCATGATTTTGGCGGTTTTCCTCAAGAGCTTTTTGATGTTCAATATCCTGCAAAGGGATTACCTACGTTAGCTGAAGAAATTACGCATCATATCACATCAACTCATGTAGGATTAGATGATGAATGGGGACTCGATCATGGTGCTTGGAGTGTTATCAGTCATATGTATCCAAAAGCTAACATTCCTGTTGTGCAAATGAGTATAGACTATTTTAAACCACCTGAATATCATTATAAATTAGCACAACAGTTGTTAGAATTAAGAAAAAAAGGAGTGCTTATTGTTGGTAGTGGTAATATGGTACACAACTTAAAAATGATTGCTTGGGATAAGGTTGAGCAGACTTATGGTTTTGATTGGGCTTTAGAGATTAATGAGCTTTTCAAAACCAAAATAACATATGGTAATCATAAGGATTTAATCAATTATAAATCATTGCATAACGACATTGTTAAAGCCATACCAACTCCAGATCATTACTATCCTTTATTGTATACTTTAGGACTTCAAACGTCTAAAGATGATATACAATTTTTTAATGATACACCTGTTGCAGGTTCACTAACGATGACTTCGGTAAAAATAGGGTAGTATTAAAATTCGTTAAGTCGTGCATATTAAGTAATTTTGTAAGACTATTTTATAGAATTGTATGTCATACCCAAAAATTCCGCTAGCACAAACAGTTATTCAGCTTTGTAAAGCTAAAAATATTAAGCATATTGTATTGTCTCCAGGTAGCAGAAATGCACCTTTAACTATAGGTTTTACTCACGATCCATTTTTTACTTGCTATAGCATTGTAGATGAACGTAGTGCTGCTTTTTTTGCTTTAGGAATCGCTCAAAATACTCAGCATCCTACTGCATTAGTGTGTACTTCAGGAAGTGCATTATTAAACTATTATCCAGCTGTTGCTGAAGCATTTTATAGCGATGTTCCCTTAGTGGTGATTTCTGCAGATAGACCTAAACACCTAGTTGGTATTGGAGATGGACAAACCATCAATCAAAAAGACGTTTATAAAAATCATATTTTATATTCAGCCAATTTAAAGCTCGACATTAAAAACTTGCCAAAAACAAGTGGAGACGATGATGAGCCTGCAATAATAAAAAGTATTGAAAATAAACTGGAACGCTTTTTAGGAATTAAACAAGCTCTACAGGAAGAAAACGAAGAAGAAATAAATCTTGCACTTAATACTGCAATTCACAAATTAGGACCTGTGCATATCAATGTTCCGTTTGATGAACCTTTGTATGAAACGGTTAAGGAATTGTCAGTTAACCCAAAAGTAATTACAGTAGATGCTTCACCGAAAAAAGTTGATAGTGTCGATTTAAAGCTGTGTTTAGAAGATTGGAGTGATGCTTCCAGAAAAATGATTTTGGTAGGTGTTAATCCTCCAAACGAAATTGAGCAAAAATGGTTAGACGAATTGGCAAATGATAATAGTGTTATTGTGTTTACTGAAACCACATCTAATTTGCATCATAAGGAGTTTTTTCCAAGTATCGATAAAATAATTGCACCACTTACTGATGCTGAGTTTACTGAGTTGCAACCTGATATTTTGTTAACTTTTGGAGGTATGGTAGTGTCTAAAAAAGTGAAAGCTTTTTTAAGAAACTACAAACCTAAACAGCATTGGCATATTGACAGTAAAAAAGCAAATGATACCTTTTTTTGTTTAGAAAAGCATATTGAGACCACACCTAATGAGTTTTTCTCTGAGTTTCTTCCCAAAATAACACACTTTAAAAAGAGTAACTACAAGTCAGTTTGGAAAGCAGTAAAACAAAAACGAAACGATTTACATAAAGCGTATTTAGCAGAAATCCCTTTTAGTGATTTTAAAGTTTTTGATACTGTTTTTAAAGCATTACCAAAACAAACAGCATTACAAATAGGTAATAGTTCAGCCATTAGATATTCGCAATTGTTTAATATTAGCAAATCTTTGCAGGTATTTTGCAACAGAGGAACAAGTGGTATTGATGGAAGTACAAGTACAGCTATAGGTTTTGCAGTTGCCAATAAAAACCAAACAACCTTTGTTACTGGTGATTTGAGTTTTTTATATGATAACAATGCCTTGTGGAATAACTATATTCCTAAAGATTTCAGGATTATTGTTGTTAACAATGGAGGAGGAGGTATTTTCCGTATTCTTCCAGGACATAAAAACACCGAAAACTTTGACCAGTATTTTGAAACCAAACACAACCTTACAGCAAAGCAGTTGTGCGAAATGCATGGTTTAGATTATAAAACAGCTCATGATCAAACGCAGTTGAACGAGCAGTTATCAACCTTCTTTAATGCATCAAAACAACCAATGTTGCTTGAGGTGTTTACACCTTCAACAGTAAATGACGAAATATTGCTTAACTACTTCAGTTACATTAAGTAATCGTTAAAAAGTGACTTTTAGGCTTTTTAGGTGTCTAAAAAATAGCTATATTTAATAACGATTAATTTTTTAAAAACTAAAATTTTACAAAATGAGCAAAAGAGACGAACTAATTGCAAAATATGCAGCTGATTTAAAAGACAAAGTTGGTGTAACACCAGATATGGACTTATTAACAAAAGTAACTATTGGTTGTGGACCATCAATATATAATGCTGATGCATCTACTGTATCAGGTTCTGATGAGTCAGAGTTGGCTACTGTAAAAAACAACTTCTTAATCAAGAAATTAGGATTAAAAGACAGTCCAGATTTAGATAAAGGTATTGCTAAAGTAATGGAGCAATATGGTCAGTCTAACAGAAATAAATACAGAGCTGTTGTATATTATTTATTGACTAAGCATTTTAAGAAAGAATCGGCTTACTAAAAGTCTGTTTTAAAACAATATATAAGCGTTACAAACTTGTAGCGCTTTTTTTATATCCATAAACTAATATCATTACCTTTGCAACATGATAAATATAGGAGAATACAATACATTAGAAATCCTTAGAGAAACCGATCCAGGATTGTTCTTAGGAGATGATGAAGGTAATGAAGTTTTATTGCCTAATCGTTACGTGCCTGAGTCTTTTGAAATTGAAGACAAACTAGAAGTATTTGTTTATCTTGATAATGAAGAACGTCTTGTTGCGGTTACTGACAAACCCTACATTAAAAAAGGCGATTTCGCAGTATTAAGATGTAATCAGGTTACTAAGTTTGGTGCTTTTTTAGATTGGGGAATGGTAAAAGAACTGTTTTGTCCATTTAAAGAACAAGCATTTAAAATGAGAACAGGTGGTTGGTATTTGGTGTATTGCTATTTAGATGAAGAAACTGAACGCCTTGTAGCTTCAAGTAAAACCAATAGGTTTTTAGATAATAAAGAATTGACTGTATCACAGTTTGAAGAAGTTGATATCATTGTATCCCATCCATCTGAAATAGGAATGAATGTAATTGTCAATAAAAAGCATTCAGGACTTATTTTTAACGAAGACATTTTTAAAGATATTAGCATAGGAGACCAACTTAAAGGTTATATAAAAAAAATACGTCATAACAACAAGTTAGATATTGTTTTAGAACAAATAGGTTACAGAAGTATAGAACCTAATGCTGAACTCATTTTAAAAGAACTTGAAGATAACTCAGGCTATTTAAATCTTAATGATAAGTCTGATCCAGACACCATTAAAGACCAGCTTCAAATGAGTAAAAAGAGCTTTAAAAAAGCAATTGGTACATTATACAAGCAAAAACGTATTGAAATTAAGGAAGACGGAATTTACCTTAAATAGTCACATTAGAGTTATTTAACTCTTTTCTCATCCATTTTTCACTTTCTAGTAAGCAAGTAAAGTCTTTTCTTTTTATATGACAAAAGTAGCTTTCCAGTTTAGAAATATCTGTAGTACGATTAGAATAAGCGACAACAGCTTTGGCTTTAGCGTTTGGAAATCTCTGTTTAAATTTTTCAGAATCTAAAATATTTATGGAGTAAGAATTTACTCTGTTTGAGATAATACCAAAAGGCTTTTGAGTACCAAAATGTAAATCGATAAGCGAAATTAAGTCTTTAGAATTTTCAAAATCACTAAAAACACCTTCACTTGTTTCAATAACAACAAAGTTTTCAAAAAAATGAGCGATACCATTTTTTAAGTTGTAGGTTTTTAGGATTTTAGATTTTAATTGGGACTCTGTTAATCGCATTAAATAGGTTGTTTTTAAAAAAATCAGCGGCAAAGATACTGTGTAACAAGAGGTCTTAAATGTAATCCATTGCACTTTAACGTTTTTAGTGTTAATTTTATAATAGTTAATGTGTTTTAGTGAGAAGTTTTTAAAGTTTTGCTTTTGAGCTTAATTGGTTTGCAAACAGTTGATTAATAATTGTTTGTGTGTTGTTTGTAGCGAAAACGATTGCGTTTGTTTATAAGTGATACAAAACGTCAAACAAAGCTTGTTTTAATGATTTTCTTTAACGCTTTGAGTAGCTAAAACTACTTTTTTGTTCACCCAATTAAAAGCATCAATGAACGCGTTAAACCTTTTTCTTTTTAAATTGAAATAGTGGTCTTCCACTATAAGCATTCGTTTTGAATTATGGCTATAAGTAACTATAGCATAAGCGTGCAACAGTTTAAGTTTTTTTCGATGCTCTTGTGCATCAACTAGGTTTATAGAATAAGAATTAACTCTGTTAGAGATAAAGCCAAAAGGCGTATTATTAAAAATATCAAGACATAGCTCATAAGCTTCTTTATAATCTTCAAAAGAAACATAAGCACCTTGTTTAAATTCTGCAACTACAAGATTTTTGAAAAAATGAAAATCGCCAACCTCAAGGCAATATGTAGCCTCGACCTGATTTGCTATAGGAGAATCTAAAACCTTCATTTATCAATCGTCTTTTGTGCAAAATTAGTTACGCGTCAAAGTCCGACCAAAAAAATGAATTTAAATTAGATGTAAATATGTATTTTTACGCTGAAAACAATTCTTATGAGTAAAATTGATTGGCAAACAGCCAAAGAGTATACAGATATTACCTACAAAAAGTGTAATGGAGTTGCTAGGATAGCCTTTAACAGACCTGATATTAGAAACGCTTTTAGACCAAAAACAACAAGCGAACTTTACGATGCATTTTACGATGCAAATGAAGATACAAGTATTGGTGTAGTGTTACTTTCTGCCGAAGGACCTTCAAGCAAAGATGGAATTTGGAGTTTTTGTAGTGGAGGAGACCAAAAAGCTAGAGGACATCAAGGGTATGTTGGTGAAGATGGTTACCACAGACTTAATATTCTTGAAGTACAACGTTTAATTCGTTTTATGCCAAAAGCGGTTATAGCTGTTGTTCCAGGTTGGGCAGTTGGTGGAGGACATAGTTTACACGTAGTTTGCGATTTAACGCTTGCTAGTAAAGAGCACGCTATTTTTAAACAAACTGATGCAGATGTTACCAGTTTTGATGGTGGTTATGGATCGGCTTATTTAGCTAAAATGGTAGGTCAAAAGAAAGCACGTGAAATCTTTTTCTTAGGAAGAAACTACTCTGCACAAGAAGCCTTTGAAATGGGAATGGTAAACGCTGTAATTCCTCACGACGCGCTTGAAGATACAGCCTATGAGTGGGCTCAAGAGATATTGGCAAAATCACCAACCTCTATAAAAATGCTTAAATTTGCGATGAACCTAACCGATGATGGTATGGTAGGACAGCAAGTATTTGCTGGTGAAGCAACACGTTTGGCTTATATGACTGATGAAGCTAAAGAAGGTAGAGATGCCTTTTTAGAAAAAAGAAAGCCAAATTTTGATAAAAAGTGGATTCCTTGATTTAGCCATAAAAATTATTTGAATGAGTAAACTTAAACCTTGGTTGTCTGCTTTTCGACTAAGAACACTTCCTTTATCTGTTTCTGGAATTATTATTGGAACCTGTTTCGCGTTTTATAGCGGAAACTATAATACAGCCATTTTTGTACTTGCTATTTTAACTACTGTAGCGTTACAAATTTTATCAAATCTTGCTAACGATTATGGCGATGGTGTTAAAGGTACCGACAACAATGAACGACAAGGACCAGAACGTGCTATACAAAGCGGAAGCATTACTCCAGCTCAAATGTTGGAAGCCATTAAGGTAAATATACTTATAGTTATTGTATTATCACTTTTGCTTATTTATATGTCTTTTGGGCAAGGTAATCTATTGTATTCTCTATTGTTTATTGTGTTGGCAGGACTTAGTATTTATGCAGCAATCAACTACACTATGGGTTCAAAAGCCTATGGTTATAGAGGATTAGGGGATGTTTTTGTGTTTATCTTTTTTGGACTTGTAAGTGTAATGGGTAGCTACTTTTTATATGCTAATAAGATAGACCACAATGTGGTTTTACCTTCAATTTCATTAGGGTTATTAAGTGTTGGTGTACTCAATTTAAACAATATGCGAGATATCGATTCTGATATATTATCAAACAAGATTACACTTGCCGTAAAACTAGGTAAGCAACATTCTAAAACGTATCATTTAGCATTAATTTTTGGAGCTATATTGGTTTCGCTGGTGTTTACTATTTTGTATTACACTTCACCACTAAACTTTTTGTTTTTTGTGGCTTACATTCCGTTGATAATTCATGCCAAAAAAATAAGTAAAGCTAAAACTGCTTCAGACTTCGATTCGCAGTTAAAAGTATTAGCACTTACTACATTTTTATTTTCTGTACTTTTAGGCGTAGGGTATATCTTATAAAAAAAAATATTTTTATAAATACTTGTAAATCAATAAATTAATTTATATATTTAATTCGAAAATTTTGTAGGTCAGCATATTTTGCTACAGTGTTGGCAATGAAATTTGGGGCTTTAAAACTCAGACATATGTATTTCAATGTGTCTGAGTTTTTTTGTACTTTTCTTCCTTAAATTAACAATAAAACACTTACATGAAAAAACTCGCCCTAATTGTAATGCTTTTGGCATTACATTTTACTACAGCCCAAGAAAGTACTACTAAACTAACTGTTACCGAAAGTGAAGAATACAAAGACAAAGTTAAAGCCAACGATATCCTTTCAATTCATACTACAGAGTCTGGACTTACAGGTATAGTGCGTAATAGTAAAAGAGATATTCTGTTTGATATTTTTGACGCTAATCTTAAAAAAGTATTTAATGAGGTTGTAGAGAGCGATAAAAAAGAAACGTTTGTAGGTGAGTTATTTTATGACAACGAGATTAAATTTTTTACTGTTTATGCGCCAAAAAAGACTGAGCGTATTGTGTACTGCCATATTTTTGACATTGCAGCTAAAACTCATAAAAAGGTCAAACTTTTTGAAACTACAGTAGAGAAGAAGCAGTTGTTGTTTTCAGGACAAAACAAGCGTCAAACCAGTTTTGCCATTTCACCAAACGGAAATTATTTTGCCATAACTACCGATAATATTAAAAAGAACAGCAACTCTTACACTATTAGAGTGTTTAATTCTAACAATTTAAGTTTGCTTTACGAAAAGGCGTACCAAGAACACGAAAAGCGTTTTTATGAGCACAACGATTTATCTATTGACGATAACGCAACGGTTTATGGACTAGGAAAATTGTTTATTAAAGGACGTTCGTTAAAACGAAAAGGAGATGCTAATTATGAGTTTGTACTTAACAAAGTCACACAGTCTGGTACAAATGATATCACAATTTCTTTAGGCGAAGATGAGCACATCCAGTCGCTTAATATTTCAATCATTCAAGATGAATTGCACTTGCTTGGGTTCTATTCTGAAAAAAATGTATTTAAGATTAAAGGTGGTTGCAATTTTGTAATTGATACCAATGCGCTTGCTGTAAAACGTAAACGTTCTTATGAGCTGCCAATTGAGGTATATAAAGACTTGTATGGTGAAAACAGAGCAGACCGAAAAAAATCTAAAGGGAAAGAGATTTCTAACTTTTATGTAGATTATGTATTGCAAGATAACAATGGTAATACTTACATTTTAGCTGAAGAGTTTTATATTACACAAACCTATGTGTCAACAGGAACTACAGGAGGTTATTGGGTAACAACCTACCATTATGACGATATTTTAATTATGAAATTTGATGCTAAAGGAGAGTTAAGTTGGGGACGAAGCATATTTAAAAAAGCAACAGCACCTTCGTATAATGCTTTTTTAAAAGACGACCAATTGCACGTTATTTTAAATTCTGGTAAGCGACTTACCGAAAAGAATGATGGAAGAACCAAAGTATCAAAAGGTTTCCTAGAATCTACTGCGTTATTTGATTTTGTATATTCAGCTGATGGAAAAGTGTCTTACGACAAAATACAAGACAATAAAGGCAATACCTACTACACACCATACTTTGGTACCTTTGAAAACAACACCTTTATTATGGCTAGTGATGGTAGAAAGAAAAAACAATTTATGATTTTAAAATAAAACAGTAATCCTATGAAAATTACATTTTACGGTCATGCCGCTTTAGGCATTGAAGTTAACGACGTACATATTTTGGTAGACCCTTTTATTACTGCCAATGACAAGGCAAAACATATAGACATCAACAGTTTAAAAGCCGATTATATTTTGATTACGCATGCGCATCAAGATCATATTTTAGATGTCGAAGCCATTGCAAAACACACCAATGCAGTTATTGTATCTAATTTTGAAATTACCTCGTATTATGAAGCTCAAGGCTTTGAAGTACACCCAATGAATCATGGTGGTTCGTGGGATTTTGAATTTGGCATGGTAAAATACGTTAACGCTATTCATACCTCGTCGTTTCCTGATGGAAGCTATGGTGGACAACCAGGAGGTTTTGTGATTGAAGGCGAACACAAAAACATTTACATAGCAGGTGATACAGCCTTAACTATGGATATGAAACTGATACCATTGCGTACTAAACTAGACTTAGCCATTTTACCAATAGGTGACAACTTTACCATGGGAATTGAAGATGCCATTACAGCGAGCGATTTTGTGCAATGCGATAAAGTATTGGGTTACCACTTTGACACTTTTGGATATATTGAAATTGACCACGAAGAAGCCAAACGCCAATTTTTTGACAAAAACAAAGACTTAATGCTGCTAGAAATAGGTGAGAGTATTGAGCTGTAGCTGTTAATAAAAATGTATAACTAACTATTTGTAATTTAGTTTTTTACAGTAAATTGGTTGGACGAAAAAATGCTTGACTAAAGGTGTGGATTGTTAAAGCAATCCATATCTTTTTAAAGTTGTGTGTAATGTAACAAAACCAACAAACATTGAAGAAAGAAACCATAATACAAGGCTCATTATTTGAGGAAGACTATTTAATTAGAACTTTAGGAAGTCTTGGAAATTCGCCAGAAGTCGCACTTACTGAATTGGTTGCTAATGCTTGGGATGCTGGTGCTACAATTGTCGATATTTACATTCCCGAAGAAAAAGGACTGAATCTAATTATTGAAGATAATGGTGTTGGTTTATCAAAAGACGAATTTTATTCAAGATGGATGAAATTAGGTTATAATAGACTAAAACATCAAGGAAAAAAAGTCCTTTTTCCAAAAGGCGTTGACCAACAAAGATATGCTTATGGAAGAAACGGAGTTGGAAGACACGGAATGCTTTGTTTTAATAATGAATACAAGGTTATAACTAACAACAGTGGGAAAAAATCTGAATTTACAATTACCACAAAAAGTGAAAAAGAGCCCTTTATTATCAAAGAACAAAACTTTGGAACTTCTGAAAAAGGGGGAACAAAACTTATAGTTGAAGTCGTTAAAAACTTACCTAAACCCGAACACATTTTAGAAGTAATTTCTGCAAGATTTCTACACGACCCAAATTTTAAAGTTTCAATTAACAGAAAAACAATTCAGTTAGAAGAACATAAAGGTTTGATATTTTCAGAAACAGTAAACATTGAAGATATAGAACTCAAAATACATCTGATAGATTCCAAAAAAGCACGAAAATCAACATTATATCAAGGAATTGCTTTTTGGCAAAGTGGTAGGCTAGTCGGCGAACCTTCTTGGATTGTAGGTTTCAATATGGTTTTAGATGGCAGAACTAAACAAGCAAAAAGATATTCAGTTGTTGTACAAACCAATGATTTAGCAGAATTCATAAAAGAAGATTGGACAGGATTTAAAAACACAAAAGAACTAAATCCAATTTTTGACAAAGTTGACGAGACCGTCCATAAGATGTTTTCGGAAATTGCAAAAGAGAACATAGAAGAAACAACAAAACAAATAAAAAATGAATATAGAAAAGAGTACAACGAATTAAGTCCTCTTGGAAAATATGAATTTAATGAAGCAATAGAGAGTATTGCTTTAAATAACCCAACAGCAAGACAAGATTCTGTTAATCTAGCGGTTGAAACCGTTATAAATTTAGAAAAAACAAGAAGCGGAAGCGAACTACTTCAAAAACTTTCGTTATTCTCTGAAGAAGATGTTGAGGGTTTAAATAAACTTCTTGATAAGTGGACAGTTAAAGATGCATTGACAGTATTAGATGAAATAGATAAAAGAATTTCAGTAATCGAAGCTATAAGAAAATTATCTAGCGATAAATCGGTTGACGAACTTCACGTTCTTCATCCTTTAATTGCAAGTGCGAGGTGGATTTTTGGCCCTGAATTTGATTCTCCTGAATATGCTTCGAATAATCAACTTCAAACAACAATCGAAAAAGTATTTAATAAAAAAATAGATAAATCTGTTTTTAACAATCATAAAAAGAGACCTGATATCGTAGTTGCTGGAGATTCTACGTTCTCAATCACAGGAACTGTAGATTTCGATACTTCTAATGGAATCACGAATATTAATAAGGTTCTGATTATCGAACTTAAAAGAGGTGGATTTAAGTTAGGAAAAACAGAAAGAAACCAAGCAGTTGGTTATGTTGAGGATTTTATGAATTGTGGAACATTAATCGGTTCTCCTTATATTAATGCTTTTGTAGTCGGAGAAACTTTTAGTGAAAAAATTCAACCTATATCAAAAGTTTCTAATGGAAGTGATGTAGAAATGGGGAAAGTTCAGATTTGTCTTTTTTCACAAATTGTTGACTCATCCGAAAGGAGACTTTTTAACTTGAGAAAGAGATTAAACAAACGATATGATAATGCTTCTGGTATGGAGTTATTTGAAAGACAGAGAAAAATAGTAATATAAAAAAAACACTACACACAACAATGGCAAAAAGTAATTGTTTGTTCTGCCTACTTCTGAAAATTCTAGCAGATATTCACACAACAAACCATACACAAACACGTTAAACGATATAAGTCAAAAAAAAAATCTACTAGCAACTAGTAGATTTTTTTTGTGTTTTAAAACGACGCTTCATTAAAAATAATGAGAGGTACTTTAGCGTGGTGACTTATAGATTTACTCTGGCTTTTATTAAATAGCTTTTCAAAGAAATTGTGTTTTTTAGCAATGACACACATCATGTCTAATTGTCTGCTTTCACTAAAAATACGAGTTCCTTTTGCTACTGAGACATCAGTTAATTGATAAAAATGAGTTGGTACTGGGTTTAAAAACGCAATAAGTTTCTCTTTACTAGACGCTTTTTCAGGTGTTAACGCTTTATCTTTTAAAATATGAACCACAGAAACTTGTGCTTCAAAATGTTCAGCTAGCGCTTTTAATAAGCTTAAACCATTGGTATAAGATTTTATAGAGTAGTCTACAGCAAAACCAATTTCGTTAATGTCATTAAATACAACGTTAGAAGGTACAGCAATTATTGGGCAAGTGAGTTTACCAATTAAACCAGCAGTGTTGCTACCCAACGTTACTTCTTTTAAACCACTAGCACCTTTGGTTCCTAAAATTACTGCATCAATACTATGCTCTTTTACTTTTGCCTTTACAGCACTTGTAAAATAGTCGTTAATTATAGAGGTTTTAAACGTGTGGTTTTCGTTTTTAGGTAAGGCATCTATCTGTTTTTTTAAGCGGTTTAGTTCAGAGATAGCTTCGTTTTTCATAGACTCCATAATTATAGAGTTGGCACGCTTAGAGGTAACTGCTGTTGATGGAGCAGCAACTTGTGGCTCGTACGAATGCATTAAGTAAAATGTACATTCAGCATCTTTAAGCAGCTCTAAAGCGTATGAAATCGCTTTCCATGAATTATCAGAAAAATCGGTAGGTAATAGTATATTCTTCATTTTTTTGCTTTGAAATAATTACACTATAAAATTAAAGGTTTTTTGGCAAACAGTATATGATAAATATCAGTAGTTTTTATCTGTTTTTACCAGACTTTAACCATTCTTCTCGCAAATCGTCACTAAGTTTTCCTGTACCATCGTGTTTCCAACCTGGTGGCTTGGTAAGGTAATGCCAACGGTCTTTTAACGATTTTTTTCCTGAAAACGCATCTTTAAGCATATTGTACCATTCAACAAAAGCAATCTTTACAGGATTGTATGTGTTGATATTAGTTACCAAACCATAACGTACTTTTTCCTCGCTAAGTTCGGGTTGAAATGTACCGAACATCTTATCCCAAATAATAAGGATGCCAGCGTGATTTCTATCTAAATAAATAGGGTTACTACCATGATGTACTCTGTGATGCGAAGGTGTGTTCATAACAGCTTCAAACCACTTTGGCATTTTATGGATAGCTTCTGTATGAATCCAGAATTGATACAGTAAGCTAATAGACATTTGCAGTAAAATCATAGCAGGATGAAAGCCCAAAAGCGGTAACCACAACCAAAAAATAAACGAGTAAAACCCACCAGACCACGTTTGTCTTAATGCTGTACTTAAATTGTAATGTTGCGACGAATGGTGCACCACATGAGATGCCCAAAACAAACGACACTCATGCGAAATACGATGAAACCAGTAGTAAGAGAAATCATCAGCAAAGAAAATTAAAATAAAACTCCACCAAGCCACAGGAATGGTAAAGAGCCTAAAGTTTTCATAAATCACTACAAAAGCTCCAAGTACAATAGCTTTACTAAAAAAGCCTAAAAACACATTGCCTAAACCCATAGCAATAGAGGCAAAGGCATCTTTGGGTTCGTAACCTTTGGTTTCTTTAAATTTTTCGCGTGTGGTAACATATAATTCCAGTGCCATTGATAAGATGAAAAAAGGAATGGCAAAGTGGATGATATTTGGAAATTCAGGCATTAAGTAAGATATTTGTGTTTCTAAATTTAATACTTTTTTTATTATCCTAAATCAGGATTAAAACAATCCAAAAATATAAATGCTATGACCAAAACAGCTCGTGTTTTATTATTATTTTCCATTTTAACAGTATCATTTACGCAATCCACTAAAGCCCAAAACCCAGACCAAATGGGAGCGTGGTACATGTATTTTTTTGATACTCAGTTTAAAGAGAGCAAATTTGGGTTGCAAGGTGATGTGCAGTACAGAAACTGGAACATCATGGGAGATTTAGAGCAGTTGCTTATACGTTCTGGTGTTACGTACAGACCAAAAAATACGTCAGTAAAATTAACCTTAGGATATGCGCATATTACATCTGGAGCCTTAGGTGAAAGCGATGATACTTCGGTTGAAAGTAGAATTTACCAAGAAGCACTTTTACCACAAAAAATAGGAGGTCGTGTGTATTTAACGCATCGTTTTAGATATGAGCAACGTTTTGTTGAAGACCAAGATTTTAGAACGCGTTATCGTTATAACCTGTTTATGAATATTCCGTTTAATAAAAAAACGTTCGAGAAAAATACCATTTATGCAGCGTTATACAACGAATTATTTATCAACGGACAACAAGATATAGGTGATGATAGAACGGTTGAGTTTTTTGATAGAAACCGTACGTATTTAGGATTAGGTTATGTGTTGAACTCAAAAATTAAGTTTCAATTGGGTTGGATGAACCAAAAAACCAATGCACAAGGAAAAGGGCAACTACAAGTGAGTATGCACCATAAATTTTAATGTATTTCATCATGTTGATTACCCAATGAAAGCCACATACCACAAGTACATTCTTAATTTTAAACAACCTAGTGGAACATCTAGAGGAATTCTTAAAACCAAAGAAACTTGGTTTATTAGTATAGAAGCCAATGGACAACAAGGTATAGGCGAATGTGGGATTTTACGTGGTTTAAGTGCAGACGACAGACCAGATTACGAAGAAAAACTAAAATGGACTTGCAATAACATTCATTTAGGTTTAGAGGAGCTGTATAGTGAGCTTGTTGAATTTCCTAGTATTCAATTTGGGTTGGAAATGGCTTTTAAATCTCTTGAGAGCGCATCGTCGTTTCAATTATTTCCTTCTAAATTTACTAACGGAGTAGACGCTATTTCAATTAATGGATTGATATGGATGGGAACCGAAGCTTTTATGAAGCAACAGATAAAAGAGAAAATTGAAGCAGGTTTTTCATGTATTAAAATGAAAATTGGCGCTATCGATTTTCAAACAGAATACAATCTGCTTAAATCTATAAGAAAAGAGTTTTCAAAAAGCGATATCGAGCTTAGGGTTGATGCCAATGGTGCGTTTTCGGTTGATGACGCTCTAGATAAATTAAACTATTTAAGCGAGCTCGATTTACATTCTATTGAGCAACCTATTAAGCAAGGGAATTGGTATGAAATGGCGAGTTTGTGTGAAGATACACCATTACCAATTGCTTTAGATGAAGAACTTATAGGTGTTTTTGATACCTCTGAAAAGCAAAAACTATTACAAATCATTAATCCGCAATACATTATTTTAAAACCAAGTTTTATAGGTGGTTTTAAAGGAAGCAAAGCGTGGATTGACTTAGCTGAAGAGCGAAGTATAGGTTGGTGGATTACTAGTGCATTAGAGAGTAATGTTGGGTTAAATGCCATTGCACAATGGACGTATACTTTACAAAATACAATGCCACAAGGCTTAGGCACAGGCAGTTTGTTTACTAATAATTTTGATAGTCCGTTATTGGTAAAAAATGGTAAATTGCACTTCAATAAAAATTTAGATTGGAACTTTAACTTATAATTTATGTATATAGCACAAGCGTTTAATGTCTTACACGATTGGTGGAGATATTTTATAGGGTTTATAATAATAGCAGCTGCTGTTGTAGTTGGTCAAATACCTTTTACTGCATTGGTGATGTTTAAAGCAATAGAAGAAGGAGATGACCTTGCGAATTTAAACGAACAAGCAATGCTTAGTATGCTTGAACCTAATTTAAATTTGTTTTTAATGCTGCTATCCTTTGCTATTGGTTTGGTTGGAATTTTTATAGCTATTAAAGCATTACACAAGCAAACCATAACACATTTAACAACCTCTAGACCTAAAATAGATTGGAAACGTGTGTTCTTTGCCTTTTTCTTTTGGGGAATTGTATCTAGTGGCTTAACACTGTTAGATTACTTTATGTCACCTGATGACTATGTAGTGAATTTTAAACTTGGTCCTTTTTTAATTCTTTGTGTTATTGCCATTATTATGGTGCCTTTACAAACCAGTTTTGAAGAATATTTGTTTAGAGGTTATTTAATGCAAGGAATTGGGGTATCTACCACAAATAGAACATTTCCTGCTACTTTTATGGTGTTATTGATAGCAGTAATAGTATATTTTGCTTTACCTTATTTAATTGATTTTAAATGGTATTTTAAGCTGTTGTATTTATTAGTATGTTTAATCGCTTTAGTATTGGTAAATTCTGTTTTCAAGAACAGTTTAGAAAGCGAAAAATTTGATAGCATATTCAAACTATTCAATAGGAACTGGGTACCGTTACTAGTTACATCGGCTGTCTTTGGATTGTTGCATATTTCAAACCCTGAGGTTAAGCAATTGGGTAATGTAATTATGGTGTATTACATTGGTACAGGACTCTTTTTAGGGATTATGACTTTAATGGATGAAGGTATGGAGTTAGCTTTAGGGTTTCATGCTGCAAACAACTTGTTTACAGCTTTATTGGTAACTGCTGATTGGACTGCTTTTCAAACACATTCTATTTTAAAAGATATGTCTAACCCAACTGAAGCAGGATTTATAGATGTATTTTTACCAGTGTTTGTGATGTTTCCAATACTGTTATTTATCTTTTCTAAAAAGTACAAATGGACGAATTGGAAAGATAAATTATTTGGTACTGTAGAAGAGCCACCAAAAGAAGATTATAAAATATTAGAATAAAAAAAGCGACCGTTTGGTCGCTTTTTTGTTGTCTTGTTTTTGCTTTCTATTCTATAGGTTTAAATAGAATAGCTGCTTTGTTAAAATCGGATGCTGCATTAATTACATTTCTGAATTCTTCGTAACGGTCTAAATCATATTCTAACGTCTTATAAAACTCTTGAATGGTAATTACTAATGTATTGCCATCTAACTTATAACCAGATTCAAACTTACATACTTTGTTACCCTTACTGTCTTTGTAGCTTTCGTCAATATTTAAACTGCTTAAACCTTCAACAGTATATCCTTCAGGAATATTAACTGTAATAGTGTAGTTATATTCATTAGGATAAGTCATTTCAATTGGGTTAACTCTTTCGGTTTCCTGGTACAGTTCGCTTTGTGTACCAATAATTAATCCAGCTTGAAAAATATAACTGTCACCAGCATCTTCAATTAAGGATTCTGAAGACACCTTAGATTCAACTATAAAAGGTAGGTTATATTCTGTTTGGTTAATTTCCCCATTTTTAGTTTCAAAGCTTAAGCTTTCTTTGTCTTCAATACCAGAAGCTGTAAGATAGTCTTTGAACTCTTTTACACCTTGTTCTGACGATAAGTTAAGAACAGCTCTGTTAGTAACAGACCAATGTCCTGTGAACTCTTGGTGCATGTCGATAATAGTGCTTTCAAAATCTTCGGTAAACGTAATGTCTGTAATACGATTCACTTGACTATAATCAGGATCTGCCTGAGAGATTTTAGAGAAATAGTGGCTAAAATCACTTTTAATAAACAATCCGTAGTTGCCTAAAATATTGAAAGGAGCTTCACCAACTCTGTATTCAATTCTATCAGGAGCGATGTATTTTTTCTCAGTAGGTAAGTAGATTAAGAAATCTCTAAGCATATTAGGAATAAAGAAGTCTGGGTCAAACTTATACTGAAATCTATTAGCAGTAATAACAACTTCGTATTCAATATCTAAAGCTTTTAAAAAGTTTGCATATACTTTTATGATACCAAAGTCACTTGCTGAACGGTTTTTAAGAATATAGTCTAAATCAGACAGCTCGTCATTGTTGTTTTTGATAACATTAAAGTTACTTTTAATAAAATTATCTACTCTAGATGCTTTTTCAAATACCGAAAGGTCAGTTTTTCCTTCGATAATGGTAGCTAAATCTGCATCAATTTTACTGGTTGCAGTTTCAGGGAAAAATCTTCCGCCAACATTATTGGAAACGTTAGTCCAAAACATGTCTTGGGTAATGTCTTGACCTTGCGGAAAACATTGATATACTACTGTAATTTTATTGGCATCTGGTGTAGCATATTCTTCTTCAACCATTGCAGGAATGTTTTTTAAAGTCAACGATTTGGCATTGTCACCATCAATTGTAACGTCTTTAAATGTAGAGTCAGTTCTATATGCTTTAACATTGGAATTAAGTTTTCCTGTGATAAAAATAAACTGTGCTTCGTTGATTTTGTAGTTGCTCTGCATAGTTTCTGAACCATACATGTCAAACTCTTTTTCAACTGTGTAAAGCACTTCTATTTCTGAACCTTTTTCAACACCTTCAATAGCAAAAATCTTGAAGTCTCCATATTCGTCAACATTTTTAACCTCTTTAATATTGTCTTGGTTAAGCACAGTAACTTTTCCTTTGGCGTTAATGGTTCTTGCTTTTATGTCTACAACCTTTTTTACTTCGTACATTGGGATGTAAACTGTGTTGTGTCTTGCAATACCTTTATCATCGTTTACTCGTGTGATGGTATGTTCGGTCTCATAGCGTTTGGGCTCAGGAGACATCATACTAGACGCGTATTCAACAATATGCTTTTTTAAAATACCTATTGAGGATTCTTTTTCATCTTCAGCAGATAGTTTATGAAGTTTAGGCTTTTCGGTCCAATCGTAGGTTCTAAAATGTTGGGAAAAACTACTACTTGTACTTACAAATAGTAATACAATCAATGCTTTTTTTATCATTATATCTTTTCTATTATTATACTTTTTTTGTAGGCTTTTATAAGGCTTTTGATAAAGCTGTTCCAAGTTTCAAAATCTTTGTTTTGAATGCTTAGCGTTTTTACATAAATAGATTTGTTTTGAGTAATGGTATCTTCATCTACAGTGTAAGAAATGCTGTAACCATACTTTGGGTTATCAAACGTAAGGTCTTTAGGAACATAGTTTACTTTGTAGCCTTCAGGAACTTTAAACGTTGTGGTGAAGCTTTTTATAAACTCATGGTCAATTTTCTTGCTGTATTTTCGGTCTTCTAAATCAATACTGCTGTTTGATAACGATCTGTCTATGTTTAGGTTAATATACGTTTTATTGCCAATAGTTTTAGCATAACTATCAATACTAAGGTCGTAACCTAATTGTAATGGAGTACTTTTGTTATCAAAATTCTCCAGAGTAATGTTGGAGTAGTTGGTCTTGTTGTTTCCAAGAGATAACGTAGTATTTAGGAACTCCTCTTCGGTTTTATCATCTTTTTTATAGGTGTAATCTGAAATGAAATTCACTTTTTCATAACCTTTAAGCGCTCTTTTTTCAGAGACTTTTACAATACCATCTTCTAATGAAAAATGACTTGTAATGGTAGATGTGTTTTTATCTGCATTTTGAACAGGTACTTTGATAACTTTGAAATTATCAGCATCAATACCTAAAAGCGCTTCTTTGGTTTGTGTAAACTCACTAGGCATTCCAAAAGGCACATAACTATCAGTAGCATCTAAAAATATAGTGTCGTTTTCTACCATAGCAGTTGTTATCATGTGGTTGTCTACCATTGGAGTAGGTACTTCAAAATAAGAATAGTGTCTGTCTCTAGTTCCAATCCAAGTTCTGTAAGATTCAATACCTACATGATTAAGCATTTCGTAGAGCAAGTTTGCCATGTCTTTACAATCGCCATAACGCTTGTCACAAACACTTGCAGCACCACGAGGAATAAATCCTCCAAGACCATCTTCAAAAGCAACATAAGTAATATTGTCTTGTACCCAATTAAAAATGGTTTCGGCTTTTTCTCTATCGGTAGTAAGGTCTTTTGTGATGTCTTCAGCAATAGCATATACTTTTTGTAGAGAAGACGTATCTATTTGATCAACCAAAGAGCTGTACCATTTGTATAAATCATTTACATCGTTTAATACATTGTGGACTTTACCGTCTTCTTCATAGTTTTTGATGTAAACGATAATGTGTGGTAAATAATACAGAATAGCTTCACTGTCTTCTTCACCTTGGTAGCCTTTAATATTATCTACAGTCCAAGTGTAAGTGTAACCGTTTTTGGTGTCTTCTTTTTTGAAGTCTAGATTTATGTTTTCGGTATTAAAATCGATGTACCCAATATTTACATTTTTAGGAAACTCAATAGAGAGTTGCGCACTTTTAGTAGGCACATAAGTTCCAAATCTGAATAGTCCTAAAAAATGAGGGTCTTTAATAATTTCTTTATAGCTTAAATTGGTAATTGCACCTTTAGTAACAGCAGGAAAAATAAAGTTTTTAGACTCTTGGTCACTGTAAAACACACCATTGTCAAAAGCACGTTTGGTTTCGATATAATCTACCTTTACTTTTTTATCTTGACTAGGAATGTAGGTGTAAGCATCAATATCTTCTATTGAAGTAAAGCTGTCAAAGTGCATAGATTCGTTAGCAAAATAAAGTTTGTTAGAAGTTAAAAATTCAGCTTGTTCTGATATGTTTTTGGCAATATCAAACTTGTGATTTTTTAAACCAATTTTTATGTGCTCGTGACGTTTTAAATAAATATAATCCTCGTTCGAAAAATCTTGAGCAAATAGAAAAAGAGGACATAACAATAGGATTAACAGGGACTTCTTCATAATTCGTGCTTTATTGTCAAATATATATTTTTTTAATTTTAAATTTTTAGTACAATTCGTTAAAAATACTATAATTTTAACACATCTAATATCATACCAAAAATGATTCCTACTTTTGACAAGATACATTTAAAATTTAAGCTTAATAACACTAGTTATAACCATGAGGAGCTTAAAGAAGTCTCGTATAGTTTAATAAAAGAAGGTGAAGCTTATGAAAAAATTATAGGCAATTTTCTTTTAGATTGGTTAGACGAAAAGGATTTTCTGTATGTGAAAACCTCAGGTTCTACAGGTAACCCTAAGCTTATAAAAGTAAGCAAGCAAGCTATGGTAAATTCTGCAATAGCAACAGGGAATAGGTTTAAGCTATCTCCAGGAGATACAGCATTACATTGTTTGCCTACAAACTTTATTGCAGGTAAGATGATGCTAGTAAGAGCAATGATTTTAGGTTTAGAACTGGACATTGTTGAACCAAGTACACTACCAGCTTATGACGATGAAAAGCCATATAAATTTTGTGCTATGGTACCAATGCAACTACAAAAATCATTGAAAAGACTACAAAATATAAATACATTAATTGTTGGAGGAGCTGCAGTTTCAAAATCATTATTAAAAGATATTGAGCCATTAAAAACAAAAGTATTTGCTACTTATGGTATGGCAGAAACCTTAAGCCATATCGCTATAAAACCATTAAATAATTACAAAGGAGAAGCGCATTTTAAACTATTAAAAGACGTTAAAATATCACAAGATGATAGAAACTGTTTAGTGGTTGAAGCGCCAAAGCTTACAGGCAAAACTATTGTAACCAACGATATTGTAAAATTATATTCTAAAACAGAATTTGAGGTTATAGGTCGTTATGATAATATGATTAACTCAGGTGGTGTTAAATTATTTCCTGAGCAAATTGAAGCAAAGCTAGACGGAAAAATAAGCCAACGTTTTTTTGTGGCTTCTCAACCAGATGACACTTTGGGAGAACGTGTGGTATTGGTTTTAGAAGGACAATCAACTGAATTAGATACAGCTATTTTTTCTGATTTAGAAAAATACGAAGTGCCAAAACAAATATTTTCTGTAGAACAATTTGCTGAGACGTCATCGAAAAAAATCCAGAGGGCTAAAACGCTAAGTAAATTAAACTAATTTGTTTCTAGTTTTTTTAATTCATTTGTAAATGCATTTGAAGCATCAATACTAAAATGACTTGTTTTAAATAGGTATACACCCATGCTGTTGATGGTTAACATAAAATCACAGGTTTCATAACCTCTGTCAAAAAGTGATGAAATAATTTTTTTTTCATCATGTAAGCTGTAAAAAGAGTTGTAGCCTGAATCATAATGAGCTATTAATAAATCGGAATTCATTTTTGTTTTCAATTTATTTAATAAGTCTTTGTTACTATCACTACTTATATTTTGATAATTATCGTACCAACATTTATTCTTGGACTTTAAATATGATATGGTTAAATATTTTAAACTATCTAAATCTTTATTGAAAGTTTCTTTTAAATATTTTTTTAAATCAACAATTTCTTGCTTTTTTAGTTCTCCAACTTCTATTGATGACGTACTTGTTTTTATATCTGAAAGGGTGTAGTCTTTCGTATTCTTTTCAGTATTGTTTTTAGTAGATTTACAGGAAAAGGCAAATAAAACGAATAAAATCAAAAATAAATTTTTCATAAGAAAGCAAAGCGTTTTTGTTTTTAGTCTTTATGAAGAAATAACATAGTATGATTTGTGGTATTTAGTATTTCTTTAGCTCTTTCATGTTGATCTTCAAAAGTTTTTAAATCAGTGCCTTTACAAATACCATAAGAATAATGATATCTTAGAATTTCTAAATCTATTTTTGAGAGCTCGATTATAGATGAATTGCATTCAGCCAAAAAACTATCACATGATAATATTACTGTTTTATGAAAAAAGCCTAAAGAAGAGAAAAAATCTTTCTTAGCATCAAATATTAATCGTTCTTTATTGAATAAAATTTGAGGATTTAATTCTAACATACACTTGTAAAACTGTTGCTTTCCATCCCAATTTATATAATAGCCAACTCCATCTTTTCCTTTTATTCTTTGTTCGTATTTATAATCTTTTTCTGAATTTAAGCTATAGATAAAATAATTAGCATCATTTTTAGAATTAACTTCTCTAATTTTTAAAGAATCAACTTTATCAGATAAATCTAAAGCAAACTTTAAAAGTTCTTTTTTAACAGTTTTATCGACAGTTTTGTCAAAAAATAATTTTACTTCATCTTTCCAATATTTTATGGTTTGCTTTTCTTTAACATGTTTCTTCCAATGTTTACTGCTTTGAAAAACAACATCTTTATACAATTCTAAAAATACAGAATCTCTTTCCTCGTAAGGAACCGTAACTCCATCAGTTCTATTTCCATAATTTAATGATACTACAGAGTCTTTATAAATAATTTTTTTTGTCTCTAAGCTATCTTGAGACCTAAGGCTATTAGAACCCAAAAAAAGCACTAAAGCTATAATGAAGAAGTTGTTTTTTTTGTGCAATACCATTAGTTTAATCAATTATAAATTTAGTTTGGGTTGGATGCTCTTTTTTTAATAAAGAATATTTTTCAATTAAACGTTCGTAATTAAAGATGGTTACATCAGAATCATAAACGTTTTTATAGTGAAAATTTAAAATATTAAAATCTAAATCAGTAAGCCTTTTGGTTGGACTATAGCAATCAGCTAGTATGCTTTCACATGGTACATTGTTAATCAACCAAAATTGACCTAAAGATTTGAAGAATTGAACTTTTAGACTATTGATTTGATCATTAAATGAAAAAAAAGATAAAGTATTTAATCGTAAAACACCACTGTAGAATTTGTTGTTAGAGTGTAATAAATTATAGGTTATTGGTTTTTGTTGAATAATATTAGGATGCTCTTTATCTTTTTTTGAATTAATATAGTAGATTAAATAATTAGAGAGTTCTAATTTTGAAACGACACTTATTTTTAAAGAATTAGAATTTTTTGAGATTTCATTAAAAAAAGAACTTAGTTCTTTTTTTGTCTTCTTATCAACACTTTTATCAAAATAAACTTTGATGTCAGATGTCCATAATTTAACATGAGATAATTTGAAGTTTTTTCGTCTAGTTTCTTTATTTCCAAAAACAGCGTCCTTATAGTGTTCAATAAATTCAGGGTCAAAATCTCCAAAATCAACCTCAAATTCTCCCATTGGAATACTTTTTTCAACAACTAGTGTGTCGTTTTCAAGATAAATTGCATTTTTTAAATTGATATTTTTTGAATTTTTTAAGCTTTTTATACTTACATACTTTCTATTAATATCTAAATTATTTTGCCCAATACTTATTGAACTTATTAAAACGAATAAAATCAAAAATAAATTTTTCATAAGAAAGCAAAGCGTTTTTAAGTTAAACCTGCAACACACCCAAATTAAAAGGTTTTTCAATAGGAGCATGGTTAGCGGCTTCAATACCCATACTAATCCAGGTTCTGGTGTCTAAAGGATCAATAACCGCATCGGTCCATAATCTGGCAGCAGCATAGTAAGGCGATACTTGGTTGTCGTAACGCGCTTTTATCTTGTTGTAAAGTTCGTCTTCTTTCTCTTTGGTGAATTTTTCACCTTGTTTCTCTAATGAGGCTTTTTCTATTTGTAATAATACTTTAGCAGCACTATTTCCACTCATTACAGCAAGTTCAGCACTAGGCCATGCAAAAATAAGTCTTGGGTCGTAAGCCTTACCACACATCGCATAATTACCAGCACCATAACTATTACCAACTACAACGGTAAATTTTGGCACCACACTATTACTCACAGCGTTTACCATTTTAGCTCCATCTTTTATGATTCCAGAATGTTCACTCTTACTACCTACCATAAAACCGGTAACATCTTGTAAAAACACTAACGGAATCTTCTTCTGGTTACAATTGGCAATAAAGCGCGTGGCTTTATCGGCAGAATCATTGTAAATCACACCACCAAACTGCATTTCGGCTGGTTTGGTTTTCGATCCAGTAGTTTTTACAATATGACGCTGATTTGCAACAATACCAACAGCCCAACCATCAATTCTGGCATAACACGTAATAATGGTTTGTCCGTAACCCGCTTTATATTCTTCAAACTCACTATTATCTACAAGACGTTTTATAATCTCGTACATATCGTATTGATCGGCACGACTTTTAGGTAAAATACCATAAATATCTTGTGGGTTTTCTTTAGGTTTTTTTGCAGCAGTACGATTAAAACCAGCTTTGTCAAAATCACCTATTTTATCAACAATATTTTTTATTTTATCCAATGCATCTTTATCATCTTTAGCCTTGTAGTCCGTAACACCGCTAATTTCACTATGCGTTGTTGCACCACCGAGCGTTTCGTTATCAATACTTTCGCCAATAGCCGCTTTTACCAAATAACTACCAGCAAGAAAGATACTTCCTGTTTTGTCCACAATAAGCGCTTCGTCACTCATAATAGGTAAGTAAGCACCACCAGCAACACAGCTACCCATTACAGCAGCAATTTGTGTAATGCCCATACTGCTCATAATGGCATTGTTTCTAAAAATACGACCAAAATGCTCCTTATCAGGGAAAATTTCGTCTTGCATTGGCAAATACACACCAGCCGAATCCACAAGGTAAATAATTGGCAATTTGTTTTCAATCGCAAGCTCTTGTGCGCGCAAATTCTTTTTTCCAGTTATAGGAAACCACGCACCAGCTTTCACAGTCGCGTCATTAGCCACTACAATACATTGTTTCCCTTTTATATAACCAATTTTTACCACAACACCACCAGACGGACAACCACCATGTTCTTTATACATGTCATCACCTGCAAAAGCGCCAATTTCAATACTTTTGGCTTTATCATCAAGCAAATAATCAATACGTTCTCTAGCAGTCATTTTTCCTTTAGCGTGATGTTTTTCAATACGCTTTTCGCCACCGCCAAGTTTTACTTTTGCAAGTCGTTTCTTAAGTTCAGAAACCAATAATTTATTATGATCTTCGTTTTTGTTGAAGTTTAAATCCATCAGATGTTATATAGTTAATTAGGGCGTTCCCACGCAATAGCGTGGTCGGGTTTTTCGCTATATCTCCCTAAAAATAGGGAGGATGCCGCTGCAACCCCTAACGCAAGTTGTTAATGCAGGCTAAAAATACAAAACTTAACCTTGCTACGAAAACGTTGTAATGTAAAAGCTATGTTAAAAATATTACCATGTAAATAGTTTCCTTGGAAAATAAAATATTTTGTTATATATTTGCCATGGAAAATAAAAACAATCACACATGAAACATATTATAGCATTCGCAGGAAGTAACAGCACAACATCAATTAACAAACAATTGGCTACATACGCTTCAGGGTTAGTAGAAGGAGCTAAAGCAGAAGTATTAGATTTAAATGATTTTGATGTGCCGCTATTTAGTACAGATTTAGAAAAAAGCATGGGCGGACAACCAGAAAACGCTCACAAGCTATTCAATAAAATAAAGGAAGCTGATGGTATAGTTATTTCATTAGCAGAACACAATGGCGCTTATGCTTCAGTTTTTAAAAACCTATTTGATTGGATATCTCGTATAGAAGCCAAAACATTTTTAGGAAAACCTATGTTGCTTATGGCAACATCACCAGGAGCAAGAGGCGGACAATCGGTATTGACCATTGCTGAAGACCGTTTTCCAAGACATGAAGCAGATATTGTAGGCGTGTTTTCTTTACCGCAATTCGGAAATAATTTTTCTGAAGGAAAGATTACTAATAAGGAATTAAACGACCAATTATTAGTTGAAGTAGATAAATTTCAAAACGCAATATAGTTATGAACATCCAGCAAGAAGACGATACTAAAAAAGGTGCTTTTTACATAGAGCAAGATGCGAAACGAATAGCTGAAATGACTTACGTTTATGCAGGAGAACAAAAAATTATTATCGATCATACCGAAGTAGATGCAAGTCTAAAAGGTCAAGGTGTTGGTTACAAACTAGTAGAAGAAGCTGTAGCATTTGCAAGAGAAAGAGCGTTAAAAATTTTACCACTTTGTCCGTTTGCAGCAGCAGTTTTTAAAAAGAAAGCGGATGATTATAATGATATAAAAGCCTAAAAACTATGGGAGATATTTCAAAAGACGTTAATTCTTCGTTTAAGGACAACCGTACAAAAGCGTTGATTAATATTTTGTACACAGCCAATTGGATTACTGGAAAACAAAATACATTTTTTGCAAAGTTTGGGTTATCACCACAACAATACAATATTTTACGCATTTTACGTGGTGCAGATAAACCATTGACAATGCAAGATGTAAAATCAAGAATGATAGACAGAGCGCCAAATGCCACACGATTGGCAGACAAGCTTTGTGCAAAACAACTCATTGAGCGTATCCCATCTGAAACAGATAGACGTGTGGTACAAGTTGCCATCACCAGTGAAGGATTAAAACTTTTAGAAGATATATCAGACAATTTTAATGACGATTGGTTAAAAAATATCACAGAAAAAGAAGCATCACAATTAAGTGATTTATTAGATAAATTAAGATAAAAGGGGAAACCCAGAAAGGATAATAAAATGAAAACAGTAGTTCACAAAGCAGGAACAAGAGGATTTGCAAATCACGGATGGTTACAAGCCAATCATTCGTTTAGCTTTGCAGGTTGGTTTAATCCAGAGCGCATTCATTTTGGAGCGTTACGCGTATTAAATGATGATGTTATTGCACCAAAAATGGGTTTTGGAACACATCCGCACGATAATATGGAAATTATCACCATTCCTTTAAGTGGAGAGCTTAAACATCGCGATTCTATGCATAACGAATGGCAATCTGTATTACCAGGAGAAGTGCAAGTAATGAGTGCCGGAACTGGAGTGCAACATTCTGAAATTAATGGTTCTGAAGATTCGCATTTAAGTTTGTTTCAAATATGGGTAATACCTAACAAACAAGGTGTTTCACCACGTTATGACCAAAAAACATTTAGTGATTCCGATAGGAAAAATAAACTACAAACTTTGGTAACATCTATTGATGATAATCATGAAGGAAGTTTAAAAATTCATCAAGATGCTAAACTATCTCGCATTGATTTAAGTCAAGGTGAAACGTTTACCTATAACCTAAAAAGTAGTAACCATGGTGTTTACGTAATGACTATTTATGGAGACATTATAATAGGTGATCAAAACCTTGAAACAAGAGACGCTATAGGTGTTTCAGAAACTGAAAGCTTTTCAATAGAAACAAAACAAGATTCTGAATTGTTGTTTATTGAAGTTCCTATGATGACTTTGTAAAACAGGTAACAATTATCATATAAAAAGCACTTATGAAAATGAGTGCTTTTTTACTTTTTTTGCTTTTCTATTTTTTAAAGTAAATATTACTAAAGCAATAAAAATACCACAACCAGCCATAGCAGCACCAACCCAATCAGCAGCTGTATATCCATAACCCATAGCAATAGGAAGTCCTGCAAAATAAGCTCCTGATGCATTACCAACATTAAAAGCACTTTGATTTAACGAAGAACCTAATGTTTCAGAGCCTTTAGCCGATTTTATAATAAGCATTTGTATAGGTGTTGATATAGAAAAAGAAACAATACCTATTATAAAAGTCATCACTAATACAAGTACTTTATCTGATGCTAAAAATGTATTTAGAGAAAGGCATAAAACCATCATGCAAAGCACAATTGTTACGGTGTTTAATGGAGAGAACTTTTCAGTAAGTTTTGCGCCTAAAAAATTACCAATTACCATTCCTAATCCAGCTAAAATCATGGCATAAGACACAACACTTTCAGGATGTCCAGCAACATCAGTAATCAATGGAGCTATATAACTATACCAAGCAAAAAATCCACCTGTACCAATGGTTGTTAGTAGTATTATCAGCCATAACTCCAAACGTTTAAAAACCTTAAATTCACTTAAAAAATTTGTGTTGTTTGATTGTCTTATTTTTGGCATCCAAAACTTTACGCCAAGAACAGCTAGAACACCAACAAATCCAACCATTAAAAATGAAATACTCCAACTAAAGTTTTTACCTAAATAGGTTCCTAAAGGCACGCCCAAAAGGTTTGCAACAGTTAATCCGCTAAACATAATAGCAATTCCTTGTGCTTCTTTACCTTCTTTAGATAGTTTCCCTGCAACTACAGCACCAATACCAAAGAAAGCACCATGTGGTAAGCCAGATAAAAAGCGTAAAATCATAAATGAATTGTAGCCAGTAGCAAAAGCAGAAAGTGTATTAAAAACTGTAAACCAAAGCATAAGTATTAATAGCACTTTATTTGCAGGCCATTTACTTCCTAAACCTGTAAGAATAGGAGCGCCAATTACAACACCTAAAGCGTAGGCTGAAATAAAATGTCCAGCATCAGGAATGCTAATACTAAAAGCATTTGCAACATCAGGTAAAATACCCATAATAACAAATTCTGTGAGTCCTATTCCAAATCCTCCAATGGCTAATGATAGTAAGGCTTTATTCATATTTTTATACGTAGATTTTTCAAAAAGAAATAAACAACAAAATTAGTTCTATTATTAAGTAATCAACGCATAAAAAATGATAAGAAAAAGTTAATTAAGAAATTAAGAAAAAAGAGTTGTTAGAATTAAGAATTTCAAAATTTATTGTGATATATACAGCGTATTTGTGAGGCTAAATTTACAGCTTGAAAAAGATATTTTCTTAAAGAAAAATTAAAAGCACCTTACTTTGGTTGAATTTTGTGAGTTAAAACACGATATTTGTATTTGCTAACTAAAAATAAAGATTAAGAAATGGCAATGAATAAAAATACAGTGTTGGCTTGGGCCACATGGATTATGATTTTTGTAGGATTAGGTTTAATAGGACTAGGAGCTTTTCGCTATGACGATGTTGCAGGTTGGGGATTTGCTGCTGTTGGTTTTGGCTTTTTCTGTATTGCTTGGGTGTTTAATGCATTAAAAGGAAGAGTATAATTATGAGCGACGATAAAAAAGTAATTTTTTCAATGTCTGGTGTTACCAAGACATTTCAATCGGCTAATACGCCAGTACTTAAAAATATTTATTTAAGCTTCTTTTACGGAGCTAAAATTGGTATTTTAGGTCTTAACGGTTCGGGTAAATCTACATTATTAAAGATTATTGCAGGTGTAGATAAAAACTATCAAGGCGATGTGGTTTTTTCACCAGGATATTCTGTTGGTTATCTAGAGCAAGAACCACAACTAGATGATGAAAAAACAGTGATGGAAGTAGTGCGAGAAGGCGCTGCCGAAACTGTAGCTATTCTAGATGAATACAACAAAATAAACGATATGTTTGGTTTGGAAGAAGTGTATAGCAATCCTGAAAAAATGGAAAAGCTTATGAACCGTCAAGCCGAATTACAAGATCAAATAGATGCTTCTAATGCTTGGGAATTGGACACCAAATTAGAAATTGCCATGGATGCATTACGTACTCCAGATGGCGATAAAAAAATAGGTGTACTTTCTGGTGGTGAGCGTCGTCGTGTAGCTTTATGTCGTTTATTGCTACAAGAACCAGACGTATTACTTCTTGATGAGCCTACCAACCACTTGGATGCAGAATCGGTACATTGGTTGGAGCATCATTTAGCACAATACAAGGGAACAGTTATCGCTGTAACGCACGATAGATATTTCTTGGATAACGTTGCAGGTTGGATTTTAGAGCTGGATAGAGGAGAAGGTATTCCTTGGAAAGGGAATTATTCTTCATGGTTAGACCAAAAGTCTAAACGTATGGCTCAAGAAGGAAAAGCAGCTTCAAAACGTCAAAAAACATTAGAACGCGAGTTAGAATGGGTACGTCAAGGTGCAAAAGGACGTCAAACCAAGCAAAAAGCGCGTTTAAAGAACTACGATAAATTAATGAGTCAAGATCAAAAACAACTTGACGAAAAGCTTGAAATTTACATACCAAATGGTCCACGTTTAGGAACCAATGTTATAGAAGCAAAAGGTGTGAGTAAAGGTTATGGCGATAAGTTATTGTACGAAGATTTAAACTTCAATCTACCTCAAGCAGGAATTGTTGGTGTTATAGGACCTAATGGTGCAGGTAAAACCACGATTTTCAGAATGATAATGGGTGAAGAAACACCAGATAAAGGAGAATTTGTAGTAGGTGATACTTCAAAAATTGCTTATGTAGACCAAAGTCATTCTAATATAGATCCAGAAAAAACCATTTGGCAAAACTTTAGTGATGAGCAAGAATTGGTAATGATGGGAGGAAAGCAAGTCAATTCTCGTGCGTATTTAAGTCGTTTTAACTTCTCTGGAAGCGAACAAAACAAAAAAGTAAAATTACTATCAGGAGGAGAGCGTAACCGCTTACATTTAGCAATGACACTAAAAGAAGAAGGAAACGTACTACTTTTAGATGAGCCTACAAACGACCTTGATGTAAACACGTTACGTGCGCTAGAAGAAGGTTTAGAAAACTTTGCTGGTTGTGCTGTGATTATTTCTCACGACCGTTGGTTTTTAGATCGTATATGTACGCACATATTAGCTTTTGAAGGCGATAGCCAAGTCTATTTCTTTGAAGGTAGTTTTAGTGATTACGAAGAGAACAAGAAAAAGCGTTTGGGTGGCGACTTAATGCCGAAACGAATTAAGTATAAAAAATTAGTTAGATAGATAAAAAAAGCCTGCAAAATGCAGGCTTTTTTATTTAAGTGATTTTAATTTATTCATACAAATGGCCATTTGTAAAATCTTTATAGCTCTCCTCAACGTCATTTTTTAAAGATTCCATTTCAATAAGCTTCTTATTTTCAGCCTTTAACTTTCTCATTTTTATTACTGCAACCACAATAAAAAACATAAATACTGCTGCTGTAATAATGAGTACAACCGTAAGCTGAGTAGTGCTTACAAGTAACTTTGGAATTGAATATAAAGCATTCATAATTAGGTTGATAGTTGGGGTTAATCAAGCCAAATATACAATTTTAATTAAAACCGTAACTATTTCATTATAAATTTGTTAATAAAAAAATGGAGTAATCACTATTTGTACCAATCTAATTGAACGACTTCAATAGCATCATTTTTATCATTCACAATGGTTTTAAATTTTTCCACATCGCTAAGTCCACCTTGGCCTCTGTAATGGTATGGATATACTTGCTTTGGTTTAAAATCTAGAACAGCACTTGCAGCACTTTCAACATTCATGGTATATGGTAAGTTCATACATACAAAGGCCATATCTATATCTTTTAAGTTGCGCATTTCAGGAATGTCTTCAGTATCACCTGAAATATAAATTCGTTTTCCTCCCATGGTTAAAATGTAACCATTACCACGTCCTTTTTCATGGAATTTTAAAGCCTCTTCTCTTAAGTTGTACATTGGTACAGCTTCAATATTAATTTCAACACCATCAAAAGTGTAGTCTCTATTTTGCGAATTATTAAGAACCAATGTGCGATCTCGTAAAGGTTTTGGTAGCAATTCAGCTACTGCACCAGGAGCTATAATCTTAATAGCACTTCCTAATATTCCTGACAAGGTTTCTTCATTAAAATGATCACCATGAATGTCGGTAACCAAAATAATACTAGGTGGTTTTTGTCCATCAAATTGTTCTGCTCCTCCAACAGGATCAACATACACCACAACATTTTTATACTCCAAGACCATAGTAGCATGTTCAATAGGAGTAATTTTTATTTCAGAAGAAGTATCAGAAGTTGTTGTTTCAACATCAACATTGTTTTCAATAATTGTCTCAGTGGTTGCTGGTTCTTTTTTATCTGTTTTACAGCTTATAAAACACAATGCTAAAATAGCGGTAATAAAAATTGAATTTCTCATAATAGAAGTATTTGAGTACTAAAGATAATGATTGCGTTACATTTTTTAAAGCCTGTAACATTTTTAATTTTTTTACTACTGATATTTTAAGAGCATTAGTTTTGAAAATGATATTTTTTAACGAAATTGCTTATTCAAAAATTGTTCAACTATAAAAACACTACACAATATGTCTGATGATTTTGATTTATTAGAAACCAATTCCAATGAAAAACAGGAAAAAGTAGATGTTAATTGGGGAAAAGCCATTGACACTATGAAATCTAAATTGGCACAGGAAGATGATCCTGAAGTGCGTCAAAAAATACTTAATGCAACATTGGACGATGTAGTGCATATGGCAGAAAAAGATAGAACGTCTTTACTAGATGCCATTAAAGATTTAACTGATTATCAAGACGAAGTTGGGATTATTTTTGAAGATTTCTCTAGCTTAAATGCTGATGAGCAAAAAATCATTGACAATGCCATAAAACGTCTAGAACGCGCAAGAGTTGAACTAGAAGATGCCGAAGCTAAACCAGATACTTGGTGGAATAACCTTTGGGGAAGAAAAAGCAAAATCAAAAAAGCACAAGACGAGCTTGCTGCTGCCCAAAAATCTCGTGACGAAGCTGATAACAAAGCCAAAGCAATGTTTCAGCAACGTATAGAATCGGCAGATGTACAAACTTTATTAAATGAGTTATCGTTTAAAAGTCAGGCAGCTGTAAAGCGTTTAAAAGATCGTGAAGTAGAAATTAAAGAAGTTGAAGACAAACTTCAAGACGCGATTGTTGAAGCTACAAAAAACCATACAAAAGCTTTAGAGAAGAAGAAAGAAGTAGAAGCAAAGCTTGAAGAAAACTATGCTTTACTAAAACAAGCACGTCAAGAGTTAGAAGAAATTGTAGATAAGCAATCTGCTGAATATGCTGAAGCTGTTGGTAAAGTAACCACTTTAGAGCAAAAAGTAGAAGAGCTTGAAGGACTTAAAAATGCCTATACAACGCTTGCTGCAAGTAAAGACAGTTTTGTGCATAAGCATAACTTAACCATCAAGGTATTAACCTCTTTACGTAGTAATTTACAAACACATCGTGCAAAATTAAAGAGTGATACTGAAGAGCGTTTAAAATATTACGACGGTTACGTAGTGGCTTTAAAAGCGCGAACTGACCAAGAATTTGCAGCTATTTTAGAGCATTTAGGTGTAAAAACTGATGAACATATTGGAGAAACTCTTGCATCAATGCATACAGCAAGTGCTAAAGCACGTCAAGAAATGATGGATAATATTCCTGTGCATGAAAAAGTAATGCAAGGTGTTTACAGCAGTTATGCTGAAGCGTTACAGGAAATTCGTACCAAAGATTCTGAAATTCAAAAGAATTTTGCTGAGCGTTATGGTATTGATATGAAAGAAATTTTTGAAGATTACTATAAGGCAGATGCTAATAAACCTTCAGGTGAAGGAGAGCCAACTGGCGACAAAAAGCCTGAAAATAATGACGACTTATTATCTTAAAAAGTAATTGGTATTCAGTTTGCAGTTAGCAGTATTTTTATAATTGACTGCAAACCGAATACTGTTCACTGCAAACTCAAAACATGATTGTAACTCCTTTAGATTCCGCTACACTAGACTCCAAAGCGCAATATGTATTCTATCATAAAATGGTAGACTTTGCCCTAAAGGAACTCATTGTAAGTGTTCAAAATCAAGGATTATGTAGCACACAAGAAGTTGTTTATTTTAAGCAGTTTTGTGATTTGTTATTGTATTCAGTCGAAGCTATGCGTATTAAATATATGTACGACGATGAAGACAATATGAAAGTAGATTTAACCGATTCAGGTTTTCCTAACTATTTGGAGTTCAGGTATCTTTTTAATGATTTATCCTTAAAAGAAGACTACATTTCTAAACTCAAAGATGTTAGTCAATTACAAGATGAGTTTTTACATGAGTTACTTCATAAAAAACAACCCATAAAACGAGAAAAACTGTTTCAAGCGGCTTCAATAGTTTATTACACCTCAGTAGAGCAAAAGTATATTTTTAATCGTTTTGTACAAGGTCGCATTATGGAAACACCTAAAGGCGTTTCACCAGAGTTTATGACCAGTTGGAGTTTTTATGATGTAGCACATAATAGGCCATTTATATGTTTCATGTACTTTGATTATAGTGGAGGACGAAATCTGTTAAAAGACAGAGATAAAATTTACGAAGTCTTAAAGACCACTGCCGACAGAGATATGGATTTAGACACTATGGCTTATGGAATAGACAGAAAACTGCCTGAAGTACATCCAAAACACATTAAACGAATAGATTTAGGCCCTTTTCATAATGTATTTGCAAAAGACGAGAATGAAATCACACATGCCATTTTAGAAGGTATTGCCAAAAAAGAATTAAGTCTAGAGTCGTATGCACTGTCACTGAGTATTGACGAAGTATTCTCAGGAAGTGAGTTTAAAGAAGGTAGCTTTTTCAATAAGCAAACCTTACAAAAGTGGAGCGAACCTATACATCAAAAATATGTATTTGCACCACATCGTATTATTCAAATGCTGTATAACAAAACACCTGAAATCATGAATAGACTAGCTAAACCGCCTATTCAGGTTTCTGAATTAAAAATTAAAAAAACAACGTCATAACGAGGAAGAAAGTGACGTGGTTCTCTTTTAAGCAAGAGGTTGCTTCATTTCATTCTCGATGACGACAAAATAGAAACATGGAACACAACTCAACATTTCCTATAAAGCAAACCGAACTTGATATGCTTCGTGATGAAGCAACATCCTATTTAAAAAGTGTACAGTGGGAGCAAGGTCAACGTGCAAAAAACAAAGATAAAGATGCTAAAGATGAATCTATTTTACTGTATTTGTCACGTGCCAATAATGGAAGCAATGTTGAGCTGACTTCAGTTTCAAAAACTATATTAGCTTTAAAAAAGCGCTTATTACCAGACTCTGTTGCTATTCCAATTCACTTAAACCAAACCTTATTTGCAGTTCAAGAAGGTGTTACTTTGGGTATTTGGATAAAAGACAGTTACTACGATGCTTCAGGATTATCAAGTTTAAACGAGCGAAAATCTGCTTTAGATACTTCAGGAAAACGAGAGTACGAAAGCAAAATGCAAACCGCAACAGCCTTTATGCTATATGCTACGGCTTACAATATTTTGCATAACCTTAAAACCATTGCTTCAGATGATTTAAGCGTTATGAAACAAAAATTTGCAGGTCTGCCAGAAGTATCTTTGTTATCACCATTAAAAGGAATTTCGTGTTGTCTGTACTATTACGACAAGTATTTGTCGCATCCAGATATTATAAAAAGTGATAAAGACGTTACCGATTTTACGGTTGTGTATTTTGAAGCTTTAATAGACGAAATCCAAATGCGTAAAAGCACGTTGGAGTACACCGAAACTATTTTAGATAGAACCTATAAATTAGAAAAATCGGACTTTGCCGTATCTGGTTGGGACAATGTATTTGCAGGAGCTGCCAAAAGTGTAGAGTTTAATAAAATTCAATTTGAACAAATAGTAGGTAACAGAGATGCAAAACACTTTGCACGACGTTTAACCGAGCGTATGTTAAGCTACGATTTTACAGCAAAAAAGAATCCGTTTCAGGAGTTAGGAGGTTTTATGCCAGTGTTTATGGGTTACGGAATTCCAGGAACAGGAAAAAGTATGCTTATTGCAGCTATTGCTACACGCTTAAAAGAGCATTGTGACAATCTCGATATTCCATTTTTATTTCATCCAATGCCTGATACGTTGATATCAACATTTCAAGGTGGATCTGCCGAAAAAATGGTAGAGTGGATGAAACCATTACAAGATCCTTCAAAACTCATTTTTGCTCCAATTGATGATGCCGAAAATAATCTTCAAGAACGAACTGCACAAGGTGTTTCGGCAGGTGTAAAAGAAGTTATAGGTGTGTTTTTAAGATATACCGAAGGTGCTTATGCTGTTAATTACGGTAATAGCTCAATTGGATTGTTTACTAACCTTCCAGAAATGTTGGATAAAGCAGTAATTTCACGTGTTCAAGGACGATTTAAAATTGATGGAGCACGTACTGAACAAGACTTTTTAGATCAAGATCATTTGTGGTGGCGAAAATTACAAGACACTATGCCTGATTTTGTAAATATGAACAATCCAGAGGCTTACACTTATTTAAGCGATCAAGGTTTGGCTAAAAACATGGGAGACATTTTAAAAGCTGTTGAAAAACCTTCAGAAGAGCGTGTTATGGAAACTTTTGAAAAAGTAGAAAAAATGCATCGCTTTGAAGACCACATGTTTTATGCATCATTATATACTGAAATCCAGAAGATATTTCCATTCTTTTCATCGCGTGATGTTCGTAATATACAATCGGCAATTTCATTGCGTTTAACTGACTTTGACTTAGAACAAGATTGGTTTGACAATCCTGAAATCTATTTCAAAAAAGATTATGATACTAAATTAGGAATGCTTCAGGAACTCATGCGTGCTAATATGAAAGGGCTTGATTTTTCTGATATAAGAAAACAAGAAGTTATTAGATACCTAGATAATGTAGCAACTATTGCAGATACCGATTTTAAACGAAAAGTTGATGCAAGAGTTAATCAGCTTAATATTGAATTGGAAGCAAGAACTCAGTTTGACAAAAAGAACGATTAATGCAAAAACTAAAAGCAGCAAATCTATATCAAAGTGAACTACTTCCTGTAAGTGGTAAGTTGGTTGAGCGTTATAATCAGTGTTTAAAAACATTAGGGTTTTCGCCAACAAAGCTTACTAGTTTTTCAATTGATGGTATAGGTTGGAGTCCTGAAATTGCTGAAGAAAAAAAGGAATTACTTTACTTAAACCATGGCGAAGCCAATGCACATGCCATTATTATTTCTCCGTTGCAAAAAGGAAAACCTGTCTATTTGCCTACACATACGTTTGACAGAGAGTTAATGAAATTGGTTTTTAAAACCTATGGTAATAAAATAAACGATATAACTAGAGACTCGGCAATTTGTCTCGATTTTGATCAAGGTATCGATGCATTTTATGGACCTATGGATGTTTTAAAATACAAAACTATAAACATTCATTTTAGGTTAATAAACAACCTTAATAAAGCACAAAAAAAACAACACGAACTTATTGAGCAGTTTAAAGAAGGTAATAATTTTATTGATGAAACCTTACACGAAAAATTATTGCAATCGGCAAATACCTATGGAGATTTGCGTAACAGGGATTTAGAATTACCAGAACTTCAATATAGTGTGAGTTCGTTTTATACAAGAGCTTTTGGAGGTGTGTATGTGTTACGCGATTTTATTTCGGATATTATCGTGTTTGAAGATGAAAAATGGTACAAAGAAGCTATTAATGATACTACACATGATGTGTTGATGTACCATATCAATCATGATGAATTAATTGAAAAACTACGAAATCATTTAATTGCTGAATGCGATTTGGATGAAGTGATTAAAACCCCAAGATACGATCGTGTAAAAAAATATGAACTCTCTCAACAACTTAAAGAGACTCAACACTCTCTAAAAGAAATATTTGAGAGTAAAATTTTATATAAGAGTTATTTAAATAAAATTGATATCAATGCACTTAAAAAAATTAATAGTGTAGAGTTATATTTAGAACGCTTAGAAGTTAGCAACGAGTATAAATTAAAGGACATGGTAGATGTTGATCTATACCATGCATTACACCAACCTCATTCATCTTTAGAGCCAATGCATCAAGATTTAATATGGAAGCTTTTAATAAATGTTTCTCCAAAGGATGTGTTGTTTTTGTATTGGTATGATAAAGAACAGTTTTATAAAACCTATGAGACTTGGGATGACTCGTTTAAAGATTGGGTAATTGACACGATACGTAACAATATTTAAATAAAATAGACTAATTTTATAAAGCATTCACTTAAAAAACAAACACATGGGACTAGATCTTGTAATTTTTATAGCTGCTATACTTTTTGGCATTTTCTTGTATTGGAGAGAGTCTAATGGTAATGGAGCATATCGTTTTGTGAATAAAATTGTAAACAGTAAAGAGTTACAAATGAAGCCTGATAGTAAAAAAGGATTCATTTATAAGCAAACCTTTATACCTAGATTAATTTTTGTTGTAGCCTTATTTTTGGTTGTAGCTGTGGCTGTTCAATTTTTAACTCCGTTTCAAATCTTTGGAAGCTATAATGGAGTTTCAGCTTTTGCTTCAGTTATTGTTGGTACACTTGTAGGAACTTACATTGCAAATTTTGTAATTAAATCAACTAAAATTATTGAGGAGAAAAGTGATTCTTTAGAAGATAAGTTTGATGACGCTGTTGAAAAAGGAAAAGACTTTATTGAAGACTTAAGAACTAAAGACGCTGAAATCGAAGAAGACATTAAACCTGAAGTTGAAGCACCAAAACCTAACGAGAAAAGTGCTCGTGAACGCTTGAAGGATAAAGGATTGATGTAAATTCACTAACAACTAAAAACTAAACATGAGATTATTCTGGAAAAACGGAAAGCCTGCAATTTTAACTTACATTTTATTAGTGTTGGCATTATTCTTCTTTAGGGACGATTATCAACCAGTTTTATTATTTCTTAGAAAATACATTTTTATTATTCTGTTAAGTGGTATAGTCTTGTTTTTTGGATTACGAAAGTTTAGAAAAACAGCAAGTACAGGTGGTCGATTAGGTATTTTAGGTATTTTGCTTGTGTTTTTTGGTTTGCTCTATATGGTTGGATGGCATTTTAAAATGTATGATTACATGAAAACCTACAATGTCTTTAATCATTTAAATAAAGTTGAAATCAACGAGCTTCCTCTAACTCAAAACGAGCGTATACAACCTCTTCGTAACATTTTCTCAATGGCAAACGAAAGTGTAGGAGAGACTAAAGATGTGTCGTTACCTCACTTAGTTCGTGTCGATGGCGAAAACAAATGGACTATGGCCATTCAACCTTCAGAAAAATATACATTACAGCAAATAAGCGATAATACCGAAGAGGTTTTTTCAGTCTCTAGTACAACACCATTTCCTAGGTTTTCAAGTGAAAATCGTATTCCTGTAGTGTTTTCAATAGGTGAGTCTTTAAAATTTAGTAGAAACACTTACAACGCAGTAGTGCAACGTTTCAACCCTTGGATGTTGTTTAATTATGAACCTGGAGATGTGTTTTATATGAAAAACGATTCCGGAAAATGGGTAGAAGTAGTGAGTTTGATAAAATGGAAAGGCTTCTTGTTTCCTTATCCAACTTTTGGAGGTGTTATGGTTATTGATAATGGTGAACACGATATTAACGATTATTTTGAGCGTGTTTTAATAGGAAAAGGGTCCTATATAAGTCCAGACGAGATGAACAATCATCCGTATTTAACACGTCAAAATACATTGTCTGAAAAAGTATCTCGCATACAAGCAGAATCTTTAAAATTCCTTGGAGGTTTTAGCGACCCACTACCTTGGAACATGGAAACAGCAGTCAAGATACCAGATTTACCAGACGATCAAAACGAGCAGCCTTTTGTAACTGATTTTGATTTTTCTGACACAGATACCAATGCTTATAGCGGATTGTATCATTGGTTTGGTTTAGAACCAGTAGGTGATGAGCGCACAAGTTTAACATTTAGTGTTTTTATTCCTGCAGACGGAACTGATAAGCTGTATTATTATGATCATGCAGCTAAAAAACAAGGTTATGCAGGTGTTTCGGCAATGCCTTTAAAAGTTATAGAGTCTCGTAAAGAGTTTGACTGGACAGTTAATAAACCTGTTGAATTTAGACCTTATATAAAAGATATTGCAGGAAGAAAACGTATGTTTTTTTTAGGAACTATTTCAGCAATTCGTGAGGGTTCAGACAATTTTGATGGCTCTGCAACACCAGACTTAGCCTTAATTGATGCTGAATATAGAGATGTTATTTGGATTGATGTAAAACACCCAAGTCAATGGGATAAAACAGTTTATGACCAATTAAACGAAGCTTGGAGATCGAGTGAAGGTATTGGGTATTATTTTGTTGAAGAGACAAAAGATATTGATATTGTTGAGCAAGCTATAGACTCGGTTTTGGCAATCCCTAGAGTTGATAAAAATGCTGAAGAAATTGAACGCTTACAACGTCAAATAGACTCTTTAAAATCTATTGAGAATTAAGGTTGCTATTCTTTCTACATTCTTAAACTATCAACATTTATATTATTTTAATTGGATTGGATTCCGCATCAAGTGCGGAATGACAAATTAATTTCAAACCTCTAAAATCATCTTTATATCACTACGTTTATAAGGAGAATTTTTTTCAACAGGAATTTCTATAAAACCATATTTTCGGTATATATAAATTGCGTTTTCCAACTTGGTGTTAGAGTACAACATTAAAGCTTTAAACTGATGTTGTTTTGCGAATTCTATACAATATTGCATAAGCTGTTGCCCAATTTTATAACCACGATGTTTTGGTGAAACTGCCATTTTAGTAAGTTCAAATACATTTTTAGCGCTTGTTGGCATTAACGCAACAGTTCCAAGAATAGTTTCATTAAGTTTAGCAAAAAAGATAAAACCGCCTTTATTAATGATGTACTCTTCAGGTTTACTTAAGACTTCTTCATCATAAGGTTCTACATAAAAATAGGTTTTAAGCCATTCAATATTCAAATCATAAAAATGTTGAGAATATCTAGTATTAAAGGGGATGATTTCAATTTGCATGAGCTTTAATAAAATCGGTAATCAAATAAGTAATCAATTTTCCAACTTGGGTTTCGGTTTCTGGAGTAGGAGCAGCTTCGCAAATATGCAAATATTTTGCATTTTCGTGAGCACCAAAAAAGGTGGCGAACTGTCGTGCTTTGTTAGTGCTAAAACCACTTGGTGTCATTGCACTGCTTGGAATATTCAATATAGCATCGCAATCTATTTCAACACCAAAAGCAGTACCAGAAACATGCTCTAAAGCACGTTGCATTTCTGCTTTAAACTTAAGCTCTTTTCTAATTTGTATAGCCTCAAAAGTATTATATGCTACAGATTTTACTTTATCTAAAGTTTTAAATGTAGTTGAAGATGTATAGTTTTCGTGTAGTCCAAACACAAAATAGTTTTTCAAAAAGCCTTCAGCGTAAGCATAACTAAAGCCATTGCCACTGTGTCTGCCTTCTTCAGCTCTAAAATCGCTATGCGCATCAAAGTTTACAGCGTTAATTGTTGAGTTTAGCGCTAGCGAAGTTCCTTTAATATTTCCGTAGGCATTATTGTGTCCTCCACCAATAACAATTGGTGTTTTACCTGCTTTAACTATTTGATGGATTAAATGTGAAACTTGTTTGTCGATTTTAGCTACTTTTCGACGTGCTTTAGCAATATCCTTTTTGTTGGTTTTATCTAAGTTTTGAAGTTTTTGTAATGATTTAGAATAGTCTAAATGACCTAGGATAACTACTTTACTAGCATTTAAAAACGCGTTACTTTGTATATTTGTTAAAATTTTTATTGTAGCATCCCATGCTTTTGAAGTCCCTGTGTTTCCTAGGTTTCCAAAGACTCCAATATCTTCAGAAATACCAAAAATTACATAGTCAACATCTAAATTTACTAATTCATCGTATATATTAGTGGAGTTAGGAAGTAAAATAACTTGTTCTCCAAACTTGGTTTCGCCTGAGCGTTTTTTTAAGATGGTTTTTAAAGTATCTTTATCAAAAAGTATAAGGTTGTCCATATTGGAAATGTTATTAAAAAATAATAATTAAAAATACAGTTTTATTTATTTTCAGGCTTAAAATTAAATTTAATTAAAAGATTAAAAACAAGAATTAACGTTTAAATAATTTAAAAAAGAAAAAACAATGGAGAATTCAAACAGTAAAAGTACAGGATTAAAAGTTGCTTTAGGTATTTTGTTGGCTCTTTTCTTAGGAACAGGATTTTATACCTCTAAACTTTATAATGACAAGAAAGAAACCGAAGCGGTTTTAACCAAAGAAAAAGAACAGGTAATGGCAGACCTAAATAACATGGCTAAGCAATATGATATTGCTATTGGCGAAAATGAAGTTGCCAATCAAAATTTAGTTGAGGCTAGAGCACGTATTGAAGGCTTAATGGACTCACTAAAAATATCTCAAAACAGTGTTAACAGTTTGTGGAGATACAAAAAACAATTTTTAGCATTACAAGAAGAAATGGATGTATTGCTAGCTGAAAATGACAAGCTAAAAGTAGAAAACTCTTTATTAGCAACATCATTAGATAGTACTCAGTTACAATTAGCAGAACGTACAATGTTTACTGATTCATTATTAGTGCAAAATACTGAGTTAGCAACAGTAGTTGAAAACGCTGCAGTATTACAAACTGTTGGACTTAAAGCTTACGGAGTTATTGAGAGAACTTCAGGTAAATTAATACCAACAGAGCGTTCTAGAAGAAGTGATAAAATTAGAGTTTGCTATACTGTTGCTAAAAACACTTTAGTAGGTGCAGGTGATAAAGAATTATATGTTCAGGTATTAGATCCTAATGATAATGTACTTGGTGCTAACGAGCAAATACAGTTTGAAGATAAAATATTAAACTATAGCTTGGTGAGTAAATTTAACTACGAAAACAGAAGTTTAAACATTTGCGAATTTGTAGCTCCTAATAACGATGAGTTTGAAGAAGGACGTTATACAGTAAATGTTTTCAATGAAAAAGAATTAATCTCATCAACTGAGTTTACATTGAAATAAGCAAATTAATTGATTGATTGTAAAAAGCCGAATGAAAATTTTCATTCGGCTTTTTTATTTTAATCTAATCTAATACCATTAATAATAACTTCATCAATTAAGTTTTCTCCAAACGCATAAGGAATAAACTGGTAATTAGGAATCTCTTTTGTAATGATTACATTCGCTTTTTTACCTCTACAAATACTGCCATACATATTGCTTAATCCCATGGCATAAGCACCATTTATGGTTGCAGCATTAATAGCTTCTTCAGGAGTCATTTTCATTTTTATACATGCTGTACTTACTACAAAATTCATATTTCCACTAGGTGTTGAACCTGGATTATAATCGGTTGCTAATGCTAGTGGTAAGCCTGCGTCGATCATTTGTCTTGCAGGTGTGTAGGGAATACTTAAAAAATAGGAGCAAGAGGGTAGAGCAACAGGCATTGTATTACTGTTTTTAAGTGCTTCAATATCTTCTTTATTCATTTCTTCTAAATGATCTACTGAAAGCGCATCATATTTCACTCCTAAAGCTACACCTCCAAAAGCATTAAATTGGTTTACATGTATTTTAGGTTTTAAACCATGAGCGACACCTGCTTTAAGTATTTTTTCTGTATCGTCTAGGTCAAAATAGCCTTTTTCACAAAATACATCAATGTATTCGGCTAGATGCTCTTCAGTAGCTTTTGGTATAAGTTCGTTTACTACCAGATCTACATAAGCACTTTTATTATTACTGTATTCTTTAGGAACAGCATGAGCGCCTAATAGTGTAGGCTTAATAAAAGCAAGCGATTCGCGTTTTAATCGTTTTATCACTCGCAACATTTTAAGTTCTGCGTCAACGGTTAAGCCGTAACCCGATTTTATTTCGACAGTACCAGTACCTAGTTTTATGACTTCATTAAGACGTTTTAGTGATTGTTGGTAAAGTTCTTCTTCAGAAGTGTTTTGAAGTTTTTCAGCAGAATTTAAAATACCACCACCATTATTGGCAATTTCTTCGTAGGACAAGCCATTAATTCTATCTACAAATTCTCTAACTCTATTTCCTGCGTATACAATGTGTGTATGAGAGTCGCACCAAGAAGGCATCACCACTTTTCCTGTGGCATCAATAACTTCATCAGCATCAATATCTTGGTAATCGTCCATTGAGCCATACTCAACTATAGTGTCATGCTCAATAAATAAGTAAGCGTTTTTTATTACAGGAAGTGTTTTCATGTCACTGCCTTTTACAATGGTAACATTGGTATCACGAACTTGAATAAGTTCTTTTATGTTGGTTATTAGTATTGACATAGCTAAGGGTAAAATCATAAAATTAACAAAATTACTTCTGTTATCAGGAAATGGAACCAAAATTTTTTCTAAATACGATGTATAAAAAAAGCGCTGACTGTTTGTCAACGCTTTTTATAAGATGTATTTAAAAGTTTATTCTTTAACAAACTTAAAAGTTTTGTTATGTCCTTCAAATTTGATAATGTAAATTCCATTGTATAGAGATGATACATCTAAAGGGTTATTAGGTGAAATAGTTGAATTAACAACGTTTTTTCCTAAAATATCATAAACTGATACATTGTAACTTTCATTATTAGGAGCCTTAACGTAAAGCTTATTTTTAACTGGGTTAGGGTAGATGTTAAAAGTGTTTTGAGTTAAATCATTAATTCCTAAAGTATATAACTCGTTTTCAAACCAATTCACATCAAAGTTTTGATAGTCAACAGTAGCTATATCTAAGTCGCCATCATTATCAAAATCATCAATAGCTAATGTGAAAATTTGGGCTTGAGTAGCATCAATAACAGATTCGCTATTAAATCCACCAATATCCGTACTTTCAAACCAAATTAAATCATTACCAGCAGTTCCTCCATTTGTAATGACAAGATCATTATAACCATCATCATCCATATCAGCAGATTCAACAGTTCCTGGATTAGCCATAGAAATTGAAATTATATTTTTAGTATACGTGCCATCTAATTCCTTATTGAACCAAGCTAAATCACCAAAACTATCAGAAACTAAAATATCAATATTTCCATCGTCATTTACATCAGCGAAATCTACATCAAACAAATAAACGTTTCCTGAATCAGTTACAGGGTTTGCATCAACTGTAAAAGCTACTGATCCACCAGGGATTAAATCGTTATAGTATACATCAACTCTTCCGTTTGCTGCATATTCAGCAGTAGAAATAACTATATCTAAATCACCATCATCATCAAAATCTATCATATCAATATCTCCTGGTTGGTTTAATCCAGAAACTATCGTGTTTTCACCTCCAGGGAAGTTTCCAGTTCCATCATTAGCATACCAAACTACTTTATCATCACCATTAACAGAAACAATTACATCAATATAAGTGTCATTATTAACATCAGCAGTATGTATGCCTGCAGCGCTAGTTACGCTACTTGAAATTACATTTTCAGTTCCAAAACCACCAGAACCATTGTTAGCAAACCAAACTGCTTTATTATCGGCATAAGAAGCAGCAACAATGTCTAAGCCATTAATCCCATCAATATCAGCTAATGATATACCTCCAACTTGAGATAGAGTAGATGAAATTGTCACAGGAGCAGCAAATGATCCATCTGCATTATTGATATATAATTTAATAGTACTAGCGTTATAAGCAGATACAACTAAATCAGGATATGCATCATTATTTATTAGCCCAGATACAACAACATAAGGGTTTGTTCCTGCATTAGTATCAATAGGCATTTTTGTCGAAAATGTAGTTTGAGATGTTGAAGTTGACAGTATAAAAACTCCAAAAAGTAAAGTAAGTAGTGTTCTTTTCATAAATGTAGTAAATTGAATTAGTTAATAATATATTGATTTATTTCATGTTACCAATCATATCTTCTGGTTTTACCCATTCGTCATATTCTTCAGCTGTAACATATCCTAAATTAATTGCTTCTTCTTTTAATGTAGTTCCATTTTTATGAGCTGTATTAGCAATTTCAGCAGCTTTGTAATAGCCTATTTTAGTATTTAATGCTGTTACAAGCATTAAAGAGTTGTTTAGTAACTGTTTTATTACTGAATGATTAGGTTCAATACCACTAGCACAGTTTTCTTCAAAACTTACACAAGCATCTCCTATAAGTTGAGCAGATTCTAAAATATTTGCAGCCATCATAGGCTTAAATACGTTTAGTTCATAATGTCCTTGAGTACCACCAACAGTAATAGCAACATCATTACCCATAACTTGCGCACAAACCATTGTAAGGGCTTCGCATTGCGTTGGGTTAACTTTTCCAGGCATAATTGAGCTACCAGGTTCGTTAGCAGGAATTATGATTTCTCCAATACCAGAACGAGGTCCTGAAGCCATCATTCTAATATCATTTGCTATTTTATTTAATGATACCGCAAGTTGTTTTAAAGCACCATGCGTTTCAACAATTGCATCGTGAGCAGCTAGAGCTTCAAACTTATTTTCAGCAGATACAAATGGAAGGTTAGTAAATTTTGCAATGTATTGTGCTACCAGTTCAGCATAACCCTCAGGAGTATTAAGACCTGTTCCCACTGCAGTACCACCTAAAGCTAACTCAGCAAGGTGAGGTAAAGTGTTTTCGAGTGCTTTTAATCCATGGTCCAATTGTGATACATAACCAGAAAACTCTTGCCCTAAAGTTAGAGGTGTTGCATCCATAAGGTGTGTTCTACCAATTTTCACACAGTCTTTAAACTCAATAGATTTTGTGTGTAACGTGTTTCTAAGTTTTATAACTCCTGGAATTGTAGTTTCTACAACTTTTTTATAAGCTGCAATATGCATTCCTGTTGGGAAGGTATCGTTTGATGATTGCGATTTGTTAACATCGTCATTAGGTTGAATGGTTTTATCGCCTTCACCAATAACTTTACCAGCAAGTTGATGTGCTCTATTGGCAATAACCTCATTTACGTTCATGTTGCTTTGTGTTCCTGAACCTGTTTGCCAAATTACTAACGGAAATTGATCGTCGTGTTTGCCTTCTAAAATTTCATCACAAACTTGAGCAATTAAATCGCGTTTTTCGTCTTCTAAAACACCTAACTCATTATTAGTATAAGCAGCAGCTTTTTTTAAATATGCAAAACCATATACTATTTCTAAAGGCATAGAAGCTGGTGCGCCAATTTTAAAATTATTTCTTGAACGCTCAGTTTGCGCTCCCCAAAGTTTATCTGATGGGACTTTTACTTCTCCCATCGTGTCTTTTTCTATTCTATAAGTCATGATGTTTGTTTTATTAGATGCACAAATTTAACATTTTTCATCGTTCTTTTAGGTTTAAAAAGCATGAAGTTATGTGCTTAAATATTAAAAAAAACTTAAATGTTTTTAATTCCTACCAATTTAGTAGATTAATAAGTATCTTTATACTTTAATTTTTAAAATCATAAACATGGCAACAATTAGATTAGGAGATGTAGCACCAAACTTTACTGCACAATCTTCAGAAGGACAGATTAATTTTCATGACTGGTTAGGTGATGGATGGGGAATCTTGTTTTCGCATCCTGCCGATTATACTCCAGTTTGTACTACAGAGCTTGGTACTGTAGCTAAATATAAATCAGAATTTGATAAACGTAATGTTAAAGTAGTAGCGTTAAGTGTTGATGGAGTAGAGTCTCATAAAGGATGGATTAACGATATTAATGAAACGCAAAACACAACAGTAAACTTTCCAATAATTGCAGATGAAGATCGAAAAGTATCTGAACTTTATGATATGATACATCCTAATGCAGATAGTAAATTAACTGTTCGTTCTGTATTCGTGATTGATCCTGATAAAAAAGTAAAACTTATTATTACTTATCCAGCTTCAACAGGTAGAAATTTTGATGAGTTATTACGAGTTATCGATTCGTTACAGCTTACAGCTTATCATAAAGTAGCTACACCTGCTAACTGGAATAATGGAGATGACTGTGTTATCGTTCCTGCGGTTGCAGATAAAGATATTCCTGAGCTTTTCCCTAAAGGGCACAAAGTTGTAAAACCTTATTTGCGAACAACTCCACAACCTAATTTAGATTAGAGGATCAACAATTAAAAAGATTAAAAAACATCATGTAGTTAATTCATGGTGTTTTTTTATATATGTGAAAAGATTTATAAATAGGCTGTTACTGTTTTTAGATTGCTCAGTAGTGAATAAGCTGTTAATAAATTTTAGTTTCGTATTGTAAAACAAAACACTTTGTTTTATCTTTGCATCAACAACAAAAAAATAGCACATGTTTGAATTTGATCAATACTTAGGATTTTTAGCATTTTTAACCATTTTAACAATTGGATTTTGGTTAATGATATTTTTATTGACTTTCGTAATCCCTTACTGGATTTTTGGTGCTTCAATTGAAAGACTTAAAGAAATTAGAGCTGAAAAGAAAGCTCAAAGATTACAACAATAATTTTTTACTATATATTATAAAAAAAGGACGCAATTGCGTCCTTTTTTAGTTTTATACATTTTAGGTTTACCCTTCAAACTCAAAGTCGTCTCCACCACCATTACCATCGCCACCTCTTTGACGTTGGTTGTTTCTATTTTGTTGGTTAAATCTATAAGTGAACGACAGGTTAAAAGTACGTTGTCTCCATTGAAACTCACTATGACTAATAAACGTATCGGTTGTAGAGTCAGAAATTCTTTTTCTGCTGTTAAATACATCACTCACATTAAAAGCTATTGAAGCATTTTCATTTAAGATGTCTTTACTAAAAGCAACATCGGTTGAAAACATTCCCTTTGTTTTATTTTGAGCATCTTCACTTGGTCCTCTATAAAATAAACGTGTTTGCCAATCGATTTTTCCTGGTAAAGTATATTTATTGTTTAATCGAGCAAACCAACTAATGTTTTCAGCTCCAAAATCGGTTCCGTTATAAAAACCTTCGGTTTTAGATTGGAATAAGTTGAAGTTTCCGTTTAAGTTCCATTTTTTTGATGGTCTGTAGGTTACGGTAAACTCAAAACCAAAACGGTCGTTTGTTGCTAAGTTAATAGGAACACGTCTTATTACTGGTACTTCAGTTCCTCCAACAGTAACTGTTTGTCCTGTATCTTCTGTAATGAAAGTAAATACATCTGTAGCATGTTGAAAGTAAATAGAAGAATTTAAAGTTACTTTTCCAAATTTGTTTAAGTATCCAATGTCAACAGTATTTGAGTAACTTGGGTCAATATCAGGATTTCCTTGAAACAGGTTAGTTGCACTACTTCTTGATGGAAATGGATTTATAAAACGAGAACGTGGTCTTCTAATTCTTCGGTTATAACCAAATGTGATGCTTTGGTTTTCAGTAATTTCATACCCTAAATTTACGGTTGGGAAAAATCCAACATAGTTTTTCTTGTCGAAATCACCACTTGTAACTTGGTCAATAGTTATACGTGTAGATTCCATACGTAAACCTAATAAATAAGAAAATTTGTCTTTTATTTTACTACCAAATTGAGAGTATACAGCGTTAATATATTCTCTGTAAACTAAGTTATTACTTACATCAGTGTCTAAAACATAATCATTACCATCATAAAACTCTAACGCATAATCGGTATCTAATTCGTTAAAGTTACCTCTATACCCAAATTCAAATTGACCTTTTTCACCAATAGGCATTACGTAGTCACTTTGTAATAAAATTTGATCTTGTTCTTCAAGAGTTGTTACTCTTTCAGAAGCATCTCCATCTTGCTGAATTAAGGAAAACTCATCCTCGTTACTATTTTCATATTGAAAATCGAACGTAAACCTGTGCTCACTGTTTCCATTAAATTGCTTGTCGAAATTAACAGAGTACTGTAAGTTTCTGTCGTCTTCTTTTTCAAGTTCAAGTCTTGGAGATTCATTAATTAATGCTCCAGTTGCATCAACCTCTCTAATAGTGTTAGTAGTTTCATCGTCATCATCACTTTTTCTGTATACAACCGAAGCTGTTAATGAAGCAGTGTCATTAATGTACCATTCAACACCTGTATTAGTTGTAATTCCTTTTCGCTGTCTGTCAAAATCTCTGTATTCGTTTAAAAATGTGTTAGGGTCGTCACCATTAAAATATTCAGTTTCAGTAAGTGAATTCCCAGGAGATTCTCTGTAATTATATCCAGTAGTATTGAAAAAGTTGAAATCTCCAGTTCTGTAGTTAATATTCCCAGAAATTCCAGCTTGTGTTGGATGTCCTGCATTTACAGTAACAGCACCATTTAATCCTTGTAATTTACTACGTCTTAAAATAATATTTAAAATACCTGCAGTTCCTTCGGCATCATAACGAGCAGAAGGAGAGGTGATTACTTCAACACGCTCAATAGATTCAGCAGGTAGTTGTCGTAAAGCATCGGTTGAATTTAAACCTACCAATCCTGAAGGTTTACCGTTAATTAAAATACGTACGTTGTCTTGACCTCTTAAAGATACATTTCCTTCAACATCAACAGAAACCGAAGGAACGTTATCTAGTACATCACTTACTGTACCACCACGAACCGTAAGGTCTTTACCAACATTATATATTTTCTTGTCTAGTTTTATTTCAACAGTAGTACGCTCTGCAATAACTTCAACCTCTCCAAGAGCTTCTACATCTAAAGCTAAACCTACAGTACCAAGATTTATATCGCTAGTTAATGATTTATCATAATAAGTTTTCTTTTCGTAAGAAATGTATTCAACTGATATGTCATAAGTTCCTGCAGGTACATTTATAGAGAATTTACCTTCGCTATCTGTAATGCCTCCAGTAACTATTTTATTCTCTTTTTTACTAAAAAAAGCAACAGTTGCATACTCTAATGGTAAGTTTACCTCACTGTCCATTACTATACCAGAAACGGTTATTTCGTTAGGTGTTTGCGCAACAATTGAGTTGAAGCTTAAAAGTAGAATAAGTGTTTTAAATAGATGTTTCATGAATTGATTTTGGTTGGGTTAATTTTTGTTTTTCTTTTTTCTCTTGTTCTTTTTTTTATGTTCCAAAGGGTTTTTAACTGCTTCTTGAATTTTACCAATAACTTCATCTTTACATATATCTTTTAATTCAGTAAAATGAGTTCTGTCCAATTCATTTAATTTTTCTTCGCGTATATATGAAGGGAAGTTTGATTGATGAATTTTCTGTTTTTCATCAAAATAGGAGTTTAGTTTTTGCTTGATGATTTCTTTTTGAAAATCGTCAACACTTAAGCTGCTAACAAGATTTTCTATAAATTCAAGTTTGTCAGCTTCATATTGTTCTTTCATCTCTTGCATTTGCTTCTCATTACTGTTTTGAGAATGTGTAGCTAGAGAATAAAAACTGAAAAAAAGTAAAAAAAAGAATAGTTTTTGCATGCCTAGTTTTTTAGTTAGACAGCAAAAATATGGTAAGGTTTAGTGGGTTTTGGTTAAAGTTGTGTTAAAGAAATAAACCTTATTAAGGCTAAATAATTTCTAAAATTTTGGTAGCAGGCCTGCCAATAACAGCCTTTTTACCATTAATAGCTATTGGTCTTTCAATAAGTTTTGGGTTTTCAGTCATAGCTTTTATAATTTGATCGTCAGTAAGGTCTTTACCTTTAAATTCTGATTTCCAAATAGCTTCATTTTTACGCACTAATTCAATAGGTTGAATTCCTAATAAATTAATGATGTCTTTTAGTTCTTTTTCAGAAGGAACGTCTTCTAAATATTTAATGACTTTAAATGGTTTTCCATAAGTTTCAAGAACTTCAATACCTTGTCTTGATTTACTACATCTAGGGTTGTGGTAAATTTTAAGCATAATAATTTTTTATAGTGTTTGTTGTGTGTCTTCTTTTTGTCCCATCATCATTAAATAGGCTTTTAAAAATGGCTCAATATCTCCATCCATAACAGCGTCTACATTACCTGTTTCATGACCAGACCTTACATCTTTTACTAGTTTATATGGGTGCATAACGTAATTACGTATTTGACTTCCCCATTCAATCTTCATTTTTTCGGCTTCAATATCATCTCTTTGAGCCAATTGTTTTTGCAATTCTATTTCGTATAACTGCGATTTAAGCATTTGCATTGCTCTTGCTCTGTTATCATGTTGCGATCGTGTTTCGGAACAAGAAATTTGAATTCCTGTAGGCTTGTGAGTAAGCTGTACTTTGGTTTCAACCTTATTAACATTTTGACCACCAGCTCCACTTGAACGCGCTGTTGTAATTTCAATATCGGCAGGATTGATTTCTATTTCAATTGTATCATCTACCAAAGGATAAACGTATACCGAAACAAAACTTGTGTGTCGTTTGGCATTACTGTCAAATGGCGAAATACGTACCAAACGATGCACTCCATTTTCACCTTTTAGCCATCCAAAAGCATAATCGCCTTCAATCTCTAAAGTTACCGTTTTTATACCAGCAACATCTCCTTCTTGAAAGTTAAGTTCTTTAACCTTAAAACCATTTTTTTCAGCATACATAAGATACATACGCATAAGCATACTTGCCCAATCGCAGCTTTCGGTTCCACCAGCTCCAGCAGTAATTTGAAGTACAGCACTAAGGCTATCTCCTTCATCTGAAAGCATGTTTTTAAACTCTAATTTTTCAATTTGAGTTACAGCTTTTTCAAATCGGTCATCAACATCTTCAGCAGTAGCTTCATCTTCTTTATGAAACTCATAAATAACTTCTAAGTCTTCTACAAGTGTTTTTGCAGTGTTATAATCTTCAACCCATTTTTTCTTTTCTCTTAGCGACTTCATTAATGCTTCAGCAGCTTTGGAGTCGTTCCAAAAGTTTGGGTCAAATGTTTTTTCTTCTTCGTTAGCTATTTCAATTAATTTGGCATCTACGTCAAAGATATTGTCTAAGCGAACCTAGACGGGAATTAAGATCTTTTATTTGATCTGATGTAGTCATAAAATTGTAAATTTTGACAAATTTAAAATTAAAACCTGCATTGTAAAAGATTTGCAAGGATATTTTTAAAGGAATTTGTTTAGTTTTATGCCTTAATACTCAATTATGAAAACGCTTTTTTTACATTCATTTTTACTTTTATGTATTTCTACTTCCTTTGCCCAAGGATTAACAGGAAAAGATTTAAAAAATTACGAAGGATATTTTAATTTCTTTTATGAAGAAGCTCAAGATAAAATCTATCTAGAAGTTACTCAGTTAGATGAGGAGTTTTTATATGTAAACTCACTAGCAACAGGAGTTGGTTCTAATGATATTGGTTTAGATAGAGGACAACTTGGAGATAACAGAATTGTAAAATTTGTTAAAGCAGGAAACAAATTACTTTTAGTACAACCTAATCAAAATTACAGAGCAATAACCGATAACGAGTTAGAAAAGAAAAGTATTGAACAAGCTTTTGCAAAATCGGTGTTATTTGGGTTTAAAATAGAAGAGGAGTCCAACGGAAAATACATTATCGATATTACTTCGTTTTTAATGCAAGATGCTCATGGAGTAGCTGATAGATTGCAAAGCCAAAACGAAGGACGCTACAGTTTAGATATGAGTAAAAGTGCATTATCACTAGAGCGTACAAAGGCTTTCCCAAAAAATGTTGAGTTTGAAGCATTGTTAACTTTTAGTGGAGACTCAAAAGGCCGAAACATAAGAAGTGTAACACCAACAGCTTCTTTAGTGAGTGTTATTCAGCATCATTCATTTGTAGAATTACCGGACGATAATTATAAAAAGCGTGAGTTTGATGTGCGTAGTGGAGCCATTTCCATTTCGTATATGGATTATGCAACTCCTGTACAGGAGCAAATAAAGAAGCATTATATTATTCGTCATCGTTTAGAAAAAAAGAACCCAAACGATTCCATTAGTGAAGCAGTTGAACCTATTATTTATTATTTAGATTCTGGTACTCCTGAACCTATTCGTTCTGCTTTATTAGATGGAGCGCGTTGGTGGAATGAAGCCTACGAAGCTATTGGTTTTAAAAATGCTTTTCAAGTTGAAGTGTTGCCTGAAGATGCTGATCCTATGGATTGCAGATACAATGTTATTCAATGGGTACATCGCTCAACAAGAGGTTGGAGCTATGGTGGAAGTGTTATTGACCCAAGAACAGGAGAGATTATTAAAGGACATGTTAGTCTAGGAAGTTTACGTATTAGACAAGATTTTATGATTGCTCAGGCGTTATTAAATAAGCCATTCGCTAATCGTGATGATAATTACCAACCTATGTTACAAATGGCTTTGGCAAGAATACGTCAGTTGAGCGCGCACGAAGTGGGACATACTATTGGCTTTGCACATAATTTTGCAGCAAGTACTAATAATAGAGCTTCGGTTATGGATTATCCGCATCCAAAAGTAAAACTTACAAATGGCGAAGTTGATTTAAGCGATGCTTATGATGTTGGTATTGGAGATTGGGATAAAGTTACTGTGGCGTATAGTTATTCTCAATTTAAAGACACTGAAAATGAAACAGAAGCATTAAACAATATTTTAAAAGAAGCAACCAATTCTGGTCTTCGATTTATAACCGATAGTGATGCACGAGCACAAAATGGTGCTCATGCCTATGCTCACCTTTGGGATAATGGTAAAAGTGCTTCTGAGGAGTTAGAAAATGTGCTTAAAGTGAGAGCTAAAGCAATTTCAAATTTTTCAAAAGATAACATTAAGACAGGAGAACCTTATTCAGTTTTAGAAGATGTGTTTGTGCCTTTGTATTTCTTTCATCGTTATCAAACCGAAGCAGCTACTAAGCTTGTAGGAGGATTGGATTATAATTACGCGGTAAAAGGCGATGGTCAAATGATTACAAAAGCTATCGATGCTAAAACTCAAAAAGAAGCACTACAAGCTATACTTAAAACCCTTTCTGCAGAGACATTGGCTATTCCACAAGATAAGTTAGGGTTGTTTCCTCCAAGAGCATTTCAGTATTGGCGAACAAGAGAATCATTTCGTGGTAATACAGGAGTCGCTTTTGATCCTTTTGCACCTGTAGAAACGTCAAGCGATATGACTTTGGGATTATTATTAAATCCTGAACGAATGAACAGAGTGTATCAACAAAAGGTTTTAGATAAATCGCAATTAGGTTTAAAAGAATTTTTAGAAATCTTGATAGATGCCACTATAAAAAAGAAAACAGAAAACAGTTACCAAGGCGAAGTACAGCAGGTTATCAATCTTTCGGTTTTAAATAATATTATGGCGTTATCAGCTAGCGAAAAATTAATGCCACAAGCTCAGGCTTTAGTGAATTTTGAAGTGATGAAACTAAAAGTGAAGCTACAAGAGCGAAGAGTTGACCCAATGGCAATGTTTATGGTGAAAGAGATAGATAAATTTTTAGGAAATCCTAAAGGTTTTAAAGCACAAAGTTCACCAAAAATTCCTGATGGTTCTCCAATAGGAAGTGATACTTGTTTTTATCATTCAAACTAAACATAACAGAAAAATAGTTTAAAAATTCCCATTTCTTAGAAAATAGATATGATTATAGATTTAAGAAGCGATACAGTTACAAAGCCAACAAAAGACATGTTGGAAGCAATGATGCAAGCGCAAGTTGGCGATGATGTTTTTGATGAAGACGTTACTGTAAAAATGCTAGAGAGCAAACTAGCTGCTCAATTTGGAAAATCACACGCCTTATTTTTTCCTAGCGGAAGTATGGCAAACCAAACTGCTTTAAAATTGCATACGCAACCAGGAGAGCAGGTAATTTGTGATAAAACAGCTCACATCTATAATTATGAAGCTGGTGGAGCGTCATTTAATAGTGGTATTTCGTGTAAGTTGGTTGATGGTAACAGAGGTATGTTTACAGCACAACAAGTAGAAGAAGCTATTAATCCTGATGCGTTTTATTATGCTAAAACAACTTTAGTAGAAGTTGAAAATACGGCAAATAGAGGAGGAGGTTCTTGTTGGGATTTTGAAGAGTTGAAAAAAATACGTCAGGTTTGTGATAGACATAAACTAGGGTATCATCTTGATGGTGCTCGATTATGGAATGCGCTTGTTGAAAAAGACGAAACCACAATGCAGTATGGAAAACTGTTTGATACTATTTCAGTGTGTTTGAGTAAAGGTTTAGGTTGTCCTATAGGTTCTGTTTTAATTGGTGATGAAGCGCTTATGAAAAACGCAGTGAGAATTAGAAAAGTATTTGGTGGAAATATGCGTCAAGTAGGATATTTAGCTGCTGCTGGATTATATGCTTTAGAAAACAATATCAACAGACTAAAAGACGATCACAGTAAAGCTAAAGACATTGAAACGGTTTTAAAAGCATTGTCTTTTATACAATCGGTTGAACCTGTAGAGACCAACATTATTATTTTTGAGCTACAGAAAGGAATTAGCGAATCTGCATTTGTACAAAAGCTAGATGATAATGGTATTAAGATTATTGGTATGGGAAGTGGAAAATTACGTATTGTAACTCATCTTGATTATACCAATGTAATGCACGATAAGTTTTTGAGCGTATTGAGAAAGCTTGAGTTTTAGTATGAAACTTTTATTAAATACTACTAATAATAAATACAGTTTGTATAACTCCAATTAATTAGCTAACCAAACTAACCCTAAAATTAGATTTAGGGTTATTTGTTTCTTTTATAATGAATTTTCATTTTTCAGGATTTACATCAACACGCTAAAAAATCACTTAAACATATCCAAACCAGGAATGTTTGGCATACCATCTTTGGCAACTGCAGCAATTTCGGTTTCATTTACAGTTGTGGCACGCTCTATAGCTTTGTTTAGGGTTAAAACAAGGTAATCTTCAAGCATATCTTTATCTTCAAGCAATGCATCATCAATAGCAATATTTTTTATGGTTCTGTTTGCAGTAATAGTTACTTTAAGTTTATTATCAGTACTGCTTTCATCAATTAAAACAGTGTTTAAACGAGCTTTAGTGTCTTCAACTTTTTTTTGGGTTTCTTTCAATTTATTCATCATACCCATCATATCTCCAAACATAATTTTTTCTTTTTATTAGGTTAAGTCGCAAAATTACTAAAATCATTAGTAATGCATTAACAGTTCAATTCTAATTTTAATTCTATTTTTGCATACTTCTTAAACTAATTTTTAATGATAAAAGAAAGGGTTGTACCTCCTGTAGCTAAAAGAGTTCCTAAAACTTTAAGCATTCACAACGATACCAGAATTGACGATTATTTTTGGCTCAACCAAAGAGAAGACCAAGATGTTTTGGATTATTTAAACGCTGAAAACGCCTACTTTGAAGAAATGACAGCGCATACCAAAGCTTTTGAAGACAACTTGTTTAAAGAAATGAAAGCAAGAATTAAGGAAGATGATGAGTCGGTTCCTTATAAATACAATGGGTATTGGTATATTGTAAAGTATGAAACAGGAAAAGATTATCCAATTTATATAAGAAGAAAAGATACTTTAGATGCTCCTGATGAGTTGATGTTTGATTGTAACGAAATGGCAAAAGGACACGACTATTTTAAACTAGCAGGTATAAGCATAAGCCCTGATAATACTAAAGTTGCGTATGGTTTAGATACAGTAGGAAGGCGTCAGTATACTATTAATTTTAAAAGTTTAGTTGATAATGAACCAATTACTGATACTATAGAAAACACTACAGGTTCAGCGTCTTGGGCTAACGATAACGCGACTTTATTTTACACTAAAAAAGATGAAGAAACGCTGAGGTCTGATAAAGTGTTTAAACACAAATTAGGGACTAATGAAAGTGAAGATAAATTGGTTTTTCACGAAATTGACGACACATTTGGAGTAGCAGTTTACAAGTCAAAATCTAGAAAATATATCATTATTGCTTGTTACAGTACTTTAACTAATGAGTATCACATTTTAGATGCCAACACACCTAATGCTGGTTTTAAGGTGTTTCAAGAGCGTATAAGAGGGTTGGAGTACAGTATTTCGCATTTTGAAGACCATTTTTATATGGTTACCAATAAAGATGAGGCTACTAACTTTAAGCTAATGAAAACCGATGAAACCAAAACAGAAGTTTCAAATTGGGTTGAGGTTATTCCGCATCGAGAAGATGTGTTACTTGAGGATATTGATATTTTCAAAGACTTTTTAGTTATTAGTGAGCGTAGTAATGGTTTAAACCAAATACGAATTACACGTTGGGACGAAACCGATGATTACTACTTACCTTTTGATAGTGAAACCTATACAGCCTACACAGGTACTAATGTCGATTTTGATACTGAAGTGTTAAGGTATAGTTACAATTCGCTAACCAATCCTGCGTCAACCATTGATTTTAATATGGTAACCAAAACCAAAACCATAAAAAAGGAGCAACAGGTTTTAGGAGGTACATTTGATAAAAACAATTATCAATCAGAGCGCTTATGGGCAACTGCTGATGATGGTACCAAAATACCAATGTCTGTAGTATATAAAAAAGGTGTTAAAAAGGATGGCAACAGTCCAGTGTTACAATATGCTTATGGCTCTTACGGTTCAACTATAGATCCTTATTTTTCTAGCATACGTTTAAGCTTGTTAGATAGAGGCTTTATTTATGTAATTGCTCATGTAAGAGGAGGAGAGTATTTGGGTAGAAATTGGTATGAGCAAGGTAAACTACTTCAAAAGAAAAACACCTTTACCGATTTTATTGCGTGTTCAAAGTTTTTAATCGAAAACAATTATACCTCTCCTAAACATCTTTACGCTTTAGGCGGAAGTGCAGGAGGACTATTAATAGGTGCTGTAATTAATATGGCACCACAGTTATATCATGGTGTTATTGCTGCTGTACCTTTTGTAGACGTGGTAACCACAATGTTAGACGATAGTATTCCGCTAACAACAGGAGAATATGACGAATGGGGAAACCCAAATACCTTAGAGTATTATAACTACATGAAATCCTATTCGCCATACGATAATGTAAAAGCGCAAGACTATCCACATATTTTAGTAACTACAGGACTTCATGACTCTCAAGTACAATATTGGGAGCCAGCAAAATGGGTTGCAAAAATGAGATTTCTAAAAACTGACACTAATAAATTGTTTTTAAAAACCAACATGAATGCAGGTCATGGTGGCGCTTCAGGACGTTTTGAAGCCTTAAAAGAAGATGCCGAAGAGTATGCCTTTTTATTAGACTTAGAGAATATTACTAGTTAATTAAAAAAAAACTCTTATTTTTGCGAGGTTTTAGGTTACTTTTTTTAATTTGTGACTGATAAATAGCATTTATGAAAGACAACTTACAAGTGTTTGATAACGTGTTGGATCTTATAGGAAAAACACCTCTAATCAAATTAAATAAGCTAACTGCAAGTTTTGATGGTGATTTCTACGCTAAGGTAGAAGCCTTTAATCCAGGACACTCTTCAAAAGATAGAATAGCACTTCATATTATAGAAGAAGCTGAAAGACAAGGAATTTTAACTCCAGGAGATACAATTATTGAAACCACATCTGGTAATACAGGATTTAGTATTGCTATGGTAAGTATCATTAAAGGATACGAGTGTATTTTGGCTGTGAGCTCAAAGTCGTCAGCTGATAAAATAGATATGCTTAAAGCCATGGGAGCAACAGTGTATGTTTGTCCTGCTCATGTAAGTGCTGATGACCCAAGGTCGTATTATCAAGTTGCAAAACGCTTACATGAAGAACGAAAAGGTTCAATCTATATCAATCAGTATTTTAATCAATTAAATATTGATGCACATTATAACACTACAGGTCCTGAAATTTGGAAACAAACAGAAGGAAAAATTACACATCTAATTGCTTGTAGTGGAACAGGAGGAACAATTTCAGGAACTTCTAAGTTTTTGAAAGAACAAAATCCTGACGTTAAAATAATAGGAGTAGATGCTTATGGTTCGGTATTAAAAAAATACCACGAAACCAGAGAGTTTGACGAAAACGAAATCTACCCATACAGAATTGAAGGCTTAGGAAAAAACTTAATTCCTACAGCAACAGATTTTGACCTTATTGACAAGTTTGTAAAAGTAACCGACGAAGACAGTGCACACACTGCAAGAGAAATATCTAGAACCGAAGGTTTATTTGTTGGTTATACAAGTGGAGCAGCAATGCAAGCCATAAAACAACTTAGTGAAGAAGGAGAATTTAAAAAAGGAGACAAAATTGTTGTGATTTTCCCAGACCATGGTTCAAGATACATGAGTAAAGTGTATAGTGACAAGTGGATGGAAAGTCAAGGTTTCTTTGACAGTAAAAATGTCACTTCCGAAACAATTCAGTACATAAAGTAAATACATTACCTATCCTATTTTACCCTAATAATATGATAGGTTTTTTGTGTCTTATTAGGTTATGAACACAAGTTTATAAATTAATTATGTTGTCATAATATAATTAATTAATTTTGCCTCTCAAACTAGACTAATTTAGCTTAAATGAAAGATTTATTTGAAAAGATATACAAGGATAAAGGTCCTTTAGGAAAATGGGCGTCTCAAGCAGAAGGATATTTTGTGTTTCCTAAACTTGAAGGTCAAATATCCAACAGAATGAAGTTCCAGGGAAAAGATGTAATTACCTGGAGTATTAATGATTATCTTGGTTTAGCTAACCATCCTGAAGTACGAAAAACCGATGCTGAAGCTGGTGCAGCTTATGGATCGGCTTACCCAATGGGAGCTCGTATGATGTCTGGTCACACAGATTTACACGAAAAACTTCAAAATGAGTTGGCTTCATTTGTAAGTAAAGAAGCAGCTTACCTTTTAAACTTTGGTTATCAAGGAATGGTATCTACTATTGATGCTTTGGTATCTAAAGATGATATTATCGTTTACGATGTTGATGCACACGCTTGTATTATAGATGGAGTACGTTTACACATGGGTAAACGTTTTACTTACAAGCACAACGATGTTGAAAGTTTAGAAAAAAACCTTGAGCGTGCTACCAAAATGGCAGAACAAACAGGAGGTGGAATTTTAGTAATTTCAGAAGGTGTGTTTGGAATGCGTGGTGAGCAAGGTCGTTTAAAAGAAATCGTAGCACTTAAAGAAAAATACAATTTCAGATTTTTAGTTGATGATGCTCACGGTTTTGGAACCTTAGGAAAAACAGGAGCTGGAGCAGGTGAAGAGCAAGGTGTACAAGACGGAATAGATGTATATTTTGCAACTTTTGCTAAGTCTTTAGCAAGTACAGGTGCATTTATTGCTGCAGATCAAGAAATTATTGATTATTTAAAATACAATTTACGTTCTCAAATGTTTGCTAAATCATTGCAAATGCAATTGGTTGTTGGTGCGTTAAAACGTTTAGAGATGTTAAAGACAATGCCAGAGCTTAAAGCAAAACTTTGGGAGAATGTAAACGCATTACAAAAAGGTTTAAAAGAACGTGGTTTTGATATTGGTACAACACAAAGTTGTGTAACACCAGTATATCTAAAAGGAAGTATTCCTGAAGCTATGGCTTTAGTAAAAGACTTACGCGAAAACTATGGTATTTTTTGTTCAATAGTAGTGTATCCAGTAATCCCTAAAGGGTTAATATTATTACGTTTAATACCTACTGCGACACACACGCTAGAAGATGTTAATGAAACTTTAGATGCGTTTGATGGTATTAGAAGTAGATTAGAAAACGGAACTTACAAACGTTTATCTGCCGCAGTTGCTGCTGCAATGGGAGAGTAAACGATAGTTAAATATATCAACAAAAAAGCCGATGATTTTTCATCGGCTTTTTTTATTAAAGATCTTTTCTAAGTGTAAAACGCCTTTTGTTGGTTTTAGGATTAAAATGTTTCCATATTTGATGAATAGCTTTATTATCTGCTAATTCAGGTGTTCTAATACAGTTTTGAATGCCTTTTTCCTTAAACACCTTATAGTATTCATCAAATATAATTGCTGTAACTCCTTTGTTTTGATATTCTGGTAAAACACCAATTAAGTAGAATACCACATCCTTACTTTCTTTTTTAGCTTTTAGTAACTTAAGAAACCCAAACGGAAATAGTTTTCCTTTTGCTTCCTGTAAAGCTCTAGCAAATGATGGCATTACTATTGAAAACGCAATTAATTCATCGTTTTTATCAACAACAAACTTGATGTATTCAGGGTTTACAAAGCTTATAAACTTCTTTTTAAAGTATGCCTTTTGAATATCGGTAATCTCAACAAACGATGATAACGACGAATAACTCTTATTGAATAAGTCAAACATTTTATCAGCATAAGGCATTACCTCTTCTGTTTTGGTAAAAGCTAATGAACGTAACTGATATCTTCTTTTTATAAGGTCTTGCACTTTTGCAAAGAACTCAGGTTTTACATTTTTAAAAGGGAAAAAGTTCTCGATGTATTCTTTTTCCTCAGTATACCCATGAGATTTGTAATGGTTGATGTAGTATGGATGGTTGTACCATGTAATCATAGTGCTAAGTTGGTCAAAACCTTCGGTAAGCACACCTACTTTGTCTAAGTTAGAGAAACCAACAGGACCTTCGCAATACTCAAGGTTATTTTCTTTACCAATTTCTTCTACTTTTTCAAGAAGCGCTTTAGAAACTTCTAAATCATCAATAAAATCAAACCATCCAAATCGCATTTTCTTTTGGTCTTGCTTTTTTACTTCAAGCCAATTGATAATTGCAGCGACTCTACCTACAATTTCATTATTCTTATATGCTAAAAAGAAACGAGCTTCAGCATCTTTAAATATTGGGTTAACATCTTTGTTAAAGGTTTCTAACTCTTGTTTTATAATAGGAGGAACCCAATACTTGGAGTCTTTATAAATTTTAAACGGAAACTTTACAAATTCCTTAAGCTCATTTTTAGAGCTAATTTCTTTAATTGTAATCATAAAATAGTTGGCTTAGTTGCCATTATCGTCATTAAAATCGGTTTCAGCTCTTCTGCTTTTTTTACCTCTTGATTTTCGTTTAGCTTCTTCATCGGCAGAATTACCATTGTCAATTTTATCCTTATGGAAATCAAATCTATAAGATGCTCCAAAATTAACGCTGAATACCGAAGGTGTATCTTTAGTGTTCAAGGTTAAAGCTGTGTCTAACTGTAAGTCTTTGCTTAAGAGGTAAGCACCTCCAAATCTAAATAAATTATCGGCATAAAAGTCACTCTTAATACCATGAGCTTCTCCAAAAATCACCCATTTTGGATTGAACGAATGTGTTAGTGTAAGGATATATTGAAAATCAGAAAAGTCGCTACCAATTCTGTCTTTAATTAAATTCATAACAAGTACCCAACCACCAGCAAAGTTGTTTTGTGTTGCAACCATTACTTTAGGACTAAAACCTTCAACGTCTGGAGCAGTGTAAGGGTTGTTTTTAGAATCGTAATTTGCACCTAAATATACAGCAACAGCAGGAATTAAGGATTTCCATTTAAAAGCTCTATTAGCATGGTAGCTATAAATGTTTGGTTTGTCTTCTTCTGCATTTTTATAAGGATCGTAAACTAAATATTTAGCGCCAAGAGTAAAGTTTTTAAAATTTGAGCGTTTATCTTCAGTTGAGAATGTTGAGCGATTATCAGTAAACGTATCGTTTTGGTAAGTACCTTCAAGGTTGATTTCCAATTCTTCAAATAGTAGTCCGTAACGCGCAGCAAAATCTACTCCAAAACCAGACACTTCATACATTAAAGGCGTGTGTTTTTCTTTAACAATGTAAGGGCCAACTTCTAATTGAGCTACATTGGTTCCCACAGAAAAAGCACTTCTAGAAACTCCAGGTCTATTGGAATTTATAACTTCGGTATATTGCGAAAATGTATTGAAAGACACTGCAAAACACACCAATAACATATACTGTTTAATAGATTTCATCTGTTTGTGTTTTAGTTTTTTAATTGTCAAACGGAATGCCTTTTTCATTTTATATTCTGATGTAAAAATTAGCTTTGTAGGCATTTCATAGGTGATTTGTTAAATTCAAATATAGAGATTTTATACTTTTTTTAAGTATTTATAACTTATTTTAAAGTATGATAATTGTATTTTTGAAAAAAATATCTTTTTAATGGTACAAACGGCTTCTTTTATTGGTTTTTTAAGAACCATTTTAATCATACTATTAGTGTATTATGGTATAAAGCTACTTATGCGAATTTTTGCTCCATACCTTATGCGCTATATGTCTAAAAAGATGCAAGAACGTTTTGGAGGTCAATTTCAACAATACCAAAATAACCAACAAACACAACAAAGAGAAGGCGAGACTGTAATTGATAAAATGCCTGAGCGTCAGAAGTCTTCAAATAAAACTGTTGGAGAGTACGTGGATTACGAAGAAATTGATTAATTTTCACAATCATTCTTTAAAACATATTCATGCAGTTTTCAATCAAAAGAATTCTTCCTCATCTTTTAATTTTAGTAGGGTTTGTTATTGTTTCATTAGCATATTTTAACCCAGTTTTAAAAGGCAAAAAGATTTTTCAAAGTGATATTAAGCACTACATTGGAATGTCTCAACAGCAAAATGACTTTAGAGCAGCCACTGGAGAGGAAACCTACTGGACTAATAGTGCGTTTGGAGGTATGCCCACGTATCAGTTAGGTGCAAAATACCCTCATAATTATATTAAAAAACTAGACCTTTCACTACGTTTTTTACCACGACCAGCCGATTATTTATTTCTTTATTTCCTAGGGTTTTATGTGTTGTTACTTGTGCTAAAAGTAGATTTTAAACTCGCTGCACTTGGTGCATTGGCCTTTGGTTTTTCTACCTATCTCATTATTATATTAGGTGTAGGACATAATAGTAAAGCGCATGCTATTGCCTATATGCCTTTAGTGCTTAGTGGTATTCTACTCACGTTTAGAAAACATTACATTGGTGGTTTTTTATTAACCACTGTGGCTATGGCTTTAGAGATATGTACTAACCATTTTCAAATGACCTATTATTTGATGCTGTTAGTTGTGGTTTTAGGAATAGCTTATTTAATAGACGCTTACCGAAAAAAGGTATTACCACATTTTTTCAAATCGGTTGGGATGCTAGTTGTTGCAGTACTATTAGCTGTTGGGTTAAACGCCAGCAATATTATGGCAACCAAAGAGTATGTTAATGAAAGTACACGAGGAAAAAGTGAACTTACTATAAATCCTGATGGCTCTCCTAAAGCAGTGACTACTGGATTGGATAAAGATTATATTACAGAATATAGCTATGGTATAGCGGAAAGTCTTAACTTGTTTATTCCAAGACTTTTTGGTGGTGGAAGTCATGAAGATGTTGGTGTCGACTCTGAAACATTTAAATTTTATAGAAATATTGGAGCGTCGCCTGTTGAAGCTACTCGCGAAGTTAAAACAACACCTACTTATTGGGGAGCACAAACCATTGTTGAAGCACCAGCGTATGTTGGAGCAGTAGTTATTTTCTTGTTTGTATTTGCTTTGTTTTTGGTTAAAGGCAGACTCAAATGGTGGCTAGTTGGTGGTACTGTACTATCATTATTGTTGTCTTACGGAAAGCATTTAGGGTTTTTAACTGATTTCTTTATAGACTTTGTACCTATGTACAACAAGTTTAGAGCAGTAAGTTCTATTCAGGTAATTTTAGAACTCTGCATACCTGTATTGGCTATTTTTGGTTTGGTACGTTTATTCAATGATTTTGAAAGCAAAGATGAAAAGCTAAAAGCGTTAAAATATTCCGCGATAATTACAGGAGGACTTGCAATTTTACTCTTGCTTATAAAATCGTCATTCGATTTTGTTGGTGTAAACGATGGGTATTACAGACAAGCCTATGGCGAGTATGGACAAAGCTTTGTTGACGCACTAAGAGCCGACAGACAAACCTTCTTTACACAAGACACGTTAAGAACTTTACTTTTAGTAGTGCTTGCAGCAGCAACAATTTTTGGCTTCTTAAAACAAAAGCTATCAGAAGGAAAAGTGATTATTGTATTTGCTGCTTTAATTTTATTTGATTTGGTTGGTGTAGACAGACGCTACGTTAATAACGATAATTTTGTGTCTGCAATTCAAGTTGAAAAACCTTATAAAGCTAATGCTGCAGATAAAGAGATATTAAAGGACAAGACGCACTTTAGAGTTTTAGATTTATCTAGTGAAGGCTCTAGAAATCCAGGAAAAGCAGCTTATTTTCATAACTCGTTAAGTGGTTATCATGCTGCAAAACTTGGGCGATTTGATGAACTGTATGATTTTCATATTTCAAAAAATAATATGGAAGTCATTAATATGTTGAATACCAAATATTTTATTGGAGAAGACGATAAGGGTAATGTATTTCCTTATAACAATGAAGATGCCAATGGAAATGCTTGGTTTGTTTCATCATTACAACAGGTTAGTTCTGCTAATGAAGAAATAGTTGCTTTAGACAGTTTAAGTACTAAAACAAAAGCGATTACATCAATGCCATTGGAGTCAAGAACCTATACTGTAGACTCTTTATCTACAATTAAATTAGTAGCACATCAACCAAACTATTTAAAGTACGAATCTAACAACAGTAACGATGGTTTTGCTGTGTTTTCTGAAGTGTATTATGGCCATGGTTGGGTAGCAACAATTGATGGAACCGAAGCACCTATTCAGCGTGTTAATTATGTGTTGAGAGGACTTGAAATTCCTAAAGGAAACCATACTATTGAGTTTAAATTTGAGCCTCAAGTAGTAAAAACGGGAAGTACTATTGCGTTGTCTAGTTCAATTATACTAGCATTATTGCTTCTAGGAGGCCTATTGTATTCGTTTAAAAAAGACCAAGCTAGTGCGTAAAAAAGCACTTATAATAACATACTATTGGCCACCTGCAGGAGGACCAGGTGTACAACGTTGGTTGAAATTTGTAAAATACTTACCAGAATTTGGAGTAGACCCTGTTGTTTATTGTCCTGAGAATCCTAGTTATCCAATTACAGACTTGCAGTTGGAAGACGAAGTATCTCATGCTGTAACTGTTTTAAAACAACCTATAAACGAACCTTATAAGTTTGCTAATTTACTTTCGAAAAAGAGTTCTAAATCGATAAGTTCAGGCATTATTCCGAAGAAAAAAAAGCAATCTCTTATTGAGCGTTTATTATTGTATGTAAGAGGAAATTTCTTTATTCCTGATGCGCGAAAAGGTTGGGTAAAACCTTCGGTTGCTTATCTTTCAGAATATATAAAAAACGAAGGTATTGAAACGATTATCACTACTGGACCACCACATAGTTTACACCTTATAGGTTTGCAGTTAAAAGCGCAATTGAATGTAAAATGGATAGCCGATTTTAGAGACCCTTGGACAACTATAGGTTACCATAAAGATTTAAAACTCACCAAAAGCTCTAGACAAAAACACGAATTGTTAGAGCAAAATGTTTTACAATCTGCCGACCAAATTATAGTTACCAGCACTGTTACAAAGCAAGAATTTGCGCTTAAAACCCAACAACCCATAACTGTTATTACCAATGGTTACGATACGTATGCTATTGAAAAACCAGAGAAAGACCAACGTTTTACAATAGCTCATATTGGCTCATTACTTTCTGAACGTAACCCAACTCAATTATGGGACGCATTACGTGAGTTGATAGCTGAAAACGAAGCTTTTAAAACTGCGTTTCAGTTGAACTTGATAGGTGTTGTGAGCGATGATGTGTTACAGACATTATCACATTACCAACTAGATGATTATGTGAATGTTGTAGGCTATGTTAACCATGAGGAAGCGATGCAGTTTCAAATGCAATCGCAAGTGTTGTTGTTAATTGAAATAGACTCACAAGTAAGTAAAGCTATTATTCCTGGGAAGTTATTTGAATATATGGTTTCCAATACGCCAATACTAGCTATAGGACCACAAGAATCTGATGTTGAAGACATCATTAAAACTACAAATACAGGACATTATTTTTATTACAATGAAAAGCAGCAGATAAAATCTCAAATTTTATTGTATTTTAATGCCTATAAAACCAATTCGCTGCAAACGCAACCTATAGGATTGCAAAAGTACAGTAGAAGGGAACTAACAAAAACTCTAGCGCAACTTGTATAAATGGGAATTGTAGTTAAACAATCCTTTAAAAACACTATTAGTACCTATTTAGGGTTTGGTATAGGAGCAATTAATACATTGTTTCTGTACACTAATTTTATTACGGATGAGTACTATGGTTTAATTGCCTTTGTGCTATCTACAGCAAATATTATGATGCCTTTAATGGCTTTTGGAGTTCATAATACACTTATAAAGTTCTATTCTACATTTAAAACCAAAAATTCACTTAACAGCTTTTTAACCTTAATGCTAATACTACCTATGTTTGTAGTAGTTCCTGTAGCATTGATTGGCTATTTTGGTTATGATGTTATAAGTGATTTGTTATCACAAAGAAATGGTATAGTAAAAGACTATGTGTGGCATATTATTATTGCTGCTATTTCTATGGGTTATTTTGAAGTGTTTTTTGCTTGGGCAAAAACCCAAATGCAGACTGTTTTTGGCAACTTTATGAAAGAGGTATTTCATAGAATTGGGATAATGTTACTGCTGTTTTGTGTGTATTTGGGATATCTTAATGTGCATGAGTTTATCAATGCAATTATTATAGTATATGTATTGCGTATGGTTATAATGAAACTCTACGCATTTATTATTCGTTGGCCAGTACTTAAGTTTAATAGAATAGAGAGCTTTAGGGCTATTATTAAATACTCATCGCTTATTATACTTGCTGGTTCGGTAGCGACACTTATTTTAGATATAGATAAGTTTATGCTTGGACAATATATTGATATAGAGGAAGTCGCTTACTATAGTGTTGCAATTTATATCGCATCGGTAATTTCGGTTCCGCAACGGTCTATGCATCAAATATTAATGCCTATTACTGCTAATTATTTAAATGAAAAAAATAAGGTTGCTTTAAAGGATTTGTATCAACGCTCGTCACTTAGCCTTTTTATTATTAGTGGCTTGATATTTTTACTGATTGTGCTTAATATTAATCAGTTGTATTTAATTATCCCTGAAGAATTTAGTTATGGACTAACCGTTGTGTTTTTAATAAGCTTAGCAAAACTCTACGACACGCTTTTAGGAAACAATAATGCTATTTTATTCAATAGTGATTATTATAGAGTGGTACTACTTTTTGGAGTGTTACTTACGGTATTGATAGTTATTTTAAATATGGTATTTATTCCGTTATTAGGAATTGATGGAGCAGCAGTTGCAACTTTTATAGCTATTTTTATTTACAATACAGCTAAAATTTACTTTGTAAACCGAAAGTTTAAAATGCTTCCTTTTACAAAAGAATCTTTAAAAGTAGGAGTATTGATTTTAGTAAGTGTTGCTGTGTTTTATTTTTGGGAATTTCCTTTTCATCCTATAGTTAATATAGCATTTAAGTCTTTACTGATAGGATGTGTGTATGTCTTTGCAGTGTATAAGATGAATGTCTCTAAAGACATTACAGGAATACTAAAAAAGTACTTACCAATTAAATAGTTTTTGCTGTGTTACTAGCCTAAAACGGGAAAATCCCACAAGGTGCTTTGAGGCATACGACTTGCAGGACTTTCCAACTAACCAACCAAAAAATTATGTATCGTTATATTATCTTCTAGATCTTGTACTGTTTTGTGAACTTCTAGATTTAGTCGCATTTGACGACTTTGTTCTGTTATTTTGAGTTACACGCTGAGTACTTTTGTTTTGTCTTGTATTATATTTACGTATTTGAGACGTATTTGGTTTTCTTACCGTTGAATTTTTTTTAGTATTCACTTTATTAGACACAGTGGTTCTTGTTTTGGTCACATTTCTTTTGGTAGTAACCGAACTATTTTTAGGCCTATTAGTATTAACTGTAGCTCTAGACGATGTGTTTGTTCTATTAGTAGAACTTGATACTCTAGGAGTGGTAGTTCTTGTTCTAGTAGGAGCTGTTACAGCACTATTATTACGTCTTGTGGTATTGCTTCTATCTACAGAAGTACTTCTTCTAGGTGTAGCATCTTGTCTATATCTATCACTCATACGTGTTTGTTGTGCGTTTGAACGCCTTCCGTTGTTAGCTACAGTATTACGACGACTGTTTATGTTAACAGGCTGACGGTAATTGTTTCTGTATGGTCTGTAATAGTGATGTCTAATAGGAGTGTAATACTGTCTATAAGGTCTAGTGTTTACAATACAGAAGTTTACAGAAGGTACAGCATAATATCTGTGCCATGGACGGTACACATAGTATCTATTATAAACGTTTATAAACCCTGTGTAGTGCGAAAATACTCTGTTACGATAGTGAATGTATAAACCACCTACACGAGCTACACGTCCAAAACTGTTATAGTGAATGTTTACATTTCCTGCTCTTGTAATTCTTCCGTAGAAGTCATAATAAATAGGTGTATTTTCTATTTGAACAATAGCACCAAAATCGTCATATTGTACATAAGGGTTGTAATCATAACCAGTGTTAAAGCTTATGGATACATTAGGAGTACTAAAGCCAACATTTACGTTTGGACCATAATTAGGGATGTAAAAGTCGAACTGACCATCAGGAAATACTGAAAATTCAATACCATTCTCTACAAATATGAAAGAGTTGCCATAACCATTAGCATAAGTGTTAAAAGTATTTACTGAATTTGTGCTGGTGGTTGTTGCGTTTACAGATACGCTTCCTAAGAGTATTGCTGTAAAAAAATAAATAATTCGTTTCATAATTGTAAGGGTTTTAATTATACAACTAATAGTAAACAAACAGCGTGCCAAAAAACAGAAATAATATTTAATATATTGATTTTAAGCAGTTTGTGTTTGTTTGGGTTTTTTGTAGGAAAAACCGCGTTTTACATGGACTATACATGGACTAGCTATGGAGTAGCTATGACTTAGGTATAGAGAAGCTATTTAGCGATTGTTTTTTTCGTGCTTATTGAATAATGATAGTTGTTGAAAAAGATTATATTTAAGAGTTTTATAAATCAAATAAAATGAAACATATTAAGAGACGGTTTTTTTATCAAACAAATTCTAATGATCCTATTTTTAACGGAAAAAAAATAGAAATGATTGATTTAAGAGCTAATGTTGAAGAAAATATATTATCTGATAGGAAAGGTGAAATAGCTTTTTTAGAATTAGAAGATGATACTTTAATTGGTGGCTTGGTGAATAAGATTGATGGTATAAATTATCTTGTTCCAATTCCTGATCCCACTTTAATTTATTTTAATAATGCTCAGATGGGCTTGAAAAGAATTTCAGAACAGAGAAAAATATTAATTTCTAAATTAAATTTATCATCAGAAGATAAAAAGCCACCAATTCATGAATTGTATGATTTTTTTGGTTTATCTAGTGGTTTTGTGATATACTTATTTACGGCTATTGAATCTTTTATAAATTCAATGATAAAGGATGACTATAATTATATTGATAGACAAAAAAACAAAACAATAATTTATAATAAAATGCAAATTCAAGAATCCTTGGATTTTAAGACTAAAATCAAAGTCATTCTTAAAGAGAATACAGGAAAGGATTTTTTTAAAAACAATAATCTAAATAATCAGTTAATTTGGAAATTGAAAGAATATAGAGATGATATAATTCACACAAAGCAAGAGAATGATTTTCTAAGATATAAAAACTTAATAAAAAAAGGATTTGATTTTAAATATTTAGATACATTGAAGTCAGTGGCTAAATTTATGAATTATTATAAGGAAGATTACATTATCGAATGTAATTGTGGTCAGGATTTTTAATTCTTAATTATAACTCTTTATGATAATTTATCAGCTATTTTGAAATTAATTATTTGTTGGCAACAATATGATGAAACGCAGAAATCATAATAAGCGAAATCGATTCTCGATTTTATTCCCAATTTTGACAATACTCGGAATTGGAATTGTTGTTGTATTATCTTCATTCTATGAAAAAAGTTGGTCACATAATTGGAATAATGTATCGAAATCTATAAAGGACTCTGTTTTAGTTGCAAAAAACACTGGATATACAGGAGGAGTTGGTCCAAATGGAAGGTCAATGGAAAAGTTTGCCAAAACAAGACTTTGGATAATGAATAATGCCAGCGAAAATGAACTGTTGAACTTAATAAAATACCCAAACGGAACTGTTAAAGCAATTGGATACGAAGGGCTTTTAAGGAGGAGTGATTATAGTAAAAAATTAGATTTGATTTCAAAATCAATTAATGACAAAGAATATAAGGTTTATTATTCAGCAGGTTGCGAAGGAATCGAATTAGAAATTAGCCAATATTTAATTCAATGGTTTTTAAAAATTGATAATCAAATGCCACCTTTCCGACCTGAATTAATTGTTGATTATGGGTTGTCGGAATCAGAAAAAGAAAAAATTCTGATTGAGTTTCATAATGGAAAAAAATAAAATACTGTTGCCAACAATGTATAACCGCAATTACGGCGGATTCGACTACGTCCGAATCCACTCGGAATTGCTAACGTCTGTGTTTAACCGAAAAATAGTAACTTTAATCCCGTAACTGACGGTTATACGAGACCGTTACCTTCACATATCAAAAATTAACAACACATTCAGCACTATGAGTATTACCACACCAGAACATGATGAACGTATTGCAAAAATGACTTTTGCATCGGTATATCCACATTATGTTACTAAAGTTGAGAAAAAGAATCGCACCAAAGCCGAGTTACACCAAGTCATTGAATGGTTAACAGGCTTTGACGACAATAAGCTGCAACAACTTATAGACGATAAGGTAACTTTTAAAACGTTTTTTGAGCAAGCAACCATTCACCCAAATGCACACTTAATTAAGGGTGTAATATGTGGTTACAGGATAGAAGATATTACTACCACGTTAACTCAACAGACCAGATATTTAGATAAGCTCGTGGATGAGTTAGCAAAAGGTAGAAAAATGGAAAAGATACTTAGAGAAGGATAAACTTTTTATAGTTAGTATTGATGCTCTATAAAAAGACAATCCCGAAGTACTTGGGGACGTACAACGGGATTATCAATTAACTAACCAATCAAAAAAATCTATTTATACTTTTATTTTAATCTTTTTTTGTTTTTTCACCTCACCACCTTGTCTGTAGTAATAGTAATCATCAGCATCATCAAAATCACTATAATAACCATATCCAAAATTACCTGAAGTGTTGTTACTGTATACATAACCTGAATTGTTATGGTTTACTACACCAGAAGCATGAACAATTTCTCCCCAAGCGTTGTAGTTTACACGTAAACCACCAACTTGTTTTAATCTTCCATTACCTCTTTGGTAACTCATATATACAGTTCCAGCTCTTTTAATTCTACCTTGTCTGTCATAATTTAAGTACACATTACCAATTCTTCTAATTTTACCATCACTATCATGTTGAATAAATACACCTTGATTAGATCTTGGAGTAGAATAGTGTACTCTACTAACAGTACCAGGAGCTCCATAAGTAACGTTTACCGAGCTTCTACGAGTAGTTGTTGATCTGTAGTACACATTACCTGTTTGGTAGGTGTTTTCAATGTTAGTATTGAAATCGAAACTTCCGTCAGGAAAAATCATAAACTCTACACCACGCTCTACAAACATTATTGGTTGTGCATAACGATAGCGTGTATTGTTTAAACCTTCACCTTGTGCTGTTGCTGTTGCAGATGTTAAACCTAGTAACATCGATGCTAATATGAATACAATTTTTTTCATAATAATAGGGTTTTAGATTATGCCTACTCATTTAGCTTTTCGGCTTACGCTATTTGTTATGTTAGTTTTCAATTTGCGTGCCAAAAAATGTAAGTATTTAATTATTAGTATGTTATTGGTTATTGAGGACGTTTGTGAAAAACACTTTACATGAGCGTTCAATTTTTTTTATACTTTTATATAGCCAATCAATTATTATGGAAAAAACTCAGGTTAACTGTCCAAACTGCGAAAAGCAATTTGAAGAAGGGTTTCAATTTTGTCCGCACTGTGGGCAAAAAGCAAAAGACGACCTTACTCTTGGTGTGTTGTTTTACAACACTATTAGCAACTACTTTTCTTTTGATGCTCGTTTTTTTAAGAGCTTTATCCCTTTAATGATACAACCAGGTTATTTGGCTAGACGTTTTGTAGAAGGAAAACGCTTATTGTATTTGCATCCAGCTCAGATGTACCTGTTTATTTCGGTAGTATTTTTCTTTTTATTCTCTTTTATTGCAAGACAAACTACGCAAAGCGTTGATGAGGCTATGAAACGCGAACTAGAACGTTCAAAAACTGTTATAGACTCTTTGAGAAATAAACCTTTAGATTCGGCTCAAATAGCTCAAATAATGCAGCCTCTTGAGGTAAATAAAGAGAAACTAGGATTAAAAGATAAAGAGTTTAAAGAGCTTGATTCTATTATAAAGCAAGAAGCTACTAAAGAATCTAAAATGAATACTAATTTTAGTTTTAGCCGAAGTGAGATTGATTCTTTAATTGAAGCAGGAGCAAGTGAGGATGAGATCTATAAGGCTATGGGAATGGATGACGATGATGGCTATTTTACCAGAAGACTATACGCACAAGCCTTAAAGTTTTTTAAGAATAGGAGTGGAGGTTCAATATTGCAAGCGTTTTATGATAGTATCCCAATAGCAATGTTTATACTCTTGCCAATATTTGCATTTATTTTAAAGTTGTTATACTATAGAAAAGGACGTTTTGCTCATCATTTGGTGTTTAGCTTTTATTTCTTTTCGTTTTTGTTTACAGTTTTTAGCGTGCTTATGTTGTGTAATTTTATTTGGGATAATTTTCCAGGTTGGATTATGACATTGGTTATGCTATCAACTTTCTTTTACCTCTTTATAGCTGTAAAACGATTTTATGGACAAGGTTGGTTTTTAAGCTTCTTTAAAAGTAGTGTGGCAACCTTTGTGTTTTTAATGTTTGTAATACCATTTGCTGCTGGTATTATGGCACTTATGGCGTTGTTGACTTATTGAGCATTGTGTGTTTTTGCATGCCATATTGGGATGTTTAAAAAATCACTTAAGATATGTGCATCGTTGATTATGGATTTTAGATTTCCGTGATCCACTACATTTTTTCTAGAATAGTCATTTAATACTAGATTAAGCTCAAAACTTCCATAAGAACCATCATCACTAGTTATGCGTTCTCCAATGATTTGAATAGCTATAATTGATTTTAAAGGAATTAGTTTTTTTGAAGTGTTTTTATCTCTATTAAAATCAACTTTATAAGCTTTATAGTAAAGACCAAGTTGTTTATCGAAAACTCTAGGCATGTAAGACCAATACGTCAGTAAAGCTCCAACAGTGGCAAAGATAATTCCTATAAGTAGCATGAACCAACTTACAGGTTTTACTGTTGAAAAAACACCAATAATATTAAGTATGCAAGCTATTGTAATTATAAGTCCAATACTAAGGAACAAAATAGAAAATGCAGCTCCACCTACTGAAGGTTGATAGGCATATTTTGAAGACGATTTTTTTACTAAAGAGTGTGTTTTAAAATTCGCACCTCCAGGTTTTAAAGGTGTAACAGCTATATTAACGTTTTTTGGAGTATTTGTAGAAAAATCAATAGACTCAATAGAATGAAGTTCATCCTTATTGTTGTCTATGTTTTCTGAGAGCTTCACAACTATAGTTTTTCCTTTAAGTAGCTACCAGTAACCGAGTTTTTATCAGCTACAATGTCTTCGGGAGTACCATGAGCTACAAGATGTCCACCTTGTTCACCTCCATCAGGACCTAAATCAATAATGTAATCGGCACATTTGATAAGCTCTAAATTATGTTCAATAACAATTATGGAATGTCCTTTAGCAATTAAAGCCTGAAAAGAGGTTAGTAGTTTTTGAATATCATGAAAATGTAAACCTGTTGTAGGTTCATCAAAAATAAATAGAGCATTATCACTTTTGCTTCCTTTGCCTAAAAACGATGCTAGTTTAATACGTTGCGCTTCACCACCAGACAAGGTTGAAGAGCTTTGGCCTAAAGTAACGTAGCCCAAACCAACATCTTGAAGCGGTTGTAACTTGCCTTGAATTTTAGATTGGTTATGCTTGCTAAAAAACGCAATAGCATCATCAATAGTAAGGTTTAAGATGTCATCAATAGTCTTATCTTCAAAGGTAACTTCAAGTACTTCTTTTTTAAAGCGTTTACCATTACAAGTTTCGCAAGTAAGATGAACATCTGCCATAAACTGCATTTCTATGGTTACTTCACCTTCGCCTTTACAAGTTTCACAACGTCCACCATCTACATTAAACGAAAAATGTTTTGCTTGGTAGTTTCTTATTTTACTCAGCTTTTGATTAGCAAATAAAGCTCTTATGTCGTCATAGGCTTTAATGTAAGTCACAGGGTTTGAGCGCGAAGAACGACCAATTGGATTTTGGTCAACAAACTCAACATGTTTAATATTACTAAAGTTGCCTTTTATTTCAGTAAACTGTCCAGGTTTATCGCCAAAATCAGTTAGTTTTTTCTGTATGGCAGGAAATAGTATTTTTTTAACCAAAGTACTCTTTCCACTTCCAGATACTCCTGTAATAACGGTTAACATTTCCAAAGGAAACGTAACGTCAATGTTTTTTAAGTTGTTTTCGCGAGCTCCAATAACATCAATATGATATTTTGAAGTGCGCCTTTTTTTAGGAACTTCAATAGATAGATTTCCGTTTAGGTATTTAGCGGTTAGCGAATCTGAAGCTAAAATAGTGTTATAGCTACCAGTTGCTACAACATGTCCTCCAAAAGTACCAGCTTCAGGACCAATATCTATAATTTCATCAGCAGCTTGCATAATATCTTCGTCATGCTCAACTACAATTACTGTGTTACCTAAATCGCGTAAGGCTTCTAAAACTTTAATTAGTTTTTGAGTGTCTTTAGGATGTAAGCCTATACTAGGTTCATCTAAAATATACATTGAGCCTACTAAACTGCTTCCTAGTGAAGTCGCTAGGTTAATACGTTGACTTTCACCACCAGATAAGGTGTTTGAACGACGGTTAAGCGTTAAATAATCTAAGCCAACATTTGATAAAAACGACAAACGATTATTGATTTCTTTTAATAGTCTGCTAGCGATTTGAGTGTCATAATCGTTTAACTCTAGCTCTTTAAAAAACTGAGTGAGTTTTTTAAGAGGCATTTCAACCAAATCAGTTATTGTGGTTTGTCCAACTTTTACATAGTTAGCTTCAGGACGTAAGCGTTTTCCTTTACAAGCACTACATTTTGTTTTTCCTCTGTAACGCGAAAGCATTACTCGATTTTGAATTTTATAAGCTTTAGCTTCAAGTTCTTCAAAGAAACTGTTTAATCCTTCGAAATACTCATTACCATCCCAAATGAGTTGTTTTTGTTCATTAGACAATTCAAAATAGGGTTTGTGTATTGGGAAATCGAATTTATGCGAATTATTGACTAGCATATCTCTATACCAACTCATGCTTTCTCCACGCCAAGCGAAAATTGCATTTTCGTAAACCGACAAACTAGTATTTGGGATGACTAAGTCTTCATCAATTCCTATAATATCTCCATAACCCTCACATTTAGGACAAGCTCCATACGGATTGTTAAAACTAAAAAGATGAACATTAGGCTCTAAAAAAGACATGCCATCTAGTTCGAACTTATTATTGAAAGCATGTAGTTTTTTTGTGGAAAGCGATTCAATAATACAAGCGCCTTTTCCTTCAAAAAAAGCAGTTTCGATAGCATCAGCAAGTCGGTTGTAAAAATCCTCTTCGTGTTTAACCACAATTCTATCCACCACTAAAAAGACGTCTTTGGCTAGTTTTTTATCGATAGCATCATCTATACGCAATACATCATCACCAGATTTTATTCTAGCATACCCTTGTTGAAGTAGCACTTTAAGTTTATCTACCATAGTACGTCCTTCTTCTAAAATAATAGGAGCAAGGAGTAATAGTTTTTCTTTCTCTTCAAATTGTTTTACCAACTCCAGTACATCCTTAGTGGTGTGTTTTTTTACCAATTCACCAGAAATAGGAGAGTAGGTTTTACCAATTCGCGCAAAAAGAAGTTTTAAGTAGTCGTAAATTTCGGTAGTTGTACCTACAGTAGAGCGTGGGTTTGTTGAGTTCACTTTTTGCTCAATAGCAATAGCAGGTGCAATACCTTTAATGAAATCTACTTTTGGTTTATTTAATCGTCCTAAAAATTGACGCGCGTAACTAGATAAGCTTTCAACATAACGACGCTGACCTTCAGCATAAAGCGTGTCGAATGCTAAACTAGATTTACCAGAACCTGATAAACCAGTTATAACCACAAGCTTGTTTCTTGGTATAACAACATCAATATTTTTTAAATTATGAAGTTTAGCACCTTTTATGATGATATTTTGCTTTTGATTAACTTCAGAAATATTAACGCTCATATTGAAAATTATGCTTTAGAATTCGCAAAGATACTACAACTATCTCAGCCTTGAAAATGGATTTTTGTTGATTAAAATGTTAAATTTTAGTCTGTTTTTTTGGAATTTCGGAATGATTGTTGTTATATTTGAGACATAAACAGTTAAAAACCATTCGCCTATAGCGTAACATTACTTTAGAAATTAACCCCAAGCTAAGAAGTAAATTCTTTGCCCTTAAAGTAATGATTATGAAACACGAACTTATCACTGACGCTGTTTTAGTAAAAAACTACATTCAAGGAGACGAAAGCGCTCTTTCGGTTTTAATCCACAGACACAAACAAAAGATTTACAGTTTTATCTATTCAAAAGTATTTGATAAAGATATTACTGAAGATATTTTCCAAGACACTTTTATTAAGGTTATTAAAACGCTTAAGCTAGGAAAATACAACGAAGAAGGTAAATTTTTACCTTGGGTTATGCGTATTGCGCATAATTTAGTTATTGATCATTTTAGAAAAAGCAACAGAATGCCAAAGTTTGATAACTCTGGTGAGTTCAGTATTTTTTCGGTATTAGGAGATTCTGCCTTAAATGCTGAAAAACAGCTTATCAAAGAGCAGGTAGAATGTGATTTAAGACGACTTATTGAAGAGTTACCAGACGACCAAAAAGACGTTTTAGTAATGCGTATGTACAAGGATATGAGTTTTAAAGAAATAAGTGATAGTACTGGTGTTAGCATCAATACAGCCTTGGGTAGAATGCGTTATGCATTGATAAATTTAAGGAAGGTAATCGAAAAAAATAATATAGTTTTAACAAATTGATATAATAAATAGAGTTTTACTGCGTTATTGAAATTGTACTAACTTAAAATTCCGATAATGGCAAAACTTTACTCTAATTATCCTCAAACAAAAAACAACCTGAACCCTAAAAAAGAAACTGTAGATTTTCTTTTAAATTACTCTAAGGCTTTAAGTGTTATACATTGTAATAAATTGAAGTTTGAAGCACTTCTAAATTAAATTTTGAAAAGTCCTGATCGGTTAGTCGTCAGGACTTTTTTGATTTGTAATAGTCTTTTATTACAGATGCCCTACCAATAGTTTTGGTGATGATGTCTTTTTCTAAATTCCAACCTCTAGCAGGAGAGTATTCTCTACCATACCAAATGATTTGCAAATGAAGATCATTCCATAATTCTTCAGGAAATAATCGTTTTGCATCTTTTTCGGTTTGTACAACATTTTTACCATTACTAAAACCCCAACGATACATTAATCGATGTATGTGTGTATCTACAGGAAAAGCAGGAATACCAAACGCTTGCGATAATACAACTGCTGCAGTTTTATGTCCAACAGCAGGGAGTTTTTCTAGGTCTTCGTAGGTTTGAGGAACTTCTCCGTTGTGTTCCTCAATAAGTATTTTTGAAAGCCCATGTATACCTTTACTTTTCATGGGTGATAGTCCAACTGGTTTAATAATTTCACGAATTTCTTTAACCGTAAGTTTTATCATGTCATAAGGGTTATCAGCTTTTTCAAAAAGTAAAGGTGTAATTTGATTTACCCTAACATCTGTACTTTGTGCAGACATAAGTACAGCTATTAACAATGTATAAGGGTCTTTATGGTCTAAAGGAATAGGAATGGTTGGATAAATAGATTTTAAGGTATTTATAACAAAATCTACCTTTTCTTGCTTAGTCATTAATTGTATTTTTACATAAAATTCAAAGTTAATAAATATGACTAAATTAAAAGCAGGAGATAAAGCTCCAGATTTTACAGCAAAAGACGAACAAGGAAACACAGTATCGCTTTCAGACTATAAAGGGAAAAAGCTTGTGATTTTCTTTTATCCTAAAGCCAATACACCTACTTGTACTGTAGAAGCTTGTAATTTAAGAGATAATTACAGTGAGCTTACTGATAAAGGCTACGAAATTTTAGGTGTGAGTGCTGATACTGAAAAACGACAAACTAACTTTAAAAATAAGTTTAGTTTTCCTTATCCATTATTAGCAGACGTTGATAAAGAAGTAATTAATGCGTTTGGTGTTTGGGGACCAAAAAAGTTCATGGGACGAACATTTGATGGTATTCATAGAGCAACTTTTGTTATTAATGAAGACGGTATAATCGAAAAAGTTATAGATAAGGTTAAGGCTAAAATACACTCAGAGCAAATATTGGAATAGCAATATTTTTCATAAAAAACACATAGGTTATTTAAGAAAATGTTAAAAATTAGATCAAAAAGTTTATTTTAGCTGTATAACTAACTAATACTTTAGATTATGATAAAGAACTTTTTAACAATTATTTTTTTAGTAACATGTTGTTTAGGAGCGTATGCTCAAGAAGAACAACCAGAAGAAGAAACTGTAGATCCTTATGAATTTAGAGCTGCATTTAGTGTAGGAGGTACTGTAGGAGGAGACTATGCTAATGAAGTTTTCTCAACCAATGCAGCGTTTGACGTTACGTATTTGTACAATTTAACTAAGGATTTAAAAGTAGGAGGAACGCTTGGAGCAATGTATGCATTTCAAAACAACTCTAGCAACACTCTTATAAAAGAAGGTGACGGGAAGTTTGTATCGTTTGCAGGAACGTTTAGATTTCATACTGATAATGATAAGTTTCACGTAGGTGGAGACGCAGGTTATGCTTATGGATTAGATGAAGGCGGTTTCTTGTATAGACTTAGGCTTGGTATGCAAGTCTCAAAATGTTCAGGTATTGTAGCTTCATACACAGAAGTTATGGATACCTACAGTTATTCTGCAGTTAATATAGGATATGAGTTTACATTTTAAGTAAAGTTTACCCTCTTAACCATAAATAAAAAAAGCGACCATTTGGTCGCTTTTCTTTTTTATTCTTTATGAAATATTTCTTCCGATTCACAACCGAAGAGGCTTTTTTCTTTAATTAATTTAGAAACACCCTCAGGTAGCATAGTTTCCCATCCATCTTCCCCTTTGGCAATCATTTTAAGTACTTTTCTTGAGAAAATAGCTAAAGTAGAAGGGTCAAAATCGGTAATGTCTACTACTTTTCCGTTGTATTTGAAGAACTTGTAAAGTTCTTTCATTCTAGGATGTACTTTAAGATTTTCACTATTAGTTAGCGTACCATCTTCATTTTGCATTGGATATAAGTAAACTCTTAAATCTTTAAAGAACAACTTACCAAAAGCTTCTAGAATACCTCCACTTAAGTGTCTGTAGTATTTTTCATCAAAAATATCTACTAAGTTGTTGACACCCATTGATAAGCCCATTCTGTTTTTAGAGTATTGAGAAAAATATTCAACAAGTTTATAATACTCCTGAAAGTTTGAGATAAGAACTGTTTGCCCTAAAGAACATAATAGTTTTGCTCTATCCATGAAATCTTGCTCATCAATTTCACCTTCAGCACGAAGGTTGGATAAGGTAATTTCAAAGATGACTTGAGTTTTATCGACATCAACTTTGTTTTCTTTAATGAACATGTCATAAGACTTTTGAAACATGTCCATGTTTACTTTGGTTACAGGTCTAAAACTACCACGTAACGCTAGTATATTCTTTTTGTATAAAACCCTTGCTGGTAATACGTTGTTTCCGTCAGGAGCAAACATTACGGCATCAGTCATACCGTTTTTAACTAGTTGTAAGCTCATTAAACGGTTATCAATGTCTTTAAATACAGGTCCAGAGAAGTTAATCGTATCGATTTCTAACTGGTCTTTATCTAAATGATCGTATAAGTAACGTAATAATTTTTTAGGTTCATTGTACTTATAAAACGCACCATAAATTAAATTTGTACCTAAAACCCCAAGTGTTTCTTGTTGTAAACGCGCATCAGTTTCTTTAAACCTAATATGAATAATGATGTCGTTATACTCTTGGTCTGGTTCTATTTGGTATTTAATACCTACCCAACCATGTCCTTTATAGTTTTTAGCAAAATCTATTGTAGCAACAGTATTTGCATAAGAGAAAAACAATTTATTAGGATGTTTGTCTCTAGGTAGTCTTTTTTCAATTAAGTTAACCTCATGATTTAGCATTTTTCTTAAACGCGCTTCAGTAACATAACGTTTGTCATCTTCTATACCATAAATAGCGTCGCTAAAATCCTTGTCATAAGCAGACATTGCTTTTGCAATTGTACCCGAAGCACCACCAGCTCTAAAAAACTGACGTACAGTTTCTTGTCCAGCTCCAATTTCGGCAAAAGTACCGTAGATATTTTCATTAAGGTTAATTCGAAGTGCCTTAGTTTTTAACGAAGGTACGTCATCAAATTCTCTGTCTCCCTTTAAGGTTATTTCCATCTTTTAAATCCGGGTTTTAGTATTGCACAAAGGTATTAAAATAGCATGGTAAACAAAAAAATAACATTATTTTTGTTTCAAACTTCTAGAATTGAAAATAACATTTTTGGGTACAGGCACATCGCAAGGAATTCCAGTTATAGGAAGCACACATCCAGTATGTTTAAGTGATAATCCAAAAGATAAGCGACTTAGAGTTTCTGTGTTAATTGAATGGGACAATTATGCTTACGTTATTGATTGTGGTCCTGATTTTAGACAGCAAATGCTTACTGCTAATTGTAATAAAATTGATGGTATTTTATTTACTCATGAACATGCAGATCATACAGCAGGATTGGACGATATTAGACCTTTTAATTTTAGGCAAGGTGACATGCCTATTTATGCTCATAAAAGAGTTGTAAAAGCTTTGCAACAGCGATTTGCGTATGTTTTTGAAACTAAAAATAAATATCCAGGAGCTCCTGGAGTTGATATACACGAGATTGAGAATACACCTTTTGAATTAGGAGATACTACTGTAGTACCAATAAACCTAATGCATGGTAATTTGCAGGTGTTTGGGTTTAGAGTTAATGATTTTGCCTATTTAACAGACATGAAAACCATTGCAGAAGCAGAAATGGAAAAACTAAAGCATTTAAAAGTTTTGGTTATAAATGCCTTAAGAGAAGAATCTCACCACTCACATTTAAATTTAGAGGAAGCCTTAGCATTTATTGACAAAGTAAAACCTGAAAAAGCATACCTTACTCATATTAGTCATTTATTAGGTTTTCATGATGAAGTTGAACAAAAATTGCCAAAACATGTATTTTTGGCTTATGATAATCTACAAATAACACTTTAAAATTATGAAGAGCAGAATATTTATGTACTTGTTTATTTTTTCAGTACTACTAATCATTTTTCAGTATGTAAACTCAAAGAATATACTTGATGTTTATGAAAAGGATATAAATATCTTGAAGGAAAAGGTTGATAAATACGAAGCTGAAATATCAAGCTTAACAGAAAAAAATTCTGAACTCATGCATTTTAATATCGACAATGATGATGATGCACTTACCTATTTTGAAGATAGAGGTTATGATACTGAAACCTTAATTCCGTTTATAAAAGATGAATTGTATAAGTTAAACGTTTATGAAGGTGATGACCATCCAATTGTACCTTATGCATCAATGACAGACTCTAAAATGTCAATAAACACAGTAAAAGTGCTTAATCACAAATGGATTTTAGCCGATTTTACTGATGGAAAACATTGGGGACAAATGTTCTTAACCTATGAAATTATCGACCAGGAAGAACTTAAGTTTAAGCTAGTAGAATATTTTTTATACAGACCTAGTTACTAGAGCTTGTCGTTTAACCAAGTTCTAAACTCATAAAAATTTTGTGGTGCAACACCATGGCCTACAGGAAATTCAGAATACTTGTGTTTAATGTTTAAAGCCTCTAAAAATTTAGGTGTTTTTCTTGCCCATTCAACAGGAATAACTTGATCTACACTACCATGAGAGCAGTAAAAATCTAGTTTGGTGTAATCATTAGGGTTTAAGTTTTCAGGCAAAATGTCTTCACTTACATAACCGCTAAGTGCTATAATATTATTTACCTTGTTAGGGTAGGTAAGCGCAACAGCATAACTTAAAATACTCCCTTGACTAAAACCTAATAATGTAATATTGTCCTTGTTTACAGGGTAAGTATTGCAAGCCTCGTCAATAAATTGAGCAATTAAATCTCTTGATGCTGTGGCTTGTTCATTGTCGTTCCATTTGTTGTGTTCCGCATCAAAATTAATAGCATACCAAGCATTGCCAAAAGGTTGCATTGGATATGGAGCTCTCAAGGAAATGATAAACAATTCTTCAGGAAGTTCAGATGCAAATGAAAACAAATCGTTTTCGTCACTACCATAACCATGAAGCATGATTAATAGCGGAGCATTTTCTTTTATAGAAGAAGGTCTTGTAATGTGGTGTATACTTAATTCAGCCATTAGTTGTTAGTTAATTTTTCTAAACCAATCTTGAAATAATTCACCAACTACAGGAATTGGCTTTTTTTCTCCTGTAAAGGCATTGTATAAACCATATAGCCAGCAAACAAAAGTGATAATCCATAAAACCGTACCAAACCAGCTATTTATATATTTTTCTGAAACGTTAGAAACCAATAGCATTATAATGAGTCCTAACATTTGCCTTATATGGAAAAACGTAAACGGATTGCGTTTTTCTAAATTCATAATAATAGCTATAATTAAACCTATAAAGGTCAAGTAGCTTACTATAGCTAAGGTTTTTCCTTCTTTTATAATATTTTCTGTCATTATTTTAAAACAAGTTGGTTGTTAGCGTAAATACCGTAAACAATTCCTTTTAAGTCATGGTTTTCAAAGCAACTGTTTTTGGAGTTTGAAACTATATTATCTTTTGTAAACGTATAACTTTGGTTTGGGTTAAAAAGTGTGATGTTTGCTTTTTGGCCTTGTTGTATTGAGCTGGATTGCAGATCAAAACGCTCTTTTCCTTTTGTAAGTAAGTCTATAGTTTTCTTAAGTGTGAAAATAGTTTGTAAAGCACCAAAAGCACTTTCTAAACCTATTGTACCATACATTGCGTGGTCAAACTCAACTTTTTTGTGTTCAATATCAATAGGGTTGTGGTCACTAGTAACCATGTCAATTGTACCATCTTTTACACCTTCTATTAATGCATCTATATCAGATTGCGAACGTAATGGAGGTAACACTTTATAATTGGTGTTGAAATTTACCAGATCTTTATCGGTTAGTATCAGGTTGTGTATAGCTACACTACAGGTAACATTAAGCTTTTTCTGTTTTGCAGCTCGTATAAGCTCAACAGATTTTGCTGTTGAAATTGTTGGAATATGAAGTTTTCCTTCAGTGTATTCTAAGATAAACAAATCTCTTGCTATTTGTAGTTCTTCAGCTAAGGAAGGGTTTCCTTTGAGTCCTAAAGACGTACTTGTGACATGTTCGTGCATGACACCAAGACCAGAAATTTTAGATTCTTGTGGAAAAGACATCACTAAACCATCAAAATTGCTAGCATATTGAAGAGCAATCTTTATAAGATTTGGGTTGCTTATGGGTTTTTGGTAGTCGTAAAAAGCAACAGCTCCAGCGCTTTTCATGTCAAACAGTTCAGCTAAATCAACGCCTTTACTTTCTTTGGTTAAAGCACCTAAAGGATGTAAGTCTACAGCATTTCCATTGGCTTTTGCTTTTAAAAACGAAACATCAGCATTAGTATCAATTACTGGATGTGTATTAGAATTTAATACAACAGATGTAAATCCTGATAATGCAGCAGTTTTTAAGCCGTTTTCAATGGTTTCGCGTTCTTCATAACCTGGTTCTCCAAAACTCACACTACTATCAAACCAGCCTTTTGAAACATGGAGATTGTCTAGCTTAATTTCTTTGTAGTTTTTTGGATTGCTAATGCGTTTTGAAATCTGCGAAATGACTCCTTTTTCAATTAAAATATCAACAGTTTGATTGTGAAAATCGCTTTTTGGGTCAACTATTGTTGCAGATTTTAGGAGTACGTTCATTTAAAATATTTTAAGATGAGCATTTCAATGATTAAAAAAGCTAATGCAAAAATAACAAACCATTTCCATAGCTCATTAACATTTGTAGCACTTTTTATATCGTTAATTGCCGAAGCGACACTTTTAGTTACGTTTAAACCTTCAATGTTTTCTAAATCATGATAGTATAAATTACTTTCAGTTCTATTGTAATTAAAACTTAATTGTTTTAATACTTCATTCTTGTTCATTACAGGAATAATACCAGCTTTTTCAGGGTATTCATTGGTAATTAACTCCACTTTATTGGTAAAGGTTTGTTGTAAAGGAATACTAGCGTTGTTTTCGTTTCCTAGTTTTAATATATCGTCTTGTTGTAGCTTGGTGTTTATGTCTATTTTATTTTCCTTTCCAATAGTGTAGTACAATTGAGACAGTTTAAGACTTTGCTTCCCAATATTATACAACACAGGAACAATTAAAGGCGAATTTTTGAAGTTTGAATTGTCTTCATTTAAAGCCGCTGTAAAAGTGTATAGATTTTCGTTTTGGCTTAAAAAAGGAGTACTGTCTTCAAAGTTTAAAACCGAAGCACCACTAGGTCCTGAAAACACATATCTTTTATTAGTTTTTGGATATTGAAAATTGCTGATTTTTTTATCAAAAACATTAGTCAATAAAGGATGTGAAAACTGAATAGAAGTTATCCTTTTCTCTTCAGGAGTTGTAGTATTGAATGTTGAAATGTTGTAATTTATAAATAATTGATTATAAGAGCTTAATTCGGAATTACTTGAAGGTATAATTAATAGTGTTCTACCATCATCAGTAAATGCTTTTAAAGCAGTTGTTAGCGAATTTGGAATGTTTTTTATCTCGTTTAAAACAATTAAATTTTGAGATGAAATAGTATTGTAATCTAACTCGTTTAGCTTGTATGATGTGTAGCTGAATTCATCATCAGTATATATCTTTTTTAAGAAGGTGTCATCAGCTTCATTTATGGATAATACCTTTATGGTTTCACTTTTATCTAAGTTAAAAAACAAGGTGTTGTCATAAGTTAAACCAGCATCTTCAATACTTAGTTTACCATTAAACATTTGATTAAAAGGAAGTGTGAAAACCACAGAGTCATTTTCAGTACTACTTATTGAACTTTTAGCTACTAAATTGTCGTCATTGTATAATGATACAGGTAAGTTATCAATAGGATTACCAGAATTTTTTATGGTAACGCTCAACTCAATGTTTTCAGCATTAGCTTTTGAAATATAAGCACTATCAATAGCAACATTGTAGTTGTTTACAGGTTTTAGCTGTACTAATTTTAACTGGATTGAAGAATCAGTAGCTGTGTTGAATACGTTGTTATGCTGTTGAAAATCGGAAATCAGCACCAAATTTTTAAGCGTACTTTTATCTTTAGAAAAGGCATTTTTTCCTTTTAATAGTGCAGCATCATAAGTAATTTGATTTGGCGAATTTGATAGTTGAATCAATTCGTTCTTTATAGCTTTAACCGTTGTGTTGGGTTTATAACTATTATTAGTAAAAAACGTAATCTTTTCGTTTTCGTCAATATGTTCAATAATATCTTGTATAGCACTGTTTAAAAGCGTTCCGTTACTTCCTTTGGCTTGCATGCTAAACGAATTGTCTAAGTAAATTACCGTTTCGCTTTTGGTTTTATAACTGCTAGATTTAGAAATGTAAGGTTGTGCAAATGCAATTATAGCACAAGCTAAAAGTAGTAAACGAGTAAGTAGTGTTAACCACTTTTTTAGTTGGGAACTTTTACGAGTTTGTAAAGTGATGTTTTTTAAAAACAGAACATTTGTAAATTCAACCTTTTTAAATCTACGTAGCTGAAATAAATGAACAATTATAGGAATGATAAGCAGGAGTAAGGCGTAAAGAAGTTCTGGGTGTTTAAACTGCATTCCTAATGATTAATTGTACTAGCTTTCAAATATAGAAAATGATGAGCGATTATTGCGGTTGGGTTTTGAGAAATTTAACGTTTTGTCTGGTAATTGAAATCTAGCAAAAGAAAAAATAATCAATCATTGGTTCCATTTGTTGTTGTTTAAAATAAGATGTAATTTCTTGTTGTGCTTGCTCATTAGCAACTGTAACAATACTTTGTGGTTGGTGTAACTGTTTTAAATGTTCAAAGTTATGCAGTTTAACACCATAAATGCTTTTGCCAATTTTTTTGGGATTATCGCAAATCCAAACAAAAGGTATTTGTTTAGCTTTAAGTTGTTTGGCAATGCTTTTTCCTTTGGCACCAGCTCCCCAAACTGTAAGTGTTCTATTAGAATTGTAATCTAGCTCTAAAAAATAATGAAGTTTTAATTCTAAAAATGTGTTTTCGGCATAATGCTCGTGAGTTCGTGAGCTGCGATAACTGTAGTCTCTCCAATGATGCAATACTGTATCACAAGGAATACACTTGTAATTATGCTTGTAAAACCTAAAGGTTAAATCGTAGTCTTCAGGATATCTATTTGGGTGAAAAGCATCACAAGCAATAAAATCTTCTCTGTGAATTAACCAACAAGGTGAAGGAATGACACATTCTTTATAGATTTCAGAATAGTTACTGCCAGTTTCTGTAAGGTTATTCAGCCAAGTTTCATAACGTGCATAACCATCGCTAATTCCAACATCACTAAAATACTTTACCTTGCCAACAGCTACATGTTTTTTACCATAATCCAATAAGCTATTGAGCATGAGTTGTAATCGGTCTACATGCATAATATCGTCACTATCCATCCTAGTTACATAACTCCCTTTACTTTCTTTAAAAGCTAGTTGTAGTGCATCAATAATACCGCTTCCAGAGTTTGTAAGCAATTTTATTCTAGGGTCTTGTTGCGCAAAAGCGTTAACAATTTCAAAGCTATTATCGGTTGAGTGATCGTCAATCATCAAGAGTTCCCAGTGTGTATAACTCTGATTAATAATAGAGTTTATGCAGTCTGGTAAAAAGGCTGCTGTGTTTTTAAAAGGCGTAAAAATACTTATCAAAGGTTTAGGCATGCTGCTAAGATAGTGATTCATCATTTTAACAAAATATTGGCTCGCAAAAATGTAACATAATCCTAAATTTGTTGTCCCTTAAAAGAAAATAATAGCATGAAGAATATACTTGCCCTAATTGGGATTAGCGTTTTGTTAACTTCTTGTGGTTCTGTATCTAAGTCAGTTGATGATTTAGCAGTAAGCAACCCAATTAATACCTCTATCGATATTACAGCTGTTAATAACGATAAATTACCTGTAACTATAAATCCAGGACGTTTTACTCAAGATTCAGTAATTTACAGATTACCAAAAATAGTTCAAGGTACTTATGATATAAGTAATTTTGGGGCTTTTATTGATGATTTTGCAGCTAAAGATTACAATGGTAATGTATTGCCTTCTAAAAAGATAGATGAAAACTCTTGGGTTATTACCAACGCACAGCAACTTGACGTTATCACTTATTGGGTGAATGATAGCTATGATGTAGAAAGTGATCCTAATTATCCTAGCTTGTTTTCGCCACAAGGAACAAATATTGAGTCAGATAATTATGTCCTGAATTTACATGGTTTTATTGGGTATTTTGATAGTTTGAAAAATGCACAATACAATTTAGATGTTACTGCACCTGCAACTTTTGAGCGTACTTCGGCATTACAAAATGTAGGTGTAAAATCTAGTAGCGATGGTACTAAAATAACGACAAGCTATTTTGCTCCACGATATTTTGATATTACTGATAACCCAATGATGTATGGAAAACTTGATGTAGAGGAGTTTATGGTAGGGGATATTAAAATTGTACTTAGCGTTTATTCTCCAAACAAAAAACACACTGCTGCAAGTTTAAAAGAAACGATGTTTACTATGATGGAAGCCCAAAAGAACTACTTGGGAGACATTAACAGTACAGCACGTTATGATATTTATTTATACTTATCTGATGGTTCAGATAAAGCACCTAAAGGGTTTGGAGCTCTAGAGCATCATACCTCAACAGTTGTGGTTTTACGCGAATGGGCTTCAGTAGAATATTTGGCAAAATCTATGGTTGACGTGGTGTCGCATGAGTTTTTTCATATCGTAACACCACTTTCAGTGCATTCTGAAGACGTGCATTATTTTGATTATAATGATCCAACATTTTCAAAACATTTATGGATGTACGAAGGTGTAACAGAGTTTTTTGCACAACACTTTCAAGTGTATGAAGGATTAGTAACACCTAAAGAATACTACAGAACAATTCAAAATCAAATAACAAGATCAAAATATTATGACGATAGCATGAGTTTCACTGAAATGAGTGAGAATGTTATTGAAGACCCTTATGCTAAAAACTATACTAACGTTTATCAAAAAGGCGCTTTAATAGGGATGTGTATTGATATTTTAATGCGAGAAGAAAGTAATGGAAACAGAAGTATGTTGTCTTTAATGAAAGAACTTTCGGCTAAATATGGAGTGCATAAACCGTTTGATGACGATACTATTATTGAAGAAATTACTAAAATGACCTATCCATCAATTGGGGAATTTTTACAAACACATGTGGTTGAAGGTGTGCCAATTGACTATGGTGCGTTTTTTGAAAAAGTAGGTTTAATGTATGAGTTAACACAAACAGAAACCAATTATGTACAATCAGGAATGGGCTTTGTTTTTGATGCCAATGAAGAAGACGATTACGTGTTCTTTTCCAGTAACGTATCAGAAAACACTTTTTGGGAATCGCAAGGTGTAAGAGAAAATGACATTATTACTTCGGTTAATGGAACAGATGTTAAACTTAACAATCTTAGAATGGTTATGGGACAAATGTTTAGATGGAAAGAAGGAGACGAAATTGAAGTAAAATTGTTAAGAAATGGAGAAGAAAAAGTTATTAAAACTAAGTTAACTCCAGCATTTACAAAAATTAAAACAATAGTAGAAAACTTAGAGGCTACCAAGTCTCAGGTAAAACTAAGAAATGCTTGGTTAAACCAAAGTGATACTTTGTAAGTAAACACATATAAGAAATAGAAAAGCGAATTAAAGTTTTTTAATTCGCTTTTTTGTTTTCTGTTGTGTCTTCAATGAACTCAGTAAACTTTTTAATAGTTTTAAAAAAGTCTTTTTTATCTCTTTCAGGATTAAGTTCTAATTGAAAACTTACCATAGTATTGATAAAATTGTAATTACAGTCTATCGGATTAAGATAACTGTCAAGGTCGTTAAAAACTAAAATGTTTGTGATTGCATTCTCAACATCAGACTTATTTTCAATTGAAACGGATTTAATATCCAATTTCTCAAAAAAAACAGTCTTTATTTGAGATTTTTTCAATCTAAAAGAGTGCTTCATTTTTTTGGTTAGTTAAATTAGGGTAATATGAAGCAAATATATAAAATTAAAAGCTTTCAAATACACCAAGCCCAAAAAGTGCAAAATCGTATTTTACAGGGTCTTTTGGGTCTAATTTCCTTAAATTAGTATCAAGTTCAAACAGTGCTTTTGCATCATTTTGTTTACGTGTTAAAAGCCCTAATTTTCTAGCTACATTTCCTGAGTGTACGTCTAAAGGACAGGAGAGTTGACTAGGTGAAATGTTATTCCAAATCCCAAAATCTACTCCAGTATTATCATTTCTAACCATCCAACGTAAATACATGTTGATTCGTTTTGCTGCTGAATTTTTTAAAGGATCACTCACATGCTTTTGAGTTCTAGGTAAATGCTCAATTTCAAAAAAGTGAGTTTTAAATTGGCTTATTGCTATTTGTAGCGACTCGTTTTTAGCAGTTTTTCTAAATACGGTTTCTAATCCACCATGATTATTATAAATGTGTTTTAGCGCTTTCACAAAGGTGATTAAATCGGTTCCATTAAATGTGCGATGCACAAATTGCAGTAAAGGTTCTAGGTCGCTTTCATTGTGATTTAATACAAAATCATAAGGTGAGTTATCTAACAAATCCATCATTTTAGATGCATTGTTGATAATGCTTTTTCGGTTTCCCCAAGCAATGGTAGCAGTTAAAAATGCTGTAATTTCAATATCTTCTTTTTTTGAAAAGCGATGTGGTATTTGTATTGGGTCGCTTTCAATAAACTTTGGGTTGTTGTATTGTTCAACTTTACTGTCTAAAAACTCTTTAAGTTCTGTTTTATTAATGAATTTCACTTTTGCTGTTTTGGTAATAAAGTGCAAAAGTAATCATTAAAACAGTTTTGAAATGTATTTAAGGTTATTCAGCAGTAATAGTTGTAGTTACTGTAGAGCGCTCAATAAATTCTCCATTTTCTAAGGAGACACTAATTTTGAATGACGCACTAACATCTTCATTAATTGGATTAGCTAAAACGAATTGATAAAAATCACCATAGTAATAAGTGTCTTGGTTTATGTAATCCAAAATACTATCTACCGTTTTAAGTGCTCCATTGTGGTTTAGATAGAATAATTCATTCAATGAATTTCCTGCCTCTATATTTTGAAAAGTAGCGTCAGAAGTAATTTCAACTTGAGTTGCTTTATTTCTGACAATGTAGGTTTCATCACAACTTGTAGCATAAGCTTTGTTGGATAGTCTTGATAATTCTTTTTTTAAGTAAGTAAGCTCTGTTTCATAAGTAAGAAACAAGTTTAGTTGTAAATCTTCATGTTTTATTGTGGTAATGTCAAAGTCGGCATTATCTTCAACGGTAAAGTTTATGCTTGTTAAATAAAGATTATACTCATCTTCACAACAAGAAACTACTAAAACTTCAAGTAAGCAAAAAAACAGAAAAGAAAAAGTAACTTTTTTAATCATAGCAACCATTTCTCTTAAGATGCCGAATTGCTAATTTGGTTGCGTTGTAGAAGGTAGTTATTTTACAATCTTCCCATCAACCATAGTGAGTTTACGGTCAGCCATATTAGCGAGTTCTTCGTTGTGCGTAACAATTACAAAGGTTTGACCATACTCATCTCTAAGTTTGAAAAATAGGTTGTGAAGGTTTTCTGCACTTTCGCTATCAAGATTTCCTGAAGGTTCATCGGCAAAGATTAATCCAGGATTATTTATCAAAGCTCTAGCTACTGCAACACGTTGTTGCTCACCACCTGAAAGTTCGTTGGGTTTATGGTTGTAGCGTTCTTTAAGTCCTAAAAAATCCAATAATTCTTTAGCACGTTTTTCGGCTTCAGTTTTAGGAGTGTTTTTTATAAAAGCAGGTAAGCAAACATTTTCCAAAGCTGTAAATTCAGGTAACAATTGATGAAATTGAAAGATAAACCCAATATGCTCATTTCTAAATTTAGCTAAAGCTTTATCTTTTAACTGCAGTACATCAACATCATTAATTAATAACTGACTTTCGTTGTTGCTGCTGGCTTTATCTAAAGTACCAAGTATTTGCAGTAAAGTGGTTTTTCCTGCACCAGAAGCACCAACTATAGAGACTACTTCGCCTTTGGAAATAGTGATATCAACACCTTTTAAAACGTGTAAATCATTATAGTGTTTATGAATATTTTTGGCTTTAATCATGCTTTAGAAAATAATAACGTAAACATACTATTTTAAGCTGTGATGCACAATTTAAGAGTTAGTTTTGTTTTTCTTCTTAAAGACATTTTTTAAGTCACTGTAATTTAAAAAGTATTGTAATCGCAGTGAAAATGTATGTTGGATAGGTTGGTCAAAGAGTCTGTCCAAGCTTTGTCTGTAAGTCTCAGTAGCTGCAGTGTCAGAGTTAAATAATTGATTTCTGTATAACGCAGTTAGGAAACTTCCAGGCGCAAATTGCCATGAGTAATTTAAATCCAAATTCCATGTGCTGAAATTGATATTTGGGTTGTTTTCTAAATCACCAACCGTAAAGCCTGAGTCTTTTGTAAGTCTACCATTATCTCTTAAGGTAAACAATTCATCTTGATAAATAACGGTTGACCAATAGTTTCTAAACGTTAAACCCAAAGAGTGGAAGGAGTTAAAGTTATAAGTTCCAGAAATACTGTTTACCAATATTTTTCTGTCTCTTTCTCCAAAAATGATATTATCATCTGAAAGCGTTGTAAATCCTCTATCCTTGAAAATTTTATTGTAGTCAAAAGAATACACTACTAAAAATTTATCATTAAATCGTACTCTTGGGTTTAACCCAAACCAATACTCGTTAGTGTCTCTATTATCTTCAAAATAAGTTGCTCCACCAAGATTAGCATCTATAGCAAAGGTGTTGTTGTAATTTGAAGAAATCCAAACGTTTGAGTTTATTCGGTTTTCATAGATAAAATAACGTCCTTCAACACGAGGTTCAAAGTAATCAAACTGTTTACCAACTTGGAAATTTATGTTTCCACCAAAGTTGTGAAGTGTTTTAGTTACTGCGTCAAAGTTTACGCCAAAGCTGCTTCCTGTGTACTCTCCAGGATTAGCTAATCTTGTATAATTAACATAAGTGCCAATATAGTAGTTGTTAAGCTTTTTGGTAGGTTCAAAAATTCGATAGGTAAGGTCCACACCAAAGTTGTTGTAATTGTTTCTTGAGATAAATCCTAAATCGTTAATGTCGTACTTGGTGTCAGCATAACTATGGTCAAAACTATATCTTAACTTTCCATGTGATTTTCCTGCAAAAAAGAAAGTGCTGTAACCAGTTTGGTTTCCGTCAGCTAAGTTTAGATTACTCATTTTAGCTTCACCATAAAGATTATAAGTATTTCGTTTGTTTGAAATATCAAACAGTAAACCAGTAACATTGGCATCTCTAAAATTACCATCTCTAGTTACGTTGGTGTTAATTAAACTTACTGATGAGTTTTGATTAAATTGTTGGTCAAGTACCAAAATGTTATAGTTTGCAAGAGGCTCGACAACTTCTTCTCTTACTTCACCAGTTTCATTATCTCTAATTTTAGCTTTGGTTTTTTCGGTAATAGCATTAAAAACACCAATTCCTAATCCTTTTTTAGTTCGACCAGAAACTTTAGCAGCATTAAGTACTTTAACTGTATTAGGACGATCAATAATTTCCTCGTTTTCATTGAGCTCAACATTACCTATTGGTCTACTACCTACACGTCTTGAGAAAAATAAATTACCTTTATTAAACAAATCAACACCTTCGGTGAAAAACTGGCGTTGTTCAGAAAAGGTTTGCTCAAAAGGTCCAAGGTTTAGTACCAAATTATCAAATCCTGCTTGACTAAAATCAGGTATTAAAGTCATGTCTAACGTAAAGTTTTCGGTAATTCCGTATTTGATGTCTAAGCCTAAGTTAAAATCGGTATCGGTTTCACCATCATAAGTGTTTAAAAGCCCTGAAGTAAAAGGGTAGAAGCTAAGCCTTACAGGAGGCTCAATATTTTCAATGCCTTTTAATTCACCATGATATAATCCTATGTTACCTTTGGTTCTGTCTATTGGATTCCACGAATATTGCGCTCTAGTAGTTCTAAAATGTCTATGGAATTGTAATCCCCAAGTTTGAACATCTTGGTTTGAAAATCGTAAATTAAAGTATGGAATTTTCATTTCAACAACCCAACCATCATCTACAATTTTCACAGCGCTTTCCCAAACAGCATTCCAACCAAAATCTTCCCCAATACTAGGTGAAGCAATAGCATCTGCTTGATTTCCTGACGGAAAAATAAAAAACTCAGTATCGTTTTGAGCGTCGTTGTTAGGGTTGAAGATAACGCCAAAAAAATCTTGTTGACCAAAATTATCTCTGCTGTTAAACTGCTTCATGATTTCCTCTGGCTTATCATAGAGATATGCACCAACATATATAGCATCGTCGTCATAAGTAATTTTCACAACCGTTTTTTGATAATCGGTTTCAGGAACATCCATTTCAGGTCTAAATTGAGTAAAGTCTTTTGCTTCATCAGCATTTTGCCAAACAACATCGTCTAATACTCCATCAATTTTAGGAGGTGTCGTCGTTCTGGTAATAGTTAAGGTTTTTTTATCCTGAGCTTGAATTGTAGAAAAACAAAAAAGCACAGAGAGAAAGATAGTTAAGCGGAAAAACATTTTAATGATTGATGATTTAATTAATTTCTAAAAGAAAGACATTAATTAATTTAATTTGTTACAGTTAGTGATACAAATCTATTAGTTGAAACCGTTTTTTCTCTTAAATAAAAGTTAAATGAGCTTTTTATGATACTAGGGTTTCAATTGAATTTTACGTATTTTTATGTATCAAAAAAAAAATGAATATGCCTTATAACAAATTTGAAGAGTATAATATTAATATCACAGACGACACTAAAAATCGCTTTAAAGACATAATTAAAGATATAGGTGAAGATGTGGAAAGAGAAGGTTTGCTCAAAACGCCTGAGCGCGCTTCAAAAGCGATGAAATTTTTAACACAAGGCTATCATCAAGATGCAGCGGAGATTCTTAAAAGTGCAATGTTTAAAGAGTCTTACAACGAAATGGTAATCGTAAAAGACATTGAACTATACTCGTTATGCGAACACCACATGTTACCATTTTTCGGGAAAGCGCATATTGCCTATATACCAAACGGACAAATTGTAGGGCTTAGCAAAATACCAAGAATTGTAGATGTTTTTGCACGACGATTGCAAGTACAAGAGCGCTTAACAGAGCAAATATTAGACTGTATTAACGATACTTTAAAACCACAAGGAGTAGCTGTTGTAATTGAAGCCTCTCATATGTGTATGATGATGCGTGGTGTGCAAAAGCAAAACTCTGTAACAACTACATCAGGGTTTAGAGGTCAATTTGAAAAAATTGAAACGCGAAATGAGTTTTTAAAGCTCATAAGCGAAAAATTGTCATAATACTATTTTGGTATGTTTCTTGTTATAATATAAAGTATAACAACACATTATAAATTATGAATTTAGAAGGATTAAGCAAATACAAAAAACTAGCATTAAGTATTCTTTTTGATGCTATTGGTTTTATTACCATTATAGATATTATTTGGGCACCACTTTCAGGAGTTTTGATGGCTAAAATGTATAGTGGAAACAAAGGTAAGGTTGCTGGTGTTATATCTTTTATAGAAGAGATTATACCAGGACTAGATATTATACCAACTTTTACAATTATGTGGTTTTATACCTATGTATTCAGTAAAGAGAAAGAAACAGTTATAGAAATTAAATAAAAAAAAGCGTTCATTTAGAACGCTTTTTTTATAACTGTATTACAAGGCTTAATTTATTGAACTGTTATAGGGAAAGTAACCTCTACATCAGTACTTCCTCCAGCAGCAGCAGCTGTTCCATCGTTAGGTTTTGTTGGCTCATGCTTTAAGATGATAGTTAAAGATCCTGTACCAGCAGCTCCTGTAGTTAATGTAGACTCAATTCCAATTGGATTACCATCTACATCCATGTCATCTTTAGTAATAGTGATGTCATTAATTGTTGATGAAAAGAAAAACTCGTGTTCATCGCCTTCTTCTTCAACCTCTAAAGTAATGTTATCAGCAGGACTTTCGGTTTCATTTAAAAGTTGTAATGTACCTGTGTAAGTTGTGCTTGCTGCTAAAGGACCAGAAACAGTAGAAGTTCCGTCTTCACCACCTTCACCATCTAAATCTTGAAAAGTTAATGTAACTACGTTTGTACCATCGCTTAAAGTGTAAGTTACAGTAGTGATTAATTCTTCCTCGTGGTCGTGGTCATCGTGATCGCCATCATCGTCACTTGAACAGCTTACAAGTGTTAAACTTGAAACAAAGAATAAAGCTAAGAGTTTTATTGTTTTAATAGATTTTAAATTTTTCATGATTTTTGTTGTTTTAGTAATTTATTTTAATTTTTAAATTGAAGTTCCTACCCAATTCATCAGCAAAGTACCTTAGTCTGTTAAGATGTTCTCTGTAAGATGTGTTAAATAGGTTTTCTATATTAAATTCTAGTTTTAAGTTCCCTTTTTTAAACGCTTTAAAATTCATTGAACTGTTAAAACCAAATAGGGAATAGGCAGATGGCGTAGAGCTAATATCTACATACACATCTTCTTGCGAAATAGGGTTGAAGGTGTAAAAATTATAATCAGGATATCTGTTTTGTTGTAATACAGTTTTGTGACTTAAACCAATAGTTAACTGGTTTAGGTCTTCTTTATAGTAAGATATTCTGTTTGAAAAATTAGTAGCAGGCATAAGTATTAAAGGAATGTCATCAGATTTGTTATCACCTTTTAATAGGCTTATGCTTCCGTTATAATTAAATGAGTTGCTAATTTTCTTATTTACATCTATATCAACACCAAATATTTGCGCGTTAATTTGATTGTATTCCCAAACAGGAAAAGCACCTCTTATTGTGGTGGTAATTCCAACAGGAATGAGTTGTATATAATCATTTATATACTTGTAATACGGACTAATTGAAAATCCTAAATTTTCATTATTACGTTCAAAAGAAGCCACAAATTTATGGGCAACTTCTTTATTTAGTGTTAACAAACCTGTTTCTATTCTTGCTGCACTATGGTGTAAACCGTCGCTAAACAATTCTGACGGATTAGGAACTCTTGTTGCTAATCCGTAATTAAGATATATTGACATATCGTTATTAAATTGTTTTGAATACCCAAGATTAGCAGATATGTTATGATATGAAAACTCAGGATAAGTCAATATTTGAGAATTATCAGTTGTGTTTGATTCAAACTGAGGGAATAACTCATCGTAGTTATTGTCTTCCCAGTCAGAAATATTATACCATTTTGTGGCTTCTATCCTCGAGTAATCATAACGTATTCCTGCACTTAACTCAGCAGTATCACTTAAATCATAGTTTCCTATAGCATAAATACTTGCATCGTATTTGTCAAAATCGGGAATTAAAGGACTTGCTCCAGTACCAGAGATAGCATCGTTTTGTTGATAACGCACCATGATACCTGTGTCAATTTTAAGGTCATCTATATAATCAATATGCAAATTAGATTGTAAAGCGTTTGTAAATAATCTAAGATCAATAACTGGTGTGTTAGCTAAATCACCTCTTCTTAAATCAAACTCTTTACGTCTATTAATTTGTAAATCATATTGAACAGATAGTTTCCCTAAACCCTTAAAACGTTTGTAAGCTTCAATTTTTCCTAAATGATGTAAAATTTCTTGCTTTGGATAATCTATATCATAAGAAAAATCTTCAATAACTCTAGGTTCTTTACTGTTAATAGCTGTAACCAAATCGTTTACATTACCTATGTGTGACGATTGTAGAATAGCTATTTCATTGCTTACTACACTGTAATAAGCATCAAAACCTTTTTCAAAGCTATTGTAACCAGCTGTTAAAGAAGCGTTGAAATTTTTAAGTCCACTATTTGTTAAATAATAATCAGGTGCTTTAAAATCTCCAAACTGCTTGTAACTAGATTGTAGCTTAGCATAATAACCCGATTTAAACGTTTTTACGAGTTCGGTATTGATATTACCTCCACGACCATTTGAGTTTAATGATAGCATTGTGCTTCCAAATAAACTATCTACAGGAGAATATTTTTTAGGCTTTACTAAAATTAATCCACCAACGGCATCACTACCATATTTTAAGGTGTTTGCGCCTTTAACAACTTCTATTTTGTTGCTAGAGTTAATATCAATATTTGGTGCATGTTCATCTCCCCATTCTTGGTCAAATAAACGTACATTATTATTGATAATTAATAGTCTGCTACTGTGTAAACCATGAATCATTGGTTTTACAATAGTGTTTCCAGTATTTAAAGACGAAACTCCACTTAAAGAGTTTAGTGCATCACCAAGAGATTTGTCGGTGTAATTTTCAATGATTTCTTTATTAAGAGATTGCTCTATGCTAGTGTTTTCTGTTTTAAGATTAGAATTCACAACAACTTCAGTTAACTCTTCTAAATGGTGTTCTAAATAAATTTCTTTAAACACATCATTATTAACTTGATATGAAACTGTTTTTGTTTCACAACCTATATGAGAAATAGTTAATGTTATTGTACCAGAGCATAGGTTTTCTATTTTAAACTTTCCATCAAAATCTGAAACTATATACTTGTCTTGTTCGTTTATATAGATAGTTGCAGAAGGGATGGAAGATTTATCATGGAAATCCTTAACTTCTCCTAAAAAAGTGTAATTGCAATCTTGACCATATGTATAGCAACTTAAAGCTATAAATAAGCCAAAAAATATTTTTTTCATTGTAATTGTTTTGTTTGTAATAATAGAAAATGAAGTTCTAAACAAACAAAGGAGGCCCTCTTAAGGAAAAATGTAAGCGTTGATAATCACTTAAAAAGAAGTATTGAGATACTATTATTTCGTGGTTGTCTCTTATTTCAGGGATTTCGAAATTAAACTCAGGAAGAGTGTAAGAATTATTAAGCTTAAATTTATAAAAGCTACAATCTACATCTAGTGTATGAAGGTGAGTTTCACTTTCTCCATGACAAACTTCATGCTTATGATGATTGAATGCGTGTGCAAACTTTTCAGCTTCAGGTGCAAACAACCCAAGCACTAATAAAAGTGCTGATAATTTTATAAAAATATGTCGTTTTGTTTGCTGCATCAATCAATAAACCGTTTTAAACCAAACCTACGAAGCATCTTTTTTTCAAATTCCCAAAAGAAATTGAACTGACCAAAGAGCCATCCAAAAAACACCAAAAGCAGTTGGTAAAAAATGAGCCCAATAATAATAAATAAAACCCAATAAACTATAGGGTTTAAGTTTTCTTTAGTAATTCCAAGCAATGAAAAAATAGGCTTGCCTATATATGCCGAAGTTGATCCAGTTATAGCAAATACAATAAAAACCCTAATCATTTCCCACTTGTATTGTAATATCCATTTCTTTTCCAGTTTTTTAAAAAGAAATAAAAAGAACTTAAGCAAGGCATAAAAAACAGGGACACTCACTAATACTATTAACCAAACTGTATCTATAAACAAAGATGAAAGTTTGTAGGAAGAGTAGAGTAAAGCAACTATACCTATAATTGGAAAGAGTAGTTGCCAGTTATGTTGTATTTCCCAGTTTTCTTTAAATTTTTTCATAGCAATTTTTGCTATGCAAATATAGTTTAAATTCTAGGAACGAAGCCTGCTAATTTTTGTTTGTAAGTGAGTTGGAAATAGATAAAGTAGTTGTACAGTTTATAATTTACCTCATAGCCATAATCAATTCCATTTTGATAGTCAATTTGCATAGCGTAAAGATCTGGATTGAATTGTTGAGGCTGCATAACACGTTGGTTCCAAGCTATAACGTATTGTAAGTTTCTGTTTTCTAAAAAATCTTGAGAATAGTAGCCTTCAGGTCTTGCAACACTTTGTAACCAAGTATTAAAACCTGGTTCAATAATAATGATTTCATACTCTAGTTCATCATTAGTTATTCTAACTGTGTCTTCTTCTGAAATTGTTTTAGGAGTAGAATTTTCAGTAACAGTTTTTGTGCTGTTGCAACTAAAGACAAAAAGCGCTAACAGTATTGTGTAAACAAAGGCTTTCATAGCTAAACGTTTCTGTTAAAGGTACAAAAATTATGCCTTAAATTATTGGTTTTTAACTCATTTAACACTACAGAAAAAGCCAAACATTTCGTTTGGCTTTTAGTATTTATGATTTAGAAAAATTTATTTGTTTCCAAATAAGCCTCCTAGAAGTCCTCCTAATCCACTTTTCTTTTTGTTTCCTCCAAGAACCATTCCTGCAACATCATCAATTACACTTCCGTCGCCATCAGCATCAAGTATCGATTCTAAAAAGCTTTGTTCTTGTTGTGGAGAGTTTCCTTTAATTAAACCTCCTAAAAGTCCTTCAAGTCCTGATTGACTAGATACATTACTTTGTCTACTTTCTTTACCTAAAACACCCATTAAAATAGGAGCTGCTACTTTAAGTATTTGTGCTACAGAAGCAGCATCCATACCAGACTTAGCACCTAAGGTATTAGTTACATTTTGTTGCTTGTTTCCAAGTACATGTCCTAAAATTTTGCTTCCATCGTCTAGCACACTAGAGTCAACACCACCACTAAATAATCCACCAAGATTATCTAAGATACTTCCATCGTGTTTAGAGTTGTTTAATGCGCCTAATAATCCTTCAGCTCCTTGAGGAGTAGAAGCATTTCGTTTCATTGCTTGCATTAAAACAGGCAAAGCCATTGTTAATACACTGCTTGTTTTGTCTTCTGGTTGATTGGTTTGCCCAGAAACTCCACTAATGATAGTTTTTCCTAGGTCGCTGTTTAATAAGTCTAGTATACCTGACATGATTTTTAATTGTTATTTGGTTAATAAAATGACTATACAATTTACAAAAAAAGTCCTAATTGTATTAATTAGGACTCACTTTTAATGATTTGGTCACATTATTATTTTAGCAACTCTATAATTTGAGTGGCTAGTTCGGTTCCAATTCTATCTTGTGCTTCGTTAGTTGCAGCTCCTGTATGAGGTGTAAGCGATAACGAAGGATTCATTAATAATTGAATTTCTGGTTTAGGTTCTTTTTCAAAAACATCTAACGCAGCACTTGCAACTTTACCTGATGTAATGGCTTCTACCAAGGCAACTTCATTAATGACACCACCACGAGCAGCATTAGCTATAATTACACCATCTTTCATAGTGTCAAACTCAGCTTTGTCAATAACGTAGTCTTTTTGAGCAGGTACATGAAGTGTAATAAAATCTGATTGTTTTAAAACGTCTTCTTTTGAAATGGTTTTTATTTCAAAACTTAATTTTTGACCGTCAAAAAACTCTAACTCTAAATCGGTTTTTTCAATAAAAGGGTCAAATGCAAGTACTTTCATACCAAGTCCTAAAGCTACTTTTGCTGTAGCTTGACCAATTCGTCCAAAACCAATTACACCTATTGTTTTTCCTTTTAATTCAGTTCCTTTAGAATAGTTTTTCTTAAGACCTTTAAAATTACTATCACCTTCTAAAGGCATATCTCTATTAGATTGATGTAAAAATCTTGAAAGACCTAATAGGTGAGCAAAAACAAGTTCAGCAACCGAATGTGAAGAAGCTGCTGGTGTGTTTATAACGTGAATGCCTTTGCTGCGAGCATAGTCAACATCAATATTATCCATACCAACACCACCACGACCAATGATTTTTAAATTTGGACAATTGTCGATAATGTCTTTTCTAACTTTAGTTGCACTACGCACTAAAAGTACATCTATTTGATTGTCGTTTAAATAATTTGCCAATTGCTCTTGAGCAACTGTTGTAGTGTTTACTTCAAAACCTGCATTTTCTAAAGCATCAATACCACTTTGAGAAACACCATCGTTTGCTAATACTTTCATTATTTAAGTTAAAAGTTAAAAGTTATGGACTAAAAGCTGTGAAACAATTAGCTTAAACTTTTAGGGTTAATTATTTTTTATAATTTGAGTAAAACCAACTGCATACTGCAACTGGTTTACTAATTTTTGAATTATGCTTTTCGTTCTAATTCGCTCATAACTTCAACAAGTACAGCAACACTTTCTAATGGAAGTGCATTATACATTGAAGCTCTGTAGCCACCAACACTTCTATGACCATTTAAACCATTAATTCCTGCATCTTTTACCATAGTGTCAAATGTTTCTTTAAGGTCTTCGTTTTCAAGAGTAAATGTAGCATTCATGTTTGAACGGTCTGCTTTTGTAGCGAATCCTTTAAAGAGTGGGTTTAGGTCAATTTCAGAATAAATTAACTGTGCTTTTTTCTCGTTTTCTTTTTCAATAGCTTCAATACCTCCTAGGTTTTTTAACCATTCTAGAGTAAGCATTGATGTGTATACTGCAAAAACAGGAGGTGTATTAAACATGCTGCTTTTATCAATATGCACTTTATAATCCATCATTGAAGGGATTTTACGAGATACTTTCCCTAGTACATCTTCTTTAACAACAACTAGAGTAGTACCTGCTGGACCCATGTTTTTTTGAGCTCCTGCATATATAATGTCAAACTTTGAAAAATCTAGTTGACGAGAAAAAATATCACTACTCATATCACATACCATAGGTATTGGACAATCAGGAAATTCTTTTATCTGTGTTCCAAAAATGGTGTTGTTTGATGTACAGTGAAAATAATCGTAATCAGTTGGGATATCATATCCTTTCGGGATATAGTTATAGTTAGCATCTTTAGAAGACGCTACTTCGTAAATGTCGTCATAAATTTGAGCTTCTTTAATGGCTTTAGCGCTCCAAGTACCTGTGTTAAGGTAACCAGCTCTTTTTTCTAACATGTTAAGCGCAACCATTAAAAACTGAGTACTTGCTCCACCTTGAAGAAATAATGCTTTGTAGCCTTTACCTTCTAGACCTAAAAGTTCAAGAGCTAATGCTCTGGCGTTTTCCATAACGTCTACAAACGCTTTACTACGATGGGATATTTCTATTAGCGATAAACCGTTGTCGTAATCTAAAACTGCTTGAGCAGATTTTTCAATAACTTCTCTTGGTAATACGCAAGGTCCTGCGCTAAAATTGTGTCTTTTCATTCTTGTAAATGTTTAAATGTAGTCTTGACAAAGGTGGTAAATTCTATTAAAAAAGTCGTTAAATAATCTATAATTTATCAACTATATTTTTAACAAAAATTCAATGGTATCTACATTATCTGCATAATCCCAAAGATTTGGTTTTTGAGTGTTGCCAAAAGCAATTTCAGATGCAAAAATACCATCGGAAACTATACATTGAATTTTGTCAGAATCTTCAGTTAGTGTTTCTTTAAGTGTGTCAATACTATCATAGTATTCATAAAATACAGTTGCTATTGGCGAAGCGTAGCTTTTATCTTCTTTAATCATTAAAAACCCGTTCTCAAGCATATCAAATTCACTCATTAAATACACTGCTTTGTTGTAGTCGTAATTGTTAGCGTATTTAGCTTGATTGATAATAGGGTTCCATTTATACATTGCCTTAAAGAACTTGTCAAAATCATAACCTTTTGGTACAAATAACTTAGAAACACTCCTACAACCCAAGCCATAGTATCTAAAAATATCTTCAGATAAACTATCTAGCTGCTCTTCAGTTTCATTTCCTGTAAGTATAGCAACCGAATTTCTATTTTTTCTAATTATAGAAGGTTTGTCTTTAAAGTAATATTCAAAATAGCGTGCGGTATTATCACTTCCTGTAGCTATTACAGCGTCAAAATTGTTTAGTTTTTCTTCTGTAAAACTAATTTTACCTTTAAAACCTGGTTCAACATACTCTATATATTTAGCTAAAAAAGGAAGCAAGCTCTTATCGTTTGATGATTGCTTAACTAACACATCATGACCAGACATTAAGACAGATAAAAAATCATGAAAGCCAACTAAAGGAATATTTCCTGCCATTATAATGGCAATTTTTTTAGGGTTTACTATGTTAAAGTTATAGTTCTTAATCCATTCTTTAATGTTTTCTATTTCAAGTGATTTGCTCCATCCTTCTAAAGCAAATAAAACATTACTTTCAGTAAACCAACCATTTTGCTCTTCGGAAATTTTAATTTGATGTTTAAAGCCATCAAAAAATAATTCGTTGTGAAGAATAGTGTCTTTTTTTGAGTAACCTTCTGTAGTAAATTGACTTAAAAACTTGCCTAATTTTACGAATGCATTAATTCTTTGTTCTAAATTCATTCTTAGTTTGGTTATGAATTGTTTTGGCTTTATTTTTGTTGTGCAAAGTTAGAAAAATGAAAGTGAACCTGAGTTTTATTTTATGGATTAAATAAAATTCAAAAAACCAAGAACAACCTATGGCAATAATTATAACAGACGAATGCATTAACTGTGGCGCTTGCGAACCAGAATGCCCAAATACAGCAATTTATGAAGGTGCTGACGATTGGAGGTATAATGATGGAACTAGTTTATCTGGTTCGGTAGTGTTACCAAACGGAAAGCAAGTAGATGCTGATGAGGCACAAGAACCTATTAGTGATGAAATTTATTATATAGTTCCTGATAAATGTACTGAGTGTAAAGGGTTTCATGAAGAGCCACAATGCGCAGCAGTATGTCCTGTGGATTGTTGTGTGCCTGATGACGACCATGTTGAAACAGATGAAGAGTTGTTAGGAAAACAAGCATTTATGCATCCTGAGGATTAAAAAAAACATTTTTAGTATTAAAATTTAAAAACCTCAAGTTTAACTTGGGGTTTTTTGTTAGCTATATCTTATTTTAGTAAAAAAAATATAATGCGTTATATAAGTGTAATTTGTGTTTTGGTTCTTTTTTTGTTTTCGTGTAATGAAACACAAAATAATGTTGATGATTTGCTTCAGTCGGTAAATTGGAACGAAAGAAAAGCAACAACGGTAAATGATTCATTATTAAAAAATAGTGGAAGTACTTACTTGTCAGTCTACTCGCAGATTTATAGTTTAACCGAACATAGAACACATAATCTTACAGCTACAATAAGTATGCGAAATGTGAGTAGAACAGATACTATTTATCTTAAAGCGGCAGATTTGTATGATACTCATGGTGATTTAGTAAAAAAACATATTGATTTTCCTGTGTTTTTAAAACCGTTGGAAACATTGGAGATTGTAATAAAAGAATCTGATAGAAGTGGAGGTACAGGAGGTAATTTTGTTTTTGATTGGGTAACTCCAAACAATGCTCCTGAACCTTTATTTGAAGCTATAATGATTTCTACTATGGGACAACAAGGCTTGTCGTTTAGTACACAAGGTAAGCGTATTAAATAAAAAAGATTGAAAACCTTGTTAAGCAAATAAAGTTACTACAATACCTTTTCAAAAGACAGAAAACGAATACTTAACTTAATAGATTTTAACGACTTTAAATCCTTAGTTTAGGCTTAGTATTTAGTAGTAATTATTTTGTTGTTGATTATAACTAAATGTCTACCTTTGCACACGCTAAACCAAACACTTGGTTTTATACATTAAATTTAATTGCCAAATAAATTATGAAAGCAGGAATTGTAGGATTGCCAAACGTAGGTAAATCAACGTTGTTCAATTGTTTGTCTAATGCTAAAGCGCAAAGTGCAAACTTTCCGTTTTGTACTATCGAGCCTAACGTAGGAGTGGTAAATGTACCAGACCCAAGACTCGAAAAACTTGAAGAATTAGTAAAACCTGAGCGTGTTATTCCTGCAACTGTTGAGATTGTTGATATTGCAGGTTTAGTTAAAGGAGCAAGTAAAGGTGAAGGTTTAGGAAATCAATTTTTAGCAAACATTAGAGAAACTGATGCAATTCTACATGTGTTACGTTGCTTTGATAATGATAATATTGTACATGTTGATGGAAATGTAAACCCTATAAGGGATAAGGAAACCATTGATATGGAACTTCAGCTAAAAGATTTAGAAACCGTTGAAAAGAAACTTGACAAGGTTAAGCGTGCTGCAAAAACAGGAAACAAAGAAGCACAAAAAGAAGAAGAAGTCTTAAGTAAGCTAAAAGCAGGTTTAGAGTCTGGAGTTTCTGTGAGAGCTGTTGAAGTTTCTGAAGATGATTATTTAGAATTCGTTAAGCCGCTACAATTTATAACAGATAAACCAGTAATGTATGTTTGTAATGTTGATGAAGGTTCTGCTGTTTCAGGTAATGCTTATGTTGAACAAGTAAGAGAAGCTGTAAAAGATGAAAATGCCGAAGTATTGGTGTTAGCTGTAGGTACTGAGGCAGATATTAATGAGCTAGATGATTATGAAGAACGCCAAATGTTTTTACAAGACATAGGTCTAGAAGAACCTGGTTCATCAAAATTAATTAGAGCTGCTTATAAACTGTTAAGTCTTCAAACGTATTTTACTGCTGGTGTTAAAGAGGTTAGAGCATGGACAGTAAATATTGGAGCAACTGCACCACAAGCTGCAGGAGTAATTCATACCGATTTTGAAAAAGGTTTCATTCGTGCTGAAGTAATCGCTTACAGTGATTACACAAGCTATGGTAGCGAAGCAAAAGTTAAAGAAGCAGGAAAGATGCGAGTTGAAGGTAAAAACTACATTGTAAAAGATGGTGATGTTATGCATTTCCTATTTAATGTATAATGTTACTTTTTTATGTGACTTTGTTAATATGTTGTGTCTAAACTTTAAAAGCAAAGACTAAGTCTTGTGATCTAATAAGTTAGCTAAACATATGCCCTCTATAAAAACAGAAACTTTAATCAATGCGAATATAAAATTGTGCTTTGATTTAGCTCGAGATGTAGCTATTCATGAACAATCCCTAGACAGAGCATCATTAAGAGCTGTATCTGGTAAAACTTCTGGAATATTAGAATTAGGTGAATGGGTGAGTTGGGAAGAAGAGCATTTTGGGTTTCTTCAACATTTAACATTGAAAATTTCAGAACTTGAAGCACATAATTATTTTGTAGAAGAAATGGTTGAAGGTATTTTTGAGTCCTTTCGTAATGAATTTCACTTTAAAGCTTACGGAGAAAAAACGTTACTTGTAAATGTTCTTAGTTTTGAATTGCCTTATGGATTTTTAGGAAAAATGACTAAGAAGGTAATTATGAGAAATTATGCCAAAAGTTTACTTAAAAGTAGGGTTGAATATTTAAAATCAGCTATTGAAGATTCAGCTAAAAAATAGATTTGCTCCTCATTAGCAAATTTTTAACCTCTTAGCCTACGTTATCAACGACATAGGCTTTTTTATTGTTAATTACTTTATGGGTTGTGTATTTCATTTTTTAAAGTGATATATTATATTAGCATCCTATCACTAAATTCACTCAATTCTATGTCAGAACAAACCAATTATACCGAAGATAATATACGCTCACTCGACTGGAAGGAACATATTAGAATGCGTCCTGGAATGTATATTGGTAAACTTGGTGATGGCTCATCTCCAGACGATGGTATTTACATTCTTTTAAAAGAAGTATTAGATAACTCTATTGACGAGTATGTCATGGGAGCAGGAAAAACCATTGAAATTTCCATACAAGGAAACAAGGTTATAGTTCGAGATTATGGACGTGGCATTCCGCTTGGTAAAGTTGTAGATGTTGTGTCTAAAATGAATACAGGTGGTAAGTACGATTCTAGAGCGTTTAAAAAATCGGTAGGACTTAATGGTGTTGGTACAAAAGCTGTAAACGCATTATCAAACTATTTTAGAGTAGAATCTACACGTGATGGAAAATCAGCTTCAGCAGAGTTTGAACAAGGAAATCTTACAAACCAAGAAACTTTAGACGATACATCTAGACGAAAAGGAACCAAAGTATCTTTTATTCCTGACGAAACCATATTTAAAAACTATAAGTATAGAAATGAGTATGTAGAAAAAATGCTCAAAAACTATGTGTACTTAAATCCTGGATTAACCATTGTCTTTAATGGAGAAAAGTATTATAGTGAAAATGGTCTTAAAGATTTACTGTCAGAAAACATTAGTGAGACTGATGTGCTATATCCAATTGTGCATTTAAAAGGCGACGATATTGAAATAGCTTTAACTCACAGTAAAACGCAGTATAGCGAACAATATCATTCTTTTGTTAACGGACAAAATACCACTCAAGGAGGTACGCACTTAGCGGCTTTTAGAGAAGCTTTAGTGAAGACCATTCGTGAATTTTACGGTAAAAACTATGAAGCTTCAGATGTTAGAAAATCTATAGTTGCTGCTATTTCAATAAAAGTAATGGAGCCTGTTTTTGAAAGTCAAACGAAAACAAAATTAGGTTCAACTGATATGGGAGGCGATTTGCCCACTGTAAGAACTTATGTAAATGACTTTATAAAAACATACTTAGACAATTTTTTACATAAAAACCCTGATACTGCAGAGAAAATTCAACGTAAAATTTTACAGGCAGAACGCGAGCGTAAAGAATTGTCAGGAATTAGAAAGCTTGCAAAAGACAGAGCTAAAAAGGCAAGTCTTCATAATAAAAAATTAAGAGACTGTCGTGTTCATTTTGGTGATACCAAAAACGAAAGAAACTTAGAAACTACCTTATTTATTACTGAGGGAGATTCTGCATCAGGAAGTATTACAAAGTCTAGAGACGTGAATACTCAAGCGGTTTTCAGCTTAAAAGGAAAGCCTTTAAACTGCTATGGACTAAGTAAGAAAATTGTATACGAAAACGAAGAGTTCAACCTATTACAAGCAGCTTTAAATATTGAAGAGTCATTAGAAGACTTACGTTATAACAATGTGGTTATTGCTACTGATGCCGATGTTGATGGTATGCATATTAGATTGTTGTTGATTACGTTTTTCCTGCAATTTTTCCCAGAAGTTATAAAAGAAGGGCATTTATATATATTACAAACACCTTTATTTAGGGTTCGTAATAAGAAAAAAACCATTTATTGCTATACAGACGAAGAACGTCTAAATGCTATAGAAGAATTAAAGCCAAAACCAGAAATCACACGATTTAAAGGTCTTGGTGAGATTTCACCAGATGAGTTTAAACACTTTATTGGCGAAGATATTCGTTTAGATCCTGTAATGTTAGACAAAGACATGTCTATTGAAGAATTACTGTCGTTTTATATGGGTAAAAACACACCAGACAGACAAGAATTTATCATTAATAACCTTAAAGTTGAGTTAGATATCGTTGAGGAGAGTGTATGAGAACCAACAACTCAAAAGTTAGAAATGTGATAATATCGGTATATTTTATACTGATAGTGCTTGCCATATTTTTTGCAACCGTTTTTAGCGCATTTAAGGATTTAACTAGCAATCCGTTACTTACATTTGTCATTATAGCCTTAAGTTTTGCGTTTTTGTTCTTTGTGGTGCATAGTATTTCTAAATATTTTGAGTATGATAGTGATGGACTTAAAGTAGTAGTGTCTAATAAAGGTTTATTACTTTCAGATCATTTTAACTATCGTGAGCATACTGTAGAGTTTGAAAAAGAAAATCTCACAGGATATAAGTTTGTGAATTTTATAATTTATAAAGGCTTAATACTTTATATTAAAGATAGAAGAGGACACACAAAAAAAGAACGTTTTAATGTAACTTTGGTTTCTAAAAAAAAGCGCAAGTATATAAGACAGTCATTGAGTAAAATGATTAAACTAAACCGAAAACAACACTAATTAATGAGCGAAGAAAAAGACGATTTGTTGAATGAACATGACGATAACCAGGAAACAATTACCAGAGTTACTGGTATGTATAAAGACTGGTTTTTGGATTACGCATCGTATGTAATTCTAGAACGTGCTGTACCAGCAATTGAAGATGGTTTTAAACCAGTTCAACGACGTATTATGCACTCTATGAAAGACTTAGATGATGGTCGTTATAACAAAGTAGCTAATATAGTTGGTCATACTATGCAGTACCATCCTCATGGAGATGCAAGTATTGCTGATGCCATGGTACAAATTGGTCAAAAAGATTTACTCATTGATACCCAAGGAAACTGGGGAAATATTCTTACAGGAGATAGTGCTGCAGCATCGCGTTATATTGAAGCACGCTTATCTAAATTTGCTTTAGATGTGGTGTATAACCCAAAAATTACTGAGTGGCAAGCTAGTTATGACGGTCGTCGTAAAGAGCCTGTAAACCTTCCTGTGATGTTTCCGTTATTATTAGCTCAAGGTGGAGAAGGTATTGCAGTTGGACTGTCAACTAAAATTTTACCTCACAACTTTATTGAGTTAATCGATGCTTCTGTTAAACACTTAAAAGGAAAGCGCTTTACAATATATCCAGATTTCCCTACTGCAGGAATCGCTGATTTTACTAACTATAATGATGGAAACAGAGGAGGTAAAGTTCGTGTTAGAGCAAAAATTTCTCAGTTAGATAAAAATACTTTGGTAATTACCGAAATTCCTTTTGGTACTAACACCTCTTCATTAATTGATTCTATCCTTAAGGCGAATGAAAAAGGAAAAATCAAGATTAAAAAGATTGAAGACAATACTGCAGCAGAAGTAGAAATACTTGTGCATTTACCTAACGGAATTTCGCCTGATAAAACCATTGATGCACTTTATGCGTTTACCAATTGCGAGACCTCAATTTCGCCATTAGGTTGTGTTATTGAAGATAACAAACCCTTATTTATTGGTGTCTCTGAAATGTTACGTCGTTCTACAGACAATACTGTTCAGCTTTTAAAAAGTGAATTAGAAATAAAGCTAGGAGAGTTTGAAGAGCAGTGGCATTTTGCATCTTTAGAGCGTATTTTCATTGAAAACAGAATTTATCGTGATATTGAAGAAGAAGAAACTTGGGAAGGTGTTATAAAAGCTATAGATAAAGGACTTCAGCCACATATTAAACATCTAAAACGCGCAATTACTGAAGACGATATTGTTAGATTAACTGAAATACGAATTAAGCGTATTTCAAAATTTGATATTGAAAAAGCACAACAAAAAATAGATGCTCTTGAAGAACAAATCGCCGAAGTAAAACACCATTTAGATAACCTTATCGACTATGCTATTGCTTATTTTGAGCGATTGAAAAAAGACTATGGCGAAGGTAAGGAGCGAATGACCGAAATTCGTGTGTTTGATGATGTTGATGCTACAAAAGTTGTAATTAGAAACACAAAACTTTATGTGAATAGAGAGGAAGGTTTTGTAGGTACTTCGCTTAAAAGAGATGAGTATGTGTGCGATTGTAGTGATATTGATGACATTATAGTATTTACACGAGAAGGCAAAATGATGGTTACCAAAGTGGATTCAAAAACATTTATTGGTAAAGACATTATTCACGTAGCTGTATTTAAGAAAAAGGACAAGCGTACCATCTATAATATGATTTATAGAGATGGAAAAGGAGGTCCAACGTATGTAAAACGTTTTGCCGTAACTTCAATAACTCGAGATAGAGAGTACGATTTAACTAATGGCTCGAAGAGCTCTTTAGTGTATTATTTCTCTGCTAATCCTAATGGCGAAGCAGAAGTGGTAACTGTTTTGTTACGTCAAGTAGGTAGCATCAAAAAGCTAAAATGGGATTTGGATTTTGCCGATGTACTTATAAAAGGTCGAGCTTCTAAAGGAAATTTAGTTACTAAATACTCTGTAAAACGCATTGAGCTTAAAGAAAAAGGAGTTTCAACTTTAAAACCAAGGAAAATCTGGTTTGATGATACTGTACAACGATTAAATGTTGATGGTAGAGGAGAGCTGGTTGGTGAGTTTAGAGGAGAAGATCGTATTTTAATCATAACTCAATCTGGTATAGTAAAGACTATTATTCCTGAAATTACCACGCATTTTGATGACGATATGATTGTCATGGAAAAATGGGTGCCTAAAAAGCCTATTTCAGCTATATATTATAATGGCGAAAAAGAGTTGTACTATGTCAAGCGCTTTTTAATTGAGAATGAAGGAAAGGAAGAAGTTTTTATCTCGGAACATCCTGAGTCTCGTTTAGAAATTGTTTCAACCGATTGGAAACCTGTTGCTGAAATTGAATTTACCAAAGAAAGAGGTAAAGACCGTAAACCTAATTTAGAAATTAATCTTGAAGAGTTTATTGCTATTAAAGGAATTACAGCTTTAGGGAATCAACTAACAAAAGACAAAGTAAACCAAGTAAGCTTACTTGAGCCATTGCCTTATGAAGCTCCAGAGGAAGTGCCTGCTGATGATATAGAGGTTGTTGACGAAACTGAAGTTAGTAATGATGACAATGCTCCTAAAGCATCAAGCGACAATAAGCCAGAGTCGAATTCATCAAACAGTTCAACTAATAATGACGACAACAATTTTGAAACTGATGAAGAAGGACAAATTACACTGTTTTAAGCTTTAATTAGCTAAGAACAAAATTTATTTGTTCTTGTTTTTTGTAACTCTGTAATTTAAAAATTCTACAAACAGTGAAAATGCTATAGCAAAGTACAAATATCCTTTTGGTATAGCTCCAACAGTTTGTCCAAAAACAGAAGTGTGAGATAAATGCGCAGCTTCAGTAATAAGCATAAAACCAATAAGTATTAGAAACGCTAATCCTAATATTTGCATACTTGGATGTGTGTCTATAAATTTTCTAATTGGGTTTGCAAAACCTATCATAATTATTATTGAAATAACTACAGCAATAATCATAAGTACTAAAGCGTAATTATGGTTTGGGTGTAAACCATTGGTCATTCCTACAGCAGTTAAAATAGAGTCTACCGAAAAGATAAAGTCAATAATTAAAATTTGAGTAATGGCTTGCGATAACGAGGTGATTTTTTTGTGTTTTACATTATTTTCGTCATGGCTTGGAGTTTCAACTTTTTCTCTAATTTCAGAAGTACTTTTATAGATAAGAAAAAGTCCACCAACAAATAAAATAATAGCTTGCCAACTAATACCAACATGTAGCCAAGAGTTATCTATCGTATAAAAAGGCTCTTTAAGTCCAATTAAAAAGGAAACGAAAAACAACAAAATAATACGTTGTAACATGGCTAGTAGTAAACCAATGTTTGTGGCTTTGCTACGTTGGTGTTCAGGTAGCTTGTTGGCAGCAATAGATATGAAAACGATATTGTCTATTCCTAAGATGATTTCAAGGAATGTCAATGTTAACAATGCCATTATAGCATCTGGTGTAAGTAAAAACTCTAACATTTTTTAATCGATTTTAGTGGCAACTCCTTTTTCAACACGGTTAGATCTATTTTGCTCTTTTACAGCATAGGTGTATTCAAACGTATATGAATTGTCAGTTGTATTTAGAATTTTCATGTGTATAGCTTTTGCTTCTTGTGTAGACTTAGGGTGTAGTTTTTTTAAAATAAACTCGCAGTCGTTTATCCATCGTACAGAAGACGAATCAGCTTTTCCTTCAATGAAATCAATACTATAATCTTCCGTTCTGGTAAATTTTGCAGTTTTCTCTACACCATTGTCGAGATAAGAAAATTCAAAAGTTCCTGTTTTGTAATCACTACAATTACGTTCAGTTTGAAAACAGCTCGAAAACAAGGCTAAAAAGCAAATACAAATAAGTAGTCTCATAAAAGTTAATTGTAATACAAAATTACGAAAAGAAACCTACCAATTTATTTGTTGCTATTATAAAAAGAATGTGAGTAAAACTATTTAACAAAATCTTCAAAAGTACCATCGTCATAAAATATCACAATTCTATTTATTTTCTTTTCAGATGAATTTGAAGTAGGAGAAGGTGATTGGGTTATTGTTTCAATAGTTTTAATTTCGGGTTGAACAATTTTTTGCTTTTCGGTAGCAGGAAATTCTCCCTTACCATTCATTAACCAATACAATTCAACTTCGGGATAGGAGTGTAGCACTTTCAAAACAAAATCTAAACTAGGCTTATTTCGTCCTGAAAGTATATGCGAAATACTAGAGCGTTGCACACCAATTTTTTCTGCAAAAGACGATGCGCTTTCACCATAAAAATCGATGACTTTTTGTAGTCGGATAATGAATTCTTCGTTGTTTATCATTGTAAACATACAAATTTAAGATTTGGTGTTACAAATGTAACAAATAATATGATATGCAGATTATTATTGTTTCATATTTAATAATTTTATATATATTTTCACTTTAAGTAAAATATATTAAATATCTGATAAATAATATTTTAAATAAATAAATACGCAATTGTTAAAAATTGGATATTTAAATGAAGTGTTCCCAGTTTAAAAATTAAATTTTCTGTTTACAAGTGTATTTATTCCATCATTTTTTTGTGTTTACAATTGTAAATTTACAATTGTATACCTTTGTAGCATTAAAGAAAATCTATGGATATTGAATTGATTAAAAACGCCTATAGTTTTAGTAAGGAAAAGTCATTGCATCATCGATATATTTGTAATGATCATATTGTTTCTTTACTTAATAATTTACCATCAAATTTTAGAGTTGATGTCATTGGAGAATCGGTTAATGGAGAAGATATTTTTTCTGTTACTGTTGGTAAAGGTGATAAACGTTTATTGTTATGGTCGCAAATGCACGGTAATGAAAGCACAACTACCAAAGCGCTTTTTGATGTGTTTAACTTCCTTACATCTAATAATAGTTACGCTAAGGCTATTTTAAATAACTGTACTTTAAAAATCATTCCAATACTTAATCCTGATGGTGCTAGAGCATATACACGAGTTAATGCAAATGAGGTTGACCTAAATAGAGATGCTCAAAACCTTACTCAGCCAGAAAGTTTAGTTCTTAAAACGTGTTTTGAAGACTTTAAACCAGACTATTGCTATAATTTACATGGTCAGCGTACAATTTTTAGTGCAGGAAAGTCCAATAACTCAGCCATAGTATCTTTTTTGTCTCCAGCGCAAGATGAAGCTCGTAGTCTTTCTAAAAATAGAAAAATAGCTATGGAAGTGGTTTCGGTTATGAATAATGCATTGCAACAAGTTATACCTAATAAAGTTGGTATTTATGATGATGCGTTTAATATAAATTGTGTAGGAGACACGTTTCAGCATAAAGGTGTGCCTACTATTTTGTTTGAAGCTGGACATTTTCCAAATGATTATGCTAGAGAAGAAACTAGAGCGCTTATCTTTAATTCGCTATTAACATCTTTCAATTATATTGCAAATAATAATGTTGAAGGAGAAGGTTATGAGTCTTATTTTGATATTCCAGCAAATGAGAAGCTGTTTTTTGATATTATTATCAGAAATGCAGATGTAAATGGTGAAATTTTGGACATTGCGATTCAATATGAAGAGCGATTGAAAGAAAATTCCATCATTTTTGTGCCGAAAATTCAAAAAATTTCAAAATTGGAAAACTTTTATGCTCACAGGGAAATAAACGCCAACAATAGCAAGGTTTTAGGTGCTAAAAATGGTACTCTAAAAGAGGAAAGCGAAAACGATTTCGTTTTCATAAATAATCAAAAAACTTCATTATATCTTTAAAAAAATCACTTTTCCTTGTATTATCTTCAATAAAAATCTACTATTTTTGCTTTAAATTTAAAGAAAATTAAAAATGGCAAAATTCAAATTAGACGATATAGATCACCAAATTCTAGATATGTTGATCGATAATACAAGAGTTCCTTTTACAGATATTGCAAAAAAATTAGTTATTTCTGCAGGTACTGTACATGTGAGAGTGAAAAAAATGGAGGAAGCTGGTATTATTCAAGGTTCGTCTTTGACACTCGACTATAAAAAGTTGGGATATTCTTTTATAGCTTATGTTGGTATATTTTTACAAAACACCTCTCAAACTAAGTTTGTTTTAGAGCGTATTAATGAAATACCTTTTGTTACTGTAGCTCATATTACTACAGGAAAATTCAATATTTTCTGTAAAATTAGAGCAAGAAATACTGATCATGCTAAAGATGTCATTTTTAAACTAGACGATATTGAAGGTGTTTATAGAACTGAAACTATGATATCTCTTGAGGAAAGCATTAACGATAAAAAACGTTTAATGCACACTATTTTTAATGATATGTAACCATCACTAACTAATAAACATAACAAGAAGCCCTTTGCTCTAGAGTAAAGGGTTTATTTTTTGTAGTATTCAAAGGCTTCAATTATAAGCTCGTTGTCCACTAAACAATCAATTTTTGGTGTTCCTATGGCTTCTAGTAGCACAAAATTGATGTTTCCGTGTTCGTTTTTCTTATCGTGTTTTAAGAGCTCAATTATCTCAGGGTAATCATTATCATCAAAATCTACTTGAGCAAATACATTTAAAATTACTTTTTTCACTTCTTCCAAATCTGCTTCAGGGAAATTGAATAGTCTTGACGAGATATAAGTTTCTAAAATCATACCAATAGCTATAGCTTCACCATGAAGTAAATCGGTTTTATTCGGATTACTTAAAAAGTAAGACTCTATAGCATGACCAAGTGTGTGACCATAATTAAGTGTTTTTCTGACGCTATTTTCAAAAGGATCTTTAGTAACTATAGTGTTTTTTATAATAACAGATTCGTGGATAAGTGCATCTAAATCGTCAAGGTTGAGTTTTGATAAGTCGGTCATTTTATCCCAATAATTTCTATCGTAGATTAAACCATGCTTTAGCATTTCGGCTAACCCTGATTTTAAATGACTTTGTGGTAAAGTAGAAAGAAAGTTAGTGTCAATTAATACCATATCACCAGAGTCAATAACTCCTATTTGATTTTTTAAGCTCCCTAAGTCAACTCCAGTTTTTCCTCCCACAGAGGCATCTACCATAGCTAAAAGGGAAGTAGGAATGTTTATGTATTTAATCCCACGTTTAAAGGTACAAGCAACAAAACCACCTAAATCGGTTACGACACCTCCACCAAGGTTAAGTATTAAGCTTTTTCGGTCTCCACCAAGCTCAGAAAGCGCATTCCAAACACCAACGCAAGTCTCAATGGTTTTATGGGTTTCTCCAGGTTCAATTTCAATAATTTCAATAGCAACATCAGTTTCTAGACGCGATAAAAACTCAGGTAAGCAATTTGTATTCGTGTTAGAATCGGTAATTATAAAAATTTTAGAAAACCTATTAGAAGCCAAATACTCATTAATGGCAGTGTAACAGTTTGAATTAAAATGAATTGTGCTGTCTTTGGTTGTAATGGAGTTCATAAAATGCATCTATACTTTAAATAGGGTATGAAAATAAGTAGATTTTGATTAAAAATAGAAGATGAATAAATATATTTGCTATTATTTTGTTCAGATAATGATAGATAAAAATTTATTTGAAAACACTGAGGTTGCTTTTCAGTTAAAAAGTGACTCAGAGTTAGAGCGTGCTTATTTTTTGTTTAAAATGATTTCTCACGAGCCATTAGTGAGAATAGGAACTGCGGCTACAAACTTTGCGCTAAAAGCACATTTACCTGTTGAAGGTTTAATTAGGTCAACTGTTTTTGATCACTTTTGTGGTGGTGTAAGTGAAGATGATTGTCTTAATGTGATTGATAAGATGTATGAAAAGGGAGTGTGTTCGGTTTTAGATTATTCGGTAGAAGGAAAAGAAGTTGAATCACATTTTGATGATGCTATGGAGAAAACCTTGAAGATTATAAGGTTTTCAGATGAAAAGGATGCGATGCCTATTGCTGTATTTAAGCCTACTGGTTTTGGTAGATTTCACTTATATCAGAAAAAAGGCGAAGGAAAAGCGTTTACTAGTGAGGAGCAAGATGAGTGGAATAGAGTAGTGGAACGATTTCATGCTGTATGTAAATTGGCAAAAGAACGCGATGTTGAATTGCTTGTTGATGCTGAAGAGAGTTGGATGCAAGATGCAGCTGATGATCTAATTGAAGAAATGATGTCTATTTACAATAAAGAAAAACCTATTGTTTACAATACACTGCAAACGTATCGTTGGGATAGATTAGATTATTTAAAGAATTTACACACTAGAGCTAAAGAAAAAGGGTTTACAATAGGTGTGAAAATTGTTAGAGGTGCATATATGGAGAAAGAACGTGAGCGTGCTGAAAAGAAAGGTTACGAATCTCCTATCTGTGAAAATAAGCTAGCTACTGACAATTGTTTTAATGATACGCTTACTTATGCTTTAGAGCATTTAAAGGATATTTCGGTTTTTATAGGTACTCATAATGAATACAGTTGTTATCTAGCTATGGACTTGATGGAGCAGCTTAAAATAGAGAAAGAAGATAACAGAGTGTGGTTTGGTCAACTTTATGGAATGAGTGATCATATTAGTTTTAATCTGGCTGATAATGGCTATAATGTTGCAAAATATGTCCCATTTGGACCAGTTAAAGATGTAATGCCATATTTGATAAGAAGAGCAGAAGAGAATACATCTGTTGCAGGACAAACGAGTAGGGAACTTAGTTTATTAAAAACAGAAAAGAAGAGAAGAAAGTTATAAAAAAACTCCAATCAATCGATTGGAGTTTTTTGTTTATTTAAACTGATACCATTTTTTCTTTCTGTTTGGGTTGTTGCCATAACCGTATCCATAACCTCTTTTGTGTAATGTGCCATTAAGTAAAACAGCCATATTAGGTAAACGTTTTTCAGTGTACATGGTTTGAGCAATGTGTAATTGACGTTTGTCAATGTTATTTGCACTAACAACATAAATAAACATATCTGCAAACTTGCTAATCAATAAAGTATCAGTGACTAAACCTACTGCAGCTGTGTCTACAATAATATAATCATATTTTTTCTTTACGGTATCAAATAAGTGCTTTAGTCTGTCGCTCATTAATAATTCAGCAGGATTTGGAGGGATAGCTCCAGAAGGAATGACATCAAGAAAAGGGTTGTCTTTTACTTTTATAGTAACATCTTCAACTTTGAGTGACTTGTCGGAAATATAATTGGTTAATCCTACGTCGCCTTTAATGTTTAAATAGTCATTAACTCTAGGTACTCTAATATCAGTTTCAACAATTAGGGTTTTCTTTTCTGAAAAAGAAAAAGACGAAGCTAAGTTTATTGAAGTATGTGATTTCCCTTCTTGACTAGTGGTTGATGTTACAAAAATAGTCTTACACTCAGTTTCAATGTCTTGAAGTAAAAAATGAGCATTTGTTCTTATTATTCTAAATGCTTCAGCTTTAGGAGAGTAATCTATTTTTTTGATTAGTTTTGATTTAGTGTTTGATTTTGGAATATCACCAATAAAAGGAGCGCTTACTGCTTTTAAAACATCATCTTTATCTTGTATCGTATTGTTAAGTAGATCTCTAGTGTAGATTACAGAAAAAGGAACTAGAAGGCCTAATAAGATAGCTGCTAGATAAATTACTTTTGGTTTTGGAGATATTGGACTATCAAGAGTATATGCATAATCTATAATTTTAGCATTAGGTGAAGACATGCCAAGAGTAATAGCTGTTTCTTCACGTTTTTCTAGCAAGTATAGGTATAACGACTCTTTAATGTCTTGCTGGCGTTTAATATCTCTAAATTGTCGTTCTTTACCTGGAGCAGAGTATATTTGCCCACGTATTCTTGAATCCTCTTGATTAAGGTTATCTAAAGTTATCTTATTGGCAGACCTGATGTTGCTTAAACTTTGTTGAAGATTAGCTTTAAGTGCCATAATCTCATTGTTTAAGTTGATAACAACAGGGTTTTTTTCACTTGAATTTTTTAGAATTCTATTTCTCTTCAATACAAGCTCATTGTGAATTTTTGTTATTTGAGAAACATCACTATCAGCAATTCCTACATCAGGAGGTAGTAAATCAGAATTGCTATTGTTTTCTGATAGGTGATCGCTCATGTAATCAATAAGCTGTATTTGGTTTGAAGTGTTGATTATTTTTTCTTCGTTAATTTTTTCGCTTTCCAGAAAGATATTTGCTTGAGAGGATAAAGCTGTTAGCCTATTGTTTTTTTGAAGGTTTTCAGCAGTGAAATCTACTTGTTCGAGCTCGTTGGATACTACGTTTAGTCTGTTGTTAATGAAGTCAGAAGTTGCTTTTACAATTTGTTCTTTATCATTGATAACATCTTCATTGTATTTTTCGATAAGCTTGTTAAGGATTAATCGAGCTTTTTCTTTGTTTGCTTCTGTTAAAGATAGTTTTACTACATTAGAGGTTGGGTCAGAAGCAAGTTTGATTTTTCCAAGATAAGATTCAACAACGCTATGCACTGGTCTTATGTGTATTTCAACTAAAGAACCAGGAGTAGAGCCGTAAGTGTTTGTATTGGGTGTTAGAATAAAATCACCAAAACTACTGGTTACTTTTTCTCCAAAGTTGTGGCTAGTAGTAACACCACTATCAAACTCTAAAACTTTCATAGTGTTAGTGGTTGACATTTCAAATTTTTCTGAAGAAATTATCTTTATGTAAAGATTTGTGTTTATGTGGTTTATAATAGAGTCTTCAACAAAAAAATTAATATTTACAGGAGGGTTTAGGTAGACTTCCTCTTCTTTGACTTTACCACTTACATAATAACTTATGTTTAGGTTTAAATCTTGTACTACTTGAGAAATAATAGATCTAGATTTAATAATTTCAATTTCGTCTGTAACATTAGTAAAGTTGTTTGAAAACAAACCATAATTTTGAAGACTTGAAATTTCTGATAATTTTTGAGAATTCTCATCTTCCTTTATTTTTATAGTGGCATTTGCTTGGTATTCAAACGTACTGTATCTAACTTTTACGTAAGCAATACCAACTGCTATAATTAAGCAAAGTAAAATAAACTTCCACTTAGCTAAATATAGCTCAACTGCTTTTATGATGCTTTCTTTTGTGTTTTGAGTGTTTTGTGGCATTTTTGAAAGGTTAGTTCTAACGAATTAATATAGCAGCTATAGTTGCTAAGGTTGAAATTGCTGAGATAATTACAGCTGTGTTTGGGTTGTAAGTAGATGATTTTACTTTAGCATCATTAGGTTCAACATATATCACATCGTTTTGAGCAAGGTAGTATAAAGGAGAGCTAGTTATGCTAATTGATGTTAAATCTAGTTTCGCAAAACGTTTTTCACCATTTACTTCTCGTATTAAAAAAATGTTATTCCTTTTTCCTGTATTAGTTAAATCACCTGCTAAACCAAGAGCTTCAGGGATAGATACTCTCTCATCTTGTATTGTATATGTTCCAGGTCTGTTAACATCTCCTATAACAGTTATTGTAAAATTCACCAACCTAATGTTTACTATTGGGTCTTTAACATATTCAGAGAGTTTCTCTTTCATCATTTCTGTTGCTTGCTCTCTAGTTAGTCCGCCAATTTTTATTGTTCCTAAAGTAGGAAATTGAATGTTGCCACTATTATCAACTAGGTATGTTCTCATTGTGAGTGTACCCTGAACAGTTAACGCGCTTTCACTATAGCTAACAGCAGGCAGGTTAAATGGTTTTACAACTTCTGGATCTAATGCTGCTACATCTATTGTTAATAAATCGTTTGGTTGATAAGTTATATCAACAATGTTGCTTAAAGTGGAAGATTCAATAGCTGGTTCGTCTTGAAAATATACATACTCTTTTCTTGAAGCACAAGAAGATAGTGTTATTAACATTAAGACAGCTAGTTTAAAGAGTATTTTGTTATTCATGATAAATTTATTTGTTAGGGATTTTATTTTTTTGAGTCTAAAACTTCAAATTTTGAATTGTTAGAAATGTACTCAGGGATAATTTCTTTTATTAAAGACACTATTTCTAGTGTTTGTGTTTTTGAGTTTATATTGCAAAGATTGAGTATTCTTGACTCTGTATCTTCAGCTATATTTACTTGCTTTGTTTTTGCAATCATTATCTTTTCATGATAGGTTGGTATTGTGTTTTCACCATCAGCGAGCAGTTCTTCAAATATTTTCTCACCAGGTCTAAGTCCGGTTATTTTTATATCAACATCCTCAGGATACTGTAAGCCTGAAAGAATAATCATGTTTTTTGCTAGGTCAAATATTTTGATTGATTTACCCATATCAAACACAAAAATTTCACCTCCATTTCCCATTGTAGCTGCCTCCAAAACTAATTGGCAAGCCTCTGAGATGGTCATAAAATAACGAGTGATTTCTTTATGGGTAACAGTAAGAGGTCCTCCGGCTTCAATTTGTCTTTTAAATAAAGGAATTACTGATCCATTTGAGCCTAAAACGTTGCCAAAACGAGTAGTTATAAATTTTGTTTGACCTTTTCCTTTAAGACAGTTAACATAAAGCTCTGCAATGCGTTTTGATGCACCCATTACATTGGTTGGGTTAACTGCTTTATCGGTAGAAATTAGTACAAATTTTGCTATGCTGTGCCTAACAGCTAAACTAGCAATGTTTTTTGTGCCTCTAATATTTACACTTACAGCTTCGTATGGATTGTTTTCCATTAGAGGAACATGTTTATATGCTGCAGCATGGAAAACAATTTTTGGTTTGTAAACATTAAATAAATATTCCATTCTACCATAATCTCTAACATCAGCCACTATTGCTATGAAGTTTTTGATTCCATTCTGGATAAACTCTTGCTGTAAATCGTACAATGCAGACTCAGCGGAATCTATTAAGATGAGCTTTTTGTAACTGTAATTATTGATTTTCCTAGCAATTTCACTTCCAATAGAGCCAGCAGCTCCTGTTATTAAGATAACTTGATTTTCATATTCGTTATTAAGGCTAGGGTTAATGATGTTTATAGGCTCTCTACCTAATAAATCTTCAATTTTAACGTCTTTAATTTGTCCAACACTCAAGTCTCCATCAATCCATTGTTGAACAGGAGGAACAATTTTAACTTTAAGACCTAATTCGAATAATTGAGCTGTAATTTGTAATAAGCGAGTAGAGTCAACACTTTGAATAGAGATGATAACTTCTTCAATGTTGTTTTTTTCTATGAAATTCTTGGTTATTTTATCTAGACCATAAACAATTAGTAAGTTTATTTTCTTTCCTATTTTACTAGGATTGTCATCAATAAACCCAACAACTTCATATCCTCTTTTAGGGTCGTTAGAAATAGCATCATATGTTATAAGTCCTGAGTTTCCAGCTCCATAAATAAGTACATTGGTAAAAGTTTTGTAGTCTTGCTGCAAGTTGTTGTAAATGGACTTAATGACTAATTTAGAGCCTACTAGCAATAATATGTTAAGTAGTAGGTGTATATATATAATTGTTCCAGAAATGTTGAAAGTACTATCAAAATTAAATTTTCTACTGAAAAAAGTAGATATAATTAATATAGTAGCTAATATGTTAACACCAATTATTATATTGATAACATCTTTATATCCTGTAAATCTAACTACTCCTTTGTGGGACCCAACAGCCAAAAAACTAATTAAAGCAGCTAATACAACAAAAGGCAGTTGTTTAAGCATTAATGTGAGGTTAAAAACGAGGCTGAAATTAAATCTAATTAAGTAAGCAATAAAAAAAGTGAAAACTACAATACATAAATCAAAGATGAGCACCAACCATTTTGATGCATATCTGTTTGAAATTTTATGTAAAAGTTCCATTAACATATTCAAAAATAGGCTTTTATTGTTGAAATTACTCTATTTAGTTCATTGTCAGTTAAATTTGAACCACTTGGTAAGCATAAACCACGTTCAAATAATCCATCAGAAATCCCATTAAGATATTTAGGAGTATCTTTAAATACAGGTTGTTGGTGCATTGGTTTCCATAATGGACGTGTTTCAATGTTTTCTTTTTCTAGCTTAAGCCTAATGTTTTCTCTTGTTTTAAAATCGGGTGTTAATATGCAACTTAACCATCTATTTGAAAAACAATCTTCAGGTTCATCTAAAAACTCAATAGCATCAATTTTATTTAATTGGTTGTAGTAAAACTCAAAGTTTTGTCTTCTTTTAATTACATACTGGTCTAAAACAGTCATTTGACCACGACCAACACCTGCTAAAACATTAGACATTCTGTAATTATATCCTATGTTTGAATGTAGATATGAAGGGTCTTTATCACGAGCTTGGGTAGCTAAAAAAACAGCTTTGTCTTTTATGTTATTATCTTTTGTTACAAGAGCTCCACCTCCAGAAGTGGTAATTATCTTATTTCCGTTAAAGGATAGAATAGAGATATTAGCTAAAGTTCCACATTTTTTGTTTTTGTAAACACTGCCTAAAGCTTCTGCGCTGTCTTCGATTACTGGTATATTGTAAGTATTAGCAATACTGTTTATTTTGTCAGCTTTATAAGGCATTCCGTATAGGTGTACAGCAATAATGGCTTTTGGTTTTTTACCTTTCTTAATTCTGTCTTTTATAGCAATTTCAAGTAATTCAGGACACATGTTCCAAGTGTCTTTCTCACTGTCAATAAAAATTGGTTGAGCGCCTTGATAAATTATTGGGTTTGCAGATGCAGCAAAAGTAAAACTTTGGCATATAACTTCATCACCAGAGGAAACTCCTAGTAAAACAAGAGCTAAGTGTATTGCGGCAGTTCCAGAGCTTAATGCAGCTACGTAACTATTGCTTTTAAGGTAACTTTCTAAATCAGATTCAAAACCGGATACATTAGGACCTAAAGGAGCAATCCAATTTGATGCAAAGGCTTCACTGATAAAAGATTGCTCTTTACCAGACATATGAGGAGAGGAAAGCCAAATTTTAGGATTCATAGGTTAATGTTTGAGTATTAAAACTAATGCTTATAATATTTTTTCTAGGGCTCAAGTTAAAAATAGCTTAATTGTATTAAACTATTTATTGTATTTCTTGTTAAATATCATTCAAATAGAGAGGACTAAACAAATAAACACGATAAAAAACAATTTTTTACGTTGATGAAAGGTAATTGTTGAGTAAAGTGTTTAGTTTGTTGTGTTAATCATTGATAATCAGTTTTGTTGTTAGGATTTAGTAATTCTTTTAAAGATGAAGGAAGACTAAAAATGATTAATACATCATCATCTTTTTTTTTATTGCAAAAAGCGACAGATGCAATGTAGTTTTCATTTAACGCAAAGCTTAACACTTTTAAATTTTTAAACTTATTTAAAGAGTTAAGGTTTGTAGTATGTCTTCCATCAATTGAAGGGATTTGACTTAAGTTGTCATTAATTCCTTGTCCAGAAAATTTTGCAATAGCCTCTTTTCTTGTCCAGTATTTGTAAAATGTATCTATTTGATTTTTAGAGTTTAAAACATGTTTTGTTTCAGCTTCACTATAAGAGTGGTTTGTTATTTCAAGAAAATCGAATTCATTATTTTTATATTCTAAATCAACTCCAACATTAGAATTGCTTATAGCTATAATAGCACTGTCTTCACTATGGGAAAGGTTGAAATTTATAGAGTTATTAGAAACTAAATAAGGTTTTTGGTTAATATCTTTTTTAAGTTTTATATCCAAAATATCTTGCTCTGTGTACTGAGCTAGTATAATTTTTAATATGCTTCGGCAAATTATAAACCTGTTTTTGTCTTTTTCGAAATGATAACGTTCAGCTCTGCTTGTTTCGGTTTCGTCTAGAACCGCTTTAAGAGTTGTGATGTCTTTATAATAGTTGGGTATATCAATATGAAATAAAAATAAACCGGATTTATCAATTGGTTTAACTTTATAACTTTGATTCAATACTTTAACAGTTTCACAATGCACATTAGTCATAATGCTCTAAGTTATAGTTGTCTAAAACATTTTGAAGTTTATTGGCAAAGTCCTTAACGTGTGGTTTTTCAAACATATCTACATGATTACCTGTGACCATTTGTTTTCTAATACCCTTGAGAGCCAATTTTTTCCAGCCCAAATATTTATGATCATGTACTAAATTTACCTCTTCAGAAGCTCTAAAAAGATCTATAACAATGTCTTGTGGAGTAATTGTATACTTACTAGTTGCTTTATTGTGGTAATCAAGGAGTTTTATGGGTACATTAAACTGCATTTCATATTGTTTAGCTCTTCCATGTCGTAATCTAAGATAATAGCCTTTAAATAACAGCTTGAGTAACTCATAACGCCTTACAAAATTCTTCTTGCTGCTAAACATGTTTAGTATTAAATACCCTACTTTTCCTATAACATAAAGTATGGAGATTGCTTTTTTTATTATAGGACTTTTATAGTAATATTGAGGAAACACATAGGTGTCAAACTGAGCAAGAATGGTGACTTTTTTTCCTTGAGCTCTTAATTGTCTTGCCATTTCATAGGCAACTATTCCACCATAAGAAAAACCTGCTAGCGCATAAGGACCTTTTGGGTTTGATGCTACAATTTCTTTAATATAATCAGCAGCCATTTGATCAATAGAATCATGAGGTTCATCAATGCCATTTAAGCCTCTAGATTGAAGTCCATAAACGGGTTGGTCTTTATCCATAAATTGCGCCAATGCATCAAAAATTAATACTTGGTGGTTTGCGCCATGTACAATGTATAAAGGTGGTTTTGTTCCAGTTGGTTTTAATGTAACTAAAGAGTCCCAAGTAAAGAATTCTGTATCCATGTAAGTTGAAAAAGTCCTGATTGTTGGATTTTTGAGTAAACCTACCAAAGGAATACGTTTACCTGTTTCTTTTTCAAGTTTAGCCATTACCTTTACACCAATTATTGAATGTCCACCAATTTCAAAGAAATCGCTATCTATATCAATATTATCTAGCCCAAGTACTTCTTCCCAAATTCCGGCAACGATTTTTTCAGAAGTTGTTGAAGCAGTTGTGTGGTTTTTGGTGACTGATTTGCTTGGTAGTTGTTCCAACAAAGCTTTTCGATCAATTTTCCCATTTAGTGTTTTAGGGAATTCTTTAACTAGATTAAAACGTTGCGGAATCATGTGTTTTGGAAGATATTCTTTTAGTGCATTTTTCCATTCGGAAATTTGATGCATATCCTCATTAGTATAATCTGATGCGATTAAATTAGCAATTAATTGATCGTCATTTAAAATCACAACAGAGGATTGTACGCTATTTAAACTATCCAAAGCTTGCTCAATTTCTCCTAATTCAATACGTTGACCTCTAATCTTTACCTGATGATCTAATCTGCCTAAACACTGTACTTTTCCATTTGGAAGCAAGCGTGCTAAATCGCCTGTTTTATAAAGTTTTGAACCCGAATCGTTACTAAATGGGTTCGGTATAAATTTTTCAGAAGTCAATTCTGGTCGTTTCCAATACCCTTTAGTAACACCATCGCCAGCAATACATAGTTCACCTGTATTTCCTGGCGGAACAATTTTTCCGTGTTCGTTAACTATATACAGTTGGGTGTTATTCATAGGAAATCCAATAGTAATCAAATCATCAGACTCTTTAATTTCGGTAAAAGCTGACCAAATAGTTGTTTCTGTTGGCCCATATAAGTTCCAGAGTTCATCAACTAAAGGAAGCATCTTTTTAGCAAGAGCTATAGGTAAAGCTTCTCCAGTACTTATAATTCGCATTGGTAAATGCTCATTCCACCCAGAGTCTAATAACATCTGCCAAGTTGCAGGTGTAGCTTGCATAATGGAGATATTCTCGTTCTTCATTACATCTAGCAACATTCTTGTGTCTTTAGCTGTTTCTTCACTGGTCAATATTAGTGTAGAGCCTTTTAAAAGAGGTGCAAATATCTCTGCCATGGCGATATCAAATAATATGGTTGTAATGGAAAGAAATTTATCAGACTCTTTAAGTCCAGGTTGCTTTAAGAAACTGTATAAAAGATTGACTAAGTTTTTATGTGTTACCTCAACACCTTTAGGTTTTCCTGTTGATCCTGAGGTATATAGTATGTAAGCTGTTGTTGAGTTGTCAATTTTTAGGTTTAAAGGCGTTTGAGGGGAATTGTAACTATTTGTAAATAATTGATTTAAAAACAATGGCTTCGAGTTTGTGTTTAAAGTTGAAGCTAATGTTTCAGTAGTAATAACATATTTTGCCTCAGCATCTTCAAGCATAAACTCAATTCTTTTTTTAGGGTAACTTGGGTCTAAGGGTAGGTAAGTGGCACCACATTCCATAATTCCCATTAAAATTGAAATCAGTTTTATGGATCTTGGCATTAAAACAGCAATACGATCATTATGTTCAATACCTATGTTTTGAAGATAATGGGCTAATTGATGGGCTTGTTTTTCTAAGTCTTTGTATGAAATTTGATCATTCTCAAATTTCAAAGCTACTTTATTTGGTGAAATTTTAGCTTGTTTAGCTAATAATTCATGTAATGGTAAATTAGGATAAGTTGAAGCTGTATCATTCAACATGCTATAGGCTGATTGATCAAACTCAATAATATTCCCTAATTGAATGTTTGGGTTTTCAATTATTTTTTTTAGAATTTTTTCAAAAGTGAGCATCATGCCTTCAATAGTTGATGCTTTAAATAATGTTGTATTATATGACCATTCTAAAACAAAACTATCTTCTGATCCACTTGCATTCAGAAAAATTTCAAAAGTTTCAAAAGCTCTTGGGTTGCTTAGCAATTTAAAGGTTAAGCCTTCAAAATTAACATTACTATCCATACCCATATCAATATTGAAAACAACAGGGATTAAAGGTACTCTCGAAGGGTCTCTTTGAATTTTCAACTCTTGAAGTAATTCTCCAAAGCTTAATTGTTGATGATCATATGCATCAAAAACAGCTAGTTTGCGCGCCTTTAAATAATCACTGAAAGACTGTTCAGCGTTTATTTGACTTCTTAAAGGAAGTAAATTTACACAATGTCCTATTAAATGTTGTTGACCTGTGGCTGCTTGTCCTGCAGAGGGTAACCCAATAACAATATCGTCTTGTCCTGTTTGTACGTAGAGTAGTACTTCAAAAGCTGCCATTAACGCAGTTACAAAACTACAACCAGACTTAACACCAACTTTCTTAAAACTAGCAACTAATTCCCTGTTCATGTGAAAGTCAAGACGTGCACTGTTGTGAGTTCTTAGTTCTGGTCTTGGATAATCAATAGGTAAGTTTAACTGCGGAACAGATTGTTTGTATTGATCTAACCAAAATTGTACTGTTTTCTTGTGTTCAATACTGTCAGTATACGATGTTAACTCATCGGCAAAAACACTAAAACTATCAGCTTCAGGAAGTGCATGTGCTGTTTTATTGATTTGAGCAGAATATAATATGCCTAATTCATATAAAATAGTACCTAATGACCAACCATCACAAATAATGTGGTGTCCAGTTATGACAAGATGATGCTCAGTAGCCTTTGTTTTTAGTAATCCCATTTTTAGTAATGGACCATTAACCAAATCAAAAACATAGTTGGCTTCAGCTTTCAGGTAATTTGATATTGATGATTTTTGTTCTAATTCAGTTTGATTTGAAATATCTAAATACTCTAGTTTGAACGGTTCATATTCTAGAATACTCATAAAACGACCATTAGCACTAAATATAGATCTAATTGCTTCATGTCGTTGTATCAATTGTTGAATAGCAGTATCTAAAGCTTTATAATGCAATTGACCATTAAAAACTAGAGAGATAGACTCATTATAAGCTCTATTGGCGTCGTCACCACCAAGAGTGCAAGAAATCCAGATTTCAGCTTGTGGCTGAGTAATAGGTACTACCTTTTCAATTTGAGGTCCTTTAAATGGATTAAAACTGATTATGTTTTTTGAAGAGTTCATCAAATTAATTCGAAAAATAAGATGAATATAATAATTTAAAAAGTTAGAATGGTTTAATTATCAGTGATACTGGTTTTTTATTTAATTATGGGCTTTACAACAGAAAGATATACACTAACCATTTTAGCTAGTATTTTATTTCTTTTAGAAACTTTTGTTACAACTTCATTTTTAAATCTTTTCCAATTAGAATTGTTTAAAGAATCTAAAGCCACTGAAAGTGTAATGCTTAATGAGTGTGCTGTATGCCACCAGCCATTAGGGATAAACAAGGTTTCTCCAGGACCAACAGTAAAGGTGATAGGTGTAATGTTTTTACATAGAGGAAATTTATCTAAATCTATGTTTTTAATGTCTGGTACTTCAGAAACCCATGGGTCATTGGGTTTAGGGTAAACATATTCAGTTTGTTCAGGAGGGATTACCGTAAATTCTTTTACACCATATAGTTGAGTGATAAAAGCGTGTAATCCCATATAATCATAATGTACATATGGGAATTGACCTCCAGGACTTCCAAGAAAAACCTCATAAGTATCAGCGCTACCAAGAAGAGGTTCTATAAGTTTGTTGTGACACCAATCTGGTTCTGAAAATTTAAACCTAGGGGAAATATCTGGTAAAAGCTCTGGGTAGTCCCTATCTAGTTGTAGCTTGCATGGATAAGGTGCTGGATTTTCAATTGAAGACTTTTCCATTAAATCAATAAAATCTTTCAAAAGATAGTCTTTACCTTCAACTGTAACCTTTCGGTCTCCGTATTCAGATTTAAAGAAATCTGGTGTAAATTTATCTTTTGCTTTCCAGTCTTTACAGGCATCACCTATTACAACAGGCTTACACGCAAAAAGATGGTCTTTGGCAAATTCTTCGTAGGTCATGCCATATTTCTTCTCTACTACAAGATTTCCATTGTTTACTAACTCAATAACTTTTGTCGCCATAATTTTTTGTTATAAATCTATTTGTAAATATTCTCCAACATTATCTTTGTCAGCAACAAACCAAGCTGGATTGCCTTCTCTGTCAATCCCTAAACGTGCTCCAGAAACTGGAGGTTGATTTAAGTCTTTTGTTGTAGTCTTATTACTATTGTTTGAATTCGTTAAAGAAATTGTTTCAGGTTGAAGAATGCCAACTTCAGAAAGGATTTCTACACACTCAATAGAAGTGTTAATTAAGCGTGTGATATCATCTTCTGTGTATGCTGTTGTGACATAACAAGGAAAACCATCCCAAACATGAATACCACGTTCTCTCATTAGCACAAAGAATAATTCAGCGTAAGCTACATCTTCAAGCATTACTAGTTTCCAAAGCGAACGATAGTATACAATTTCCATTGGAAGCTTGTGTGATTTTAAATAATTATTTACTTCGGTAGCAAAGCGTTCTGTTTTTCTAGCTAATTCATCTTGAAGCGCAACACCTTGTTCTTTCATGTGTAAAAGAGAAGCTTTACAAGTAGCTAAGGCTAGTGGATGGCGTACAAAAGTTCCTGCAAAATAGGTAACACCTGCTTCAGGAATAGAGTCATCTCCAAAAGACCAGAAACCACCATCAAGTGCGTCCATACATCTTTTACTCCCAATAATTGCACCAATAGAGATACCACCACCTATAACTTTTCCATAGGTTCCTAAATCGGCTTTTACACCAAATAGAGCTTGGGTGCCACCAGGATGCATCCTAAATCCAGTAATGATTTCATCAAATATTAGTACAGATTCTGATGCTTCGGTTATTTTTCTAACTTCCTTAAGGAATTCTATTGGTCTAAAGTTTGGTCTTCTACTTTGTACTGGTTCTACTAATACCGCTGCAATTTCATCAGCACGTTCTCTAATGATATTTAAACTCTCTTCAGTTCCATAATCTAATATGAGCATATTTTTTACAGCTTCAGGTAAAATACCTGAGGCTGCAGGGAATGATTTTAATTTTTTAGATCCTCTAACAATAACCTCATCATTAATACCATGGTATGATCTTGAAAAGGCTACAATTAATGAGCGTCCAGTTACTGTTCTTGCGATACGCATAGCGCCTAAAACAGCTTCAGATCCTGTGTTGCATAACGCAGCACGATCTTGATTGGTAAACTCACATAATAATTCACAAACTTCTCCTGCTAATGGATGTTGAGGACCTACTTCAAAACCACGTTCTACTTGGTCATTAATAGCTTTTTTAATGAAGTCTGGTTGATGACCAAATAAACAAGCTCCAAAACTGTTTAACACATCTAGGTATTCATTGCCATCAATGTCCCAAAGACGACTACCAGAGGATTTATCTACCACAAGAGGGTACACTAACTCCTTGGTTTCAGGTTTAAAACCTGTAACCACTCTTGGGTCTGACATATGAGCTCTGTGTTTTTGCGTATAGGCTTTACTGCTAGCAGTTTTTTTATTGTAACTAGCAATTAAATCGTTTAAAAATGCTTGTTGTTCTTTATTTAGCCCTGTAGATTGCTTTTGAATTTTTGGAGATGCACCAAACGGTTTTTCATGCTCTTTCTTTTCGTCTTCATCTAAATCATCATTTGATGTTGTGCTTATATTGTTGGCTAAAGGCGTTGGTTTAGTTTGAGGAGTAGTATGATTAATAGAAGGAGAAGCAATAGGTTGGCTTGTGCCTTGCATTAATTGTATTTGTTGACCTAACAATTGGATTTGCTGTGCAATAAGACTTAATGCTGTATTAGGGTCTCCAGTGCCAATATTGGCCATGGGTTGCGACAATGGAATTTGTTGGTTTGAGCTATTGGTAGTTGAAATGGTATGACTAGCTTGGGCTATTGGAGCAGGAGCTAGCTCTTCTTTAGGTAGTATCTTATCAATGTGTGTTGCTAATAAGTCGGGTGAACCTAATTCACCATTTAATTGTCTAAAAGTTATTGGAGTATTAAATTCATTTTTCAGATTGATTGCCATTTGAGTAAGTACTAATGAATCTAACCCAAGTTCTAAAAAGCTCAGATTATACTCACTTGTTTCTATTTCGATTCCAGAATTATCTTCTACAATTTCAGCTATTTTATCAAGAATTATGGGTTTTCTCATAATTTGAGTGTTTTGGTTTGGTATAGGTTCTACAGATTGTTCTAGCGGTATTGCTGTAGTAATATTATTAGGTGTTGAATTTATAGTTGTTGATTGATTTGTAGGTGGGTTGATCCAACATGGTTTACGATCAAAAACATATGATGGTAACCAAACACGTTGTTGACTTTGGTGTTTGTAAAACGTATTCCAGTTTATGTCAACGCCATTTAACCAAAGTTCACCAAGAGCAGACAAAACAGTATGGTACGCGGTTTCATCTTCATCAGGAATAGTTAAACTAGAGATCGATGCAAGTGCTTTTAACCCTTTTTTCTGCTTGGATAAGGTTGTTAAAGCACGACCTGGTCCAATTTCTAAAAGTATAGTGTCCTCAAGGTTTAAAACTGTTTCCATAGCTCCAGAAAAATTCACTGTAGCTCTTAAATGGTTAGCCCAATATTTTGGGTCTATAGCTTCTTCGTCCTTTATCCAATCGCCAGTAACAGTTGATACTAATGGTAGACGAGGAACATTTAATGTTACTTTTTTAACCTCTGCTTCAAAAGTATCTAAAACAGGATCCATCATGGTAGAATGAAATGCATGACTTGTAGACAATAATCGGTTTGCAATACCTTTATCATCTAGCTGTTTTGCAAAGTCTGCTATAGGTTTATCTGGTCCAGAAACCACAATTAGTTGATCAGAATTAATCGCAGCAATAGAAAGATGATCAGGAATTAAGTGTTTGACATCTTCTAAGCTTTTTCGAATCGACAACATACTTCCTTTAGGGAGTTCGCTAACTAGTTTTCCGCGTCGCGTAATTAAGTGTAAAGCATCTTCTAAAGAAAATATACCAGCCAAATGCGCAGCAACAAATTCGCCAATACTGTGACCGCATACTAAAGTGGGTTTAATTCCCCAACTCATCCAAAGTTGAGCAAGTGCGTATTCAATAACAAATAGAGCAGGTTGAGTGTATTGTGTGTCTTTTAGTTGTTCTTCAGCTTTTTCAGAATGTTCTTTTGGATAAATAATATCTCTAATGTCTAGTTTTAATTCTGATTTTAAGAGTTTAGCACAAGTGTCCACAGCAGTTTTAAATACGGTTTCATGTTCATAAAGTGCTTTACCCATTTGAAGATATTGAGACCCTTGACCTGGAAATAAAAATGCTAATTCATCTGGTTCAGATGATAATGTCTTAGATTTGATTGTATTGGTTTCTAATGTTGCTAATTGCTGCTTAGCTTGTAATGTTGAGCTAGCTATTAAAAAGCGTCGTTCTGCAAAAGTAGCTCTTGTAGTATTTAAACTATATGATACATCAGCTAGTTCAATAGACTTAGAAGTGTTTAAATAACTGTTTAATGCGTGTTGGTAACCATTTAAACTGTTTTTTGTCTTTGCAGACCAAGTTAATAGTTGTAAAGGTCGACTAGGGTTTGATGTGTTGGTTTTTTGTTCATATTCTTCAAGAATGATATGTACGTTTGTGCCTCCAACACCAAAGGAACTTACACCTGCTTTACGTTTGTTTTTAGCATTCCATGGAGTTAAAGTACTATTGACATAAAATGGGCTATTATCAAAATCGATTGATGGGTTAGGTTGTTCGTAACCTAAAGATGCTGGAATCTCACGATGTTTTAATGCTAATATCGTTTTGATAACACCAGCAACTCCAGCAGCACCAGTAAGGTGTCCCATATTACTCTTTATAGAGCCAATAGCGCAAAATCCTTTTTGTTCTTGTTCTCCAAAAGCAATTTTAAGGCCTTCAATTTCTATTGGGTCACCAACCGGAGTTGCAGTTCCATGGGTTTCTATATAGCTTATTTCAGAAGGGTTGGTGTTGGCATCTTGAAGTGCCCTAACAATAGCATTGGCTTGCCCTTCAGTGCTAGGAGCTGTAAAACTTCCTTTATTTCCACCATCATTATTAACTCCAACACCTTTTATTACAGCATGAATAGTATCTCCATCACGTTCGGCATCTTCCAGTCGTTTTAATAAAACAACTGCAGCACCATCACTAAAAATAGTTCCTTTGGCATTTGCATCAAATGGTCGGCATCTACCATCAGGACTCATAATTGACCCTTCTTGGTATAAATGACCAGTATGAATTGGAGCAGTTACACTTGAGCCACCAGCTATAGCAGCATCACATTGTCCGCTTCTAATAGCTTCAACAGCTTGAGCAATAGCTAACGATGAAGTGGAGCAAGCAGATTGTACACTTACTGCAGGTCCTTTTAAATTAAGTTGATATGCTGTTCGAGACGCGATGTAATCTTTTTCATTAAACGTATCGGCAAGGAAACTTCCTATTCTATCCATTACTGTTGTATTGGGAAGAATATTGTTTTTGTAATAGGTATTCATTCCAGTTCCAGCGTAAACTCCAATGGTACCACTGTAATGCTCTGGTAAATGACCTGATTGTTCTAAAACTTCCCAAGCAATTTCTAAAAAGATACGCTGTTGCGGATCCATAGCTTCTGCTACTTTTGGATTGAGTCCGAAAAAAGCAGCATCAAATTCTTTAGCAGAAGGAACAATGCCACGAGCAGGAACATATAGAGGGTCGTTTTTAATTGCATCAGGAATTGAAGGGTCTAATTCTTCTGGAGAGAAGAATGTAATCGTGTCTTTGCCTTCTCTTAATACATTCCACAATTCTTGAATTGTATTAGCTCCAGGAAAACGACCTGCCATTCCAATTACTGCAACATCTGAAGTGTCTTGATTTCGTTTTTTGCTTTTTTTATACTGAATTCCAGTATTTTTTTTAGGCTCTAAGAAATTTGCTAACTCAGCAATGGTTGGATGTTGATATAATTTTATAATAGGTACTTCATATTGATAATTAAGACGTAAAGCAGAAACCGTTTTTTGGGCTAGAAGAGAAGTTCCTCCCATTTCAAAAAAGTTATCTGCAATACCAATTTTTGGAATACGAAGAATATCAGACCAAATTTTTGCAATATGCTTTTGTACTTCAGTTTTTGGTTTCTTGTAGATAGGTGCATTACTTGGACGCTTATATTCAGGAACAGGTAGTGCTTTTTTGTTAACTTTTCCGCTAGATGTTTTTGGAAATTCATTGACCCAAACATAATAGTTAGGAAGCATGTATTCAGGCAATACAGAACTTACTTTTTCTCTAAAACTAGTATCGTTTTTTAAAGTAATATTATCGGTCTGTATATAGGCGATTAACTGTGGTTGCGAAGAAAAATGTGTGCTTGCAACAACAACTGCCTGCTTTATATTAGGTAGTTTACTAATAGCAATTTCGACTTCGCCTAATTCAATACGATGTCCACTAATTTTTACCTGTTCGTCTTCACGACCTAAAAATTCAATATTACCATCAGGTAAAAACTTTGCGACATCACCTGTACGATACATTCTAGTTTTTGTTCCATCTGGAAGTGTTAATGTAGTAAAACGTTCATTGGTTAATGTCTCATTGCCTAAATACCCTTCAGCAAGACAATCTCCTGTGATGCATAATTCTCCAACTTCACCGTTAGGAAGGATGCTTTGGTTTTTATCTAAAATATAGATAGTTGTATTATCTATAGCTTTTCCAATATTGGGTAACCCAGGCCATTCTTTAGGCTGTCCTTCAAGCTTCAATTCAGTAACTACATGACACTCAGTAGGACCATATTGATTGTAAAGCGTGCAGTGGTTTAGTTTTGTGAAAAATGTTCTTAATTCTTTAGTGATTTTAAGCTGCTCACCTGCGGTCATAATTTCATTTAGACTATCAGGATATTTGTCTAAGCTTACAGCTGTTTCTGCAAGTGCTTGTAATGCAACAAACGGAAGGAATAACCGATTGACTTGATGTTTGTTTATTCTTTCTAACAACTGCACCACATCCAGTCTTTGTTCTTCGTTAATTAGAACAAGACATCCACCATTTGAAAGTGTTGTCATTATTTCTTGAAAAGACACATCGAAACTTAAAGGAGCAAATTGAATAGTTCTAGTACCTTGAGTTGCTTTAGAGTTTTTATGCTGCCAGTTAATTAGATTAACTGCTGCGGTATTTCCCATACAAACTCCTTTTGGTTCTCCTGTTGACCCTGAAGTATATAAAATATAAGTGCTATTATCAGCCATAGAAGACTGTTGTAATAGTTGTTTTGGGGCTTTAAAATTATCATTAGATAATACAGATAAACCCATTTCTTCAGCAAGTGTGGATTCCTTAAGGTTAGTTAAACAGAAATTGAGATTTGAGTTCTTTATGATTTTAAGAATTCGGTCTTTAGGGTACTTAAAATCTATTGGTAAATATGCTTTTTTAGCTTTTAAAATAGCAAGCATAAATACAATTTGATCTATGCCTCGTGTTGTTGATAATCCTATTATTTTTTCATCATTGGCATGTTCAATAATTAAATTGAATACACTTAGTATTTTATCGTTTAATTGATTGTAGGTTATAGCTTTGTCTCCTTCGATTAAACAATCATCATTAGGATATAATTTTACTGCTTTTTCAAATAGTGAATATGTTGCAGTTGAAACCATAATTTAAATTATTATAAGATATTTTAAATCTAAATATTTTATTTCATTAAGCTATTAATCAAAATTAAAGGGGATATAAAGAAATATTAAAGGGTAATTAAAAGTAAACTCAAAATAATTTTTACTAAAAAAAAATAGTTATACAGCACTTTAATTCGTTTTAGCACAAACCTTAAAGATTTATTAGTCTAATTTTTAGCGCCAATAAAAGTTTGTTTACTTTCTCCTTCTAGTTGTATCTGTGAAAAATGCCATAAAGTAAAACCTGCATTTTTAAATAGTTTTGGGTAATTGTGCGAAAAAGAAGGTTCATCACCATAAAGCTGAGTATTTGGGTCTTTATCAAAATCGTGACTAGCTCCATTGGGCTCTATGGATACAAAAAAAATGTTTTTTAGCTTATTTATTTCTATTAAAAGCTCTTGTAATTGCTGTTCTAAAAAGTATTCTAAAACACCATTGTAAGTAACAAAAACAGTATTCTTTTTACCATTTTTTTTAATCCAATCATAGGCGTCACTTGTTACGAACTCAAGTTTAGTGTTTTGTTTATATTTTTTTTTGTTTATCTCAATTTGATTGGCGCTTAAATCAATTCCGATAAGCTTTTTAAAATTTGGAAACTCAGTGCTTAAGTGATTAAGAATGCTACCGTTTCCAGTACCTATTTCTACCAGTGTGTCAATTTCTTGATCTTGATTTGAAATTTCTTGTTTTAACAAATCAAAAATAAAAGTACAATGCGGAATGAAAAACGTATTAATTGAATCTTTAGTTTCGGTAAACAACTCTGTAGCGCTTTCATTTATCCAAAAAGTTTTGTTTTGTTCGGCTATTTTATTGTGATCGTCTAATGTTTCTAGTTTTTGTACTAGCGCAAAACGCATTAAACGTTCTTGAAAACTTAAATTATTTTTGTTTTTATGAACTAGTGTAATTCTGTTTTCTGAAAGTTCTTGAGCTTTTTTGGGTCTTAAAAATACAAGTACATTACCAATATGTTTTGCAATAGTTCGTGTGAAGTTTGATTTCATGTTATCGAACATAATAATTTTTAGGCAGTTGAATAACGTAAAGTTATGTTTTATTGCTAATTATTAAATGAAAAACACTAAATATTAGTTTATTATACAGTTTTATACTTTGAAATGAAGTTTAGCTGTTAAATTCTAGTTGAGTATTGCTTCTTTAGCATTAAATATTTTACCCATGATAACTTTATAGACTTTAACCAATGATGCTAGTTTTGGATAATTTTTTTTAGCTGAAAGGTAGTATTCATCCATAAAAAAGTTCCAGTTAAAAGAGTTTACATGGTCTATGGCATAGGTTAAATTAAAATTATGAATATATGTTGTGTGCCACCAACCAGCTGGTATAAATAAGGTTTCTCCAGGTTTTAGTGTGGTTTTTATAGCTACTGCGTTTTTGAACAACGGATATTTTTCTAAATCAGGGTCAAAAATATTTACTGGACTTTGGTTTCTTCTTATTTTATCAGGATAAAAACATGCTGACTGATCAGGAGAGTATAAATAAAAGTCTTTATCTCCAATTATTTGTGTTAATTGCGTATGAACACCAAGGTAATCTATATGTAACGTTGGAAATGAACAGTCTTTTCCTCCAAAAAACAACTCTCTTTTGTTGGTGTACTTAGCAATAAATCTTGGAAGCATTTTGCTTTGTAGTCTATTTGATTTTCCATACAATAACTCTGGTATTTCATTAAGTAATTCGGGAAAATCTCTTTTTACGTCATAAATGTTAGGGTAGGGAGCTTTGTTCTCTTTTGTAGATTTCTTACAAAGTTCTATAATTTCAGATAAAGAATAACTTTTACCGTTAACAGTTCGTGTTAAATGATTATAGTGTGATTTTAGGTAGTCAGTTGAAAACTTGTCAGACCAAACCCATTCACCTTTATCGGTTAATACAACTGGTAAAGATTTTTTTACGTAAGAATTGTAAAATTCTTTTTTAGACAGTCCTTCTCGTCTGTCAATTTCAAAAGCATTAGTCATGGTGTCCCATTTTATTTTGAATTACTTATGCTATTAATAAGGAGATGAACTTGTTTTAAGTTGTTTAAATTTAGCTAATTAAGTGTTAACTACTTTGGTAGGTTGGTTAAAATCGGTAAAATATACTCTTTAAACGATTATTTGTCTGTAAAATATTGATAATTAATTTGTTGTAGTGTTTTTCTTGTTAAAAAAGATTTGATAGAGTCAATAAAATCTATTTTGTACGATAAGCAGGAAAGTAATTGGTGTTTGTTACTTCGTTTTTAGATGATAATTTATTGTAAGCATCTACATTAACAATATATTTCCATAGACTAAATGTTTCTAGTTCTTTGGAAAAAGATTTCTTAAAGCGTAATAATGAGTCTTCTTTACTGCCAAGACCACCACCAAGGTTTAAGTATTTATAACCTTTGTTTGTAGCTAATATTCTCATTTCGTCAATCAGCATTTTTACAGGCATAATATTAAGGAAGTCTGTTTTAGTTCCAGATAAGTGATATTGCACAATTTGGTTTGTTTTAACGAACATTACACCTGATATGTATTGATTGGTTTCATTATCAATAGCTAATAACAGGTCAGTTTTAAAATCATTACATTTTAGAAACTTGAAGAAATAATCTTTGTCAAAATAATAAGAGTCTTCGGCATCTACACGATTCATGTTTTCATAATAAATGTCAATAAATGCTTCAATTTCTTCTTGTGTTTGTGCTTTTTTAATAGTGCACAATCGCCTCGATTTATTAATGTGTGATTTGATTCTACGTTGATATCCTTGACGCTGTACTTCAATATCATTAGTGAGATCGATAAACACAACAGAACTTAAGTCTTCACAGTCTCCTAAATTTTTTAAAATGTCTTTTTGATGATTGATAAATGGGTTTAATCTACTAAATACAGAAACAATCTTTTTATTAAAGAGGTATTCTTTAAATTCAGTTATAAATTGTGTGTTGTTAAAATTGTAAGATATGTTTTTAGAAACAGGACCAGAATAACCGTAAACAGAAGTGATATCGAAACAATCAGTCCCTTCAATTGGTCTTATAATTAAAGGTATGGCTATTAGGTAATTGTCTTTTTCAAAATGTAAGAGTACACATTCTTCATCTTCTTGTTTGGATATTGTATGATAGTCATAAGTGTGATAAAAGTCGTAAGTATCAACTTTACTGAGAACATTATCCCATTCTTGCTTTGAAGTTATTTCTTTTATCATTTTCTAAAATCGTTTAAGACTTTTTTAAATAGTTTTTATACTGACTTAGTTGTTGTATAGTGTTTATGCTTATTATAGAGGTTTTTACGTTTTTGTGTTTATACACATAATCTAAACAATCACTAATTATGCTTTCAGATGAGTTAGAAGCATCATTAAAAAGTTTTCCTGCAAAAAATGGTCTTATGGCTATAAAAGGGACTGAATTTGCAAAGTGGGAATAATCAGTTTCAGATTTATTGAGATAAGAAATAATTCCATCAACAGATTTTAGTTTTATGACCTCATGTGCAAAGTTTACAGAGTAGGGGAAAGCAAACACGTGTTTGATTTTGCCTTTTTCTTTTAAGTTTGATAAACTTGTTTCTATGGTTTCTTTTTGATAGAGTAGAACTGATAGTCTGTCGTTGTCATTAATAGGTTCTGATCTTACTAGCCATTGCAAAACATCAATACAGTCGACTTTTAAGTGTTTTAACTCATTATCAATAAGTTTTTCTAGCTTTTCAGCTGAAAATTTTGACTCTCCAAAATGAGGGGAAGATAGTTTAACAATGTGTTTGATATGAGGCTTGCAACTGCTTTTGTTTAAGGCGTTTGAGTATAAGGAATAAGAATTGTATTCAAATGAAGAATGGTGAGTATTAATGCCTAGATTAAAACTCTCTTCAATAAGTTTTACTGTTTCCTTGATACTGAGGTTTTTATCAACGAAACGCATTGTTCCTAAAGTGATTTTTCCCAGATTTAAAGTATTCATCATCCTACCCACTTAAAGCCGGTTTTCCAGATGTAGCGGTCGTTGGTTTTTTTTGCATCATAAGATGTACGACCATGTAATACATATTGATCCCACCATAAAACAGATTCTCCAGGATTAAGATATACTCTTTCTACTAAATGTGAGTGAGCTATGTATTCTTGTAAAAATGTAAAAAACTCTTTATTAAGCTTTTTATTTTCTTCAGTTTCATTTGGGTCAATACAATAGTAGTTAAAGTTTAAGGTAATTTTACCATTGTCTTGAATGTCTATAATTTTTTCGGTTCGCGCTTCATCTGCTTTTCTGTAGCATATAGATTTTGATGTTAAGTCATCCAACATAATTGGCGCATTTTTCTTCATGTAGTCTACTAGAATTTGTCCATCAATAAAAGTTGTGGCTCCACCAGCAGGTGCTTTATTAACGCAGTAAAACAGCATTATATCAGCAGGATTTGTTAGGTAAGACTCATCAGTATGTAATGGCTGCGCATTTTTACTGTGCCTGTATGCAGCAAGATCAGGAATGTCGTCATCATATCTAATTTCTAACCAACGTTCACCAGTTAAAACGCCTCCTTTTGTAAAATCTTCACCACCATTTACTACAGGACCTAAATAATCTACAAGCTTATCGTAGAAAAGACGCAAATCACCTAAATACCACTCAGGAGTAACTTTAAGTACTTTTGTATTTTTTAGAGTTTCTTTTATCATTTCACCACTTTCAACTGGGTCGTTAGTGCGTAAGTTTAGATTGTTGTAGAAATTCATATCTTTAGTTTTTACCATTAAATTTTTCGGCAGTTACTTCTAAATTACCATCCTGATTTACATCTAACGTGCTGAAAATCTTAATCAAAGTTAAAAAAAGTATTTTAATATCTAGCTTAAAACTTAGGTTGTTTATATACCAAATGTCTAAGTCAAATTTTTTATTAAATGTTAAGTTGTTTCTACCATTTATTTGCGCCCAACCTGTTATTCCTGGTTTTACATTTAAACGTTGTATTTGATGGTCATTGTAAATTGATAGGTACTCAGCAAGCATAGGTCTTGGGCCAATAAGGCTCATGTCACCTTTTATTATGTTTATTAGTTGAGGTATTTCGTCTAAAGAAGTGTTTCTAACAAAGTTTCCAATTTTCGTTAGTCTTTGCTTATCTGGAAGTAAATTTCCATTTGCATCCTTTTTGTCGTTCATGGTTTTAAACTTTATTATCTTAAAAACGGTTTTGTTTTTACCACCACGTTCTTGAATGAAAAAGGGTTTGCCTTTATTAGCTATAGTTAATAGTAGAGTTGTTAATATGAAAACAGGAGATATGGCTATTAACCCAAGTATAGCGCTTAGCTTGTCGAGTAATGGTTTGAAAAAATGTTTGTATATCTTCATTCTTCCAGTGTTTTATAAAGAGATAGTAGTTCTTTCCAAACAATATCCTGACTGTATAAATCTGTAATTGTGTTTCTAGATAGGAGAGACATTTCTTTTACTTTTAGAGGGTTGTTTAAGCAAAATGCCATTGCGTTTTTTAGTGATTTGGTATCTTTTGGAGGAATTATTATCCCATTAATTTCATTTTTTATAATTTCATTACAACCATTAATATTTGAGGCAATACAAGGCACTTGCATTGCACATGCTTGTAGTACTGCGTTTGGAAAACCTTCTCTGTAACTAGGAAAAGTTAAAACATTTGAAATTGATAAATAAGGTCTAATATCGGTTTGAAAACCTAATTCTATAATGTTTTTATTTTCTTTTAGAACTTTTAGAGATTTTTTGGATATTGGGTCTAAGTGACTTTCTTTATGACCCAAGAGAAGTAACTTTATAGTACTGTATTCTTTGTTTAATGAGTTAAAAGCCTTAATTAACTCATTGATACCTTTGTCTCCAACTATACGTCCTACGAATATGAACACAAAATCATTGGGTTGAATACCAAACTTTAGTCTTAATTTTTCTTTTTGTGATTCAGATATTGTCTCAGGATTGAAGTGCTCAACATTAATGCCATTAGAACTTCCATTACCTATAACCTTTAATTTAGATTGATTTGTAAATTTTAAATCAATAATAATTTGTTTAAGACCAAAAGAGTTTGGTAGTACTATGGTAGAGCAGTTGTAAGTGCATTTTTCAACAATGTCTAACAGCTTTCTTTTTAAGCCTTTACTTTCTAATAGAGGTAACCCAGCAACAGTGTGTAAACGATGTGGTACTTTGGCTAATTTGGCAGCAAGCATACCTGCTATACCTGCTTTAGGAGTATGCGTGTGTACAATAAAGGGTTTTTCTTTTTTAAATAATTTATAAAGAGAATAGGTAGCAGCTAAATCTCTAATAGGAGTAATTTTTCGAGTCATTTCTACAGCATAAGTAGGAATGCCCTCTTCCTCACCAATACTTTTGAGTCTTCCACCTTCATTGCTTGACACAGCTAAGATGTTGTAATGTTGACTCATAAAGCCTAATTGACCTTTTAAAAGTGAATTTATTGATCCTGGCATTGTTGTTACTCGAATTATTTTTTTCATTTAATTTTTTTAAGATGTAAGTTGTTGTTGAACATCTTTTTATCACTAAAAACTACTAGCCGAAGATATCAAATATTTAAATTGTAATAAATGATAAAAGGATTAATTAGTTGTAAGGAAAGGTTTATAGGATGAAGGTAAAAACAACTTAAATGATTGTTTGAGATTTAAGTTATTGCAATAATTTTTTTAATAAACTTGTCAATGTCTCTATCGCTAAGGTAATTGTCAAATTTACTTCTGTTACTTGTACTGTTTGATGTAGAAAGTGCTTTCTCAATAGCAATTTTTAAGCTTTCAGCATCATTTGGTTTTGATAAGTAGATACCTTCGATTTTATCAATTCCACCAGCACATGTTGTAGATACCACATTGTTGTTTTGCGACATCATTTGCAAAAGAACATTAGGAAAACCTTCGATTCTTGATGATACAACACATAGTTTTGCAGACTTAAAATAGGATAATACATTGTTTACATGACCTGGTAATATTATATCGTTGTCCAAACTTAAAGATTTAATTTGCGCTACTAAATCAGCTTTTAATTCGCCATCACCAAGAAGTATTAATTTTAAATTTGGGTAGGATATCTTAACATAATAAAAGGCTTTAATTAATAAATCAAGTCCTTTTTCTGGAATGAATCTACCAGCTGATACGATAAATTCAAAAGGAAGATTTACGCCTTCTTTTGCTCGTTCATTAAGTAAATATTCAAAATTTAATGGATTAGGGATGGTTACTATTTTTGTTTTCTTTTCAATACTTTTAAAATGTTGTATTAACTGGTTTTTCATCAATTCAGTCTGACAAATCAATAAGTCTATTTTTTTATACCCAATTTTATATGCTAGTTTATATAAAAATAGTTTTAATCCTTTGTACCTAAGGAAAATTGAGGTTGATTCTCTTGCGATAAACTTTTTAGTTTTTAAAATTTTAAGTTTTAGTAGTATTCCTACTAAAGCGTTAATATAGATATGAGATGTAAAAACGTAATCATACTCTTTTTTTTGTTTTTGACTTAGAGAAAGAAATTTTAAAACACCCAAAAATTTATTGCTAGTAGAGCAGAAGTGTTGATTAGTGTTATTTTTTATATCGTCCCAAAGCTTTGTGTCATAGGCTGTGATAAAATAAATATCTACAGTTGCTTCTTTAAAGTAGGATGCAACCATTTTTAAGTATTGTTCTGCACCACCAAGTGCATCGTTTGGAATGATTATTAGTACTTTCATGGTTTTGATTTAGATGAAAGACTATTAAACAAAGCTTCATACTTTTCTAAAATTAACTCTTTATTGTACTTTTTCGTAACTGATGCATTGATATGTTTAGGGTCCCAAACTTTTTGAACCATCATATTCAACGTTTCAATAAATTGAGTGGTGTTTTCTACAATATAACCATTTATGCTCTCTTCAATAATTTCTTTGGTTCCACCAGGAGCATTAAACGCTATTACAGGAGTTCCAACCACACAACTTTCTAGTAATGCATTTGGAAAACCTTCTACATATGAGCCTTGGATAAAAATATCGCTGTTAGATAAATATTGAGCTACAGTATTGGTATGCGGAATAATTTTTATATTATCAATAATTCCTAAATGTTTTGCATGCTGTATAATTGCATCTTTTTCATCTCCAGTTCCAATAATTGTATAATTATATTCAAAGCTTAATTTAGAAATTGCTTCTAAAATTCTGAGATGACCTTTTTCTTTACTTAATCGTCCTATTGTGATAAATTCTTTTACTGTAGTGATAGGCTTAGAAGATTTAATAGGTAAATAACCAGATATAGGATTGTTGATTATGTGTATTTTTTCTTTGGAAAATGAATTGTTTAATATTAGGTCATTAGCCATGTCAATAGACTGACAAATTACAGCATCTAAATACTTGTGGTAGTTTTTAAAAAAAGGAAATTGAAAAACACTTTTTTTTGTATTGAAACTATTCATAATACTTAATACACTAGCTTCTCTACCAACAAATTTAGTATTAAAGAAAAAGATAGATAACATAGCTAGCACTCTGTTAACATGAGCAATAGACCCAACAACTATATCAGGATTTTTTATTAGTATATGTTTAAATAATTTAGGTATTGCATTTAAGACTCTTCTTTTATTAAGAAAAAGAACCTCAATAGCTTCAGTGTTGTATATAGCATCTTTTTTTTGACCAACAACAATTAGTGTGCATGTAAATTTATTTGGGTTTAAATTACTAGCAATAAAAGAAATAACTCTTTCGGCACCACCAGCCTTTAATGATGGTAAAACAAAAAGTATATTTATTTTAGACTTAGACATAAGTTAGCTTATACTTATTCCTTTTCCATTAGTACTTAACCATTGTTTTAATACTAATAAAGACCATATTAAAGGGTATCTATTCCAGGTGCCATCCATATGTTGGTTAATCATAAACTGCACTTTTTTGGCGTCAATACAAGGTAGCGATTTTAAAGTGTCTTCATTTAATTCACTTAAAACATAGTCTTTTAAATCTTCTCTAAACCATTCAGAGAATGGCATAGTAAAGCCTGCTTTTGGCCTATTAAATATGTGCTTTGGAACTGATTCGTACAACACATCTTTTAGAATGCGTTTCATTTCTTTTTTATGAAATTTAAAAGATGTTGGTAGCGAATTTGCAAACTCAACTATTTGATGGTCTAGCAATGGAGCTCTAACTTCTAGTGAAAAAGCCATCGAAGCTCTATCTACTTTAGTGTTTATATCCCAATTAAGATAAGTTTTAGTGTCAAAATCACTAATACGTTCAAATAGGTTTTTATTATTGTGCATTAAGTATTTTGATTCGTCAACTAGTCTAGTGTTATAGTCTGTGTTTATATGAGATAAATCTACACCAGTCATAGCGCCTAAGTAAACTTCATTTACGTCTTTAAACTGTAAAGCTTTAGCAATAACATTTAGTCTATAGTGAGGTAATAGAGATAAGACTCCTGCACCAAGTTTTCTGATAGGTAATGGTAGTTTGTAATAAACTCCTCCTTTTTTTGCCCAATTGTATCTGTGATATCCAATAAAACTTTCGTCACCACCATCACCAGAAAGAGCTACTGTTACATGTTTTTTGGTATGTTTAGCTAAAAGCATTGATGGGATTGCTGAAGAATCAGAAAAAGGCTCATCGTAATAATGGCAAAAATTCTTAATTAAATCGATGCCTTCGTTGTAATTACATTCAATTACATGATGATCTGTTTGTAGGTGGTCTGCAACTTGCTGTGCATAATGACTTTCATCAAAGCCTTTTTCGTTAAATTTAACCGAAAATGTTTTAACCTTAGCCCTAGATGTTTGCCTTGCAGTAGCAGCAACTAATGAAGAGTCTACTCCTCCAGATAGGAATACACCAACAGGAACATCGGCAAATAACCTGCTTTTTACAGCGCCATTTAAAATTGTTTTAAGTTCTTGTTTAGCATCTTCATAACTTCCTTTATAAAGGTTTTTATTTGTGTAATCAATATCCCAATAGGGTTGTGATTTGAACTCACCAGAACTAAGGTTAAATGTAAACTTATGTCCTGCTTTAAGTTTTTTAACTTGACTGAAAATAGATTGAGGATCTGGTACATTTCCCCAAGATAAATAATAAGCTATTGCGCGTTCAGAAATTGTGAGGTTGTTGGAGTGTAATTGAATTGAGGATATTTGACTAGCAAATTCAAAATCTTTACCATCGTGGTAATAATAAAATGGTTTTTTACCTAGTCTATCTCTTGCTCCAAAGAGTATGTTGTTTTTTTCATCGTAAATTACAAACGAAAACATTCCAACAAAGTAATCTACACATTTTTCACCATACTCTAAATATGCAGCACAAAGTACTTCGGTATCACTAGTTGTTTTAAAACTATATCCTTTTTTACTAAGTGTTTCTTTAATTGTTTTGAAATTGTAAACTTCTCCGTTAAAAACAATATGAATTGTATCGTAATAAGTAAATGGTTGATTTGATCTAGGGTCTAAATCTATTATTGAAAGTCTGTTATGACCAAAAATGACTTGTCTATTATCTTTTTTATAAAACTGCCAACCCATTTGATCAGGACCTCTAAAAGCTGTTCGCTTGAGTTTGTCCTTAACTTGCTGTTCGTTATAATTTAATGTTGTTCCGTAAATACCGCACATAGTATGATTTGAGTTTACTTTTATAAAGTTATTTCATTTTCTTGAGAGTTATTTGTACTCACTTTATTAAATAACCAAATAGTTATAAATAGTATTAGGTAGTAATTAAAATAGTTATGCATTGTTAATAAAATAGCGCTTAATGATATGGCTAGGAGTAATTTATCAGTATTGGTTTTGTAGCCGTAAATAGTTTTTCTAATTAAATACAAATAAATACCAATAATAATCAAAAAGGGGATGATACCTGCTTCACCTAAAACCATTAAGTAGGTGTTATGCACACCTTGTTTAACATTGTCTATACCGCTAAAACTTTTATAACCATTTCCAAAAATTGGCTTATCTAAAATATCATTGTAATAGGTAGACCATCTGCTCATTCGGCTATCTTCAGTTAGTCGTTCTGTTTGTGCATTATTATTTAATAATCCAATTAATAGAGAAAATCGAGTAGTGTTAACTTGTAATATTGTGGCAAAACTTATTAATAGAGCCAATGTGCCAATACCAATTCCAAATAATTGCAAGTTTTTTCTGTTACTTATTGCAGAAAGTAATGTTATTAGAAACCACATTAAAAAAAAGAACCTTGAAAAGGTTAAAATACCTGCAAAAGTAAAAATGAATGTAAATAAATACTTTGTAGTTTTATTGCTAATGTTAAATGTTAAGCAGTAGCCTATTAGGCATACAAAAGCTGCTCCATTAGGATTTAAATAAAAGCCACTATACCTGCCATAGTTATCAGCGAAAAATAAAGAATGAATTAATACACTTGCTGCTCCAATTAAAAGAAAAAGTATTAACTCTTTTGAAGATGTGTCTCTAGCTACTTCAGCACCACAAATAATTAGAATACCGTATTTGATAAACTCATTGATGTAAACTTCATAATTATCAATATATGTTAGACCTGAAATTATAAAATAACTAACCCCTAGGATGGCTAAAGGGATAATTACAGGACGCTTTCTTGCAAAGAAATAATACCCAAGTAATAGTATAAAAGTAAGATGACTAACATAACCACCTATGGTTTCTCCAAACACAAAAAATGAGAAGCTATCAATACCCCAAAGAATTAAAATTAGAATTATGTATTTTAGGATTTTCATATTAAGTTCTTACTAATTTTAATGGAATATTCAACATAAATATCACAAAGCATGTAAGCTTTTTTACAAAAGACAAGCGATTGGTTCTTCGTTTTAAATATAGGTTAGATTTTATGTATTGAAATGCATAAAACCTATAAAATTTGTATTTTATAATATCATTTAAGGATACGTTTTCTAACTCAATCAAAGCACTGTTGTAATAGACTTTGGCTTTTCTTTCTTTACTTGTTTTTGTGGCAATAAGTCCATCGTTAGAATGGAAATAAATTCTATGGGCAATATTTATGCATAAAAAATCAAATGATCTATTAATATGGTTCCAAGTGTGACTTTCGCCAATATGACATTCATTACTTAAAATCATTTTGTTAGATTTTAAAACATTAGTTTTCCAACAATGCCATTTTTCGCCTTCAATGTTATGTTTGAGAACTCTAGTCTTAAAATCTACTTTCCAATAATCTTCAGGAAACTTATCTCCAATAATTTGACCGCTTTCATCCTTAGTGAGTGTCCAAATAGCTCCAATGCTATTATCAGTATTGTTAGTCCAAATATCTTTTAAATCTGATATTGTTTCTGGAACAAAAGTATCATCGCTATCTGCAATTATGGTGTATTTTTCTTTACACAAATCTATTGCAACGTTTACAGCATTAGATTTTCCTTTATTAATATTTAGTTTATGGTAAGTAATTTTAAATTCGGTAGTGTTTTTTATCCATTCACTAATTAGTTGATATGTGTTATCAGTACTACCATCATCAACAATAATCCATTCAAATGTTTTGGTGGTTTGTTGTATTAAAGATTTGTATACTCTAGGTAATGTATGCGCTCTATTATATGTTGGTGTAATTATATTAAACATAGGAACTGTTTAATTTGTTTATATAGACATATAAAATGATACTATTAACAATGGAAACTAACGATGTAGCTAATGCTAATCCATAAACTCCCATTACATCAATTAAAATAAAATTGAACACAATATTTAGAATTAAACTTACTAAAGAAGTTAATACCATAAAATTATTTTTATTTATTGATGTTAAAAACTTAACCATCACTAAGCCACTAATATAAGAAGGTATTTGTAAAATATACATTTGTTGTATTTTTGATACAATTACAGTGTCTGAACTTGTAAAAGCATTTCTCTCGAAAACAAGCCATATAATTGGAGAAGAGAGAAGAACTAGTATAATTACTATAATAGAGCTACTAATTATAAGGTATTTAAGTATTAGTTTTAGTTTTTTAAAAGTAGCTTCTTTATTATCAACAGCATTTTTAGAAAAATAGGGCAGAAGTACATTACCAACCGCAATACCTACAATTGAGATGGCAAAAGCAGGAATTTTGATTCCATAATTTAATGCAGCTATTGAACCAACAATTAATTGAGCTGAAAAGTATTGGTCTATAAGTGGGTTAATACCACTTAGCAAGCTAGATGACACTTTAGCAGGTATTTGCTTAAATAATACTTTAATGTTAACCGAAATAAAATCAGGTGTTTGTAATGTGATAATTTTTCGATTAAGTGCTACTATCAACAAAAACAAGAAGTTTAGGATACTTCCAAATAATGTACCTAAAGCAAGTACCAAACTTCCAAGAGCCTCTTTAAAAAAAACGAGACATATAATAATTGATATAGGCGTAAAAATACTTGCAATTGAAGAAAATTTAAACTCGTCATCAATGTTTAATAATCCGCTTATTAAAGAAGAAAGTCCCCAAAATAAAATACAAGGAGCTACATAATAAAATTGTGTTTTAATTAAACTATAGTATTGTGTAGTGTGACCTTTAAAAAATGTTTCTAAATAAGTGTCAGTAAAAAGTATAGCAATAAGTAAAAACACTAAGGATATTACAATTGTTACAATAAAACTGGTGCTTTGAAATGCTCCTATGTTTTTTCCTGTTTTTAATTCGCTAACATAGTTTGGTATAAAAACGCTTTTAAACGAATCTAGAAAAACACCACTTATAAATGTAGGAAACAATATAGCTATGTAAAAAGTGTCGAGTAATTCCGAAAGACCAAAGCTATTAGCTACAACTATTTCTTTAAAAAAACCAAGCCCACTTACAATTAAAGTAGTTACTCCAACGGTAATTACATTAGTAACCGTTGAGTTTTTAAGTAAGTTACTTATAAAAGATTTTAAATCGAATTTTGAATTCAATTGTACTGGTATTGGTTAAGTCTATTTTAGAAATCTTCTAATTGGCCATAATAGTACAAAGAAAAACTTGATAATAGGTGAATCAATAGATGTTGTGTAGTTTTTTAGGTTGAAATCTAAATAATTAGATAATCTTAGTAAAAAGTATAAGTTTTTTATAAAGTATGTTGGTGCTTTTAAAAAGTTCTCTTTAAAGAACCAATTAAAGTTAGCAATGAGTTGTGTAGCAGATCCTAAAGCAGTTTTTTCAATGTTAGAACTAGATATTGAGTTTTCAATGTTAGTATGATAAATACGTAATGCCTTATTAATATAAACAGTTATAAAACCTTTTTTAGCTAATAGATTCCAAACAAGTCCTTCAGGCATAAAACCGTTGCTAATAAACGCTTTGTTGTAAACTATATTCCTTAAAATATTAGTTTTAGTAAAACCCCATTTTTCACCTAAAATTCTCTTTACAGTATATGATTCAAAGGTATTACTAAAATATGGACTCGTAGGATAAGAGTCACCTACCTGATCACCATTTTGATCAATGCATAGAGCTGTAATAGCACCAATAGTGTTTTTTTTCTCAATAGGTATACTGTTGTAAGTACTATTAAACACCTCTAAAGCGTTATTAACGCATTCATCATCAGCATCAAATGTTAAAAAAAAATCACCATCGGCTAATTTAATGGCTTGCATAAAACAGCTCATCTTATGCTTGTTTTTGGAGTTATGTATATACTTAATGTCTAAAGGAGACTTTTTTATAATGCTTGAAATGGTGTTGTGAGAACTATCGGTAGAGCCATCATTAATGATTAACCATTCAAAATCCTTAAAACTTTGTTTAACTAAACAGTCGTGAACACGTTCAATTGTTTTTTCACAATTATATACAGGTGTAAAAACAGTAAATTTATACTTAAATGCCTTAGTTGGTTGTTCAATGTATTTTGGAATTAAATCTCTAAACATTATATAAGTTTAATTATGAGTTCGTTCCATTTTTCAGCAACTTGACTTACTTCGTATGCCTTAGCGGTTTTAAAAGCTTCTTTTCCTAGTGAATCTCTAAGGGTATTATTATCGATTAGTTCTATAAGTCTGCTTTCTAATTGTGATTGATTGTTGACTTCAATTAGGAAGCCATTTTTGGTGTTTTCAATAATATCTGAAGGTCCTGTCGGACAATCTGTTGATATGCATGCCATTTCAAAATACATAGCTTCTATTAAAGCATTAGGAAAACCTTCAGACTTTGATGTAAAAGCAAAAATACTAGCTGTATTGTAATAATTTTGAACATCGTTAATATTGCCTGTAAATATAACCTTGTTAGCTATATGTAACTTTTTAGTGAGTTTTTCATAGTCTTTTCGTAATTCACCATCGCCAATTAAAACAAGTTTCCAGTCCTTTTTATTTATGCTCGCAAATGCTTTTAATAATACATCTTGAGCTTTATTACTGTCTAACCGTCCAACATTAATTATAGTAGGTGTTCTTTTTTTAGAAATATTTTTTTGAGAACTTAATGTTTCAGAAATAGGATTAGAAAGGATTAAAACTTTATTGCTCTTAACAAAAGTTTGATAATAATTTTTAATCAAGTTTGATTGAACTACTAAGAAGTTAGCTTTAGGGTAGGTGTATTTTACAAGTTTATCCCAAAAAGAATTGTTTGTGTATATGTATGGGTTACTTCTTTCTGAAATTATACATGGTATTTTTAAAGATCTTGAAGCAATTAAACTTAATACATTTGATGTGGTCATAAAACTTAATACTAAGTCAATATTTTCACTCTTTAAATGTTTTTTTATTGTTTTAATGAGCTTTGTGTTATTCTTTAAAGCACTAACTAAGTTTTTACTATTGTTAATCTCATTGACACAAGACTTCAATGTAATTTCTTTATTTAAGGTATAAAATGGTGTAGTATTAACAATTGTTATTATGGTAACATTGTATTGTAATGCAAAATAATTGGCTAATGTAGTTACTACGCGTTCAGCTCCTCCAGAGTTCAAACTATACACAACAAAAGCAATATTTTTTTTGGGCTTCAAATTCTAATAATTTATGTAAATGTAGTTAATTTAATAGTTCTTTATTCATTATCAATTATGTAGGAATTTACTTTTAAACGTTAAAATTGTGTAGTTAGTCGACTTTTTTTACATTCTGCACGTATATTTGTTGACGCTAAAATCACTATTTCATCCTGAAAAATCTTTATTTGTAAGAAAAATATTTCAAATATTTTCTTTTTGTCGAATATTAATGCGTTAAAACGTATTTTTAAATATTATTTATATAGATTGCCAGTATAATAGCAAGCCCCAAAGATTAATAGTAGATGAAGCCCCTAAATTTTGGATGCCATAATTATGGCCTATTGTGTTTTAAAAAAGCACTGTGTTTAATTTTATTTGTATCGTATTATAGTATAGCTCAAGTTTACCCACCTGATGTTAATGTTAATTCAGTTGATTGGGGAACTTATCAAGTACCAACTAGTGTGCCTGATTATTTAGCTACGTTTACGGACCCATTAACAGGTAATAATGTTACCCGAATAAGTGATGAAAATGTATTTGGTTGTGATTGTTCTCAATTACGACATATTTATGCCAAAAAGCAACCTTGGAATGCTGATGGCACTAAAATTATGACTGCAGGTTGGCCATCAAAAATTTTAGATGGTAATACTTATGAGGTGTTAACTACTGCTTATTGCCGTTCATTATGGAGTAATGTTGAACCAGACATTACGTATGATTCACATGAGAACCAATTATTCAGAAGAAATATAGTTACACAAAATGAAACTGTTTTAAAAACATTTTCAGGGTATTCATCTGTAAGTGTTGGAGATGGAGAAGGTAATTTATCTAATGATGATCGTTATGTGGCTTTAATAGCGACTAGTGGATCACAAAAAACGATATTAGTTTACGATATATTTAATGATGAAATTCTGGGAACAAAGTCTCTAGGAACTGCTAGTATTGATTGGGTGTCTGTATCACAATCGGGTGAATATGTGGTAATGAGTGGATACTCTGATGGTTCAGGACCATTGCAAGGCATTAAAGCTTACGATAAGTACATGAATAATGAAATACACTTATATAGCGGAAGACCTCATGGAGATATAGGATACGATGCTCAAGGAAATGAAGTTTATGTTGCATACCAAGGTGTTAGTGGTTATAGTTTGTCTTATGCAAGATTAGACAATGGAGCAAAACAAGGAATTTTTCCATTCTCAGGAGGAGCAGGTGATAGTGGTCTTTGGGGAGGACATATTAGTACTAGAAATTTAGACAGACCAGGATGGGCTTATGTAAGTGAACAAGGGCATCCATCTAATGTAAATAATTATGAAGCAACAAGAGAGATTTTTGCTATTAAGTTAGATAATTCTCAAACTATAGAAAGATTTACCAAGCATAATACTAATTTAAATTCAGGATATAGCCATCAAGCTCATGCAGTACCAAATAGAGATGGGTCTAAGGTGATATTCGCAAGTAATTGGGATAACGCTAGCTTAGAAAGCAATTCTTATCCTTTGTTGTGGGTTGTAGAAGCACCACAAGATTCAGCAGGCATAACTGCAAACGCAGGAGAAGATGTGTCGATTTGCGAAGGAGATGAGGTGGTTTTAACAGCTTCTGGAGGAGCAACGTATGAGTGGAGTACAGGTGAAACTACACAAAGTATTACAGTAAGTCCAACTGAAACAACAACCTATATTGTTACTGCTTATGATGAATCTGGAAGTAATTCAGATCAAGATGATGTTACTGTAACAGTAAATGCACTTCCCATAGCTAATGCAGGAGAAGATGTGTCTGTTTGTTTAGGTAACTCTATTACGCTAACAGCTTCAGGAGGAAGTACATATTTATGGAGTACAGGAGAAACTACAGAAAGTATAACTGTATCACCAAGTGAAACAACAATATATTCAGTTGAAGTTTTTGAAAACGATTGTTCTAGTAGTGATGAAGTGCTAGTAACTGTTAGTGAGCTTCCTGTGATTAATGCAGGAGAAGATGTAACAATTAATCTTGGAGAAAGTACAATGCTTACAGCTTCAGGAGGAGATACATATTTATGGGATACTGATGAGACATCTGAGTCAATAACAGTAAGTCCAATCGAAACAACTACTTACACAGTAACAGGTTTTGTGGCTGATTGTGAAGCTTCTGATACTGTAACTGTAACAGTTGTTGATAATAGTGTAGTTGCTGATGCAGGAGAAGATGTGTCAATTTGTGAAGGCGATGAGGTTGTTTTAACAGCTACAGGAGGAGCAACGTATGAATGGAGTACAGGTGAAACCACACAAAGTATTACAGTAAGTCCAACTGAAACAACAACCTATATTGTTACTGCGTATGATGCATCAGGAAGTAATTCAGATCAAGATGATGTTACTGTAACAGTAAATGCACTTCCCATAGCTAATGCAGGAGAAGATGTGTCTGTTTGTTTAGGTAACTCTATTACGCTAACAGCTTCAGGAGGAAGTGCTCATTTGTGGAGTACAGGAGAAACTACAGAAAGTATAACTGTATCACCAAGTGAAACAACAACATATTCAGTTGAAGTTTTTGAAAACAATTGTTCAAGTACTGATGAAGTGATGGTTACTGTAAATGAATTACCAATTGTTGATGCAGGTTCTAATGTTACAATAAATGTAGGAGAAAGCACTACGCTTACAGCTACTGGAGCAGATTCTTATTTATGGAGTACAGGAGAAACTACCCAAAGTATAACAGTAAGTCCTGTAGAGACAACAACTTATTCAGTTACAGGATTTACAAATGGATGTGAAAACACGAACATTGTTACTGTTTTTTTGCAAGGTAGCACTGTAGTTGCTGATGCAGGAGAAGATGTATCGATTTGCGAAGGCGAAGAGGTGGTTTTAATAGCTACAGGAGGCGCAACGTATGAATGGAGTACAGGTGAAACCACACAAAGTATTACAGTAAGTCCAACTGAAACAACAACCTATATTGTTACTGCTTATGATGAATCTGGAAGTAATTCAGATCAAGATGATGTTACTGTAACAGTAAATGCACTTCCCATAGCTAATGCAGGAGAAGATGTGTCTGTTTGTTTTGGTAACTCTATTACGCTAACAGCCTCAGGAGGAAGTACATATTTATGGAGTACAGGAGAAACTACAGAAAGTATAACTGTATCTCCAAGTGAAACAACAACATATTCAGTTGAAGTTTTTGAAAACAATTGTTCAAGTACTAATCAAGTGATGGTTACTGTAAATGAATTACCAATTGTTGATGCAGGTTCTAATGTTACAATAAGTGTAGGAGAAAGCACTACGCTTACAGCTACTGGAGCAGATACTTATTTATGGAGTACAGGAGAAACTACCCAAAGTATAACAGTAAGTCCAGCAGAGGCCACAACTTATTCAGTTACAGGATTTACAAATGGATGTGAAGCATCAGATTCTGTTTTAGTATCAGTTGAAGACCTAGTAATTGCCAACGCAGGAGATGATGTTAGTATTTGTCAAGGTTACGAAACTGTTTTAACAGCTTCTGGAGGTGAAAGTTATCTATGGAGCACAGGAGCTACTACACAAAGTATAACAGTAAGTCCTAGTTCAACCTCAACCTATTCGGTTATTGTTTATGTAGGTGATCAACAAGATGAAGATGAAGTCACAGTTACTGTTAATCCTAATCCAAATGTTATTATTCAAAATGGAGATGAAGTTATGATACTGCAAGGTGATTATATTACTTTATCAGCAACAGGAGCTAATAGTTACCAATGGAGCAATGGTGCAACTCAGCCTAACATAGCTGTTAATCCTAGTGTTACAACAACATATTCAGTTACTGGATTTATAAACAATTGTGAAGATGAGAAGCAAATAACAGTTAATGTATTAGAAGAAGTTACAGCAGTTGTTGATGTTGAGCAAAATGAAATTTGTTTAGGAGAGACTGTTACACTTACAGCTTCAGGAGGAGATGAGTATTTATGGAGTACAGGAGATACAACTGAAAGCATAACTGTATCGCCTGAAGAGAGTTTAGAATATTCAGTAACAGTATTTAATGCGTTAGATTTTGATGAGACCTCAGTAATTGTTTCAGTGGTTGATTGTTCATCAATAGAAACTCCTGATGAGCCTGAGGAGTTTGATTTTCTTGTATATCAAGACCCACAAACAGATGTGTTAAAAGTACGCGTATCAGGTTATCAAAGCGTTAATGTGAATAACATGTCTATATTTGATATTACTGGAAAACACGTGTTCTCTATTGATTTTGAAGAAGAAGATGAGTCAATTGTTGTAAAAGAAATAGATACAAGCTCATTCTCTAGAGGAATCTATATCATTAGGTTGATATACGATGATAAAGCACTCGTTAAAAAAATTCCTATTCGATAAAAAAAGAAAAGACTTGGTTATCCAAGTCTTTTTTATTTAAAATCTATTGAAAGAACAGTAGCTACTGAATCACAGTTTCTGATATGAAGTGCAATATCACTTTTATTTAACTTGTTTTCAATTACATAAGTTTTGCAATCTTCAGACTTTGTATCACTTTCTTGAAAGTTAACATCTCCAGTTAAAATTAAATTAGTGATAGTAGTAGTGTCTATATCATGAGTATTCATAATTGCTTTCGTTTCATCTGAGAGCAATCGTTTTTTAATTGAAATGTTTTTAATGGTTCTTGCGTTTGGACCATAATCACAAGAAGTATTTTTTCCTCTTAAAAAAAAGGCTAAAAGTATTAAACCTATTGAAAATCCTCCTAAGTAGTAACCTATACGTTGTATTAATTTCATTAGTTAAATTGAAAATTTTCTGTAAAAATACAACCCTTTTTAACCTTAGCAAAACTCCAACTTAGTAAAGATGAATTGAACTAAAAAATAAGCAAGTTTACGTCATTATAGTTAAGACCAAACCAATCAGCTACCGACTTATTGGTTAAAACACCATGATATAAGTATAAACCGTTTTTTAAACCTCTATCAAACCTGATAGCATCTTCAATACCACCATCTTCAGCAATTTTTAGTAGATAAGGTGTGAAAATATTACTGATAGAAACTGATGCAGATCTAGAGTATCGAGCAGGAATATTAGGTACACAATAGTGAGTAACTCCATTGACTTCAAAAGTTGGATGGTCATGATTTGTAATTTCACTAGTTTCAAAACAGCCTCCCATATCAATACTAACATCTATTACAACAGCTCCATTTTTCATGCTGCAAACCATTTCTTCAGTAACAACAATAGGAGCTCTATTGGTTCCTCTTACAGCTCCAATAGCAACATCACAGCGTTTTAGGGCTTTAATTAAGTTTTTTGGTTGAATGGTTGAGGTGTATATTGTTCTTCCTAAGTTAGACTGTAAACAACGTAATTTGGTAATAGAGTTGTCAAAAACTTTTACATTGGCTCCAAGCCCAATAGCTGAACGTGCAGCAAATTCACCAACAGTACCAGCACCTATAATTACAACTTCAGTAGGAGGAACACCACTAATATTACCAAACATTAATCCGTTACCACCATTAACATTAGATAGTAATTCTGAAGCAATTAAAATTGAAGCTGTTCCAGCAATTTCACTAAGTGATCGCACAGCAGGATATGCACCATCTTCATCTTTAATAAATTCAAAAGCTAAAGCAGTAATTCGTTTAGAAGCAAGAGCTTCAAAGTATTTTTTACTTTGAGTTTTTAACTGTAATGCAGAAATAAGAAGCGTTTGCGGATTAATAAGTTTTATTTCGTCAAGAGAAGGTGGTTCTACTTTTAGAATAATAGGGTTAGAGTAGACCTTAGCTGTATCTTTGGTAACTTCGGCACCTGCTTCACTGTAGTTTTTGTCTTTAAAGTTAGCGCCTTCGCCAGCTCCAGATTCTATCATTACTCTATGTCCATTTGACACTAAAGCAGATACTGCATCAGGAGTTAAACAAACTCTTTTCTCTTGAAAATAAGTTTCTTTTGGAATACCAATGTATAGTTTGCCTTTTTTTCTTAAAACTTCTAGTTTTTCTTCTTGAGGCAAAAGTTGAGCCCTTGTAAAAGGAGATAAAGATTTACTCATTTGTGATTGAAATAATATTCAAATTACAAATAATAATTTGAATTTTAAAAGAACTCTTTAAAAGTAATCTTTAAGTTTTCCTAAAATACCTTTTGGCTTAATTTTAAATTCATCTTCTAAGTCCTGCATAGTCTTATCAGCATCATTTAATTTATCAAAGATTCTAACTCTTATAAGGTATATTGAAGGAACAACTATAGCCATAACAGGTAGTAAATAAAAAATTTGCTTGCTAGTATCTATAAACTCTAAATCGTCATTAAATATTTCAATTACTTGATATACATACATTGCAATTGGCACTAATAGTGCATGATACCACCAATGTCTTGATGTAAAAAACCAAACAAAAATAAGTAATAACGGAATTAACTTATTCATAAGTGTCCAAGCTGTGATTTGTGCACTAGTGTAATAGTTACTGCTATATGTAAACAAAAAAGTGTCCCAAACTTTAACGTTAGGGACACTCTCGTAAAAGGTAAAAATATATGGAGTTAAAGCTATTAAAGTAGCAATAATAGTTCCATATACTAATGACTTAGCACTATTTTCCTTGACCTGGAATTTTGATTTTTGCTTTTTCGATGTTTGTTGTTGTTTGGTCATTTAAGTCAATTAAATTTGTAGCCTGTGCTGCAAATAACATTCCACCGAAAATAGCAACTGCTAATACGTACTTTTTTGTTTTCATAATTCAAGGGATTTAATTAATTAATTACTTCAAATTTAGAATCAACAGGAGTTAAATTCTGTTAAAGAAATGTTAAAATAATTTTCAGAAATCGCTTGAACGTTACGGTTTTTCCGTACTTTGCAACTATGCTCTATTGGTGTGATGCCACTTTTTTTACAAAAAATTTTGCTGCTCCATAGGTTTTTTTTTGGTTAATTTTATGTTTTGGTCAAATTTGAGGGTTCTTTTACCATTTTCATCAGAAAGAATTGTTATAATTTCTGCGTCATCTGGTATTAAATTTGGAATTTTTTCTGGCCATTCTACAAGTTTCCATGCACTAGAGTAGAAGTAATCTTCAATACCAAAATTTAATGCTTCTTCCTCGTTTTCAATTCTATAAAAATCAAAATGAAAAATCGTATCAGAAGGAGATGAATATTCGTTAACAAGTGAGAATGTTGGACTACTTACCAAATCATTACTACCAAGATGTTCAACAATCGCTTTTATGAGTGTAGTTTTGCCAACACCCATTTCTCCGTAAAACAAAATTGTTCTAGAAGATGCATGTTTTATAACTGCTTCAGCAATTGAATGAATATCAGATATTTGATAAGTTATTTCCAAAATTGTACTTGCTAAGTATAAAATTCAGCACAAGTATAAGAATAAAATTCGAGAAAAACCAATAAAAAGTGTATTTCGTCGGATTTTTTTGCATTACATAGATTATTTTGGACTCATGACAACAAACGGAATAATCATTTCTTCTAGAGACACTCCACCATGTTGATAAGTGTTTCTGTAATAGCTTACATAATGGTTATAATTGTTTGGATAAGCTAAAAAGACATCGCCTTTTGCGAAGATATAAGAGCTACTCATCGTGATTGAAGGCAAATGTATGGTCTTTGGATCTTTAGCTGCAAGTACATCTTTATTTTCATAAGTTAGGCTACGTCCAGTTTTGTATCTTAAATTTAAACTAGTATCTCTATCACCAATTACTCTTGATGGGTTTTTTACATTAATGGTTCCATGGTCTGTAGTTAAAATAAGCTTAAAACCAAGAAGCTGTGCTTGTTGAATCATTTCTAATAATGGAGAGTTTTTAAACCAGCTTTGTGTTAAAGATCTGTATGCCTTATCGTTTGAAGCTAACTCTTTTACAACTTCCATTTCGGTTTTAGCGTGAGAAAGCATATCTACAAAATTGTAAACCACTACAGTAAGGTCGTTGTCTTTTAAAGCTTTAAAGTTTTCAACTAGTTTTTTTCCAGACTTTAAGTTTGTGATTTTGTGATACTCATGTTTTAAGTGTGATAACCCTAAGCGTTTTAATTGTGCTTCAAGAAATTCTGCTTCGTGTAAATTTTTACCACCATCATCAGTGTCGTTTTTCCAAAGGTCTGGATGTAGCTTTTCCATATCACTTGGCATTAAACCAGAAAAAATAGCATTTCTTGCATATTGCGTAGCTGTAGGGAGAATACTGTAAAACGGCTCTTCGTATGTTTTTTTGTAGTAATTGTTTACAATAGGCTCAAATGCTTTCCATTGGTCGTAACGTAAATTATCAATAACCACAAAAAGAGTTGGTTGTTTGTCGCTTAATTCAGGAACAACCTTTTCTTTAAATAAGGTATGCGACATTATAGGTGCTTCGGTATTGTGATCAAACCAACTAGGGTAGTTCTTGTCTATAAATTTTCCAAACTGTTGGTTAGCTTCACTTTTTTGAGATTCTAAAATCTCAGTCATGCCAACATCTTCAATATCTTCAAGCTGTAATTCCCAATAAATCAGTTTTTGATACAATTCTTCCCATTCTTTAAAAGAGTTAACCATAGATAAGTCCATAGCTATTTTCCTAAACTCTTGTTGGTAGTTAGAAGTTGTCTTTTCTGAAACTAACCTAGAATGGTCCAAATTCTTTTTTAAACTCAGTAGTATTTGATTTGGGTTTACAGGTTTTATAAGGTAATCGGCTATTTTACTACCTATAGCTTCTTCCATAATGTACTCTTCTTCACTTTTAGTAATCATAACTACAGGAAGGTTAGCACGCTTTTCTTTAATCTCATTTAAGGTTTCCAATCCTGTAAGTCCTGGCATGTTTTCATCTAAAAAAACAATATCAAAATTAGTATCGTTAATAATTTCGATAGCTTCAGTACCACTTTTGCATGTAGTAACCTTGTATTGCTTTTGTTCTAAAAAGAGAATATGCGGTTTAAGTAAATCAATTTCATCGTCAACCCAAAGAATATTTATATTGTTCATGTATATTTGTTTAAATTTAAAGTAAAAATTGAAGTTTGAATAAGGTAAACAAACTTAAGATATTTAACGACCCAATTTACGGATTTATTACTATTCCAAATTCGTTAATTTTTGATTTAATCGAACACAGATACTTTCAGCGTTTAAGACGAATAACCCAAATGGGAATGTCTTATCTGGTTTATCCAGGTGCACATCATACTAGATTTCATCATGCAATTGGTTGTATGCATCTAATGCAAAAAGCGGTGAATGTGCTTCGTTTTAAAGGAGTTGCCATTTCTGAGGAAGAAGAAAATGCGCTCTATATTGCCATTTTATTACACGATATTGGTCATGGTCCGTTCTCGCATGCTATGGAACATAGTATTGTTAGTGGAGTCTCGCACGAGGATATTTCAATGCTTTTTATGGAGCAGTTGAATAAAGAATTTAACTCAAGTTTAACGCTTGCTATAGCTATTTTTAAAGGTAACTATTCCAGAAAGTTTTTATGTCAATTAATATCTGGTCAATTAGATATGGATCGATCAGATTATTTAAAGCGTGATAGTTTTTACACAGGAGTTGCTGAGGGAAATATTAACAGTGAGCGATTAATAACTATGCTTAACGTAGTTGACGATGTGTTGGTTGTTGAAGAAAAAGGTATTTATAGTGTTGAGAAATTTTTAGTAGCAAGACGTTTTATGTATTGGCAAGTGTATTTGCATAAAACTAGTTTGGCTGCTGAGCAGTTGTTAATGAGAGTGTTGAGTAGAGCTAAGGAGTTAACTAATAAAGGAGTTCATTTGCAAGCAAGTGAGCCTTTGCAGTATTTTCTTAAGAATGAAATCTCTCTAGATGATTTTAATAAAGAAACTCTAGAAGCCTTTTCAAGATTAGACGATTATGATATTGTTTCAGCAATGAAAACATGGCAGTTTCATGAAGATTTTGTACTGAGAAACCTTTGTGAAATGATTATCAATAGAGATTTACTTAAAGTTAAAATAAAGAATAAAAAGATAAAGAAAGATGTTTTGCTAAAACACACTCAAAACCTAATGAACAAGCATTCAATATCTAAAGAAGAAGCTGAGTATTTTGTGTTTTATGGCGAAATTTCTAATCAGGCTTACAACGCCAAAAAGCAAGGAATTAATATTCTTCAAAAAAATGGAAAGATAGTAGACATTGCTAAAGTATCAGACCAGTTTAACATCAAGTCCCTTTCAAAACAAGTGACTAAATATTATATATGTTATCCTAAGGATAAAATGTGATACATTTTTTCTATTTTTGCGATTAATGAAATTCACAGCAACACAAATAGCAGGAATTTTAGAAGGTGATATTATTGGAAATCCCGATGTTGAAGTTTCTAAGCTTTCCAAAATAGAAGAAGGAACCGAAGGGTCATTGACCTTTTTGGCTAATCCTAAATACAAGCCTTATATTTATTCTACAAAGGCATCAATTACAATAGTTAATAAAACTTTTGAAGCAGAAAACGACATCACTACAACTTTAATAAAAGTTGAAGATGCTTATAAATCGTTCTCAAAATTGTTGGAGTATTACAATCAGGTAAAACTTAATAAAAGCGGAGTTGAACAACCCTCGTTTATTTCAGAAACAGCAAGCTATGGAGAAAACGTTTATGTAGGCGCATTCACTTATATAGGTGATAAGGTAAAAATAGGAGATAATGTAAAAATATTTCCAAGTGCTTATATAGGAGACAATGTTACAATTGGTGATAATACCATAGTGTTTTCTGGAGCTAAAATTTATTCTGAAAGTTGCATAGGCTCAAACTGTGTGATTAATTCAGGAGCTATAATTGGAGCTGATGGTTTTGGTTTTGCACCTAATGAAAAAGGAGAATATAGCAAAGTGCCACAAACCGGAAATGTAATTATTGAAGATTATGTAGATATTGGTGCTGCTACCACTATTGATAGAGCAACGTTAGGCTCTACAATTATTAGAAAAGGAGTTAAGCTTGATAACCAAATACAAATTGCACATAATGTTGAAGTTGGTAAAAACACAGTTATTGCTGCTCAAACAGGTGTAGCAGGATCTACTAAAATTGGTGAAAACTGTATTATAGGTGGTCAAGTTGGTATTGTAGGACATATAACAATAGGAAATAATGTAAAAATCCAAGCACAATCAGGAATTGGACGAAACATTAAGGATAATGAAGTGTTACAAGGTTCGCCAGCATTAAGTTATGGTGATTTTAATAAGTCCTATGTATACTTTAAAAACCTTCCTAAGATTGTAAAAGATATTAATGAAATAGAAAAAAAAGTAAATGGCAATAATTAAAACAGACGTTAAGCAAAAAACCATTCAAAAAGAAGTTTCGCTTACAGGTGTTGGGTTGCATACAGGAAAAAATGTAACACTTACTTTTAAACCTGCTTCTGTAAATAATGGTTACTCTTTTAAAAGAATTGATTTAGAAGGTAATCCAGTAATCGAAGCTGACGCAAACTATGTTACCAACACACAACGTGGTACATGTTTAGAAAAAAATGGAGTTGTTATTCAAACCTCTGAACATGTTTTGGCTGCTTTGGTTGGAATGGATATTGACAACGTTATTATTGAGCTAAACGCTTCAGAACCTCCAATTATGGATGGGTCTTCAAAATTCTTTGTTGAAGCATTAGAAAATGCAGGAATCGAAGAGCAAGACGATTTTAGAGAAGAATATGTAGTGTCTGATGTTGTGTCGTATTCAGATGAAGAAACAGGTAGCGAAATTATTGTTATGCCTTCAAAAGAATATCAAATTACAACAATGGTTGACTTTGGTACAAAAGTATTAGGCACTCAAAATGCAACTTTAAATCATATTTCCGATTTTAAAGATGATATTTCAGACTCTAGAACCTTTAGTTTCTTACATGAGCTAGAAATGCTTTTAGAGCATGGTCTTATTAAAGGAGGCGACTTAAACAATGCAATAGTTTATGTTGATAAGGAACTGTCAAAAGAAACTACCGAAAAACTTAAAGTAGCTTTCAATAAAGAGACTCTAGCAATAAAACCAAACGGGATTTTAGATAATCTTACGTTACATCATCCTAACGAAGCGGCTAGACATAAACTGTTAGATGTAATAGGAGATTTAGCTTTAGTAGGAACTCGTATTAGAGGGAAAATTATAGCTAACAAGCCAGGACATTATATCAATACGCAGTTTGCTAAAAAAATGTCTAAAATCATTAAAAATGAAAGACGTAACAATGTTCCTAGTGTAGATTTAAACCAAGAACCATTAATGGATGTCAATCAAATTATGGCAATGTTGCCTCATAGACAGCCATTTTTGCTTATTGACAAAATATTTGAATTGACTGATAGTGGTGTTATAGGTATGAAAAATGTCACTATGAATGAGCCTTTCTTTGCAGGCCATTTCCCAGGAGCTCCAGTAATGCCAGGAGTTTTAATAGTTGAAGCTATGGCACAAACAGGAGGTATTCTGGTGTTAAGTACAGTGCCAGATCCTGAAAACTACTTAACCTTCTTTATGAAAATAGATAATGTTAAGTTTAAGCAAAAAGTAGTTCCTGGTGACACATTGATATTTAAGTGTGATTTAATTACACCTATTCGTCGTGGTATATGCCACATGCAAGGATATGCTTATGCAAACGGAAAGTTATGCGCTGAAGCAGAGCTTATGGCCCAAATATCTAAAGTGAAATAAACATGAACCAGACAGAAACTTATATTTTAAGTGCTTTGGTCAATCAAATAGGCGAATACATTTTCACCTATTCATTTAAATTAAAATTACAAAAATGAACCAACCATTAGCATACGTGCATCCTGGAGCAAAAATTGCAAAGAATGTCGTAATAGAACCTTTTACAACAATCAACAATAATGTAACTATAGGTGAAGGTACTTGGATTGGAAGTAATGTTACCATTATGGAAGGTGCAAGAATAGGAAAAAACTGTAATATTTTCCCTGGTGCTGTAATTTCTGCAGTTCCTCAAGACTTAAAATACAAAGACGAAGACACGCTTACAATTATTGGAGATAATGTAACTATAAGAGAGTGTGTTACCATTAATAGAGGTACAACCGATAAGATGAAAACAGTTGTAGGAGACAATTGTTTAATTATGGCGTATTGCCATATTGCTCACGATTGTATTGTAGGTAATAATTGTATTTTTTCAAATAACTCAACATTAGCAGGTCATATTACTGTTGGTGATTATGTTGTACTTGCTGGTATGACTGCTGTACACCAGTTTTGTTCAATTGGTAATCATGCTTTTGTAACAGGAGGGTCTTTAGTAAGAAAAGATGTTCCTCCATATGTAAAAGCAGCAAGAGAGCCTTTGTCTTATGTTGGTATTAATTCTGTAGGACTAAGACGAAGAGGGTTTTCAACCGAAAAAATTAGAGAAATTCAAGATATATACAGAATTCTGTATCAAAAAAATTATAACAATACCCAAGCTGCTGAGATTATTGAAGCTGAAATGGAAGCGACTTCAGAGCGCGATGAAATACTTCAATTTATCAAGGACTCTCAACGAGGTATTATGAAAGGATATTTTAAATCAAATTAATTTATGGCAACTACAAGTGATATTAGAAACGGATTGTGTATTAGATACAATCATGATATTTATAAAATTATAGAATTTTTACATGTAAAACCTGGTAAAGGTCCAGCGTTTGTTCGTACAAAACTAAAAAGTGTAACTACAGGAAAAGTTATAGATAATACCTTTTCTGCAGGACATAAAATTGAAGACGTTAGAGTAGAAACTCACAAGTTTCAGTTTTTATATAACGATGGAGAATTTTACCATTTTATGAATACTGAAGATTATACTCAAATTCGTTTATTGGAGGCTGCATTAGACAGACCTGAATTAATGAAAGAAGGAGAAGTAGTAACTGTGCTTATCAACACAGAAGATAATTTACCTTTATCTGTTGAAATGCCTGCAAGTGTTATTCTAGAAGTTACTGCAACCGAACCTGGAGTTAAAGGAAACACAGCAACTAATGCAACAAAACCTGCAACTGTTGAGACAGGAGCAGAGGTTAATGTTCCTTTGTTTATTAATGAAGGAGACAAGATTAAGATTGAAACTGAAAAAGGAACTTACAAAGAGCGTATAAAGGAGTAGTTTAATTCCATGAAAAAAAGGAGTTTAGTTTTAATTTTAATCGTTTTTTGTTTGTCTGCAACTTCATGCTTTGATTTAATTCAAAAAGCAGGTGAAGCGACTTCTAGTGGAATGGATTCTTCAGAGTCTACTTCTGCTTCAAATTATGTAACAGTAGGTGTTGACGGTTCATTTCAAGTGGATTTACCACGTCATATGAAATCTACTTCCGAGCTAAATGATGAAGCTGTTTTGCAATATGCAAATATTTTTAAAGACACATATTTTATTGTAATTCAAGAAAATAAAAGTGAGTATGTAGAATTGTTCAAGCAATTTGGAGAGTACAATACTGAACTTTCGGTCATTGAAAATTATAAAAACTCCCAAAAGGAATTGTTTAAAGAGGGTATAGTTAATGCAAGAATCCAAGAATATGGATTGAATAGCATTAATAACTATGCGGCTAGACAATTAAAAGTTTTAGGAGAGGTAGATGGGACACAAATTGCATATGTTGTTGCTTTTATTGAAGGCGATGACGATATATTCATGCTAATGAATTGGACAGCTAAAGAAAAATTTAACAAGTTTGAAAACTCTTTTGAATATATAAACGGGACTTTTAAGCTAATGGATTTATAAATGAAATTTCTTAAACCACATACTTTAAAAGAAATAGCTAACATAATTAAGTGTGATTATGTTGGAGAAGAGACCTTTCCTGTTTTGGGCATGAACGAAATTCATGTGGTTGAACCAGGAGACATTGTGTTTGTTGATCATCCTAAGTATTATGATAAGGCATTACAATCTGCTGCAACCATAATATTAATTAATAAAGAGGTAGAATGTCCTAAAGGAAAAGCATTACTAATCAGTGATGACCCTTTTAGAGATTTTAATAAACTCACGCAACATTTTAAACCGTTTCAAGCTTCTGATATTGCAATATCAAAGACTGCAAAAGTTGGAAAAAACACAGTTATTCAACCCAATTGTTTTATTGGTAATAATGTTATAATAGGTGACAATTGTGTTATCCATTCTAATGTAAGTATTTATGATGATGCTGTTATTGGTGATAATGTTACAATACATTCAGGTACTGTATTAGGAGCAAATGCGTTTTACTACAAAAAAAGACCAACTGGTTTTGATCGTTTACTTTCTGGAGGTCGAGTAATTATTCAAGATAATGTTGATATAGGAGCTTCTTGTACAATTGATAAAGGTGTTACAGGAGATACTACCATTGGAGAAGGCTCTAAGCTAGATAACTTAATTCAAATAGGGCATGATACTGTTATTGGTAAAAAATGTCTCATTGCATCGCAAGTGGGTATTGCAGGTTGTGTAGTAATTGAAGACGAAGTAACTATCTGGGGACAAGTAGGTATTACCAGCGGAATTACCATAGGTTCAAAAGCAGTTATTTCTGCACAATCAGGAGTAAGTAAATCTCTTGAAGGTAACAATAGCTATTTTGGGACACCAGCAGACGATTTTAGATCTAAATATAAAGAAATAGCTTCTATCAAGAAGATTCCTGAAATTTTAGAACAATTAAAAAATAAATCATGACTCCAAAAGAATATGTAAAACGTTTTTATGAATCAGATTTTGCCAATGATACAACTGTAATTGATAATTATCTACATAAAGATTGTTTACTGCATTGGAGTAGTAGTAAAGGGTTTTCTGTTTTAAAGTTTAATGATATTAAAGATTTATTCTTAGATATCAGTAGAACGTATGAATCGTTTAGAGTTGAAATCAGTCATCTGTTAGCCGATGAAAATTTTGTGACTACGAGATATACTGTCTATGTAAGAACAATTGAAGATCCTGATGAAGAACAACCAATGGCACATTTTATAACTATCTGGGAGTTAAAAGACAATAAACTCTATCGTGGTTACGAAATAAGCCAGCAAGCAGATGTAAGTTTAGAGAGTCTTAAATCATTTTCAAAAATAAAAGTATAAAACACTTTTTTATAGGTGTTAAAACAGTATTTTTGTAACGTTTTTTAAAATAAAAATCAAAATATAGATGAGCGTTTTAGTAAATAAGAATTCAAAAATTATAGTACAAGGTTTTACAGGTAGTGAAGGTACTTTTCACGCTGGACAAATGATTGAGTATGGAACCAATGTTGTTGGAGGTGTTACACCAGGAAAAGGTGGTCAAACTCATTTAGATAAACCAGTTTTTAACACTGTAAAAGAAGCTGTTGATTCAGTAGGAGCAGATACAACTATTATATTTGTACCACCAGCGTTTGCTGCTGATGCAATTATGGAAGCTGCTGATGCTGGTATTAAAGTAATTATCACAATTACTGAAGGTATTCCAGTTGCTGATATGATTACGGCTTCAAACTATATTAAAGATAAAGATTGTCGTTTAATAGGTCCTAACTGTCCTGGAGTAATCACTCCTGGTGAAGCTAAAGTAGGTATTATGCCTGGTTTCGTTTTCAAAAAAGGAAAAGTAGGGATTGTTTCAAAATCAGGAACATTAACTTATGAAGCGGCTGACCAAGTAGTAAAACAAGGTTTAGGAATTACTACAGCAATTGGTATTGGTGGAGACCCAATTATTGGAACAACAACTAAAGAAGCTGTTGAGTTGTTAATTAACGATTCAGAAACTGAAGCTGTTGTTATGATTGGAGAGATTGGAGGTCAATTAGAAGCCGATGCTGCTAAATGGTATAAAAACAGCGGAAGCAAAAAACCTATTATTGGGTTTATAGCTGGTGAAACTGCGCCTGCTGGACGTACAATGGGTCATGCTGGAGCTATAGTTGGAGGTAGTGACGATACTGCACAAGCTAAAAAAGCAATTATGAGAGATTGTGGAATTCATGTAGTTGATTCACCTGCTGAAATAGGTAAAAAAGTAGCAGAAGTTTTATCATAACTTTTTGTTAAAATATATACAAAAATATCTCGTTATCATTCCGTTGGCTGTATCTTAGTCAACGGAATTTTTTTATCAATTAACAAATCAACAAATGAAACAATTTAAATTACTTTACTTGTGTTTATCACTGTTTGTAGTATTTAGCTGCAAGACCGATAAAGGCAATGACACTTTGGCTTATGCTGTTGAAACCCATAAAGACGCTAGTGGGTTTTCTTATGAAACTGTTGAAAACGACCCAACAGGTTTACGTTTGTATACTCTAGACAATGGTTTAAAAGTATACTTAAGTAAAAATAATGACGAGCCAAAAATTCAAACTTATATAGCTGTTAGAGCTGGTTCTAACTACGATCCTAAAGAATCTACTGGATTAGCACACTACTTAGAGCACATGGTGTTTAAAGGTACTGATGAGATTAGTGCGTTAGACTGGGAAAAAGAAAAAGAGTATTTAAAGCAAATTTCTGATTTGTATGAAGAACATAAAGCTGAAACTGATCCTGAAAAGAAAAAAGCGCTTTATAAGAAGATAGATGAAGTATCGCTAGAGGCTTCAAACTATTGTGTAGCTAACGAGTATGATAAAATGGTAAGCTCTCTTGGTGCTACAGGAACAAATGCACATACTTGGTTTGAGGAAACAGTTTACAAAAACAAAATTCCTGCTAATGAGTTAGATAAATGGTTAAAATTAGAGAGTGAGCGTTTTAGTCAATTAGTATTAAGATTGTTCCATACTGAACTTGAAGCTGTTTTTGAAGAGTTTAACAGAGGTCAGGATAACGATTACAGAAAAGCATATGCTGCAATGTTAGATGGTTTATTTCCAAACCATCCTTACGGACAACAAACTACTATTGGTACAGGAGAACATTTAAAAAATCCTTCAATGGTAGCAATTCATAATTATTTCGATAAATATTATGTGCCAAACAACATGGCAATGGTATTAGTTGGTGATTTGGATTTTGATGCTACAATAAAAAAAGTGAATGAAACTTTTGGAAAATTAGAACGTAAAGAAGTTACTCATCCTACGCTTCCAGTTGAAGAACCAATAACTGCTCCAATTGTAAAAGAAGTGTTTGGACCAACATCAGAAAGTGTATCTATAGCTTTCCGTTCTAAAGGTGTAAATACTGATGAAGAAAAATTAATGACACTTGCCGATATGATTTTAGCTAATGGTAAAGCAGGTTTAATTGATTTAAATTTAAATCAGCAACAAGCAGTACAAAATGCAGGTTGTTCACCAATGTTTTTAAATGATTATGGATATCATACATTTAATGGTTCTCCTAAAGAAGGACAAACATTAGACGAGGTTAAAGATTTATTATTAGCTCAAATAGATAAGCTTAAAAAAGGAGAATTTGAAGATTGGATGTTAGACGCAGTTATTAACGACCTTAAGCTTAGCGAAACTAGACAATACGAAAACAGTACCGCTTTAGCTTCAATGTATTATAATGCTTTTATTCACCACGAAGATTGGCAAAGAAAAGTGAAGTTTTTAGATGATTTAAAGAAAATCACTAAACAAGAATTAGTAGATTTTGCTAATGGTTTTTACAAAGACAATTATGTAGTAACCTATAAGCGTCAAGGAGAAGATAACTCAATCGTAAAGGTTGAAAATCCTGGTATTACTCCTGTAAATCTTAACAGAGATAAGAGCTCTGAGTACTTAACAAACTTTAATGCTATTGAAGCTGCTGAATTACAGCCACAATACGTTGATTACAAAACAGCGATTAAAGAATCCAAAACCGATAATGGAATTAAAGTATCTTATATTGAAAATGAGTTGAACGATCTTTTCGACTTAAATATCATTTTTGACATGGGAAGTGATAACGATAAAAAGTTAGGATTAGCTGTTGGATATTTAGAGTACTTAGGAACTGATAAATATTCAGCTGAAGATCTTAAGAAAGAATTTTACAAATTAGGTATCGATTATTATGTAAGTGCAGGTTCAGAGAAGTCTTATGTAGGTTTAAGTGGTTTAAAAGAAAACTTGCCTAAAGGGCTAGAGCTATTAGAGCATTTATGGGCTAATGCTGTTCCAGACCAAGAAGCTTATGATAAGTATGTTGATCAAATCATTAAAGGAAGACAAGACGGTAAAACTCAAAAAGGAAATATTCTTTTTAACGGATTAATGAACTATGGTAAGTATGGTGATAATTCAAGATTAAGAAATATTATGCAAGCTAGTGAACTAGCAACAATAAATCCACAAGAGTTGGTTGATCTAGTTAAAGACGTGAAAAATTACAAACAACGTGTATTCTATTACGGTAAAGATGTTGATGCAGCTATTGCAGCATTAAATACACACCACGTTTTACCTTCAGAATTAAAAGAATATCCTGAAGCTACAGCTTATGTTGAAAAAGAAACAGGCGGTAATGTGTACTTTGTAGATTATGATATGGTACAATCTGAAATGTTATTCTTAGCTAAAGGAGAACCTTTTAAAGCTGAGAACATGGCAGCGTCTACTTTATTCAATACATATTTTGGTAGTGGTTTATCATCAATTGTATTCCAAGAAATTAGAGAGTCTAAATCGTTAGCTTACTCAGCGTTTTCTAGCTATAGTAATGCAAGTGATAAAGACGAGTCTAACTATGTAATGGCTTACATTGGTACTCAAGCAAACAAGATGCCACAAGCAGTAGATGCAATGATGGAACTTATGACTAATATGCCTGAAGCTGAAGAGCAATTTAATGCTGCTAAAGAAGCTACATTAAAAAAGATTGCAGCACAACGTATTACAAAATCTAATATCTTCTGGACTTATGAAGGGCTTCAAAAAAGAGGTATAGATAACGATAACAGAGAAGAAATCTATAACACTATAAAAGATATGACTATTGAAGATTTAAGAAACTTTTTCAATACAAATATTAAGGGTGAAAACTATAACGTAATGGTTATTGGTAACAAAAAAGAAATCGACTTTAAAGCGTTAAGTAAGTTAGGTGAAGTACAAGAAATGGATGTTGATCATTTATTCAACTACGAAAAGCCTGAAGACGTAAAGCTGTAATTGAAGTTATCATTCCGAAACAGGTTTCGGAATCTCAATAACAATGTTAAAAACCTCACAAGAATTTGTGAGGTTTTTTTATTTCGTGCAACTTGTATTTGCTATATTTGAACATCAACTAATATTAAAACTAACAATGAAAATTTTAGAAGGAAAAACAGCTATTATAACAGGTGCAAGTAGAGGTATTGGAAAAGGAATTGCTGAAGTTTTTGCACAACATGGAGCCAATGTGGCTTTTACTTATAGCTCTTCTGTAGAAGCTGCTAATCAATTAGAAAATGAATTAAACGCACTTGGTGTTAAAGCTAAAGGCTATCAAAGTAATGCTGCAGATTTTAATCAAGCTCAAGAGTTGGCTGATGATGTTGTAAAAGAATTTGGAAGCATTGATATATTAGTAAACAACGCAGGTATTACAAAAGACAACCTGTTAATGCGTATTACTGAAGAAGATTTTGACAAGGTTATTGAAGTTAACCTTAAATCTGTTTTTAATATGACAAAAGCAGTACAACGAACTATGCTAAAACAACGTAAAGGATCTATCATTAATATGAGTTCTGTTGTTGGTGTTAAAGGAAATGCAGGACAAACTAATTATGCAGCATCAAAAGCTGGTATAATAGGATTTTCAAAATCAGTTGCCTTAGAACTAGGTTCAAGAAACATTAGAAGTAACGTGATTGCTCCTGGGTTTATAGAAACTGAAATGACTGCAAAACTAGATGAAGATACAGTAAAAGGATGGAGAGATGCAATACCGTTAAAACGTGGTGGTACACCAGAAGATATTGCAAACGTATGTGTGTTTTTAGCTAGTGACATGAGTGCTTATGTTACTGGTCAAACCCTAAACGTTGATGGAGGAATGCTAACCTAATCAATATATTAATTCAAATCTTATGAAAAAACTCTCTTATTTAATTGCAATTTGTTGCTTATTATCTATTCAGGCAATAGCTCAAGATTGGCAAAAGTACAAATCTGAAGATTTAGCCTTTATAGCATATTTTCCCGAAACGCCTAAGCGTACTGTACAACAAGTTGATACAGCAGTAGGAACACTAGATATGCATATGGTTATGTGTACTCCACAACAAGACGATAATGTTGTGTATAGTACAATAAAATCTGATTATCCTGAAGAACAATTTATAGATGCAGATGATAAGTATAATACTACTGTTTTAGATGGAGCAGTTAAAGGAGCAGTAAGTAATGTAAACGGCACTTTAATATTTGATAAAAAAATCACCTTCAATGGCTATCCAGGAAGAGATGTAAAAATTGAAATTCAAGGCGGTTTTATATACATACGTGTTGTTTTAGTTACAAACTCAATGTACATTTCTCAAGTAATTTGTACTCCTGAAAATGATAATAATAGTAAAATAGAACGTTTTTTAGACGGTTTTGAAATTATAAAAGTTAAACAATAGTGCAAGAAAGCACCATTATATATATAATACTATCTGGAATCATAGCGCTTTTATTAGCGCTTTTTCAGTATATATATAAATCAAAAAGTAAGAGCAATAGTCACAAGTTTTTAGCTGTTTTAAGATTTGTGACTTTGTTTGCTATTTTGCTTTTACTTATCAATCCAAAATTTGAGCAAACCACTTATTACAATGAAAAACCAACACTTGTTGTAGCTATTGATAATTCAGAGTCTGTTAGGTATTTAAATCAAAACAATAACACCAATGAGTTAATTGAACGCTTAAAAGCCAACGACTCTTTAAATGAAAATTTTAATCTAGAGTTTTACACCTTCGGAAAAACCTTAGCTAAAACAGATTCGTTATCCTATTCTGATAGACAATCTAATATGGCTTTAGCATTTGACCGCTTATCAGAAATTTATAGTAATTCTGTAGCTCCTACACTCTTAATAACCGATGGAAACCAAACCTACGGTAACGATTATGAGTTTTCTACAAACAAGTATAAGCAGGCTATTTACCCAATAATTTTAGGAGATACTACACAGTTTATTGATTTAAAAATTCAGCAGTTGAATGTCAATAAATATGCATACTTAAAAAATAGATTTCCTATTGAAGCTATTCTTGTTTACAGTGGAGAAGGTTCGTTGTCAACCACTTTCAATATCACTTCAGAAAACACAGTTGTGTATTCGCAAAATATCAATTTTACAGCAACAAGCACTTCAAAAGTCATTAATTTAACTTTACCAGCTAATAGAGCAGGAGTGTCAAGTTATAAAGCTGAAATTGTTCCCATAGAGAACGAAAAAAACAAAGTAAACAATATCAAAAACTTTGCTGTAGAAGTTATAGACCAAAAAACAAACGTAGCTATAGTTTCTGATATTTTGCATCCTGATATTGGAGCCTTAAAAAAGAGTATTGAAAGCAACGAACAGCGTCAAGCAACACTTGTAACACCTGAAGAGTTTGTTTCCAACGCAGGCGACTATCAGCTAGCAATAGTGTATCAACCTAATATGAAGTTTAAACAAGCGTTTGATGAAATCAATCGTTTAAAAATTAATAAATGGGTAATTGCTGGTACAAAAACAAGTTGGAATGCACTTAACGCGCTACAAAGTAATTACAAGCAAACAATAACCAATCAAACCGAAGATTTTTTACCAGAGTTAAACTTAAATTACACACCTTTTATTATTGAAAATGTCAGTTTTGATGAATTTCCTCCTTTGCGTTCAGAATATGGCGAAACCGAATTTAACTTACCAATTCAAACTATTTGCTATAAAACTGTAAATGGAATAGCTATAGGAGAACCTTTGCTAGCTACTTTTGAAATTAATGAAACACGAGAAGCCTTACTTAATGGTGAAGGTATTTGGAAATGGCGAGCACAAAGTTTTCTTGAACAAAAATCTTTTGAACCGTTTGATAATTTTATCGGTAAGATGGTTCAATATTTAAGTTCTAAACAAAGACGTACAAGACTAAACGTTGAATACGAATCTTTTTACAACGGAAATGAAGACTTAAAAATTAATGCTCAATATTTTAATAAAAACTATGAGTTTGACACTAGTGGTAATTTAAACATCACTTTAAAAGATAAAGAAACTAACAACTCCAGAACACTTCCTTTTGTACTAAAAAATAATGGTTATCAGGTAGATTTAAGTGGAATTCCTGCTGGCGAATACAGTTTTACGGTATCAGTTACTGGTGAAAATGTATCTCAATCTGGCGAACTGAAAATTTTAGACTATAATGTAGAACAACAGTTTCTTAATGCTGATGTCGCTAAGTTAGAAAGACTTGCAGCATCCACTAAAGGAAACTCTTTTTTCATCGATAATACCAGCAGCTTAGTAAAAACGTTAACGAGCGATACTAGGTTTGCAACACTACAAAAAAGCAGCAAAAATGTTGTACCTTTAATCGATTGGAAATACTTACTCGCTGTCATAGTTTTAAGTTTGACTGCTGAGTGGTTTATCAGAAAATATAACGGATTAATTTAAAAACTAACAAAATGGATAAGTTGCCTAAAATAGGTCTACCCATCATAATTGGAGTAGTACTTTTAATAATTGTATTAGCTAAATCTGCAGTAACCATTGGTTCTGGTGAAGCAGGTGTGTTATATAAAACTTTTGGAGGAGGTGTAGTGACTGATAAGCCACCTTTAGGTGAAGGTTTTCATATTGTAGCGCCTTGGAACAAAGTGCATGTTTATGAGGTTAGAAGACAAGAGATTTTCGAAAAAATGAAGGTACTTTCCTCTAATGGATTAGACATACAACTAGATGCTTCTGCTTGGTACAAACCAGATTATGATAACCTTGGAAAACTTCACCAGGAAATTGGTGAAAATTATCTGCAAAGAATCATTTTACCTACCATTAGGTCTGCTGCGCGTAGTGTAGTTGGTCGTTACACGCCAGAGCAATTATATTCTAGCAAACGTGATGCAATTCAGCGTGAAATCTTTGAAGAAACTAAAAAAATTGTTGATGACCAATATATTGTTTTAGATGAAATCTTAGTTAGAGATGTAACTTTGCCACCAACAATTAAAGATGCTATTGAGCGTAAACTAAAGCAAGAACAAGAGTCTTTAGAGTACGAGTTTAGATTGGTTACTGCAGAAAAAGAGGCTGAAAGACAAATTATTGAAGCTCAAGGTAAAGCAGATGCAAATAAAATTTTAAGTGCTTCCTTAACCGATAAAATTCTTCAAGACAAAGGTATTGAAGCAACTATTAAACTATCAGAGTCGCCAAATAGTAAAGTAATTGTTATTGGTTCAGGAGATTCTGGAATGCCAATTATTTTAGGAAATCAGTAAGTCTTTTAAATGAGAAGTTTTATTCTTTTTCTATTGTGTAGTTTCACGCTATTTGCTCAAGATAATGACCAAACGCATTATCTAGAGTTTGTTGAATCCTACTACGATAAAGAATCAAAGCAACCAATATACATTTATGACGATATTGATGGTAGAATAGTTGATACCTTATATAATAACGAATCAAAATATTCATGGTACAAAATAGCAATTATTGAAAGTAGCTACGGTTGGTTTAAAATCAAAAACATACAACGTTTACCTGATGCTTACAAAAATTACGACTATGAAAATCATTGGGTTAAAAGTTCAGGATTTTTAGTTTCTGTTGATGTCTATGAAGATGGTAACAAAGTTTATCTTTATGATTTAGCCTCTAAAACGTCTAATAAAATCCATAAAATAAGCGATTTTCAAAAAGTCAATATTATAGAAATTAGCGATTTATGGGCTAAAGTGAGTTTTAATGTTGGCAAAAAATCAGTGTCTGGTTGGTTAAGTTTTAAGGACCAATGTGCTTATCCTTGGACAACATGCCCTAAATATGATTAATTCGCATTTTTGACTTAAAATACTAACAAAATCATAAAACCTCTTATAAGATTTGGATTTTTAAATTTTTATTTTAAATCTTTGTACAGACAAAAACAACAAATGAATTTTATTCAATTACATCATCATCATTTTCATACATGCACTCAAGCGAGCTGAAAATGTATTGAATAAAAACAAGATATTTTTAAAACCGTTTGAGTAAATCAAGCGGTTTTTTGTTTTTACAAACGTAAAAATATCTCCCAAAAAAGATTTACTCAAACACATTAAAACCAAAATGAGTAAATTAAAAATTGCAGTTCAAAAATCAGGTCGGTTACACGACGATTCTATGAAAATCCTTAAAGACGTTGGGATTTCTATAGATAATGGCAAAGACCAATTAAAAGCTTCGGCTAGAAACTTTCCTTTAGAGGTCTTTTATTTAAGAAATGGTGATATCCCTCAATACCTTAGAGATGGTGTGGTTGATGTTGCCATTATAGGAGAAAACGTATTGGTTGAAAAAGGTAAAGATATTTCCATAGTTGAAAAACTAGGGTTTTCTACCTGTAAAGTTTCGGTAGCTGTACCAAAGTCTACCAAATATTCAACAATTCAAGATTTAGAAGGCAAGCGTATTGCAACATCTTATCCAAACACTGTTAATGGGTTTTTACAATCAAACAATGTAAATGCTGAATTACATATAATAAATGGTTCGGTTGAAATTGCACCAAACATAGGACTTGCCGATGCTATTGTAGATATCGTTTCCAGCGGAAGTACCTTGTTTAAAAATAACCTAAAAGAAGTTGAAGTGCTTTTAAAGTCAGAAGCTGTTTTAGCAGTGTCTCCAAGCATTAGTGAAGATGAACAACAGGTATTAGAGAAACTACAATTCAGGATCAAATCGGTTTTAAAAGGAAGACAAAACAAATATGTTTTACTAAATGCTCCTAACAAAAACTTAGAATGTATTATTAACATTCTTCCAGGAATGAATAGTCCTACAGTAATGCCTTTAGCAAAAGAAGGTTGGAGCTCACTACACTCAGTAATCAATAAAAATGACTTTTGGGAAATTATAGATGAACTTAAAGCAAATGGAGCTGAAGGTATTCTTGTTTGTCCAATAGAAAATATGGTAATATAGTATGGAAACAATCATAAATCCAAGTAAAGCACAATGGTCAGAAATTTTACAACGACCAACAAAAACCATTGATGACATTGAAAACACTGTAACGCAAATTTTTGATGATGTTAAGCGTAATGGAGATAAAGCTGTTAGTAAATATACTTCCCTTTTTGATGGAGTAGATTTAGAAAGTAGCTTGGTTACAAGCTCAGAAATTCAAAAAGCAGTTGAAAGTGTACCTTCAGAATTAAAACAAGCCATTCAATTAGCTAAAGCTAACATTGAAACATTTCACGCAGCTCAAAAAACCCAAAATGTAGACGTAGAAACCACAAAAGGAGTTCGTTGTTGGCAAGAAAAACGTGCTATTCAAAAAATAGGCTTATACATTCCAGGAGGAACAGCGCCATTGTTTTCAACGGTTTTAATGCTTGCAGTTCCTGCTAAAATTGCTGGTTGCACAGAAATCATTTTATGTTCACCACCAAATAAAAATGGACAAATTGCTAATGAAATTTTATATGCAGCTCAGTTGTGTGGTGTGACTAAAATTTATAAAGTTGGAGGTATTCAAGCAATAGCGAGTTTAACATTTGGAACCGAAACTATTCCGCAAGTTTATAAAATATTCGGACCAGGAAATCAATTTGTTACTGTTGCAAAACAACTAGCTACCAAATATGGTGTTGCAATTGATATGCCTGCAGGACCAAGTGAATTATTGGTGTTTGCTGATGATTCTGCTAATGCAGCTTTTGTGGCTTCAGACCTATTAAGTCAAGCTGAGCATGGTACAGATAGTCAGGTTATTTTAGTGACAACTTCAAAAGCAATGGCTTCGCAAGTAGAGGATGAAGTTAAAAAGCAATTACAAGTTTTACCAAGAAAATCAGTTGCAGAACAGTCTATTTCAAATTCAAAAATTGTTTACCTGAATTCTATTGCTGAAGCTTTAGAGTTAATTAATGAATATGCACCAGAACATTTTATTGTGTGTGCAAAGGACGAAGCCTTTTTTATTGATGGGATTATAAATGCAGGCTCTGTATTTATTGGTAATTACACACCTGAAAGTGCTGGTGATTATGCTTCAGGAACAAACCATACTTTGCCAACAAATGGATTTAGTAAATCCTATTCAGGAGTTAATTTAGATAGTTTTACTAAGAGCATTACGTTTCAAAAAATTAGTGAAGAAGGTATAAAAAATATAGGGCAAAGCATTGAGTTAATGGCAGAGGCTGAAGGTTTACAAGCTCACAAAAATGCAGTTACCATTAGACTTAATACATTGAAGTTATGAAGCAAGTATTCGATATAGATTCATTAGTAAGACCGTCAATTAAGGCTTTAAAGCCGTATTCTTCAGCAAGAGATGAGTTTAAAGAGTTCAATAGAGACATGATGTTTCTAGATGCTAATGAAAATCCTTTTAATAACGGATTAAATAGGTATCCTGATCCTCAACAAAGCAGCTTAAAAGAAAAATTATCAAAAATTAAAGAGATTAAAAGTTCTCAGATTTTATTAGGAAATGGAAGTGACGAAATACTCGATTTGATTTTTAGAGCATTTTGTGAACCTACCAAAGATGAAGTAATGGTTTTACCTCCAACTTACGGTATGTACGAAGTGTTGGCAAACACCAATGCTGTAAAGGTCATTGAAATTAATTTGGATGAAACATTTCAACCTAAGGTAAAACCTATCTTAGAGAGTCAAAAAGAAAATACCAAATTGCTTTTTTTGTGCTCACCTAACAATCCTACTGCTAATAGTTTCAATGCGAAAAATATTGAAGAGTTAATTAAAGGGTTTAATGGTATTGTGGTTATAGATGAAGCGTACATTGATTTTTCAAATCAAGAGAGTTGGTTGAGTAAACTAGAGGATTTTCCTAATTTAATTATTACTCAAACACTTTCTAAAGCTTATGGATTAGCAGGTATAAGACTAGGTGTATGTTATGCTTCAGAAGCTATAATTTCGATATTAAACAAAATAAAACCGCCTTATAATGTCAATGCATTAACACAACAAAAAGCTCTTGAACGATTATTAGAAATTAATAAAGTGAAGCAAGAGGTAAAGACTTTAATTTCAGAAAGAGAAGTATTGATAAAAGCACTTGGGGATTTGAAATTTATAGGAAAAATTTACCCTTCTGATGCAAATTTTATCTTGATGAAAGTAGATGATGCCAATTTAAGGTATGGGCAATTAATTGCAGAAGGAATTGTAGTTCGTAATAGAACTAATCAACCATTATGCGAAAACTGTTTAAGGATAACAGTTGGAACACCTGATGAAAACAAAAAATTAATTAAGACATTAAAATATTTAGACTAATGAAAAAAGTATTGTTTATAGATAGAGATGGAACGTTGGTACTTGAGCCTCCTGTAGATTATCAATTGGATAGTTTAGAGAAATTGGAGTTCTATCCAAAGGTGTTTCAGTATATGAGTAAAATAGCTAATGAACTCGATTACGAATTGGTTATGGTTACTAATCAAGATGGTTTGGGGACTAATTCTTTTCCTGAGGACACGTTTTGGCCAGCTCAAAACAAGATAATCAATGCATTTGCTAATGAAGGTGTTGTTTTTTCTGAAGTTTATATTGATAAAACATTTCCTGAAGAAAACGCTAACACTCGTAAACCTAGAACAGGCTTACTGACTAAGTATTTTTCTGATGCGTATGACCTAGAAAATTCGTTTGTTATTGGAGACAGAATTACTGACATGGAACTTGCAAAAAACTTGGGAGCTAAAGGTATTTATTTGTCTCAAGACCCAAATTTAGGCGCCAATGAAATTGAAACATCTTTACAGAGTATTACAGATTGTATCTCAATAACAACGACAGATTGGAAAGCAATTTATCAATACTTAAAAGTTAAAGATCGTTCAGCTAGTATTGAAAGAAATACTAAAGAAACCCAAATAGCAATCAATCTTAATGTTGACGGAACTGGTAAAAGTAATATTGATACAGGAATTGCATTTTTTGACCATATGCTAGACCAAATTGCAAGACATGGTCAGCTTGATTTAGATATTAAAGTCAATGGTGATTTAGAAGTTGACGAACACCACACTATAGAAGATACAGCAATTGCTTTAGGCGAAGTGTTTTCAAAAGCATTAAGCAATAAGTTAGGAATGGAACGTTACGGATTTTGTTTACCAATGGATGACTGTTTAGCTCAAGCAGCTATTGACTTTGGAGGACGAAATTGGTTGGTTTGGGATGCTGATTTTAAAAGAGAAATGATAGGTAAAATGCCAACCGAAATGTTCTTTCACTTTTTTAAATCGTTTACTGATGGTGCCAAATGCAATCTCAATATAAAAGCTGAAGGTACTAACGAACATCATAAAATTGAAGCCATTTTTAAGGCATTTGCTAAAGCTATTAAAATGGCAATAAAACGAGATGTAGAAAAAATGATTTTACCATCAACTAAAGGAGTTTTGTAAATGTCACTTCTAGTGATTTTGTACAACAAAATTATATCGATAAGAAATGAAAGTAACTATTATAGATTATGGAGCAGGAAACATTAAGAGTATTCAGTTTGCTTTTAATAGGTTAGGAGTAGAAGCGATATTGACAAATAATTCTGAAGAAATTAAATCAGCAGATAGAGTGATTTTTCCAGGAGTAGGAGAAGCATCATCAGCAATGAATATGTTGAAGAGATCAAAACTTAATCTTTTAATTCCAGAGTTAAAGCAACCTGTTTTAGGGATTTGTTTAGGGATGCAATTGCTTTGTAATTTTACCGAAGAAGGTAACACTCAAGGTTTAGGTGTATTTAATGTTAGTGTAAAACGGTTTTCTGATGCTTTAAAAGTACCTCAAATGGGATGGAATTCCATTACCGATTTGAAGTCACCTTTATTTAAAAACAATAATGAGCAAGATTATATGTATCTGGTGCATAGCTACTTTGCGGAAGTATGTAATCAAACCATTGCTAAAACTAATTATGGGTTAACATATTCTTCTGCATTACAAAATAAAAACTTTTATGGCGTACAATTTCACCCAGAAAAAAGTAGTACAGCAGGAGAACAAATTTTAAAGAATTTTATAGAACTATAATGTTATGCTGAACCAGTTTCAGCATCTCAAAATAAATTATTAATTAAAAAAGAGTCCTGCTTTTGCAGGAAAGAAATCATGAGGATAATTCCAGCAATAGATATCATAGACGGTAAATGTGTGCGCTTAACCAAAGGCGACTACAATACCAAAAAAATATATAATGAAAACCCTTTAGAAGTAGCAAAACAATTTGAAGGTGCAGGTATTGAGTATTTGCATTTAGTTGATTTAGATGGTGCAAAAGCAAAACATATAGTAAACTATAAAGTTTTGGAACTTATTGCCTCTAAAACTAGTCTTAAAATAGATTTTGGAGGTGGTTTAAAATCTGATGAAGACTTACATATCGCTTTCAATTCTGGAGCAAAACAAATTACAGGAGGTAGTATAGCTGTAAAAGACAGTGTAACTTTTGAAACATGGATTGAAAAATATGGAGGAGCAAAAATCATATTAGGAGCCGATTGTGAAAACGAAAAAGTAGCCATCAATGGTTGGCAGGAGCAAAGTAGTTTAGAAATAGTTCCCTTTATCAAAACGTACCAAAAGAAAGGAATACAATACGTTGTTTGTACTGATATTGCTAAAGATGGCATGTTAGAAGGTCCTTCGTTTGATTTGTATAAAAAAATTATTGACAACTGTTCTAATAGCGAAAGTCAATCTATTAAACTAATCGCCTCAGGTGGTGTAACTTCAATTGATGATATTAATAAACTCGAAGATTTAGGGTGTGAAGCAGTTATAATAGGAAAAGCACTTTATGAAGGCGCTATAAACTTAAAGGACTTAGAAAAACAGTTTTAAAATGCTAACAAAAAGAATCGTACCTTGTTTAGACATCAAAAACGGTAGAACTGTAAAAGGTGTCAATTTTGTCAACCTTATTGATGCAGGAGATCCAGTTGAGCTAGCTAAAGAATATGCTACTCATGGAGCTGATGAATTAGTGTTTTTAGACATTTCAGCAACTCAAGAAGCGAGAAAAACCACTAAAGACATGGTGCTTAAAGTAGCTGAACAAGTTAATATTCCGTTTACGGTAGGTGGTGGTATTTCGTCCATTGAAGATGTAAGTATATTATTGAAAAATGGAGCAGATAAAGTTTCGGTAAATTCTTCTGCGGTTAAGCGACCTCAACTTATTAATGAGCTTTCTGAAAAGTTTGGTAGCCAATGTATAGTTGTTGCTATTGATGCAAAGCAAGTAAATGATGAATGGAAAGTACACCTAGCAGGAGGAACAATTGAAACAGAATTGAATTTGTTTGATTGGGCACAAGAAGTAGAACAACGAGGAGCTGGTGAAATATTGTTTACTTCTATGGATCATGACGGAACAAAAAATGGTTTTGCAAATGAGGCCTTAGCAAAATTATCCAAAATGGTAAACATTCCAATAATAGCTTCTGGAGGAGCAGGAAGTATTCAACACTTTTCTGATGCATTTACTAAAGGAAAAGCTGATGCTGCTTTGGCTGCAAGCGTATTCCATTTTGGAGAAATAGAAATTATTCAACTTAAAAAAGAATTACTAAAACTCAATATTCCTGTAAGGCTATGAACATAGATTTTAATAAAAACAACGACGGATTAATACCAGCTATCATTCAAGATGTAACAACCAAAACAGTATTAATGTTGGGTTATATGAATGAAGAAGCGTATAAAAAAACAATCGATACAAAGCGAGTAACATTTTTTAGTAGAAGTAAGCAGCGTCTTTGGACAAAAGGAGAAGAAAGTGGGAATATACTTGTTTTAAAAGACATAAAAGTAGATTGTGATAATGATACATTGCTTGTAAAAGTTGAGCCATTGGGTCCTACTTGCCATAAAGGAACTGATACTTGTTGGGATGAAGATAACTCACAAACTTATGGGTTTTTGTCTAGTTTAGAACATATTATTTCTGATAGGAAACATAATTCCAAATCTAATGAATCTTATGTTGCTGCACTTTTTGAAAAAGGAATAAATAAAATTGCTCAAAAAGTTGGTGAGGAAGCTGTTGAAGTTGTGATAGAAGCAAAGGATGATAATGACAATTTATTTTTAAATGAAAGTGCAGATTTGTTGTTTCACTATCTAATTCTCCTTCAGGCTAAAGGGTTTAAGTTAGAGGATATTGTATCTATTCTTAAACAAAGACACTAAGTTCAAAATCATCGATTAAACGTAAATATTTTCGACAAAGCGTTGTTTTTTTGTAAAAAAGTGTATATTGCAAGCCCAAAACTATAAACTAGATTTCATGAAAAACTTTACTATTTATGTTGTAATGGTAGTGTTTTCTTTGTTTAGCTATTCTACTTTTGCTCAGCAATGTGCATTTGATACTCAAAGAGAATTATTATTACAAGACCCTAACTATGTTCAACAAGAGCAACTTGCTGAACAGAAAATTCAAAACTTTATTTCAAACAATACGTTAACTCAACGAAATGGAACAGTATATACTATTCCTGTTGTTGTGCATGTATTGCATCTTGGAGAAGCCGAAGGTACAGGATCTAATATTTCTGATGCTCAAATTTTAAGTAGTATAAACAACTTAAACGATTTTTACAGAGGTCTAACTCCTAATAGTTCTATTGATTTTGAAATAGAATTTGCTTTAGCACAAAGAGACCCGAACTGTAACGCTACAACAGGTATTAATAGAATTAATGCTTCTAGTTTACCAGGTTACTCACAATATGGTGTTAATGTTACTGAGTCAAATGGAGCTAGTTACAATGATATTAAGACTTTAATTAGCTGGCCGCAAACTGATTATTTTAATGTTTGGGTTGTAACTGAATTAGACGATAATAATGGTGGCTATGGTTACCAAGGATATGCATATTTCTATAGCGAAAGTTCTAGTAGCCATGGATCGGTAATGATGTCAACCGTTTTTGGTTACGATCCAGGAAATACTAATGGTTGGGGATTAAACTCCAATGGAGACAATAGTACTGTAGTGCATGAAGTTGGTCACTATTTCCATTTATATCACACGTTTCAAGGAGATGATACTGACAGTGATGGAGTAGGTGATACTTGTCCTGCCGATGCTACTGTAGGTGTAGATAGTGATGGTTGTGCAGATACTGTTCCTCACTTAAGAGAAACAAGTACTTGTCCAGTAAACAACACTTGTACAGGTAGTCCTTGGGTTGATAACAATACTGTTAATAATATAATGAGTTATTATTATTGTACTGATAGATTAACCGAAGACCAAAAAACAAGAGCAAGAGCAGCAATGACTGATACTGGAATTGTAGCGTCTAAAGGAGATGAAGCTCCATCACCAGGATTTACAGCTCCTGCAGCAGTATGTTTAGCAAATTCACCTGCTGGAAACAATTACTCAGGTGTGATGAGTGTTGAATTAAACAATACAACTTATACAACATCTACTACAGGAATTGATGGTGGTAATCTTGATAGAAGTGTTAATTGCACTGGTCTTTTCAATATTGATGCAGCAAATTCTTATACAATGAATGTTGAAGTTGCGCCTGGTAACTTTCATCAGTTAGGTGTGTGGATAGATTGGAATAATGATGGTGATTTTGATGACGATGCTGAAACGCAAAGTTTTACTCAAGATATAGCTGGTGGAGCAGTTGTGCCAGTAACAATAGCATATCCTACAAGTATTCCTTATGATAGTTATGTGAGATTAAGATTGATGACTGATGTTGATGATAGATTTGGAGGAGTTAATCTAATAGACTCAGCGTGTTACACCTCTTTAGTATATGGACAAACTGAGGACTATACAATTTATGTTGAACCATCTGGGACGCTATCAATTGGTGAAGCTAATGCTAGTGAGTTGAATATCTTTTCTGATAATACCAATAATGAATTAATTGTAAAAGGACAGTTGTTTGGTGAATCAACAGTTAACTTATACGATATTCAAGGTCGTTTAGTTAAAACTAAAATGTTAGATACTTCTGCAACAAGAAACAGTATTGATGTATCAGGTTTAAACAGTGGAATTTACATTGTAAAAGTATCAAATCAATCTCAACTAAAAGTTAAGAAAGTAGTTATAGATTAATAATTAGTTAGTAATTTTTTAAAAGGCTGTCAAGCTTCGTGCTTGATGGTCTTTTTTTATAAATATTAGACTTTGGATTGTTCAATAAAATAACGTTCTTGCCATTATGTTTGATAAGCGCTATTACTACCTCATAAAAATTCAATATTTAGGCTATAGGTTTCATGGTTGGCAAAAACAACCCAACTTAAAAACCCTTCACCTTATGGTGGATCGTACATTTAATTACATACTTGAAGGCAAATATTTTAAAACCTTAGTTGCAGGTAGAACTGATGCAATGGTGTCAGCAAATGAAACAGCTATAGAGCTATTTTTAAAGCATGAAATTGACGATAAAGACTATTTTTTAAAATGGTTTAACTACAACTTGCCACAAGATGTTAGAGCCTTATCAATTGAAGAAGTCGATAAAGAGTTTAATATCATTCAACACCCAAAAGTTAAAGAGTACATTTACTTGTTTGCCCATGGCGAAAAATGCCATCCGTTTTGTGCACCAATACTCACAACTATTTTAGATGAACTGGATATAGATGTAATGATTAAAGGCGCTAAACTTTTTCAAGGCGAGCACAATTTTAAAAGTTATTGCTATAAAGCAACAGGAAATGGATTATACACTAGGACCATTGAAAGCTGTGAGCTTATAGAAAACAAAGAATACACAGCAAGTTTCTTTCCAAAAAACACATACATGCTAAGAGTTAGAGGAGAAGGTTTTGGCAGAAATCAAATAAGGTTAATGATGGGAGCTTTGATAAAACTAGGAAAAGGCGAAATAACCTTAGATGATATCACTGCGAGTTTGCAAGAAGATAGTGATATAGCAATTGACTACATTGCACCTGCTTCCGGTTTAATTCTTAACAAGATGTTGTTTAAATAAAAAAGCACCTTATAAATAAGATGCTTTTTTATTCTTATGTGGATTGGAATAGTTTAGCGGTTATAAATTGTTTTAAGTACTTTTATTATTCAGTTAGAGTAATTATTACACCATTTATTTCTGTCCCGCTTTTCAATTCTGTTTTTTCGATTTTGTAATATGGTTCCCACTTTTCTATAATCAGTTTATCGTTATTTGTCCAACCTTTGATTTTATATCCATCTGGAATTAAACCTTTTATGAGGTCTTGTTCCTTGTCTTCATTATTATCAACAACTGACCAAAAAACTCTTGAATGTCCAAATCCACCATTGTCAAATTGATATTCGTAATATCTATATTTTAGATTTGGAGAAGTAGATTCGGAAATTAAAATAAAACTAGACTCTTTTAGAGAGTGTTCTGAATGAAAAGCTTTTGAAACTTTGTCAAAATCGGAGTTAATTTTAATTCCGATTCCAGCAATTCCAAATAGGATTATTACGACTAATGTTAAAATCCATTTTTTCATTCAATACGATGATGAGTATTTCAAAATCTTGTGTAATACTATTTTCATTACGAAATCCAACCTTTAGCTATAGACTTGTTAGAAAACATAATAAGATATAGCGCAATAATCAATATAATTATAGGCATAATTAATCCTTTAGTACCATAAACGTCTAAAGCATCGCTTACAAAAATATTGTAAGAAGTCTGTATCAACACACCTATTAATGAAATAATAAATAGGCTTTTAGCCCATTTTTTTCTTAAAAGTAAAAGTAAGCATCCTAACGCACCTCCAAAAACACCAATAGCAAATGCAGCAGTTGCCCAAGCAGGTACATTGGTATAAAGAGCTTGTTCGGCTTCAGGTAAAGCGCTTAAATCAGCATCAGACATATAGGCTTGACCTAAGTAGGCCATAACACCCATTAAATTCCATATTAATGCAATAACACTAATAATCCAAAACCAAATTGGTGGTTTTGTTCTAGTTGAATGATTCATAAATTATTTTATTTAGTTAGTAAAATTTTAAAACAATTTATGAAAATAATCTAAAAGTATATCTAAATAATTGCGAAATGAATAAAAAAGTATAAGAAGTTAATCTTCCATAACGTGTAAAACAGGTTCTTTGTTAACCCATTTTCCGTTTTTAGATTCTCCTAAAATAATAACTTCTTTGGCTTGTTCATACTCCTTAATTGTTCTAAGCATTTGAGCCTTAGTGTCTCTGTAAAGTTTAATTCCTGTTTTTGACCCTTTGTTTCTAATTTCTAAATAAAAACCATCTTTGAGTTTCTTAGGTTTTGTCGCTGGTCTTCCCATATATTCTATTTGAAGGATTTAATTTGCATAATAATAAAAATTTATCCAAAATGCAAGTCGAATTCCAATTATTCAAATATAGCTGGTTTTAACTTTTTTACAGTCAAATTTCAATTGTTATTAGTTATTCTTAAATTGATGTGTTCAATTGCTCTAAGTTTTATACTTTTAGTCTCCAAGTTATTTTAATGATGAAAATCAAAAAACGTAGAAAACCCAACAAAGCATCCAACCTTCCACCAGGAACTATTTCCTACAAGGGGAAAAAGTTTTCTGATGTTACTACTGTTGAAATTATCAATTACAGTGTAGATTCTTACACAAAGTTAGATTCTAAAAATGTTGAGGATGCCTTTAATTTTAAAGAGACCAATCAGGTAACTTGGATTAATGTAAATGGGTTAAACGCAACTAAAAACATTGAAAAACTTGGTTTGCATTATCACTTACATCCACTAACACTCGAAGATGTAGTTGATACTACACATCGTCCTAAAATTGATGAGTTTGAAGATTACTTATTTATCGTTTTTAAAATGCTTTATTTTAAAGATGATGGTGTGTTAAACTATGAACAGGTGAGTATGGTAGTTGGTGAAAGCTACGTACTTACGTTTCAAGAAGCCGATGGTGATGTTTTTGATGAATTGCGAGAGCGTATCTCTAACGCTAAAGGTCGTATTAGGTCTCAAGGTTCCGATTATTTAATGTATGCAATTTTAGATGCTGTTGTGGATAACTATATGTCAGTTATTGAAGATTTTGGAGATAGGATAGAGGATTTGGAGACAGATGTTTTTGCTTCGGAATCAAATGGAAGTACACCAAGTCAAATACAAGGGTTAAAACGAGAAATTCTAAAAATTAGACGGTCTATATTTCCGTTTAGGGAAATCATTAACCGTTTAGAAAAATCGGAATGTAAAATCATAGACATTAAAACCCGAAGCTACCTTAGAGATTTGTATGACCATACCATTCAGGTGAGTGAAACCATTGATTTGTATCGCGAAATGATATGGAGCATTATGGATATGTACATGACGCTTATTAGTAATAAGATGAACGAAGTTATGAAAGTGCTTACCATTATTGCTACTATCTTTATTCCGTTAACCTTTATAGCTGGTGTATATGGTATGAATTTCAATAATATGCCAGAACTGCATTACAAATATGGTTACTATGTTGTGTGGGCTGTTATGATTGTTCTGTTTATTTTAATGTTAATTTATTTTAGAAGAAAACGTTGGCTTTAACATAATTTGTGTTAAATGTGTCTCTATTCAGTTAACATATGTTAAAAACTATGGTAATTCGCTCACTGTTTGTAATTTAGAGGTAAATGCTGTTGGTATTATCCGCTTAGCTAACAGTAATTATTTATTCAAGTATTTTCCCCTTTTAAGCTTTATTTTACGTATTTAAAATCTCTAAACGTTAGAGTAGCTTTTTGTATTCACAAAGCTTTTAGTGTAATCATAAAACAATAAAATTATGTTACGTTGGACAATTGCCTTTATTATTATTGCTCTTATCGCTGGATTCTTAGGATTTGGCGGAATAGCAGGTGCATCAGCTGGAATAGCTAAAATATGTTTCTTTATCTTTTTAATACTCTTTGTAGTATCACTACTTAGAGGGCTTATGAAGAAAAGCTAATCAGTACCAAAACAATAAAACAATTAATAACCATTAAAAACCAAATCATGAAAAAAATAGTTTTAGCATTAACATTAATGTTCGCATTATCTACAGTATTTACAAGCTGTAGAGAAAAGAAATCAGCAGACGAAACCGTTGAAGAAGCCATTGAGGATGTAGGAGACGAGGTAGAGGATGCTGTTGACGAAGTAACTGATGATAATTAATAACTAAATTGAATTCTCTTATGATCAGTTCAATTAAAGTCCTGCGTTATGCAGGACTTTTTTTGTACTTTTAAATAAAAATTTAAGCAACACCAATGAGTTCGATTTCCAAAGACACTTTCGATTTTTTAAACAGATTAGAGCAAAACAATAATAGAGACTGGTTTAACGACCATAAAAAAGAATTCAAAACCATTGAAGCCAATACCAAAAAGGTGTACAACGAATTGTTTGAAGCTTTAAAAACCCATGATGAAATTGACCGTCTTAAACTGTTTCGCATTTATCGCGATGTGCGTTTTTCAAAAAACAAAACTCCTTACAAAACGCATTTTGGTGGATCATTCCATAGAAAAAAGCCTGAGCTACGTGGTGGTTATTATTTGCATATTGCACCAAACAACCAATCGTTTATTGCTACAGGGTTTTGGGAACCTAACAAAGAAGACTTATTGCGCATTAGAAAAGAATTTGAGGCTGACGATACCGAAATTCGCGAAATCATAAACAACAAGTCATTTAAAGCAGTCTGGGGAGATTTTGTTGGCGACGAACTTAAAACTGCGCCTAAAGGCTTTGATAAAGAACATCCTGCAATAGACTTAATACGAAAAAAGCAATACATCTTCACCAAAAATTATACTGATAAAGATGTGTTAAGCAATAATTTTATAGACGAAGTCAATATAGCTTTTAAAGCCATAAGACCTTATTTTGATTATATGAGCGATGTGTTAACAACAAACATAAATGGAGAGTCTATAATTTAAAAATAATTGTAAACCTAAAGGTTTAGAAGAGTTCAACAGTATTGTGGTTGTACATTGTTGTACTGCGTTTTATTTCGCAAAATGATCTAAAACCATGTATTCAATATTTGTGTTTGACGCATTTATAATTTTAATCCGCAATCCTTGAAATCCAATAATATTGCTTTCAGATAAATCATACTGTATATCTTGACTGAAAGCAGGTCTAGCATAATCATTTATATATTCTCGATAAATAAATTTAAGGGAATTAGCTATACGACCGTTATAAATAAACTCCTGTTTGAAGTAATCTTTCTTTTTTGCTTTTACTTTGGTGTAATTAAACTCTATTTCGTCATTAGGTTCTATGAAGTTAATTCCAGATTGACTAAAACTAGTTTGGTAAATTCCATCACTGTTGTTGATTGTAAAAATTAAAGTGCTATTGCCTTCTTTTGCTATTGCTATACCATAATTCAAATTATAATGATTACTGTATAGATTATAATTTTTTGTAGAGTATTCATTAATAAAAATCTGACCTTCCTCAATATTCTCTAATAAATTATCATACTTGATTTCAAATGCTTTTGTGATTTCTATTGCATCATACATGAAGCCAATTTCTTTTGAAGTAAGGGTAACACCTATTTCTGAATTTCTTATTTGATTTAATTCAGGGAAAAAACTAACAGAATTCTTTGGAGCAACAGTGTTTTTTTGAACTCCACAAGAGAGTAATACTACTAAGAAAAATAATAAAATTATTCTTTTCATTTAATTTTAAAATGTTAGAAAATAGATTTTGTGTACGACTCGTTTTGTGAAAGATAACAAATAAGATTTAATTCATCTTAGGTTTAAACTAGTTGTTATAAGATGTTATTCTATTCTTTCTTTTTATCTACTATAACATAAGTGTTAGATATTTGATCGTGCCAACCTCTATCTGAAAACAAAAATGACAATGGATCAAAAGGAATAAGTCTAGCTGTATTTCGTCCAAGAATATTCATAAATGAAGGCTTGTTTCCGTCATTTTTTACAACTTTAGTTTTCGTTAAAAATTTACCAGGTGTTTTTCCGAAAAAATGTTCAAATAAGGCATGATACATCACATATAGAAAAAAGAAATAAAACACAAACCAATCTGAACCTTCTTCTGGTATAATCCCTAACCATTCATCTAATACCATTGCATGTAAGAAAACAATAAAATAAAATCCAATAGTGTCAATTATATTATGTCCAAACCTTGTTCCTTTTTCGGCTAAAATTAGTTTTTGACTTTCATTTGGTTGATTATTGTGCATTTAGTTTGTTTTTAATGTGTTATGATTTTTTTGTGTAATGGGTTATGAAAAGCGACAAATTCACTTTCTCAAATATCAACTAACCTCAGTAATGGTATATGTAGTTCCGTTAAAGCTAATAACATCGCCTTTGGTTTTTCCCATCAAGAGTTCACCAATGGGTGAAGACTTAGAAATCACAAAAAAGCTATCATTGGCAAGTTCAACCTTACCAACGCTTACAGCAATAAAAAAAGAAGTGCTTGAGGTTTTCACTAAGCTGCCTAAAACCACATAGTCATTTACCGTTTTTGGGTTAATAAGTTTTAAGATGTCTAGCATTTTGGTAGCATCACTAAGGTACTGAGCGTTTTTTTCTAAGTCGTTAAAAAGCTTTCCGTTACCTGAGTCGTCATCCTCATCATTGCTTTTGTCATTATTTTCAATAGACTCTTTTATGGTCTCTATCTCGTCTTTATAACTCGATATACGCTTGTTAACGTAGCTAAAACAAGCGTCTAGTAATTCGTGTTTAATCATTATATAGCCTTAGCAATAGGATGCTGAAAAAGTTGAATATTATTTATAAAACCTTCTTTTACGATGTTCATCATGCGCTTGTTTAAAGCTGAAGAGTTTTGAATATAAATACGGTACTCTTCAATTGTAAACTGTCCTATAATCATACCCTTTAAGGAGTTTCTAAACTTCATATCCTTATGTATGGCATTCTCTATATAGTCCAATTGTTTAGTATGCGACAAGTCGTAAAACACATTTTTGTGTTTTGAAACATAGTTTTTAAACACTTCAATAAACAAGTCACTTTGCAATTTTATTACAGGTCGTAAAGTGTTGTTTTGGAAGCGTTCATCGCTACTCATATTATCATGTACTAAAGCCGAAGAAATAACAGGACGAATCTGTTCTAATTGTGTAGATCTGTTTGACATGGAACTTTTGTTTTATTAAAAATATAAATTAAGACTCTGCATAAGAGTCACTTCAAAATATGTTGTTAACTGCGTTATTAACAATATTGATTCTACTGATAATAATATAAGTCTTTGATATGGATTGTAATAAGTGGTATGACTGCTTTTGCGTATCTTTGAATGCATTTAAAAAATGAGTTCAAAATGAAATTTGGAAGTGTTAGCAACCCTCAAGATATAGACTTTACCTTTCCTAATGACCACATAGATACATTAAGAGTGTTAAACGCAGTTAAAGATGATAATTTTCCAAGCGTTTATGTTGGTTGTGCAAAGTGGAATAGAGCAGACCTTAAAGGCTTTTATCCAAGAGGCACAAAAGATGAACTAGCGTATTATTCTACACAGTTCAACTCCATAGAGCTTAATGCAACATTCTATCGTATTTTTCCTGCAGAACAGTTTGAAACTTGGTATGAGAAAACACCTAAGAACTTTAAATTCTTTCCAAAACTAAATCAAGAAATTAGCCATTGGAAACGTTTAAACGAGGTTAAAGCAGTTGTGGAAAACTATTTGTATAATGCGTCTAACTTAAAAGAGAAGTTAGGAACTATCTTTTTACAAATGCATAATAATTTTGCACCAAAAGATTTTGAACGAGTAGTTCATTTTGTTGAAAGTTGGCCTAAAGAAGTCCCTTTGGCTATTGAGTTTAGACATACCAATTGGTATAACGACGAAGTAGTAGCAAATCAGTTATACGGTTTATTGGAATCCAATAATATTTCAAATGTAATTGTCGATACTGCTGGTCGTCGCGATCTTATGCACATGCGATTAACCAACGCTACAGCTTTTGTACGTTATGTAGGAGCCAACCATGAAAGCGATTACACACGATTGGACGATTGGGTAAAACGTCTCAACGAATGGAAATCACAAGGCATTAAGGAAATAGATTTTTTTGTGCATCAAAACATTGAAAAAGCATCACCTTTATTATCAGCATATTTTATAAAACAATTAAACGCCACATTAGGAACCGATTTAGTTGTTCCGCAAATGGGTAATCAAAGTACAAACACATTATTTTAATAGATGAGATTTCACACACGCAAATGGGTAAAACCCGAAGACCTAAACCCAAACCAAACCTTATTTGGAGGACAGTTACTAGCTTGGATTGACGAAGAAGCTGCATTGTATACTATCATTCAGTTAGAAAACTCTAAAATTGTAACTAAATACATTTCTGAAATCAATTTTATGTCATCAGCAAAACAGGGTGATATTATCGAAATTGGTATCGAAGTCCTAAAATTTGGTAGAACTTCTTTAACAATGAAATGCGAAGTGCGTAACAAAATGACTAGAGAAACCATTTTAACAGTTGATAACATCATTATGGTAAACCTTGGTGAAGACGGTAAACCTGCTCCTCATGGTAAAACCAAAGTAGAGTTTGTAAAAGATAGGCTAGAAGAGTAGCATTTACTCGTTAATAATCCCTGTTGTTAGCTCAAACAGTTCTAAGTCAAAATAAGGTACTGCTGCTAAAGCATGGTCAAAAATATCAGACATGATATACTCATAGTTTTGCCAGCGTTTATCACTACTAAAACAATAGATTTCTAATGGTAAACCTTGTGGTGTTGGCGCTAATTGGCGTACCATAATAAACATGTCTTTATTAATTGCCGAGTGACCTTCAATATACGATTGTAAATACTTTCTAAATACACCTAGGTTTGTTAAGTTTCTACCATTAATTAGAACCGATTTATCTGCTCCACGTTCTTCATTAGATTTTAAAATATCATTTTGACGCTGGTTTAGGTACTCGGTAATCAACTGTATTTTTTTAAAACGTTCTATTTGCTCATCAGTAAGATAGCTAACGCTTTTTCCTTTTAGTAGTATAGAGCGCTTTATACGTCTACCACCTGAAGCTTGCATACCTCTCCAGTTTTTAAACGAATCAGAGATTAGTGCATAGGTTGGAATGTTGGTAATAGTCATGTCAAAGTTCTGCACTTGTACAGTAGATAGGTTAATCTCAATCACATCTCCATCAGCGCCATATTTTTCCATAGTAATCCAGTCACCAATACGTACAGTATCGTTTATGGCTACTTGTATACTAGCTACAAAACCTAAAATAGTATCCTTAAAAATTAAAAGCAATACTGCTGAAGCTGCTCCTAATGTGGTAAAGAACTTAATAAACGACAGATTGATTAATATTGCAAGAATAGAAGCTACACCTATAATCCAAATAAATAACATAGCTACTTGTATGTAGCTGTCAATAGGCTTGTCTTTTAGTCGTGGTAAGGTTTTAAAGTATGATTCAAAAGTTTTTAATACACTTCTTATAATCCAGATGGTGAGTAAAATACCATACACCTTAAGAATCATTATGATGTATTTTTCAAAATGTGGAAAATCTTGAAAAACAATAGGAAACAAATTAATGGTAAGCACTAACGGAACAAGGTGCGCAATGCGTCTTGGTGCACGATGACTTACTAAAAGGTTGTCAAAATCGGTTTTAGTTCTTTCTGAAAAAGCAGTAGAAAACCGAATAATAATTCTGCGTGCTATTCTATCAGCAATAAACAGTAGTATTGATAATATAATCAATAAACATAGCATGTTTAAATACTTCGCAGCAGTTTCTGAAACTCCAGAGGCTACAAAAAGATCATAAAAAAAGCACTGAATGTCTTGCATTACTTAGCAGTCTTTAAATATTTTTTTTCAATGTAAAAAGTACCAAATGGTATAATTGAAGCTACGAGTACTATTGCTGATGTTTTCTTGCTCCAGTTCATTTCACTTCCTACCATTATCGCTAGGATAATATAAGCAATAAATAATAAACCATGAGGCATACCCAATAGTTTTACATACTGTGGGTCGTCAGCAAGATACTTTATAGGAGTTGCAATAAATAGTAATAAAATGTAAGAAAGACCTTCTAAAAAGGCGACAATTCTAAAGGTATTAAACAATGAAAACATAAGGTACTTTATTTTACTACAAAAGTACCTTATGTAAAGTGTTTTATCTAGTTTTTAACAATTTTTTTAACGTCTACAATGTGGTTGTTGGCGTCAATAAACTTTGCTACATACACACCAGTTGATAAATTGTTTAAGGATAGGGAAGTAGGACCATTATTAGTAACGGTAGTATCTAGTATTTGCTTACCATCTAAGCTATACAATGACAACTGTAAAGTACCACTAAAATTATGAGATACGTGTAATTCTTCTTTGAAAGGAACAGGATAAAGCCTAATACTACTAGTCTCAAATTCCTGTTCTTGAGTGTTAAGTGTTCCGTTAAAATACTGAGTAGCTAAATTGTAAGCTTCTACGCCAATTTTATTACCTATAATTCGTCCTCTAATATCATCAATAGGTGGATGAATTCCACCCCAAATACGAGATAAACTACATTGGTCTGATGCATCTTTATAGGTTGCCCACTGTAGCTCAATGTTTTGTGACGGACCTTCTTCGAACACTAAAAATTGGTTTTGGTCAGCATCAAAAACTCCCATTCCTCCAGGAAAATAAGCGTCACCAGTAAATAAAGTCAAAGTTTCTGCTGCAGCTCTTGAAAATGTTGAGTGACCAGATAAATACCCAGCAAATGGAGGAGATACAAAACTGGGTCTTTGGTAGGGCCACCAACGTGTACCTAATATCCAATCTACATGTGCAATATCAGTTTCAGGATCACTAATATAATCAGGTCCTTTCCAAGCATATATTTTAATCTTTCCTACGTTCTCATCTCCCGAACCAGCTAGCGGATCTCCAGCTTCAATAAGTTCAATGCGTCCAGGTATTAATGGTAAGCCATGTGGATCGTAACTTGGTAACGACATATCACTACTTTGTCCTTTCCAAGCCATATAACGAATAGCAGATACTGGTCGTACATAGTCATAATAACCTTTAATTCCCCAAATATTTACTGCGCAATCGTGTACTGAACCACCAAGAGCTAAATAACTCTTTACATCCCATTCTAGGTCATCTACAATTGGGCCTACACCTCCTATACGTTTTTCTAATTCAGGATGGTCAGTTACATAATTTAATATTGTAAACCAGTGTCCTGGTGGTGTTTCAGAGTCTGGTCCATCTGCCCAAAACTCAGCAAGTATACGTCCATAATCACCTCGTTTTACCATTTGTGGTGTATATGGTAATCCTGTTGACGGATTTACGGTATATCCTGGGCTTGGGTCACCACCTTCCATAAAATCATAAAATACTTTATATTCTTCAAAAGTAGTTGGTAAGCTTGCAAAATCAATATTACCTATAGATGCTGGTGATATATCAATTAGTGTTGGGTCGTCAGGGTCTAAATGTGAAGACCATGAAGCTACTAATGAAAAGTTCCATTTGTAAGGGTCATCAAATCCATCTTCATTAGAATTTTGAATATAAGCTGGTGGTCCTGGGTCGTTATATACATAACAATCAAAACCATCGTTTAAAATATCAAGATCGGTTGGTTTTAAGCAAAATGGTGTAACTGCTCCCCATTCAGGACTTAAAAACGAAGGTGTATCTACAGGATACACATTACCACTTTGGTCTATAAACGTGTCAAACGATAAAGGTTGCCAGCGGTTTGGGTCTTGCATATCGTTCATGTCATCATAATAACCAGACTGCATAATTAATGGTGTGTTGCTAGGTGTGTAATATACATTTGCATAGCCACCTTGCTCATTGGCACCATCTTGCAACCCAAAAGCTATAAGTTCTTGTGCTAAATAATTACCAAGTGCAGCATAAGAACCTATTGAATAGTCAGTAGAAGTAAAGCTGCTATCGTATCCTAAACTAGAAAAATGATCATCAAACAATTGTTGTGTTGTTCCTGGGTTAGGCGAATTGGCGAATCTATGGGTTAACAATCGGTACATAGCATAACTCATCATTTCATGGCGTGCAGCAGCAACGTCTGTTGGTGTTGTTATGCCATTAAAAGCACAGTTATAGCCACCAAAGACTTTTCCTAAAAATACTGTTTCAGCAGTAGTATCAAAAATAGCCCAAGAGTCATACATAGCTATTGAAGTATGAAATAAGTTACGAGCATGTACAGTAGGTCTTGCAAAATCTAGTCGTATAGCACTAAGTAAAGTCTCGTTCCATTCTCTAGCAACAGATTCTTGAGCACGAGTTGTGCTAAATGATAATACAAAAACTAATAAGAGTAAAGTAATGTTCTTCATAAGCAAATACGTTAGGGTTTGGTAATCAAAGTAAACCAAATGTAAAAAGTTTTTTTAACAAAACCCTAACATTTAAGAAGAACTAACAAAAAAGACCGTTAAACTAATAACGGTCCTTTTATTAAATGGAATAATTAACGTGGTTAAGTTTTAATATGGTTTGAGCTATTAGTTGCTAGCCATAAGTGCAAAAAACTTATCAAGATTAGGTAAAATCACAATACGTGTTCTACGGTTTTTAGCTCTATTTTCTTTGGTGTCGTTAGCAGCAATAGGCTGGTAAAAACTTCTACCTGCAGCAATAAGCTTCTCAGGTGCAATATTAAAGTCGTTTTGTAATTTTTTTACTACCGATGTAGCACGCAATACACTCAAGTCCCAATTATCTTTTACCGATGCGTTTTGTACCATTGCTTTATCATCAGTATGTCCTTCAACCATAACGTCTAAGCTCTCCTCAGAGTTTATCACATCAGCAATCTGTTGTAAAATAGCATCAGCTTTATCGCTAACTTTATAACTTCCCGATTTAAATAGCATCTTGTCCGAAATAGAAATCATCACTACAGTTTCTTCTATATTAATGGCAATATCATCACTTTCATCAATAGTATCTACCGAGTTTTTAAGGTTATAGGATATTGCAGCATTCATAGAGTCCTTTAAAGTTTTTGAACCCATTAAGTAAGCAGGAGGGACGCTCTTTAAGGTTTCGCGCATTTGCGCTTTAGTGTTTTCAGACATTACTACGCCATCTACATTCACTAGTTTAGAGTCGTTGTCTTTGGTAAGGGAGTTTATTTTTGAGTTATACTGGTCTACACGTGCTTGTATTGCTGCAAACTTTGCTTCCAGTTCTTCATTTTCTACTTTGGTTTTGGTCAGTTCGCTTTTTAGTTCGCCATTGTCTTGCTCTAGAGCTAAATATTTTTTCTTTGATACACAAGAAGCTAATACTAAAGCGCTAAAACAAATAATTGCTGTTTTTTTCATAATTGAATTGTTTATCGTTTTTGGTTTATATGTATATGTACGCGCAAACTCAGGATATAGACTTTAGGCATCCCAATTTTATATTTTTAAGAAGATAATTTGTGTGTCCTAGTGTACAAAAATTAGTTAACAAAAAAGTTGTTAATTGCTTGATAAATATGAAGTTGGTAAAATGAAAATCTGTTACTACAAATAGTTTTCACGTAACGCTTCGTCTTTTAGCGCCTTGGTGTTTGTTAAAAACTTGGTAAGTAAGTATAATGACAATGAATGACAAATAATAATCAATACTGTAAACGTGGAGTCGAAATAAAGAAATTCATTAATAATACTTAGTGCTACTTGAAATAAAGAGAAAATACCTGAAGCTAACAGTATTGTACCTGTGTCATAGTAATCACTCAAATAAATTTTTCCAATAGGAAATAAAAATAAAAGCATACTTAGCTCACATAAAACAGCAAAATACACCTCTATACCATACACTTCAGTAATAATTAAATTAAAAACAGTATATAAAATGTAAACAACAAAAGCGATACTTATAAATACTGAAATAGTCATCGAAGCTCTTGTTTTTCCATATTTAACATATGGCTTTAATACTAGCGCAGAGCATATTAAAAAAAATGTGTTAAGTAGCGAAATCCATAAAAGATAATCTTTAAAAGAAGTAAAGACCAACACATCAGAAACAAGAATACACAATAATGCAATTAAAAATAAGACCTTAAACTTCCGTTTAGTTTCATAGATATATTTCCCTATTATGCTTAATACAACAAGTGGCATAGTATATATTAAATCTTGCATTTCTGCAACTATACCAATAACAACCGACACAACAAGTAGCAATAAAAAAAGCAGATCAAAAAGCTTCAACCTGCTTGCGAAATGTGTATGTGCTTTGGTGTTTTTCATATACAAAACTACATGCATATAAATGTAGGAAAAATTTTATAATATTACCTAACAATTACTTCTATTCATAGTCATTATAAATACGAAAATAGCAATTCTAAAGTTCTGTAATTCTGAATATAACATAATTTTCAGCTCTATCATAATAGGTTTTATCACTTAGAGCTTGTTGAAGAGTTGAACAAGCAACATGTATTATTAAAAATTCTAAAAGCGGTCTAAATAAAGAGGCGAGTTGTCTGAAAGAATGTCATAATAGTAAAACAGTAAGACTAACCTAAGCAATAACTTCACCTTTTTCAGCAATTACATAAGTTCCCCATTCAGCAATAGCAAGTAAAACAGGTCTTAAACTTTCACCAAAGGCAGTCAATTCATATTCTACACGCAATGGAGGTTTCTTTGTATACACCTTTCTAACAATAAGACCATCCTGTTCAAGTTGTTTTAACTGTAAACTTAATGTGCGCTCAGTAATTGTTGATATAAGTTTATACAACTCATTGTAGCGTTTCTTTCCGTTGAGCAAATAAATAAGAATTACACTTTTCCATTTGCCTCCAATAAGTTCCATAGCAACACTTGTAGAGCAGGAGTACTCTTTTTCGTTAAACTTAATCAGGCGTTTTTTATACTCAATTTCCATAGTAATAGTAATTATTAGTGCAAAAATACTATACTATCATAAATTATACAACTATACTTTTTATAGTAATTTTAACATTTAACTAAATATTTGATAATTAGTGGTTTAAGCGGTTGAAATATTAATTATCTGTTACTATCATTTTTGACCGTTATTGCGAGGAATGTAAAATGAAAATACTTTTGTCACTATACTTTTGATAGTTAAAATTAAAAACATAATAAAATCAATTAAAAATGAATTTAAAAGAAGTACTTAACTGGAGATACACCACTAAAGAATTTGACCCAACCAAAAAAATAACTAAAGAAGATATGGATCAAGTAAAAAGCTTGTTAAGAATGAGCGCTTCAAGTGTAAACTTACAACCTTGGCATTTTATTATTGCTGAAACTGAAGAAGGAAAAGCACGTATGGCAAAAGGCACACAAGGTTTTTTCCATTTTAACGAACCTAAAGTAACTAATGCTTCAGCTGTAGTGCTTTTTTGTGCAAAAACAGATGCAGATGAAGACTATTACAAGCACATTGCAGATGTAGATGATAAAAATGGACGATTCCCAAATGAAGACATAAAAAACGGATTTATAGGTGCTGTTAAAACATTTGCAGACATACATAAATACGATTTAAAAGATTTAAATCATTGGATGGAAAAGCAAGTGTACCTTAACATAGGTAGCTTTTTGTTGGGTGTTGCGAGTTTAGGAATTGATGCTACACCTATGGAAGGTATTGATATAAAAGCTTTAGATGAAGAATTTGGTTTAAGAGAAAAAGGCTTCACAGCTTTAGTTGCCGTTTCTATAGGCTATAGAGCAGAATCTGACTTTAATTCTACAGATAAAACACCAAAATCTAGATTACCGGAAAGCGAAATCTTCACTGAAATATAGATCATATTAAAACCATAGTGATGAAAAAATTTATAATGGTTGTTTTGTTGTTGGTGACGACTAAATTATTGGCCCAAACACCAACAACAGATTCAGCAAAATCTAAAAACGAAGTCGTTACTGTAGACAATGTAGAATGGGGCTGGTTAAATCCATTGCGTGGCGATAAAAGTCCTGCTGCAGGAAAACTATGGGGCGACCGTACAAAAAACGAGCCTGCAGGTTTTTTAGTGAAATTTAAAAAAGGATTTTCATCACCACCACATATTCACAATATTACCTATCGTGGTGTGGTAATAAAAGGATTGTTACATAATGATGATGAAAATGCCGAAAAACAATGGTTGCCAGCTGGTTCGTATTGGCAACAACCAGCAGGCGAAGCACATATTACAGCTGCAGATGCTGAAGATAATATGGCGTTTTTAGATATTCAAGAAGGACCATATTTAGTGAAACCAACATCGGAAGCGTTTGATAATGGCGAAAAACCAGTGAACGTTGATAAAACCAATTTAGTTTGGTTAAATGCTAATGATATTGAATGGGTTTCAGAAAAAAGTAATGTGGAAACTGCTTTTTTATGGGGAAGCCATGAAAAAAATCAACTTCGTGCTACTCTTTTAAAATTACCAGCTGGTTTCAAGGGTAAAATTAAAAACTTAAGTCCGAATTTTAGAGCTGTAGTTATTTCGGGTAAAGTAACTCATCAATTTTCTAAAAAAGATGACGTAAACGTGTTGGAACCAGGTTCTTATTTTGGTGCAGAAGAAAAAGCTTCACTACGTTTAAAAACTGATGTTGAAACGGTTATTTACATTCGTTCCAATGGTGAATTCAAAATAAAATAGACATTATAGTTTAGTTTGATTGATTAATAGCAGAAAAAGCCACCAAATGTAAAACACATTCTGTGTGGCTTTTTTTTATAACACTATCAAATTAATATGATGTCAGAACGTCATAAAAACCAATCAGGCACATATTTTGAAAGCGATAAAGGAAATTACAATAATGCGCATCCTGATGCATATGATGAAGACAAAATAAAATTATTACTAACTTTAACAGAAAGCATAATTAGCAACTAAAGTTTAAAAGTCAACCAAAATAGCCAATGAAAAAAGTACTCATTCTTTTCGCACATCCCAAATTTGAAAAATCTCGAGTAAATGCAACACTTATCGATAGATTAAAAGATAAAGCGCACGTAACGTTTCACGATTTGTATGAGCATTATCCAAACTTTCATATTGATGTACAACGAGAACAAGAGTTACTACTTCAACACGATATTATTATTTGGCATCATCCGTTGTATTGGTACAGTAGTCCTGCCATTTTAAAGCAATGGAAAGATTTAGTTCTAGAATTTAATTGGGCATACGGTCCACATGGAAAAGTATTGCACAATAAAACCGTATTTAATGTTATTACTACTGGTGGATCTCGCGAAGTGTATTGTACAGAAGGTTATAATACGTATACAATCAATGAATTTTTAAGACCTTTTGAACAAACTGCTACATTGTGTGGTATGAACTATTTACCGCCTTTTGCTGTTATGGGAACGCATCATTTGTCAGATGAAGATCTGTTGAATTACGCCAACCAATACGAACAATTAATAGATTTCCTACAAGGTGATTTTAATGCAACCCAGCTATCCAATTGTTTTTTCTTAAACGATTTAGAAATTTTAACCGCGTAATATATGTCTGGAAGTTTATTATTTGAAGCGATTGTTTTCCTTGCTGGTGCCATTATTTGTGTATCGATAGCAAAGCGATTAGGATTAAGTTCGGTAATTGGATATTTATTAGCTGGAGTATTAATTGGTCCATATGTGTTAGGGTTTATTGGTGAAGAAGGTGAAGATATTTTACACTTTGCAGAGTTTGGCGTGGTAGTAATGCTGTTTTTAATTGGTCTAGAAATTGAACCAAAAAATTTCTGGAACATGCGAAAATCCATACTTGGTATGGGTGGCATACAAGTTGCATTAACCGTTGGTTTAACCTATGTGTTGTTTGCTGTTTTAGGTTACCAATGGCAGGTTGCACTCGCTATTGGTATGGCTGTAGCACTGTCATCAACCGCAATTGCATTGCAAACTATAAAGGAAAAAGGATTAATGAATACCACCTTTGGTTCTAGTTCATTTTCCATATTATTATTTCAAGATATCATCGTCATATTTATGATTGGTGCTTTACCGTTATTAAGTAATACCAATGAGCATGCTGAAGGTAATGGAGGTCACTCTTCATCTACATTAATAGAAAGCTTACCAATTGGTTTACAAACCTTAGCTATTATTTTATCTGTGGTAGTTATTATATTGGCAGGTCGATTTGTTATTGTGCCAATGCTACGTAAAGTGGCTAAAACAGGAGTAAGAGAACTATTGATAGCCGCTGCGTTTTTAATTGTCTTCGGAATTTCTTTTCTAATGGAATTTGTAGGCTTAAGTCCTGCCTTAGGTGCCTTTTTAGGTGGAGTAGTGTTATCTACTAGTGAATTTAAACACGAGTTAGAAAGTACGCTAGAACCATTTAAAAACCTGTTACTTGGACTCTTTTTTATGGCTGTTGGAGCATCTATTAACTTTGTGGTTATTGCTAATAGTCCGTTAACTATAGGAGGTATTTTACTTGCTATAATTATTATAAAAGCATTAGTGTTATTTGTCACTGGACGAATCTTTAAACTTAAATTAGATCAAAATGTATTGCTAACATTCAGTTTAGCTCAGGTTGGTGAATTCGCTTTTGTATTACTGTCATTTGCTTTTCAACTTGAGATTTTAGAACAAGAACAAATGGATACGATGTTAGTAATAACTGCAGTATCTATGTCGTTAACACCAATTTTAGCGGTAATCAATGAGCGACTAATTCTTCCTAAAGTAGGTACAAAAGAATCTATAAAACGTCCAATGGATCATATTGCTAAATCGCAAAAGGTAATCTTAGTAGGCTTTGGGCACTTTGGTAATACAGTAGGACGTTTTTTACGCTCACATGGTATTGAAGCTACAATTTTAGATTTTGATTCTAACCGTGTTGATTTTCTTCGTAAAATGGGATTTGAAGTGTATTATGGTGATGCCACACGCGAAGATTTATTAGAATCTGCAGGAATAGCTGAAGCTAAATTATTGATTTGCGCTACTAACAAAGTGTCTGTTGCTAAAGCTATTACCAAAATTGTAAAAGAAAAATATCCACACGTAGAGCTTTTGGTAAGAACCAAAAATAGGTATGACGCTTATGAGCTTCTTAATATGGATGTAAATAATATTTATCGTGAAACCTTAGATACGTCATTGGCTTTAGCTAGTGATGCTTTGCATAAGCTTGGGTTTAGAAAATATACACTTAACCGTCAGGTGCAAAATTTTATTAAATATGATGAAGCCAGTTTAAGGCGAATGGCAGAGCAACCAAGGCGTGACGATGACTATATTTTTAAAGCTCGTAAAGAACTAGAGCAACAAGAAAAACTCCTTGAAGCTGATTTTAAACGAGGTATTGTAGCTTACGATAATCATTGGGATAGTGATCATATAAGAAAGCAATTAGAAAAATCTAGTGAAGCGTAAACTTTTAAAATTTTTAAAGGGAATGGTGTTAAGCATCGTAATAGTTGTTGCTGCAATCGCATTGATTGTGGTGTTATTTGTACAATTTAATCCTCAATTTGGCGGAAAACCCTCTAAAGAAGCAATTGAAAGTTATAAAACTTCAAAAAATTATAAGGATGGTGTATTTAAAAACACCAAAGATGTTAAACTCGATATGAGTTTAAAAGATATGGGTAAGGCCTTAATGGGTTTTTTTAAAAGTCAGCCAAATACAAAACCAGAACATGATTTACCTTCAACAAAAATTGATTCTTTAAATATTGCTAATTACAACGGTGATACACGGTTAGTTTGGTTTGGGCATTCAACATTTTTACTGCAAACACAAGGTAAAACTATTTTAATAGACCCGATGTTAAGCAGTGTTCCTGCGCCACATCCAACTTTAGGAAGTAAGCGTTTCTCTGAAGAATTACCAATTACAATTGAACAATTACCAAAAATTGATGCCGTACTAATTTCTCACGATCATTACGATCATTTAGATTACGAATCGATAAAGGCTTTAAAAGATAAAGTTGGTCATTTTTATATGCCACTTGGCGTTGGTGCACATTTACTTGAATGGAAAGTTGATAAAAACAAAATTACAGAACTCGATTGGTGGGAAGAAACTACGTTTAACGATTTAAAATTTGTATGTACACCAGCTCAACATTTTTCTGGTCGCGGATTATCCGATAGAGCAAAAACACTTTGGTCGTCGTGGGTAATTCAGTCCAAAAATGACAATATTTTCTTTAGTGGCGATAGTGGTTATGCCGATCATTTTAAAGAAATAGGTGAGAAGTACGGACCGTTTGACTTCGCTATGATAGAATGTGGACAGTACAACGAAATGTGGCCAGACATACATATGTTTCCTGAAGAAACCGTTCAAGCAGGCTTGGATGTAAATGCGAAAAAAGTAATGCCAATACATTGGGGCGCATTTAAACTTGCAATGCATACATGGACAGATCCTGTAGAGCGATTTACAGCAACAGCAAAAACAAAAAAGTTAACTGTGGTAACACCTAAAATTGGTGAAGAAATATATGTTAAAGATAGCAGCTATACCACAAAAAAATGGTGGAAATAATTGATGCCAAAAGATTAGTTAAATACTTATAAGATAATTTTTCTTAAAAACTTTTTCATAAATATCTTTACTAAACATATAGAGTTTAGCTGGTTTTTTTGAAACACCAAATTGTTTTTCGTCTAGAGGGATGATGTATTTTTTATTTATTAATTTTCTTCTAAAATTTCGGTTATCTATTTCAATCCCTAAAATAGACTGATATGCATCTTGCACATCGTTTATAGTGAATTTATCTGGAAGTAATTCAAAAATGATAGGTTCAGACAAACACTTTGTTTTTAAATCCTCTAATGCTTCTTTTATTATTTTTTCGTGATCAAAACCTAATTTCGGTAAGTTTTTTGTTGGAAACCATTTTGCATCATATTTATTGTTTTTTAAATCTACATCTTCTGTTTTAAGTAAAAAATAATAAGCAATCGTAATAGTGCGCTTATCGAATTTTTGGTCTTTAATCCAGATGAGATCTGTTTCATTCGTTAAACGATCAGGATTTCCAAATGCTTTAAATTGTTTTTTATACAGATTAGTAAGACCTGTCAATTCTTTAAGTACTCTAGTTGCAGATTGATCTAAAGTTTCATTTTCTAATACATGATAACCTGTTAATACATGGTCATTTACTAATATCTGTTTTTTATCTTCAGATTCTAGATATCGTTTTATTAAAAGTACGTTTAATGCTTTTGTATTAAGATCATATCCAAATACTACGCAATCTACAGATATATTTAAAATTTCTTTTGAAGTCATAATTGCATTTTAAACGTCATTAAAACATTTAATGTGGGTGTGATTTTTTAGCGATATTTTCTGTTGAAATATCAATATTACATATAATAATGCTAAAATAATACATATTTTTTTGATTTTTTGTATGAAATTAAAAATCAATTCATACATTTGAAAAATAAACGTAATAATGACGTTTAATATTTTTCACTAATAATTTATATTATGACTATTTTGGCGATAACTCATAATGAATCATTTAAGACTTTATGTAAAAGAGAAGTATTCAACCTTTTGTTTACAAAAACTCTAAAGGCGATTGTTTTAACAATTGCAATAAGTAGCATTATGTTGTTTTCAACTTATGCTAATGCTCAAAATAGTGAAGTTGATAATGTTTACAAGCCTTTTTCTATTAATGCACATCTTAAAAACATGCATATCTGGCATGGATTTGTAGTACATCCAAGTGCTTTATTTGCAACAAGTTTAGAATATAATACAAGAAATAAGAAGTTTACATTTGGATTTTGGGGAGGCGCAAGTTTTTCTGGTGTAGATGTAGAGCACAAAGAAACAGGTGAGCTTGTAAGTGCTAATTACAAAGAGTTTTCAATATATACTAAATATCAGTTTAACAATCGTTTTTTTATTGAAGCCGTAACACACAATAATTATACAGGTGTGGAAGAACGAGGAGATAAATTAAGCTATTGGAGCTACGATAAAACACAAGGTTATAATTTTGTAGATGTTAATTTGGGGTATTACGTAACACCAAAAACGCTATTGTATTTAGCGACCATTATTGGTGGTGGATCAGGAGATTATGAAATACAAGATGATGGTAGTTTAAAAGATTCTTGGACTCATTATTTTGAAGTAAAACATAAAATTTGGGAAAACGATACTTCTCATTTTTCTGCTTTTGTTGGTGGAGCTTGGTCTTTTATAACAGATAAAACGTTTTATACTGAAAGTGCAGGAAATGTAATTAATGTTGGTGTTGCTTATAACAAATCGATTTCTATTTCTAATCATAATATTCCTATAGAAGTTACAGCTATGTGGAATCCTGAACAAGAAAAAACAGTACTGCAACTCGATATACAACTTTTTTAAAATCTTGATATAATATTTATATGTACTAAAGAGCTACTGACTAACTAACTAATAAATAATCAAAAGAAAATGAATACTAATACTAATTTTCAGCAGTTTGAAGCGCTAGAGGTAGATCAGCTGCCAATTGCAAAAAACAAATTGCATAACTGGAATCATTTTGCAGGTTTATATGCTGCAGAACATGTAGCTGCTACCGAATTTGTTATTGGAGCAACATTTGTAGCCTTAGGCGCATCAACAAAAGATATTTTATTAGGCCTTTTAATAGGTAATATTTTAGCAGTTTTAAGTTGGACACTTATTACATCACCAATAGCTGTAGAAACACGTCTTAGTTTGTACACCTATCTTAATAAAATTGCTGGAGATTCTATGACAAAGTTATACAATTGGGCTAACGTTGTCATTTTTACAGTTATATCTGCTGCCATGATTACGGTTTCTGCGACTGCTGTTAGATTTGCTTTTGATATACCACCACAATTAAACTGGTATCCTACAAATTTTTGGTTTGTAATTATTGTACTTATTGTTGGATTAGTGGTTGTTGGTATTGCTATCTATGGTTTTAAAGCAGTTTCAGAATTTTCTAGTATTTGTGCACCTTGGTTGTTTGTAATGTTTATAAGTGGAGCTTTTGTGTTATTGCCGGAATTATCCTTAGAGGTTCTTGGTACTACAATCCCAAAAAATTGGTCAGAAATCATCAGTCTAGGAGATCAATCTATTTGGACAGGTCTTAATAGTGAAGGTGAAAAAGGTATTGGTTTAGCAGAAGTTATTGGTTTTGCTTGGGCAGCAAATACCATTACACATTTTGGATTAATAGACATGGCATTATTTCGTTTTGCAAAGAAGAAATCTTATGGTTTAGCAACAAGTACAGGAATGATGTTTGGACATTACGTCGCTTGGATTGCAGCAGGAATTATGGGAGCAGGAGCAGCTGTAATATTAGGAAAGACAATAGTAGAATTAGATCCTGGTGATGTTGCGTTTTATGCTTTAGGTTGGTCTGGCTTTGTTATTGTAATCGTTGCTGGTTGGACTACAGCTGTTGCAAATTTATATAGAGCAGGATTAGCAGCTCAAGCAGTTTTTCAAAAAACGTCAAGAAAAAAAACAACGCTAATCGTTGGATTAATTACAGTTTTAGTAGCGTGTTTCCCGTTTGTGTTCTCACAAATTTTACCGCTGTTAACATACGCAGGTTTAATTGTTGTTCCTGTTGGAGCTATTGTTTTCGCTGAACATCAAATTTTCCCAAAAATTGGCTATTCTAGATATTGGCTTCATTATAAAAAACTAACCACTAGTACACCTGCAATTGCATCTTGGGCAATAGGTTTGGTATTTGGTTTTGGGCTAAATGCACTTAATGTAATGTCCTTCTTTTACTTATTTATCCCAACTTGGATTTTCACTATAATTCTATATACCATTTTAGCTGGTCGTTATGGAGCTAAGGAAAAATACCCAGAAGAAGAAGCAAAAGAAAATTTACGTAATGAACAGGTTGAAAAATACCAAGAACATAAAGCTAATACTGAAGAAATAATAGTAAAAACCAGTACACCATTCTCTAAACTGCTTAGAATTATTTCGGTTACTGTATTGGCAATCTCTCTGATATTAGCGTGCATTGTATTATTTGGAAGTGATACTAAAGAGGTGTATATAAACAATCGTGAAATCTTTTATAAATACACTTTTATTTGTACTTTATTATACTTTGTAACAGCTTATTGGGCATTAAGATTAGAAAAATCAAGTAAAAGCTAGTAGCTATGACAACATATAAATTAAATCAGGAAAATTTAAGCAAAATAGCAGATCGTATCTCTATTCCTGCTTATGATAGAAATGCAATAAAAACAGGAATAATTCATGTTGGTGTTGGTGGTTTTCATCGAGCACATCAGGCACTATATACAGATCGATTACTTCATGATTCATCCATTACAGATTGGGGAATTTGTGGTGTAGCCTTATTGCCACATGACAAAAAAATATACGATATTTTAAAAAATCAGGACGGTTTATATACACTAATGGTAAAAGAATTTGATGGTTCTTTGAGTAAGCGTGTTGTTGGGTCTATAACTGAGTTACTCTTTGCGCCAGAAAATCCAAAAAGTGTCATTGATAAAATGGCTAGTCCAGATATTAAAATTATTACTTTAACTATTACAGAAGGTGGCTATAATTATAGTGAAGCTTTAGAAGCTTTTGATGCGCAAAATCCAGATATTCTATATGATATAGACCATCCAGAATCACCTAAAACTATTTTTGGTTATCTCACACAAGCTTTAAAATTAAGAAAATCACAAGGTGTTGATGGTTGTACAATTCAATCTTGTGATAACATTCAAAGTAATGGTGATATGACAAAAGCGATGTTATTAAGCTATGTGAAATTAGCAGAACCAGGTTTAGTATCGTGGATTAACAAAAACGTTTCGTTTCCTAATAGTATGGTAGATCGTATCACACCTGCTACTGCAGCAGAAGACATTGATATGTTGAAAACAGAAAGTGGAGTAGAAGATGCTTGGCCTGTTGTATGCGAGCCTTTTAAACAGTGGATTATTGAAGACGAATTTGTAAACGGAAGACCTTTGTGGGATATTGTTGGTGCCAGATTTGTAAAAGACGTAGAACCTTTTGAAAAAATGAAACTACGTTTGCTTAATGCTGGTCATACAGTTTTAGGAATTTTAGGTGCATTAGTTGGTTATGAAACTATAGATGAAGCTGTAAATGATGTAAATATTAGAGAGTTTTTAAAGAATTATTTGCATCTAGAAGTTAAACCAACCCTTAAAGATTTAGAAAATGTAGACTTAGATGCTTATATAAAGTCACTAATACAACGTTTTGGTAATGTAAGTATTAAAGATCAAATAGATCGTATTTGTTCAGAGAGTTCTGCAAAATTCCCAATTTTTGTTTTACCTACAGTAAAATCAAATTTAGAAATAGCAAAGTCTACGGAATTAGCAGCTTTTGTTGTTGCAGCTTGGGCTATCTATAGTCTAGGTAAAGACGAACAAGGAAATAACCTTGTTGTTAAAGATGCATTAGCTACAACATTACACGAGTACGCTGTACAAGCAGCACAAGAACAACCAAAATACTTTTTGGAAATAGAATCTGTTTTTGGAAACTTAAAAGCATCCGAAGCATTTATTACAGCTTATGAAAACGCATACCATAGTATTGTAAATAAAGGTGTTATTAATAGTGTGAAATCAGAAAATTCATCACGAGTAAAAATAGCCTAATGAGTAATATAGTTTGTTTTGGAGAAGTATTATGGGATGTATTTCCTAATAGAAGAACCATTGGTGGTGCGCCATTAAATGTGGCTTTGCGCTTGCAATCTTTTGGTCATGAGGTTTCAATAATTACTAAAATCGGAGATGATGAAGATGGAGATGCTATTTTAAAATATATAAACGATTACGAATTAGATAGTACATATATTCAAAAAGATACAGAATTAGCAACAAGTAGTGTAGAGGTAAAACTAGATTCACAAGGTTCAGCAACGTATATAATTCACAAACCAAGAGCTTGGGATAAAATTGCTTTAAACCAAAACACAATAGAACGCGTAAAACAATCAGATGCTTTTATTTATGGAAGTTTAGCCTCTAGAAGTCAAAATACTAAGGAAACTTTGTTTCAACTTTTAGAAGTAGCACCTTATAAGATTTTTGATGTTAATCTTCGCAAACCACATTATACTTATCAGCTCATAAAGGATTTAATGAAAAAAGCTGATTTCATTAAGTTTAATGATGATGAAATTTTTGAAATATGTGAGCATTTATCTGGTAAACAATTACAGCTAGAAGACGCTGTGTTATATATTTCTAAATACACAAATACCAAAACAATATGTGTTACTTTGGGTGCAAATGGTGCATTAATTTATATAAATAACATCTTTTATTATAACGAAGGTTATTCTATAGAAATTGAAGATACAGTAGGTGCAGGAGATTCTTTTTTAGCATCATTAGTACATCAATTATTAAATAAAAATTCACCACAAAAAGCTATAGATTATGCAAGTGCTGTTGGAGCATTAGTGGCAAGTTATGCAGGTGCTAATCCTAAAATATCAAATAAAGAAATTGAAGAATTTATAAATGTAAAAACTCAATAGTGGTCATATAATATAAGTAGTGAGTTTAATTTCCCTTATAGTTAAATGAACTATTTGTTAGTTGATTAATAGCAGAAAAAGGTTGTCTTAATGGCAGCCTTTTTCATTTTTACAAATATTAAAACCTAAGCTCAAGCTGTAAGAACTTGTTTAAGTTGTGATGTAAAAGCAAAAAATAAAATAAAAGGTGCTATGGAAACTTTTACAGCAGTGAAAATAGTTTTATTAAGTAAATTGGTTTAATCGGCTTAACAAATATGTATTAATCCTCAACATATATGTCTTGAAAACCTTCTAAAATGGATTCTCTATATACTTTAGTACATTTTATAGTGTTATTTTGATTATTTATTTAAATTTTAAAGTCTATATTAAAACTTTATACTTAAAAACCATTAATTTTCTATTTTGTTTTTGTACGGAAAATTTTACAGAATATCTATCTAATCTACTTATGAAAAGAATCCATTTGTCTTGTTTTGTTTTAGTCTGCATTTTATTTCAATCAATTTCAATCTACTCCCAAAATAGGGCAATAGATAGCTTGGAAAATGTATTGAAAACTTATCAAAAGCAAGACACGATTCGAGTTAATACACTCAATTACTTGGCGTTTTATAATTATAGAAACAACCCACCTCAAGCTATAGCATATAATGATGAAGCATTAAATCTAGCCAAAGCATTAAACGCTACCAAGTTTATAGCCCACAGCTACTACATAAGAGCCGTTGTTTACACAGAGCAGGTCAATTTTGAAGTTGCCATAAAGAATTACAACAAAGCCCTAGAAGTTTACAACTCCATAAATGATTTAAATGGTTTGAAAAAATGCAACAATGGTTTAGGCGTTTTGCATCAATATAGAGGTAATTATGATTTGGCCTTAAAACATTTCAAAGAAACCTTAAGCATTTCAGAGCAGTTAGGAGATAATTCCAATAAACATAGTTATTTATATAATATTGGAAATGTCTATTCAGAGACTGGTGAGTATCAAAAAGCTCTTGAAAATTTTAAACTAGCCTTAGAGAATAATATAAAAAACAGAGATTCATTGGGTATGTTGAACTGTTACAATTCGATTGCGAATGTGTATTACCAGCAAAGCAATTATCCATTAGCTTTAAATTATCACAATCAATCTTTAGACATAGCTCAAAAAAGTAAAGACTCTATTGGTATATTTCAATCCTTGATTAATTTAGGGAATTTGTACCGATTTCAAGGCTTAAATGATAAGGCATTAAGCTATTATAACAAAGCGCATGCCATAGATAATGCTAAATACAATGTAAAAAACATAACAGCCTTAAAAAATAATATTGCGGGTATTTATTATGATAATGATGAGTTGGACAAAGCCATAACATATTTTAAGGAATCTATAGTGTTGAGTAAAGAAATTGATGATAAAGTAAATTTAGCTACAGCACTTAATGGTTTGGGGTTTGCCTATTTTCAAAAGAAAGATTATGCTACAGCTTTGAGCTATTTTGATCAAGCCTTAAACATAAATTTGAAAATTAACCAATCGTACGATATGATGGATTCCTATCATGGTTTAGCTGACACCTATTATCGTTTGAAAACATATGATCTGGCGTTGGAGAATGCTCAAAGATTAGCAGATTCATCGGAGAAGCATGGTCTTTTAAGGCATAAAAAAAATGCCTATGGTTTGCTTTCTGATATTTATGGGAAAACCCGAAATTATAAAAAAGCATTTGAAAGTCATCAGCAATACAAAATATTAAATGACAGTATTTTCAATGAAGATAATATTGAAAAGATGACGCAATTAGAGTACGAATACAAATACAAACAAGCACTAGACTCTGCAAGTATAAGAGAGCTTAAACTAACTAAAACAGTACAAGCTACGTCTCAAGATTTACAAAAGTCAAAGCGTAATTATTTATGGGCAATTATTTGTGTGTTATTGGTGTCAATTATCCTTGGTTCTATAATTTTTAGTCAAAGATTAAAAAACGAAAAGTCAAAAACCCAAAACGTGGTTATGGAGCAAAAACTATTACGCTCGCAAATGACGCCTCATTTTATATTCAATTCGTTGTCAGTACTACAAGGAATGATTTTAAACAAAGAAGAAAAGAAATCTATTCAGTATCTATCTAAGTTTTCAAAGTTACTACGTATAACCTTAGAAAATTCAAGAGATAAAATGGTATCGCTTTCGCAAGAATTATTGGCAATTCAAAATTATCTTACACTTCAAAATTTAGAGAATGACACTTTTAATTGCACTATTTTGGTAGATGAAGCTATAGATGTTACATTGTTTGAAGTTCCACCAATGCTCATTCAACCTTTTGTGGAAAATGCTATTGAACACGCGTTTAAAGACCAAACAGATAACAAGCGTATAGATATAAAACTTGCATACACTAACAAAAAACTGTTATGTACCATTGCTGATAATGGTATTGGTATTGATAGTGTTAAAAAATCTGAGAACAAAAATAAAAGTTCATTAGCGACAGTTATTACTGCCGAACGTCTTGCAGTATTATCAAAAGATTATAATATGGAAGGGTCGGTAACTATTGAAGATCGAAAAAAGTTTGATGAGCAAGGAACTTTAGTTACTTTAGTAATTCCTCATAAAATCATTGCTATTTCATGAAAACACTATTAGTTGAAGATAAAGCGTACATACGAAAAGGGTTATTAAATCTTCTGCAACTTATTGATACTAATGTGAATGTATTGGGTGAGTGCGAATCGGTTAAAGAAGCAGTTGTAGTAGCCAATGCCTGTAAACCAGATTTAATTTTCCTAGATATTAATCTTACTGATGGAACTGCTTTTGATTTTCTAGATCAAACAGAACACCTCAACTTCAAAATAATATTTATTACTGCTTATGAAGAATATGCGCTACGAGCTTTAAAAATAGGAGCTGTAGACTATATTCTTAAACCTGTAGATATATCAGACCTTGAAGTTGCTTTAAAAAAAGTGACCAACTTAACTGTAGCTGAGCAAAAACAACAAATTAAAACTGTTAAGTCTGTTTGGAATAATGAAGATTCTAAAATTATTTTGTCGCTTCATGACAGTTTTCAGGTTATAGACTTAAAAGAACTTATGTATTGCGAATCTGATAAAGGTTACACGTCTTTTTATTGTAGTGATGGTAAAAAACATGTAGTTTCAAAAACACTCAAGGCCTTTGAGGACCAGCTTAGTGCTGCAAACTTTACACGTCCTCATCAATCGTATATGGTGAATCTTCAGTTTATTGATAAATATGATAAATCTGGTATCATTTATTTAAAAAACGGTAAAAAAATACCAGTATCTTCTCGAAAGAAAGACCAATTTGTAGCTGCGTTCTTAAACAAGAATTAGAAAATCTAGCACATTCTGTTTTTCAAATATGTTTTGAAGTACCACGCTTATGGATTCATAAATAGTAGAAATCCATTTCCTATTTCATAGACAATCATCGTAACATACATTTATACTACCTAAAACTATAAGTGTATGAAAAACAAGATTTCAAAATTAAACAAGCAGGTTGTAATCGTATGTATTACAACACTACTTTTTATGGCATGTAGCGATAATTTAAGTCAACAGCCTACAACTGCAAAAGGCTTTAGTGCTATAGAGCAGGAGCTAAAAAGCAAATTTGGTGAAGATGCATACTATACCAACTTAAGTGTTATTCACAATGAAACAATTGGTAATACTATTAATGTAACTGTTGCACAAGATCCAGAATCCATGAAAATGGAAGAGTGGAATGTGGTGCAAAACAACTGGAAACAAAGTTCTGATATTGTAATTGAAGTGCCTCAAGGCACAAAAGCTACCGATTATATGTATCAACTAGGGGACAATATAAACCTAACAAAATTGGGTGGTTTGGTAGAAACGTCTACACAAAAACTAAAGGATATGAAAAACCTTAAAAACCCAAAATTAAGCATTGCGTCTATAAAATTTCCTAAAAATGGTGATGTCTCTAAAGCAGAGTATCTGGTAACGCTAGAGCCTGAACATGGAGGAACAGCATTTAGCTTTTTCTACACTTTAGATGGCAACCTAATTAAAATGGATTACTAAAAAAAATAGTTATTAATTATAAACCTTAAATCATGAAAAAACAATTACTTATTTTAATAGCAACTCTATTGTTTTCAATAAGTTACGCTCAGACAGTTGGAGATACTTTTATAGACAATTTTATAACCTATGAAATTACCTCACTTTCACCTAACAATGTTGAAACTGTAGATTATGATACAAATGGAGGTGCAGTAGTTACTATTCCTGATACTGTCACTTATAATAACATTGTATTTGATGTAACAAGTGTAGGTTCAGCATGTTTTTTTGATAAGCAGTTAACTAGTATTATCATTGGGAATAATATTATTAGCTGTGGTCAATCAGCTTTTAGACAAAATCAATTAGTCAATGTTGTGATTCCCGATAATGTCTTAAATATTGGGAACTATTCATTTTTAAATAATCAGTTAACTAATATAGACTTTGGAAGTGGTTTAACAAGTATTCCCGAACAATCTTTTCAAAATAATCAATTTACAAGTCTTAATATTCCAGATAATATTACAGCGATTGGTTGGAGAGCATTTGAAAGTAATAATCAGCTAACCTGTATAACAGTAGAAGCTACAGTACCACCTACAATAATTACAGGTACAGGCGACTCTTTTAACACTCGTAGCAACATAGACTTAACCATACCAACAGGAACAGCAAATGATTATGCAGCTGCAACATGGACAGGTTTTAATAGTGTAGCGGAAGGAATAACAGGAAATTTTACTGTAAACCATATTACATATGCAATAACTTCTTCAACAAATAATACTGTAAAAACTACCGATTATAATACTACAGGTGGTACTGTGGTTAATATACCTGCTACGGTTACTAGAGGTTGTGAAACCTACACTGTTACTGAAATAGGTAACAATTCTTTTCTTCAAAATCAATTAACAAGCGTAACCATTCCAGATACAGTTATTTCTATAGGTGAAGGAGCTTTTAATAACAATAGCATTAGTTCATTAACACTAGGAAGTAATGTTGAGATTATTGGTAATTGGGCTTTTAGGCACAATAGTTTAACGAGTCTTACTATTCCTAACAGTGTGACAAGTATTAGTATTTATGCTTTTGGTAATAATAACATCACAAATTTAAGTTTAGGTAGTAGTATTGAAATTATAGGTGATTCAGCTTTTTCCGAGAATGATATACTAAGTCTTACTATTCCAGATAGTGTAATTTCTATAGGAGACAATGCTTTTATATACAGTGATAATATGACCAGTTTAGTTATTGGAAATAATGTTACAAGTATAGGTGATTTTGCTTTTGCAATGAATCCTTCATTGTCAATACTCACAAATGTTACAATACCTGCAAGTGTTACTGCAATTGGAGAGTATGCTTTTGGGATTTCTTCATTAACCGATGTAACAGTACTTGCTACAATACCTCCAACAATTACTACTGGTGGTACTTATGATACATTTGCAACGTACCGTAGTAATATCCATCTACATATACCTCCTGGTACTATGGGAGCGTATGTGACTGATCCAGGAGCATTGTGGACAGGTTTTAATCCAGTAACCGAAGACGCTTTAAGTGTTGATGAGTTTCAACTACAACATGTTGTGAAAATCATAACAAACCCTGAAAGCTTAACTATAACTTCAACTAATAGCCTACAGTTGAATAGTTATACACTATATACTATTACTGGAGCAAAAATACATACTGGTGCAAGTACCGAAATTTCAACGAGTACAATGTCAAAAGGTATTTACATCCTTGCATTAGATTTTGATCAAGGAATGCTGATTAAAAAAGTAATGATTAATTAATCGGCGTTATGAAAGCAATAGTAACATTGTTATGTGTATTCTTAGGGTCTACAATAAGTTGGGCACAAGTCATTACTTTTGATGACCAAGGTAGTGTTGATGGTCAAGCTTTGGGAAACCCATACATGATAGCAAATAACGGAGAAACATTTGTGTTTACTGTTAGTGGAGTAACTGGAGGACCAACAACTCATAGGTATAGAACTACAGATTCTTTTGGTTGTGGTAATACAGGTTTAAGTCACTTGAGTTCAGGAACATTTCCTGCTACAACTTGGACTATAGAGACTCAAAGTGGAAATGAAGTTGATTTTGGAACTATACAATTTGATAACTTTTTTCAATGTTATGTTTTCGCTTACGAATTGACAATTGAGGGTTTTAAAAACAATGTATCAACAGGCTCTCAAACATTCTCGGTTGGAGGAATGAATTCAATTTTTACTCCCAATGCTGCTTTTGATGATGTAGATAAAATAGTAATTACTTGTGCCGATTTGGGTAACTTAGGTATTGACAATATTAACTGGTCATCCTCAACGTTACATAATCAGTCTTATTTATTGTCTGATAGTGTGCAATTACGTTACAGTAAAAACTCAAACACTATTGAGATAAATACTCTCAATTCTGGCGCGCACTTGTATAAATATACTATGTATGATATATCTGGTAATCAAGTAAAAGAAGGAAATGAGTCTAAGATAGAAACGTTTCAGTTGTCTAAAGGGATTTATTTTGTAAAACTAGATTTTAATATAGGAACTGTCCTAAAGAAACTAACGTTCTAACAAAAATTATAACGAAATGTTTAATTAAAATAAAATGCTATGAAAAGAAAAATGTTAATTCTGTGTGTGCTTATTCTGGGTTACGCTTGTAGTTCAGATGACAACACAAACCCAAATGAACAACCAGACAATTTTTATGCCTTAACGGTAGGGAATACTTGGGAGTATGTCTATTACCTCAAAGATAACGACACAAACACCTTTTTGCCCACAACAATAATCGAAACGGTTAATATTACTGAGACTGTAGAAATTGATAATAATACCTACTTTAATTTTAAGCATGTGGTAACAGGTAATGATGGAACTTACCCTTACTTTCCTGATAATGGCGAAAGAAACTACACGTTAAGAGACTCTCTGGGATTTCTAATAGACGAGGTTGGACTTATCAAATACAACAATAGCGATTATAATGAGTATTTCATGTTCAATTTAGATTTTGATTATTCGTATCATTTGGCGCTATCTAATGTCATGGATAACATCACAACCAACGCAGGCAGTTTTACCTGCTATGATAATCATTACTATTTTAAAGATTTCAATGGTAATATCGCTAATGCATTAGATCATATCTATAGAGAAGATGGGATAGGAGAGGTGTTAAGTACTATGTCTTTTGTAACCCAATCTGAACACTTCATTGAAAAGCGCTTGGAGTCTTATGTCATTCAATAACCGAAAACCTTATATTATGAAAACTAAATTCTTAAACCAAAAAATAGCTATTTTAAGTCTATTGATGCTGTGTTCATGTGCTCCAGAAGATGTTAGCAATGAATACAATACCAATACGCAACAAAATAGCCAATCAGAACAAAGAACTAGACAAGGCAATCCAAAAGCGGCACCATTTGCAGTAGCCTCAATTACAGGCTGTGGCTATGGCTTTAAAGTAGATATGACGCTTTTTGCTTTACCATCAAATCAACAATTTTATTATCAGGTATGGGATGCATCAGGAACAATTTTAATTGATGAAGATACTGTCTCTCAAGGCATGAATACAAATTGGATTTTATCTCCCTGTACAGATTACCAATTTAAATTTTGGGGATGGCCATGGGCAGGACCTCTTACAGGGCAAGCACCTTCTCAAATTTTAACAGGAACTACCGATGGCTGTGGGAATGTTTTTATTTGTTAATTAAATTACCTAGTAAAAAACTGCATATTTAAACATGGTTAAACTATTAGAAGAATATAAATTAGAATTGTTTTTACTAATATTCTACACTGCTATTATTTTATGGATTGTGTTGTAGTGCTTTAGTTTGTTGCAAGATTGAGCAGTAATATTTGGGTTAATTACTGCTCATTTCTTTTTTATAATCGCATTGAATTACTATAAATGATACCTTAAAGCTTACTTTTAGCGTTAATAGAATAACTTTAAGGGATTTAACATTGCAAATTATGAAAATCGTTTACGTTTTATTTCTGTGCCTATTAAGCTCTTGTGCTCAAAACATAAAAGAACCAAAAGCAAAAACAACAGAAGAGACTGCATTATCTCAGGAGGAAATTATAAATTCTGTTGTTAAAACACTTCATTTAGATCGAGACGAAATCAAATTAGGAACTATTGTATCTAAAGTATTCCCAAGTAATTCAGATGAAATAATTATAATTATTCCTGAAATAGTAAATGAAGAAGAAGATATTTATGAGCTCAACAGTCATATTGTTATAGCTAATACTACTACGGAAAACATCAAACACAAGTATTTTGAAAGTTCTAAAACCAACGGTTGGATTTCCGATGCAGTATTTATTGAAGACATTGCGATAGAAGATTCAGAATATAAACTTAACGATTCCGTTACTGCCTTTGGAATCATGGTCAAGTTTAGAAATAATTCTCAACCTAATCCTTACAGTACCTCAATAGTATCTTTATACGCTAAGAAAAATCATACTCTGCAAAAGCTATTAGACAATTTTACAACTTACGAAAGTTCAGGAGAGGTAAATGTCAATTTTAGTGACTGTTATGCTGATATAGTTAAAGAAAAAAATGAACTATCCATAAGCGATGTAACAACAAATGGGTATTACAATATAACTGTCTTACAAACCATAACACAAATTAATTATGCCAAGGATGAAAACGAGGAGTGTAATCCAATCGAGAAAAGAAAAAGTGAACAGCAGTATGTTTTAAAATTTAATAATGAATCATATGAAGCTATAAAAGTCATTGCAGAAGAAAACACAGTAAACTTTGATACACTAATTACCAATACTAAAACCAGAACGCTACCAATAACAGATAGCACAAATTTTGATGATTTTATTGATGAAGATGATTATAAAGTAATTGATGTAAAAGGTTTTAAATTAATAGATGTTTATCCAAACTTTTACAAAGAAGGTTATAATTTCAATGCGATAGCCTCATACAAAATTGAAATGTCTAATAACTTTCATACAGCTGTAATAACAGTTCGTAAAGGCAATAATGAAATGGAGTCTGTATTGATTAACTATAATCTTAATGGCGATGTTATCGACTATGAAGTTGTAGCTTATGATGAAACTGCTGAAGGAATTGCAAGAATAACCTCAAAAATTGAAAACCATACTATTGAAAGAACATATACCTTATGGCTCGAAGAGAAAGAAGTGTCTATAGAGCGTTTTGAAATTGATGAAGAAGGGAATATTAAACCAGAGAAATAATTCACAATATCATAAAATTAGGTTTTATGAGTTGTTATTCTAAAAGCTTGTTAATCATAAAGAAATAAAATGAAGCATCAATCAATTCTATTATTCTTTTTAGTATTTATTGCAATAGCTTGTAAAAATCCTGAAAAAGAAAATCCGCAAAGCAACAACGTCATTACTTCTGATGTTATAAACTTTTGGAATGCCTATGATCATATCGTCGCAACTCAAGATTCAGTATTACAATATAACTATTTAGATAGCTTATATTTCAAGAAAGGAACTGTAGGGTTAGAAGGTGTTAGACAAGTAAGAAATTATACAGCACAAGATTATATTGAGGCTATCAACAACTATCCTAAATTTTGGAATTCAATAAGAGAGAACACATTAGAGGCTCCTAAAGTCAGTTCAAAATTACAAGTTGGAATTGAAAAACTAAAAACATTATATCCAGAACTAAAACCAGCCAAAATATATTTTACAATTGGAACTTTCCGTACACCAGGAACTACAATAGACAGTTTGGTGCTTATTGGTGCAGAACTAGCAATGAGTAATCCTAAAACAGATACAAGCGAGTTTCCTGAAAACATATCACATTTAAAAACCTATTTCGCTACCAATCCCAATAAAAACTTGGTGTTTTTAAACATCCACGAGTTTGTACATACCCAACAAAAACCGAGAGTTAATAATTTATTATCTTCAGTGATTTATGAAGGTGTTGCAGAGTTTGTAACAGTACAAGCACTCAATCAGCCATCACCAAATCCGCAAATAGAATTCGGAAAAAACAACGCAGAACGTATTAGAGAAGTGTTTGAAGACGAAATGTTTTATGTCGCTAACTTTGGCAAATGGTTAAATAGTAATGAGGCTAACGAATTTGGTATGCGAGATTTAGGCTATTATGTAGGGTATCAAATTTGTGAGAACTATTACAATCAAGCAAAAGATAAGCAAGCTGCTATAAAGTCTATGATTGAATTAGATTATGAAAACGAATCTATAATTGAAACATTCGTCCAAAAAGCAAATTATTTTTCAACGTCTCTAAATGAATTGGAGCAAAGCTTTGAAAGCAAAAGACCAACCGTTATAGGTATTGAACAATTTGAAAATAAAAGTCAAAATGTAAACCCAAGTACAAAAGCCATAACTATAAAATTTTCTGAAGCTTTAAATGGCTATCATACAAGTGTGGATTTGGGTAACTTAGGAAGAGAAGCATTCCCAAAAGGAACTTTAAATGGAAGAACATGGGCTGAAGACAACAGGTCTTGGACAATTCCTGTGGAGTTAGAACCTAACAAAACCTATCAAATTTTTATAACAAATAATTTTAGGACTCCAGACAACAGACCGTTAAAGCCTTATTTAATAGAGTTTAAAACAAGATAAACTATGAAAAACTACATTTTTCTGCTTGCTTTTGTGCTGGCAACAAAAATAAGTCTTGCACAATGCCATACCGAATTGGAACAATACACCACAGGCTTTAAGTCTGTTCAAGCTAGTGAGTTTTCATTTCTAGACAATGTACTCAACGATATAAGAATTGTGGGTTATGGTGAAGATACTCATGGAACAGCTGAGTTCACCTTACTAGCTCAAGAGTTAATGAAATACCTTTCTGAACAACACGATTTTAAAATACTGATTATCGAAACCGGTTTTGGTGAAGGCTTGTATCTCAATGATTATGTACAAGGAAAAAGAGACGATTTAAAAACTATCCTAAATCAGTACAATTCATCTTGGAGGTATAGAACCAAAGAGTTTTATCAGTTAATGGATTGGATGCGAACCTACAATCAAAATAATGAAGATAAATTGTATCTATACGGTTGTGAGATGCAGTACGTAGCTTCAGAAGTGAATAAAATTAAAGAATACCTTTTAAAAGTAGGTTCTGATTATAAAGTAGAAGGGTTTGAAAAACACCTTTGGCAAGCGTTTAATGAACAGGAAAAAACAATGTATTTCATGGCGTATGCAAATTTAAAACAACACTTTGTTGAAAACAATGAGAACTTTAAAAGCAAGTCTTCAGAAGAAGAATTCAACTTAAACTTTCATCTAGTGGAAATACTTGGTCAGTTTGCCACTACCATCAATCAAAATAACGAACAGAGAAAATCCGATTTTAGAGATATTTACATGGGTGAAAACATACTGTGGATTATGAATTATTATAACCATAATAAAAAAGCAATGTATTGGGCACATAATGCGCATGTAGGTGATTGGGTAGATAATGGTATTGTAGATGTTACAGGTCACCAGTTAAGAAAACTGTATGGCGATTATTACTTTAACATAGCTACCGATTTTGGTGTAGGTACTTTTATAGCATATCCTAATGATGCCAATAAAACAAACGATTGGCGTTTTAAAACAATTACAATTGATAAAGTAGTTGAAGATACATTTACACAATGTCTAAAAAACTTTGGAACCCCTAACACTTTCCTAAACTTTAGAGCAGCAAGAGCAAACAAAGATTTAGCGTATACTCTTAATTCGCCATTGATGTCAATGAGTGGAGCAGGAGCACGTGCTAGAAGTTCTGAAACAGAATCTAAAGCATTTGGAAGCGCTTTTGATGCTATTATTTATCTTGATAAAACCAATGCTATTAATTGGGCAGATTAATCTTGCAATTAAACTCTGAATACATGAAAAATTTAGTTGTCATTCTATTTCTGTGTGTTGTTAGCTGTGATAGAAGCCATAGGTCTTCAAATTCAATAGAAAGTGATTCAACTTGGAACCAACAAAAAAGAGAACAATACCTTACCAACCGAAACGATTCAACAACATGGGATATTAAAATGCTTGAAACTGACAAGCAAATGATTGGTATTGGTGATTTTGGTCCGTTTGAGATTGGAGTTTTTCCTGTGCCAAAATATGACCTTTTAGGAAAAGACAGCTTTAAAGGATTGGGTAGTAAAGGCGAAAACTATCAAATAGGCGATAAAACGGTTATCATGAATAGTTTTTTTGTAGCTGATAACGAAATAAACAAAAAGCGACTAAAAGGTAAAAATAATGAAGTGTTTTTTCAATTGTTGGTACTAACTGATACTTTAGATACCATAAATTATAACCTGAACAAAAATATAGGTATTTCTAGAAACCATCCAGATTATGTTGCGCAGGGTTTTGTGAAAACTAAAGAAAATAGAATAGATTACGTTGCATTTGATACTGTTGAAAGCAATAGCTATGCTATTATAAACACACGATTATTTGACTTAAATTTTGGAAACACCATTCTTATAGCGCCACAAAAAGATGGTACATTGAGGTCATTACAAATTAAAAGTCCTCAATTAACTTCTGAAACTGTAGACGAATATACTAATGTACTTTTGCAAGAAGAGCGCGTAAAAATATTCTTTACTAATACAAGCAATATTTAAGACTTGGTATTAAAACAGTGTATTGATAGTTCTTGATAAATTAGACTTACTACTTAGTAACTGGTATTCGGCATCAATTCGTTTTAATTCATTTTCAATAAGTTTTACCTCTCTGTAATTTACCAAAAACAAAGAGCCTTCACCAATTTCAAATTTGCGTTCTTCACCTTGTATAAGGGCTTTGTAATCTTCAACCAAATCAAGTAGTATGATGTGCTGGTTGTTATAAGATTCTATTTCTTGTAAGTTGGAGTTAATCTTATTTTTTAAAGTTACTTCGGTAGTAGCAAGTTCAAAGTTAATGTCTTGTAGCTTTATTTGTGCTAGTTTTAAATCGCCTCGTTCTTTTCGCAAAAACAAAGGAAAATTAATTTGCAACCCACTTTTGTAATTAGCAGTGTTTAACGAGTTTAAATTGTCATAGTCCGTCGTTAAAAAATTATACTGTAAGTTAACAGTAGGAAGTAGATTGTTTGTTTTTAGTTTTTTATCTATAGTTAAAATATCTTTTTTTACTTGTAGTGCTTTTAGTTTTGGGTGATTAGTAATGTCAATAGCATCACTGTTTAAAAGTGAACTGTTCAAAACCTGATCAATGATGCTAATAGTGTTTAAGTCTGGTATAATGGCTTCTTCAAGCTCTAAAGGTATGTTGTTATCAATCCACAAATAGTTTGAAAGCTCAAGCTTAGATTTGATATAGCCTATTTTAGCTTTCTCTAAATCAACCATTCTGTTTTTTAAATTAATACTTGCTTCTAAGGTGTCAATAGCTGGTTTGTCTCCTGCTAGGTAACTCTTTTTTATAATATCTAATCGTGTTTTAGCATTCTGAGTGTAACCTTCATAGGTTTTTAATGATTGGTAGTTTTTAAGCCAATTGTAATAGGTTACTAAAGCATTATAAATAACATCGTTGACCAACAATTGCTGGTTGGCTTGTGCTTGCTGAGTAAACAGTTTTGCTTGCTTTAACGTTGCCATACGCTCATTCATAAACAGTCCTTTGGCTAAAGATACCGAAACACCTGTGCTGTATAAACCATCATCAGGAGTTTGTAACTCAGGATTGAGATATGTGCCATCGTTGTTTTCAAAGTTAGCTTTTAGTTCTACACCATACCATGTTGGAAGTTTAAACGTAGTGTTGAGCTTATTGTAATAAGTAGTTTCGCTAAACTTTTTTCTGTCAAAATCAACTTCAATTTTAGGGTCAAAAGCACCTCTAGACTTTAACAATTTTGCTTCACCTTCGCTAACCAGTAATTGAGTTTGCTTAACCACAGGATGGTATTTTTTTACGTATCCTAAATACTCTTCAAGGGTTAATGTAGTTAACGATTCTTGCGCAAATCCATTAAAACACATGAGTGCCAACAAATAATTTAATACTGTTTTCATATTACAATAATCTGTTTTTATTTAGTTGTGGCTTGTTCTGGTTGATAGAAGTTAGGAGGGAAGCTGTTAATTTGCCTCCATATTTCAAACCATATTGGCACATTGTCCAGTAACGCAATAGTTCGAGCTCCTGAACCTACTCTAATGTCTTTTGGCCATTCAACATCTTCTTTGTTAGGAGCAAGTAAAACACGATACATTCCATTGTTACTTATAAAGTTTTCAATCGCTATAATTTTTGCACCATAAGTACCATACGATACATTAGGCCAACCGCTAAATACAATTGCAGGCCAACCATCAAACTGTACGCGTACATCTTCGCCCACATGAATAAGTGGCAAATCTATTGGTCTTACATACATCTCAACAGCCAATTCATAATTAGAAGGCATAATGCTTACAAGTTGTTCGCCTTCTTTAAAGGTTTCACCAATACCAGATTTTATAGCTTTGTTAATGTAACCGTCTTGTGGTGCAGTTACATAAAGTAAACTGTTACGTTTGGTGTAGTTTGCCAAATCGGTTTCTAGTTTTGAAACCTGAACTTCGGTATCATAAGCGCTAGATTGTGTAGCGTATAAATCGCTTTGCGCTTTTGAAATCTTATCAGCATAAGTGGCTTGTAATGTTGAAATGTCTAACTGACTATTGATAACTTCATTCTTTGCAACTAAAAACTTATTCTCTGCTGAAACCAACTTAGCACTAGCTTCTTGCAATTTGTTTCTGGCATCTTCAACATCTTTTACAGCCTTTAAACCTTCGGTTTGTAAACTAGATGTTCGCTCAAATTGAGTGTTGGCAATAGCTGCTTTAATTTTTAAGGCTTCAAGGTCAATACTATCTGTCTTTACTTTTAAATAGGCTTGCTTTAACTTGTTTTGTGCTTGCTCAAGTTTTAAGGTACGTTCACGTTGTAATGCAGAAATTTGATTGTTTAACGCATTAATCTTGTTTTTATAAGCGTCTACTGACGATGATTTTGCGTTAAGCTGCACGTTAGTACGTTCAGCAAGTTGTGCATCAAAATACTCACTTTTTACTTCAGATATTCGCAGTATAGTATCACCTGCGGTTACAAAGTCGCCTTCTTGTACAAACCATTGTTCTATACGTCCAGGTATTTGCGATTGAATGGTTTGTGGTCGCTGGTTTGGTTTAAGTGTAGTTACATTACCTGAACTAGTAATGTTTTGTGTCCAAGGTAAAAATAATATCATAATCATTATCACAGTAAATACCATTAAAAAGCTTTTAAATCGCTTGTGGTATTCTTTATGAAAAATCTCTTGGCAAGACTTAAACTTGGTTAGGTCTACATATTCTGAAACACTATTCTTTGAAATGTTTAACATACACTAAGATTTAACGTTTATAATTTCACCTTTTTTAAGGGTAATTTGTTTGTTGCACTTTGAGCTCCAATAATCATTATTGCTAATGACTACAAGACTCCATGTTTGGCTTTCTGATATTAAAAAGTCTATAATTTGTTTAGATTCTGCTTTCTTAAATTGATCTAAAGGATCTTCTAGTATCAATACCTTAGGCTTTTTAACAATAGCTCTAGCTAGTACTATTTTCTTTGCTGTGGTATAAGCTATCTGTTTACCTTCAGGCTTTAGTATAGTATTTAATCCTTTTGGTTGCTGCTGTAAAAATTCGGTAAGACCTATTTGAGCAAAAACATCATAAATGGCATCATCACTAATAGTTGGATTTCCAAAAGTGATGTTTTCTCGAATGGTACCTTCAAAAGGTGTTTCTGTAGATAATGATAAGCCTAACTGAGCTCTATAGTTATTAATATATAAACTTTCCATAGATAGGTCATTCACATAAATATATCCTGATGTTGGCATGATAACACCTGTAATAAGTTGTAGCAAACTAGACTTACCAGCACCACTTTCGCCTTTAATGAGTATTTTGTCTTTTGGTGCGATGGTTAAATTTATATCTTTTAAAATAGGAGTGTTACGCTCTTTTACTTCGTAAAACACATTCTTAAGTTCAATATTTAAGTTGTTTCCAGACTTTACAACTTCTCCTGTTTGCGCTTCAATAGGTTTGTCTATAACTTGTCCTAGTTTTTCTATACTCGTCAAGACATCGTAAAAAGACCCAAGTCCTAATATTAATTTCTCAACTGAGTTAATCACTAGGATGATGATAATTTCGGCAGCTACAAACTGTCCTATATTCATACGTTGATCAAGTACTAAAAATCCACCAATAAGCAACAACCCAGCTGTTACAAGTACTTTAAATCCTATCATTTGTATAAACTGAAGTATCAAAATCTTAAAATGACTTTCTCTAGATTTTAGATAATCATTAACGAGTGCATCACTTTTTTGCATTGCAAGATTCGTATTCCCTGAAAGTTTAAAGCTTATTACAGCTCTCGATACTTCTTGTAACCAGTGTGCAACCCTATACTTGTGCTTAGATTCTTTTAAGCTTGTTTCCAAGCCTTTTTTGGCAGTGTACTTAAACACGATGTACACTAATAGGATGAGTAATAACCCAAATACAATAAAAAACGGATGGTAAAACGATAATAAGATAAGCGCAAAAATAATTTGCAATAATGCCGAAGGCACATCAATTAAAATTTTAGACAGTTCTTTTTGTATCGTAAGCGTATCAAAAAACCTATTGGCTAACTCTGGTAGGTAATACCTACGCAATTCGTTCATTTTTATTTTAGGAAAGCGATAACTTAACTCCAAAGAAGCTCTGGTAAATATACGTTGCTGTATGGTTTCTATAATACGCAATTGCATCAATTTTAAAATACCAGTAAAAGCAACTCCTGTAGTTACTAAAATAATCAAGACCACCCACGATGCCGAAACCTGTGCGCCTTGTAATAAGTTTATAATAACTTGTATACCTAGAGGTAATGATAAAGCAACAATACCTTCAAAAATAGCGTAATACGAAATTTGAAAGATGTCCTTTTTTTCTAACTCTAATAATCCAATAAAGCGTTGCCAAGGCGTTAAACTGTTATTTGCCATATGTTAAAGCGTTTAAAACGAGGTCAGTAAAAAATTGAGTAGGCGTGTGCTGTTTGTTAAAATTGCTAATAGTTTTAAAATGATCTTTAACAAACTGTTGGTGTAATGCGCCTTGTATTACAGTACTTGCTAAACTTAACGGATAGTCGTAGTCTGGTTGATACTCTGAAATGAGTTCAGAAAAACGTTTCACCACACGTTTATAAGGCATAAAAAACCCTTCTTTGTTATCGTCGTCAACATCTTTGGTAAGGTATGATTTTGAGTTTTCGTTAATAACGATAGTGTTTAGCAATACCTCATTAATATGCGTATAGGTATTGTCGTTTTTTGTAGTACGTGTTAAAACTTCAATCGCTTTTTTTAGCTTATCCTCAATAGAAGTAAGGCTATAGGTTTCAATAACCAATTGATACTCTAACCAGCCCCAATACCAAGAGGTTAAATACACTAACAGCTTATGCTTGCTTTCAAAATAGCGGTATATAGAGCTTTCGTTGGACTGTATAGCAGCACCTAACTTTTTAAAGTTGAAACTCTCAAATCCCATCTCATCAATTAAAATAATACTGTGAGTGAGTATTTTTTTACCTAAAGTAGAGGATTCAGGATCCTTTAAATAGGTGCCTGAAGGGACTTCAATTTTAATATTTGATAGTAAGTTATTCATAATTTACAATTATTACTTGCAAATATAACAGTATTACTATCATTTTGTTTCCCAAGTCTAGTTATTTAATTTAAATTTAACATACTACAATAAAGTAATCAAATGTCTATCTTGTCATCTTGTGCTTATGAAAAAGGGTAAACAAGTAAGAGTACAGCGCAACAATATCAATAAACGGAAAGCATGTGTTTTGAATATTTAATTTTCAATGATACGCTTAAACCTTGTAAATTACGTTCCTGTACTTTTATTTTTACTATTTAAAAGTATTTCCTTTTTTTGTTAACAAATGAGTACTAGTCATAAAGTATATAATAAGAGTAAAGCATCCCTTTATTGGACATGTCAATTGTTAGGATGGAGTATTGTTTCTATCTATTGGGCATATACTGTGTATACACGCGATAACTACGGAGCGTTTTACACCTTGTTGAATTATGTGTTAGATATTGCTATTGGTATATTTTTAACGCATTGTTACAGGCGCTTTGCTTTACATAAACAATGGAATCAACTGCCTCTTAAAAAATTACTTTATAGAGTAGTACCAAGCATTATTATATTGTCAGTATTATATGTGTTGCTAAACAATATTAAATGGTATCTTTATTGGACTGTCATTGCAGGAGAGCATAAAGAGTTTTGGACAGCTCTTGTGTATTGGGACCCGATTTTACTTACTGGTTTACGTTTGATGTCAATATGGATTTTAGCATATCACTTATACCATTATTACCAAAAAGAGGTTGCTACTGCTAGAGAAAATGCACAACTGTCTATTCTTTCAAAACAAATTCAATTAGATAATTTATCAGCTCAATTAAATCCACATTTTTTATTTAATTCATTAAACTCAATCAAGTCACTAATAGAAGAAAATCCAAGTAAAGCAAGAAGAGCTATAGACCTATTATCAGATTTGTTACGTTCATCTTTATATGAAAAGGATAAAGATTTAATTTCAATAAAGGATGAGTTAGCCTTAGTAAATGATTATATTGAATTAGAAAAGTTACGATTTGAAGAGCGTTTATCATTACATAGCACTTTAGACGATAGTTTAGAGCAAGTTAAAATACCAACATTAAGTATTCAGTTATTAATAGAAAATGCTATTAAACATGGCATAGATAAGCTAATTAAGGGAGGCGTTATTAATTTAGTGATTGTAAAAAATGAAGAACAGATTATAATTAGCGTACAAAACCCAGGTAAAATAACTTCAAAGCATTCTAAAGGTGTAGGCCTTAAAAATTTAAAAGAACGATTAGAAATTCAATATAAAACCAAAGCTTCATTTCACTTAACAGAAATTGACGCAAATACAGTAGAGGCTAAGATAATTTTACCTTTAACAACCAATGAAGACATTTAAAACCATTATAATAGACGATGAGCGTTTAGCGAGAGAAGAGTTAAAGCGTACTTTAAAGCCACACAAAGAGTTTCAGGTTGTTGGAGAGGCATCGCATGTAGATGAAGCCATCCAAATTATTGAGACTGAAGCACCAGACATTATTTTCTTAGACATTCATATGCCTGAAAAGTCTGGTTTTGATTTATTAGAAGAAATTGGAACTGTGCCAGAGGTTGTGTTTACTACAGCTTATGATCAGTATGCAGTAAAAGCCTTTGAATTGAACGCTTTAGATTATTTGGTGAAACCCTTGCGCGAAGAACGTTTTGCTAAAACTATAGAAAAGGTAAAACAAGAACTTTTTAAGAAAAGAAAGACCACTCCTGAGGTATTCCCAATGCATCGCAAAATTTTTATCAAAGATGGTGAACAGTGTCATTTTATTCCTCTGTCTGATATTCGCTACATTGAATCGCTCGAAAATTACGCACGTTTATATTTTGGAACTCAAAAAGCAATGATTAAACGTTCATTAAATCTTTTAGAAGAAAAATTAGACCCTAACGTATTTTTTAGAGCCAATAGAAGTCAAATTATTAACATACACTATATACAGGAGATTTATCCGCACTTTAATAATAGATTGCAAATTAAATTAACTTCGGGAGAAACAATCGATGTGTCTAGTCGTCAATCTGTTAAGTTTAGGAATTGGAATAGTCTTTAAATATAAATGACGCCAATTTTTGACGTTCAATGCTGTTATGTTACGCTCCTGTACTTTTTGTTTTATAAATGTAAAACCTGCCCTTAATTTGTATTGTAAATCATTAAAAACGAACATTATGAAATCTTTTACAGTTCAAAAATTTTTGGTAAAATTAGTAGTAGCTATAATAGTATTGCTTCTAACATCTTGCAAAAACAATCCAGAAACAACAGTCACTAATCAACCTGTACTATCTGATTATAACTTGGGAGAAAAATGGGTATGGAAATACAAAGGCGTTACTGATGAAGGCGAAGTACGATCTGATGGAACAGATACTAGAGCCATTGTTAATTTTAATGGTGAATTAGGAATGACTATAGATAAGGATACCGTTTTAGTCTCTGATATTGTAAAGCCTGAAGACAGTGAAACACCAAGATATAAATGGCCTTTGGAAGTTGGTAAAACATGGACCTATGAAAAAGACTGGACTAGTCAAGATGGTACTACAGGAAAACAAAGTCAGGATGTAGAAGTATTATCCTTTAAAGAAGAAACAGTGGGAGCAGGAACATTTATGGCTTACACCATAACCTATAAAGGAACCATTTCTAATTCAAGAGGCTATAGTGCCAAAACAGATGAAGTATGGTTGTATGCTCCAAAAATCAAGAACTTTATAAAAATGACCCAAGTACAAGACGGTTTTTCTTATACCGAAGAGTTAATTGAGTATTCAAAATAAAACCAATACAATTAAATGAGAGTATTTAAACTATTAAAGGGCATAATTTTTTTACTGCTATTAGTGTTGGTTGCTTGTAATTCAATAACCGAAGCGCAACAAGAACCTAGAACCGTAAATAGAGAAGGTAAAGCATATTTGGTACAAGACTCTGTACTAATCACCACTAGAGATGGTGCAAAAATATCTGCTATAATTGTTAGGAGTAAAGCAGAAACAAAACCACAACCAACCATACTATTCCATACCATATATACGCGTAAAGATGATATCAATAGAGCTTATGAAGCAGCCGATAAAGGCTATGTAGGTGTGGTGTCATACACTCGAGGAAAACATTTAAGTCCAAATACAATAACACCTTATGTACATGAGGGTAACGATGTTTATGATGTTATTGATTGGATTGCAAAGCAAGAGTGGAGCAATGGCAAAGTGGGTATGTATGGTGGTAGTTATGCTGGCTTTGTACAGTGGGCTTCAATGAAAGAAAAAGTACATCCAGCTTTAAAAACTATTGTACCTTCAGTAGCTGCGGCTCCTGGTATTGCTGAACCTATGGAAAATGGTGTTTATTTTAACTTTCATTATCCTTGGTGGCATTATGTAACCAATAACAAAACCCTCGATACCACTTCGTATTATAATGGTAAACGCTGGAATGAGTTATATTTAAATTGGTATAAAAAAGGTGTTGCTTATAAACGTTTAGATAGTTTAGATGGTCTTCCAAATCCAGGATTCAATGAAAAATTAAAACATCCAACATTTGACAATTACTGGAAAGGTATGACTCTGTATAACAAAACAGATTTTGCTAAAATAGATATACCTATCTTAAGTACTACAGGGTATTATGATGGTGGACAATTTGGAACAATGCACTATTTAAAATCCCATTATCAATACCATACCAATGCTGAGCAGTACCTTTTAATAGGACCTTATTCACATTTTGGAGCGCAAGAACATCCAGAAAAACACATTCTAGGTTATGATATAGACCCAGTAGCTCAAATAGATATTAAAGCCCTCATCTTTCAATGGTTTGATTACATTTTTAAAGGTGCCAATAAACCTGCTTTGTTAAAGGATAAAATCAATTATCAAGTCATGGGCACCAATACTTGGAAACATGCAGCTTCATTAGATAAAATAGCTACAGATACTTTAAAGGTGTATTTAAGTCAGCAACGTTCTGGTGTAGCGTTTAAGTCGACTTATGACACAGGAAATCTAGGTGTCAATGAACACTTTAGTTTAGCTCACACTGCTGATGCCTCAAGTTATATTGAACAAACAATTGATATGTCTGATCGTAGTCAATTCTCTTGGAATTTAAGTGGTAATCGTAACCTTGTATCAAATACCTTAACGGTAGGTCAAGGCTTCTCGTTTGCAACAGAACCCTTTGAAGAAGATACAGAGCTTACAGGAGCGATAAGTGGCGTTTTAAATCTGTCTATCAATAAAAAGGATTTTGATTGTAATGTGTTGCTTTATGAACAAACCGCTGATGGCCACTTTTTTAGTTTAACACTGCCATTTACAACCAGAGCAAGTATGTCTAAAGACATTGAAAACAGAAACTTGTTAGCACCAAATGAAAAGACCGCAATACCTATTAGTAATTTTAGAATGACAAGTAAGATGCTAAAAAAAGGAAGTCGAATAGTTGTTCTTGTTAATGGAGTAAAACATCCTTTTTCACAAATAAACTATGGTACTGGAAAAGACGTAAGCAACGAAACCATTAAAGATGCTAAAGAACCTTTAACAATTAGGTGGTATAATGATAGTTACATTAACATTCCTATACATAAACATTGATTTTAAATAGTCTTGATCAAGCCTTATATCAAATACCTTAAATATAATTTCTATAGCACTTAAAAAAGCTGTTACATAATTATTGTTGATATAAATCACAGAATAGGATTTTAAGTTTCTATCCGCTATATTTCACACATATTACTTTTGTGTTATAATGTTCTCGCGTTATGTAACTTGAGCTTTGGATAAAAGCTAAAGTTTAGACTCAATTTCTTTATAAAATTTTATTTCAAAAGTTTCTTTACGATGTTAATGAAACCCGAAGGGTTTACGAGCACCTATTTATTAAAATAGCGTGTGCGAGTAAACACTCTTTATGCGACGACGTAGGAGGGAAGTACAATATGTGTGGAATGAGTTTTGATATACAAAGTTTAAATCTTAACTTTGAGATATGATGAGTACAATATATTCTATAGGTCATGGAAATAAAAAAATTGATTCATTCATTGATGAATTAATTAAATATGATATTGAATATTTATTTGATGTTAGGTCGTCTCCATTATCAAAATTTAACCCACAATTTAATAGACCTCTCTTACAAGAGGATTTAAAAGAACATTCTATAACTTATATTTATGCAGGTGAGCAATTAGGTGGATTACCAAAAGATCAAACTTGTTATACAAATGGTAAAGTTGATTATTCTAAAATAGCAACAAAAAAATTTTTTCAAGAAGCAATTAAAGTTTTAGTTGAAGCAAATGAAGAAAATATGAAAATTGCTCTAATGTGCAGTGAATCGAATCCTAGTGAATGTCATAGAAGTAAACTAATTGGACAAGAATTGTTAAAGCATAATATTTCTATTAAACACATTGTACCAAATAAAATAAAAGAACAAAAAGTAGTAATAGATGAGCTTACTAAAGGAAAAAATATTGAAAATTTATTTGGTGAAAATGGCTTAACATCTAGAAAAACTTATATTTAAAATACTATATGAACTTTCACACTATTGGCGTCTATAATTCCACTGAAAAAGAATTTTTTGATAAACTACTAAATAATAATATAGATACATTTTGTGATATTCGTCAAAGGCGTGGTGTAAGAGGTTCAAAATATTCTTTTGTTAATAGTAAAAGGCTTCAAAATAAATTAAGCGATTTAGGAATAAAATATTTTCATTTCCTAGATTTAGCACCAACAAAAGAAATTAGAGAGTTACAAAAGTTAGCGGACTTAAATAATCAGGAGCTAAAAAGAGATAGAAAAACATTAGGACAGGTATTTATTAAAGAGTATAAAAAACAGATTCTTAATTATTTTAACTTTAATGATTTTTTATACGAACTAAAAAAATCAAGCTCAAATAATGTAGTATTGTTTTGCGTTGAAGAATCACACAATGCATGTCACAGGTCAATAGTTGCAGACAAATTGAATAATGATTTCAAGTACAATATTAAAAATATCTAATATTGGAAGTACTTATAACATCAAAAACACTTTGGGGAAAAAATTTTTGTATTGGTGGTATAGAAATAGCAACTAATAGGTTTGTTAGACTAATGACTACAATAGGAACCTATCAGCCTTTAAATGCTCCCTATCAAATAGGTCAAATTTGGGATTTGGATTATTACAACAGACCATCTTTACCACCACATGTAGAAGATGTATGGATATATAGAAATAATGGTCTTGTTCGAAATATACCTAACCTTGTTAATTATATTATTCAAAATTGTTTAATTTGGAATGGAGATTTTAATGTGTTATATGGAGGAAGATTAAGTTGGACAAACGGTAGTGGTTATCTTAATAATCCAAACAATTTGCCAAATAATAGTGTCGGTTTCTGGATATGTAATCAAGATTTGCATTGGGATGGAAGTCAATACTACATTTACCAAAGACCTCTATTTAGAACAAACAAAAAAATTAAATACAAAGGAGTTGTTCCACCTATTTCCATAATACCAGCAGGTACTATAATAAGAGTTTCTTTAGCTAAGTGGTGGAATGGACAAGGTGGCGAAAACAGGTGCTATCTACAATTGTCTGGTTGGTATTAGTATAAAGTTCACGAGAATCGCGTAAAACATTTTGAAACGTACATTTTATCAAATACGGGAAAGATAGCTATTCATAATTACTGTAGCTATAAATAATTACTGTAGCTATAAATAATTACTGTAGCTATAAACCAAAATTCAAAGTTCTATTACTACTTTACTCAAATAAATTAAATGTCTTATAATTTATATTATGTAAAATAGAATTTTATATAGTATTAACCTATTCTTTACTTAATCAATACTGCTAACAAACTTCAAACTACAAGCTTTACAGTTTACTAATGCCATTTAATCTATTAGTATTGTGTATTATATACTACACAACAATTATTTAACTCAAAAATCTCTGTAGTTAACCAATACATAATGTTTAGTTACAATTGTAATAATATGTCACGAGTAATTTCAGCATTTAATCCAAAACAAACATTATGTACAAAAAAATTACACTTTTTAGTGCCCTGTTATTGACTTATTTTGCTGGTTTCTCGCAGGTTTCCTTACAGATTACTGAAATATGGCCTGGAAATGGCGATGGTGATAATCTTACTGCCGATTGGTTTGAAATCACCAATGTTGGTGATGTTGCTTGGACACCTGCTATGGGTGACCTCTACTTTGATGATGTTTCTGAAGACCCTTTAGATGCTGCGCTTATTAGCGGAATCACTAGTATTCAACCTGGTGAAGCTGTAATAGCTATTGACGATACAGATACTGCAGAGTTTATCGCAATTTGGGGAGCATACTACAACTTAACAAATGTTCAAATTGGTACCTACTCTGGTGCTGGTCTTGGTGGTGGCGGAGACGCTGTAACACTATTTATGAGCATTGGAGCTCCTGTAGATGCAAGTACTATTGTAGATGTTAAAGCCTATCCTGATACCGAATTTAATCCTGGTCAGTCTTATGACGTTACTAAAGGCGACTTTAGTGTTATTGGTGAGCTACCTTATGAACCTGTAGCTACAGCAGGTAATGATATGTATGAATCGGCTGTTGGGTCTCCTGGTAATATGGGTCCTGCTCTACCAAATTTACAAATCACCGAAATATGGCCTGGGAATGGTGAAGGCGATAACCTTACTGCAGATTGGTTTGAAATCACCAACTTAGGCCCTGGACTATGGACTCCTGCATCTGGAGACCTTTACTTTGATGATGTTTCTGAAGATCCTTTAGATGCTGCGCTTATTAGCGGAATCGCTAGTATTCAACCTGGTGAGGCTGTGATAGCTATTGACGATACAGATACTGCAGAGTTTATCGCAGTTTGGGGAGCGTATTATAACTTAACAAATGTTCAAATTGGTACCTACTCTGGTGCTGGTCTTGGTGGTGGCGGAGACGCTGTAACACTATTTATGAGTGTTGGAGCTCCTGTGGATGCAAGTACTATTGTAGATGTTGAAGCCTATCCTGATACCGAATTTAATCCTGGTCAGTCTTATGACGTTACTAAAGGCGACTTTAGTGTTATTGGTGAGTTACCTTATGAACCTGTGGCTACCTCTGGTAACGATATGAATGAATCGGCTGTTGGGTCTCCTGGTAATATGGGTCCATTAGCACCTTCAAGCCTTACTATTGAAGTAAATACAGCTAGTTTAACATCCTATTTAAACCTTCCGCAAACAAATGCTGGTTATGTAAGTGGTGTAATTAATGACCCTACCGATCCTGCTAGTACAATAGGTATTCCTTTCATAATTGCTGATGCTGAAACTCCACTAGCCGATTTAGTAGTAACAGCAACTAGCAGCGACGAAGCTATAGTGCCTAATACCAATTTAGTATTAACAGGAACTAATGGCGAACGCCAACTTACCATCACTCCTATTGCTTTAGGGTTTACCACTATTACAGTTACTGTTGAAGATACTGATATGAATACAGCAACTTATACCATTAGTTATGCAGCTTCTGAAGCTTCTGTAGTAGCATCTACAAGTCGTTTTCATACAGGAGCGTCTGATGGTTCAACAGGTATTGCTATAGATACTGATTACATTTGGATTGGTGATGACGAAGACCAAACCTTAAGGTTATACAACGGAAATCACTCAGGATTACCAGTTCAAGAAATAGATTTTAATACTGCACTTGGTATTACTGAAGAAGCTGATTTGGAAGGGTCGTTTCAACTAGGAAGCACAATCTATTGGATTGGGTCTACTTCAGAAGAAGATAGATCTCTAATATTCACTACTACTCTATCAGGAACTGGAGCTACTTCTATCCTTACCTATGGCGATAAATACACGAGTTTACATAATGACCTATTAGCTTGGGATGCCAGCAATTCTCATGGCTTAGGCGCTAACTTTTTTGGTTTGAGTACAATATTAGAAATTGAAGCATTAGCTTTAGCTCCAAATAGTACAACAACAGCTTATTTGGGATTGCGTAGTTCAACTTCAGAAGGAAAAGCAATTGTAATTCCTGTTACTAATTTTACCAGTTTACCAGGAATGGCAGATGGTTCTGCTACTTTTGGAGCTCCTATTTTAATTGATTTAAACGGAAGAAGTTTAAGAACCATGGAGTGTAATGCTGATGGATGTATATTAATTGGTGGACCATTTAGTGTGCAAACAGACTTTAAATTATACACATGGACTGGTAATGCAATGGACACGCCAGAATTAAGAAGTGCTGATTTGTCAGCGTTAAATACTGGTGGTTCTTTTGAAGGTTTAGTAGCATTACCAAGCTCAACCTTTATGGGTATTGATGGTGATACTGCTACTGTGAAGCTATTAGTAGATTTAGGAGCTACAGTTATTTATAATGATGGAACTGAAAACAAAGACCATCGTGCTGAATGGAAAAAGTTTAGAAGTGATACAGTAACACTAGGAACTGTAACTGAACCAATGATTAATACACCTGTTATCAATGAATTTGTGGCTGACCACACAGGTGGTGATACTGCTGAATATATTGAAATCTATGGAGATCCTTTCACTGATTACTCAGCATATACTGTCGTAGAAATCGAAGGTGATAGCGGTTCAACAGGATTAATAGATGATGGTACGTTTACTTTGGGAACTACTGACGAAAACGGATTTTGGACTACACCTTTACAAGCAAATATTATTGAAAACGGAACAATAACTTTATTATTAGTTGAAAACTTTACAGGAGTTATTGGTGACGATATTGATACTAATGACGATGGTGTTATTGATGTTGAGTATTGGGATACAATTGTAGATGGTATTGCAAGTTCAGATGGTGGAGCAACTGACTTAGTATATGCTTTAGATTTAGACCCAAACTTTGATGGTGTTGGTTTTCAAGTTGGTGGTGCCTCTCGTATTCCTAATGGTGTAGATACTGATACTACTGCTGATTGGATGAGAAATGACTTTGATGGTGAAGGTCTTATAGGCTTTACTGATGGTACTCCTGTAGAAGGAGAAGCGATCAACACACCTAACGCATACAATAAACCTGTTGGTCCAATCTTAAACATTACTGAGATATGGCCAGGGAATGGTGATGGTAGCAACCTTACAGCAGACTGGTTTGAAATTACTAATAACGGACCAGTAGCTTGGACACCAACTTTGGGAGGATTATATTTTGATGATGATTCACAAGATCCTGCTTCTGCTGTATTAATAAGTGGTATTACTTCAATACAACCAGGAGAGTCTGTTGTAGCTATCGATGCTGCTGATACAGCTAACTTTATCACTATTTGGGGAGGAGTTTATAATCTTACTGATGTGCAAATAGGTACATACGCTGGTGCTGGTCTTTCTGGTGGTGGTGATATGGTAACACTATGGATTGGAAATCCTTTAACTGTAGGAACTATTGTTGATGCCGAAGCATATCCTGATACGGCAGCTTACCCTGGACAGTCTTATGATGTTGAAAAAGGAGGTTTTAGTATTATTGGAGAAGCACCTTACGCTCCAGTTGCTACAGCTGGTAACGATATGGGAGAACCTGCTATTGGTTCACCAGGTAACCAAGGACCTACACTTAGCGTTGAAGACCTTACCGCTAATACAAGTAAAGTGAAAGTATTTCCACTTCCATTTAATAGCGAATTGAATTTAGTAATTAGCTTACCAACTTCGGTTCAATCTACTGTTCAAATAGTAAACCTATTAGGAACTACAGTGTACAGTAAAGAAATGACATTAACTAATGGTAGAACAACCCTAGGAAATATGTCGGCATTAGCATCAGGTATTTATATTTTAAATATCCCAGAGTTAAACATTGCAATGAAGATTGTTAAGAAGTAATAAAAAACTTGAATACATAAAAAGCCAGTTAGAAATTAATAAACTAACTGGCTTTTTTTTAAAAAAACTAACCAATCTTAATAAAAAAATCTTCTAAGAAGCTATATCTATAATACCTACAACTTCATAAGCTCTTGTACCATTGACTTGTATCTTTTCGTATAAAATATTTGCATATTCATAGTATGTAAGACCGTCAATTACTACCTTTTCATAACCAGAAGGTAATTCACTTACAATGGTTCCTACTTCTGGGTCAACCACTTCATATTCATTGTTTAAGTGAACATAAAATATACCGTTAGCATAATAATAATTAAACCCTCTATGGCTGATACGTTTATGGTTAGTAGGTAATACTTTTATTTTAAAACCTACTTTTGGAGCAATTACAATATAACGACCTCTTGAGAGTGTATAATACTTGTTGTTATCATAATAATAGCTTTGTCCATTATGCTTTAAAACAGTTCTATTAGGTATAGTTCTTACCGATTCAACTTTTGTCTTTTCTTTTTTATAAGTCACTCTAGAACTTGAAATTCTTGTACTAGTTGAAGTTCTGCTATTTTCATTAATTGTACTTCTTCGCGTTTGACTATAAGATGTTGATACTGCTATTACCAGTACTAGAGGTAACATGCTTTTTTTAAACAGTGATTTCATAATACATTAGTTTTTAATTAAACGTTGCTCTCGTAGTAAATAGGTATTTACGATTATAGAGTAAATTTAGTTTGAACACAGGTTTAAAACGAATGAAATAGAAGTAATGGTTAGTTGTATCTACAAATGAGGTAATTTTATAGACTTAACAACTAATATGGTTATAAGTTTAATGAGTTGTTATTTATAAACTCTAAGAATTTAGTCTTGTATTGTTCAGATACAGTAATGCGTTGCTTGTTGATAATAATTTGACTACGCTCAATAACATCTATATTACTTAAAGACACAATAAATGAACGATGTACACGCATAAATTGAGTTTCTGGTAATTCTTGTTCTAAAGATTTTAAACTCATTAAGGTTAGAATTGGCTTAGGTTCGTCTTTTAACCAAATTTTAATGTAGTCTTTTAAGCCTTCAAAATACAATACATCCGCAAGTTTAATACGTAGTTGTTTGTATTCTGATTTTACAAATAAAAATTCTTTTTCCTTAGAGACAATTTCAGACTGTTTGGTTTTTCCATTTAACAATTCAAACCATTTTAACGCTTTGTTAGCTGCGGTTAAAAATTCGGCATAATCAAAGGGTTTTAACAAGTAATCTATAGCATCTACTTTAAAACCGTCTAAAGCATAATGATCAAAAGCAGTTGTGAAAATTACTCGTGTATTTTTTGGGAGCATTTTTGAGAACTCTATTCCGGTTAAATCAGGCATTTGTATATCCAAAAACAGTAGGTCTACAGGGTGTTCATTAATGTATTGCATTGCCTCAATAGCGCTACTGCATTTGGTTTTGAGTTCTAAGAATGGTGTTTTTTCAATATAGCTTTCAACTAAATTTAAAGCCATAGGCTCATCATCTACAGCGATACAAGATATTTTTAAGCTACTCATATTTTAAATGGTTTCTAATTCTAAATTTACGATAAAAAGGTTGTTTTCTACCCTAGTGTTAAATTTATATTTACCTGCGTATAAAAGTTGTAAACGTTTTTCTAGATTTTGTAATCCAATGCCAGAACCACTTTTGTCTTGAGTGTTTTTGGGGAAATTATTGTTTTTTGTTTTGAATATAACCTTATCACCTTCTAGAGTCATTAAAATTTCAATTTTACTGTCTTGATTGGCAGATACTCCATGCTTAAACGCATTCTCTATTAATGAAATAAACAGTAAAGGAGCTATTTTAATATGACTTCCATTTTTTGGAAAACTAAAATTTACAAGAGTTTTTTCCGAAACACGTAGCTTCATTAACTCTATATACTTGGTCATAAATTCTATTTCCTTGTTTAGTGCCACTTTTTCCTCTTTAGTTTCGTACAACATATATCTCATTAGCTTACTTAAACTATGAATAGAAGTTTTTGCCTGCTCTGGCGAAATATCTACCAACGCATAGATGTTGTTTAATGAATTAAAAAAGAAATGTGGTTGTAACTGATAGTGTAAATGTTGTAACTCGGATTGTAATTTAAAATTAGCAGCTTCCTTACGCTCAGCTTCGGTTTTTACCCAACGCTTGGTCGTTTTTACCGCTATTGAGAATAATAAAGGTGCTAAATAAGAAAACATTTGCACATAAATCATCATTTTTAAAGGTGGACCTTTACCATCATTGTTTTTTGGACGACCTAAATCTGAAAAAATAGTGCTTTCTATCTGTTCTTTAGCCGTAATACAAACAGCAATTATTAAAACATTAATAAGTATAAAAAGAAGAGTTTCCTTTTTGAACAAATACTTATCAATTAAAATAAAAAAATTAGTATAAAAAATGATGGCATAAAAGAATATTGGAATCCAAAAATGCGCAATTATTCTACTAATGTCTTGCTCTTGCCCATATGAAAGAATATAAGGCATGCTAAATAATACCAGCCAAACTAGTACATGAGCAAATAGTGTTATTTTTTTGTTTTTATCCATAAATAAAGATGGGTATTAGTCCCAATTATTTTTCGAAGATATTGCATATTTTCCAGCTCCAGTAAAAAATAATGCTACCGAACCAAACGTGTAGAAATAAATTAATTCGTTTTGAAGCGCTCCTTTGTCTGAAATCGAAAAAATATCATTAGTATGAGCAAGAAAAATAATAAATAACATTCCAACAAAAAATACTAAAGACGCTAGTCTTGTTCTATAGCCAACTAGTATAATTAATGGTGCAATTATTTCTGTAATGTAAGCGCCATAAGCCATAAGCTCTGGCAAACCATTGGTGCTTAACATCCCTTTTATACCATCTAAATGGCCTAATTTTGCGATACCGTGAAATAGCATTAAACCAGCGACTGTTACTCTAAGGATTAGTAAGCCTAAATTGGTGTTTTTTTTCATTATTTCTATATTTTTTATGAGCTAGTTTCTTATTTTACAATGGAATCTGCTAAGGAAGCAGATTCCATTGTAAAATATACATATTATTGATGTTTTAATACGTATATATTCTAAAGAATCTATATTTATAATCCTAATGCTGTGGTTGCAGGTGAGTCTATATCTATAGGATAGGTTCTCCAAATAGAATTATAGTTACTATTTTTCCATAACACTTCTCCACTTTCATTGACTTCCCAAATTGTTCCTGCTGTACCTTCTCCTATTAAGGTGTTTCCATTACTCATTCTTCCGGCACTACTTGTTGTTAGGCTATAAAGATCAGTGTCAGTAAATTCCCATGTCACAGTTGGTTCATTGTCTTGTCCTGCCACTAATTGATAAGGTGGATTAAGTTCGTATTCGATTACGGCAGATTGACCATTGTAAATATTATTGGAATATACTAGCATATTTCCCGTATCTAATAGGTTTGGGTAGTGTACACGATTTAATGTTATCGTCCCAGTGTTGTCATAAGTGTCTGGATTGCCAAAACGATATACCAAATCGCCACCTAAACCATAGTTTCCACCAGTATCTGAAGCAGCTTCGGTAGTTGTTGTGCTATGATCTATTACCCAAACTTCATTATAATAATTCACTGTAACATATATTAAATCGTTAGTTTCATCTACAGTGATACCATTTGCATGCATTATATCACCATCAGATTGACTACTATTGTAATTGATGTTTATTTTGTTTGGATTATTAGCAACTACGCCATAATTGTCTTTAGTACTATCGTAATCTTGAATTAAATGCTCTTTAGCATGCCATTCCCAAACCACCTCATTGGTTTCTGGATTTAGCTCTACGATTGCTTCTGGATAAATAGCATTATTAGCTGAAAACCCCATTTGCTCAGCTTCGGTTGCTGTAACTTCTTCCCATACAAGAAAAATAATGTTTCCGTTAGATAGATAATCAAAATCATGATGTGCTCTATAGCTAGATCCAGAATATGACACTTCCCAATCTGTACTCTGGTCTGCATTTATTTTTCTAAACTTTCCGCCATAACCACCAAACGAAATGTTAGAGTTGTTTGTTTTTAACTCTACAATTAAGCTTCCATCATCCTGCAGTTCTGCATCATTACCTAATTGTTCTCCTGTAAAATCCCATTCAAATAGCTCGTCACCATCATGATTAATTAAAAAAACACTGTTAAAATTAGTGTCAACAACCATAATGTAGGAGTTAGTGTCAATACCTTCAATCTCACCTGTGCTATCATCATTAGAGATTTCGTTTGTGTCATCATCGCTACATCCCATAATAGTTAAGAGTATGGAACATAGAACTAAAACTTTGCTGTACGTGTTTGTTTTCATTCTCTGTGCTAAATAATTCATATTTTTCTGTGTTTGATTATGAAATAAATTAACTGCAGAAAATAATAACGAGAAATACAAATCTACGTTTAGGCTAATTTTATCTACTAAAAAATATATTTTAGAGATTGAGTGTTTTGTGTTAGCGCAAAAAAGGTAAAACAAAAAAAGAGTCAACCCAATGGAATTGGATGACTCTCTTTAACTAACTCAATTATTTATTATTAAAAATCAGTCCTAATCATAAAAATATATAGCTTGTTTAGGAAAGACATTTTGTTTTCATTCTATTTTGAAGTTTTATAGTTTATTACTCGTAGCGCAATGCTGTTATTGGGTCTAAAGCCGAAGCTTTTCTTGCTGGATACCATCCAAAAAAGATACCAGTTATTGCACAAACTGCAAAGGAAATTATTATTGAATATAGCGCAACACTTGTTGGCCAGTTTAAGAAATTTTCAATAAAAACTGTGGCTCCTAAACCTAAAGCTACACCTAAAACACCACCTGTGATACTTATTAAAATGGCTTCTATTAAAAACTGCATTAAAATGTCTGAACCTTTTCCGCCAACAGCCATACGCAAGCCTATTTCTTTGGTACGTTCTTTTACAGACACGTACATAATATTCATAATACCAATACCACCAATTAATAGTGAAATTCCTGCTACAGCAACCAATAAAACGGTTAGCATTTCACTGGTAGAACTAAAGGTTGAAATTAATTCTTCCATAGAACGTACTGTAAAGTCATCATCTTCAAAGTCTTGTAATTTGTGCTGTTCTCTTAAAATTTCGGTAATGATTTCTACAGCTTCTGGTGCATCATCTTCACTAACTGCAGATGCCATAATTTGATTTAAATAATCGATAGCCAGAATACGTTTTTGAACGGTTGTAAATGGTGCTATTACAATATCGTCTTGATCTTGTCCAAAGGTGTTTTCACCTTTTTCTTCCAAAACGCCAATCACTTTAAACGGAATGTTGTTAAAACGAATCATTTGTCCAACAGGTTCTTCACCATTAGGAAATACATTATCTACAACAGTTTGCCCAATAAGTGCTACTTTCGATGCTGTGTTTACTTCGGCGTCAGTAAACATACTTCCGCTTTGTAAACCGACCACTTTAATGTCTAAGTATTCTGGATACACACCATAAATGCTACTCGGCCAGTTGTTAGAACCGTTAATTACTTGTCCACTACTGTTTACAACTGGTGTACTGTTTGATAGCAAGTCAACCTTTTCTTTAATAACGTTGTAATCTTCTAAAGTAAGGGTTTGCACATTACCTCCACTCCCTCTTGCAGGACCTCTATCATCTGCACCAGGTCTTATGGTTATCATGTTAGAACCCATACTAGAAATAGTAGAGCGAATGCTCTCTTTAGAACCTTCACCAATGGCTAACATAGCAATTACTGAAGCCACACCAATGATAATGCCTAACATAGTAAGCAAGGTTCTCATTTTATTTAGAATAATAGCTTTATAGGCTATTTTTAGTAGATTTAATAGTCTCATGACAAATGATTTTCTAAAGGTAATTTTGCGAGTTGATCTGCAGCAGATTGTACCTTATGATTTTTATAATCTTGCATTATTTCGCCATCTTTTAAAACAATGGTCCTACTACTAAAGGTGGCAATATCAGGTTCATGTGTTACAAAGGTGATGGTAATCCCTTTTTTATTGAGCTCTTGAAACAAGGTCATAATTTCGTACGATGTTCTGGTGTCTAAGTTTCCTGTGGCTTCATCTGCTAATATCATGACAGGATTGTTAACCAAAGACCTTGCAATAGCAACACGTTGTTGTTGTCCTCCTGAAAGTTGCGAAGGAGTATGAAACAATCTGTCGCCCAAACCAACCATCTCTAAGGCGTTAATTGCTCGTTTCCTTCGCTCTTCAGAAGTTACTTTGCTATTATATAATAAGGGTAATTCAACATTTTCTATAGCACTTGTTCGTGCTAATAAATTATACGATTGAAAGATGAATCCTATCTTTTTGTTTCTAATGGTTGCCAATTCGTTTTTAGATAAATCTTTCACCTTTACTCCATCAATTTCATAATTACCAGAAGAGGGTTGATCTAAACAACCTAGAATATTTAACATGGTACTTTTACCAGAGCCACTAGAACCCATTATGGTAACAAATTCGCCTTCCTCAATGGTGAATGAAATGCCTTTTAACGCATGAACCGTTTCTGAGCCCATGGTAAATTGACGCTTTAAGTTTTCTATTTTAATCGTTTCTTTAGCCATGATATTTTTATTTTTTTGCTCCTGGTGGTTTTGGCATAAACGGACTCTCATTAGAACCTTGTGGTGCTCCTGATGTTGCTACGTTTCCGCCTTTTAAGCTATATACTAATTGTTCACCTTTAGAAACACCTTCTAATATCTGTACATTAACACCATCACTTGCGCCTAATTTTACAGATTTTGGTGTTATGGATTTATCACTATTTAATACCCAAAGCATTGTGGTTTCTTCATTTGGTTGTTCTTTGTTGTTTTCTGGACCACCATTTTGAGAACGCTCTGGCATTGTTAAGTTATTTTGCTCTAAATATTGAGCCATTATTGCTGGATCAGGTTTGAAGTTTACTGCTTTAGCTTCAGTTGTTAACACCTCTTTTAACTCTAAAGTATATATAGAAATAGTAGCTGTTAATCCTGGTTTTAATTTTAAATCTGAATTGTGAGCTTTTATTACTACAGTATATGTTACCACATTGGATGTTGTGGTAGGATTAAGACGAACTTGTGTTACTTCGCCTTCAAAGGTTTCACCAATGTATGCATCTACTGTAAAGGTTACGCGCTGTCCTTCTTTTACATTGCCTATATCGGCTTCATCCACATCAGCTTCTACTTGCATTTCCTTTAAATCTTGTGCAATGGTAAACAGTGTTGGTGTACTATAACTTGCTGCAACGGTTTGCCCTTCGTCTATATCTCTAGATAACACCACACCATCAATAGGTGAATAGATATTAGCATAGCCTAAATCTGTTTTTGCTGTTTGAAGCTCAGAATATCGTTGTGTTACAGTACCTTTTGCTGTTTGAAAGCTATACAGCGCGTCGTCATAATCTGCTTTGCTGATTACTTTATTGTAATAGAGTGTTTTCTGTCTGTTGAATATAGACTCGGTATAATTTTTTTGACTCAAAGCGTTGTCATAATTAGCTTGAGCTTGTATAACTTTTGCTTTAAGATTAGTTTTGTCTAGCTCTGCAATTAATTGACCTTCTTTAACCTCACTGTTATAGTCTACATATATTTTTTCTACCACACCAGAAACTTGTGTACCAACATCGACTTGTGTTATTGGCTCAATAGTACCTGTTGCAGTTACTAATGTGGTTACATTGCCAGTAGTAGCTTCGATAGTTTTAGCTTCTACCAAAACAGTTTCGCTTGGTTTAAAAACATTGTAAAGTATCAGTGCAATTATGGCTACTGAGATACCTGCTATGAGTATTTTTTTATTTCTTTTCATTTCTTCTATAATTAAAGTGTGATAGCGTTTCCTTGATAAAATTCTAGTAATTGGTGATATAATATGTTTAAATATTTTGCTTGTAAATAGTCTTGTTGCGCACTCGTGTAGGTGTTTTGACTAATCACCAAATCGGTAGTGCTCAATCCGCCTAATTCGTATTTTTTTTGTGCCAATTCATAAGATTGTTTAGCAGCTTCCATAGAAGATTCTGCTGCTACTAATTGCTCTTGAGCAGATAACGCATTTTGATAGGCAGTTTCTACTTTAAGGTAAATTTCCTTTTCTGTACTTTGCTTTGCTATTTCTGCTTTTTCAATATTGATTTTAGCTGTTTTTACTGCAGCTTTGGTTTTGTTTCTATTGAAAATAGGAATGCTTAACGATAAAACAATTCGTTGATTAAAATTCACATTAAACTGGTCTGAAAAGGTGTTACTATCTATACTAGTATATCCTGTGCCAAGACTAGAAGTTAAAGACAGTGTTGGAAGATAACCGCCTTTTGCAATGTCTAAATCTTTTTCGCTAGCTTCAATAGCAATATTACTAGCATTTACTTCTGGCAAAATACCTAGAGCTTTATTGTATATAACATGTTTGTCTAACAATATGGAAGAGTATTCTGTGTCATTGTCTAGTGGTTCTATTTCAATATCTTGAGTAGGGTTTAGCTCAAGTAATTGTTTTAAAGCAATAACGTATTGTTGATAGGTGTTTTTAGCATTTATTAATGCATACTTATTGGTTGAGGCTTGACTTTGAGCTTCCGTATAATCACTTAGTGCTATAGTTCCTGCATCTAATCTAGCTTTAGCTCGTTTCACTTCTTGCTCAGTAGACTTTAAATTATTTTCCGCAATGGTTATTCCCTCTTTAGCGTGTAAAATTTGAAGATAGTTTTCTAAAACACTTAGTATGATGTTATTTTTGGCTTCTTCTTCTAAAAAATGACTTTGGCTTATCAATAAAGCATTTTGACTTATTTGATTATTAATTTGATTACCTTGAAATAAGGTTACGCTACTGTTTAAACTAACATTTGTGCTGTGAATTTGATCACTTACATAATCACTAGTGATTGGGTCTATAGAGTTACCGTTTGTGAAACTTTGAGATGCTGAACCTGTTAGGTTTGGTAATCTTGAAGATTTAGCTTCAAGATAATTAACATCTGCTTGAGATTTGTTTAAAGTAGCATCTTTAATTGAAATATTGTTCTCTACAGCATAATTAATGCAGTCTTGTAGTGTCCATGTTTTTTTAGTTGTAAGGTCATTAGTTTGCGAAAACCCTACGTGAACTAAAAAGAGCATTAATAGTATTTGAAGTCGTTTCATTTAACGTGTATTTTTAATTTACACATCAAAAGTGAAACAAACAGCTATCTTAATAAAGTGTAATAGACAGTTAAGAGAATTGACTATACGTTTTGGGGTATTTTATAGATGAAGATTTATGAGCAATCATGAAAAAAAGCTCTTAATTTTAGTCAAGAGCTTTTTTTGAAATTAATTTTTAATTGACTTCATATCAATTACAAAGCGATACTTCACATCGCTTTTTAACATACGCTCATAAGCAGTATTTATCTCTTGGATATTTATCACTTCAACATCTGAAGTAATATTGTGCTTACCACAAAAATCCAGTAACTCTTGGGTTTCTGCAATTCCACCAATTAAAGATCCAGCAACCGATTTACGTCCCATAATCATTGGAACGGTTACCAACATTGGGTCTAATGGTCCTAAATAACCAACCACTACTAACGTGCCATTGGTGTTTAGTGTGCCTATATACGGGTTTAAATCATGTACATAAGGAACTGTATCAATAATAACATCAAACGCGCCTGCAACGCTTTGCATTTGAGCGTCATCTGTGGAAATAACAACCTGGTCTGCTCCTAGGCTTTTAGCATCTTCTATTTTATTAGTAGACCTTGAAAATAATGTAACATGTGCACCTAAAGCATGTGCTAGTTTAATAGCCATATGGCCTAAACCACCAAGCCCTACAACAGCTACTTTACTGTCTTTACCAACATTCCAATGTCTTAAAGGTGACCATGTGGTAATACCTGCACACAATACAGGAGCAATGCCTGCTAAATCTAAATTCTCTGGGACTTTGAGTACAAAGTCTTTATCAACAACTATAGTTTCTGAATAGCCTCCATGCGTATTGGTTTGTAAGTGTTTATCAAAACCTCCATAGGTGCCAACCCATTCAGGACAGTATTGTTCTAAGTCGTTTTTGCAATTATTACAGGTTCTGCAAGAATCTACCAAGCAACCTACAGCCACCAAATCGCCTATTTTATAATTGTCAACATTCTGTCCTATTTTGGTAACTTTTCCAACTATTTCATGACCTGGTACTACTGGGTACTGTGTCATTCCCCAATCATTTTTAGCAAAGTGTAGATCAGAATGACAAACACCACAATACAAAATGTCGATTTCAACATCTGTTGGTGTTATTTCTCTTCTATCTATTTTTAAAGGTTTTAAATCAGCTTCAGGAGATTCAGAACCATAAGCCTTAACTTCTGTTGTGTTCATAATACAATGGATTATTAGTGAATACTAAAAATACAAAATATCAGTCAAACAACTTGTCTTTACTATAAGAATACTAAGTTTTGAAAAAGAACAATTTGCTAATAAGCAGCAGCATCTGCTTTTAATATAATATCTTTTGTAGCAACTAGCATATCGCCTTCTTGAGTGGTAGTCAATAAGCAATCAATACCTTTACGTTTTAAGCGTTTACGACAGGTTTTCGTGATTAATGGGTCATTGTCAAACATGAACGCAGATAAGTTATAGGCTTTTTCTCCTGGAACTTTAACAATAGGAAAGATTTGCTTTGGGCTTCGTCTTTCAGGTTGTGTTATAGGAATAATGGCTTCTCCAGGCATAAAAGTGTATAAAGTATATGTTCCGTTTGCATCAGTTTTTACCCAACCTCTATGTTCAATATACTTTTTACCATGTTCTTTTTTAATGTCATACTCTCCTGCTTCATCAGCATGTTCAATATACAACACAACATCTTTTGCAGGTGTAACACCATCACTTAAATAAATGGTTCCTGTAAGTTTAAGTTTGTTGGTTGTAGCGTCAAACCCTGGAATTGTGTCAACATTGTTTAAGTTAACTTCGGTGTAATCGTAAACAGGACTACGCTTTTTATAGTTGGTTGGAATTTCATCTGCAATACTTGCGGTTAATAGTGTACTTTGTGCAAAAGCAGTACTTGCAAATAACGCTAAAAACAAAAGTGTAAATACATTTTTCATGGGACATCATACTTTTAATCCTTTCAAAATTAACGCACTAATACGCTTTAAACATAAAAATCTTATGAACGTAATAATTTTACGATAAAAGGACGTCTAAAACCATTAAAGGAAAAAATCACCGCTATAATGCATTGCCGAATTATTGATAATTGCCCTCTCCATCTACTTTTTGAAACTATTTGCACTTCTTTTACACTTTTTTGACATTTAAAAACACTGCTCCTACTAGTTTTACTGATGAATTTTTAAATCACATCATCATGAAACGAATTGTTATTGCATTATTACTTGTGTCATTAAGTATTTTAACCCTTAACGCACAAAACAACTTTGCCATAGATACTGAACAGAGTATCATACACTGGAATAGTTCCATGCTGTTTAGTTTTGGAGGTCACCATGGAACAGTTAAGTTTAAAGAGGGTTACTTGGAAAGTGATAAAGGCTACATTACTGGTGGACGCTTTACAGTTGATATGAATACCATTATCAATACTGATGGAGAGTTTAGTCAGAACTTAGTTGACCATCTAAAGAATGACGATTTTTTTGATGTTGAAGTGTACCCTACTTCTACTCTAGTAATTACCAAAGCAAAGTATATGGACAATGGTAAAATACATATGGATGGAAATCTTACTATCAAAGGAATTACAGAATCCATACGTTTTGAAGCTTTAGTGGAGAACGAGTTTAGTATGATGGGAAATGACAGAAAGCTGGTTACAAAGTTTAAGATTGACCGTACAAAATGGAATATTATGTATGGTGCCAAAAGCATTATAGATATTAAGGATTATGCTATTTCTGATGCTATTGAGTTTGAAGTTGAACTATTTTACTAAATAATTATGCTAAAATCATTTATCCTTATTTTATTTGGTGTTGCTACTACTCTACTAAGTTGTGGTAATACCAATAAAACTGCAACACCTTCGGTTACAGTTGAAGTTTCAACTAATGCTGATACTGAAAAGCGTTCCATTTCTGCAGAATTAAAAGCTAATGGTCATTTGCCAATTGAAGCACAAGTAGCGCTTTACCTAAAGCTAAAAGAGGAAAATCCAACTGCTTATAATTTTGATAATGAAGATGAGCTAACCATGTATGGTTATGGGTTTTTATGGAATAATCAAACAGATGAAGCCTTAGAGATATTTAAGTTGATTGCATCTCAGTTTCCTAATTCGTCCAATGCGTATGATAGTTTAGGAGAAGCTTATATGAAAAAGGGAAATATGGAGTTGTCACTAAAAAACTACGTGAAGTCTTTAGCTATGAATCCTGATAATTTTAATGCTGAAGACCAAATTGAACGTATCAAGTTTCCAAACAATAAACCAATTACTCCACAAGAAAAGTTTGTTAAGGTGTATTCTGTTGAAGATTACAAAGCAGACTTAGACCAACTAGGACACAAATTAATAGAGATTAATCCTAATGCGCTTAAGTTTATTTCTAAAGAAGACTTTTGGGCTATTATCAATCAAAAAAAGTCACTGATAACACCACAAACTACTTATGGTCAGTTTATATGGCATTGTAGTGAAATTATAGCAAGTATCAATTGTTCACATACTACATTGGGAGGATTTTGGCAAGAGAGTGAAATGCTAAAGGATGTTAGCCTTATTTTTCCATTGCAAACACGTTGGGTAAATGATAAGCTCTATGTGGTAGATGCAATGAGCAATTCTGATATGGTAAAACCAAAAGACGAACTACTGAGTATTAATGGTATAACAGTTTCAAAACTTGTTAACGACATCTGTAAACATATTGAATCACAAGGGTATACAGAGACTACCAAGAAGCATTTCTTTAATAGTTGGTCTACTGAACTTATTCCGTATGCACTTAGTTTTCCTAAAACGTATACGATTACTATTAAAGGCAATGAGAACCCAATTATACTAAACAAAGCAAAAGATTTTAAGGCGCCTTACAGAGATAATTCAATTACACCATGTGAAGCTAATTTGTGTTTAGAGTTTTATGATGATACAGCTACTGCACTTATGACTATTAGTTCGTTTAACTATTACCCATGGAATAACCTTCAGGAGTTTAAGGATTTTATAGATTCTAGTTTTAAAAAGATTGAAACCAGAAACATTGAAAATCTAATTATTGACTTACGTTTAAATGGAGGTGGTTCTGCGGAGTCTAGTATTTACTTATTGAAGCATTTAGCGAAAGCACCATTTAAATACTTTGTAAACTCTATGCATTCTTCAGAACATGAAATCCACCAACCAGTTTCCAATACGTTTAAAGGTAACTTGTATGTTATGATTGACGGAAACGGAAAATCAACAACTGGTCATTTTATGGCTTTAGCAAAAGAATTGAGCTTAGGAACTATAGTAGGAGAAGAATTAGGCTCTAATCAGCTTTGTACAGCAGGACAAACAGTATGTCGATTGAAGAACACAAAACTACAATACTATGTCGCTAATACAGCAAGTAGAGTTGCTGTTAAAACACTACCTGACACAACTGGAGTATTGCCAGATATTACAGTAATACAACCTATTGAAGACTATTTGAATAATATAGATACCGTTAAAAATCATACTCTAAAACTTACCGAAACAAAATGAAACAATTACTAATATGTTTTGCAATTTTAATAACTACACTAGTTAGTGCTCAAGATGAAACGCATCAAAATCTTTTGGTAACAGATAGCACTTGGGCAAAGGAAGTATTTAAGTTTCCTATTGGTTTTGCTCAGGATATTTCATATTCAGGTTTTGAAGAAGCTCAATTTCCAAAAGGTTGGGGAACTAAAGAGAGTCCTAGGTTTTGGTCTTATGCTTTTGTTTGGCATATAGAAGGTGAAATTGACATTGATGAGCATACTTTAGAAAATGATTTACAGCTTTATTTTGATGGTTTAATGGATATGAAAACAAATGGAAATATTGAAAATGACATATTAAAAACTAATGTATTATTAGTTAAAACCAAGACAAGTTATAAAGGAAAACTAAAAACATTTGACCGTTTAAAAACTAAAGAAATAATAACATTAAATGTCACTGTAGAAGAGCATTACTGTAAAGACAAGAATACTACTTTACTCCTTTTTAGGTTTTCACCAAAGTCTTTTGATGATAGCATCTGGAATGAATTGAATACCATAATTCTTAAAAACAATGTGTGCTATTAATTACACTTGCTTTCTATTGAATCTAGAAAATAGAACAAGTTTCTTTTTGGTATTGATAAAGTACACTCCTGTAAGCAATATTACAGCTGCCAATACTGATTGAACTGTGATAGCTTCATCTAAAAAATACCATCCCAAAAACAATGCAACTATTGGGTTGACATAAGTAGATGTCGCTACTTTTTCAGGAGATACTGCTTTTAGTAAATAATTAAATGAGGTAAACGCAACAATACTTCCAAATACAATAAGCAATACCATAGATATTTGAACATCTAAACTCCAGACATTAGGTGTGGACCACCTTTCTCCAAAAGCTAAACTAGCAATGAAAAGCATAATGCCACCAGTAAACATTTGATAACCTGTATTGATAAAATAATTGTTTGGTAAATCGGCTTTACCAACAAATAAACTGCCATAAGCCCAACTTAGCATACAAGCAAAAATCATAATCATGCCTAGTATGGAGTTTTCTTGAGCTATAATTTGTTTTTGACTTACTAAAAGGTAAATACCAACAATACCAAGAGCAACACCTATTAGTGACATAGGTTGTATTTTTTTGCCTTGTAAAATTCTCATTAAAATAAGAATAACCAAAGGTTGTGCTGAAATTTCTAAAGCTGCAAAACCACTATCTACATATTTTAAAGCCCAAACCACTACTCCATTTCCAAAAGTTAGAAACAAAAAGCCAGCAACCATTGTATTAAGCAGTTGCTTTTTGGTTATTTTTATAGAGATACCCATAGTTTTTGCAATCCCAAAAATTAAGATGCCTGCAACTGTAAATCTAATTGACGCTAGCATAAATGGAGGTAACTCCATCACTGCAATTTTGTTAAGTAAATAGGTAGATCCCCAAATGACGTATATAGAAAAGAACGCCAATACAATGAGTAATTTGCTTTTAGGTTGGCTCATTTAATGTGTTAGGTAACTTTATTTAGTTAAATAGTTATATAATGATTCTTTAATAATGTGTTTCCAGCCTCCAGTAAAATTAGATTTGTCAAAATCTGGATGATCAGGAAACGTTTCAATACCTTCATGCGTTACAGTAATAGTAGTAGATTTTGCATTTCCATCTAAATAAAACGTTACAAAGGACTTCCCTACGTAACCTTTATACTCCCAACTATACTGTAGCTTTTTTAGAGGAATAACTTCGGTAATTTCACACAGGTGATTAAATTGCTCACCTGTGTGTCCATAACCTATAAATTCAAATTTAAACCCTTTTTCAGGTAAAAACTCTTCAAGTTCAAAATACCAGTTTTTCATCTGGTCTTTATGTGTTATTGCTTTCCAAACACGTTCAATTGAAGTGTTTACTTTTTGCGAAACAGTAACGATTTTATCTGACATTGAAATTTAAGTTTTAGTCTTCGTTTTCGTAACCACGACCAGGAGTATATGGAGCTCCTGATTTTATGAGTTGCTCTTCAAGTTTTTTAATATCAATATTGTAAATCACTTCTAACTGTTTCTTTATAGCATCAATTTGCTTTTTTGCAATTGCATAACTTGTTTTGTGAGTTTCAGTAGGTGTTGATGTTGAATACTTTTGCTCATAACTTATGGTTCCTAATCGGTTTGCAGGACTTAATAACTGGTCAATATCTAACTTAGATTTTACACTGTCTCCATAAAGGTTAGTGCTAATCGCTTCTAAATTCTTTTCTATAGCATTAATTGAAGCGGTTAATTGTGCAAAAGGTAATTCTGAACGTTTAACAGCTTTCTTCATGTATCTTATTTTGTTATTCATTTCACTCATCATACTTTGGCAAGTTCCTAAGTCAGATTCCAATTGAGAAATCTGCTTTTGAAAAGCAACTTTAGACGCTCGGTCTTCTGCAGGTAAAATAGTATTATTTAAAGGCTTAACCTTAAAAGTTACAGGGTTAACTAAGCTAGTCATTTCTCCTTCTTTATACAGTTGCATGTCAACAGTATAATTACCAGGTTGTACTAAAGTACCTTCGTCTTTATTTGCCCAAGGATTGTAAAAATCGGAACTATTAAAATTAATAGGATCTTGTAGTGTGTATCTCAAATCCCAGTGAAAACGTTGCAATCCTTTGCTTGGAGCTACAAACTCTTTCTTTACTACATTACCCATTTCATCTTTAATAGTGAATACAAGCTGTACTTCCATTTCATCACGTTCAGCTTTTAACTCGCTGTATGTAGGATAAGGTGTGTTGCTTTTTGACTCAATAAGTTTCTTTTCCTTCGCTTTTCTTTGGTCTTCTAAAGATTTGTAATCGTCGTTATAATAATAGGTTATCATAACTTCAGGACCTAAGTTTGGAGCACTAAAAAAGTTATCTCCTTGAAATGCTTTTCCTGGTAAACCTAAAGGTAAACTCTTTTCCCACATATAAGCATCGCGTATTGGGTAAATGGTAGCGGTTTCAGTTGGTGTGCTATTTTTTACTTCTCTAAGTGACGAATAATCATCTAACACATAAAATCCACGACCAAAAGTACCAAGTACCAAATCGTTTTCACGCTCTTGAATTGCTATATCTCTAACAGCAATAGTAGGTAGTCCGTTAGCTAGTTTTTTCCAACGTTTACCACCATCTGGAGAGAAATATGCTGAAAACTCCGTACCACAAAAAATCAAATTGCTGTTAACATGATCTTCTTCAATAGCATACACGCTACCACGTTCTGGTAAGTTATTGCTTATGCTAAACCATGTTTTTCCTTTGTCGTTTGATCTAAATATATAAGGTTTAAAATCGCCATATTTATGATGATTGAATGCTGCATATATAACATTTACATCATGTCTTGATAAATACACATTGTTGACATAAGACTGTTTTGGCGCTCCAGAGATATTAGATACTTTTCGCCATGTGCGACCACCATCTTCAGTGATTTGGATTAGACCATCATCAGTTCCAATAGCAATAAGGTTTTCATCAATTGGAGATTCTGACAAAGCAACAATAGTTCCGTAAGGTGATGTTGAACCATTTTTAGCAACTGCATCAATACTCACTACTCTATCATACACTTTTAATGTATTTCTGTCAATTTGTTGCGTTAAATCATCTCCTAAAACTTCCCAGCTATTTCCATAGTCGTTAGACCTGAACACTTTATTAGCTGCAAAATACACTCGACCTTTAGCATGTTTACTAACTGCTAATGGAGCATCCCAATTCCAACGGTATGCGTTTTCGTTTTCACGTTCTTTAGGTTGAATACCAACAATTTCACCACTCTTTTTATCGTATCGTACTAAAAACCCATATTGTGATTGTGCATATACTAAATCTGGATTGTAAGGGTCTATTTGAGATTCAAAACCATCTCCTCCATTAGTGATAAACCAATCAAAATTTGTAATACCATGATCTGTAACTACTCTTGATGGTCCTCCAAGACTAAAGTTATCTTGGGTTCCACCATACACATTATAAAAAGGTTCAGCATTATCAACTGCTACTTTGTAAAACTGTGTTACAGGAAGATTTTCTTTAAAATCCCAGTTGTTAGCAGCATCAAAGGTTTCGTAAACTCCGCCATCACAACCTACAAGCCAGTGCTTGTTATCGTTAGGGTCAATCCAAATACTATGGTTGTCAACGTGCTTAGTCACTTCACCAACCATATTAAAGGTTTTACCTCCATCTCTTGTTGCACTCATCCAAGTATCCATAGAGTACACTGTGTTCTCATCTATTGGGTCAGCTATAATTTCTTGATAATAGTTTCCGCTTGTAACGTGGTTGGATTGCTTTTCCCAGCTTGCACCTCGATTTGTAGATTTAAAGAATCCGCTTTTTCCTTCAGCAGCTTCAACAATAGCATAAATAATTTCAGGGTTTGCAGGAGAAATAGCTAAACCAATACGTCCTAATTCAGTTTTAGGTAATCCGTTTTCAACTTTTATCCATGTCTTTCCACCATCAGTAGTTTTGTGTAATCCAGATCCTGGACCACCACCAACATAGGTATAAACGTGTCTTCTTCTTTGAAGTGTTGCTGCATAAAGCACATCAGGAAATCTTGGGTCCATTACTAAATCGGTAACACCTGTATGTTCGTCAATAGTAAGCACAGCTTCCCAATTTTCACCACCATCGGTAGACTTGTATAAACCTCTGTCTCCTCCTTTACTCCAAAGCGGACCAATTGCAGCCACGTAAATAATGTTAGAATCGTCTGGATGCACAATAATTTTACCAATGTGTTCAGAGTTTTTTAATCCCATGTGTTTCCAGCTTTGACCTCCATCAATAGACTTGTAAACACCATCACCATAAGATACAGATCTTTGGTTGTTATTCTCTCCAGTACCAACCCAAATCACATTAGTATTGTTAGGATCAATAGTAACGCAACCTATAGAATAAGACCCTTGACCATCAAAAATTGGTGTGTAATGGTTACCAGCATTAGTAGTTTTCCATACACCACCAGAAGATGAAGCTACGTAGTATTCAAAAGGATTATTAGGATTTACAGCAATATCTGATATTCTACCAGAAGTTAATGAAGGTCCTATATTCCTCCATTTTAATCCACTTATAGTAATTTCGTCAAGTGGCTGTTTGTCTTCTTTTTTGTTTTTTTGGGCATGCGTAAATTGTAAGCCTAAACTCAAGCCTACAATCATTAAAATGGTTGATTTTTTCATGAAGAAAATAACTTTAAATTTTTGGTTAGTGAATTTATAAAAAATAAAAGCGAATACCTGTTTTAATCTTATAAATTTATTAATAGATTTCAGCAATAAGTTTTTAAAAAATATTACATGTCTTCGGATACAGTTAAACATTTTCATTATAAGTTATTTAAACCGTATGGTTACCTTAGTCAGTTTATGAGTAATGCAAAACATGAACAGAAGAAAAAGTTTTTAGGAGAATTGTATGATTTTCCTGAAGGCACTATGGCTATTGGTAGATTAGATAAAGATTCAGAAGGGTTGTTACTCTTAACTACTGATGGACAAATTAGCTATACAATAACTAGTACATCTGTTGAAAAAGAATATTATGTGCAAGTTGATGGAGATATTACTAACGACGCGCTAGAGCAACTTAAAAAAGGTGTCGACTTGAGTCACAAAAAAGATACTTATACTACCAAACCCTGTAAGGCTTATAAACTAATTGAAGTGCCTGATTTACCTGAAAGAGGTAAAAATATACGTGATGACAGACATGGCAAAACCTCATGGATTTCAATAACTATAACAGAAGGTAAATTTAGACAAGTAAGAAAGATGACTGCTGCAGTAGGTTTTCCTACGCTGCGATTAGTTAGAGTTAGAATTGGAGCTATAACGCTTAAAGGACTTAACTATGGAGAAGTTAAGGAAATGAATGGTTTGGTATAAGTTTACTCTTCGGCTTCTTTAGTAACAATAATTGTAGCTTTAACGCCTGTAAGTAAGTTCCATTGTTTTGATGACACTAAATTACCTTTATCATCATAAACCTGAAATTCTGCAGTATTTGGACCAGATTCTCCTTGGTTTAGCGCTAAGAACACGACTTTGTTAAACCCTTCAACTAGAGGAATATTAAAAGATTTATAATTAGAAGTCAATACTAAACTTGGAATAATAATGTCGTCGTTAACATAAACTCTTACTCTGTCTCCATCAGGAAACTGGTGGTCTCTACAAATGATGTTTACAAATTTTCCGTTAACCCTAAAATCACCTAAAAAGACATCATCCATTGAAGCTGGTTTTATCGCTTGGTCAACTGCTGTTTTGTTCCAGCGTTTTTCAAAAATGGTTCCAGGATTTAAAAGTTTATTGTCGTCAATCATTGAAAACTCGTTTTTCAACTCTTTAACTTCAACTTTACTTTTATACGGAATTCCACTAATGTGCTTTTCGCCTTTGGTAATGGATGCCTTCTCGTTTGGTTTTATCTTTAAATCAGGAGGTAATGAATCTTTTTTCTTGGTTTCTTCAGCAGGAATAGGTATTGATTTCTTCTCGTTATCAACTTGTGCATTAAGCTGAAACGAGAACAACATACATAAAGCTATTACTAATTTAAGATTCACTTTGGGCATATGATAAATGGGTTTATCTCTAAAAATCAAAAACTATACCTATTTTCGAAAATAACGACTTTTAATAAGATAAATTTTAAAAAAGAGTTAAAACTTACCATTAAAACTTAAGCGTAGCTTACGGTTGTACTCTTCCATAAGCCAATCTTTATAGTTTTGCGTGCTGTTCATTATACAATATGAGTATTGTTTTATGCGGTAAGCAATATCGTCTTGAAGTAGCTTGGTTAATGCTCTAGCTTCAAAAACATCCTCACTGCTTTCAATACACATTTGCGAATGTTGCTCAATAGAACGCTCAATAGCGACAATAGATTTTTGACCTTCTTGAATAACTTCTTTATACACTTGTTTAATGTCAAAGTCAGTCATTTTAGCGCCTTTAAAACGAGCTTTTACTACATCTGGCATGACGTAAACAAAATCTCGCTCGATATCTTCGTCGTTTCTAATATTTTCTAAATATAGGTCTGGATATTTAAAAATGTGTTGCCAATCAACAGGTTGATTCCATGGTCCAAACCTAATGGCATTGTTCCCTAAATCTAAAACCATGAATGTTTTTTTATCTCCAAAAATACGAGAACCACGACCAATCATTTGAAAATAAAGTGTCAACGAACGTGTTGCTCTATTTAAAATTACTGTTTCAACTGAAGGTTCATCAAATCCTGTGGTTAAGATACTTACTGAAGTTAAAATTCCGTCAGGTGTGTTTTTAAACCACTTTAAAATCTCTTTACGTTCTTGCTTAGTATTTGTATTATCTAGGTGTCGAACATTGTAACCAGCTCTTTTAAACACATAATACACTTCTTTGGAAGTATTAATTCCGTTATTAAAGATTAATGTCTTTTTGCCTTTTGACATTTCTTCGTACGCATGCAGCAATTTACTCTGCATGATGGAATTAGTATATAGTGCTTCTGATGATTTTACAGTGTAATCACCATTAATACCAATTTTTAAAGTATTTAAAGCAACATCATAATTATACACTTCAGCATCTGCTAAAAATCCGTTTTTAATAAGTGTCGCAATATCATCACCAACAATAAGTTCTTGATAATTGTCCTTCATTGGCAATTTAATATTAGAACTTAAAGGTGTTGCTGTTACTCCAAGAATAAAGCACTTATCAAAAAACTTAAATAACTTTCTAAAGGAATTGTAATGTGCCTCATCAATAACTACTAAACCTATATCTTCAAGCTTTAGCTTGTCATCATTAAGTCTATTGTTTAAAGTTTCTACCATTGCAACAAAACATTTGTACTGGTCTTGGTCTGGTAAATCTTTTACTTTACTGTTAATGATTTTGTTTTTAACATTAAATCCTGAAAGCATTTTAGAGGTTTGCTTACAAAGCTCAATTCGATGTGTAAGTATTACTACTTTTTTGTTGTGATTTTTAATGTAGCGACGCACAATTTCAGAAAATACTACTGTTTTTCCTCCACCAGTTGGCAGTTGATACAATAAATTATAGTTATCTGGCGACTTATCCATCACATCAAAAATGCGATTTAAGTCATTTAACTGATAATCGTATAACCGTTTTTTACTCTCTTGTTCTTTTGCTGCTTGTAGCGTCTCAGACATAAATAAATCTCCCTCTTAAAAAATTCGTACAAAACTAAGGTTTTATAAGGTTATAACGCAGTAATCTTTCAACATTTATTAAAAAGATTTTCACAAAATTGGTTTTCATTAAGTTAATCACCACTACTCTATTCGTTTGATAGTTATTTGTTTAAACGTTAAAATTTGTTAATTTATTACTTTGTTATACATAGTACTGTAACAAAAATTAAAAATGCTCGTCTATTAGGTATAAACATCAATCATTTAAAACAAAATATTATGAGAACTTTAAACACAAATCAATTAACAGGAACATTAGAGAACACAAGAAGTAATTCTTGGAACAGTAAAAGACGTTTTAGAAGCTAATTCAAACAGTCTTAATTTCATCAATCAAAACCATCAATCAATCATGAAAACTTTATCAAAAATTATCGACACAACACACAGTAGCGACGACGACTTGGAGACGTTACGATAAAAGAAATCATCAATCAATTAGCGAGTTAGAAAAACCAGTATGAATCTTGATCATGCTGGTTTTTCTTTTTAACAAAATTTTATGGTATTGTTTTTGAGAGGACTAGTAAAACTTCTAATCCTTTTATTATGAGAACTTCAAGACACAATTCGCCACAAGTAAATGCTGGTTCTATGGCAGACATTGCATTTTTATTATTAATTTTCTTTTTGGTAACCACAACCATATCAATGGATAAAGGTATTAACCGAAAATTGCCCAAACCTTGTCCGCCAAACACTGAATGCAGCGAACCCATTAACGAACGAAACATTTTAAGGATTGTTTTAAACAGTAAAGACGAAATCTTTATTGAAGATGAGTTAGTTACTTTACCAGAACTAAAAGATATTGCTAAATCATTTTTAGATAATAATGGAGATGATAGTTGTACGTATTGCAACGGAAAAGGACTATCGTTTTTATCTGACAACCCTAAAAAAGCTGTAATTTCTTTGCAGAATGATAAGCTTACCTCCTATAACTTTTACATTTCAGTACAAGATGAACTTACTAAAGCTTATTATGAATTAAGAGAAGTATACACAAAAGATGTATTAGGTAAAACTGCAATAACAGTAACTGATGAAGATATTGCAGCAGTAAAAAAAGCGTATCCTTTTATTCTTTCAGAGGCTGTGACGAAATAGAATCTTTTTCTATTTCAACCTGATAGTTTATAGTTACTTTTTTTCGTCCCCATTCTTTGGCAGCTTTTACATCTGTTCCCATGTAAATATCTATCCTGTTGCGCCAACGACGGTTCATTTTGTCTTTTACAAGATACAATCCGTCAAGACCTTCGATGGCAACAGGTGTATTGTGCTCCAACCCTAAAGCTAACAAATCTCTTGAAACAGCAATGTATTTATAACCTGGTTTTAGGCTATCTCCAAATGCGGTAATATGTGGATTGGTATTGGTTTGATACTCAAAAGAATTATAAGCTGTAGCTGTTACTTTGAGTGCTTTCCATTCGTGAGTAGCAACTTCCTTTTCGTTGCAAGACAAACAGAAAATCACACAAAAAACACAGAATAACTTAAAAGTATTTTGTTGCATCATAATGACTAAGATACAACAAAAAGGATGTTAATACTCAAGCAACTCTTTTAAAACCGTTTCGAATCTACCTTTAGCTAAGTACTGATCTTCCAATTGCTTTACAAAAGGTATTGGTGTTTCTAAGCTCGCAACTCGTTTAACAGGAGCATCTAAAGCCTCAAAACACTCTTCCATTATCAGTGCTGAAATATCACTTGCTATTCCACCAAATAGCGAATCTTCTTGTAAGATAATGGCTTTTCCTGTTTTTCTAACCGAATTAAATATAGCTTCAGTATCTAAAGGCTGTAAAGTTCTTAAATCTAATAAATCTGCTTGTATATCAGGATTTTTATCTAGAGTTTCTAAAGCCCAATGTACTCCTGCTCCATAAGTAATTATGGTTACCGCATTTCCTTCTTTTAGCAATGACGCTTTACCAAATGGTAGTGTGTAGTAATCTTTAGGAACATCTTGTCGTATGCTTCTGTACAAAGCTTTGTGCTCAAAATACAATACGGGATTTGGGTCGTTAATTGCTGTAGTTAATAAACCTTTGGCATCATAAGGAAACGCTGGATATACTACTTTTAAACCTGGTGTTTTTGTAAACCAAGCTTCATTGGTTTGCGAGTGGAAAGGACCAGCCGCAACACCAGCACCACAAGGCATTCTTACAACAACATCGGCATTTTGGTTCCAACGGTAATACGATTTAGCTAAATAATTAACTATTGGGTTAAATCCAGAACTAACAAAATCAGCAAACTGCATCTCTACAACTGCTTTCATACCTGCAATAGACAGTCCCATTCCTGCTTCAACAATTGCCGATTCACAAATAGGCGTATTTCTTACTCTGTCGTTTCCAAACTCTTCTACGAAGCCTTCAGTAATTTTAAAAACACCACCATATTCAGCAATGTCCTGACCCATAATTACTAAATCTTTATGGCGTTGCATAGACTGTTTTAAGCCTTCAGAAATAGCATCAATAAATCGTAATTCGTTAGTTTTACTTTTTGGACTAACTTCTTGATAATTAAAAGGTTTAAATAAATCATTTAACTCATTAGTTACGCTTGGAGCAATCTCTTCTTCATCGTAAGCCAATTGTAAGTTTTCGTTTATTTCGTTAAGAATATTATCACGTAAAATAGTATCCTCTTTTTCAGTAAGTATTTTTTGTTCCTTTAAGTAAACTTCAAAATTTCGTACAGGATCTTTTTTAGCCCATTCATTCATTAATTGCTCAGGAACATACTTTGTACCACTTGCTTCTTCATGACCACGCATTCTAAAGGTTTTAAATTCCACTAAAATTGGTCTTGGTCGTTTTCTTATGCTTTCAGCTAGCTTTGAAATTTTACTATAAACATCAACAACATTGTTTCCATCTATAATAAACGATTCCATTCCGTAGCCTTTACCTCTATCTGCTAAATCTTTACAGTTGTATTGCTCGTCTGTTGGAGTTGAAAGTCCGTAACCATTATTTTCAATACAAAAAATAACAGGCAAGTGCCACACAGAAGCTACATTTAAAGCTTCATGAAAATCACCTTCGCTAGTTCCGCCTTCACCAGTAAATACTGCTGTTACTTGGTTTTTGTGTTTCAGTACGCTTGCAAGTGCAATACCATCTGCAACTCCTAGTTGAGGACCTAAATGCGAAATCATCCCTACAATATTATACTCTTGCGTTCCAAAGTGAAACGACCTATCTCTTCCTTTAGTAAAACCATTGGCTTTACCTTGCCATTGGCTAAACAATCTGTTTAAAGGTACTTTTCGGGTTGTAAATACACCTAAATTTCTATGCATTGGTAAAATATACTCTTCTTTGTTAAGAGCCATTGTAACACCAACAGAAATAGCTTCTTGTCCAATTCCTGAAAACCACTTTGAAATTTTACCTTGTCGTAAAAGGATAAGCATTTTTTCTTCTACCATGCGTGGTTTTAGCATGTTAGCGTAAAGTTGTAAAAGTATTTTAGAGTCTAAATTCTTTTTGTCGTAAGTAATATTGCTTTTTGATGAAGTTAGCATTTTGTCATTTTTCATTCGTATTTCAAAAGTAACTAAAAATTGAAAGATTTATATCTAAGCAGGATTTTTTTTAACAACCAATCAAAGAAGTGAAATTTTAGCGATGTTTTCGTTATTTTTGTATTATTACTACTTAAAAATACAAACAATGAATTCAATACCTAGTGTAAATCTCGAAGATTTTATTTCTGGAGATCCTGATAGAAAACAAAAATTTATTAAAGAAATTGGTAAGGCTTATGAAGAAATAGGCTTTGTAGCATTGAAAGGTCATTTTTTAGATGATAAACTAGTTGACAACCTATATAAAGAAGTAAAAAACTTTTTTGACTTACCAGTTGACACTAAACAGAAATATGAAATTCCTGGAATTGGAGGTCAAAGAGGTTACGTATCTTTTGGTAAAGAAAGTGCTAAAGGAAAAAAAGAAGGTGACTTAAAAGAGTTTTGGCATTTTGGACAATATGTTGAAGACAATCCGAAACTTGAAGAAGAATATCCAAGCAATGTGACTGTAGAAGAATTACCTAAATTCAATGAAATAGGTAAAGAAACTTACAGAATGCTTGAAAAAACAGCTAGATATGTTTTAAGAGCGCTTGCACTTCATTTAGATTTAGAAGAAACCTATTTTGACCAATACATTCACAACGGAAATTCTATTTTAAGACCTATCCACTATCCTCCTATTAAAGAAGAGCCAAAAGAAGCTGTTAGAGCTGCTGCTCATGGTGATATTAACCTTATTACGTTATTAATGGGAGCTCAAGGACGAGGACTACAAGTACAAAATCATAAAGGTGAATGGATTGACGCCATTGCAGAACCTGATGAATTAATGATTAATGTTGGAGATATGTTGTCGCGTCACACTAACAACAAATTAAAATCTACTATCCATAGAGTTATCAATCCACCAAAAGAACTTTGGGGAACATCACGTTATTCTATTCCATTTTTTATGCATCCTGTAAGTGAAATGCGATTAGACGTATTGGAGAGTTGTATTGACGAAGACCATCCAAAACTGTATGATGATATCTCAGCTGGAGAATTCCTTCATGAGCGTTTAGTTGAACTAGGTTTAATTAAAAAATAACCAACAACTGCGTACTGAAAATTAATAAATGGACTTACAAGACCAACTTAAAAACCTTTTTCCAGACCATGTCCCAGAAGCGTCTGATGACACCAATGACGACGCTGATGGATTATGGATGCAGGACGATCCTATTATTTGTAAATACGAAAAGCGAAAAGGTAAACCTATTACTATCTTAGAAGGTTATACTGGAGCTACCGAAGATTTTAAAGCACTTGCAAAAGAACTTAAAACCAAATTGAGTGTTGGTGGAAGTTTTAAAGATGATAAAATCATTATTCAAGGCGACTATAGAGATAAAATAATGCAAATACTTAAAGACAAAGGATTTGCTGTAAAACGTGTAGGCGGATAATTATGGAAACATTGCATATTACAAATGGAGATAGCCTAACCGAAAGGTTATTAGAACTCTCAATACAAGGTGATATTTTAACTTGGGATGAAATGCTTTGCGAAGGTCCAACTACTGAGCGTATTGATGCTAAAGAGTATTTAAAAATTAGAAAAGACTTTTTTAACGATGTGTATAATCTAGATTTTCATGATGAAAAATTCTTTGAAGACATCAACAAGCTTAATAATGCTGATACCTACAAAGAAATTGTCCTTTGGTTTGAATACGATTTATTCTGCCATATCAACCTTGTTGCTGTAATAAGCTTAATCAAACAAAAACAAATTAATCTTCCTGTGTATTTAGTGTGTTCTGGTAGAATTGAAGGCGAAAAAAGCCTCAAAGGATTGCCAGAACTTACACAAAGCCAGCTTTTAAACCACTATAAAAATAAAATAAAGCTTTCTGAAGAGGATTTAGATTTGGCTACAACTGTATGGAAAACCTATTGTGGTAAAGACCACAACCTATTAAAGCCTTATATCACCAAAAAATCATCGTTTAAATATTTAAGCAATTGCTTAAAAGCGCATTTAGAACGTTTTCCTGATTCAAAAAGTGGCCTGAGTGTTTTAGAGCATAATATTTTAGCTATTGTTAGAGATAACGATATAAAATCGAGACATCATCTTTTAGGTTATACCCTAAATTATCAAGGCTATTTTGGGTTTGGAGATATTCAAATTAACCGATTAATTGATAAACTTTCCATATTCTTCAACGAAGAAGAGCAACATATTTCTTTAAACAGAAAAGGTCATGAAGCCTTATTAAATACTACTAATTATTCATCTGAAATAAACAATAACATTTACTATGGTGGAGTAAATAGATTGGATTTTCAGTTTAGTAAACAACAAAACAAACTTATTAAAACACCAATAAATGCCTATTAAAGCGTCTGAACTTATCTTAAATCCTGATGGTAGTATTTACCATTTAAATTTACGACCAGAACATATTTCTGATACTATTATTACAGTTGGTGATCCTGATAGAGTTGATAGTGTTACCAAACATTTTGACACTATTGAATTTCAAACTAAAAAACGAGAGTTTCACACTCAAACAGGAACTTATAAAAACAAACGTATTACAGTAATTTCAACAGGAATTGGTACTGATAATATTGATATTGTATTTAACGAGCTAGATGCTTTGGTAAATATCGATTTTGATAAACGCGAAGTAAAACAAGACCTTACTTCGTTAAATATTGTTAGAATAGGAACTTCTGGTTCTATCCAAAAAGAAATTCCTACCGATTCGTTTTTAATAAGCGAATATGCAGCAGGTTTTGACAGTTTATTACATTTTTACGAAAGCGAACATGTGCAATATCCTGAAATTTCTGAAGCATTAATACAACATTTAGATTGGTTTAAACATAAATCAAGACCTTACATTGTGTCTTGTGACCAAGCACTTTACAACAAACTAAGCTCATCACAAACAGCACAAGGGTTTACAGCAACCAATGTTGGATTTTATGGACCACAAGGACGTGTGCTAAGGCTGCCTGTTCAAGACCCAAAATTAAATGATAAATTAGCATCGTTTAATTATCAAGGAAAAGCCATTACTAACCTTGAAATGGAAACCGCAGGAATTTACGGTTTAGCAAAATTATTAGGTCATAAAGCATTATCCATGAATGCTATAATAGCAAACAGAGTATCAGGAACGTTTAGTGAAGACCCAAAAGCAATTGTAGACGATTTAATTCTTTACACGCTTAACAAACTTACAGATTGAATATGAAGAACGTAAAAATTGGAGGTGTACCAGAGCATTTTAACCTTGCTTGGTATTTAACTTTAAAAAATGGTGAATACAAAGACGAAGGGATTAACCTACGTTGGAAAGACTATTATGGTGGAACAGGTTCAATGTGTAAAGCACTTCGTAATGGTGATATTGACATGGCAGTTATTTTAACTGAAGGTATTGTTAAAGATATTGTTGAAGGCAATCCAAGTAAAATAGTTCAAGTGTTTGTGCAATCGCCTTTAATTTGGGGAATCCACGTAGCAAATGATTCTAAATACACATCTATAAACGATTTAAAAGGCACAAAAGCAGCAATTAGCAGATATGGTTCTGGGTCGCACTTAATGGCTTATATTAACGCACAAAACAACGATTGGAATTTAGAAGAAGATCTAAATTTTGAGGTTGTTAAAAATCTTGATGGTGCTGTTGAAGGTTTGGTAGACGGTAAAGCAGATTACTTTATGTGGGAAAAATTTACCACTAAACCCATAGTTGATAAAGGTGTGTTTAGACGTGTAGATAATTGCCCAACACCTTGGCCTTGTTTTGTTATAGCAGTAAGAGATGAATTTATTGAGAATAATCTAGAGGAGTTAAATACCATCTTGGACATTATAAACAACACAACTTCTGATTTTAAGAGCATTCCTAGTATTGATAAAACCATTTCTAACAGATACGACCAAAAACTTGAAGACGTACAAGAATGGTTAAATTTAACTGAATGGTCTCAAGAAAACATAGACAAATCAACAATAACTAATGTTCAAAACAAGCTGTTTGAATTGAATATTATCGATAAAAAACTTCAATATCCAGAAATAGTTTACAAATTGTAGTAGGGAAATCGCTACTAAACTTGTTATATAGTTAAAGGTTAAACTTATATTACTTAAGTGTTATTTTTTGGCATTTTTTGTACGTAACTTTCTATATATTAAAATTTTACTTACATTTGCCCATACCCAAACCAAGTTAAATGCTTGACTAAACCGTTGATTCTATGATTATGAAAATTACTTTATTGCTATTTTTTCTAGTTGCTGTTAACTTCTTATTGCTATTCTTTAGCTGCAACAAAACGACTAAAAAAGCACAATCCAAAAGAAAAGTTGTTAGAGACTTTAGAGAGCCAAAAGTGGTTACCAAACAATTGGAACAAACCCAACTTGCTCCAACAGGGAGTTAGTTTTACTAAAGTGTTTGTTACCAAACCAATACCCTCTATTTGCGCTTAATGGCGAAGGATGTCCTGATGTAAGTATATGATGCTTGGTCTTATCAATTAGCGACGCTTTCTTTTTAGCAAATCCTCCCCAAAGTAAAAAAACCACATTCTCTTTTTCTTTACTTATGCTTTGTATTACAGCATCAGTAAACGTTTCCCAACCTTTTTTTTGATGACTTCCTGCTGTATGTGCTTTAACTGTTAAAGTCGCATTTAAAAGCAGCACACCTTGTTTTGCCCAACGTTCAAGATTACCACTTTTAGGATAAGGCGTATTGACATCAGTTTCAATTTCTTTAAAAATATTAATTAATGATGGTGGATGCGGAATACCATCGTTAACCGAAAAACACAATCCGTTAGCTTGTCCTGGACCATGATAAGGGTCTTGACCTATTATAACTACTTTCACTTCGTTAAAAGTACAATGCTCAAATGCAGAAAATATTTGCTTAGCAGGAGGATAACACGTACTTGTAGCGTAAGCATCTTTTACAAAACTAGCCAACTCTGTAAAATACGGTTGGCTAAATTCTTCTTGTAAATAAGGTTTCCAGCTTGGGTGTATATTAACGTCCATAATGTATTGCGTGTACCACAAAAATAAAGCTATCCTACTACTCTACTAAATTTATTTACAGGAAATATAACTACGTTTAGAAGCCAAACCGAAAGAATTTAAGATATTTTGAAGCAACCTTTTAAGGTTTATAGAGACTATTAAGAAAACACATTAATTAAAAAATAAAATATTATGAATAAACAAACTATCTATTCAGTATTACTTGTTCTTGTCGTAATTGCAACATCTTGTTCAAATGATGATGATACCGAACCTACAATTGGAAACTTAAAAGATGTAACCGATTGTGAAATAACAATAGAAACAAACACATTAGCATCAATATGTGTAGATGGAACTGATTTTGCTCTACCTAATGAAATCATAAAATTTGTAACAACTTTTTACTCAAAAAACGACAACCCTATTGACACCGAATTTATATGGACTATAGAATCTGGTAATATGGAAATTTTGAACATTGAAAATTCAACTAATGGCTTAATTGCCAAATCGATTGCTATAATTAAATTTAATACTGACTTTTCAGGAAATGGTGTAATAAAAGGAATGGCTGAAAATAATACTGGAAGCGGATTTGCCACACATAGTATTGAACTGGAGTCTAATTAAAAATAAAGCTATTCTACTACTCTATTAAAAAAACAACTATTAGTCACTAACAGTTATTTTACAAACGTGTGTAATACCTTGATTACTAACATTGAAAACTTTAACTTCGCTTATCGGTAGATATAGATTATTAAAACAACCCATATCTTATAAAGTTAGCACCAATTTGAAAAAAATCCTGCGAAAATTTATATCGTATTTTATAATAAGTGGTTTAGTTTACTACTTGTTTTTAGTTGTTGAGACCATCAGCTTATATTTTAGCGAATTTGGATTTGACCTAACGAATGGAATACTTTTTAGTTTTAGTCAAATACCAGCAGTAATTAATTTTGGTGTTTTCATTGGCTTAATCTTGGTTACAGCGGAATTAATAAAAGATAAAGTTCCTGTCTCAAAATTTTTCCAATTCGGACTTATCGCATCACTAATCTTTGGCGGACTAATATTCTTACTATCCAATAGTGTGGTGCCAAAGCTACGAATGACATCATTCTTGGATAGATATGAAAACGCAAGAAAAGAACCATTTACGTCACAAGAAAGAATTGAAAAAGCTACCGAATACAAAAAAACAAATGTTGATATGATGAGTATTGGACTTATAAACCAATATTCTGACTCTTTAGAAACTGAAAACAATTCTCAAAAGAAAATTATCTCTGACTTATTTAAAAAAATTCCTGATAGTATAATTCAAAATGATTTTTCTAAAACGGAAATTAACGAATACGGAATCTCAAAAAACGAGTTGACAACAGAATTTAATCGCAGAGATTTATTTCAATTAAAAAACGAAATAAGAAAGAATACGCTATTGACAAAGCAATTAAGAAAATCTAATTGGACAAAAAACACTCGATATTTAAACAGTTTTCTGACTCTATTTCTGGTTTGCTTTGCCATAGTTATTGGAGCGAATTTTAAAAATCAATTAATATTTTCATTGGTCTGTATCGGAATTGTGATTTATTCACAGACCTTAACTTTATTGACGACATCATCGGACTACTTTATAAACGGAGAGAACTTATTGGGACTGATTTTTAAGTTTACGATAATTCTGGTTATATTTTTATATTTAGTCTATCGAATGAAAACGAAAAAAAATACTGGTGTTAACAATGGCTATAAGTAATTGCTTGATTTCACTTACTTTTAAAAACACAACTATTAGTTACTAACAATTTGTGCATTAAATAGTTTTATAAACGCATGTAATACCTTGATTACTAAAATTGAAAACTTTAACTTCGCTTAACGGTAGATATAGATAATTAAAACAATATCTTATAAAGTTACAAACAATTAGAGCAAAAACTATTAAATGAACAAACAAGTTATCTTACTCATTTTTATTTTTTCATTTTCGACAATGTTTAGTCAAGATAGAAATGGAAATTTTGGAGTTAAAGGTGGTGTGAACTATGGAAAATATACACCAAATCAAAATTCATCAGAATTTAGCTATCAACTTGGATTTTATGTTGGCGGATTATACAAAACAGAAATAACGAGTAAATTAAAATTTCAACCAGAACTTTTATTTGCTTTACAAGGAAGCAACATTAAAGCAAAGGATAACCCTTTGACAGATATTAATGGAAATCCACTTCCAAACACAAGTACATTCGACTTTGAATATGAAATTTACGAATTAACCATCTCAATTCCTTTGCCTATAAAACTGTATTTTTCAGAGAATTTTTATATGGAAAGTGGACCTCAATTCGGAATCATCGTTGATAGAAATATTACTTCATCCCAATTTCTATTAGATGGAAATGACAATAGTTTTATTAGAGAAGGTAATGACAATTTTGATTTTGGTGTTTGTTTAGGAACTGGATATGATGTGTCGGAATCCTTATCTCTTAATATTAGGGCATTTACTGGATTAATAAAAAGAGATAATATTAAATCCTTTGTTTTTAACTTTGGACTTGAATATAACTTATAATAACTGTTTGTAACAATGGCTATAAACAATTGCTATTACAGGTTTATCCTGAAAATTCCGCAGGAATTTTCAGCTTGGTGTGTACTTGCAAAGTTAAGTACTAAACCACGCAACTACTCATAGCCGAGACCGTTAAGCGCAACTCCAAAAAATTCCATAGTTCAATTGTATTATGTAAGTTTGTGCTCCTTTTAAAAAATTAGGTTTCACTACATATAAATAAGCTTCTTGCTGTTGCAGGAAATAGTATGGTTAATATTCATAAAAAGACATTACAAGATTTAGAGTTTCATGTTGTGCTGCAACAGGTTTCAGAGTATTGCATTACCAACTTGGGTAAAACCCAATGTCTTGCGATTACTCCTGTTAGCAATCGTAACACATTAATGCAAGAGCTACACATGACCAATGAATATCTGGCGTCTTTTGAAAACGAAAACAGAATTCCTAATCATGGATTTGAACCTATCACTAGAGAATTACAATTCTTAAACATTGAAGGTTCGGTTTTGGAAACTCTTAGCTTTAAAAAAATTGTATCCATTTCAACCGTTTGTAATGAGATTATCACGTTTTTAAAGAAGTTTGAAGAGTATTACCCTACTTTATCTGCTCATGCATCACACATTGAAGTTACTAAGGAGCTAATCAATCAAATTAATGTAATTGTTGATCGATTTGGTGATGTAAAAGATAAAGCATCACAAGAGCTCTATACCATTAGGCAATCTATAAACAATGTAAGAGGAAAAATAAACCAAAGTTTTACTAGTGCGCTTAACAGTTACAGTGCTTTGGATTATCTAGATGATATTAGGGAAACCGTTATTGAAAACAAGCGTGTGCTTGCTGTTAAAGCTATGTACCGACGCAAAGTAAAAGGTAGTATTCTTGGTAACAGCAAAACAGGAAGCATTATTTATATGCAACCTGAAGCGACGTTTCAACACACCAGAGAGCTCAACAACCTTGAGTTTGAAGAACAAGAAGAAGTTGAAAAAATACTAAAAGCACTTACCGAAGCTACACGACCTTACATCCAGCTTTTGGAGCAACACCAAACCTTTTTAACCAAAATAGATGTGGTTGCTGCAAAAGCAAAATATGCACAAAGTACCAATGCGTTGTTGCCAAATATCAATACCAACAAAACCTATATAGCTAAAAACGCGTACCATCCACTACTCTATTTATCTAATAAAAAGGAAGGTTTAAAGACTTTTCCGCAATCTATAGAACTTCAACCTGAAAACAGGATTATTGTTATTTCAGGACCAAATGCTGGTGGAAAAAGTATCACTTTAAAAACCATAGGACTGCTTCAGGTTATGCTGCAAAGTGGTATGCTTATTCCTGTTCATGAAAAAAGTGATGTGTGTTTGTTTGATAGAATTCTTACTGATATTGGTGACAATCAATCTATTGAAAACCATTTGAGTACCTACAGCTATCGCTTAAAACAAATGAATTACTTTTTAAGAAAGTGCAATAAAAACACCTTATTTTTAATTGATGAGTTTGGTACTGGAAGTGATCCTGAACTTGGTGGCGCTTTGGCTGAAACCTTTTTGGAAGAGTTTTACCATAGAGAAGCCTACGGAATTATTACAACGCACTACTCTAACCTAAAAATTTTGGCAAACGAATTACCGTTTATGCAAAATGCCAATATGCTGTTTGATGAAAAAACCTTGGAACCGATGTTTAAACTGGTTTTAGGTCAAGCAGGAAGTAGTTTTACGTTTGAAGTAGCGCAAAAAAATGGAATTCCGTATAGTTTAATCAACAGAGCAAAAAAGAAAATTGAACGTGGTAAAGTTCGTTTTGACCGAACTATTGCTAAGCTTCAAAAAGAGCGTAGTAAACTTGAAAAGACAGAGCGTTCATTAAAAGAGAATGAACAGAAAAAGCAAAATGAAGCTGATAAGCTAGAAGAAATCAATGCTAGAGTTCAAAAGAAACTAGAGAACTATCAAGAGTTATATGATAGTAACCAACGCTTGATTTATTTAGGACAAAAGGTAAACGAACTTGCCGAAGGTTATTTTGAAAACAAGCGCAAACGTCAACTTATGGACGAACTTTTTAAGCTTGTACAGATAGAAAATTCTAAGCGCAAGAAGATTTCAGCAAAGCAAAAACGTGCTGAAAAGAACAAAGAACAGCAAGTTAAAAAGGAAGTTGAAAAGAAAGTAAATGTTATACGACAAAAGAAAAAAGCAGCTAAGAAAAAGGAAGTTGTAGTTGAAAAACCAAAACCTATTTTAAAAGTTGGTGATAGAGTTCGTATGGAAGATGGTCGTGCTATTGGTAGTATTGATACTATTGAAAAAGGGAAAGCAACCGTTAACTATGGTATGTTTACTACCAATGTAAGTCTAGACTTACTGGAGTTGGTTGAAGCTAAGAAATAGTAAAATACTGTCAATTCGAGTATGCCAACACTTAGTGTTGGTATGTATCGAGAATAAGGATTTCGCGTTTAAAGAAGTTCTCGATACAATTTTTTAAATTCGCTACTGTAAGATATTGTACTTTTGTATTGTGAAATACAACTTACCAAAACATAAACAATTAATTCTTTTTGATGGTGTTTGCAACCTTTGCAATAGTTCCGTTCAATATGTTATTAAACATGATAAACATAATTCGTTTATGTTTACTGCATTGCAAAACAATACAGGACAAGAAATCATAAAGGATTTTAATATAGATACCTCTAAAATAGATTCTATTTTATTGTTTTCACACGAAAAAGGACTGTATTACAAATCTACTGCTGCTTTAAAAATAGCATCTCAATTGGGTTTTCCTAGAAACTTGATGGCTGTGTTTTTAATCGTTCCTGCGTTTATTCGTAATTGGGTTTACGATTTTATTGCCAAAAACCGTTACAAATGGTATGGTAAACAAGAAGCTTGCATGATACCTACTCCAGAGTTACAATCTAAATTTTTAAAATAAAAAAAAGCCCACTTAATCAAGTGGGCTTTTTCTAACAATTAACAACTAATTAAAAACTAATTTAACTCTAAAAATTACTTTAATAATTAAAGGGAATCAATTATAAAAGTTTGATTTATAGCACATTATTTTAATGTTGTAAATGTATATGTTACGCGTTAGGGAGCACAAAAATATCGATATAAAGCCTAAAAAATTTGTTCAAAAAGGCATAATTGTAAATAATGTCTATGAACTGCATAACTTTAATTATGTGTTTGTTAACTAACTCAAAATAGGATTATACCCAAAGAAAGAAGCCTTAAACTCAATAGAGGTTTTAATTTTTGTAGTGTGGTAATAGTTTTACTTAACAAAACTAAATCATCTACAATTATGAAAAACATTCTACTATTATTCTTTATAGTTTCAACTCTTGGCTATGCTAACAAGAAAAATACGTCTTCCACTATTAAAGAAGTCACAGTGTACTTAAATGGAGCACAAATAACACGAACAACTACTGTTAGTGTTCCTGTTGGTACAACCGAATTTGTTTTGGATAATCTCTCTCCTAATATTCAAGAGAGTAGCATTCAAGTTTCTGGACTAAAGCAAGCCTCTGTACTTTCTATTAATTATGGCATCAATTATTTAACCAAAAAAAATTATACCAAAACAATAGATTCATTACAAACCCAAAAAGATGTATTGTATGATAAAATTCAAATAGAAGACCAATTGATTTCTGGGTATAACGAAGAACTTTTTATAATTCAAAATAACCGAAAATTAAGTAGTGATACTGAAACAGTAAGTTTGGAAAAAGTTAAGGCTTTTGCTAATTACTACAGAACTCGTATTACAGAGATTAATGCGCTTGTTTATAAATCTGAAAAACAAAAAAAAGAATACAATGCGTCAATTTTATTAATTCAAAAGCAATTACAAGAGCTTAATGTAGATGATAAAGTACAAACAGGTGAAATTAGTTTAAAGCTTAACTCAGCAGTAACAGAAAAACTAAATTTGATAATCAAATACAATGTAACAAACGCAGGATGGTTTCCTATTTACGACTTAAAAGCTGAGAAGATTGATGCGCCAATTAACCTACAATATAAGGCTCATGTATACCAAACAACTGGTATTGATTGGGATGATGTAAAACTTACACTTTCTACTAGCGACCCAACAACAAACAATTTAAAACCAGATGTAAACACTAAATTTTTAAATTTTATAAGTCCTTATAGTAATTATCAAAATCAACGTGCCACAAAAAGTTATAATTACAAGTACAACCCAATGGTAAAGACTATTTCAGGTACCATAACTTCTTCTTCAGATGGTTTACCACTTCCAGGAGTTAATGTTATTGAACAAGGTACTACAAATGGTACCCAAACTGATTTTGACGGAAACTACACGTTGAGAGTTACAGGAGAAAGCAATACTATTGAATATTCATATGTAGGTATGCAGAGCGAAGTCTTACCAATACATTCAAGCACGATTAATGTTTCAATGCAAGAAGACCATGAACAGCTTCAGGAAGTTGTTATTACTGGTTATGCAAGTACAAGGATACGAGGTAATAATTCGGTTAAAAAAGATAAAGATCCTCTATATATTGTCGATGGAGTTCCAATGGACGCAAAAGACTTTAATCAACTAGACCAAAATAGTATTTCAAACATTAGTGTTTTAAAAGATGCAAGTGCTACAGGTATTTACGGTTCTAGAGCTGTAAATGGTGTTATACTAGTTACCACAAAAAGAACAACTAGTAATGGTGATTTTATTGATGAAGGTATTACAAATACACGATTTGAAATTCAAAAAAATTATAGCATTACTTCAAATGGAGATATAACAGTTATTGAGATTGACACGTATTCAATTGATGCAACATATTCTTATTTTGCTGCTCCTGTGATAAACGAAAACGTATTTTTAACTGCAAAAATTGGCAATTGGGAACAGTATAATCTTTTACCTGCTGAAGCCAATGTGTATTTTGAAGGTAGCTATTCAGGAACAACCAACATTAACCCTTACGCTACAACTGACAGTCTTACAGTATCTTTGGGAGTTGATCCTAATGTTGCAATAAAACGTTCTCAAAATAAAGACTTTAAAAAGAACGCTTTTATAGGCAGTAACAAGATTATCACTAAAAATTATGATATTGAATTAAAGAATAACAAACCTACTTCAATTGATATTGTTGTACTTGATAGAATTCCAATAAGTCAAAACAAAGACATTAAAGTAGATGATATTGAAACAGGCACTTCAAATTATGATAAGGACAAAGGAATTATGGAATGGAAGCTTAAACTGTCTTCAAACGAATCTAAAAAGCTGAATTTTGGATATATATTAAAATATCCTAAATATAAACGCATTAATATGTGACAAAAAAAATAAGCCTCAAAACGAAGCGACATCAGTTTGAGCCTAACTTCAGTTAGTTGGGAACTGCTCAAATTCTTTTGTAAGGCATGTCTAACCTTACACAAGTGTTAGGAAAACTAATAGATGTTTTTGTTTTGAGGCTTTACTTTAAACTTTTTAAAATAAAATCTAGGTTTTTATTAGCAACATCATCGTTAAGATAAGCATCAGTAAAGTGTTTTGACGTATTGGCTAAACCTAATTCTTGAAGTTTTTTTATGGTATCAATATATTCTAAAGACACTTTTCCTGTTAATAATACATCCAAGTCTTTACCAGCTTTAGCGTATTTATATACTTTTTCTAAACCTGTTAAATATAAATGGTCTTTGGTAAAACCTCCTCCTCTATGCACTCGCAAGGTTATTGAAAAGGCTTTGTTTTTGTTGAGTTTATACTGACTATAAAGTAAATCGAACGTATCAGCAAACGAATAGCCTTTTATTAAGCTATCTACAGCAATAATCCTGTATGCTAATTCTTTGAGTCGTGTCAAGGTTAAACATCCTGATTTGTATTCAGAAAACACTGCTAAACCTTCTTGGGTTTCAACATTGTTTGGCAATCCGTTAGAAAACACTTTTAAAGGTTGGTTTAACCCATTAAAAGTGGTTACCATGTGTACTCCAATTTCGTGGTTTGCCAATACTTTTAATTGATTTTTGCTGAACTTATGGTTTTTACGCAACACTAACGTTTGTGTATTGTTAATCACCATTGCTGCTGCTGAAATGTTAGTTGACAGCTTTAAGTTGTATTTAAAATCATAACGCTTTGCAAAGTCTTCAAAATACGCTTTTGCTTCATTAGCATCGTACATAGGAAGCATGTCTTCTTCAAAGTCGGTATCATCAAAACGCAGAATAAATTTAGCGTTGTCAATATCCTTTTCAGTTGGTGTTCCAAAACTTTTTAAGCTGTTGAAATAGAATTTTCTACCTTGGTTAATGGTTTCAATACATTCAATCAAACCAGAATATTCATAAATTATATCTTCATATAATTGACGAATATCATCATCTTCAATACGCTCTAAACGCTGTGAGTAAAATAAACGATGTAGCTTGTAACCGTTAAACTTTAATTTTGGGTACTTAAAGTTAGGTTCATACTTGTATTTAGAAGCAAAAAACTGTTTTTTTTCACTTTCAATATTCAACGGATTAATATAATTGAGCAACTCTATTTTTTTAACCAAGCGGTTTAGGTTTGCATCAATATCAAAAAGGCTTTGGTATTCTTCAATTAAGGTATAGTCAAGCATCATTTAGAATAAGTATTATAAAACTCAGCAGCATGTTTTGGTAATCTGGTTTTAAGCTCTTGTGCTACTGTCGAAACAACTTCAGGATAAATAATTTGGTCATACTCATCACAATACACTTTAGCTATTTCGGTTGCCAAAACTAAGGTATTTTTAAAGTTATTGGTAATATATTTTAAGAAATATCCATTGCCTTGAAACGTGTCGTTGATTTTAGATGTAGATGGGATATTCTTAGGGAATTTAATTTCTGAAAGACTTTGTCTCCAAGCTTCAATAGATGGTCCAAAACGATTATTATCCACATTACTTGTACCCAAATTCCAAGTAGGGACTTCCCTATCCCAACGTTGCCAGTTGTAACTGTGCATGTCGTACACAACACAAACACCAAATTTTTCTTCGAGCTTATTGATAAGCGCATGTACTACTTTGTAAAAAGCAGCATGCTTTTTCAGGCTTTTGGTTTTCATAGCTTCAGGAAGTGGTGTGTTCCAAAGTTGTTTTCCCCAAGCAGTTTCAAAAACAGCGTCTTCTGGAGTTCTATTCAAATCATATTCAAATCTAGAGTCGCAACCAGTAATAACAATTGGATGTGAAGCAATCATATTTTTAGTTTCAGGATCTTCTTCATACCATCGTTCATATTCGGTATGTAAACAATTGTCCCAAAGTTCTTTTCTAAACTGATGTCCATCGTGTACAGCTCCACAAGCGTAATGTACATATTCATCAATTTTTATGGTGAAAGAATAATCTTCGGCTACAGCATGAAAACACTTTTCAAGATTGATATTATCAATGATTTTTTCTACAGATAAACGTTCCATATTATTCGTCTTCGGTTAAACTTCCCCATTCAGTCCAAGAACCATCATAAATTGATAGGTTTTTATATCCTGATAATTCTGCTCCAAGAGCCAAAACACAAGCTGTAATACCAGAGCCACAAGTAAAAGTAGTTTGCTTATGTTCGCTTAAAACAGCCTTGAAAATAGCCTGTAATTGTTCAACATCTTTAAAACAACCGTTTTCAAGTAAAGACGTATAAGGTATGTTGAAAGAACCAGGAATATTACCACTTCTTAAACCAGCTCTAGGTTCAGGTTCTTCACCACTAAATCTAGCTTGTGAGCGTGCATCAACGATAATATGATTGTCTTCACCAACCTCGTTAACTACATCGTCAAAAAACTTTATAAATCCTGTATTGTAACTTGCTGTAAAATTTCCTGGTTTGCCTGAATAATCAGCTTTTGTTTCTAGCGGATAATTATGTTTAATCCATTCTGGTAGTCCACCATCTAAAACCGCAACATTATTAAAACCAAAAGCTTTAAACATCCACCAAACACGAGCGCTTGAGTAAATACCTTTGTCGTCATACACTACAATACAACTATCATTATGTATTCCTAATGCTTGTGATTGCGTAGTAAATTGCTCTACAGAAGGAAATGTATTAGGAAACGACGCATTAGTGTCGCTAAATTTTTGTTTGATGTCAAAAAAACGTGCAGAGACAATTTGTGTTGAAGCATTACTATCAGAATTTGCTTCAGTAACTTTTCCAATAGTAGCATCCAAAACAATAAGATTTTCATCCGCTAAATGTTGGTTTAGCCAATGAACAGACACTAAAGGCTTTGGAACATGTAGCATATACTAAGCGTCTTCTACAGTTTTTCTTAATCGCGAACGACGGTTAAATGCTTCCAAGTTATCAAGCACTTTGCTCTCAAGGAAGTCAATAACCTTTTCTTCAACTTTGGTTTTGTTTTTATATACTTTATTAATGTAAGTTATGCCTCCAGGAGACATCACATTTACTTCAACTAGTTTTCCACCAATAACATCAATACCTACAAAATACAAACCGTCTTTAACCAGTTTTGGTCCAATTTGTTTGCATAAGGCTTTTTCAGCTTTAGTAAGTGTGTGTTTTTGAACGCTTCCACCAGCAGACACATTAGAGCGATGATCGTCGGTTCCAGGAACGCGTTTCATGGCTCCAACAGGTTCTCCATTGAGCATTAAAATTCTAACATCTCCTTGATCTGCACCTTCTATATAATCTTGAAGAATGACATAGTTTGAAGTTCCATCAGAATTTGAAATATAGAAATCTAACAATGAATTGATATTGCTCATCGCTGATCTTTCAATAAGAATAACACCAGAACCACCAAATCCATTTAGTGGTTTTAATATCATTTTATCGGCTTTTGATTCCTTGATTTGCTTAATTAAATACCTTTTGTTTTTTGATACGTGTGTATTAGGAATAATGTTGCTATGCGCATCACCAAATGCTGCGGTGTATAACTTGTTATTTGCTTCGCGCATACCTTCTAAAGAGTTAATGATAAACACATCATCTTTAACTGAATCCAAGAAGTTAAGCATTATTGGATCTAAAGGTGGATTCGCTCTAAAAAAGATAGCATCAAAACCTGCAAGTGGAAGCATTTCCTCTCTTAATTCGGCTTTTTTGTAAAATGCTTTTAACGATGATGGCACTTTATCCATTCTACCTACAACTGTACAAAAAGCGTTAGTAACACTATTTCTAATAGTTAAATTTGCAGGCGAACACAAGGCAACACCATGACCACGTTTTGCACATTCTTTTATTAAAGCTAAGCTTGTATCGTTTTCTGGATCAATATTTTCCCATGGATACATTAAAAAGCAAACATTCATAGTTTTGATTTTGGTAAGTTAGACTATTTTAAAAGTAGCTATTTTATTTAACATGTTCGTAATGGTCGTCCCAATTTTTAGGCTTAGGCTTGTGTAATTTACCTAATGACTTAGCAACCATCATTGAAACAGTAGCGTCTCCTGTTACGTTTACAACTGTTCTACACATATCTAAAGGTCTATCAACAGCAAAAATAAGCGCTAAACCAATAGGTAATAATTCTGCAGGGAAACCAACAGATTCCAATACAATTACTAGCATTACCATACCTGCACTTGGTACAGCTGCACTACCTACAGATGCAAGTATTGCAGTAGCAATGATTACTAATTGATTGGTTATAGTTAATCCTTCAGGCCATACAACTTGCATGATAAAAACTGCAGCAATACCTTGATACAAACTAGTTCCATCCATATTTACAGTTGCACCAACAGGCAATACAAAACCTGACACCTCTTTATCTACTCCAATATGCTCTTCAACACGTTCCATAGTAACTGGAAGCGTTGCAGCACTACTACTTGTTGAAAAAGCTAAAAGTTGTGCTGGTGACATCTTGTTTAAAAACCAGATAGGTGATTTTTTAGTGTAAAGTTTTACTAATATCAAATAGAAGACAATCATGATAACTAACCCAACAATTACACATAATGCATAGTTGAGAAGTTTAAGCAAAATTTCGGTATCATCAAACGCAACAATTACATTTGCCATTAAAGCTAAAACAGCATAAGGAGCAAAAAGCATAATTAAATCTACCATTTTCATGACTACTTCGTTGAGTGAGTCAAAAAACCGAACCAAAGGTTTGGCTTTCTTTTCAGGTATAAGTAGTAAACAAATACCTACAAACAACGCAAAGAAAATTACCTGAAGCATTTTTGCTTCACCTAAAGCTGTAAAAATATTACTCGGAAATATATCTACAAGCGCTTGTAAAGGACCAGCATCTTGTTGTGCTGAAGCTTTTGTTAGTTTATCAGTGACACCTGCGTCATTTTCGTATTTGAGTTTAATTTTTTCGAGTGTATCGGCAGACATTCCTGCTCCTGGTTTTACCACATTTACAATAGACAAACCAATAACAATGGCTACTACGGTTGTACACAGATAAATAGCAATTGTGCGTAATCCCATAGATTTAATCTTAGAGATATCTTTTAAATCTGATACACCTTTAATTAATGATGCAAGTATTAACGGAACAGCTATAAGTTTTAATAAGTTGATAAAAATAGTTCCAAAAGGCGCAATCCAATCGGTTACAAAATCTTTTCCTCCTGAAATGGAATTCATAATAAATCCGAGAATGACACCTAAAATCATTCCTATTATAATCTTCCAGTGTAATGCTATTTTTTTCATACTAAAACTTTCTACAAAAGCAGAAATTCATTTAAATTAAACTTAACTCTTACCAATCGCGAGACTCTTGCCTTCTCAGAAGTGCGTAATCTGCTAATACCAATGCAGCCATGGCTTCAACAATTGGAATTGCTCTTGGAACTACACAAGGATCATGTCTTCCTTTTCCGTGCATTTCTACCATTTCTCCTTCACTATTTATGGTGTCTTGATTTTGCATTATTGTAGCAACTGGCTTAAAAGCAACTCTAAAATAGATGTCCATTCCATTGCTTATTCCACCTTGGATACCTCCAGATAAGTTACTTTTTGTGCTTCCATCAGAATTAAATAAATCATTATGCTCACTACCTTTCATTTTTGTACCACAAAATCCACTTCCGTATTCAAATCCTTTTACAGCGTTTATGGATAACATGGCTTTACCTAATTCAGCGTGAAGCTTATCAAACACAGGTTCTCCCAAACCAATAGGAACATTTTGAAGCACACAAGTCACAGTGCCACCTATAGTATCACCTTCTTTTCTTATGGCTTTTATTTTAGTAATCATTTGTTCTGCAACAGCATCGTCAGGACAACGCACTGTATTGCTTTCGGTTTTACTAAAATCTAAGTCCTGATAAGGTTTTTCTAAATAAATATCACCAACTGAAGATGTGTAAGCATTTATTTTTATGTCTTTTAAAATTTGCTTTGCAATAGCTCCTGCTACTACTCTACTTGCAGTTTCTCTAGCAGAACTACGACCTCCACCACGATAATCTCTTGTGCCATATTTTTGGTCGTATGTATAATCGGCATGGCTTGGTCTGTAAGTATCTTTTATATGCGAATAGTCTTTTGATTTTTGATTGGTGTTGTGAATTGTAAAACCAATAGGAGTTCCTGTAGTTTTACCTTCAAAAATACCTGATAAGAACTCTACAGTATCAGGTTCTTTACGTTGGGTAACAATGTCTGATTGTCCTGGTTTTCTTCGGTTTAATTCATTTTGAATTGCATCAAAATCTAAAGTTAAACCTGCTGGACAACCATCAATAATACCACCTATTGCTACTCCATGAGACTCACCAAATGTGGTAAGCTTAAATAATTTTCCGAAGGAATTTCCTGCCATATACATTTATTTTACGCTAATGTAAATGTAATATTACAGAAACAAAAATTGAATTTCATAAAGACTGCCTTTAGCTAAGGAAATTTAATAACATTCTCTTAACCATAAACTCACGGTTAATTAATTGGCTCTTAAACATTAAGTAATATATAAATGTGTTATTTGCATTTAAAACCTAGTATTTGCCTTGAAGATTAAACGAAAAGTAGAAGTAGCTGTAATTTCTGATGTACATCTAGGAACTTATGGCTGTCACGCTAAACAATTACTTACCTACCTTAACAGCATTCAGCCTAAAAAGTTAGTGCTAAATGGCGATATTATCGATATATGGCAGTTTAGCAAACGTTATTTTCCTAAGTCACATTTAAGAGTGATCAAGAAAATAATTGACATGGCTTCAGATGGTGTAGAAGTTATTTACATTACAGGGAACCATGATGAAATGCTACGTAAATTTAGCGATACCAAAATTGGAAAAATTTCTATAGTTGATAAAATTGTATTAGAGCTTGACGGAAAAAAAGCTTGGATTTTCCATGGTGACGTATTTGATGTGTCTATTCAAAACGCAAAATGGTTAGCGAAATTAGGTGGTTATGGTTACGATTTATTAATTCTTCTCAACCGTTTTACTAACTGGTGTTTAGAACGAATGGGTAAAGAAAAATACTCACTATCCAAAAAGATTAAAAACAGCGTTAAACGTGCTGTAAAATACATTAATGATTTTGAAGAGGTAGCTTCAGATTTAGCTATTGAAAACGGTTATGACTATGTTATTTGCGGTCATATTCATCAACCTAAAATGATTATTAAAGAAAATAAACACGGTAAAACTACCTATTTGAATTCTGGTGATTGGGTTGAGAATTTTACCGCTTTAGAATACCAATTTAAACGTTGGAAAATATACAATTATAGTAAAGACAAACTCTCTCCATTCTTTGCTGATGAAGATATAAAAGACATGGAAGTAAAAGACTTAATAGCTGCTATAACTATCGTTGACCAACACAGTAAAAAGTAGTTTTTACTTTAATAAAGCTTCTTTTAATATAGTAATTGGATGCAAAGCTTCTTTAGAAGTTCCATCTTTTATTTGATGTCTACAACTAGTTCCATTAGCTGAAATAATCACATCTTTAGAGGCTTTTTTTACAGCTGGAAACAAGGTTTGATTGCCAACTTGCATACTCACTTTATAATGCTCTTTTTCATAACCAAAACTTCCAGCCATTCCACAACAACCACTAGGAATAATAGTGACTTTATAGTTTTTAGGAAGATTTAAAACTGTAAAACTAGAAAGTTGATTTACCAATGCCTTTTGATGACAATGTCCATGAAACTTGATAGTTTTTGCTTCTAAAGTAAATTGCTCTGGTTTTATGTTACCCAATTCAATTTCTTGTTGGATAAACTCTTCTATTAAAAAGGTGTGTTTTGCAATTGCTTCAGCAGATGTTTTATCGTCCGCTAATTTTATATATTCGTCTTTAAAAGTTAATATAGCTGAAGGTTCAATACCTACTAACGGTGTACTTTCAGTAATTAATGAGTTAAAATAACTTATACTTTTATTAGTCAGTGCTTTAGCTTCTTTCAAAAACCCTTTTGAAATATAGCTTCGTCCACTTTCTAAAGTGTCTATTATAACCACTTTATAATTCAAGGCTTCTAAAAGAATTTTAGCATCAAGAGCTATATGGGATTCTAAGTAATTAATAAATTCATCTACGAAAAGATAAACCGTTTTTATAGGTTTATTAGTAGTATTCGTTTGATGCTGTTGTAGCTTAGAAAAAGGCTTGGTAACTTTTGGCAAACTTCTATTTGCATGAACACCAATGCTCTTTTTAATGATACTTGATGTGAATTTCTGCTGAAATAATGCATTGGATAACTTAGGAAATTGAGCAGCTAGTTTATTGTACTTAGTGGATTGTGCAAAAAAACGGTCTTTAGATTTAAATCCGTTTGCCTTTTGATATTGATACTGAAACTCAGCCTTTAGAGTAGCTACGTCCACACTACTTGGACATTCACTAGCACAGGCTTTACAGCTCAAGCACAAATCGAACACTTCTTTCAATTCATAATGATTAAACTTATTTACTTTATCCGATTGTGTTAAAAACTCACGCAATGCATTAGCTCTAGCTCTTGTGGTGTCTTTTTCGTTTTTAGTAGCACGATAACTTGGACACATTGTTCCTCCAAATTCAGGTAATTTTCTACAATCACCAGAACCATTGCACTTTTCAGCTTCACGTAAAATGCCTTCTGATGCTGAAAAATCCATTAGTGTTTCAACTGTTGGTTCTTTTCTGTCAGGAACATAACGTAGAGATTCGTCCATTGGATATGCATCTACAATTTTTCCAGGATTAAAGATATTGTTTGGGTCAAAAGCAGATTTGATACGTTTTAATAATTGGTAATTTTCCTCACCAATCATCATCGGGATAAATTCAGCTCTTACAATACCATCTCCATGTTCTCCACTCATAGAGCCTTTATATTTCTTCACTAATTTTGCTACATCAGTGGTTATTTTTCTAAATAAAATAACATCTTCAGACTTTTTAAGGTTTAAAACTGGTCTTAAATGCAATTCTCCTGCTCCAGCATGTGCATAATAAATAGCTTTTTGCTTATAGCCATTCATTATTTGTGTAAACTCACTAATGTAATTTGCTAAATCGGGAAGCGCAACAGCAGTATCTTCAATACATGCAGCAGACTTTTTATCACCAATCATATTACCCAACAAACCTAAACCTGCTTTTCTAAGTTCGTTGGCTTTATCAATAGCGTCATCCATTAGAATAACATTAGCATAACTTAAGCCTGTTAATTCTATAGTTTTTATTAATGCTTCTACTTGTTTTTTAGCTTCATCAATGGTATTTGCTCTAATTTCGCACATTAATATAGCCTCAGGATCACCTTTAATAAACTGCCTGTTAGCTTGTTGAACTTTGTTATGCTTTGTTAAATCCAATATGGTTTTATCTAGCATTTCGCAAGTGTACAAGTTATGGTTCATAGTGGCTGCAACTGCATCAAGACAACTGTTTATAGTACTAAAATGTGCAGCTACCATTATACTTTTGGTTGGTGGTAGCTCGTCAAGTTTTAAAGTGATTTGCGTTGTGAATGCCAAAGTACCTTCGCTACCAGAAAGTAGCTTACACATATTAAAAGGGTGTTCTCCTTCAAAAAGTTCGGTATTTATAAGTTCGTCAATAGCATAACCAGTATTGCGACGATGAATTTCTGGTTTTGGAAAATTAGTTTTTATATTGGCTCTAACAGTTTCAGGTTCTAATTCAAAGAACATACTTTTGTAAATATGACCTTCTAAAGTATTTAATGCCATTTTAGTGTTAAATTCATTTTTGGATAGATCTCCAAAAACCACTTCGCTTCCATCACTCAACACAGTATGTAATTCTACAACTTTATCTCTTGTAACTCCATACTGAATAGAGGTTGTCCCTGATGAATTATTGCCAACCATTCCTCCTATCATACAACGATTGGATGTTGATGTATTAGGTCCAAAAAAGAGTCCGTAAGGTTTTAGATAGTTGTTAAGCGCATCTCTAACCACTCCTGGTTGAACAGTAACTGTTTTATTCTCTTCGTCAAGAGAGATAATTTTTGTGAAATACTTAGATACATCCACTACTATACCTTCACCAACACATTGTCCTGCTAATGATGTTCCTGCGGTTCTAGGTATTAATGAGGTGTTATTTGTATTGGCATAAGCAATAAGTGTTTTAATGTCTTGTACTGTTTTTGGGTATGCAACAGCAGAAGGTTTCATGCGATAAACAGAGGCATCAGTAGCATAAATAGACGTTGTTAAATCGTCAAAAAACAACTCACCATCTAGTTGGGCTTTTAGGCTCTTTAGCATATTCTTAACATCTTAATATTTATTTTTATCGTATATATACTATGCATGCTCTTTTTGCTTATATTTATTATTCAACTAAAATAAACATTAAGTAGCTGCGTTAAAACTTTAAAACTTTAAAATTTATGAAAAAATTATTTTTATTAGCCATTGCATTTATTGGCTTTACTACATTATCGAATGCGCAAGATATTTCTCCAAACGCTATAGGTCTTAGACTAGGTGATAGTGACGGATTTGGAGCAGAAGTTTCTTACCAAAGAGGATTAGGTGATAATAACCGATTAGAGTTTGATTTAGGTTGGCGAAGTGGAAATGGATACGACGGTTTTAAACTTGCTGGTTTATACCAATGGGTTTGGAACATAGATGGTGGCTTTAACTGGTATGCTGGTGCTGGTGGTGGAGTTGGTTCGTACAGCTTCGATAACAATGATTTTGATGATGAAACATTCATCTTTGCTGCTGGTGATATAGGTATTGAATATAATTTTGATATTCCTTTATTATTGTCACTTGACTTTAGACCAGAGTTAGGCTTTGGAGACTATAGAGACGATGTTGATTTTGATATAGCCTTAGGTATTAGATATCAATTCTAATAATTAAGAAACTACTTTTATAAAAAAACCACCTTGCAAAAGGTGGTTTTTCTTTTTTACAGTACCATACATTTTTGCAAGGTATCTTTATATATTGCTTCGTATTGCGGAACTATTTTATGAATATCAAACTTAGCTGCTTCTTCCCTAGCGTTTTGCTTAAATCTTGCTAAGCGTTCTTCATCACTTAAAATATGAACTGCATTTTTACTCATACTTTCCACATCATTTACATTACTTAAAAACCCTGTGACTCCTTCAATATTTACCTCTGGAATTCCACCTGTATTACTAGAAATAACAGGAACTCCAGACACCATAGCTTCAAGAGCCGCTAATCCAAAACTTTCAGTTATTGAAGGCAACAAGAACAAATCACTAAAACACAAAATTCTATCAACTTCATTACTATTACCAAAGAAAATAACCTTATCGCTTATTCCTAACTGTTCGCATAATTGTTCAGCAGGTTTACGCTCAGGACCTTCTCCTACCATCATTAGTTTAGCAGGAATTTCCTTTTGAATATTATAAAACACCTTTACAACATCAGTAATTTGCTTTACAGGTCTAAAGTTACTAATGTGGGTAATTATTTTTTCGTCTTCATTAGCCATCATACCTCGTTGACAATCGGTAAACGTATGCTTGTATTTACCAACATCAATAAAGTTTGGAATAACTTCTATATCATTTTTTATATCAAATAATCTTAAAGTGTCCTCTTTTAAACTTTCAGAAACTGACGTTACAGCATCAGATTTGTTGATACTAAATGTTACTGCAGGCTTATAAAATGGATGGTTACCAACAAGCGTAATATCTGTTCCGTGAAGGGTTGTTACAATAGGAACATAAATACCTTCTTCTTGCAACATCTTTTTAGCCATGTAAGCTGCATAAGCATGAGGAATCGCATAATGCACGTGTAGTATTTCAATACCATGAAGCTTTACCATATCTACCAACTTGCTAGATAATGCTAACTCATAAGGTTGATAATGAAACAATGGATATTCAGGTACATTTACTTCATGAAAGTGTACTTTTGTGCTTAATAATTCTAGTCGTACTGGTTGACTGTAAGTGATAAAATGTATTTCGTGACCACGTTTAGAAAGTTCTAAACCAAGTTCGGTAGCAACAACTCCACTTCCTCCAAATGTAGGATAACAAACAATTCCTATTTTCATTTTTATTCTGTAATCGCTTCGTAAATTAAACGTTGTATTTCTGTTCTAATATTTTCTCTTAAAAGCAAGTTTTTTCCAGCTCTAGGATAGGTTCTATTTGCTAAAAAGATATAAACTATTTCTTCTTCAGGATCTGCCCAAGCATAGGTTCCTGTAAACCCTGAATGTCCAAAACTTTGTAAGGATAAACAACCACAGGTTGGACCTTCTTCTCCTAATTGTGGTTTATCAAAACCAACTCCTCTTCTATTGTCTCTATGACAATAGTAACATTTATTGAACTTATCTAAAGTTTCTGTTTTAAAGTATCGCTTACCTCCATAAAAGCCTTTTTGCAAAAACATTTGCATGATTTTGGCAACATCATTAGCATTGCTGAAAATTCCTGCATGACCACCTACTCCATTTTGCATTGCTGCTCCCATGTCATGTACATAACCATGTACTTCTTGATATCTGTAATAGTCGTCAATTTCAGTAGGAACTATCTGTGAGTTACTAAAAAGTTGTGACGGATTGTATGTAGTATAATTTGCTCCCAATGATTGGTAAAAGTGTTCTTGAACTAGTTCATCTAGAGGTTTGTCATAATAGCTCTCAATATATTTCTTTAAAATATAATATGGTAAATCGCTATACCTATACCTTTGTCTTGATAGTAAATCGCTATCCTTTATGATTTTTTGTATAGAATCAGGATAATCGTGACGTAGATAAACTTCTTCTGCTACTTTAATACTAAAGTTAGGACTGTATTTTCTTCGGTAGTATTTAGCATCTGGTTTTTTTGTGACGCTATCTAATGTGGCTGCATAAAATGGAACCCAAGGTTTTAATCTTGCATAATGCGATAGCATTTCTTTTATGGTAATGTCAGATTTATTCGAACTTTTATACTCAGGTAATATTTTAGATAGTTTAGTATCTAACGATACTGCACCTTTTTCTTCTAACTCCATAAGCAATGGTAGTGTTGCCAAAATTTTGGTTAAAGAAGCTACATCATACAAATCTTCAAATTTTACTTTGTCATCTCCTTCGTATCTATGTTTTCCAAAGTTTTTGTTGTAAACCACTTTCCCTTTTCTGGCAACTAATAGCTGTATACCAGGAGTCATTTGGTTACTAATTGCATAATTAGCCACAGAATCTAGTTTTGATAACTTTTCAGAACTCATACCAACTTGCTCTGGCAAGCCATAACTTAATGACTTTATACTGTTATAAGTAATTCCGTCGCCTACTTTAAAATGAATGCCTGTAGACACAGGTAATGCGCCTTTTGCAGCAACAGCTCCAAATACTACTTGAGCAGATTTTTGCTGAGCTATAGTACTGTTTTGGTAACTCACCACAATACCTTCAATGTTTTCAACAGTATGCAAATCGATTAGCGCATAAGGACGTGCAAATACGTCTAAAATAACTTTATTGGTTCTTGCAATTTCGTACAGCCAAACCAATTCTTGATCTTTAAACTTATAGTCTTTCCAAGGCGAAGCATTAGACTTATGTAACCCAACAATTACAGTATTATAGTTTTGAAGTTTAGTAAGTAATTCATCAAGCTTTTCGGCTTTGACATGGTGTACTTTAGTGTACTTTTTTAATTCCTCATAAAACGGAGTACCATCATCATCACCAAAGCTTACATAAGCAATTTTCTTTTCATCAAGCTTTCGTAAAGGCAAGATATCTTCTTTATTACGCACAACCGTTATCGCATTCTCCATAAGGTTTTCGTACAGCAAATCATCTTTAAGTCTATTTAAGTCTTCAACCAAATTGTGGATTCCTATAGGAGAATACTTATTTAAACCAACTTTATATTTTGCCATCAATATTTTTTTCACCGAATGCGATAATCGTTCTTCAGTAATAATACTATCAGTATAAGCAGTAGCAAATAGTTTTATGGCTTGTTCAGGGTTTTCAGACATTAGCATCACATCATTACCTGCTAAAAAGGCTTTTAAATCATTTTCACCTCCTTGAGGCATTTTTGTAGTACTGTTTCCATCTATTCCTTTTTCTACATAATCAGCAACACCTTTCATCTCAAGCGCATCAGTAAAAATTAATCCTTTAAACTGAAGTGAGTCTTTTAAAATATCAGTAACAATGTGTTTAGATAATGACGAAGGATAACCTGGTCTTGGTTCTAAACTAGGTACGCTAAGATGTGCAACCATAACACTGCTTAAGCCTTCTTTTATTAGTTTTTTGTAAGGATATAGCTCTATAGAGTCAATTCGTTTTTCATCAAATGTAATCGTAGGTAATGTTTTATGTGAATCGCTTTCGGTATCACCATGACCTGGAAAATGTTTAGCGTTTGCCAATACTCCAGCACTTTGCATTCCCTTCATAAATGCTAAAGCTTTTTCGGTAACGTTATCTCTATCTTCACCAAACGAACGATTACCAATAATTGGGTTTTTAGGATTTGTATTGATATCTACAACTGGCGCAAAATTAAAATGCACTCCAAGACGTTTGTTATGCTCTCCTATTTGATAACCTGTTTTTTCAACTAATGCATTATCTCTAATAGCTCCTAGTGTCATATTCCAAGGAAATGCATAAGTAGAATCTAAACGCATGCTTAAACCCCATTCTGCATCCATACCAATTAACAACGGAACTTTAGCAGCTGCCTGCAATTCGTTATTAAGTCTAGCTTGACGCACAGGTCCTCCTTTTGAATAAATTAATCCACCTATGTGTTGGTCTTTAATAAGTTTAACTATTTTGGTTTTAGTCGCTTTATCTTGACTAGAAAACACCTGAACCATAAACAATTGTCCTAACTTTTCTTCCAAAGACATAGCATTGTAAATGCTATCAACCCATTTTTGTTGTGCTTCAACATCTTTATGAAGCAATGGATTTGTTAAATCTTGCTGTGGTAATACTTGCTGTTTCTCTTCTTGAGCACAACTTATAGTAGTAAAAGAGAGGAATATGATAGATATAAGGGAGAAAATGCATCTCATACATTAAAGTTTTTGGTATAATGAATTAAAAACTATGCCAAAATACCATTTTTGCAAAGAAGTTTGAAGGACTTTAAGATAGATTTATAAAGAAGATAATTAACAACTGTTAATCCAACAAGTCAATATGTCTATCGTGATAACCTAATAGGTACAATACACCATCCAAACCAATACTTGAAATTGAACTTTGTGCATTATTTTTCACTTTAGGTTTAGCATGAAACGCTATTCCTAAACCAGCAAGATTTAGCATTGGTAAATCATTGGCTCCATCACCAACAGCAATGGTTTGACTAATATCTATCCCTTCTTTTTCAGCCAATAACTGTAAGTATTCAGCTTTTTTATTACCATCAACTATTTCTCCAAGATAACCACCTGTTAAGACACCATCTTTAATTTCCAATTGGTTTGCAAACACGTAGTCTATGTCTAGCTTTTTTTGAAGGTAATCTCCAAAATATGTAAATCCACCTGAAAGGATTGCTGTTTTAAATCCGTAGTTATGTAGTGTATCAATTAATCGTCGTGCGCCTTTTGTAATCGGTAATCTTTCAGCAACGTCTTGTAGCACTTCTTCTCTAAGTCCTTTTAAAAGCTTCATTCGTCTTTTAAAGCTTTCATTAAAATCAATTTCACCTTGCATAGCAGATTCTGTAATGGCTTTTACTTCTTCTCCTACACCAGCAAGTTCTGCTAACTCGTCAATAACTTCAGTTTGAATTAAGGTAGAATCCATATCAAAGCACACCAAGCGTCTGTTGCGTCTAAATATATTGTCTTCCTGAAAAGCAATATCAACATCCAGTTCTTTTGAAACCTGTACAAATTTTGCTGTAAGCTCTTGCTTATCATCAATTTTTCCTCGTATTGATAATTGAATTGATGCTCTTGGGTATTCTTCTTCTTTAACTAAAGAGGTTCTCCCTGTTAAACGTTTTATAGAGTCAATGTTTAAGTTTTTATCAGAAATGATTTTGGTGACTTCTGAGATTTGTTCTGCTGCTAATCGTTCACCTAGAATAGTCACAATGTAACGGTCTTTGCCTTGAAGGTTCACCCAACTTTCATAATCTTCTAAAGAAATAGGTGTAAACTTAGCAGTGATATTAAGTTCATAAGCTTTAAAAAGTAAGTCTTTTAAAACTGCAGCCGATTTTTTTCCTGTACCTATTTCAAACAAAATACCTAAGGACAAAGTATCATGAATATTAGCTTGACCAATATCTAAAACTTTTGCACCATATTGAGCTAAAACACCTGTTAAAGCTGAAGTTAAACCTGGTTTATCTTGTCCTGAAATGTTAAGTAAAAAGATGTCGTTTGCCATTTGAACTATGTGTCTCGTTAAAAAGAGAAGTAAAAATGACTAAACTATTTGAATTATAAAAGTTTTGGCGTGTAAAAACAAGGTTAATTTTTCAATTTAAAAATCGACTATGCCAACTCTCGCTTGCAGGTACTTCCCAACTGTCTTTAAACTCAGCAATGTTAGTCACTAAATTATTAAATACAATGGTGTTTTTAGACACAGCTTTGTCTTTAGCCATCTTTTTAAAGTCCATAAGTGGCTTGTATGCTATAAACTCTCCTTGTTTGTAAGACACATTCATTTTATCCATTAAATCTACATCGTACTGCTTTTCTAATTGCTGAATAAAATGCACTGAAGCATCAATACTACACCCTGATGCTTGGTTAAAGTTTTGATTTAATGCAATTACTATAAATCGCTTATAAACAATTTTGTATCCTGATTGAAGATTGCTTCCGTGAGCAGTCCAGTTTTGAATAAACTGACTTAATTGTTCTTCTAATTGAGCAAGCTCTTCGTCGTTAAATGAACGGTTGGCTTGGTATATCCAAACTCTAGATTCGTCTGGTAATGTATCAAAATCTACTAGCATTTTTTTGTTTTAATTTATTAAAGCTCTTCGCTATTTGCTATGATTTCAACAATATCAAATACTTTAATATCAGATTCGCGTTCTTTAGCTTTAACACCATCGGTCATCATTGTATTACAATACGGACAACCTGTAGCAATTATATTCGGATTTGTTTTAAGCGCGTCTTCAGTACGTAGCACGTTAATGTCTTTATCTCCTTTTTCAGGTTCTTTAAACATTTGAGCTCCTCCAGCACCACAACATAAAGCTGTACTTCGGTTACGTTTCATTTCTACTAAATCAACACCTAAACTTTTAAGTAGGTTTCTAGGTGCTTCATACACCTCGTTAGCTCTTCCTAAATAGCAAGGGTCATGAAACGTAATACGTTTTCCGTTTAAAGTGGAGTCACTTTTTAGTTTTAATCGACCAGAACTCATCAATTCTTCAATAAATTGAGTATGATGTAATACTTCGTACACACCACCTAATTGAGGATATTCGTTTTTTAAGGTATTGTATGAATGTGGACACGCAGTTACTATGCGTTTTACTTCGTAAGCATTTAGTATTTCAATATTTGTCATTGCCTGCATTTGAAACAAGAACTCATTTCCTGCGCGTTTAGCTACGTCTCCAGTATTACTTTCTTCGGTTCCTAATACTGCAAAATCAACATTAGCTTTATGAAGTACTTTAACAAAAGCTCTTGATATTTTTTTTGCTCTATCGTCATAACTACCAGCAGATCCAACCCAAAATAAAATTTCTGGTTGTTTACCTTCTGCCATATACTCTGCCATTGTAGGCACTTTTAGTTTCTCGCTCATACCCTAATATTATTCTTCGTTAGCCCAATTTAAACGGTCCATTTGGTTATATGGCCAAGGTGCTCCATTGTTTTCAATATTGGTCATCATATTGTTAAGCTCCATTGGAGCAGCACTTTGTTCCATTACTAAATAACGTCTCATTTCTATAATAATTGATAATGGATCGATACTTACAGGACACGCTTCTGTACAAGCATTACAGGTTGTACATGCCCAAAGTTCTTCGGTAGAGATATAATCTCCTAAGAGTTGTTTTCCATCATCTTTAAATTCACCTCCATTAGCATCGATATTTTTACCAACTTCTTCTAATCGATCACGAGTATCCATCATGATTTTACGAGGCGATAATTTTTTTCCTGTTTGGTTAGCAGGACATTCGCTTGTACATCTACCACACTCAGTACATGTATAAGCATTAAGTAGTTGTACCCAGTTTAAATCTTGCACATCACTAGCACCAAACTTTGCAGGAACCTCGTCTTCTGCGCCTTCTTCAGGTGCTGCAAATGGATCTGCATTTGGGTCCATCATCATTTTAACTTCGTTAGTAACTGCTTCTAAATTGTTTAATTGTCCTTTTGGATTTACTTTTCCGTAGTAAGTGTTTGGAAATGCAAGTAAAATATGTAAATGCTTTGAATAGTATAAGTAATTAAGGAATACTAAAATTCCTAAAATATGCAGCCACCAAGCACTACGCTCTATAATATGCAATGTAGAATCTGCTAATCCAGAAAACAAAGGCGCTATGTATTGACTAATCACATTACCTGAATTCATATCTTGAAAATGAACATCGGTAGCATTCATAACCAAAAACAAAGTCATCAATACCATTTCAAAATATAAAATGAAGTTACCATCATTTTTTGGCCAACCTTTCATTTCAGATTTCCAGAAACGTTGTAGCTTAATAATATTTCTTCTAACCCAGAATATTATAACTGATACAAATACTAATGCTGCTAATACTTCAAAAGTGCCTATAAGAACACCATATAATGTTCCCATTTTTGAAAATAGGCGATGCGTTCCAAAAAGTCCATCGATAATAATTTCAAGTACTTCAATATTGATGATTACAAAGCCTACATATACAATAACGTGAAGTACACCTGCAATTGGACGTTTTACCATTTTGCTTTGCCCTAAAGCAATCATGGTCATGTTTTTCCATCGTTGTGATTTATTATCGCTTACATCAACATCTTGTCCTAGTTTGATGTTACGAATAAGTTTTTTGACATTTTTTGCAAAAAATCCTATTCCAAGAATAAGTGCTATAGCAAAAAGTATGTTTGGTATAAATTGCATAGTAGAAATAATCTAATTCATTTGTTCTTCAGTAGGTGCTTGGTAAGGGATTTCCTTTTTAGATAAAATACGTCTGTATCGTGCAGGATGTAGTTTTATATCTAATAGTAATAACTCCATTTCTTTTGAAGCGCCTTCTAAATTTTTATATAAAGCATCGTCTTTTAATAACTTACCAATAGTACCTTCACCATTATCTATACTAGCCAACACGCTATTGAGTCCGTTAACGGTTTGTTGTAAATTCTTTAAGGTTGCACCTAAATTGGCATCGGCAACTGAATCGGTTATTTTAGACAAGTTATTGGTTAAGTTTTCAGCATTGGCTAACGTACTGTTTAAACTTTCTTGATTGTCTTTTAATAATTTGTTTATGGTTTCAGACGTGCTTTTGAAAGAAGAAATGGTTTGGTTTAAACCAGCAATACTACCTCTTAAATTTGCTTTAGCTTCTTCATCAAACACATCATTTAAATTAGACAGTAACGAATCTGCACTCACCATCATAGTTTCAATTTTCTCTTGTAAAGGAGTTAAGCGCTGATTAACCAATTCAGACAAACCACCTTTAACACTAGACTCTAAATACGAGCCGCTTTTTGCTATTTCGGCATTATCAAACGCTGGTATAATTGCTACTCCTTTTCCTCCTATTAAGCCTAAATCGTATAACTGCGCTTTACTATTTTTAGAAAATTTAAAATCATTGTCAACAAGTAATTTTACCAATAATTTTCCTGATCCATCATCGGTAAAAGAAATATCTTGAACCTTACCTACACTAAAGCCATTAATGGTTACAGGCGTAGAAGGCGCAAGTCCTTCAACATTATCATAAACAGTATAATAGGTTCTTGAAGAATCTAAAAGATTTTCACCTTTTAAGTAATTGAATAAATAAATAAACAGAACAATTCCTGATATGACCAGTATAGCTGTTTTAACTTCTCTTGATATTTTCAATGTTCAGTGTGTTTGGTTACACAAAATTAATGATAAATATATAAAGAATGTTTCTAATTAGAGGTACTTTTAATGGCTTCTGAAACATCTATTTTGTTTCCGTCTTTATAAGCTACTATAAAGCAGGTAGTATAGCCTTTAGCTTTAGCTTCATTTTGAAGTCTTTGCACTTCGTTATAATCTGAAGTATAACCATAATAATATTTGTACAAGCCATCTTCCTTTTTTCTAGAGATATTATCTAGTCCCTTAAAGTTGTAAGGTTTAGGCTCTAGTTGTCTAGAACTTGCTGCTATTTGAACTTTAAACACAATATTCGGGAAGACTTCTTTAGTTTCTGATATGGTTTCGTTTTCTATAGGTGGTTGTTTATCTGGTAATTTATCAGAAAAAATACTTTCACCTACATTTAATGATAATTCATCTTTATAACTTAAAATAGCATCTCTAATACCTATAGCCATTGATGTTTGACCACCAGAAGAATTTAAAAACTTTCCTTCAGGTTTGTAGGTTAAAAAACCAACTTCAACCAATACACTTGGCATGTAAGTGTTGTGCAATACCCAAAGACTTGCTTGTTTTACACCTCTACTCTTTCTTGATAATTTCCCGGAGAAGTTATCTTCAATAAGTCTAGCTAGTTTAATGCTATTTTCAGTATACACTTCTTGGATGACACCCAAACCTATAGATGACTCAGGAGAATTAGGGTTAAACCCTTCGTAGTGTGTTTCATAGTTAGCCTCTAAGAAAATTACTTCGTTTTCTTTTTTAGCTATTTCAAAGTTTCGTTGTGTATTTGCTGCTCCTAAAACAAACGTTTCGGTACCATGAGCACTTGAGTGGTGAGAGTTACAGTGAATAGATACAAACAAATCGGCATCTGCTTTGTTTGCAATAGCAGCTCTTTCATGAAGCTCTAGAAAGACGTCTGTTTTACGTGTATAAATTACTTTTATGTCTTTATGTTTTGATAACTCCTTACCTACTTCTAAAGCAATTTTTAAAGCGATATCTTTTTCTTTATAACCACTTCCTAAATTACCAGGATCATGACCACCATGACCAGCATCTAAAACCACTACAAAATGGTCTTTATCCTTTTGAAATGCGTGTGCAGGTGTTAAATAAACTATAAATAATACGATTATGGAAAATATGTACGTTCTCATATGTGTTTAAACGGCTGACTAACTTGGTTTATTTTAATTTTTAAATTTTGGTCGAATTAACTGTAATCACAAAAAAATATATGTAATTTTGGCAATTCAAAAACCGAGCCATACTTTTACAAAAATACATTTAAAAGCATTGCGTACAAACATCTTTCAAATACTTTTTACCCTAAGTTTTACAGTGTTTATTAACACTTTGGGCTTTTCTCAAGATTTACCAAAATCTACCGAACCCATTACTCCAAAAACTGAAAGAGATACTTTGTCGCTAGTATCGGACTCTTTATTTAGTCAACCTTTAAATTTAAAAGAAAACGACTCCATTACTGCTGATAGTATTCCTAAGAAAAAAGAGTTTTTATCTGGTAAGGTTAACTATAAAGCAAAGGATTACGTATCCATAAACCAAAAGGAAAACAAAATATATCTCTATAATCAAGCTGAAGTGTATTATGAAGATATGGAAATAAAAGCTGGAGTTATTGTAATTGACTACAATAAAAATCTGGTGTATGCTGGCCGATTAAAAGACTCAACAGGATATAGTCAAGCTCCTGTGTTTAAACAAGGTCAAAATGTTGTAGAACCTGATTCTATTATCTTTAATACCGATTCTAAAAAAGCATTAATATTTAATTCCAAGACTGAACAAAGCGGAGGAATTATTATTGCTGACTTAACTAAAAAGGAAAACGACTCAGTATATTTTATACGACGCGGTAAGTTTACCACTTCAGAAAATCTTGACGATCCTGAATATTACTTTTTAATGCGTAAAGCTAAAATTGTACCTGGTAAAAAAGTGGTAACAGGTCTTACCAACATGTTTATTTATGATGTGCCACTACCTATTGGTTTGCCTTTTGCTTACTTCCCAATGACCAAAAAACAAACGTCTGGTGTTATTTTTCCTTCGTTTGGAGAACAGAATGACAGAGGGTATTTTGTACAAAATGGTGGTTACTATTTTGCTATTAATGATTATGTTGATTTAGCTGTTTTAGGGGATTATTACACTAATGGTAGTTACGGAATGCGTATAGAATCTAATTATGCGTTACGCTACAAGTTTAGAGGTAACTTGAGTTTTAGGTATGAAAACCTAATTAGTAGCGAACGAGGATTCCCTGATTATTCAAAAACTTCGGTTTACAACATAAGATGGTCACACTCACAAGATGGAAAATCTAACCCAAATTCGCGTTTTTCAGCTTCGGTAAACTTAGGTAGTAGTAGATATTATCAGCAGTCTATTAATCAGTTAAACTCGTCTAACTTTTTAAATAACACATTATCATCCTCTATTTCATATTCAAAATCTTTTCAAGGCGAGCCACAAGTAAATTTGAATATGACTGCGACACACTCGCAAAACACCAATACGCAGCAAATAAACATGACATTACCTACGTTTCAAGGCAGTGTGAGTAGAATTTATCCTTTTGAACCTAAAGTTGGAACTAAAAAAGGAATTATAGATAACATCAACTTTCAGTATAATGTAAGAGCTGAAAACAGAATTCAAACTACCGATTCGTTGTTCTTTAAAAAAGAAATGTTTGATGATGCCAAAATGGGTGTGCAACACAGTATTCCGTTAACCACAAACTTTAAAGTGTTTAAATACTTTAGTATGAGTGCCAGCACAAATTTTGAAGAAAACTGGACCTTTAATACTGTTAGAAAATACTACGATGCAGCTCTTGAGGAAGAAGTAACTATTCAAAAAAACACCTTTGATAGTTTTAGAACTTATAATTTTAGCACAAGTATTGGTACAACTATTTATGGTATGTACGATTTTACCAAAGAAGGAAAGGACACTAAAATTCAGGCGATACGACATGTTATGCGACCATCAATAAGTTATAGTATTAATCCTGCTTTTGATCAATATTATGATACTTATGAAATTGTTGCTGCAGATGGAACCACATCTAGTGAAGTAGAATACAGCAGATTTGAAGAATCTATTTTTGGATCTCCTAATAAGAACTACGCAAGCTCAATGGGAATATCTCTTTCCAACAACCTTGAAGCTAAAGTAAGAGATAAAGATTCAACAAAAACAGAACCTAAAAAGATAGTATTACTTAACAACCTTAACTTTTCTACGTCTTATAATTTTGCAGCAGACTCTATGAAATTGAGTCCTATACGTATGTCTGGTGGTACTCAAATATTCGATAATAAAATGAGTATTAACTTTGGTGCAACGTTTGATCCTTATGCGTTAAACAATAACAATCAAAGAATAGATAAACTCAATATCAATAATGGCGGAAGCTTGTTTAGGTTAACTTCAGCTAGTGTAAACATGAGTTATAGCCTTTCAAACAAGAGTTTTTCAGGAAAAGGTGATGATGATAATTCAGACGATAGAGCTATACAAGAGTCCATAAGAAGTGGTGGTCGTGCCGATGACCTTTTTGGGAAACCTGAAGATTTTGCAGACCAACGTTTAACTGATGATGACAGAGAAGACAGAGATGAAAAACCAAGTGAATTATACAATTATGTCATCCCTTGGAACTTGCGTTTAGCCTATGCTGTAAACTACTCTAACTCTGCAAGACAAAACGAAATATCATCACACTCGTTAATGTTTTCTGGTGATGTAGAAATTTCTCCTAGATGGACCGTTGGTGCATCGTCTGGTTATGACTTTAAAAACAACGGATTTACTTATACGCAATTAAGATTTGAAAGAGATTTATTGAGTTGGCGAATGAACTTTAGCTGGATTCCTTTTAGCACAAGAAGTTCATGGAATTTCTTTATTGGTATAAAATCGAGCTTACTTAAAGACCTTAAATACGATAAGCGTAAACAAGCAGACCAACAATTATAATAACTACGTTATGAAAACAATAATCAACACCACCAAAGCTCCTGCTCCTATTGGACCATACAACCAAGCTACACTTGTAGGAAACACTTTATATACTTCAGGGCAAATTGCATTGCATCCAGAAACTATGGAGTTGGTTTTAGATGACATTCAAACCGAAACCAAGCAAGTAATGGAAAACATGAAAGCGGTTTTGAAAGCTGCTGATATGACGTTTGAAAATGTAGTGAAAACCTCAATATTCATTAGTGATATGAATAACTTTTCAAAGATAAATGAGGTATACGGAACTTACTTTAATCCAGACACTGCTCCTGCAAGAGAAACTGTAGAAGTTGCCAATTTACCTAAGTTTGTAAATGTGGAAATTAGCATGATTGCAGTGAAATAACACGAGGTTCGTTTTATCACTTAAACCGCTATTACTTATACACATTCTTGTAAGGCGTTTTTAATCTAACTTTGATGCTTCCCATCCGATTATTGCCTTCTTTCTGATTGGATTCCAGCGATAACCGCCTGTTTTTCCAGAAGATTGAATTACTCTATGACAAGGAATTAAATAAGCAATAGGATTACTTCCAATTGCTGTTCCTACTGCTCTTGAAGCTTTTGGCTTTTCAATTTTTTTTGCAATTTCTCCATAGGTAGCCAATTTTCCTTTAGGAATAGTCAATAAAGCCTCCCAAACTTTTAATTGAAATTCAGTGCCTTTTAAATGTAGTTTTATTTCGTTTAGTTTATTCCAATCATTTAAGAAAATCATCATTATTTCTTGTTGAATTTTATCTACCTTTTGTTGGTAATATGCATTAGGGAAATTATTTATCAAAACCTGTAAAGCCTCTTCTTTATTATCTACAAAAGCAATGTGACATATTCCTTTTTTAGTAGAAGCAACTAAAATATCACCAAACTGAGTTTCTGCATAGCTATAGTTTATATTTAAACTCTTTCCTCCGTTTTTATATTCTCCTGGTGTCATTCCTTCTATATTTATAAATAAATCGTGTAAACGACTAGTACCTGAAAGTCCTGTGTCTAATGCAGTATCAAACAATGTGTTTTTATCTTTTTTCAGTTTGCTTTTTGCATAATTTACACTCAAAAATTGAATATATTTTTTGGGTGTAACACCAGCCCAATCTTTAAATAATCGTTGAAAATGAAAAGAACTCATATTTAAATGTTTAGCAATGTCATCTAGAGTAGGTTGCTCTTTAAAATGCTCATCTATAAATTGAATAGCTTCTGCTATTTTATCATAATGAAATGTATTTGTATTATCTGGCATAATTAATCCTGATATGCTTTTCTTTCCTTATTTAATTCTTCAATTAACTCGTCAATTTCTGTTTCTGTTGTATTGTAATTTGTAATACAAGCTCTAAATGTTGGAACGTTTTTTATTGGATAAACCGATATCCAAGAATTTCCTCTAGTCAATATATTATCTAAAATGGTTTTTGTGAAATTTAGATCCGATTCAAATTTTTGGTCTGTAAAGCAGATTACTGGTAATTCGGTACTGTTCTTAATAATCCAATTATTTTCTGTTAGTTTAGTTCTTAAATATTCTCCCATTTTAGCTTGATGATTGATTACTTTTTCATAACCATTCCAACCATAAAATAATAAAGAAAGATAGACCTTTAAACCAATAAATCGTCTTGACCACTGAATGGAATGTGAGAATGGTTCAACAATTTCTAATTCATTTGCCTCTTTAGGCATATATTCTGTAGTAATTCTAAATGTCTTGTTTAGAATTTCTTGATGAGAAGTCAAGAATACGCTTGTTCCCATAGGAACAGACATCCATTTATGTGCGTCAAAAGTTATAGAATCCGAAGCAGAAATACCTTTTAGTATATGTTTTAGATTTGAACTTAAAACAGCTCCTCCACCATAAGCGGCATCAATGTGAAACCAAATATTATGTGTTTTGCATATTTTTGAAATTTCTTCTAAGTCGTCTATTGTTCCTGTTCCTGTTGTTCCTGCTGTACCAATAACCATTAATGGGCTATGTGTTGAATTATTTAGGTTTTTGATTTCTTTTTCTAATAAATCAGTGTCTATTTTTAAATCTTTAGTCGTTGGAATTGTTTTTACAAATTCATATCCTAAGCCTACAATTTTCGCTGCTTTTTGCACAGAATGATGTGCTTCTTGAGAACAAAAAATAACAGGTTTTTTATCTAAACCAAACATTCCGTTTTTAGCGAAATCAGGATATTTATTATTTAATGCAGATAATACAGCAGTTAAATTTGCTTCAGCTCCGCCAGTTGTAAAAACTCCGTCTGATTTTTTTGAATTTAAGCCAAATTTTTCAATAAACTGATTAATTACGTGGGCTTCTACTTCAACGGCAAAAGGAGCGTGACTCCAAGCTGCTAATTGAGGATTATAAGAAGCGGTTATAAAATCTGCAATAATTCCTGCAAAATTTGCTCGAGGATTAAATAAACCAAAATATTTTGGATGTGGTGTGTGAACTGAATATTTTTCTAGTCCGTTTATTATGTGCTCTATAGCCTTGTTTGGTTCGGTTCCAGAAACTAAATTTTCAGATTCTATAATATTTCTAATTTCTTGTAAGTTAAGTTCTGGTGTAGTACTGTAATCTTTAGTATTGGTGTAAAAATGCTCTATTTTTTGTGAAACAGTATTTAGTATTTCTTTGCGTTGTTTTTCGTCAAAATCAAAATTCATTTTATGGGTCGTTTTATTTTTTGACAAAATTCTAAAATGTTTTTTTGCTATAAAACCCGATTCTTGCGGTTTTCTTCTAAATGACTTACAACAACTAGATATGAATTGTTTTAATAATTTATATCGACAGTTAAACGAAGTTAGTTTTTTTATTTTTTAAAATCCAACCTTAAAATTTCATGACATCAAACTTATATCAATAGCTGTTAATAAATCACTCATAACTCTTTATTTCTTCTTCTAATTCTTTTTTACGCTTTAGTAGTTTACGCATTCTTGTCCTATCTTGAACTTTCCATATGATGTAACTAATAAAACAAATTGAAGCAAATACAATTACAAAAAAGACTACTAAATCATAATACGACACATTTAATTCTGCATAAAGCGGTTTGTCTTTTCCATAATTTGGAGCTACAAAAGAGGCTAAAGTTCCAAAAACAATAAATCTGTTTAAATTTCTTTTAAAAAAATCAGCATCTCGCTTTATGCTATCAATCTTATTTTCGGTTGCCAAAAGTGCTTTTTCCTTATAATATTTAGTCATATTAAAAGCTAATCTATTTGTCGTTTACAATATTTAACAATGCCTAATATACATTTTATCGGTCTAACTTATTGTATAAATTGTTAATAAGTCAACCAAAAACATACACTTGAGTTTTGTATTTTTGATAGTAACCCAATTATATCCATTATGCGCATTGAATATGAAATAAAACTAGGTTTTAAAGATGTTATGATTCGACCAAAACGTTCTACACTAAAGAGTCGTTCACAGGTTAATTTAGAAAGAGAATTTACCTTTTTAAACAGTAAAGTCAACTGGAAAGGTATACCTATTATGGCTGCCAATATGGATACCGTTGGTACCTTTGATATGGCTTTGGCCTTGTCAAAATATAAACTGTTTACTGCAATACACAAGCACTACTCTATTACCGATTGGAACGTGTTTTCATCCAACGCACCAGAAGGTATTGAAGACTACTTAGCAATCAGCACAGGAACAGGACAACAAGATTCTGAAAAACTAGCTTCAATTTTAAATTTTAATCCGCAGTATAAATTCATTTGTATTGATGTAGCTAATGGTTATTCTGAACATTTTGTTGAGTTTGTAAAACGTACCAGAGACCAATATCCTGATAAAGTGATTATTGCTGGCAATGTGGTTACTGGTGAAATGGTTGAAGAACTGTTGCTCTCTGGAGCTGATGTTGTAAAAGTTGGTATTGGACCAGGAAGCGTTTGTACCACAAGAGTAAAAACAGGTGTTGGTTATCCACAGTTATCTGCAATTATTGAATGTGCTGATGCTGCTCATGGTTTAGGTGGACAAATTATTAGTGATGGTGGTTGTACCATTCCTGGTGATATAGCTAAAGCGTTTGGTGCTGCTGCAGATTTTGTGATGCTTGGAGGCATGCTTGCAGGACACAATGAAAGTGGTGGCGAACTTATAGAACGCAATGGTAAACCTTATAAACAGTTTTACGGAATGAGTTCTTCTACTGCTATGGAAAAACATGTTGGTGGTGTTGCCGAATACAGAGCTAGTGAAGGCAAAACTGTTGAAGTCCCTTATAGAGGGAATGTGGAAAACACGCTACAAGATATTTTAGGAGGTTTACGAAGCACTTGTACTTATGTTGGTGCTGAACGCTTAAAGGAACTTACTAAACGTACTACATTTATTAGAGTTGCCGAACAGGAAAATCAAGTCTATAATCCTTAATTTCTACACATAAAAAAGCACTTTATTAATTTAAAGTGCTTTCATTAAAAGTTCTGCTGTTGCTGGATTGGTAGCTAATGGTACATCATGCACATCGCATAAACGCATTAACATAAGCACATCAGGTTCGTGAGGATGTTTTTCAAGAGGATCTCTAAAAAACAATACCATATTACATTGTCCTTCTGCTACTCTAGCAGCAATTTGAGCATCTCCACCTAAAGGACCAGATAGCAGTCTTGTAACTTCAAAACCTGCTTTTTTCACTTTTTTTCCTGTGGTTCCTGTAGAGATTAAATTTATTTTCTTGCTTAATAATATGTCTTTATGCTGATTTAAAAACTGAACCATTTCAGCTTTCTTACCATCATGAGCAATTATTGCTATTTCCATTGTATTACTAAATTATGAAGCGTTTGTGTGGAAGTTTACTAAACCTTCAATAGGTCTTCTTTCAAAGTTTCCTACTTTAAAGTTTAACTCTTCAGCAACTTCTTTAATTTCATCTTGACAGAAAAATGCTATTGAACCTGCAAAATGTACAGGTGCAGTTTTCAACTCTTCTTTAAACTGAAGAATCATGTTTTTTGCAAATCTCCTAACACCTTTTTTTATTAGTTCTTTTATGTATTCAGAATCTTTATTAAGAATCATAAACTCAGCAAAATTAGCTAAGTATGCATTAGGGTTTGGTTGCTTATATAAATTGTATTTGATATAATCGGCTTCTAAATTATACTTATCTCCAAAAGCCACTTTTATTTGCTCTGGCATATGATTATAATAATAATCTCGTATTAATTCTTTACCATAATAATTACCAGAAGCATCATCCATTAAGGTGTAACCTAATGATTTAACACGTTGATGTAATTCTTTACCATCGTAATAACTACAATTAGAACCAGTACCCATAATGCAAACAACGGCAGCTTCATCTGGAGTATTAATAGTAGCTCTTACAGCAGCCATGGTGTCTTCTTTTACCTCTACATTTGCTTTTAAAAACAAAGAGCGTAATACTTGGGTAAGTAGTAATCTAGGGTTTTCTGTACCACAACCAGCTCCATAAAAATAAATGTCTGTTACTTGATCTTTAACAGTCATTAATTCTTCACTAGCTTTAATAATCTTAAAAAGCTTTTTTTCTTTTAATATTGCTGGGTTGAGCCCTTTGGTTCTTATCTTTTCTAGTAATTGGTTACCATTGTTATCTACTGCTATCCAATCACATTTGGTAGAACCACTATCAACAATTAATATCATAAATTTTATGTAAAAAAAATTCCGTAAAGCACTATAAACTCTACGGAATTAAATTATTATTATAACGAGTGTACTTTTTGAGCTAAGTCAACAAGTTTGTTGGAATACCCAAATTCGTTATCATACCATGATACAACTTTAAAGAATTTTGAATTTAATTCAATAGCTGCATCAGCATCAAATATACTTGTACGAGCATCACTTACAAAGTCTTGAGATACTACTAATTCATCAGTGTAACCCAACACACCTTTCATTTCTCCTTCAGACGCTTTTTTGAAAACAGCTTTAATTTCTTCTAAAGATGTTTCTTTTTGAGTACGAACAGTTAAGTCTACTACTGAAACATCTGCAGTAGGTACTCTAAATGCCATACCTGTAAGCTTTCCGTTTAGTTTAGGAATTACTTTACCAACAGCTTTAGCTGCTCCAGTAGATGCAGGAATAATGTTTAATAAAGCACTTCTTCCTCCTCTATAATCTTTACGTGAAGGTCCATCAACAGTTAATTGAGTTGCTGTTGTTGCATGAACAGTTGTCATTAAAGCTTCTTCAATACCAAAGTTATCGTCTAATACTTTAGCTAAAGGTGCTAAACAGTTTGTAGTACAAGATGCATTTGAAACAATCTTGTGGTCAGCAGTTAATTCGTTATCATTAACTCCCATTACAAACATTGGAGCGTCCTTACTTGGTGCAGAAATTACTACTTTTTTAGCTCCAGCTTCAATGTGATAGTTAGCTGTTTCTAAAGTTGTGAAAATACCTGTACACTCAGCAACGATATCTACTCCTGCTTCGTCCCATTTTAAGTTTTTAGGGTCTCTTTCAGCAGTAATTCTTACTGTTTTTCCATCTACAACTAAGTTTCCATCTTTAACTTCAATTGTACCATCAAATCTACCATGAACAGAGTCATACTCTAATAAGTATGCTAAGTGTTCTACGTCTAGTAAATCGTTGATTGCTACAACATCTACATCTGGTCTGTTAATAGTTGCTCTAAAAACTATTCTTCCTATTCTTCCGAATCCGTTGATTCCTAATTTTAAATTTGACATATTCTTATTTTAAGGTTTAAGTGGTCATGATATCTGACACACGTAGTAATTCTAAATTAATTTTTGATTGTCCTTTTATAGCTTGGTCTAATGGTGTAAGTGCCATTTTATCATTGAGTAAACCAACCATGTAGTTTGATTTTCCTTCTAAAAGGCTTTCTACAGCTTTTACTCCCATTCTACTTGCTAATACTCTATCAAAGCAAGAAGGTGAACCACCTCTTTGCATATGACCTAAAACAGATACACGTACTTCATATTCGGCTAAGTTTTCATCAACGTAGTCTTTAAGCTCAAATACGTTTTTACCTATTTTATCACCTTCGGCAACGACAACGATACTCGAAGATTTTCCTGAGCGCTTACTACGACGTAAAGACTCTAGTAAACGTTCTAATCCTAAATCTTCTTCAGGTATTAAAATTTCTTCTGCTCCTGCACCAACTCCAGCGTTTAGTGCTATATGTCCAACATCGCGTCCCATTACTTCAATAAAGAATAAACGGTTGTGTGAACTTGCAGTATCTCTAATTTTATCAATGACATCTACTACAGTGTTTAAAGCAGTGTCATAGCCTAAAGTGTGTGAAGTACCAAAGATATCGTTATCAATAGTTCCTGGAATTCCCATTACTGGAAAATCATATTCACTACTAAAAATCATTGCTCCTGTAAACGTTCCGTCACCTCCAACAGCAACTAGCGCATCAACATTAGCTTCTTTAAGTTTTTCGTAGGCTTTTTTACGACCTTCTACAGTTCGAAATTCGTTTGATCTTGCAGATTTTAATATGGTACCTCCTTTGTTAATAATGCCTTTTACACTACGAGCATCCATTTCTTTAAAATCGCCTTCAATCATACCTTGATATCCTCTATAAATTCCTACACAATTTATATTATGATATGCACAAGTTCTAACTACAGATCTAATTGCTGCATTCATTCCTGGAGAATCTCCACCTGATGTTAAAACAGCAATTTTTTTTATGTTTTTATTCATTAAATTCGACATTATAAAAAGTAAACTTAACAAAGATATAGCAATAAAAATAAGGTTTCTGCAAATTTTTATCGGTATGTTAAAATTCAAACGATTTCGTTAACAAAAAAATTAAAAATGTGAAAAAGTGAGTTGAAAAATCAGTCGTTATTTTGCGAATCTGACTTCAAATTGATGTAATCTGGGAAGTTGTCGTCTTTCTTTTTTGGGCCATTATCAGATGTCTTTTTTGCATTCTTTTTCTTTTTATTCTTTCCAGAAAAAATAATGTTGATTAACTCTTTAAATGTATCAAATTCGACATTGTAAGATAAACCTGCTCCTTGTGTGTATCCAATTTCTTCTCCAAAGTTTCTAATGCTGTTTTCTCTATTAAAAAACGTTGCCGAAAGCGTACCATCATCATTTAATAGTACTTCTATCTCAGCATCACCAGCAATTACTGTTTGGTTAACACCACCTATTGGCACACCAACCTTACCATTAAAGAATACTTTATCATTAATTTTAGTACTTAATGTAAAGCCTAATCTATCATCAGTTTGATAATCTGGAGTTTGCTCTCCAGGTTGAAGATTGACACCTATTTGTAGTTTGCCATCTTCGTCTTCAAACAAGCTATTAAATAAACTGTTTACTCTATCTGCAATGGTACCATAGGCTTGTTGACCTAAACTGATTTCACTAGCAAATGCACCAAAAGACAATAAGTTTAATGCTTGAAATTCTCTACTTTCTCTTGTTTCTAATCGATATTCTAACTCTGATTTAATTGTAGAGTCTACATTAGGGAAACTAAATGCAAAATTAGGTTCAGGTTGTTCCAATTGTCCTGTTAGGCTTATTTCGACATTTACATCAATACTTCTGTTAATTGGGTTGTCTAATAATACTGAAGGATTAGCAGATGTACTATAAATTGCTTTTAGGTCTATTTGTGCTTTCATTGGGTCGCCTTCCCAACGAATACTTCCGTTTGGTTCAACAACAAGTTCTTTTTGTATTAAACCACCATAAGCAAAATTGTAAACACCTTTGTTTACCACAAAGTCTCCCCACATATTAAATTTACCATTGGTGTTTATTTCAAAAAGTAAGTTTCCGTTTCCTGAACCCTGAATTGTACTACCAGAATTACGGTCTATAACAATTTCAATATCAGCATCAGGAGTTACAAAAAGGTCAAAATTAAGTTCCAGTCCTTTTATTTCGGTTTCAACATACTCCTCTCCTTTTCTGCGTGCTTCCTTTTCTTCAGGACTTAAAAAGTGAATGTATGAGTTGTCTCCATAAGTTTCCAAGTCGTTAAGTGGTACTTTAAAGACGGTTCCTTTTTCGGTACTTCCATCAAAGTCAATAACCAACTGGTCTGTTGGCCCAGAAATGCTTGCAACACCTCTTGCAAATGCTGTTCCATAGTAAAGTGCTTCTTCGTCATCATCAGTATTTAAAACTAAGAAACGATTGGTTTCTAAATCTAACCCTAGAGTCCAATCAGAAAAACTATTATGACCAATAAATCCATTAAGTGTTGCTTTAGAGAAATATTCAGAATCTGTTAAAACCACATCATTGAATATAAATTTTTGCTCTTTGAGCTCCACTTCAGAATCAAAATCAAAACTGTAATCTACATTTAAATAAGGAATACTCAATCCTGCATTATCTAATAATAAACGTCCATTTATATCAGGATTTTTGAGATTACCAGTTACAGTTGCTCGTCCTGTTGCCAAACCACGAATATTAGTAATAACACCTTCTCCTAAAGGATCTAGTGGATTAAGTAAAAACTCATCAAAACTTAAGTTTAAGTCTATATATGATGAGTCGCCAACATCAATATTACCATTAGCCACAAAGGATTTTACATTATCATTAATAAGTTTAACATCAACCTTATAATTGGTTAGAGATTGATTTCCTGTAATATTAGCACTTAAAGACCCTAAATCATAATCATTTGCCTTAAGGTTAGTGATATCGAGGTTTGATGTTGGTAAGTAGACACCATCTTCTTGTAGAATATTTACCTTTCCATTTACTAAACCTTCAAGGTTTAAACTATCAATTCTTGGTGTTATTTTTAAAAGGTCAACATCAGTAAATCCTAGGTTTATATTTTTGTAGGTAGAATCTCTAACCACACCTGATAGTTCAATTTGCTCATTGTAATTATTCATTACAAGCTTTTCAATATCAAACTCTTTAAAATCTCTATCAAAAACTATTTTATGCAGATTATCTTTTTCGTCATTAATATTCCAAGTATTGCCTTTAAAAACGACATCAGATTTTCTAAATCCTATAACCGATTTGTTATTCTCATCAACAGTGTAATACATATTAAGGTCAAACTCATCTGTATTATCCTTACCTCCTTTAAATTCAGATTTTACAAAAAGCGTATCACGTTGTGTAACGTTAATTAAACTGAATTTAGACACATTATAATACTTTGTGTTGAGTGAATCGATTTCTACATAAGTATTAAATAAAGGGTTACTGTTATCGATACTTAACGAAATGTCGTTAGCAAAATAATCGAACAAACGTATTTGAGGCGACTTGAATGTTAGCTTAAAGCCTTTTTCATCACTCTCTACTCTACCTTTTACAAAAGTGTTTTTACCAAGTTCTAAATCGTGATAAAAGGCTTCAACTACTTTATTGTAGATTTTAAAATTAAAGTCCATATACTGGTTACCTTCAATTTTATTAGGAACGTAGTTGGTATAAATACTTCCCACTGAATTTTCAACCAACTTACCAATATCCTTAAACTTGAAATCGCCACTGATAGTACCTTCAATAATATCAGGAGAATTTATAGCTATTGTTCGTTTTTTATTTTGAAATGTAGATGAGATGTCAAAATCTTCAAAATAGTATTCGTCATTTTGATTGATGTAGGTGGTGTTTTTAAAATTTAAACTACCATAAGCATCATCAATCCCTGAACCTTTCATTGACATTTCAACATTTCCTTTAAATACTGAAATACTGTCGGACTTAATAAAGTTTAATGCATTAAGGTTTGCATACTCAACATTAGCCTTAAAATCTAAAGCTTTAATCTCATTAGATAAATCGGCTAAACCATCAAACGTGAATTTGAAATTTTTGTCGGTTGACTTTAAAAGACCATTATAAATATTATTACCCAACTCTCCTGAAACGGTTATGTGTTGGTAATTGTAGTCGTTAAAATCCAATTCGTAAATCTGACCTTCAATGTTGGTATATAAGTTTTTTAATGTAAACCCTTTTCCGTCCACATCAAGGTTAAATGAGGTGGTTTTTATTTCAGGATTATCTAGCAATTTTCCTAAATCAAAATCATTAAACACCACATTACCTTTATAACTGGCGTTGTCAATATCATTAACACGAGTCATTTCTAGATTGGAACTTATTTCACCCAAATCTGTATAAATATCTAAATCGGCATCAATAGTTGTAGATGTTATGTGAGATGTACCATTGATATTAAAATCTCCAAGCTTAGAAAATATTGAAGGAATAGACTCACCTAGTATATTTGGTAATAATGCTCTTAAATCGTAGTAATTTGATGAAAGGTTATCAAACTTTCCGTCCATTGAAAAGTTATCATCTTCGCTATTAAACAAGTTTTTAAAATTGATGTTTCCGTAAATTCTAGTACGCGAACTTGTATTAAGCTTTAGCTCTTCAGCATAAAGATCATTAAGTGTTCCTGACAAATCAACGGTAAAGTTTGCTTTTTGAGAAACACCAAACTCGTTATAAAATGTATTAAGGTCATTTAAAAACAGCTCTGAATCTTCAAAATTTGCAGTGACATTCACCTTATCGGTAAACTCTTGTAAATCTTCACGCTTATAATCAAATCGCACATTTCCTTTAAGATTTGAGTTTTCAGTTTTTATACTCAAATCGTTAAACGACATATGGTCTAATGTGTACTCAAAATTTGTAACCATATTTTGAATTGACAATCCTCTACTATCTCTAAACGACAAAGTATTGATTCGAGCACTTACATCACTTGCATCAATTAAAAAGTCAGTTGCATTGATGTTAAGGTTATCAAATTCAAGTATTTTTTGGTTTTCCTTGTTTTCATCTAGCATTCTAAACGTACTATTATAAATAGACACGTCACTGGATGAAAGTAAAAATCCACTTTTTTCATTACTAGGGTTTTCTTCATCAAACCTTGCAACAAACACATCTAAATTAGTTTGGTCTTCGCCTTTGTAAGTTTTTATATTGAAGGTAAGGTCAATAATATCAATATCTCCAAAGGCAAGTTTGCCATTGTAAAGATTTCTAAAATTAATGATTGATGTATTTAATTCGGCAATATTAATGAGCGTATCTTTTTTGTAGTCTTCAACATAAATATGCTTTAACTCTACATCTCCATTAAACTGTAATCCTACTTTGTCAATATTAATATTTGTACCAAACTCTTCGTTAACCAGTTTTGTTGCATGTTTACCTAAACGTGTTTGTACAGCAGGAATAGAAAGTACCAACACCAAAATGATGAACAATAGCAAAAGAATTGCCAAGAGCTTTGATACTATTTTTAAAAATTTTTTGATACGTTTTAAAGTTATAACTTTGAAGCCAAAATTAACAATTATTGTGCCTAATTTATATTAATGGCTTCACAAAATATTTACATACTAGCAATTGAGTCATCTTGTGATGATACAGCAGCTTCGGTTATGCTTAACGGAAGGATTTTAAGCAATGTTGTTGCAAACCAAAAAATTCATGAAGAATATGGAGGTGTTGTACCAGAATTAGCCTCGAGAGCACATCAACAAAATATAGTTCCTGTTGTACAACAAGCACTAAAAAAAGCAGGTGTTGAAAAATCTCAGCTTAATGCCATTGCTTTTACTCGTGGTCCTGGTTTAATGGGTTCGTTACTTGTAGGAACCTCTTTTGCAAAGTCATTGGCTTATGGTTTAAACATTCCTTTAATAGATGTTAACCACATGCAAGCACATATTTTAGCTCATTTTATTGATGAAGAAGATTTTAATAAACCTGAATTTCCGTTTTTAGCGATGACCATTTCTGGTGGGCATACACAAATTGTAAATGTGTCTGACTACTTTGACATGGAAGTTATTGGAGAAACTATTGATGATGCCGTTGGTGAAGCTTATGATAAAAGTGGAAAAATATTAGGCTTGGGCTATCCAGCTGGTCCTGAAATTGACAAAAGAGCACAACAAGGAAACCCAAAAGCGTTTAAGTTTACCAAACCTAAAGTTGACGGATTAAACTTTAGTTTTTCTGGACTTAAAACTGCAATTCTTTATTTTATTCAAAAAGAAACAAAAGCAAACCCAAATTTTATCGAAGAAAACCTCAATGATATTTGTGCGTCTATACAATATACTATTATTGGTATTTTAATTGATAAACTGAAATTAGCCAGTAAAGAAACTGGTATCAAACATATTGCTATTGGTGGTGGTGTGTCTGCAAATTCTGGCATACGAAAAGCACTAAAAGATGGTGAGAAGAAATTTGGTTGGACTACCTATATTCCAAAATTTGAATATACAACAGACAATGCTGCAATGATTGCTATTGTTGGGCATTTAAAGTTTTTAGAGGGTGAATTTTCACAAAACAATGTTGTTGCCTCTGCTCGATTGAAACTATAAATCATGCAAACTACGTTTAGGATTATTGAACTTATAGCTGATAGTATTTTTATTGGGTTTTCGCTTTCAGTAATTTTTAATCTAATTGTATCATATTTTCTTAAATCTGAGAAACACAAAAGCTTATTTTACAATTACAGAAGTTATGCAATTTATACTGTTAGGTTTCTGTCTCTAGCATATGTATTGTTTTATTCAATACGTTTCATTTATTTTATTTCAACAAACGATTTTTACATTCACAATGAACGTGCAACAGGACCTTATGCATTTAGCTATTGGTTTATATTATTAAGACCTGTTTTATATTGTGGTCTATTGCAATTGTTTTGGATAAAACCCTTTAGAAAAAAGAAATTATATGTTTTGGTTTTAGCAACTATTACTTTGGTTTTATCCTTTTTATCTGCAACTGTAATTGAAAAGATTATAATATACGTAAGCGCATTACATAGAGATTATTTACCTAGTGATTGGGAAATGCAGTTAGATTCTCAACCAATTTTACTACTCTACTTATACCATATTTTTGAAAAAATAATATTGTTCAATATAATAGTTGGGCTAATTTGGTTTATTTCAAGTAAAAAGTGGCTCAAAATCAAGTTATAAACAATCAATTCTTAAAAACTTAAAACCTAAGACCTTTTATGTTTCAACAATAGGTTTAATTTTGAACTGAAACCTTAACAATCCTACATTATGACAAAAAACTTACTGTGTATTGCATTTGGCTTTTTTACAATGATTGCTGTTTCGCAAAATAGCATCGAAAAGAAATTAGATTCTATTGAAGATGAAACGCTTGCTACCAAATTTATTGAAAGCAATAAAGCGCTTAAAGGAAAAATTATAACCTTCAATAAAGAAAAACATAATACTAGGTTAGCCAAAGATCTTTTTAAACTTAAAAAAGGAGGAAAAAAAGTCTATAAAAACGAAATGGATAAAACCCATTATAAGGTTATTGAAAAACAAGAAATTCCATATTATAGAGTGAGTTATATTTTTCTTGATGGTAATGAAAAATCAATGGAAGACATTGATGATTTGAGAGCTGATATTATCTCAAAATACAATGAAGGCTACCGTTTTAAAGACCTTGCAAAACACTACTCAATGGATGATAGTGCAAAACGTGGAGGTGATTTAGGGTGGTTTACACAAGGTGATATGTTTCCAGAATTTGAAGATCAAGTTATTAATGGAAAGCATAGTGTAAATGATATTTTTTCAGTTGATGTACCAACGCAAAACGCTTATTACGTAGTCGTAAAAACGCATGACACTAAGCTAATTGAAGAAATTAAAGTGCTTAAAATTACCGAACCAACATACTAATAATGCAGCTATTTTATAATCCTGAATTAACTGAAGACGCTGTTCAAATTACGTTTCCAAAAGATGAAAGTCGCCATATTATAAAGGTATTGCGAAAATCGGTTGGAGATGAACTGCATATTACCAACGGAAACGGTTATATATTCACTGCCAAAATACAGGTTGCAGATATAAAAAACTGTATGGCAGAAATTACATCTAAAACCCTACAGCAAAAACACAACTACAATTTGCATTTAGCGGTTGCTCCAACAAAAATGAATGATAGGTACGAGTGGTTTTTAGAAAAAGCTACCGAAATAGGAATAGACACCATCACTCCTATTATTTGCGACCATAGCGAACGTAAAGTCATAAAATCAGAGCGTTTTGAAAAGATTATTCAATCTGCCACAAAACAGTCGTTAAGTGCTTTTATGCCAAAATTAAATGACGCTATATCGTTTAAAAGCTTCATTTCTCAAGAGTTTAACGGACAACAATTTATTGCACATTGTGAAGAGCTTGATAAAAAATCTTTAAAAGACCTTTTAAAACCAACTCAAGACATCATTATACTTATTGGACCAGAAGGTGATTTTAGTGTTAAAGAAATTGAAATGGCGCTTCAAAATAATTTTATTCCTGTAACTTTGGGAGACACAAGATTGCGTACAGAAACTGCTGCAATTGTAGCTTGCCATTCTGTAGCTTTTGTAAATCAATAATATGAAGCACCTAATTTTAATCATCGCTTTTCTATACTCTACTTTGGGTTTATCTCAAGAATTAGCTGTTTTAAAATATAAAGGTGGTGGCGATTGGTATAGTAACCCAACAGCATTACCTAATCTTATTAACTTTTGCAATAACAATATTAATACTAGAATAAATCCAAATCCACAAACTGTTGAAGTCGGTAGCATTGATATTTTTCAATATCCATTATTGCACATGACAGGACATGGAAATGTGTTTTTTAGTGATGAAGATGCCGAAAACCTTAGAAACTATCTTATTTCAGGAGGTTTTTTACATATTGATGATAACTACGGAATGCGACCTTATGTTACTGAAGAACTTAAAAAGGTATTTCCTAATGCAGAATTGATTGAATTGCCAAAATCACACGATATATTCAATATTGCTTATAAGTTTCCTGACGGTTTACCAAAAATTCATGAACACGATGGTAAACGTCCGCAAGCTTTTGGTATTTTTTATGAAAGCAGATTGGTTTTACTGTTTACTTTTGAAAGCGATTTAGGCGATGGTTGGGAAGACCCAGAAGTTCATAACGACCCACCAGAGGTAAGAGAAAAATCTTTAAAAATGGGAGCAAATATTGTAAAGTATGTTTTTGAAAACTAATTTGATTTATGAATGATATTCTGAAAATAATATTTTCAATATTTGATTTTTATTCAGAATATTCTTTAAATAAAGATTCGCATAGTAAATTAACAAAGAAGCAAAAGAAGATTGCTTATTTAGTTGCTATATTGTGCATTGTAATACCTATAATTATTATACTCATTATTGAAATTAATTAGTATTTTTGATATTATGCATTTTAATTCGCAAAATCCATTTAATTTTGAAATACCTGAAGAAAAATCTACATCGCTAATTTTAAGATTTACTTTTTTTTCTATTTGGAATCTTTTTTTACATCGTTCCTCTTTATTCTATAAATAATCATGTTTTTAAAACTAATGAAGTAACCATAATTTTAGATAGTGATCATGATTTTTGTAAAACGGATTCAGGTTGCTTACTAATTTCGTATTAATTTTTATCCATTGCAATTAGATTATTACTCAAGCAACTTTGCAAAACGTACGTTTCCAATAACAATTGTTTGCGATAACATTAACAACGCACCAAATATTGGCAGTTTGTTTAGAACAGCTGATGCTTTTGGAATAGAAAATATTGTGTTTTGCGGAGAAGGCATTACCATTGGCAGAAAAGTCACTAAAACTTCACGCTCAACCGAAAAGTTTGTAAACTACGAGTTTGCAAAAAACACGCTTGAGGTAATAACTTCTCTAAAAGCCAAAGGCTATCAAATAATTGCTTTAGAGATTACATCCAACAGTAAACCAATACATAATCATCAATTTGTGCAAAATCAACCTATCGCTCTAATCATTGGAGATGAAAACTTTGGAGTATCAGAGTCACTTTTAGAACAATGTGACCACGCATTGCATATTAATATGTTTGGACAAAACAGCAGTATGAATGTGGTACAAGCAACAACAATTGCTTTATATGAAATCACCAAGCAATTAATGTAGTAGATTTTATATCTTTACTTTATGAATTCAAAAACTATTTCCAACGGAATTTTACGCGCATTAGCTATTGTTTTAGGCATAACGCTAACATTGTTTTTTTTGTATAAAATTCAAGCCGTAATAGTTTATATTGCTATTGCAGCTGTTATTTCATTAATCGGTAGACCTATAGTTTTATTTTTAAGAAAGAAATTAAAATTCAATAATACTGTAGCTGTTATTACTACAATGGCTATTTTTTTAGGACTTTTAATTGGGCTCATAGGATTGTTTATTCCTTTAATTACTAAGCAAAGTCATAATTTGTCATTATTAGATATTGATCAGTTACAAAGCAACATTCAAGATTTATACCATCAGGCACTCACCTATTTTGAAATTAATAATATTGACGTTGAAAAATCTATAAAAGAATCTAATCTTTTAAATAAGATTGATTACGCACTAATTCCTAATTTTTTAAACTCGCTAGCTAGCGGATTAGGTAGTTTTGGAATTGGACTGTTTTCCGTTTTATTTATTTCGTTTTTCTTCTTAAAGGATAGTCGTCTTTTTGAAAACGGAATTATGACCTTTATTCCAGACGATAAGGAAACCAGATGGAGCAATTCTTCAACCAAAATTAAAGACTTGCTTTCGCGTTATTTTGTTGGCCTTATATTTCAAATTTTAATTCTGTTTATAATTTATACTATTGGATTATTAATAATTGGTGTTGAAAACGCTGTAGTTATTGCGTTTTTATGTGCTTTACTTAACCTTATCCCTTATGTTGGTCCTTTGGTTGGAGCTGCTTTAATGATTACACTAACAATGACAAGTAATCTTGGTGCAAGCTTTAGCGAAGTGATTATGCCAAAAACGTTTTGGGTACTTCTAGTTTTTATTATAGGGCAACTGATTGATAACTTTGGAAGTCAGCCAATAATTTTCTCAAAAAGTGTAAAATCACATCCGTTGGAAATTTTCTTGGTTATTCTAATTGCTGGAATCCTTTTTGGTGTTGTAGGTCTTATCATTGCAGTACCTGCTTACACTGCTATAAAAGTGATTTTAAAAGAGTTTCTTTCAGAAAATAAAGTCGTAAAAAAACTTACTAAAGACTTATAGTTTTACTTTGAATAAAAATATTTTAAATACTATAAATCAAGAATTTATAAACGAAAACATAAATTCTAACACTACCGATTTATTATTAAAAAAGAATCATCACTCAGATGTTGACATAAAACTACTAGTAGAGCAAATAGAAGCAAAACAACGCTGTAAAACAAAGCTCCCAACATGGTTTAATACCGAAAAAATATACTATCCAAACAAGCTAAATATTGAGCAAACATCTTCTGAAATAACAGCTAAATATAAATCGAGTTTAATAACTGGTAATTCTATCATAGACCTTACAGGAGGTTTTGGAATTGACTGTTATTATTTTTCAAAAAAATTCAAAGAAGTTACTCACTGCGAAATTAACAGTGAGCTTTCTGAAATTGTCTCGCATAACTACAAGCAGCTAGAAGTTAATATTATTGAAACGATAACTAATGATGGAGTTTCTCAATTATTAAGCAATAATAAAAAATACGACTGGGTTTATATTGATCCGTCCAGAAGACATGACACAAAGGGTAAAGTGTTTTTTTTAAAAGATTGCCTACCTGATGTACCAAAACACCTTAACAGTATTTTCAATCATACTAATAATGTGATGATAAAAACCTCTCCATTATTGGATATATCTGTTGGAATTAGTGAACTCAATTACGTGAAAACCATACATGTTATTGCTGTTAACAACGAGGTTAAAGAGCTACTTTGGATTTTAGAAAAAGGGTTTGAAGCAGAAACCACTATTAAAACAGTAAACATTAATAAAACTGTTGAAGAAACATTTGATTTTAAATTAAATGAAGAACAAGCAATAACAACCAACTTTAGTGAGCCACTAACCTATTTATACGAGCCCAATGCAGCAGTATTAAAATCTGGTGGTTTCAAATCTGTTTCAAAACAATTAAATGTTTTAAAGCTTCATCAGCATACTCATTTATACACTTTACAAGAGTTAGTTGAATTTCCAGGAAGACGCTTTAAAATTGAACGTATATTACCATATAACAAGCAGCTCCTAAAAAAGGAGCTGCATGAAAAAGCTAATATCAGTACTCGAAACTTTCCTGAAGCGGTTCAGCAAATTCGAAAAAAATTCAAAATTAAAGATGGAGGCGATACTTATGTCTTTTTTACAACAAATCTTCACAATGAAAAAATTGTGATTATTTGTAAAAAAGTATCTTAAAGTGATTCAGGCGTTGCTGTTGTTAGCAAGTTATCTGGTCCAATCTCCATATCAAATTCCATACAAGCGCTCATGTTATAAGCAACTTTTAAATCGTTTATGTTTGGGTCTTCATTGGTAATTGAAAAAATAATATCTCCTTGATCAAAAGTTTTCCATGAAGAACTTTCTCCTGGAGCTAAACTATACTCACTGTCCAATAATGTTCCATCAATTGTAAGTATTTCAAAATCGACAGTAACAGTTCCATTATTTGTTATTCTAGCTGTTGGATTAGAACCACTACATGTAGTAGACTCTGTTGCAGCTTGAATCTCTTCTTGAACTATCAATGATTCTGATTGTGAATTGTCTATAGATTCTATAGAACAATTAAAAAATGTAGTACATACTATTGCAAAAGCAATAGCTTTGTTGGTTAAGTTAGGTTTCATTCGATTTGGGGTTTAAATGAAAATATTTGCAGCAAATATATGTTAAAAAAGTTTTCATTTGATCAAAATATTCGATAAAGTGTTTAATTTATTCGATAAATAACCATTTTTTAAGCATTTGATTACCATTTTTTAACATAAATAAGTAGTTTAGCGTTCTCTTTTTCAATTAATTATAAGTCATAATTAACACAAGAACTTAGATTAAATGAGTTTGATTGATGACTAAAGCTATAATCATCATTATATTCGCACAAAAATTGACAACATGCTAAAAGCTGTATTATTTGATATGGATGGTGTAATTGTAGACACCGAACCTTTACACCATAAAGCTTACCATTCTATGTTTTCAGACTTTGGTTTAAATGTTACCACTGAACACTACGAATCTTTCACAGGACAATCCACAAAAAATGTATGTAAAGCTTTATGTACTCATTTTGGTTTAGATGAAGACCCTGTTGACTTAGAACTTACTAAACGTAAACATTTTAACAGCTTATTTGACACTGACAATAGCTTACAATTGTTAGATGGCGTTTATGAGCTTATTAAGGATTATCATGACAATGAGATCACTTTAGTTTTAGCCTCTTCAGCATCTAGAAGCACTATAAACAAGGTATTTGATAAATTTGACCTTGATAAATATTTTAAAGCAAAAATTAGTGGTGCAGAACTAAAAGCTTCCAAACCACATCCTGAAATATTTTTGAGAGCCGCAGAACTTTCTGGTCATGATAAAAAGAACTGTATTGTTATTGAAGATTCGACAAACGGTATTTTAGCAGCAAATGCAGCTGATATTTTTTGTGTTGGATACGATAGCAAACATTCAAAAAATCAGGACTACTCTAAAGCTAATAAAGTGATTAGCAGTTTTAATGAGATAAACTATGAGGTTTCGAAATATTTTTTTGAATAAAAAGTTTAAAAAATAGTTGCGTTCTTTATAATGAAAAGTTACATTTGCATCCGCATTTAAGGAACGTTCTTTATATAATGCATTGGAGAGGTGCCAGAGTGGTAATGGAGCAGATTGCTAATCTGTCAACGCGTAAGTGTTGCCGGGGTTCGAATCCCCGTCTCTCCGCAATTTTCGGGGTGTAGCGTAGCCCGGTTATCGCGCCGCGTTTGGGACGCGGAGGTCGCAGGTTCGAATCCTGCCACCCCGACTTTATTCAGAATCGATTAGATTCTTGAAGGGTCGCGTAGCTCAGCTGGATAGAGCATCTGCCTTCTAAGCAGACGGTCACAGGTTCGAATCCTGTCGCGATCACAAAAAAGCCATATCAAACGATATGGCTTTTTTTATTCAGGATATTCTATTCTTAAATGATATATGTTAGCGAGTTTACTTTTTAGAATTTTTTTGATAGATTGAATTTCCTTGAAAGTAATGTTAGCATTTAAAAACTGACCACTTTCCATTTGCTTACTTATAATGTTCTCAACAAACTTGTCAATTTTAGTAGATGTAGGTTCTTTTAAGCTCTTTGAAGCAGCTTCAACACTATCACACATCATAAGTATAGCTGTTTCTTTGCTGAATGGTTTTGGTCCAGGGTATCTAAAATCATCTTTTTCTAAATCTTCATTTAATTCTCTTTCTTTTAAATAAAAATAGTACACCAAGCTTGAACCATGATGTGTTCTAATAAAATCAATAACTCTATCAGGAAGATTATTTTTTTTAGCAATTTCTATTCCATCAATTACATGGTCAATGATAATTTTAGCACTCTCTTTAGGCGATAATTCGTCATGTGGATTAATTCCTGTTGATTGGTTTTCTGTAAAGTAAGTAGGATTTTTCATTTTCCCTATATCATGATATAATGCACCTACCCTTACCAACATTGCGTTGGCTCCTATCTCGTTTGCACACGCTTCGGCTAGATTTGCAACGTTTAAGGAATGATGAAACGTTCCTGGTGCTTTATTTGAAAGCTCTTTCAGTAATTTTGTATTTGTATCAGATAATTCCAATAGCGATACGTCAGAAACTAAACCAAATACTTTTTCATAAATATATATTAACGGTTGCACAAACAAGGTTGCTAGTCCGCATAAAATGAATAAACCAAATGTTTCTGGTTGAATATTGGTTATACTTCCTTCATGAATTACAAAAAAAGCGAAATATGCAATAATATATATGAGTGTAATTTGACCAACAGATATGAATAGATTTGCTCTTTTATACAATTCAGAAACTGTAAGTATAGTTACAATTCCTGCAATAATTTGCAAAAACATATATTCATAACTATTAGGAACTATAAAACCTAATAATAAAACTGTTAGTACATGAGCAAATAAACCTAAACGTGCATCAAAAAATGCTTTTAAAACCAGTGGTAAAACACATAACGGAACTACATAAACATATTTAGCATTGTAATTAATTATCAATGTTGTGAGCAATACCATTAAAATAATATTGAAGAAAATAAATGTCACCTTAGTGTTATCTAAAAACACCTTCATTCTATATTTTCTTAAAAACAGTAACAGCATCAATAACGCTAAAGCAACTAGTAAAGCATAGGCAAAAACTACCCAATTATAGTTAGACTCATTCCAAACTTGAGATTCATATTCGGACTCTAAAGATTTTAAAACATCGTATTTTTTACCTTCAACAAGTTCTCCTTTTGATATTAACAGTGTTCCTTTTTCAACACTTCCTCTTGTTGGTGATATTCTATTTAGTTCTTCTTGAAGCGCATTATCAGTTATAGAACTATTTAAAGTTAAATTTGGCTTTACGATATCAAAAAACAAGGACACAAAATTTGTTGTATAACTTACGTTATTAGAGTTTTGTAAAGCCTTTTCTAATATAGACCTAAATGCATCAGTTTTTGTGAGTTCAGAATAAAAAGTGGTAGTAACTTGTTTTTGATTATTAAGTAAAACTACTTTTTTATTAGAGTCATAATTATATTCTTCATCTAAAACACCAAATGAGTAAATTTGATTTAAAACAGACTCTCCAATTGAGTATAATGAAGTATTTGCCCTAGAAATACTGTCGGAAAAAACCTTGTCAAACTCTTCATTATAAGCTTTATAAACATCTTTTTTAGTAGTTTCATTTATATTAAAATAAACAGTACTATTACTTTCAATTGTAGCTTTTTCTTCATTTAACTCTTCTGCAGTCTTTTTAATTGCAAAATTGAAAGGCGCATATAAATTTTCTGACTGCCAAGGTTTTCCCTTATCAAAATTGTATTTAAATTTTCCACTTTTAGGAAACAAATACACTATTAAAAATGTAGTACTTAAAAATAAAAGCACCTTATAGATAAGTGCGTGATTTCTATACCATTTGTTTATCAATTCCTTCATAAAGCCTTTTTACTATGCTACCAAATGTAATAAAATTTGAAAGTAATATTAGTTTTATAATAGTGTTTTCATTCTTAACTCTACAAAAAAATGATTAATTTTACACCTATAAAAAACAAACGTATATTATAATGAGTAAAGAGGTAGTAATTGTATCTGCAGCAAGAACTCCAATAGGTAGTTTCTTAGGTAGTTTATCTACAATACCAGCTCCAAAACTAGGAGCTGTAGCAATAAAAGGCGCACTAGATAAAATAAATTTAAAACCTGAATTAGTTGATGAAGTTTTAATGGGAAATGTTGTACAGGCAGGAACTGGTCAAGCACCAGCAAGACAAGCCGCAATTTTTGCTGGAATTCCTGATTCTGTTCCATGTACTACCGTAAACAAAGTTTGTGCTTCAGGTATGAAAGCTGTTATGCAAGCTGCTCAATCTATAGCTCTAGGTGATGCTGATATTGTTGTTGCTGGTGGAATGGAGAACATGAGCCTAATACCTCACTATTTACATGCAAGAACTGGTACTAAATTTGGACCTGCCTCATTAGTAGATGGAATGCAAAAAGATGGTTTAGTAGATGCATACGACCAAAATGCAATGGGAGTTTGTGCTGATGCATGTGCTACTGAATACGGTTTCTCACGTGAAGACCAAGATGCTTATGCAATTCAATCTTACACACGTTCTGCTGCTGCTTGGGAAGCAGGAAAATTTGATAATGAAGTTGTTCCTGTTGAAGTGCCTCAACGTCGTGGAGATGCAATAGTTATTAGTAAAGATGAAGAATTTACTAATGTAAAAATGGAAAAAATACCTGCATTACGTCCTGCTTTTTCAAAAGATGGAACTGTAACAGCTGCTAACGCATCAACCATTAATGATGGTGCTGGAGCAATGGTATTAATGAGTAAAGAAAAAGCTGATGCTTTAGGTTTAAAACCTTTAGCGACTATTAAGGGTTACGCTGATGCTGCACAAGAACCAAAATGGTTTACTACAGCTCCTGCAAAAGCTTTACCAAAAGCTTTAGATAAAGCTGGTATTGCTATTGACGATGTTGACTTTTTTGAATTTAACGAAGCATTTTCGGTTGTTGGTTTAGCTAACATTAAACTTCTTGGGTTGAATGATAGTAATGTAAATGTAAATGGAGGTGCTGTATCTTTAGGTCATCCATTAGGGTGCTCTGGTGTTAGAATTATAATTACACTTTTAAACGTATTAGAACAAAACAATGCAAAAATTGGTGCTGCAGCTATATGTAATGGTGGTGGTGGTGCATCGGCAATTGTAGTTGAACGCAACTAAATACATTTAATGCAATACGGAATTTGTAATTTAAGCATTATCCCTCTTAGACTTGAGCCATCAGATAAAAGTGAGTTGGTTTCTCAAGTGTTGTATGGAGAATTCTTTAAAGTTTTAGAACAACGTAAGTTTTGGAGTAGAATTCGTCTAGCTCATGATAAATATGAAGGATGGATTGACAATAAACAATATGTTGAGATTGATAATGAATCTTACTCAACACTAGAAAGTCAAACCCCTATCCTTTCTTCTGATTTAGTTGAATTCGTAGAAGATGATGCTAAAAACCTTTTTACTATTCCTATAGGTTCTTGCTTAAACGGACTATCCATTCTTAATCATTCGCATGACGGAAATGTTATAGACAAAGTAACTCCTAAGGAAAATTTAATTTCAACAGCATTTACATACTTAAACTCTCCTTATTTATGGGGAGGAAAAACACCTTTTGGTATCGATTGTTCAGGGTTTACTCAAATGGTTTATAAGCTAAATGGTTATAAACTATTAAGGGACGCTTCTCAACAAGCAACACAAGGTCAAGCTTTAAGCTTCATTGAAGAAAGTGAACCAGGAGATTTAGCTTTTTTTGATAATGATGAAGGCAACATTGTACATGTAGGTATTATTATGGAAAACAACTACATTATCCATGCTCATGGAAAAGTAAGAATTGACAGGTTAGACCATAGTGGTATTTATAATACTGATAGACGCATTCACACACATAAACTAAGAGTTATTAAAAAGATTATATAAAAAAAGCCGCTAATTAATTAGCGGCTTTTTTATGTTTATTACTGATGTTTAGTTTCCACTCTCAAGTTTCTCAACTAAAGCTTTCATTTCTTTAAACTTCACAGTATTATCAATTGCGCTGTAAATTTGCATCAATGTTTTAGCAGCATCAATATTTTTTGGTTTAAGCTTTAAGGTAGCCTCTAAATAAGGAACAGCTTCTTTGTAAATACTTAAACGTGCTTCTTTAAGTTCATCATATCTTTTATTATCAGCAGCAGAACTTCCTAAAGAGTTCATCTCTTCAATAATTGATTGCTCCTCACCTAATATTGCTACAGCCATGTTATTATTAGCGTCAACATAACCAGGGTTTAATGCAAGAGCTTTAGAGTAATATTTTTTTGCAGCATCTATATCTCCAGCATCAGCAGCGATAACACCTAAATTATATTGTAACTCAGCATTATCAGGATCTTTTAAAGTTGCTTCTTCTATCAGTTTTTTAAATTCTTCCTTATTTCCCATTTTTAACTGAACGTTTGCTGCAGTTAACAAAAGACTTAAATCATCTGGGTTTTCTTTTCTTGCATCTTTTATTGCAGTAGCAGCTTTTTCATTATCACCATTATTTACATAAATTAATGCAATGTTTTTAATGATCTCTGCAGATTTTGACTCAGTTTTTTTAACTCCAGGCTTAATATGAGAACCTGCTCTTACAGAAATATCTCTCAACGTAGCTGTGTCAAAAGTTTCTTCTTCATTGGTCTCTTTGTTAACTGCAACATATCTTGTTTCAACACCAGAATACCCTAAATCTCTTAGCTCTTCATAATACTTTAAAGATGTTTCATAATCGTTTGCAGTTACAGCTGTAGATGCAGCGTAATACAGATAAAGCGTGTCTTTTGGAGACATTTTGTATGCTTTTTCAAAACCTTTAGATGAGCTGATATAATCTTTCTTTTCTAAGGCACTGTTAGCTGCACTTAAAAATTTAGATAACATAGATTGCTTAATTTCATCTACATCGCCTGAGTATTTTGATTTTCCAGATTGTTCTTCAATGGTTTTAACCATATCAAAACTCTCAATTGCAGCATCCATATCAGCATCTGAACTATTACCATTAGCATACAATGCTTGACCTTTTATAAAGTAAAATTTAGCCTTGGTCTTATCATCTGCATTTGCTATTAAAGCTTCTGCAGAATTAATAGCCGATTTAGCATCAGCATAATTACCAGATTTAATTGCCTTTTCAGCTGCTTTTATTTCATCCTTTTGTGCATATGTAAAAGAACCTAGTAAAAGTGCTAAAGCAACTACTATTTGTTTTTTCATTTTTAGTTAATGTTTAGTGTTATTAATTGTTTTCGTCTTGTGAATTATCAAGAGTTGTGCCATCTTCAGTTTGAGCTTCTGAATTCTCAACTTCAGAGTCAATTTCTTCTTCGTTTTCATCTTTCATTACTTTGGCAACAGCAGCAATAGAATCGTTTCCTTTTAAGTTAATTAACCTAACACCTTGAGTTGCTCTACCCATAGTTCTTAAGTTAGAAACACTTAACCTAATTGCTATTCCTGACTTGTTGATAATCATTAAGTCATCATCGTCAGTAACTGTTTTAATTGCTACTAAATGACCTGTCTTTTCAGTAATAGAAATTGTTTTAACCCCTTTACCTCCTCTATTGGTGATTCGGTAAACTGCTTCTCCGTCTTCAGGATCATCAATGTATGTACGTTTTCCATAACCGTTTTCAGAAACAACAAGAACTGTTTCTTCCATAGGGTTTTCAATAGCAACCATACCTATTACTTCATCTTTATCGTTAGCCAAAGTAATACCTCGAACTCCAGATGCATTTCTACCCATTGGTCTTGTTTTAGCTTCTTCAAAACGAATTGCTTTACCAGACTTTAAGGCTAGCATAACTTGACTGTTTCCTGTAGTTAATTTTGCTTCTAGCAATTCATCATCCTCTTTAATAGTAATGGCATTGATACCATTAGTACGAGGTCTAGAATATTGTTCTAAAGCTGTCTTTTTAACCTGACCATTTTTAGTCGCCATTATTACATAGTGACTATTAATGTAATCTTCATCTTTTAAATCTTGAGTACAAATGAAAGCCATTACTTTATCATCTTGCTCAATATTTATTAGGTTTTGAATTGCTCTACCTTTAGATGTTTTACTACCTTCTGGAATTTCGTAAACGCGCATCCAGAAACATTTTCCTTTTTGGGTAAAGAACAACATGTATTGGTGGTTAGTACCAACAAAAAGGTGTTCTAAGAAATCTTCATTACGAGTGGTTGAAGCTTTTTGACCAACTCCTCCTCTATTTTGAGTTTTGTATTCAGTAAGCGATGTACGCTTAATGTAACCAGCATGAGAAATAGTTATTACTACTTGCTCATCAGGAATCATATCTTCGATACTTAAATCTCCTCCTGCATATTCAATTATTGAACGACGCTCATCACCATACTTTTCTTTAACAACAAGAAGCTCTTCTTTAATGATATCCATACGACGCTCTTTTTTGTCAAGAATATCTTTTAAGTCTTCTATGGTTTTCATCAATTCATCATACTCAGAGCGTAACTTGTCTTGCTCCAGTCCTGTTAATTGACGTAAACGCATTTCTACGATTGCTTTAGCTTGTATTTCAGAAAGCTTAAAGCGTTCAATTAACTTTTCACGAGCTTCATCAGCATTTGAAGATGCACGAATTAATGCAATAACTTCATCAATATTATCAGAAGCTATAATTAACCCTTCTAAGATATGAGCACGCTCTTCTGCCTTACGCAATTCATAAGTAGTACGACGTACAACTACATCGTGTCTGTGCTCCACAAAATGATGGATTAACTCTTTTAAGTTTAGTAATTGCGGTCTACCATTTACTAGTGCAATATTATTTACACTGAAAGAAGACTGCAACGCAGTGTATTTATAAAGCTTATTTAATACAATGTTAGGAATAGCGTCACGCTTAAGTACATAAACGATACGCATACCATTTCTGTCGGACTCATCACGTATGGTTGAAATACCATCAAGCTTTTTATCATTTACAAGATCAGCAGTTTTTTTTATCATATCTGCTTTATTCACTTGATAAGGAATTTCAGATACAATGATACATTCTCTACCTTGAACTTCTTCAATATTGGCTTTACCACGCATTACGATACGCCCACGACCAGTTTTAAAAGCTTCACGAACACCATCATAACCATAAATAGTTCCTCCTGTAGGGAAATCTGGTGCTTTAATATGAGTAATTAGTTCATCAATTTCTATATCATTATTATCTATATAAGCTACAGTACCATCTACAACTTCACTTAAGTTATGTGGAGGCATGTTTGTAGCCATACCAACTGCAATACCAGATGCTCCATTAACTAAAAGTCCTGGTATTCTTGTTGGAAGAACCGTTGGTTCTTGTAGAGTATCATCAAAATTTAATTTATGATCTACAGTTTCTTTGTCAATATCTGCCAACATGTCCTCAGATATTTTACGCATACGCGCTTCAGTATAACGCATTGCTGCAGGACTATCTCCATCTATAGAACCAAAGTTTCCTTGACCATCAACAAGCATATAACGCAAACTCCACTCTTGAGCCATACGTACCATAGTGTCATAAACAGAGGTATCACCATGAGGATGGTACTTACCTAAAACTTCACCAACTATTCTTGCCGATTTTTTATGTGCGGTATTAGATCTAACACCTAGTTCATGCATTCCATATAAAACACGTCTGTGTACAGGCTTTAAACCATCTCTTACATCAGGTAATGCACGTGACACAATGACTGACATTGAATAATCAATGTAAGCCGACTTCATTTCATCTTCAATATTAATTGGAATGAGTTTTTCTCCTTCTGCCATATATAAAAATTATTAGAATTTTGTAGGTTTTCAAATCGTGCTAATATAAGTATTTTGATAGTGTTTGAGCCACCTTTAAGCACCTTTTTTGACATTTTTTATTAACAATATTACCTACTATTTTAGTTAATAAGTATGCTGTTAAATGTTTTGAACTTTTGAAGTTTTTTCACTCTATTAGCTACTATAAAAACATTTAAGGTATAGTTTTTGACATTATCTATTTGTTTTTATTATTTTTAATGCAGAAAGGATTTTAAACATGGATGATAATTTTTCCCCAAGAGTCAAAGATGTAATTGCTTACAGTAAAGAAGAAGCATTACGCCTTGGACATGATTTTATAGGTACCGAACATTTAATGTTGGGGCTACTTCGTGATGGTAACGGAAAAGCGATAGATATACTTGGAGCTTTAGAAATTGATTTAAATCATCTAAGGCGCAAGGTAGAAATATTAAGCCCTGCAAATTCAAATATATCATCTGCTTCTAACGAAAAGAAAAACCTACACTTAACTAGGCAAGCTGAACGTGCCTTAAAGACTACTTTTTTAGAAGCTAAATTATTTCAAAGCACATCAATTAATACTGCACATTTATTATTGTGCATTTTAAGAAACGAAAATGACCCTACTACTAAGCTTTTAAATAAGCTTAAAGTAGATTATGATAACGTAAAAGAACAATTTAAATTTATGATTACAAACGAGGATGATTTTATAGAATCGCCAAAAGCTGAGTCTTTTTCAGACGATGATATTAACGACGAGGATGATTCTAAACAAAACCCTTTTGGACAATCTTCATCAAAAACAACAAAAAAATCTAAGACACCTGTTTTAGATAATTTTGGAAGAGACCTTACTGAACTTGCTGAAGATGGTAAACTTGACCCTGTTGTTGGAAGAGAAAAAGAAATACAACGTGTATCTCAAATATTAAGCAGACGTAAAAAGAACAACCCGCTTTTAATAGGAGAACCAGGAGTAGGTAAATCTGCAATTGCTGAAGGGTTAGCTTTACGTATTGTAAAACGTAAAGTGTCTCGTATACTTTTTAACAAACGTGTTGTAACGCTTGACTTAGCTAGTTTAGTTGCTGGCACAAAATACCGTGGGCAATTTGAAGAACGTATGAAAGCTGTGATGAATGAGTTGGAAAAAAACGACGACATCATACTTTTTATTGACGAGATTCATACCATAGTTGGAGCTGGAGGAGCTACAGGAAGTTTAGATGCTTCAAATATGTTTAAACCAGCTTTAGCAAGAGGTGAAATTCAATGTATTGGTGCTACAACACTAGATGAGTATAGACAATACATCGAGAAAGATGGTGCTTTAGAGCGTCGTTTTCAAAAAGTAATTGTTGAGCCTACTAGCGTTGAAGAAACCATTGAGATTTTAAACAATATTAAAGAAAAATACGAAGACCATCATAATGTTGATTATACACCTGAAGCTATTGAAGCTTGTGTAAAATTAACTAATAGGTATATGACTGAACGCTTCCTTCCAGATAAAGCTATAGATGCTTTAGACGAAGCTGGCTCTAGAGTTCATATTACCAATATTGATGTACCTAAGCAAATTCTTGAATTAGAAAAGAAGCTTGAAGAAGTTAAGGCTACTAAAAATTCTGTGGTTAAAAAGCAGAAATATGAAGAAGCTGCAAAACTTAGAGATGACGAGAAGCGTTTAGAAAAAGACCTTGCCATTGCACAAGAAAAATGGGAAGAAGAAACCAAGCAGCATAGAGAAATTGTAACTGAAGATAACGTTGCAGATGTAATATCTATGATGACTGGAATTCCTGTTAATAGAATTGCTCAAACTGAAAGTAACAAATTAGCTAAACTGCCTGAACTTATAAAAGGTAAGGTTATTGGTCAGGATGAAGCTGTTTCAAAAGTTGTTAAAGCTATTCAGCGTAATCGTGCTGGACTTAAAGATCCTAACAAGCCTATTGGGTCATTTATATTTTTAGGTCAAACAGGTGTAGGAAAAACGCAATTAGCTAAAGTATTGGCTAGAGAGTTATTTGATAGCGAAGAAGCACTTGTAAGAATTGACATGAGTGAATACATGGAAAAATTCGCTATTTCTAGATTAATTGGAGCACCTCCTGGTTATGTTGGATACGAAGAAGGTGGACAACTAACTGAAAAAGTAAGACGCAAACCTTATGCTGTAGTGCTTCTTGATGAAATTGAAAAAGCGCATCCAGATGTATTTAATATGTTACTACAAGTATTGGATGATGGCTATTTAACTGATAGTCTTGGTAGAAAAATCGATTTTAGAAATACCATTATTATAATGACTTCTAACATTGGTGCTCGTAAACTTAAAGACTTTGGACAAGGTGTTGGTTTTGGTACATCAGCTAAAGAATCTCAAGCTAAAGATAACTCTAGAAGCATTATAGAAAATGCACTTAAAAAAGCTTTTGCTCCTGAATTCTTAAATAGGATTGATGATGTAATGGTATTTAATGTTCTTGAAAAAGAAGATATAGATAAGATTATTGATATTGAACTAGTAAAACTAATAGCTAGAATTAAAGATCTTGGTTACGATCTTAAATTAAGTAATAAAGCTAAAGACTATATTGCTGAAAAAGGTTTTGATAAAGATTATGGTGCAAGACCATTAAAGCGTGCCATTCAAAAATACATTGAAGATGCATTAGCTGAAGAAATTATCAATTCTCAATTACATGAAGGCGACACAATTTTAATGGATTTAGACTCTAAAACAAATGAACTAACCATAACTATTGAAAAGTCCGAACAACACTCTGAGGAATCTTAATTCTTTAATATATAAAACTAAAAGCTCATTATAATAAATGAGCTTTTTTTATGTCTTGTAGTGAAACTATATTAAAGCAATAAACCTTAAACGTAACCTTATCTAAATGAAACCTTATTATGGTTTAGGTTTATGTACAAACATCTTAGTACATACTTTAATAATCATTAATACACTATTGCTTTGAAAGGGCATTTGAATAAAGTGTAACTACCAATACAGCTACCATAGAGTTTAATATATTGAATATACACAAATAAAAAAGGCAGCTATTTCTAGCTGCCTTTTTCTATCAACATTTATTTGGCTATTGCCTAATAATTAATGTCTCTTAACTGATGAAGACACAATCTTCTTAGTTACTGAACCTTGACTAGTTGTTAACTTAACATAGAACATTTGGTTAGACGTTCTAGATAAATCAAATCTAGTATTTCCTTTTGAACCAGCAACGTATCTGTTATTAGTATCACTTAAGATTAGTAATCCTTTAGTGTCAAATAACTCAATAGTTACATTAGTTTCAAAGTCAAATGTGTATGAAATATTAACTTCTTTGTCAAATGGTACTGGATAAGCTGTAAAGTCTAGAGCTTCACTTACCCTTTCCTCTGATACTTCACCTGCATAGATTTGTGCACCATTAGATGTAGTAGAGTAAGTTGTCTCATTACTTTGTCTGTTTTCAGCTTCTGTACCTTCAACCCAAGTATAGGTTACTGAACATTCTCCTTCATTTCCACATGAATCCGTTTGAGTGAAAGTTCTAGTTAATGTATACTCTGTATAGTCAAGATAGTAGTAACCGCAATCAACATAAATTCCGTCACATACACTACCATCAATATCCCAGTCTGATGGATTACATGAAGGAGCAGTATCTTCAGTAACATTATACCAAACTAGACCTAAAAGATAACCATTATCATATTCATATACTTCCCATCTATTAGTTGAATGATTGTAGTATAAATCATAAGTATATTGTGGATAATCTTCTCTATAACCATCAGCATATATTGCATAACCATCTTCAGCATATCCAGTTCTTTCGAAATGAACAAGCGCAAACAGTGAACCATTTTGTATACATGAGATATCAAAATTAGTAGACTCTCCATAGTACTCTTCAGATGATAATTCATCAGTATATGTAGTAGTTACTCCATCTTCATCCATGTTATCAGTATAGTTAGCTGTTGTAGCTACACCATAAGGAACACCATTATTATCTAAATCTGGATTCTCACCAAAGTTAGCGTCGTCTGAACACTCAATAACAGGAGCTTCTTCATCACAACCTACTTCAATAGTCCATGTGTAAGTTACACTACACTCATCTTCGTTACCACAATCATCTGCAGCAGTAAATGTACGAGTAAATGTGTAAGTTACAGAACTTGAATATACTGGGCACTCTAAAGTAAATGCTTTGTTATGTCCAGTGTTAGATGTAAATGTCCAAGCTGCCGCATCACATCCGTCAAATGCATCAGCATCTGCAGTTCCAGCTGGTTGAATATCATTTTGTCCAAAGTCTTGAAGAATGTCATACTCACCACTATTTGGATTGTACACTACTAAAATAGTTCCATAGTTAGGTAACACATCTCCACTTGGGCTTGTAATAATACCTGTATAATGTGGATATCCATTAGAAGTTCCTGTAGGAGCATTACCTAAATTTAATAAGTAACCTTCTTCAAAAGTGAAGATATATTCACCTTCTACTGAAGAACTATTAACTGTTTCAGTTATTTCACTATCAGTATAATCATGAGTTGCGCCATCAGCTATACAGTTATCTGTATAAAATGCTTTATCAGCAAATCCTGTTGGAGTTTCAGTTACTACACCAAAATCAACATCTTCAGGACACTCTAATACTGGAGCAGTAACATCATTCACTGTAATAACATGAGTAGTTACAGAAACATTTCCACATCCATCATCATATGTCCATGTACGAGTGATTGTTTCAGGACAAGTTTGCCCATCACTAGTTTCACTAAACACACCTTCTATTTCACCTTGACAAGCATCGATAGCTTTTAAGTCAATAGCTTCTGGCACATCATCTGTACACTCATAAGTAAATTCTTCATCTGCAGGTGCTTCAGGAGCTTCATCATCAATTACTTTGTAAGTACAAGTAAATGGCTCAGAAATTTTTCCACAAGCATCCTCAGCTTCAAATGAAATTGATAACATATTGATACAATTGTCATCTGTAGAAGTTTTACCGATAACACGTATAATGATATCTCCAAGATCAGTACAGTTATCACTTACACAGCTTCCAATAGGTAGTATTTCAACACCACCAACAGTCCATGATGTGAATGCATCTATTTCATCTCCAACGTTAAGAGATATTCCAGCTTCAGCAGGACAATCAGCTCCATTAGATGTAAATATTTCGAAACTTTCTAATTGACATTCTAAGTCAAATACTGGAGGTGACTGATCACCACCTTGATAGTTAACTTTGATGATATCAGACTCATTTCCGCATTCATCCATAGCTATGTACTCAAATACTCTAATCCACTCACAGTCTGTCCCGTAAACTTTTTCTATTTTGTTTACAGTGATTACCTCTGAACAGTTATCAGAATATAACGCAGCGATATCTTCCTCAGAAGGCTCTCCTAAATCAGAATCTATACATAAGTCTAATGAATTTTGACCCATTGGAACATCTCCTTCAAGTACTGGTGGTGTAGTATCACCTCCTTGGTAGTAAATTACAATGTTCTCAGCTTTATTTCCACAAGCATCTTCTACTGTGTAAGTATAAGTTGCAGTCCAGTAGCAATTATCTCCAGTAATAACTGGTTCTAATTCAGTTACGATAACTTCACTACAGTTTTCAGTATATAACTCAGCTAAGTTGCTTGATTTTGGTGCTTCTGGAATTTCATCAAAACATAACTCCATTCCTGTTTCACCAGTTGGTAACGTTCCTGTTAACTCAGGAGCAGTTTTGTCTCCTCCGTTATAGTAAACTTTAACTGGAGCTGCAAAATTACCACAATCATCTTGAACTTCGTATCTGAACATAACTGCCCAATCACAATCATCACCAAGACTTACAACTGTTTTAGTAACATTTACATTACCACAATTGTCTTCAAATAATGCAGCAATCTCTTCTTCAGTTGGTTCAGTTGGGTGATCAGCATAACATGCATCAATATTAGAAATACCTTCAGGTAATTCACCTACTAATACTGGAGCTGTTTCATCGATAACTGTTACAGTACGATTAGCTGTAATCGTTCTTCCACATTCATCAGTGAATGACCAATTAACTTCAAACATTCCACAGCTTCCATCAAAAGGCTCTGCAACACCTTGAACTTCACCACTAATTTCACAAGAAACAGTACCTCCATTTGAGTATGCTAAATAAGCTGGCTCATATGTTGCTAAATCTTCACAAGCAATAGTTATGTCATCTACTTGATCAAACTCAGCTACTGGAGCTGGTAATACAGTTACTGTTTTGCTAGTTGTGATTTCACGCTCACAATCATCTTTATAGAACCATGTTATTGTTAATGTTCCTCCACATTCATTGTATTCACCAGAGATTTCTCCTAAAACTTCACCTTCAATTAAACAAGCTTCTGTTCCAGCATCATTAGTGTAAGATAAATATGTAGCTTCGTATACATTAGCTTCTTCACATGTAACCTCTTCATCTTCTACTGGTGCAAACTCTGCTGCTGGTGCTGGTAATACAGTTACTGTTTTGGTAGCTGTAATCTCTCTTTGACAATCATCCATAAATGTCCAAGTTACCATTAACTCTCCACCACACTCTGTGTAAGTTCCACTTAA